>NZ_FXTD01000003.1 GCF_900182635.1 Halorubrum cibi | reverse complement strand
CAGTTCCGTGAGATTGTCTTGATGTTCGCCATCACCAACATAGAACCGCTGTGTGAGCCGCTGTGACCGTGACTCAGCATCTATTCAACACAGCATACTAAATAGTCCTCTTGTCATTCCATCTGCTCGTTGTTCGTTGCTTCGGCGTAGTGTATGTTCATCATCTCGTGAGTTATCCACTCTGTCGGCGGTCACGTCCAGCCCCCTCCTCACCGTGCCACCTCCCGATTGACTCACACCGAACAATTCTACAGTCTACTAATTCTCGCGCGCGCTGACTGAACTAATAGATAGGAGGCAACTCAACTATAGCAAACCGCAGTAAGGAGCAGATGCGCATCACACTCGAAACGAACTGACGCCAAATCGACGGTTATTCCCAAACCTTCTAATGGCGCTACCTGCTATGTATAGACAGTTCAGCCGCTAACGACCTAACTTGGTATCCGTCTTTGAGAAAGCGGGCCGGGCGCGATTTGAACACGCGACCGACGGATTAAGAGTCCGTCGCTCTCCCTAACTGAGCTACCGGCCCTCGACCTTCCGTATCCGAGTCACGGTAAAAGGCCTTTTCATTCGCCGGGCACCACGGCGGCGACGGCCCCCTCACCTATCCGAGTCGGTGACGGCGATATCCGCCGAACGAGCGCGCGAATTCGATGAAGACGGCCCTCTCACGGACCGGGACGCCGCGGCGAGAGCGCACTCGTTAAGTGTCGTCCCGCGGAAACTCGCCCCAATGAGTGGCGCATCCGGCTCGGCACGCACGCGGTACGCGATACTCGGCTGCGGGAGCGTCGGCCACGCGGTCGCGGAGTCGCTCTCCGAACGCGGCAAGGACGTGCTCATCCTCGACCGCGACGAGAGCCGCGTCGAGGCGCTGCGGGACCAGGACCTCAACGCGCGCGTTCAAGACATCTCCGAGCCCGACGTCGTCGACGCACTCGACGACCGGGACATCGTGTTGATCCTCGCCTCGGACGTCGAGGCCAACAAGGCGGCCGTCTCCGCGATCCGCGAGGTCGACGGCGACCAGTACGTGGTCGTGCGCGCGTCCGACCCGGTGAGCGAGGACGAGCTGCGCGAGCGCGGCGCGGACGTGGTGATCAACCCGTCGACGGTGATAGCCGACAGCGCCCTCCAGTCGCTCGAAACGGGCGAGTTGGAGTACATGGCGCGGCAGCTCGCGGAGATCATCGAGGGCGGCGGCGGCCGGATGGCGATCCTCACCCACGACAACCCCGAGCCGGACTCGATCGCGTCCGCGACCGCTCTCCAGGCGATCGCGGACGCGTTCGGTGTCGAGGCCGACATCCTCTACTCCGGGGACGTGGGACACCAGGAGAACCGTGCGTTCGTGAACTTGCTCGGCATCGACTTACGCTCCCGAGCGGACGCACCCCCGCTCTCGGAGTACGACACGGTCGCAGCCGTCGACCTCGCGAAGTCCGCCGAGGACGAGATGGACTTCGAGACCGGGATCGACGTCTACATCGACCACCTCGAGTCGGACGCGCCGCCGGACGCGCGGTTCGTCGACGTCCGGACGAACGTCTCCTCGACGTCGACGATCCTCACGAAGTACCTCCAGGAGTTCGACCAGTCGCCGACGGAGGCGGTCGCGACCGCGCTGCTGTACGGGATCCGCGCGGAGACGCTGGATTTCAAACGCGACACCACGCCGGCGGACCTCACCGCGGCCGCATACCTCCACCCGTTCGCCAACCACGACACGCTCGAGCAGGTGGAGTCGCCCTCGATGAGCCCGGAGACGCTCGACGTGTTGGCCGAGGCGATCCAGAACCGGCAGGTTCAGGGGAGCCACCTCTTCTCGACGGCCGGGTTCATCCGCGACCGCGAGGCGCTCGCACAGGCCGCTCAACACCTCCTCAACCTCGAGGGGATCACGACGACCGCGGTCCTCGGGATCGCGGACGATCACATCTACCTCGCGGCCCGCTCGAAGGACATTCGGCTCAACATCGGCAACGTCCTCCAGGAGGCGTTCGCGGAGATGGGCGACGCCGCGGGCCACTCGACGCAGGGCTCCGTCGAGATCCCGCTCGGCATCTTCACCGGCATCGAGGCGAGCGGCGGGAACCGCGACACGCTCCTCCACCTGACCGAGGAGGCGGTCCGCCGGAAGCTGTTCGACGCGCTCGGCGTCGAGGGCGCGGCGGAGGGCGGAAACGGCTCGTAGACCGCGCCAGAGCCGTCTCACGTCCGGTGCGTCCGCCGCACACGTCGGGGACGGCTTTTTATCCACGGTCGGCGACTTCCCTCGCATGACCGACCCGTTCGTCGTCGTCGGTGCCGACGCGGCCGGACTGAGCGCCGCCAGCAAGTTCCGCCGGGAGGCCCCCGACCGCGACGTCGTCGTCTTCGAGAGGGGACGCTGGATCTCCTTCGCGTACTGCGGGATGCCGTACTTCATCGAGGGACGGATCGAGCACATGTCGAACCTGCTCTCGTTGTCGCCGAGCGAGGTCGACGATCGCGGGATCGACCTCCGGCGCGGCCACGAGGTCGTCGGAGTCGATCTTGAGGCCGCGACGGTCGCGGTCGAAACTGCCGACGGCGACGGGTTCGAGCAGCCGTACGGCGACCTGCTCGTCGCGACCGGCGGCCGCGCCGTCACCGGCCCCTTCGATGTGCGGGGGGTAGACGGTGCGTTCACCCTCCACGACATGGACACCGCGGCGGCGATCGACGCGTACGTCGCCGACCCCGACGAGTACGATCCCGGCCGCGTAGACGTGTCGGCGGTCGACCGCGAGCGCGTTGACCGCAACGCGGCCATGCCCGCCCCCGAGACCGCCGCGATCGTCGGCGGCGGGTACGTGGGCGTCGAGATGGCCGAGGCGCTTTCGGGCCGCGGGCTCGACGTTCATCTCTTCCAGCGCTCCGACCACCTCCTCCCGCCGTTCGGCGAGGCGGTCGGCGAGCGAGTCGAGGCGGAACTCGAAGACCGGGACGTGACCGTCCACACCGGGAGTCCCGTGGAGGGTCTGGTCGGTGACGGTCGGATCGAGGCGGTCGCGTTCGACGGTGAGTCGCTCGCCGTCGACCTCGCGATCGTCGGCGTCGGCATCGAGCCGAACGCGGAGCTGCTGTCGGGAACTGGCGTCGAACTCGGTGAGGGCGGCGCGATCCGGACCGACGAATACGGGCGGACGAACCTCCCGGACGTGTACGCCGCCGGCGACTGCGCGACGGCGATCCACGCTGTCACCGGCGAGGAGGCCTGGATGCCCCTCGGCCTCACGGCGAACCGTTCCGGCCGCGCGATCGGGGCGACGGTCGCCGGCGACCCGACGCCGGTCGGCGAGATCGCCGGGACGGCCGTCGTCAAGGCGTTCGACCAGGAGTGCGGTCGCGTCGGGCTCGTCGACGAAAAGGAAGCGGCCGAGGCCGGCTTCGACCCCGTGAGCGAGACGGTCACCGCGGGCTCGCGCTCTGGGTACTACCCGGGGGCGGCCGAGACGGACGTGACGCTCGTCGCCGACCGCGACACGAAGCGGCTGATCGGCGGGAGCATCGTCGGACCCGATCGCGCGGCCGTTCGAATAAACACCCTCGCGACCGCGCTGGAGGCGGACCTCACGGTTCCCGAACTCGAGCGGCTCGACTTGGCGTACGCGCCGCCGTTCAGCCCGGTCTGGGACCCGATACTGGTCGCGGCGAAGGTGTTGAACGGCTCGCTCGAGGAGTGAGAGACGGATCAGTCGTCGGCGTCGGCGGTGGGGGATCCGGCGTCGTCCTTCGAGTCCCCGCCGTCGTTCCCCGCGTCTCCACCGGTCGCCGCCGCTAGCCCGCGACCGACGAGGAAGCCGACAACCCCGAGCGCGACCGCGCCGGCGACCGCGAACGCGAGGGATTCCGCGAGCGCGAGGCCGGTCGAGAGCGGACCGCCGCCCGCACCGCCCGCGTCGACCGCGATCCCGCCGCCGGCGACGAGGCGGATCCGGGGGCCGAGAATTTCGAGCAGGGCCGCCGAGACCGGTCCGTACGCGAGGAGCACGCTCGGGAGTAGCCCGCCGTCGACCCGCGTGAATCCCGCGACGCCGACCCCAACCACGGCCGTACAGGCGACCGCGATCGCGATCGGAGCCGATCCCAGCGCTCCCGCGGCTCGGAGGGCGACGATCGAGAGCGCGAACCCGGTCGCGCTCCAGACGGCGGCGCGCTCGAATCCCGCCTCGCCGAGGAGAGTCCGCACGAGTCGCGTCATTCGGGCCGCGTCGCGCCCCGGCCCTCCCGGTCGGGGGTGATGTTTCCGTGTTCGTCGATCTCGCCGGCGACGATGCGCGTCGAGGAGATACGCTCGCCGTCGTCGGCGGGGACGTGGTCGACGACGACGATCTCTAGCGGGTCGTGGCCGCGCGACTCGCGGATCTCGTTGATGCGTTTCCCTCCCACCTTCGTCTCGGGCGAGACGATCAGCGCGTCGAACTGCGGCTCGACGGCGATCCCCGTCGGTTCATCCAGTTTCCTGACCGCGAACTCGCGGTCGTGTGCCGCCGCGAGGGGTTCGAGTTCGGCCTCCAAGTCGCGTTTGCGGCCCTCGTACGGGCGGACGTACCGCTCGACGTGTCGGGTCTTCGGGGCGAGCTCGTCGGAGGTCAAGCCGACAGTCACGTCACCCAGCTCGAACGCCCGTTCGAACAGCCTCCGGTGGCCGTCGTGGACGGGGTCGAACGTGCCGCCGAGCGCGACGTTCATGTCCGTTGGTTGCGCGGACGGGACTTAAATCATCCCGAACCGACCGCGAGGACGTCGATCGGTTCGGTCCGGTTCGATCGGTTCAGTTACCGATCGTCGGCGCCGTCTTCGGGCCGGTCGTCGTCTTCGGTTCCGTCGTCCTCGTCGGTCGTCCCGTTCACGCCCTCGTCCGATCCGGCTACGGATATCTCGACCGGTTCGTCGTCGCCTTCGGTGGACTCCCCGCCCAGCCGCCGGTCGAGGTTGAAGACGGCGTTGAGCTCTGCCTGGACGTCGCCGACGACGCCGCGGACCAGTTCGCTCGGCGCGATCGCCTCGTACTCGTAGGGGTTGTTGCCCGCGCCGTCGGCCTCGCGTTTCCCCCGCGAGACCGTCTCCTCCTCGTGAAGCTCCGCGAGTGCCTCCCGAACGGTGCTCGGGTAGAGGCCGGTCCCGTCCGCGACCTCGTCGCTGGTGCTCTCGGGGTTCTCACGGAGATAGACGTATATCCGCGCCCGCGTTTCCGTGTCGAGCAGCCACGCCAGCAGGTCCACGACGTTGTCGTCGAACCCCTTGACCGCCTTGTCGGCCCCCTCGCCGAGCCGCTCGCGAGTCTTTCGAAGCTCCTCTTTCGTCCGCTCCGTCGGCGATCCGTCGTCGCCGTCGCCGACGATGTCGTCTCCGCGTTCGGCGTCGTCGTCCGTGGTCATGCCCGAAACGTCGCTCCCCGCGCGGAAAAGGGTTTCTCGTCGCTTTCGTTCCGACGGAACCGGGTTCAGCGCGGATCCAACACGAGGTCCGCACACAGCGCGTCGAGCCCGCCCTCCTCTCGGATCCGGCGCTGGCGGTCGGTCCCGCTCTCGGCATCGTACACGTCCCGGATCCCGTCGATCCCCAGGCGGTCGCACTCCTCGTCGACGACTTCGCCGAGCGAGACCGTCGCCTCGCCGTCGCGTGTGACGAACGACGCGTCGTGTCCGTACCGGATCGCACGCCACTTGTTCTCGTCCAGTAGCTCGCGGCGGAGGCCGGAGTCGGATCCGGAATCGGGTTCAGATCCGGCCGCTCCGTCGTCGTACCGCTTCGCGAGGTCGACGACGAGCGCGTGGACGAACTCGACGAACGCGAGCGTCCGCTCCGGGTCGCGCTGGGCATCCGGCGCGCGCACCTCGACCGTGCCGTGGCCGGTGTGCGGGCGCACGTCGAACCAGAGCTCCCCCCGGTCCTCGATCGATCCCTGCTCGACCATGCGACGCTCGAACCGGTCGAAGGAGTCGAAGTCAGCGAACGCCGAGGGGATCCCCGTGTTCGGGAGGTTCTCGAAGACCTTCGCGCGCGCCGACGCCAGCCCGGTGTCGTGACCGTTCCAGAACGGGGAGTTCGCCGACAGCGCGAGCAACACCGGACAGTACCACCGGAGGCGGTTGGCGATCCACACCGCCTTGTCCGCGTCGTCGACGCCGACGTGGACGTGGAGGCCCGCCGTCGTGTTCCGGTGTTGGGGGTACTGGATACGGTCGAGCTGCGAGCGATACCGCGGCTTCTCGGCGTGATCCAGCTCGCGCCACCGCGCGGCCGGATGTAATCCGGCGGCCGCGATGCGGTAGCCGTCCTCGGCGGCGTGATCGACGAGCGCCCTCCGGACCGATCGGAGCGCGTCGCCCGCCCGGTCCGGGTCCTCGATGAGCGGCGTCTGCGCCTCGATCGTACACTTGAACAGCTCATGATCGAACCCCTCGGGGACCTCCGGAGGCGGGTCGCGACCGTACACGAGGTCGTCGGTCCCGGAGGTTGGGCGACCGTCGGCGTCCACGACGAAGAACTCCTCCTCAATGCCGAGCGTTCCCGTTCGGGTGAACGCGTCCCGCGAACCGAGTTCCATTACGAGCCGATTAGCCCGTGCGTTATTATAAGGATTGGATGGGGGAAATCGCTTCGCGACGGTACCACGATGCTTCGAAAACGCCTCGGCGGCGGCGCCGACGGCATCCCGAAGAACTGGCGTCTCGAAGGAGAAGACTCGCAACGAGAGGCGATCGAACTGCCGGAAAACGAGTCGGACGCAAAACGAGTCGGACCGAGGGTTCGACGGGGCCGCGCTCCCGGCTTAGCCGAGGAGGTAGCGGGCGGCCGGGAACCGCTCGATGAGAGGCATCCCGCCGACCTCGATCCGCTCGATGTAGGCGTCGAGGCCGAGGATCCGGCCCGCACCGAAGGCGGCGACCGTGAGGAACACGGCCGCGTAGATGAGCGTCGAGTCGAACAGGGCAAGGAACTCGCCCGCCCAGCCGCCGAGGTAGAACATCGTCATCTGGATGGCCCCGCCGAAGGCGGCCAGCCGGACGAACGCCCCCGCGATGAGCGCCACGCCGATGAGCACCTGCGTCACCGGGACGACGACGTTAACGATCTCCATGAGCGCCGGCATCGACGCCATCGCGCCGAACAGTCCGCTGACCGGGCTCGCGGGGTCGACGTTCGCGAGATACCCGCTCGCGTCGAACGGCCACTCGCTCACCTTCCCAAGGCCCGCGAACAGGATCATCCCGCCGATGGTCGCTCGAAGCAGGACGATGAACAGCGCCGACAGCGAGTGCGCTCTCCCCAGCAGCGTGATCCCGCCGAACTCCCCGCCGAACTCGTTGGTGGTTTTGGTGGACATAGTGTCTCTCTCCGGTTACGGATACGCCGGGTGAACACATAAGGGGGGAAGGGCGTTCCACGTTGCGGGGAAGGAGATCGTCGATTCCCCCGATCGACGGGGTCATTATAACCACACGAGGCCGTGGATCGGTTCCGCTCCGGACCGGTCTACCACTCCTCGCCGCTCGCGAGGTCCACGTCGGCGTCGGGTTTCGCGGAGGGACAGACATCGGCGAGCACGCAGTCGGCACAGTCCGGGTTGATCGCGGTACACGTCGCGCGCCCGTGGTCTATCATGAGGTGCGTGAACTGCTGCCAGTCCTTTTCGGGGACGATCCCGAGGAGGTCCTCCTCGATCGCCTCGGGCCGTTCCTCCTCCGTGATCTCAAGCCGCCTCGTGAGCCGTTGGACGTGCGTGTCGACGACGATCCCCTCGACCACGTCGTGGCCGTGCTGGAGCACGACGTTCGCCGTCTTTCTCCCCACGCCCGCGAGGTCGGTGAGCTCGGACATGGTGTCGGGGACCTCGCCGTCGTGTTCCTCCGCGATGTCCGCGCACGCCGAGCGGATGTACTTCGCTTTGTTGTTGTAGTAAGTGATCGAGTTGATCGCCTCGGCCAGTTCCTCTTGAGGTGCGTTCGCGTACTCCTCGGGCGTCTCGTAGGTCTCGAACAGGTCCGAACAGACCGTGTTGACGCGCTCGTCGGTACACTGCGCCGAGAGGATCACGGCGATGAGCAACTCCAGCCGGTTCGAGTATTTCAGCGAGATGGTGGAGTCCGGATACTCCTCGTAGAGCCTCTCGAGGACCTCCTCGACCTGCGCCTCGCGCGGTTCGAGCGGCGTTCCCATACGCGTCGCACTCGCCGACCGACATAAAGCGATCCGGAAGCGGCCGCGAACCGGTCCGGAAGCGGTCACGGGAGATACGGAATCGCCCCCGAAGTGGTCGGAAAACCGCCCCGGAGCGACAGTTTCAGGTTCCGTCCCGGCCACGAGCCGACGTGTCACGCTCCCGCGATCGGACCCGACGACACCCGGCGTACCTCCGGCGGCCCGAGGAGTTCTACACCCTCTGGATCGCCGCCACCTCGACGTACGGCGTCGGCGACATCGTCTCGACGATAGCCTTCCTCGCGTACGTCCCCGAGATCGAGGAGGCCAATCCGATCGTCGCCTTGGCGCTCGACTCCTTCGGCCTCGCCGGACTCGTCGGGCTCAAGATCGCGGTGTACCTCGTCATGCTGTGGATCAGCGTCCTCGGAGCCCGCGATGGCGACGGGCTCCTCTATTATTTCCCACCGGTACTTCTGACTATCGTCGGGCTCTACCTCACCGGCTCGAACGTCTGGCTGATGTGGATCGCGACGTGAGCGACGGGCATCGGTGAGTCTCTCGACAGGGGAGACGCTCTGAACAGGCGAAGCAGAGAGCGATCGCGGTGGCGTCGCCGGCGCTTTGCGCCGGCTGCCAGAGGCACGGAGCGCCTCGCTGTCGCGAGGACGACGTCGACTCCTCCTTTGGAGATAGTCACCGCCTCAGCAACGATCCCGTTCTCATCACCCCGATCCCCACCGAAACATCCGTACCACTAACACTCTTCATCGAACGATCGTTTCAGGCGGGAACAGGTCTGAAAGCGAAGCCTCGATACTCTCGTTCTCACCGAACGACTCTTGTAGACGAGATCGTTTCATCCGGTATGAACTTCCGCGGGCAACGCGTCACACTCGCCGTCCTCCTGCTCGTCGTGCTCGCGGGGTGTGCCGGGACCGCGGTCGACGATCGGCCCTCGCCGTCCTCCGGCTCGAACGAGCCCGTAACCGATCCCCGCGGTCCGGGGACGGGCACCGAGTGGATCGTGACCGTCACTCGAGTGATCGACGGCGACACGATCGAAGTCGAGTTCCCGAACGGGGAGACCGACACCGTCCGACTGTTGGGCGTCGACACCCCGGAGACTTCGTTGGACACGGTCTCGCCGGGCAAGTTCGAGGGGATCCCGGAGACGGCCGCCGGCCGACGTCACCTCTATCAGTGGGGCGAGGAGGCGACGCGCCACGCGACCGACGACCTGGCCGACGAGGAGGTTCGGATCGCGCTCGACGAGGAGGCGGACCGCCGCGGCGGCTTCGGGCGGCTCCTCGCGTACGTGTACGTCGACGGCGAGAACTTCAACGAGGGTCTCCTCTCGAACGGCTACGCGCGGGTGTACGACTCCTCGTTCTCGATGCGCGAGGAGTTCGACGCGGCGGAACGGGACGCTCGCGAGCGGTCCGTCGGCGTATGGGGGTTCGAGGCGTCGCGTGCGGCCGACCTCGTGCCGACCGACACCGGCGACGTGACCGTTCCGCCTCCGCCGTCCGACGGCGACTACGACTGTTCGGATTTCGACACGCGGGCTCAGGCTCAAGCCGTGTTGGACGGAGTCTCGGGGGATCCGCACGGACTCGATGGCGACGGCGACGGCGTCGCCTGCGAGTCGCTCACCTGACGACGGTGACCGTCCACGTCCTCCGCGACGATCCCGAGGAGCCGAGGGGCCGGAACGTCGTCGCGGATCCGACCGTTCGTCAACCCGAACACCTCGTATCCGATCAAACAATACTATGGATATAAGGTACAAACCTATCCGCTCTGGCATGCTACTGGATACCATGAGGCCGAACACGACGGAAACGGGAGAAGAACTGTACGAATGTTTCGAATGCGGAACTCGATCGGAGACGGCGGGTCGCTGTGACTGCGGCGGGGAACTGCTCCACTTGGGTCGGTCGCGCGACCTGTAAGCGGCCGAGGGCGAACCGATCCGTAGCGGGAACGGGGATCGACCGACGTTGAGGGGTCGTCGCCGTCGCGGGCTCGGTCGTTGTAGGGTCGGTCGACGTTGCGGACTCAGTCGTTGTAGGGTCGGTCGACGTTGCGGACTCAGTCGTTGTAGGGTCGGTCGACGTTGCGGACTCAGTCGTCGTCAGCCGCCGCGGCCGGTCCGCCGGACCCCGCGTCCGCGTCCTCCTCGATGCTCGGCGGGTACTTCCCGCGGTCGAGTTTCAGGTCGGACTGCGGGCGCGCCATACAGGTGAGCGCGAACTCCTCGGCCTCCTCGTCGGTCAGCCCACGGGCCGCCGGTTGGGTCACCTCACCCTCGACGATCTCGGCGGAGCAGGCGAGACACATGCCGACGCGGCAGGAGTACTCTTGGGCGATCCCCTCCTCGATACAGGGCTGGAGGATCGTCTCCGTGTCGGACACCTCGATCGTCTCGCCGGTGCCGACGAACTCGACGGTGTACTCGGTCATGAGGCGGAGTACCCGCCGACCCGTCAAAAAGGGTTCCCCTCGATCCCGTCGCCGTCGCGGGGTCGGAAGTGACCACGATGCGCCGCGGTGCGTCCGGTTTCGGTCGGCTTCCGATGTCGGTTTTTTTATAAACGGGACGAGAAGGCGGACCCGTCAATGGTCCTCGCTCCCTCCGTCGCAGGGTTGCCGACGTATCGATTCTGGGGCGTCACCGTCGTCCGCGACGAACTGTTTCTTTTCGCGGCGCTTCTCGTCCTCTGGGCGACGCTCGGGCGGTGGATCTACGGGGACGCGAAGGCTCGGGGTAGCGAGTGGGCGTGGCAGTGGGGGTTCGGCACCCCGCTGACGCTGGTCGCGGGCCTCGACGTGATGTTGCTGGTAGTAGTGATCTACCTCTTGCTTCGGAATTCGGACTGACCGTCGTACGTATTATTTCAAACGACTGACGCAGATCTGCGGTGAACATCTCCAAAGCCCCAGCCACTCCGAACCGCACAGCACCGCAACCGCACCTCACGCCTCCCCAGCCTCGTTGCGAGCGCGAACGCGCTCGCAACTCCCTCGCGGGCTCTTCGTGCCCCTGCGGGGCACTCGGAGGCGCACCGCCGCATCTCCGTTATTTATCGGGAGCTTCCTCCCGCTCATCGCAACGACTAATCCCCCGCCGGACGCTTCCCGAGGTATGACCGGCAAGGCCACCGCGCGTGCCCACCCGATCCAGGGGCTCGTCAAGTACCACGGGATGCGCGACGAACGGCGTCGCTACCCGTACCACGACAGCATCAGCCTCTGTACCGCCCCGACCGCGACCACGACCACCGTGGAGTGGGAGCCGGACGCCCCGGAGGACACCTACGTCATCGGCGGCGAGGCGGTCGAGGGGCGGGCGGCCGAGCGGATCGCGGCGGTCGTCGACGAGGTCCGCGAGCGCGCGGACACGGACGCCGCCGTCAGGCTGGAGAGCGAGAACTCCTTCCCGTCGAACATCGGCTTCGGCTCCTCGTCGTCGGGGTTCGCGGCCGCCGCGCTCGCGCTCGTCGAGGCCGCGGGACTCGACCTCGACCTGCCGGAGGTCTCGACCGTCGCTCGACTCGGCTCCTCCTCGGCGGCCCGCGCCGTCACGGGCGCGTACTCGCTCCTCGAGGCCGGACTCAACGACGCCGACTGCCGGTCGCGCCGGCTCGACGTCGGCGTCGGCGACGACGGCTTCGACCCCGAGGAGGACCTCCGGATCGTGGCCGCGCACGTCCCCGCCTACAAGGAGACGGAGGAGGCCCACCGCGAGGCCGCCGCGAGCCACATGATGCAGGCGCGGACCGCTCACGTCCAGGACCAGCTCGTGGAGATGACGGACGCCCTCCGAGAGGGCGACTTCGACCGGATATACGGGACCGCCGAACACGACTCGCTGTCGCTCACGGCCACCACGATGACCGGCCCCGCCGGCTGGGTGTACTGGCAGCCGGAGACGATCGCGGTGTTCAACGCGGTCCGCGAGCTCCGCGAGTCGGGCATCGACGTCTACTTCTCCACCGACACGGGCGCGTCGGTGTACGTCAACACCCGCGCGGAACACGTCGACCGGGTGGAGTCGCGGATCGCCGAGATCGGGATCGACACCGACGTCTGGGAGGTCGGTGGGCCGGCGCGCGTCCTCGACGCGGACGAGGCACTGTTCTAGGCGCGTTCCGGGCGACGGTCAGCACCCCCACGCTCCCCCGACTACAACCGGTCTCTGATATCGGCCGCGACCGCCGAGAGCGCCTCCTCCGCGACCGCGACCCGGTCCGTGAGGCTACAGAAGCCGTGCGCCATCGCCGGGTAGTGCCGCCTCTCGACGGACGTTCCGTCCTCGTCGAACCGCTCCGCGAGCGCCAGCCCGTCGTCGCGAAGCGGGTCGAAGCCGGCGGTGACGACGGTCGCGGGCGGAAGTCCGCCGAGGTCGTCGGCCCGGAGCGGGACCGCGAAGGGGTTCTCCGCGTCGACCGGGCTCCGGAGGTACTGCTCGTAGAACCACTCCATGTCGGCGCGGGTGAGGAGCGGCCCGTCGGCGTTCTCGCGGTACGACTCCGTCCCGAAGTCGTACCCGGCGATCGGGTACAACAGGAACTGGCCCGCGATGTCGGGGCCGTCGAACTCGCGGGCGTGAAGCGCCGCGGCGGCGGCGAGTGCGCCGCCCGCGCTGGTGCCGGCGACGCCCAGTCGGTCGGGGTCGCCGCCGAACGCGTCCGCGACGCTCGCGGCCCACTCGACCGCCGCGGCCGCCTCGTCGACCGGGACGGGAAAGGGATGCTCGGGCGCGAGCCGGTAGTCGACGGAGACGACCACCGAATCGGTCCGCGTCGCCAGCTCGCGACAGGGGCCGTCGATGGAGTCGAGCGTCCCGAGCGTCCAGCCGCCGCCGTGGAAGTAGACGAGGGTTCGGGCGGCCGGCGCGTCGGCATCGAGCGATCCGTCGGCGTCGGCCGGCGTGTCGGAGTCTGTCGCGGCGCCGGGACCCGTCGCGGCCGTCGGTCGGTACACCCGCACGGGAACTTCGCCGTGCGGGCCGTCGAACGCGAGGTCCCGCACGCTCTCGACGGGCGGCTCCGGCTCGCCGGAGAACACCTCGTCCTCCAGGCGTCTGGCGGCCTCGACGGAGAGGTCGTGCCACTCCGGGAGTCCGAGCGTTTCGAGTTCGTCGACGACCGCCGCGAGTTCGGGGTCGAGTTCGGCCGCGCGCATGCGGGGACCGAGGCGGTGGTCCTTTATCAGTCGGTCGGTAACTCCGACCGATGACGGTGCGGCTGTCGTACGAGAACGGGACGATCCGGGTCGAGGCCGATCCGGCCAGGAGCGACGGCGACGGCGGGACGGACCGCGGCACCGACGAGCGTGCCGCCGGTGAGGCGGACCGCGACGCTCCCGGCCTACCGCCGCTTCCGGGCGTCGAGACCGACCCTCGCTCGGGCACGGGGCGCGCCCCCGCGTACCGCTACGCGGCGATCCGGCGGGCGCTCGAGGTCGCCGGCGTCCCCGTCGACGACCGGGTGCCGGCGTGGGAGCACGGAAACGGCGACGATCCGGACGGTGTCGACCTCGCACTCTCGACCGAGTACGACCTCCGGGAGTACCAGGCCGACGCGCTCGCGGCGTGGCACGACGCCGACGACCGGGGCGTCCTGGAGCTGCCGACCGGGGCCGGCAAGACCGTGATCGCGATCCGCGCGATGGTCGATTCGGGCGTCCCGACGCTCGTCGTCGTCCCCACGATCGACCTCCTCGAGCAGTGGCAGCGCGAGTTGGAGGCCGAGTTCGACGTGCCGATCGGTCGGTTCGGCGGCGGCGAGCAGCGCAGGGAGGCGATCACGGTGTCGACGTACGACTCCGCGTACCTCAAAGCCGAGGACGTCGGCGACGCGTTCGGGCTCGTCGTCTTCGACGAGGTCCACCACCTCGGCGGCGAGGGGTACCAGGATATCGCCAGACTGCTCGCCGCGCCCGCCCGGCTCGGGCTCACGGCGACGTTCGAGCGGCCCGACGGGGCCCACGAGACGGTCGCGGAACTCGTCGGCGACCGCGTCTACGCGCTCGACGTCGACGACCTCGCGGGCGACCACCTCGCGCCCTACGACGTCAGGCGGATCGAGGTGGAGCTGACCCCCGAGGAGCGCGAGCGGTACGACGAGAAACAGGGGACCTTCCTCGAGTACGTCCGCGAGGCGGGGATCACCTTCACGAGCGGCGACGACTACCGCAAGCTGGTGATGCGGTCGGGAAACGACCCGCGGGCACGGGAGGCGCTGCTGGCGAAGTCGGCCGCCCGCGAGGTCATGATGAACGCCGACCGGAAGCTCGAGCGGCTCGCGGACCTCCTCGAGCGCCATCGCGACGACCGGGTCATCGTCTTCACGGCCCACACCGAACTGGTCTACCGGATCTCCGAGCGGTTCCTGGTCCCCGCGATCACCGCGGAGACGGGCGCGACGGAGCGCCGGGAGGTCCTCGAGCGGTTCCGCGACGGGACCTACGGTCGGGTGGTCGCCGCGAACGTCCTCGACGAGGGGGTCGACGTCCCCGACGCCAACGTCGCCGTCGTCCTCTCGGGGTCGGGCAGCGAGCGTGAGTTCACCCAGCGGCTCGGCCGGATCCTCCGACCGAAGGCGGACGGCGGCCGGGCGGTGCTCTACGAGATCGTCTCGGCGGAGACGGCCGAGGAGCGGGTCGCAGCGCGTCGGCGGTGAGTCGGCAGTGAGTCGGCTCGCGGCGGTCGACGGGACTGGGTCCTCGACGGGACCGGATTCGGGCCTCTCGGAGACGCTTCGTTCCTGAGAAGGAGTGTCACCGACACACTCATGGAACTAGCGGCATAGATCGTGACACATGAACACGCTTCGAGCGGGTGATCGACGTGTCCAGTGAGGGTGACGACGCGGTCAAGACGATCTGCCCGTACTGCGGCGTGGGCTGCGGTATCCAGATCCAACAGGGCGATGACCGCGGTGACGTGAACTTCAGGCCGTGGGGCGACGCCCCGGTCAACGAGGGCCGGATCTGCATCAAGGGGGGCGCGGCGACGCAGGTGATCGACCACGAGGACCGGCTCACGGAGCCGCTGATCAAGGAGGACGGCGAGTTCCGCGAGGCGACGTGGGAGGAGGCGTACGACCGGATCGTCTCGGAGATGGAGCGGATCCGCGGGGAATGTGGCCCCGACGGGATGGGATTCTACGGCTCCTCGAAGACGATGAACGAGGAGAACTACCTCCTCCAGAAGCTCGCGCGCCGGTACGGCACCAACAACGTCGACAACTGTACCCGAATGTGTCACGCCTCGACCGTCTGGGCGCTCCGGACCAGCCTCGGCGCGGGCGCGATGACGAACAGCATGGAGGACTTGGAGGAGGCCGCGGACGTGTTCTGGATCCAGGGCGCGAACCCCGGCGAGCAGCACCCGATCGCCAACAGCCAGTACTTCCGACAGGCGGTCTTAGAGGGCGCGACCGTCATCCAGGTCGACCCCCACGCCAACAAGACCACGCGCTCGTTCGACATCGAGGAGACCGACCGCCACATGCACCTCCAGTTGAATCCGGGTGCCGACATCCCCCTCCTGAACGTCGTGCTCAAGACGATCCTCGAGAGGCACGAGGCGGAGCCCGACGCGGGGTGGATCGACGAGGACTTCATCGAGGAGCGGACCGAGGGGTTCGAGCACCTGAAGGAGACGCTCGCGGACTTCGACAAGGAGGAGGCCGCCGAGGAGGCCGGCGTCCCGGTCGAGGACATCGAACTCGCCGCAGAGAAGTACGCGATGGCGAACAACGCCGCCATCTTCACCGGGATGGGGATGAGCCAGCACACCTGCGGCGTCGACAACGTTCAAAACGAGATCAACCTCGCGCTGATCACGGGTAACCTGGGCAAGCCCGGTACCGGCGTCAACCCGCTCCGCGGTCAGAACAACGTCCAGGGGACGAGCGACGTGGGCGCGATGCCGAACGTCCTGCCCGGCTACCAGCTCGTCGACGACGACGAGGCTCGCGAGTCGGTCGAGGAGGTGTGGGGCTTCGAGGTGCCGGACGAGCCCGGCCTCACGAACGTCGAGATATCTCACGAGGCGGGCAAGTCGGTCCACGGACTCTACGTGATGGGCGAGAACCCCGTGATGAGCGAACCCGACGGCAACGTCGTCGAGGAGCGGCTGAAGTCGCTGGAGTTCATGGTGGCACAGGACATCTTCATGACCGAGACCGCCGAGTTCGCGGACGTGGTCCTCCCGGCGACGACGTGGGCCGAGCGCGGCGGCACGGTGACCAACACCGACCGGCGCGTCCAGCGGATGCGCGGCGTCGAGAAGGTCCACGAGAACACGAAACACGACCTCGAGATCCTGATGGAGGTCGGCAGCCGCCTCTTCAACGAGGAGGAGTTCCGCTTCGACGACGTGGAGGCCGTCTTCGAGGAGCTTCGGGAGGTCTGTCCGATCTACCACGGGATGACCTACGACGGTCTCGGCGAGGAGGGGCTTCACTGGCCCTGCTACGAGGAGGGCGACGAGGGCGACCAGTTCCTCTACGAGGACTCCTTCGACACGGAGAGCGGCCTCGGGCAGATCGAGGGCGTCCGCCACCAGCCGCCCGCGGAGGTGCCCGACGAGGAGTACCCGCTCATCCTCACCACCGCCCGCCTCGAAGAGCACTACAACACGGGGACGATGAGCCGACGCTCGCCCACGCTCTCGCGCCAGCACCCGGAGAACTTCGTCGACGTCCACCCGAACGACGCCGATCACTACGGCATCGAGGACGGCGACGTGGTGACGCTCCGGTCCCGCCGCGGCGAGATCGAGGTGAAAGCGCAGGTGACCGAGGACATCAAGGAGGGCGTCGTCTGGACGACGCCGCACTTCGCGGCTGCTTCGGCGAACCGACTCACGAACGACGTACTCGACGACCGCGCGAAGATCCCCGAGTACAAGGCGGCCGCCGCCGACATCGCGGTGACCGTCTCGGACGGCGGCGAGCCGACCGGCGACGACCCCGAACCGGCCGACGACTGAACGGGTCACCCGCCTTTTCGAGAACGCCCGCGCTCTCACGCGACCGGAACGACCTCCAACGCTCTTGACCCGCCCGCGTGAAGGCCCGGTATGGTGACGACCGACGCCGATCTCGACGACGGAACGCCCGAATCCGACCTCGCCGTCGCGCGCGCGACGGACACGCGACCCATCGAGGAGGTGGCCGGAGATCTCGGCTTGACGCCCGAGGACATCGAGCCGCGAGGCGAGGGGATCGCGAAGCTCACACAGGGGGCGGTTCGGTCGGCGACCGCGGGCGACGTCGACGGGACGACCGTCCTCGTGACCGGGATGACGCCGACGCCGAAGGGCGAAGGGAAGACGGTGACCACCGTCGGCCTCGGTCAGGCACTCGCGGGGCTCGGCGAGTCCACGACGGTCGCGATCCGCGAGCCCTCGCTCGGGCCGGTCTTCGGGATCAAGGGCGGCGCGGCCGGCGGCGGCCGCTCGCAGGTGCTGCCGATGGAGGCGATAAACCTCCACTTCACCGGCGACATCCACGCGCTGACGGCCGCACACGACCTGATCGCCGCGGCGCTCGACAACCACCTCCACCAGGGGAACGAGCTCGAAATCGACGTGCGACGGGTCGACTGGCCGCGCGCGCTCGACGTCAACGACCGCGCGCTCCGGGAGACGGTAGTCGGGCTCGGCGGGCCCGCACGCGGCGTTCCCCGCGAGGACGAGTTCGTCATCACCGCAGCCTCGGAGTTGACGGCGGTGCTCGGGCTCGCGAGCGATCTCGAGGACCTCAAAGCGCGGATCGCTCGGATCGTCCTCGCGGAAGACGCCGACGGCGAACCGGTGACGCCGGCGGATCTCGGCGTCACCGGCGCGGTCGCGGCCCTGCTCCGTGACGCGTTTCGGCCGAACCTCGTTCAGACCGTCGAGGGCGTTCCGGCGCTCGTCCACGGCGGCCCGTTCGCGAACATCGCGCACGGCACCAACACCCTCGTGGCCGACCGCGTCGGCGCGTCGCTCTCGGAGTTCCTCGTCACGGAGGCCGGCTTCGGCGCGGACCTCGGCGCGGAGAAGTTCGCCCACATCGTCGCTCGCGAGGGGATCGTCCCGGAGGTCGCGGTCGTCGTCGCGACGGTTCGGGGGGCCAAACGCCACGGACTGGAGATGTGGCCGACCGACTTCGACGCCCTCGCGGAGCCGGACGCGGACGCGGTGCGTGCGGGCGTCGCCAACCTCCGACGCCACGTCGAGATCGTCGAGTCGTTCGGGATCCCCGCGGTCGTCGCGATCAACGTCTTCCCCGACGACACGGAGTCGGAGCTCGCGGCGCTCGAGGAGGAACTCACACAGGACGGGATCGCGGTCGCCCGCTCCACGGCGTACCGCGACGGCGGCGACGGGGCGATCGACCTCGCCGAGCGAGTTCGGGATCTGGCCGGAACCGGGGAGTTCGCGCCCCTGTACGACGTGGACGAGCCGGTCCGGGAGAAGATCGACACGGTGGCCCGCGAGGTGTACGGCGCTGACGGGGTGGAGTACGTCGACGGCGCGGACGACGACGTCGATCGCCTCGAGGAGTGGGGGTACGGCGACCTCCCGGTGTGTCTCTCGAAGACGCCGTACTCCTTCTCGGACGACGCCTCGTTGACCGGGGTTCCGACGGGGTGGACGCTCACCGTCAGGGAGGTGACGCCCTCGGCCGGGGCCGGGTTCCTCGTGGCGAAGACTGCCGACGTGATGACGATGCCGGGGCTTCCCGCCGAGCCGGCCGCCGAGGGGATCGACGTCGACGCGGACGGAGACGTCTCTGGACTGTTCTAGGTAGCGGAGCCCCGTCGCTTCTCGGGTTTCGCCGTCAGATCTCGCGTTTCTCCTTCGAAACGACCTCCACGTCCGAGATTCGCGTGTCCGGGTACTCGCCGTCAGCGTCCTTCTCCGCGGCCTTCACCATGTCCCAGACGACGTTGAGCCCGGTCGTGACGCCCTCGAGAGCCTCCATCTCGCAGCCGGTCTTTCCGGTCGTCTCGACGGCGACGGTGACCTCGACTCGGTCGTCTCCGACCGCGAACTCGGTGTCGACGTTCGTGATCGGGATCTGATGACACATCGGGATCGTCTCCCAGGTGTGTTTGACGGCCTGTATCGCGCCGATTCGGGCGGTCGCGAGTACGTCCCCCTTGGCGATCCCGTCGGCCCGGATCGCCTCGATCGTCGAGGCGGTGAGTCGGATCTCTCCACGGGCGACGGCCCGCCGGGCCGTGTCGGGTTTCGCTCCCACGTCGACCATCTGGACGTCGCCGTCGGCGGTCGTGTGCGTCAACTCGTCGTCCGAGGTCGCCGCCGGCTCCGGGGTCGCCTCGACCGGTTCATCGGGGTCCGTCTCCTCACTCATCGTACAGCGCGTCCGGGAGCCGGTCGATTAAGTCCGTCGCCACGAGGCCGTGTCCGTTCGCCTCCGCGGCCGCGTCGCCGGCGAGCCCGTTCACGTACGCGCCCGCGGCGGCCGCCTGAAACGGGTCCGTTCGGGCTGCGTTTCGGTCCGTTTGAGTCGTTCGCGGGTCCGTTTGGGCCGTTCGCGGGTCCGTCTGAGCCGCGAGCGCGCCGACCGTCCCCGCGAGCACGTCGCCGGTGCCGCCGACGGTCATCCCCGGGTTGCCGGTGCGGTTCTGTCGAACCGTCTCCCCGTCGTCGCTCGCGATCACGTCGTACCGCCCCTTCACGAGGAGCGTGTGGCCCACCTCCGCGGCGAACGCCCGGACGAGTTCCGCCCGTTCGTTCGGATCCGCGGCGGTCTCGCCGCCCATCCCCCGGAGTTCGCCCTGATGCGGCGTGCAGATCAGTTCGGCGTCCGTCTCGACCTCGGGGACGACTCGGAGCGCGTCGGCGTCGACGACCGCCCGGCCGGAGAAGTCGGCGAGAAATCGCCGGACGAACTCGAGCGACGCCTCCGCGTTCCCCATCCCCGGCCCGATCACGACGACGTCCTGGTCGGCCGCGAGCTCGGCGACCCGGTCGAAGTGGTCCGGACCGAGGCTCTCTCCGGGAAGCGGGCGAACGATGAGGTCCGCGGAGTAGCCCTGGATCTCGTCGGCGACGCTCGCCGGACACGCCACCCTCGCGAGGTCCGCGCCGGCCCTGAGCGCGGCCCGCGCGGACAGCGACGGCGCGCCGGTGTAGGGACCCCCGCCGACGACGAGGACCTCCCCGTTCTCGCCCTTGTGCGAGTCCGGGCTCCGACCCAGTCCGAGGAGGTCGCCGGGGCCGGTGTATCGCTCCGCGGCCGCCGGGATCCCGATGTCCGCGACCGTCACGTCGGCCTCGAGCCGTTCGAGCCCCGGCTTCGCGTCGTGAAACGTCACGACGCGGTCCGCGTCGACGGCGACGGCTCCGTCCCCGCCGGTCGGCTCCCCGGTGTCGGCGTCGACTCCCGACGGAACGTCGACGGCGATCACGATCGCGCCGTCACCGCCGCTCTCGCCGCCCCTCCCGCCCGACGCGTTGATCTCCTCGACCGCGGTCCGAGCCGGTTCACGCAGCGTCCCGGAGACGCCGGTTCCGAGGACCGCGTCGACGACGACGGCCGGCGATCCGAGATCGAAGTCGGCGGAGTCGGCGACGGTCTCGCTCGGGATCTCGGCCGCGTGGAGCGCCTCCCAGTTCTCGCGGGCGATCGCGGTTCCGATCGACTCCGGCCGTCCGAGCAGGTGAACAGTCACGTCGCGGTCGGCGAGGAACCGAGCCGCGACGAACGCGTCCCCGCCGTTGTTTCCGCGACCGCACACGAGCGCGACCGCGTCGCCGGGATCGCTCGCCGACCGGACCGCCCGGGCGACGGCGTTGCCGGACGACTCCATCAACTGTTTCGAGGGCACGCCGAGTGCGGCCGCGTTGGCGTCGACGGCCGCCATCCGTTCACTCGAGATCATACCGAGGGATCCGACGGTAACGGTGATAACGGTGATGGCCGCCCGCGGTTCGGTCGCGGGTCGTCGACGAGACGGCGCCGGAGGACTCCCGGTCCCCGTTACTTCGGATCCTCGGCGTCGAGTCGCCACGTGAATATCTCTCTCAACACGACGACCAGACTGTTCTTGTCGCCCTCGCCCCAGATGGCAGTCTCCGACCGGGCGTCCGATGGAGCCGCGTCCTCACCGTTGACGAGCGCGCTTATGAGCGTCTTCCGCCCGTCGATCATCGTGAGCCGCCCCGCCGACGTGTCCGACCAGACCCACAGCGACTCGAACATCTCCGCTCCAGGGATGTCGCTCTGGATGCGCTCTTGGACGTCCGTCGAGACCCCGCCGAGTTTGATCGAGACGCCGCGCTTCGCGGCTTCGCTTAGGCCATCGATCACGTCGTCGGTGAGGAGGCCCTCGACGGTCATGTAGACGATCTCCTCTTCGGCGCCCGAAAAGAACTCCAAGGCTCGTTCGGTGACCGCCTTCCGTCCATCGACCGTCCAGACGCCCCGCTGTTCGGCCCGTCGTTCGGCGGGCTCGAGTTCGTTCAGTGCCGTTCGGAGGACGTCAGTTCGGTGTTGGAGTTCGTGTTCGAACGATCGGCTCGCGGTTTCGGCCGAGATGGCCCAGAACTGCTTCGGTGACGATTGGAGCACGTCGACGAGTCCTCGGTCGTGTAGTTCGTCGATCGCGTCGTAGACGCGGGTCCGCGGTACCTCCGACACCTGGCTCACGTCCCTGGCCGTGCCCGACCCCAGACTCGAGAGTGCCACGAACGTCCGCGCGGCGTACGCGCTCAACCCGAACCGTTCGAGTTGCTCGATGGCTGCGGCGCGTGGGTCTTCGGTTGGATCGTCGTTCATCGGTTTGGCTGACTCCCGGTAGTACGAATCCAGACACGTGGCGTGATCGGGCGGCGCACAGTAGGCGAGTGGAACACGAAAGTGACCTGCGTACGGATGGACGGTCGAAGGCCACCCGGTTATTCTTTTTGTGATTAATCGAGTGAGTGATTCATCGAACCTATTTATCCATTTGAAGTGAAGTAGAGCGCGAGAAGATCAGTAGTTACTGGACGAGTTACAACTATCTCGGGTGGCGGCGCGCCATCGTGGACTGCGTCGCCGACAGCGGGAGGAAACGCCTCGGACGCCCTCGTCTCGTCATACATCGAGTGACAATACATATCCGTTGGGGGAGAGAATCAACAGGAAGTCCGGGGGATCCCGGGAGGGTGGGACACATGGAAACACCAGAAAACGTGGAGGAAGCGATCGAGGTCCTCCAGCAACTCGGCTTGAAGGAGTACGAAGCTCGATGCTTCGTCGGACTGGCTCGTCTCAATACGGGAACCGCGAAGCGACTGAGCGAGATAACGGAGGTTCCGCGGACGCGGGTGTACGACGCGATACGAGTTCTCGAGGCGCAGGGCTTGGTCGAGGTCCAACACTCGAGTCCACAGCAGTTTCGCGCGGTCCCGCTCGAGGAGGTGACCGGTGCGTTCCGCGATCAGTACGAGGAGCGCGTCGAGCGCCTGTACGACGCCCTCGATACGGTCGACCTCGTCGTCGAAGAGGACGACCGCACCGTCCAACAGATATGGTCGATGACCGGACGAGACGCGATCGAAAGCAGGACGGATCAGCTCATCGAGAAAGCCACGGAGGAGGTCGTGTTCATCATCGGCGACGAGTCGCTCTTCACCGAGAACCTGATCGATACGCTCAACGAAGTGAGCAGCCGCGTCGACGTGCTCATCGGAATCTTGTCCGAATCGTTCCAAGAACGGGTCCAAGCGGCCGTGCCGAACGCCACGACGTTCGTCTCCGGATTGGAGTGGTTGCGCAGCGAGAACACGACCGGAGACGAGACGTCGATCGGACGGCTGCTGCTCGTCGACCGTTCGATGATCCTTGTGAGTTCGATCATCTCCGAGAGCGGAGAGGAACGAGCGATCTACGGGGAGGGATTCGGGAACGGACTCGTCGTGATCTCCCGACGCCTCATGTCCCAAGGGCTGATACCCGCTCGCGACCCGCAACACTAGTCGCACACGCGACGACTCGATTTTCAGGCGAGCGCGTTGTCTCGGGTACCACCATCGACGGCGCCGCAGTCGCAGTTGTCGGAAGCGAACTCCCGATGTGGACCGTCGAGAGCTACGGACACGAATACTGCGTCTGATACGTAACGTCGTGCTACCGTTTATCGCACACTCGACCGACGAGTAAGCGAGATGTACTGGCGTCGGTGTGTCCCGACTCCGTCAGTCGCCCGGGTCGTGACGTCAACGGAGGATACGGAACTCCGAGCGTTATGGCGTACCTGCGGACGGGTCGGTCGGTCGGTCCGAATCGAACGGCACGGATCCGAACAATATTACCGAGATATTGATATTAATCGAACAATTTCTCGACATACCGGATTCGCTGTATTGGCAGTAAAGCCGGTATTACTGGCATAGAGTGATTCATTACTATTTAATATTGGATTCCTGATCTATTGTCTTCCCAACAATAAGACGCCGAACCTGCCGGCCAACGATCACTCACATATGCCACAGACACGACCGAATCAGGCCTTCGCGCTGCTCTTCTCGCTGTTGATGCTCACGTCTATGGGCGTGACCTCGATAGCGGTCGGAACCGGTACCGCGCAGGCACAGGCGGACGGAAACGTATCGTATCGAGTAAACGCAGGGGGATCGACGGTCGAAGCCGTCGACGGCCCCGACTGGGTGGGAGACGCCCAGTACCTCGTCGCCGGTGAGGACGAGACGTCGACCAGCCCCGCGCCGGACGCGATCGACGGCTCGGTTCCGGCGGGGACGCCCTCGGAGATCTGGACCACCGAGCGGTGGGAACCCGAAAACGGCGAGGAGCTACAGTACGAGTTCGACGTCCAGTCCGGCCAACAGGTCGACGTACGGCTGTACTTCTACGACGGGTACTCCGGGACGAGCAACCCCGGCGAGTACACCCACGGCGTCGTCACCGAGGACGACTCCGCGACCGCGACCATCACCATCGAAGCCGTCGATGACGGAGATGACGGAGCCGGTGATGGTGACGACGGAGACGATGGGGACGATGGAGATGATGGCGACGGAGACGACGGAGACGATGGGGACGATGGAGATGACGGCGATGGGGACGATGGAACCGGTGATGGTGATGACGGAGATGACGGAACCGGCGATGGTGACGACGGAGATGACGGAACCGGCGATGGTGATGACGGAACCGGTGATGGTGACGGCGGAACCGGTGATGGTGACGACGGAACCGGTGATGGTGACGACGGAGCCGGCGATGGTGACGGCGGAGCCGGCGATGGTGACGACGGAGCCGGCGATGGTGACGGCGGAGCCGGCGATGGTGACGGCGGAGACGATGGAGCCGACGATGGTGATGACGACGCTGCGGACGAGGAGTTCACTCTCGACGAGGTCTCACAGGCGAAGTACGGCCGGGACTTCGCGGAGCTCAGCACCGAGACTGCCGCCGAAGTTCAGGAGATCTTCAACCGCCAGCCGTTCCCTGAGGGAACGGACCCGGCCGACATCCGGACGCGGGACGAGATCACTACCGACCGCTACGACCGCGACTTCGACGAAGTGAGCCGCGAGACGGCGATCGAGATACAGAACGACTACGACGCACAGTTCGGTCCGCTTCCCTCCGATCCGTCGGTCACCCTCGACGAGGTCTCACAGGCGAAGTACGGCCGGGACTTCACGGAGCTCAGCACCGAGACTGCCGCCGAAGTCCAGGAGATCTTCAACCGCCAGCCGTTCCCCGAGGGAACGGACCCGGCCGACATCCGGACGCGAGACGAGATCGCTACCGATCGCTACGACCGCGACTTCGACGAGGTGAGCCGCGAGACGGCGATCGAGATACAGAACGACTACGACGCACAGTTCGGGGCCGAGAACTAGCTCCGGGGCACCGACGTTTCGGCGCTATTTTTTGACTATCGGTTCGCGGTGAAGTTCCCGGAACCGCTCTCGTCGTGATCGTGCGACGCTCGTGGTTCCAGAACCCGTTGAGCGAGTTCAACCGGTCTCCTACCGATCCGCACCAGTCGCGGGAGTCGGCTCCCGCCGATCGGTCTGGACGGCGTCTCGTCGTCGTATCCCGTGAGCGCGGCCGGCGGCCCGTGCCAGCGTCCCGGCACCGTGAAGCAGGGCCGATCGCACCGGGAAGCCGATGTAGTTCGCGGGATCGACCGCGTCACTGAGGGTCATCAACCACTGTTCTCGCCCGCTCCGCCCCGCCTTGTCCCACAGGTACGGTTGCTCCATCTCCTGACGGTACGTCTTCCGCAGGTAATCCGAAACCGAGTCGGCGTAGGGGTGATCGACCACGAGTTCGGGGTCGTAGTATATCGGAGAGGCGGTGAGTACCCGCTCCGCGAGCTCGAGTTCCTCGTGACCCCACGGGATCTTCTCGTCCCATCCCCCTATCTCGTCGAACACGTCCCGGTGTACTCCCATGTTACATCCCCAGAACCGCGTGACGTAGCGCGGCTCGTCGCCGAAGTCGTAGTGGCTGGTGAGGTTTCCGGCGAAGACGTCGTCGCGGGGGTGAACCGTCCTGCCCGCGACGGCCGTCTCGGTCTCGAAGATCTCGGACATCAAAGAGAGGTATCCGTCGCGCGGTCGGGAGTCGTCGTCGAGGAACACCAGTTTGTCCGCCTTCGCGCGGTCGATACCGGCGTTCCGGGCGGACGTAACGGTCGGCTCGTCCTGGAGGCAGACCTCGTAATCCGAAAACGAATCGGAATCCAAGTAGTCGAGACACTCGACTTCGTCCGGCGGTTTCAACGTGGGGATAATGACACTGATATCCGTCATAGGCCCCTGAACGACTGTTACTGGTTTTGTTATTGATCGCCTATCTCTCCCCTCGCTCGACCGCTTCGAGCCCTCGGCCCACGAGCGGTTTCGGCCGACGGCTCCCGAGTCGGAGGGGTCCAACGCCGGATCCCACGCACCATCCCGTCGATCATCCCCCGGACGAGGAACCGTAGGAGACGACAGTCAACTCGCCGGTCGGGTAACAGCCTACTACCCGGTGATAGAGGGATCGTAACTACACTGCCGACGTGCGACGGGCGAGTATGGTCGGGTTATCCGAACGGAAGGGGTCCCGACGTCGACGAACGGTTTCGGGACGGAGGTAACCCGTGGACCCGCGATACGGAACGGACCGAACCGAGAACCGATCCATGCCATCCGGAACACTGACCGACGTGAGTAGGATCGGGAACCTGGTCAAACACCAGGCCCTCAAGCAACTGAACCGACGACGGAGCGCCTCCGAGGTACCGGTCGCTCGGCTGGACGAACTGCTCAATCGGCACGGCGACGGGCGTTCGAAGGTGTTCGTTCACGTCGGTTTGAGCGACGTAAAGCGGGCGTTCCGAACCGATCCCTACGCGTTCCTCCGGTCGAAGCTCGACGAGCACTTCCGGAGCGTGCTCGCGCCGGGATTCACGGACTACTTCGCGACGTCCGGGGTGTATCACAAGCAGTACTCCCGGCCGAAACACGGGACCTTCGGGCCGCTGTTCCTCCGGGACGCCGACTATCGAACCGACGACGCGATGAAGTCGATCCTGGTGAGAGGTCCCTACCGGTTCGACGGCTGTCTACACTCCGACACGTACCACGAGGACGGCTGTTTCGCCCGACTCGTCGAGGAGGACGCGTTGGTTATGGACATCGGGACGCCGTGGCTCACCTGCTCGCACCTTCACCACTTCGAGAGCCGTCTAGACCTCGAGTACGTCGTTACGGAGACCTTCGAGGGGGTGATCTGTACCGAGGAGGGCGGCTGTGAGCCGGTCGAACAGACCTGCGGCGTCCGCACCTCGCCGTTCTACTCGTGGAACAAGCCGAAACTGACCAGAGACCTGGAACGTGACGGCGTCCTCCACAGGTACGACTTGAACGGGCTTCAGGTCCTGTTTTTCACCCTGGGTGACCTGAAGTCATCTCTCGTCCCGCGTCTACGGGCGGACCCGCAGTACCTCGTGACTTTGTGACGATACCACATACCAATCGACACGCTCGTCGCGGGAGGCCCGTGGCGTGGGCGCCGCGGTCAGTAGTCGACGGATAACAAAACGGACGACTACGGTGGTCTCGGTATGAACGACGAGCCCCCACGGAGTCCGTCGGTTACCGATCGGGCGCCGGTTACCGACCGACTGCCAGTTACTGACCAGCCGCCAGTTACCGATCGGGATGGTCGCGATCGCGGCGACGACCGGAGACGACGATGACTGCGGTCGGGCAGATCGGCGGGGATCGGCGGTCGGAATCGACCGCGACGGAAGTACCGCCGTCGACGGAGGTACTCGTCGTCGGTCCGGCGGGGTATCGCACGGAAGGAACCGGCGGCATCGGCCGATATATCGCGGAACAGCGGCGATATCTCCACGGTCGGGTCTCGGTGGACGTCGTCGACACCGCGGTGAGAACTCCCGATCGTCCGGTGGAGTACCTCCGAACCGCGGTCGTCGTTCTACTCACGTGGATCGGATTTCTCCGTCGTCGACGTCCCGATCTCGTTCACGTCCACACCTCTCATTCCCTCTCGTTTTACGTCTCGGCGCCCTACGTCCTCGTCGCTGCGGCGCTGTGGAATCGGCCCGTGATACTCCACGTCCACGGCTCGTCGTTCGACGCGTTCATCGAGGACGCGTCGGCTCCGGTGGCGGCCCTCCAGCGGGCGGTGTTCGACGCCAGCACCACGACGATCGCCCTCTCGGAGGGCTGGCGGGACGTCCTTTCAGCGCGTGTTCCCGCGGAGCGGATCGCCGTGGTACCCAACGCGGTCGACCCGGACGAGTACGACCCCGATCCCGCCGCCGACCCGCCTCATCTCGTGTTCGTCTCCAACCACATCGAGCGGAAGGGCATAATCGACGTGGCGGAGGCCGTCGACGAACTACAGGACGCCGGAGTCCGGTTCCGGGCGACGATCGCCGGAAGCGGTCCCCTCTCGAGTCACGCCGCCGCCGTCGCCGCCGATCACGACGCCGTCGACTACGTCGGCTTCGTGTCCGAGAAGCGGAAACGAGACCTCCTCAGCGAGGGAAGCGTGTACGTCCTCCCGACGCGGGCGGAAGGGCTGCCGATCGCCGTACTGGAGGCGATGGCCGGAGCGAACGCGATCGTCTCGACCGACGTCGGGGGAATACCCTCGATCGTCGACGAGGAGAACGGTGCGATCGTCTCTCCCGGAGACGTCCGTGAGCTGACCGACACCCTTGAGAGGCTGTTCTCGGATCCGGCGGCGATCGAACGGATGGGCCGGGTCAGCCGCCGACGTATCGAGGAGTCCTACGCGTGGCCCGACGTCGTCGACGACCTCCTCTCGGTGTATGCACGCGCCTTGGACGACACCGCCGTGACCGCGAATTCGGAGAACTGATCGGAACGGGGCCGCCGGGTGAGTTCGTCGAGTGACGGCGACGGAGTCCGGCGAATCGGACGTGGAGGACTCAGCGACACAACCCGAGCGAGACGTACCCACCGCGACTCGCGCACATCCACTCGGTGGTTCGTTTCTCCCCTGTGGGAGTCAGATAGAGCGTTCGTTCCTCCGGGCGATCGTCGTACCGCACCATCGTCGCCTCGATCGCGTTCCCGGTACCGTGTGAGTCCTCGGTCGTTCTCATCGATAGCCTCGTGTGGGACTCGTCCACATATCGTAATAGACGACCTAACGACGCGCGGTTTCCGGAGAACGGGAATGATTCACGGGGGTCCAACGCGAGGTCCTCGCCGTTCGACGCGGAGGAATCGAAAGGGCCGCCGGGGTCCGGTCTCCTTCCGGGCCGATCGGAAGTCCGACGATCTAAGGGGTACCTACTCGCCGCCCCCACGATCGCGATCGGTACGCACGACCCGCGTCGGGTACCGTCACACCGGGACGGATCGGGAAGGAGGTTCCTGTAGGGGGGTATGAACCACATAATAATCAGGACGGGTCCTGTCGAGGGAAGGTATGCGAAACCACCCCTCCGATGGGCTCTTCCGGCGGGTGCGTACTGAGCGAAGTCCCCGGGCGATCCCTCCGACCCTCCCGACCCCGACGGCGGCCGATCCCGAGCGACAGACGCTCAGGGTCGGCGCCAAGGCCCTCATCACGAATCTCGATCGAGTGCTGCTGATCAAGGAGTGTCACGGCGACAGTTCGACGTTCTGGACGCTTCCCGGCGGCGGCGTCGAGTCGGGAGAGTCGTTCACGACGTGTCTCCGGCGGGAAATACGAGAGGAGATACGGTGCCGCGCGACCGTCGGCGAGTCGATCGGGCGCTACGTCTACCACCACACGAGCAGCCCCACGACGACGGTCTATGCGATATTCGACGCAGCACTCCTGTCGGAGCCGGAACCGAACCGCGAGGAGCGCGTCCTGGATTACGCCTGGTCGGAACCGTCGGAGCTCCCGGCGACGACTCTCGATCCCGTCGAACGGTTCATCGAACGGTCGGTGACGGGAACGGACGGGGGACGATAGTGGCGTCGCGCCGGCTGAGACCGACCGCCGCTGGCGGTCGTAACCCCGAGTAATCCGCCGTTACCGATGATATACGGTATGTAACAAAGACGAGAGGAAGCGGCTGAACTCATAGCATCGGACCTACTACCCGAACCTCGTCGCCCCACAAAATGACAAAAAACCGAAATAATGGGTTGGATCAGGACGCCATGTTCAGTCTTCTCAGCAATCCGCGACGACGGTTCATCCTCCAGTATCTGAACAGAACCGGAGAGAGCATCCAACTCCAGGATCTCGCGACGGAAGTCGCGGCGTGGGAGAACGAAACGGAGCCGGAAGCGCTGACCGACAAACAGCGGAAGCGGTTGTACGTCTCCCTGTATCAGACACACATCCCGAAGCTCGAGGAGGCGGGAATCGTCGATTACGACGGTGACACGGGAGACATTCGGCTCACGGATCGGGGAAGCGATCTCAATCGATATCTCGACGCGGAGGCTCCCAAAGACGGCGACGCGCGTCCCTGGGGACGGTACTACCTCCTCGTCACGCTCCTCGGATTCCTCGTGTACGGACTGATCACGATCGGCGGGGAGCTGGGCCGAACCGAAATGGTTCTGATCGGTACGGGATGGGTGCTGTTGACCGTTCTAACGGTGCTTCATTACGTAGAGACAGAACGCTGGAGCGCACACTAAACGTCGGGGACTGACAGAGGGGCGAGCGTCACTTCGAACGAACCGCCGTCCGGACGAAGGCCCAGCCCGGTTTCCCGTCCAGGACCCACAGCGCCACGGTCCCGCCGATCAGGAGCGCCTCGAGCAGGAAGTACGTCCGCCCCATCGAGCCACCGAGGAGGGCTCGACTGTCCAACAACAGTTGCCAGGTCTTCACACCGAGTCCCGGAGCGTCGATCGCGGGCGTCGTGTAGACCGGCCACAGGAACGCCGGGAGGATCGGCGGTCGACTGAACAGGGCGGCGAAGAGGAGATCCCCGAAGACGTGACTCCCGTAGCCGATGGACAGACCGGCACCCAGCTGAGAGTGCCCGCCGAACCGGAGGGCGATCCCGACGGCGAGCGCGACGGGAACGCCGACGAGCAGGGAGTGGGCGACGCCGATGCCGTTGCTCAACAGTCCGAACTGCCAGGCGAGCGGCTTGTCGATGAGGTCCGGAAGCTGCGTGGCGACCGCGAGAACGAACACCGCTCGATCGTTCGGCCGATCTCGCAGTCCGAGGCGGACGAACGCCGAGAACGCGACGTACCCGACCGCGAGGTGCCCCCATGGCCACATCGGTCACTCACCCGCCGTCACGGACGGCTGGGCGTCGATCCAGAGGTACGTGCTCCTGTACGCGGAGTCAGTCGTCGGGTTTTCGGGCGGTTCACCCCGGTAGAGGTACGTCACGAACCGAAGGTTCTCGCCGGTGAGCGTCGCCTCGAACTCCTGTCTCTCACGCCAGCTCTCCCCGTGTCCCAGTTCGAACACGTGGCGGTCGATTCTGCGTTTCTCCACGACGACGACCGACCGTCCGTCGACTTGGACGCGTTGGATCTCCGTGATGACCGTGTACTCGGTCGTCCGGTGCTCCTCGTTCGTCACCCCGACGGTCAGGGCCGCCGATCCGTCCGCAGTCAGCGTGTCCGGATACTCGTTGGCGACGAGTCGGTCGCCCTGTTCGGTCAGGATGTGGAGATCCGTCGCCGCCTCTCCGTGGCTGGGCACGGTCACCGCCACGCCCAACGCGGCGACCGCGACGACGACGCTCGCCGCGAGAACGACGGTGAGGGGACTCAACCGACCGGACGACCAGCCGACCGACGCCGACGCTTCCTCCCGTGATCCGAACGGCCGAGACCCCCGACCACCCCCGCTCGCGTCGGAGCGCCGGGATCGACGCACTGCCGTGGCCGCCGCCCCGAGGAGGACGTACCCGGAAACGGTCGCGACGAGTCCCCACGCGGTCAACTCGCCCGAGACGAGATACGAGAGGACCGCCAGGATCGGCAGTACCGCCAGACTGCTGCCGAGCGAGAGAGCGAATCGCTCGACGAGCACGACAAACGACCACGGTTCCCGATCGCGCTCGGCGTACGCCACCGCCGTCGTCACATATCCCGGGAGGAAAAGGAGGAACAGGAAGACGGGAGGGAGCCGGACGGCGCTCGGCGCCTCCGCGGCGGTCGCCGCGGCTACGACCACGACAACCACCCCGACGCCGACGAGGTCCCGATCCGCCGGTATCTCGTCGACCGTCGGACTCATCGCGGAGGGGAGCGGGAGGAGCCGTCCCGGTGCCGCTCGTCGCCCTCGCAGTGAACGTCGATCGGATCGGTCGTGCCGGTACGGGCCGAGTGCCGCGACTGACTGCCGTGTGCTCCGATCGGTTCGAGGTGGCGGTCACTCATTCACCGGTACCTCTCTCGAGTCGCTATATCGTTATGGGGAGCATATCCGACTCGACCGACGCGGAACCCGATCTCCTCCGACGCGGTAAGAAGGCATTACCGACCGACTGCGGACGGATCCGCGGCGGCGTGACGGGAGGACGCGAATCGTCGAAGCGCCCTCGTTATTTTATAAACGATCTCCACGCCTTATGTCCGTAGGGCGGGAAAGGCAATCAATGGAGAACGAGCGGAACGAAGACGCCACGAACGATTGGGACCAGATCGGATTCATCATCAGCTCCAAATACCGAACGGCGGTGCTCGAACAGCTCGTCGAGAGTCCCTCCACTCCCTCCTCGATCGCGTCCCGTACCGGGCTCCCCATCACCCACGTCTCGCGTGCGCTGCGGTCCCTCCGCGATCGTTCGCTCGTCGAACTGCTCGTTTCGAAGGAAAAGCGGAAGGGACGCATCTACGGGGTCACGGAGAGGGGACAGCATCTCTGGAAACGCATCGAGACCGAAGGACTGATCGACTGACTTGCCGGAACATCGCCGCGGCCGGAGAACGCCGGCGACGCCCCTTCTAACGAGCGTACCTCACGCCGGCTAACGGGAGTACGCTACCCTCCGGGAACCGTCGCCGCGTCCTCGTCGGGCGACTCCGGGAACGTGTCCGACGGAATGTCGACGAAGTAGACGGTCAGTTCCCCGTTGTCCCTGACCTTCCCGACGTCGGGTTGCGCCTCGACGGCCTCGAAGGCGTCCGCCGAGTATCGCAGTTCGCGGTACGCGAGCACTTCGCGTTGACGGTCGGCCTCCGCGACGACGAAGTAGTGATCGCGCCTGACGATCTCCTCGGGGTGGTTCGCGTAGTACGTCGGCAACCCGTCCAGCATCGCCCGGTCCGGGACCGGTGAGCTCTTTATCACAGCAGGGTTCACCTGTCGGTCCCACGGTGCCGACTCCGCCCCGTACAGCGCGACCTCGTAGCGGTCCGAGGTGTGACGCACACCACCGAACCAGACCGGCGACCCTCCCGACTGGCTCGCGAACGCCCGCTCGTAGCCGTCCATCTCGCCCTCGGGAACGTGCGAGCCCGAGAGGTACACGAACGGCGAGGGGAACACCGTGGCCAGCGACAGCGAGAGGAGCAACACGACGACCGCGACCGCCGCGACCGAACGGGCCTCCGGGAGCACCTCGGTGAACCGGGCGGACGACGACCCGACGCGCGTTTCCGCCGAACGGCTACCGAGACCGCTCAGCGGGGACTCGTCGGCCAGCAGGTACCGGACGCCGACCGCACCGAAGATCGTGGCGAGCATCATGAGGAACCCGACGTGTCGGAACAGGTACGTCGAGATGGACCCCACGAAGTGAGCCGCGAAGAACGGGAGAAGCACGAGGATCCCCGCGAAGAACAACGTCGTGACGTCCTTCGCGGTGTCGGGGTCCGATCGCCTCGATCCCCGTCCCTCGAGCGGCCCGAGGTATCCGGTCACCCGTCCCAGAACGGCCGCCGCCGCCAGTAGCGAGTAGATCGCCCCGACGCCGAACAGTTTGACGAAGAGCTCCTGGATGCTCGCACCGATCGACGACGCCGACTCGCTCTGACTCTCGACGCGCGGCGTCGTACTTCCCTCGCCGGCGGCGAACTCGGTCACCGACTCGATCATCGCCTCCGCCGTGTTGACGAACTGCCACTCGTGAGTGGCGACCCAGACCACGAACACCACGAGGAGAAACGCCGTCTGGAACGTGAGTAGGCGGTACTCGGCGAGTACGTTGTCCGGGCGGAATCGTCGATACGCGTGCTGCGTGACCACCATTCCGCCGAACAGGAACACGACGTTCAACGCGATCTGGGGATGGACCAACACCAGCGCGATCGAGATCAGCGGCAGGAGGTAGCTCGTCGGGACCGGCTTTCTCGACCCCACGGAGAACGCGACGGTGTCGTCGAGCCCCACCGTCCCGCGACCGATCGCGCCGCTCCCGTCGGCGACCCGTTTGACGGCCCGCTCGCGCGCGTCACCGCCGATGAGGTGCGTGAACACCACGTAGATCACGAAGGGAACGAACAGCATCCCGATCGAGTACGTGTGGAAGTGTTGATGCGTACTGACGTTGTTTATGGGCAACAACAGGAACGCGGAGAACGCGCCGACGGCCAGCGCACGGCGGTCCGGGACCAGGAACCAGACGCAAAGCGGGACGCTCGCGAAGAACACCAGCGTGTACGTCCACATGACGAGCATCATCGCCCGAGTCACCTCCAGGGCCGCGACCTTGGCGAGGCTCGTCGCGATGAGGTGACTCCCCGGATAGAACAGCCGGAGCGGGTCGTTTCCGACGGAGATCGACCGCACGAGACCGAGGTGGACCAGCGAATCGGCCCGCCCGTAGAAGTGGTAGCCGCGGATCAGGGGGAGGCCGGCGACTGTCGCGGCCCCGAGAGCCGCGAGCAACACCGCCGGCGCGAGGTATCGCTCGTCGGACAGACAGACGCCGACCGAGACGGCGCCCGCGACCGCGAGCGCTGCCCACGTCACCGCCGGCGTCGCCGCGTATATCGACAGCTCGTAGCCGGTCGCCGGCGCGGCGTAGGAGGCCGCGATCCCCGCCGTGAGCGCCAGGTATCCGACCGCGAGCGCCGCTTCGGCGGCTCGGCCGTCCTCCCGTCGCACTGACGTCCTCACGTCGGATCACTCCGTCGGCGTTCGCGCGGCTCACGGGTCGCCCGTGGTCGCCGGGATCGGACGCGCTGTCGAGCGAGCACGGATCCCTCGAATCCGGTCGTGGCTTTTGTTATACATCGGTTACCGCACGCGGGGACGCCCGCACTCCCCGCCGGTCGACCGGCGGCGCGGTAAGCCGCCTATTACAATCCGATCGCCACCCCGAGAGGGCGCATGCGATTCGTCTTCTTCACGAACACGCCCGCTCACGTTCACCTGTACAAACACGCCGTCGACCGACTCCAGCGGGCCGGACACGAGGTGTTCGTTCTCGGCCGGGATTACGGCTGTACGGTCGCGCTGCTCGAACGGTACGAACTCCCCTACCGACTCTACGGGTCCTGCGGGACCACCAAGGGGTCGGTGTTCCGGAACCTCCCGCGGCACTACGCCAACCTCGTTCCCGCCGTCCGGTCGTTCGACCCGGACGTGATCTTCGGCGTCGGTGCCTACGCCGCCCACGCCGGGCTGGCGAGCGGGACGCCCGCGGTATTGATCCTCGATTCGGAGCCGACGTCGATCGACCACGCGATCTCCCGACCGTTCGCCGCGGCGCTCCTCACGCCGCACGCCTTCCGCAAGGACCTCGGGAAGAAACACTACCAGTTCCACGGGTTCTGTGAGGCGGCGTACCTCCACCCGGACGTGTACCGGCCGAACCCAGGGATCCGCGATGAGCTCGGCCTCGAAGCCGACGAGGAGTTCGTCCTGTTGCGATTCAACGCGTTCGGCTCCCACCACGACGTCGGGCAGTCGGGATTCACCCCGGACCAGCGGCGGCGGCTGATCGAGACGTTCGCCGAACACGCCACGGTCTTCGTCTCTGACGAGGGCGGGACGCGGGACTCCGACTCGCTTCCCGCCCGCGAGTTCGACGTCCACCCCGCGCTGCTCCACGACGCGCTGTCGGCGGCACGGCTCGTCGTCACCGACACGCAGACGGTCTGTACCGAGGCCGCCCTGTTGGGAACGCCGGTCATCAGATCGAACTCGTTCGTGGGGGACGACGACATGGGGAACTTCCGGGAGCTCGAGCGACAGGGGCTGGTCGTCAACACCGACGAGTTCGAGGAAGTCCTCGCGACGGGCACCGGCGTCCTCCGGGACGAGGCGGTCGGGGTGGAGTGGCGACGGCGACGGAACGAGTACGTGGGCGGGCTCGTGAACCTCACCGACGTGATCGTCGCGGTCGCGGAGGCGGGCGGCGCCGCGGCCGTCTCGGGGCTCGAACGCTGGCGAGCGGGCACGGAAGGGACGAATTCGGACCGTCCGACCCCCGTCACGGAGGAGTCGACGTGACGGCCTCCGGACACGGCACGGCCCGCGACGGAGGGGAGGTCCGATCTCTCGACGACCGCGGCCACGCCGACGAGGTCCCCGACGTCACCGAGTCGCCGACGAGCGGGGGCGGGACCCACCGCGTCACGGACGAATCGGTGGCGCGGGTACTGGAGGAGACGCTCGCGTACGCGCGCGATAGAGAATACACCGGATGGGACTACTTCGACGGCATGAGCAGTCGGTTCCGGCAGTGGCTGCCGGTGGAGAACAAGTGGCTGAACATCGCGGTCCAAGAGGGGATCAAGCGCGCCCCCGTCAACGTCCGCCGACTCATGCTGGTGGAACGGCGGCAGAACTTCAAGGGGACCGCACTGTTCGTCATGGCCAACCTGGCCGCCGCGGATCACCTCCGGGACGAGCGGTACCGTCGCGAGGCCGATCGGCTGACGAAGTGGTTACTCGAGAACCGGAGCCGCGGATATGCGGGCTTCTGCGGCGGTCACCAACACGCGACGCAGGGACTTCACGACCGGCTTCGGGCGCGACACCCGGGGATCGTCTCGACCGGCTACGCGGTCAGGGCGTTACTGACCGCCTCGAACGGGGAGGAGTACGTGGACGTCGCCGAGTCCGCCATCCCGTTCGTGTTCGAGGACCTGAACTACCGGGAGATCGGTGACACCGCCAGGATCGACTACCACGCCAGCGACGAAGCGGGCGAGACGGTCGTGATAAACGCGAACGCGATCGGTGCCCGACTGTTGTTGGACCTCCACGAACGCCAGCCTCGTCCACGTCTCCGGGAGCGTGCGGAGCGGATCCTGGACTACGTCGCGGGCCAACAGGCCGAGATCGGCGGGTGGGTCTACACCGATCCGCCGTCCGGGTCGCACCTCTCGATGGACAACCACCACAACGGGTTCATCCTCGAGTCGTTCCTCCGCTACCGGGAGGTAACGGGATCGGACCGCTACGACGACACGCTGAAACGCGGACTCGAGTTCTACCGCGAGATCCTGTTCGAGAAGTCGGGGGCGCCAAACTGGGACGAGGAGAGCGCCTATCCCAAGGACGTTCACGCCGCCGCGGAGGGGATCGTGTTGTTCAGCGCGGCCGGCGACACCGCGTTCGCGTCGCGGATCATCGACTGGACGCTCTCGAACCTGTACGCCGGCGACGGACGGTTCTACTACCAGAAACGACGGTTTTACACGAAGCGGTTCACGCTGATGCGGTGGTGTCAGGCTTGGATGGCGTTCGCGCTGGGAGAGTACCTCCGCGCTCGCGAGCGCGAGTGAGAATGAGACGGCGGAGCGGGAGGGACCGGAGACGGGGTTCGATCGGGCGGACGGCCTCCGTCTCCGATCACCCTCCGGTTTCGATCGTCCACCGGTTCCGAGCACTCACCGCCTCCGATCACCTACCGCCCCCGGTCATTCTCAGGTCCCGTCGGCCAGTACCGCCTCCAGCGCCGCGACGGTTCGAGCGGCCGCGTCGCCGCCGCCGTAGAGCTCGGGTTTGGACGGGAGCTCCGACCGGTCGGTCAGCGCGGCGACGATGCGTTCGGGGTCGCTTCCGACCAGCACGTTCCAGCCCGTCTCGACGGTCTCGACCCACTCGGTCTCCTCGCGGAGGGTGACACAGGGCGTGTCGAGGTAGAACGCCTCCTTCTGGACCCCACCGGAGTCGGTGGCGACTTTCGACGCGTTCGAGAGCAGTCTGAGGAAGTCGACGTAGCCGACCGGATCGACGAGGCGTATCGCGTCGGCGGCCCGATCGTACAGACCGTGCCGACGGAGGGCGTCGTCGGTACGCGGGTGTACCGGCAGGACGACCGGCTCGTCGACGGCGGCGAGACCGTCCACGATCGCGGCCAGACGGTCCGGGTCGTCGGTGTTCGACGCCCGATGGACCGTAGACAGCACGTACTCGTCGGGGCGGAGGTCCGGGACGGGGAGCGGCTCCGACGCATCGAGTACCCGGTCGCGAACGGCGAGAACGGCGTCGTACATCACGTCACCGGTCACGACGACCTCGCCCCTGATGTCGTTCGCACGGAGGTTCGCCGCGGCGTTCTCCGCGGGAGCCAAGAGGAGGTCGGAGCAGTGGTCCGTGAGCACGCGGTTGACCTCCTCCGGCATCGACCACTTCCCGCTGCGGAGGCCGGACTCGACGTGCGCCAGCGTCGGTTCGCGCTTGGCCGCGACCAGCGCCCCCGCGAGCGTCGAGTTCGTGTCCCCGTACACCAACACGGCGTCCGGCGACTCGGCCTCGATCACCTCGTCGAGCAACCGCATCATCTCGGCCGTCTGGGAGGCGTGTCCCCCGGAACCGACCCCGAGGTTGTACTCGGGCTCCGGGATGTCGAGTTCCTCGAAGAAGATCCCGGAGAGCGACTCGTCGTAGTGCTGTCCCGTGTGGATCAGCACTTCCTCGTGGTCCGCGCGCAGCCGCCGGGACACTGGCAGCGCCTTGATGAACTGTGGGCGCGCGCCGACCACCGAACAGACCCGCATGGTCACTCCTCCCTCGCCGGCGGGTCGTCCCTCGGCGGGACCTCCTCCGACTCGATGCGGGGCTTCCAGGGCGGGCCGCCCGAGTCGGCCCGGACCTCCAGGTCGACGTTCCGCCGTTTCTCGCCCACGACTCCCGTGAGGAACGAGACGAGGCCGACCAGCACGAGGATCCCGCCCGTCGACGTCGCCGCGGGGAGTAGGGGAAAGAGCGCACCGACGCCGACCCCGCCGACTATCGCGCCCATCCCCAGGAGCTGCGCGGCAGCCGTCGGCTCGCCGAGACCGTGTCCGTCGGCGTCGAGGAGCCGTCCGAGGTACCCCCGCAACAGCAGAAGCGAGAGCGCCGGCACGAACGTTTCGTACCTGATGTAGCTGGTCTCGTCGCCGTACACCGCCTTCATGGAGACGTCCGCGATGCGCAGTCGCTGCCGATTCAGGCGAACGAGCAGGTGGTTACAGAACCCGTAGTCCTCGTAGAGCGATTCGAACTCGACGCGGTCGAGCGCCCGTCGGGAGATCGCCGTGTACCCGTTCTGCGGGTCCATCATCCGCCAGTACCCGCTGGCGACCCGCGTGAGGCCGGTGAGGAGGAAGTTGCCGAACGTCCGCCACGTCGACATCTCGCGTCTGAAATCCGTGTGTCGGAGGCGGTTCCCCTTCGCGTAGTCGGCGTCACCGCGGACGACCGGGTCGATGATCCGGTCGAGGATCGTCGGGTCCATCTGCCCGTCGCCGCTCATGACCGCCACGACGTCGACGTCGGCGGGGTCGTTCATCGCGTTCCGGTACCCCGTCTTTATCGCCCCGCCGACCCCGGCGTTCTCGCGGTGTCGAAAGGCGACGAACCGTCGGTCCGGCCGACCGGAACCGTCCCTCACGTCGTGGGCGACGATCCTGTCGCGCCACCGCACGCCCCCTCCGTCGGCGACCCCTCCCGCGCCGTCGGCGATCGCTCCCGTGCCGTCGGCAATCGCTCCCGCGCCGTCGGTGACCGGCCGCACCCCGTCGTGGGTCGGCTGCGATCCGTCGAGTTTCCCGAACGTCTCGCGGATCTCGTTCCAGGAACCGTCCGTCGAACAGTCGTCCACGACGTACACGCGGTCGACGAACGCGGGGACCGTCTCGATGACGTCGCCGACGAATTCCTCCTCGTTGTACGCCGGGACCACGACCCCGATCGTCGCACCACGGTACATCAGTCGCGCCCCCGTCCGACCGTGTACTGTCTGTGTGCCGTTCCCGATAGATCGAGCGCCTGACGACCGTCGACGACCGGGATACCCCGCCGCTTCCCGCCCCCGGAGGCGTCCTCCGTCTCGAAGGCTCCCCAGTCGATCGACTGGAACTCCTCGTGAGCGGTGACGAGGACCGCGGCGTCGACGTCCCGGGACTCGAGCGCCTCCAGGGAAACGGACTCGCCGGGCATCTCCGGTAAGTCGTCGAGGACCGGATCCACCACGAGGACGGTCGCCCCGAGCCGATCCAGCCGGTGGGCGACGTCGATCGCGGGCGAGGCCCGCGCCTCGGGGATCCCCGCACGGTAGGCCACGCCGAGCAGCGCGACCGTCGCGTCCTCGACGGAGCCGCCGTCGACGGCCAGCTCGTCGACGAGCGTCTCGACGACGAACCCCGGCATCCGCTCGTTGACCTCTCGGGCCGTTCGGATCAGCGGCGCCCGCTCGTTCACGTCGTCGAGGAGGAAGTACGGGTAGTACGGGATGCAGTGACCGCCCACGCCCGCGCCCGGCGTGTGGATGTCACAGTACGGCTGCGTGTTCGCGGCCTCGATGGTCTCGACCACGTCGACGCCGAACTCGTCGGTCAGCGTCGCCAGCTCGTTGGCGAGCGCGATGTTGACGTCGCGGTAGACGCCCTCGAAGAGCTTGACGCACTCCGCGGTTCTGGCGTCGCTGGTGCGGATGACCTCGTTGTCGGTCAGCTCTCCGTAGACGAACTCCGCGACGCGGCCGCTCTCCGAGTCGACCCCGCCGACGATCTTCGGGTACGAGCCGCGGATGTCTCGGAGCGCGCGCCCGCTGGCGGTGCGTTCGGGGGTGTGTGCGAGACCGAACTCGCCCGGGACGCGGTCGCCGGACGCGAGGATCGGGGCCACGACGTCCGCGCACGTTCCCGGTGGGACCGTCGACTCGACGAACACCGCGTCACCCGGCTCCAGTCCGTCGCGGACGGTCTCCGTGGCCGCCTCGAGGATCGAGAGGTCGGGGGCGTCGGACTCGTCGATCAGGGTGGGAACGACTATCACGTGAACGCGCGCCCGCGTGGCGGCGGCCTCGCCGTCGGTCGTGGACTCGAAGCGCCCGTCGGCGACCAGGTTCGACAGCAACGTCGACAGCCCCGGCTCGTGGTCGAAGGGGTTGATCCCGCCGTTCAGCGCCGAGACGCGATCCGGATCGACGTCGACGCCGGTGACCGCGCCGGTCGCTTCGGCGTACACCAGTGACAGCGGCAGCCCGATCTTCCCCATCCCGTACACCGCGACGGGGACCCGGCCCTCCCGGAAGGCCGCTCGCGTTTGCTCCGCGCTCGCGTCGGTCCCGTACAGGGCGAACGTCTCCGTCGTCGGGACGTTCGCGGTCATCGTCCACCCGTGCCGACGACCGTGGCTTCGGGGCCGTCGACCTCGTTCCGTATCCTGTGGACGAGTTCGATCGCCCTGATCCCGTCGTGGCCGGTGACTTCCGGGTCGGTGCCCGCGTTCACGGCCGAGACGAACGAGTCGAGTTCGGCGTGGAGCGGTTCGCCGTTGTTGATCTGCGGTCGCTCGACGACGCTCTCCGAGCGGTATCTGACGTCGCCGTCCGACTCGACGTAGCCCGGGAGCGAGTGGCGGTGTATCTTTACCGACTGCGTCAGGTAGTCCACGGTCACCTGACACTCCCGTCCGGTGACCGCGAGCTCGCGGACCTTCTGATGGGTGACCCTGCTCGCCGTCAGCGTCCCCAACACGCCGTTGTCGAGCTGAAGCGTCGCCGTGACGTGTGGTTCACCCCCGACCCCCGCCGCGAAGGCCTCGTCCACCTCCGCGTCGAAAAGCGACAACAGAACATCGAGGTCGTGGATCATCAGGTCCTCGACCACGCCGTCGGTGTTCTCGCGGTCCACCGGCGGGCCGAGACGACGGGCGTCGACCGCGAGAACGTCCATCTCCGGCAACACGTCGGTGAGCGCCCTGACCGCGGGGTTGAACCGCTCGATGTGCCCGACTTGGAGCCGGAGGTCCCGCCGGTCCGCGAGCGCTATCAGCTCGCGTCCCTCCACCGGATCGGCAACGAAGGGCTTTTCGACCAGCACGTGCGTGTCGGCCTCGAGGGCCTCCCGGACGATCGCCCCGTGATACCGGGTCGGGACGACGACGGAGACGGCGTCGACCGCCCGGAGCAACGTCGCTCGGTTGAGCGCCCGCGTCCCGTGCTTGGCGGCGATCTCCTTCGCCCGCTCCCAGTCCGTGTCCGCGACCCCGACGAGGTCCACCGTGGGCAGTCCGGCGTACACGCGGGCGTGGTGAGCGCCCATGCTCCCGACGCCGATGACGCCGACGGCGAGCGTCCCGTCGTCAGTCATCCGCGTTCACCCCTGTCACGGCCCGGTCGTAGTGGTCACACACGGCGGCGGCGACCCGGTCGACGTCCGACTCGTCGAGTCCGGCGTGGATCGGCAGCGAGAGGATCTCGTCGGCGAGCCGCCCGGCCGTCGGGACCGAGGCCTCGTACCCGTCGTAGGCGGGCTGGTCGGGGATGAGCGTCGGGTAGTAGACGGCCGTGTCCACGCCGCGCTCGTCGAGGTGGTCCCGGAGCGCCGCCCGGTCGCGACAGCGGACCGTGTACTGGTGGTAGACGTGACGGCGCCCGGGCGGCTCCGTCGGCAGGACCAACTCGGGGACGTCCGAAAGCGCCGCCGAGAGCCGCGCCGCGTTCTCCCGGCGACGCTCGTTGTACGTCGGGAGCTTCCGGAGCTGTTCCAGCCCGATGCCGGCTGCGAGGCTCGTCAATCGGAGGTTGTGGCCCACGGAGACGTGGTCGTAGTCGCGGGCGTCGGCGTTCGCGCGACCGTGGTTGACGAACCGGGCGGCGCGGTCGGCGATATCCGAGTCGTCCGTGACCACCATCCCGCCCTCGCCGGTCGTCATGTTCTTCGTCGGGTAAAACGAGAAGCACCCGGCGTCGCCGAACGTCCCGACGGGCGTTCCGCCGTAGGTCGCTCCGTGCGCCTGTGCGGCGTCCTCTATCAGCGCGAGGCCGTGTTCCTCGGCGATCTCGACCAACCGGTCCATCTCCGCGGGCAACCCGTAGAGGTGGACCGGGAGGATCGCGGCGACGTCGTCGTTCTCGGCCAGGGCGTCCTCGACCGCCTCGGGGTCCAGCGTGTAGGTCGTCGCGTCGACGTCGGCGAACACCGGTCGGGCGCCGCAGAGCCGGACCGCGTTCGCGCTCGCGACGAACGAGAACGGAGTCGTGACGACGGCGTCTCCCTCCTCGATCCCGACTGCCTCGAGCGCAGTCTGTAAGGCGGCGGTTCCGTTGGCGGTGGCGACGCCGTGACCGGCGCGACAGTAGTCGGCGAAGTCGCGTTCGAACTCGCGAACGACGGGACCGTCGGCCAGCCGACCGCTCTCCAGCACGTCGCGGACGCGCTCGATCTCCGGTTGGCCGACGTCGGGGTCGGCGATCGCGATCCGGTTCATGCTATCGAGTTCGACCCGCCGAGCGGTTCCGGGAGCGCGCGGGGCGCGGCGGGGGCACCGGTGAAGACGGCGCGTTCCCTGACGAGGGCGTCGCGTTCGGTCGTGACTCCGAGTCCGGCGTCCGCAACCGCCGACGCCGGGACGTTTCGTTGTAGGTCTCCCATGAGTGCCGGTGTGGCGGGTCCGGCCATTGTTATGGAGAGACTTGTCAGGGTACGGTGATCATACTCGACCGTCGTCGAACGGTCCGGATTCTCCGTGAACCGCGGTCGTTCCGCACTCAAGGCGGTACCGGTATCGAGCACTCCGACACGATCGGCGAGTATGATCGGTCAAACCGGAGTATGCTCGCCGTAACAATACCCGTGTCAGGAGTACACCCACGCATGGGTATCTCACAGACACACGCCGCGGTGCTCCTGATGATCGTCGTCGTCGGGGCGGTCGGCGTCTCGTCGTTCACCGACCCGGGAAGCGGCGGCGAGGCGATGACCGTCGAGGGGACCGAAGACCGACAGTCGGTGGCCGCTGGAGGGTCCGAAGAACGGCGATCGGTGACTGCGGAGGGAACGACGGGAGGGAGATCGAGCGCCAGCAACGTCGCCTTCGAGGTCCGGACCACGCTCAACAACAGCGACGCGGCCGGCGCGACGAGATCGATAGAACTGGTCGTCGAGGACGAGGACGGGTTCTCGTTCACGGTCGACGAACGGACGGTGAGTCTGTCCGCGGGGGAAACCCGGGAGGTCACCCTCTCGGCCCCTGCCGACGCGATGACCGCGGGACGGTACGACTACGCGCTCGGCGACGAGGCGGGGACGCTGGCGACGGGAACCGTCACCCTCGAGGGACCCGCGTTCGATACCTCCAAGGTCCGTGCGGAGCCGGTCGTCCGCGGCGCGATCGGGACCGTCTCCGTGACCGTGCGCAACCGTGGTGACTTCCGCGGAATGCGAACCCTCGACCTCCACCTCGACCGGAACCGAGACGGCACGTACGACGCCAGCGAGATCGTCGCCACGAGGGCGCCGCTGCTCCGGGCGGGAGAAGACGCGTCCGCGACCCTCTCGGTCAGGACCGACGGACTCGAGCCGGGGACCTACGCGTACCGGGTCGAGGTCGGAGAGAGCGTCGAGGAGGGAACGCTGACCGTCTTGCGGCCCGCGACCTTCCGACTTGCGGGGTCGACGATGACCACGGACGCCGTCCGAGGCGAGCGGTTCAACGGGTCGGTGACGCTGGTGAACGCGGGCGACGTCCGGGGGAACGCGACGGTTCATCTCGACGGGCCGACCGAGGCGTTCGACTGGAACCGAACGACGACGCTCGACGGGAACGCCTCGACGACGCTCGAGTTCGCCGCCGGGACGGGGAACCTGACTCGTGGAAACTACTCGATCGCCCTCTCGACGGCGAACGATTCGGCCACGGGGACGCTCCGCGTTCGCGAGAGCCACCTCGCGGTCGACGACCTGGACGGTCCGCGGTCGGCCGACGTCGACGACGACATCCGCTTCGCCGCGAGGGTGTGGAACACGGGCGACGCGGCCGCGAACCGGACGGTCGAGCACCGAATCGATCTGGACGGCGACGACGACCCTGAAACGGTCGTGGAGAACCGGTCCGTAGACCTCGCGCCGGGCGAGCGGACGACCGTCGAGTTCACGCTCGCCGAGGACGATCGGGACCGGTTCGATGACCGGGACCTGCTCGGAACACACGTCTACGGCGTCTACAGCGGGGACGCCAACGCGACCGACGTGGTGGTCGTTCGCCACTACTCCAGCGGGAGCAGCTCGTCGACGTCGTCGGCGGCGAACGACGAGCCGGAACCCGTAAACGACGAGCCGGAGATCGTCTCGCGGGACGTGATCACCCAGGAGAAGTACGGTCTGGATTACGACGAGGTCAGCAACGAGACGCGGAGCCAGATCGACGAGATACACGAGAGACAGCCGTTCAGCGACGGGCTCGTCGTCACGGAGGTGCTGACTCGCGAGGAGATCGCGCGTCAGGAGTTCGGGCTCGACGTGGGGCGGAACGACGCCTTCGAGTTCACCTCGATCGAGGTCGAAACTCAACAGGAGATCGAGGCGGCGTTCGACGCGCAGTTCGAGTCCGACGACGGCGACCGGATCGAGTCGTGGGACGAACTGGCTACAGAGCGATACGAGAGCGACTACGCGGGGCTCGATGCCGACCAACGGGAGACGGTCCGGAGTCTTTACCGGGGGCAGTTCGAACGATGATCTCAGTCGCGCTCCTCGGTAGTCGTCCGCTCAGTCGGGCCTGCCTGGAACTGCTACACGGCGAAGAGGCGATCTCCGTCGAAGCGGTCGTGACCTATCCCGAGGATCACGAAGGGTGGTGGGACGGATCGCTCCGTTCCACGGCCGAGGGATACGGGTACCCGGTCGTCGAAGAGTCGGATCTCTTCGAGTACGACCTGGACTACCTCATCAGCGTCCTTTATTACGACATCCTCGGCGAGGACGTCCTCGAACACCCGCGGTACGGGGGGTTGAACCTCCACCAGGCGGAACTCCCGCGATACGGGGGGAGCAACACGTTCAGCCACGCGATCATGAACGCGCGCGACGACGACTACTGGAAGTACGGAACGACGCTACACTTCATGTCCGAGGCGGTCGATGAGGGGGACATCGTCGCACGCAACTTCGTCGATATCACCGAAGAGGACACCGCGAAGTCGTTGTACGAGAAAACGGAACGGGCCTCGATCGAGCTGTTCGAGGAACAGTTACCGAACGTCGTCTCGGGCGAGGTCCGATCGATGCGGACGCCCCAGTCCGAGTTCGACGGGAAGACCTACTTCTACAACAAAACGAGCCTGGACGGCGAGAAGGAGATCCCGCTCGAACGGCTCACCGGGGAGGGATCCGTCGAAACCTACGACAAGATCCGCGCACTGGACTTCCCCCCGTTCGAGCCGGCGCACACCGAGATCGCCGGGCGGAAGGTCTACCTCACGAAGACCTCCTACGAGGACCTTCCACTCTCCGCTCGGACGGAGTGACCCGCCCGCCGTCATCCGGAGGCCGACGCGCGTACCGTGGGCGCTTCGTCCGGGAGCCGCGACAGTTGTTCGGGCGGAACGCGTATGACGGAGCCGTGGTCGGTTCGCGTGTTGAAGGGGTTGACGAACAGACCCATCCGCTCGTCGGCCGCTAAGAACACGTACGCGCTCGCGGTCGGCACGCCGGGGGCGATCGATCCGAGGGGCCTCCGTCGAGGGAACGCCGCCAGTTCGTACCACTCCTCGTACGCCGACGCCGAGGACGCCACCAGCACCCGTGCCACGTCACCGCTCCGGTTTCCTCGACCCGCGGGAGCGGTGCTGTCCGTGCCGACCTCCGCCGCGGTCGCGACCGCGACCCAGACCTCACCGTCCACCGGAAGGGTCGCGGTGTAGTACACCGACGCGTCCGTTCTCCCGACCGTCTCGGGGGCGGAGAGGTCCTCGCGACGCAACCTGAGGAGTTCGACGTCTGCCGCGTACGAACAGTCCATCCCCCACACCACCGACGACGGGGTAAACGACAACTCGACGGCCCGCCACCGCTGGCTTCCCTCTCCGACGCGGACGAAGCGGCCGTCCGCGAGGCGACCGACGGCGCTCTCGTCGTCGGCGTCGCCCGAGGTCGCCCACAGGTCGCCGCCGTAGGGATCGCTGAAGACGCCGTGGAAGTGGCGGACGGCGGTCGTCTCGACGTACGTCTCCCAGCTCCGGCCGTCGTCCTCGCTCCGGAGGATCCGGGCGGGATCGTCCCCGAGCGTGTACTCGGCGAGGTACACCGCCCCGTCGTGGAGACCGACGGAGGTCGGCAGGACGCCCATCGGACCCGAAGAAGACGGGAGCCGGCGAACCGGGTCCCAGGACCGCCCGCGATCCGACGAGCGGAACACCCGCCGGCCGACCGTCGCGAGCAGGGCGTCGCGCAGCGGCCAGAGGTTCGTCGTCGTCCAGGACCCGACGACCGGACGGAGGAGACGCTTCGTGAGAGCCCCGTTCCGCAGTCGGAACCGGACGTCCGCGATCCCGTCGCCCGACGTCGGAAGGCGTCCGAGCCGAGCGTACCCGTCCGACGGAGTCCAGACGCCGACCGTTCGACCTCGGGTACAGTAGAGTCGCCCGTCGCGGATCCCGCCGATCCTCGCCCGGTCGACGTCGAGGCGGCCGCCCCGGAGTCCGTGACCGCCGAACCAACGCACCTCACCGGCGCATAGTTCCTCCGTCGAGGTCATCGACCGGCGGGCGGCGCTTCGTCGGCGTCGGACGCGGTGGTGCTCCGGTCGTCGGACGCCGTGTCGTCCGATCGGAGGCCCAACTGGTCGGATTCGATCATGGCGACGAGCGGGTTGTCGTCGATCTCGAGGGGGAGGTCGACCCGCCCCCGGCGTCGGGCCGATTCCCAGCCGGCGAAGATCACCTCGGTCGCCCGGAGTGCGCCCTCGCCGGAGAGTTCGGGCTCCGAGCCCGTCTTCAATCCCTCGACCGCGTCGGCGACGGCCCGTTCGATGAAGATCGGTGTCGTCCGGTCCTCGGCCGACACCAACGGGAGTCGCGTCCGGAGCTTCCCCACCGCGGCGCCGAGGTATCCCGGCGATTCGCGGCCGTGGAGGTTCTCCCCGTCCGTATCGACCGGCTTCCACTTCCCGTCGTCCGTTCGATATCGAAGCGTCGGCCCGTCGTCGACGCCGAGTTCGATGACCCCGTCCGCACCGACGAGCCGGAGATAACACGCCCCTCGAGGCGCCGACTCTCCGGTCGTGGCGAGCCCGACCGTCCCGTCGGCGTAGCGCCACTGGACGATCGCCTGCGTGGCGTTCGGCGTGCCGAACCAGACGTTCTCCTCGCGGTAGTCGACCTGTGCTAGCACCCACTCGACGTCGGCCCCGTCGGTGAAGTACCGACAGAGGTCGACCTGATGGATCCCGGCGTCGAACAGCGTCTCTCCCGCGAACTCCAGTTGATGGAGCTCCCCGATCTCCCCGTCCGCGAGCAGTCGCTTGGCCTTCCGGAACGGCGCGCCGAAGCGTCGCTGGTGGTTGATCGTCAGCTGTACCCCCGCCCGGTCACACGCCCGGACCATCTCCCGACAGTCCGCCCAGGTGTCCGCCATCGGTTTCTCACAGTGGATCGCCTCGACGTGGCCGCTCTGAGCGCCGTTCACGACGATGTCGGCGTGGATCCCCGGCGGGACGCAGACGCTCACCAGGTCCGGTTCGACCGCCGCGAGCATCTCCTCGTAGTCCTCGTATGCGGTGTCCTCCCCCAACCCGAACGCCCGAGCGAACGCCCGCCCGTTCTCGGGAACGATGTCCGCACACGCGACGAGATCACAGTCCTCGTCGTTCGCGTAGGCGTGTCCGTGACGGTACCCCATCGCGTAGCCGTCCCGACCGGGGTCGGAGGGGTTGGGTCCCGTGCCGATGACCGCGACGTCGTAAACCATCTCGGACGGAGAACGCCGTCCCCGACCAAAGAGTATAGACCGCCTACCGCGATCCCGCGCAGAATCGTGGCGCAACCGGCGACCCGTTCCACGGTTCGCCGTCGGATGCCGGTGGACCCCTTCGTCGTCGGATGCCGGTGGACTTCTTCGCCGTCGGATGCCGGCGACTCCCCGCGATCCAGCGACGGAACCGCCGGTACGGTTCCTATAACAATGTACGTCCTCGCGGATACCTCCGTCGTGGCTTCTCAGCGCAACCCGGCGACCGCCGATCGCCACGGGCCTGGACTCGGGAACACCTCGGACGCGGAGGGGAAGGAACTCCCGTTCGTCTCGGTCGTGGTCCCGGTGTACAACGATCCGACCGGGATCGAGGCGACGCTCGAATCCCTCCGCAGGCAGTCGTCCCCCGCGGACCGGTACGAGGTGATCGTCGTGGACAACGGATCGACCGACGGGACGCGCGAAGTCGTCCGCGAGTACCTCGAGGCGTTCGACGGTCTCCGGTTGCTCGTCGAGGACGAGGTTCAGGGCTCGTATGCCGCCCGGAACGAGGGTATCTCCGCCGCAACGGGGACGGTGATCGCCTTCGTCGACGCCGACATGATCGTCGATCCGGGCTGGATCGACGACGTCGCGCGACGAATGGCCCGGACCGACGCGGAGTACCTCGCCTGCGACGTGCGGCTGTTCACCCCCGGCGACGAGGGCGCGGTAGCCCGGTACAACCGGCTCAACGACCTCCACGTCGAACGATTCCTCGACGAACTCTCGTTCGCACCGACCTGCTGTCTGGTGGTTCGTCGGACGCTCCTCGAAGAACTCGGCGCGTTCGACTCGCGGCTCCGATCCGGAGGTGACCTCGAGTTCGGGAATCGCGTCGCGGCGAGCGGCCGCCGCCTCCTGTACGCCCCTGACGTAGTCATGTACCACCCGACACGGACGGAGATCGGCGCGCTCCTCCGGAAGGCCAGACGCGTCGGTCGCGGAAAGACCCAGCTTCGGCGGTACTACCCCGACCGCTACGGGTCGCCGCTCCGCTCCGCGCTCAACCCCGCCGCGTTCCTCCCGCCGCGACCGAGTTTCGCGCGACGGTCGATCCGCGACTGGGAGAGCCTCTCCCTTCGCCGGAAGTGCGTGTTTCTCGCCTTGAGTTATCTCACGTCGCTCGCGAAGGCCTACGGCCAGCTGCTCGAGCTGGCGGAGCCGACGGAGACGGGTGCCGACGCGGGACCGCGGAGCGGATCTCCCGAAAAGTAGGGCGGTACCGCCGATCGACCGCGACGACGCGGCCGGGATCGCCGCCGGATCAGGACTCGTCGGCGTCCCGAAACGACTCGAGGTCCGGGAGGTCGGCGACGCCCTCGTGTTGACCGACGTACGCCGCGGAGCCCGTCGCCTCGTCGAACGTCTCCTCGTCCGGGTACTCTCGGACGGTCAGGACGCGACCGTCGTCGACGGCGAACACGATCTCCACGGACCCGTCGTCGTGTCGGTACTCCGCGGCCCTCCTCGTCGAGTCGGCAGGCTCCTCCATGCTCGGATCGTTGGAGCGTTACCGGCTTACCGGTTTCGCCCGTGACACGTCCACGACCTCGAGTTCCCACGGAGTTCGTCCGGGGATCTCCCTACCTGTTGTCGACCAGGTCCGAGACGGCCCCCGGCGACGCCACGACGAACGCCTCCTTCCGAAGCAGTTCCTCGTCGCCGGGGAGGTAGAGGAACTTCTCCGAGTCTCCCCCGGTCGCCCGGATCCGCTCCCACTCGTCGAGTTCGTATCCGAGGTCGTCGCCGACCGGATCGTCGGGCTGACCGTCCCACTCCCCCTCGAGCGAGTTCCGGTTCATGCTCCCACCGATCGGTGATCGGGTTGATCGCTCTGTGGTGACGTCATCGGTTTACCTCCGGAAGGTCAGCGAGGCGTCACCGTCTATCCGCATCCGTGCGATGTCTCCGGAGAAACCGAACGTGTCGCGGTCGTCCGCGACCGTTCCGCTGGCGACGGCGCCGTCCGCGGCGTCCGTCGCTTCGGCTCCCCACCCGCCGTCGCGCTTCGCGACCGATCCGGTCGTCTCGACGAGGTAGCTCGCCTCCGCACCGTCGCCGACGACGACGAGTTCGTGAGGCAGGTCGCGGTCCGGCCCGAGCGCGGCGGGGTCCACGGGCTCTCCGTCCACCCGAACTTCCAGGTCGTCGTCGACCTGGAAGTTCGTGAACGCGCCCGCGATCTCGTAGGAATCGACGTCGCCTTCGACCCGGTCGGTGACGGTCGTTCCGTCGATCGTCTCCGCACCGTCGACGTGAGCGCCGGCCTCGACGCTCCCGTCCACCCCGAACGTGTACGCGAGGCGGTCGGTCGTGTGGCTGCCGTCGATCTCCACCGTACGCGTGGTCACGACGAGTTCGTCGGGGTCGACGGTCTCGCCGTCGAGTCGGACCGGCACGTCGCCGTCCATCTCGAAGTCGGTGAACTCCCCCGCGACCCGGAAGGAGTCGATGCCACCCTCGACGTGCCCGGAGACGGTCGTACCGTCGATCGTGTCGCTCCCGTTGGCGCGCGCGCCGGCCTCGACGCTCCCGTCGACGCTGAAGGTGTAGTCCACCCGGTCGTACGTGCCGCCACCGTCGATGACGAGCTTCTCGTAACTCGTCGTGGAGTCTGAGTCGTCTGCCGGTTCCGAAATCGAATCGTCCGTCGAATCGGAGCCGTCCGTCGTCTCCGAGGTGACCAGCTCCGACGGGTCGACGGTCTCGCCGTCGAGTCGGACCGGTACGTCGCCGTCCATCTCGAAGTCGGTGAACTCTCCGGTGACTCGGAAGGAGTCGATGCCACCCTCGACGTGCCCGGAGACGGCCGTGCCGTCGATCGTGTCGCTCCCGTTGGCGCGCTCGCCGGCCTCGATGCTCCCGTCCACTTCGAACGCGTAGTTCACCCGGTCGTACGTGCCGCCACCGTCGATGACGAGCTTCTCGTAATTCGTCGAATCGGAGTCGTCAGTGGTGGAGTCGGAGCCGTCCGTGGTGGAGTCGGAGCCGTCCGTCGAATCGGAGCCGTCCGTCGTCTCCGAGGTGACCAGCTCCGACGGGTCGACGGTCTCGCCGTCGAGTCGGACCGACGCGTCGCCGTCGACCTGGAAGTCGGTGAACTCTCCGGTGACTCGGAAGGAGTCGATGCCGCCCTCGACGTGCCCGGAGACGGTCGTACCGTCGATCGTGTCGCTCCCGTTGGCGCGCGCGCCGGCCTCGACGCTCCCGTCGACGCTGAAGGTGTACGTGAGCCGATCGGTCGTGTGACTCCCGTCGACGACGAGTTTCCGGCCGTCGGTCGTTCCGGTCGACGTGGAGTCGTCCGTCGGTTCCGAAGTCGAGTCGTCCGTCGATCCCGACGACGCCGGTTCGGGGTTCGGGAACGGACACGCCCCGTCTCGGGTGATCGCCGACGTCGACGCCGTCGAGTTCTCGAGGTCGATCTCCCTGCCGGTCACGTCGATGGTCGAATCCTCGACGACGCCGCCGCTCGCGTCAACGAACGCGACCCCGTCGCGGTTCGATCCCGTCTGGTGGATACAGCAGTTCCGGACGACCGACTCGTCCGCCTCGACGAACCGGACCGCCTCCCGGCCGGAGGCCGATCCGGTGATGCTGACGTTCTCCATCCGGATCCAGTGGGGTTTCGGTGCCGTCTGCTGCCACTCCCGCCAGGAGATCGTGCCGGGTCGACCCCGGCGGACGGCCCGCATGCCGTCGATGTCACACCGGATGCGGGTGTCCTCCATGTACAGGCTCCGCCCCTGCGGCGAGAGGTTCACCATGGCGATCCCGTTCGGGGCGTCCGTCCCCACGAGTTCGCAGTTTCGGACCTCCGCGCCCGCCGGGATCGACTCGGCTCCCTCGAGCTGGACGCCCTGATCGATGTGGATCCCGCGCATTCCGAATCCCGTCGAGATGTCCCCCAGCGACGGCCCGGTGTATTTCTCGAAGTCGATCTCGACCGTACAGTTCTCGATGTAGCTCCCCTCTCCGCCGATGCGCACGTTCGCGGCGTTGTTGTTGAGGAAGTAGCAGTCGACGATCTCGACCTGTCCGGGCGTCCGGGAGGTGTAGGTGCCGTTGTTGCCGAACTCGCGGAAATCGCACCCCTCGATGCGGACGGTTCCCTTGTTCGACCATCCGACCCACACCCCGATCCGGCCGTTACCACGGGCGTACCCGTCTACGCGAGAGCCCTTCTTCGCCACCGCGTCCCGTAGAACGCCTCGCCCGCTCTCGCTCGTGATCCCCAGAAGGAAGGCGCTGACCTGCCCGGAGTTGTCCGTGAGTCCGCGCCCGAGGAACTCGACGTCCTCGATGTGAAACCGGTTCCGACATCTGAGTCGGATTCCGGTCGTCGTCGCGTCGGCGCGCATGTCGATGTCGACGCCCTCGATGAGTACGTCGTCCGGGACCGGATCGTAGTTGAACAGGAGTCCCGTGTAGCCCGTGGGAGGGACGAAGCGCACGTCGCCCTCGCCGAGCACGCCCACGCGGTCGGCGTCGACGACGATCCCGCCGTCGAACTGGTACTCCCCCTCGGGGAACCGCACCAGCGTCCCCTCGGAGAGTGCGTCGTCGAGGCGGTCGTTGACCGCCTCGGCTCCGGTCGGGTCCAACCCGAGATCGTCGACCGCGTCCAGCACCCGATCGAACTCGATACCGTGACGCGTCGTCCCCCCGGTGGCGGCGGCCCCCGCCGTCGAGGCCGTGGCGACCGCGGCCGCGGCCGCACCCGCCATCTTCAGATAGCCACGGCGGTCGAGCAGTCGAGAACCCTCAGGGTAGTCACCGTCTACCTCGGTATGGCTCTCGTAATCGTCTCCTACCGCTTCCTCGTCAGGTGCCCGTTCTTTGGACATTACCGGGTATGGCCAGATTACCGAAATAGGCCTTTTCGCCACTAACTGACCGACTAGAGACGAGTGATTCCGATTGGTTACCAGATGCTTCCCGAACGGTGACCGAACCGTTCATTTCATGCGAGATATACACGATCAATCGGGTCGCGTCGAGTAGAAGCTACCTACCTACCCACATTACCGGGTAGAAGCGTCCTACCGGGGCGATCGACGGCCGATCGGGTGGGACGGAAGTCGGCCGCCGAGCGATCGCGAATCACCGGCCGCGCGGGAAGGGCGTCGCGCGCGGAGACGTCCACCACGCTCACCGCTCCACCGCGCTCACCGCTCGCCGTCCGGTTCCTCCACCGCGCTCCGCCGACTCGACTGCGCCGGGAGGAGAGTCACCGATCGTCCACGAGCCGCCCGAGAGGAACGCCGGCCTCCAGCGAGTCGATACCGATCCGGATCGGCTCCGATCCGGACCCGACGAACGGAAGCGCCGACACGGAGGGACCGAGTCCGAGACAGACGCTATCGGTTCCGGAGTTTCGATCGAGGGCCTGGAACAACGGTGGGTCCGAAGTGAGTTCGACCGCCGTGTTGCCGTCGCCGAACCGTTCCAAGGCCGTTTCGACGTCGAGACACAGGAGGTGACGGTCGGGCGGGGTCGTCGAGTCGACGGCGACGACGATCGGGTGTCCGTCCGTCCTGATCGAGCTCCCTTTCACCTCGCTCCGCGGCGAGTCGTCCAGCAGAACCCCGCCCCGATCCGACCCTCGACAGACGATCTCGCAGTTCGCCACCGTCGAGCCGGGTGCCGACCGGAGATCGACCGCGACGCCCCCGGTCGCGCTTCCGTCGATGGTGACGTTCCGCAGGTGCGTCCAGTGCGGGATCGGCGGGATCCGCCGGTCCGGTCGGTAGGGAATCGAACCCACCGCGCCGCGACGAACCGCCGGCGTCCCGTCGATGTCACACCGGATCTCCGTGTCGCGGACGACGAGGCTCCGCGCCTGCGGCGACTGTTCGATGACCGACTGCGACAGCGGCGAGTGGCGGGCGTGGAGCGTACAGCCGCGTATCTCCGCACCCGCCGGGAGCACCTCCGCGCCCTCGCGCTGGACGCCCTGCTCGACGATGATCGCCCGTGTGTTGAACTCCGTCGACACGTCGACTGCCCCCCCGGTGTACTCCCTGAGGTCGATCTCGACCGTACAGTTCTCGACGTAGCTCCCCGCCCCGCCGATGCGCGGCCCCGCCACGTTGTTGTTGAGGAAGTAACAGTCGACGATCTCGACGTTTCCGGGGGTTCGGGACCCGTATATGCCGTTGTTTCCGAACTCGCGGAAATCGCACCCCTCGATGCGGACGGTTCCCTTGTTCGACCACCCGACCCACACCCCGATCCGGCCGTTGCCGCCCTCGTAGCCGTCGATGCGGGAACCCTTCTTCGCAACCGCGTTCCGCAGGACACCCCGCCCGTCTTCGTTTCGGATCGCGAGGAGGAACGCGCTCGTCGTCCCGCCCGGCGAGTCCTTTCTCCCGCGACCGAGGAACTCGACGTCCTCGACGTGAAACCGGTTCCGACAGTTGATCCGGAGCCCGGCGGTCGTGTCCGGCTCGCGGATGTCGAGGTCGATACCCTCGAAGAGCAGGTCGTCGAGGTCCTCTCCCTGCCCGTCGAACAGCAGGCTGCCGAACCCGGGGTCGGGGACGAACTCGACCGAGCCCCGGCCGAGAAGCCCGATCCGCTCGGCGTCGAGGGACACGGACGCGTCGAAGCGGTACCGTCCCTCCGGGAACAGCACCAGCGTCCCGGCGCTCGACAGCGCCGATTCGAGTACCTCGCCGGCGAGGACTTCTCCCGACGGGTCCAATCCGAGGTCGTCGACCGCGTCCAGCACCCGGTCAAACTGGATCCCGCGGTAGGCGTCCAACCGTTCCTCGTCGGGTTCCGCGGGGTCGGTCGATTCGGCGGGTGGCTCGTCGTCCTCTACGCTTCCCTCGGACGTGTCGGTCCGGAGATCGGTCGGTTCGTCGGACTCCCTGCCCGTACAGCCGGCGACGGACGCCATAGCGGCACCGACGAACCCGAGATACGGGCGTCGCCCGTAGGAGCCCATCGAGTCCTCTCGGTCGGTCCTGTCCTCTCCATCGCTCCCCGGCCTGCTTCCGTCGGTGACCGGTCGATCTCCCGATCCGCGGTTCATAGGTAGCCGAGCCCGCGGAGACGCTCTTCGACCGCTTCGTCGCTCTCGAGTCCACGGGTCGCCTCGGTCGACGAACCGTGGTCCTGACGGGATACGTCCCGCGTCGCGGGCGACGATCCAGACTCGAACACCTCCGTCAGAACCTGCCCCTGAGCGGCCGCCGGAACCGGCTCGCCCAGCCCATGGAGGAGCGTGGGCGCCACGTCGACGACCGTGGCGCCCTCGATGGCGGTCCCGGCCGCGATCGAGGGACCGCGGGCGAAGAACACGCCCTCCGGTCGGTGGTAGGCGGCGATGCCCTCGGCGTCGACGACCGCGTCGTCCCCGAGACCGGGTTTGACGTGGTACCCCTCGACGCCCTCGACGACCACGTCCGGAGCGAACTCGTCCTCCGGGTTGAGGTCGTCGCCATCGTGAACCGAGAGGACCGCGTCGCCGGTGGCGGGGTCCGTGAGCGTCGAGAGCGCCTCCATCACCTCGGCTTTGATCCGGTCGCGATCGGCCGGGTCGACGGCTCCGTCGTCGAAGCGAGCGGTGTCGTTGACGTAGACGCTCCCCAGCCCGTGGAGGAACGCCTTGGTTCGCGCGAAGTCGACATCGTAGAGTGCGTGGTCGCCGGGCACCGTTCGGGCGACGCCGTCGACGACCGACGCCGGGAGGCGCTCGACGAGCGTCTCGTCGTCGATGCCGACCCGCTCTAGGGCACCCAACACGCGCGCCTTCGTCACCCCGGTCCGCGAGAGCGCGGCCCGGACCCCGCTCGACTCCTTCGGCGTCAACAGCCCCGCGTCCGCCAGCGCCCGGTTGACGTTGACGATCCGCGAGATAGGGCCGAACCCGTGATCGGAGACGACGTAGAGGGTCGCGCCCAGCCGGTCGCAGTACGCCATCACCTCCGAGAGGACCGCGTCGAGGTCGCGGTAGTGGTCCGAGATCACGTCCTCGTCCCAGATCAGGTGCTGGAGCCTGTCGGGCGCCGTGAACGTGAAGAAGAACAGCCGCCAGTCCTCCCGTTCCATGAGCGACCGCAACAGCTCGCGGCGCCCCTCGAACAGCGCCGCGAAGTCCTCGAGGAACTCGTCGCGTCGGTCGTCGCCGTATCGGTGCCACTTGAGGCCGACCCGATACCCCGGGATCCGGTCGACGATCTCGTCGCCGAGCTCGGGCGGCTGGGTGAACCCGTCCGCGTCGGGAGCGGGAGTCATCATCCCGGCGACCATCGTTCCGTCCTCGCCGACTCCGCCGGCCGGATACGTCATCGGAACGTTCGCGACGACGGCGGGCGAAAGCAGGTCCCAGAGCGGCGGCTGTCGGAGGTCCTCCCGGTTGTACGGTCGCTGGCTGTAGTCGGCGTCCAGCTTCATGAACTCGTACAGTCCGTGCCGGTCGGGCCACGTTCCGGTCGCGATGGAGGGCCACGCGACCGGCGTGTTCGCGGGCGTCGTGCTCCGGAGCGGTCCGGAGGCTCCCTTCTCGACCAACTCGGCGAAGGCCGGGAGGTCTCCTCCCTCGATCCAGGGTTCGATGAGCGGCCACGGGACGCCGTCGAGACCCAGGACGAACGCGCGGTCGCCGCCCTCGCTCATCGGGATCTCCCCCGTCGACGTGACTCGATCCGGACCATTGCCTCCGGTTGGAGGAGGATCCGGTTTGTTATGCTCGCCGTAACGGGGTAAGCCGTCGATATCAGTCGATATCGAGCTCGAAGCGGTTGGCGTGGGTCAGCGTCGTCCATCCGAGGATCCGACGGTCGTACAGCGGCCGACCGATCGACTCGACGACGGCGCGAAACTCGGGGCGGTTCCACTGCGAGTACGCGAGCTCGTACACCGAGCCGATGGCCTGTTCGTCCTCGTCGGTGTAGCCGTCCTCGCCGGTTCCCCACTCCCAGGTTTCCGGATCGAGGATGTAGGGACGGAGGCCTTCGAAGGCCCGCAGGAGCGCGCTGGTGTCGTCGCCGGGAAGGCGGTAGCCGTAGAGGTCGACCCCGTAGTGCCGGGCGATCTCCGCAGTGAGTGCCAGCGACTTCAGCCCGTACACGGAGTAATGTAACCCGTCAACTCGCTGCCGTTCGTGTTTCAACAGCCCGTTCGACTCGAGCTGATCGAAGGCGTTCTCGCGCCAGTCGTCGAACGCCCGCGCCAACGCGTCGCGGTCGCCGAGGTACGCCGCGGCGGCCGCCCGGGCGAGGATCCACCAGGCGTAGATGTTGTTCCGAACGACCCCGACGTACTGCTGTCGTCCCCGGCCGTCCTCGAGGTCGGCCAGGTACGCCCGGACCCACGCGCGGAGCTCTCCCCGGTCCGCCCCGACGGTCGACCAGTGATAGGAGCGCCGGACGAGCGCCGCCCCGTACAGGAGCGTCGGGACGGTGATGTGAAGCTCGATCGAGAAGTAGGTCTCGCCGAAGTTCCGACCGGAGGGGTACATCCGCGTCTCGGGGTCGAGAAACCAGTGATCGAGCAGCTCGATCGCCCGTCTGGCGTACCGCTCGCGACCGGTGAAGACGTACCCGATCCCGAGGTCGCGAACCCAGGTGCCCATGTCGATAGCGGCGTGGTAATCGGGGCGGTCCTCGCCGGTGGCGAACCGGTGCTCGTCGACGCCGTCTGGCGATCCGTCGTCGACGACGCTCACCGGCGTCGTCCGCATCGCCCGCTCCGCGTCCCGTAGCTGGACCGAGTACCCCGTCGACCAGGGGTCGTTCTCGGCCGCCACCTGCCGGCGGATCGCCGCGACCTCCTCGCCGTCGAGAAAGCCCGCGTACACCCTCGGCATCGAGACCGTCAGGTCCCGCGGCGGAGCCGCGGCTCCGTCCGCGGTCGGCGGCGATTCGGCCGCTCCGCTCGCGTCCGATCCGCAGCCGGCGACGCCCGCGGCGGTCCCCAGCGCCGCGACGCCGCGGAGGACGTCCCGGCGACGTATCGGGTCATCATCGGGGCCTCGCCGGGTCATCCGTTACCCTCCGACCGTTTCGCCCTCCTGTTCATCGTTTCTCCGTCCCGCTCATGGTTTCCCGCACCTCGTTCGTCGTTTCTCCGTCCCGCTCATCGTTCCGCGTCGCGTCCTCCGGCCTCGGACTCGTTGTACCAGACGTCGACGTGGTGATCTGGGGTGTAGGACTTGCCGACGACGTCGAGGGTTCCCGTCCCTGTGACGTCCACCGCCTTCGCCTCGTGGGTCTCGATCCCCTCCGCGACGACGACCTCCTCGAACCGACCCCCGCCCCCGTTTCTGAACAGGTAGTGCCGTGGGAGGTCGTTCTCGCCGAGACCCATCTCCGCCACGTAGACGTCGAGTCGTCCATTCCCGTCGAAATCGGCTACCTGGAGGCTGTGCGGACAGAACAGGTCGTCCGCGAGAATCGTCCCCTCCCAGCCGTCGTCCCTTCGATCGAACCACGCGACGCGTCCGGGATGGGTGCCGTAGGTGGGCGAGTCCCCTTCCGCCAACACGATCTCGTACTCTCCGTCGTCGTCGAGGTCGCCGACCGCGACGCGGACGTCGTCCCAACCGGTGACTACCGGCTCGGCCTCCCACTCGTGAGTGCCCTCGGTCCGACTGTACACGTCCGTTCCGACGACGAGTTCCGTCCGTCCGTCCCCGTCGACGTCGCCGATCCACACGCCCTCGGCGTCGCTATCTCCGTCCACGACGTGACAGTTCTCTTCGGGCCACGGTTCGACGGTCGGGTCCGCCGGGACGTCGTAGTAGAACACCACACCGGAGCGTTGAGAGAGTCCGACCACCTCGGGGTCGCCGTCGTCGTCGACGTCCCCGAAGGCGAGGTCGTGGTACTTCTCGAAGCGGTCCGTGACCAGGCGGCGCGTCCAACTCGAGCGGGGGTCTGGCGGCTGTTCGAACCAGTAGACCGCGTTGTAGTGGATCCCCTGTCCGGCGAGGACGTCGACGCGGCCGTCGCCGTCGACGTCGCCGAGCGCGCACCCGACGCCGAGTTGGGGGACGTCGGAGATGGCGTGTCGCTCCCAGCCGGGGTTCTCATACCAGAACAGCGTCGGGCCGGCGAGTCCGGTCGCCTGCTTGATCCCTTCCACGCTCGGGAGCCGCGTCCGACCCCCGCCCACGAACAGTTTCGTCTCCGGGCCGGTCCCTCCGACGACGACGTCAGGGAGGCCGTTTCCGGTGAGATCGGTCGTCAGACAGATGCCCAGTTTGGTCGTCGGTGGTGCCGAGTCGATCACGTCGTGGCGGAATCGAGAGCGCTGCGTCTGCATGGATCCTCCCTGGAGATCGGTGGATATTGTTATCGATCGCCTACGCACCCGCCGTCTGTCAGATCGCCCCGGCGAAGTTCCGGAACGTCTTCCGCAGTCCCCAGCGGAGTTGCGTCTCGAGCACCGCGACCGCGACCGCGTACACCGCGGCGCCGGCCGTGACGAGGACGATCAGTTCGAGGATCGCCCACTCCAGTGTCAGCGTCGCCTGGAGCCACAGAACGACGCCGCCCATGAGGAGGCTCGCGGCGGCCGGATAGGACATCTCCCGGAGCAGGCGCCCGAGGCTCGTCTCGACCGACTCGATCACGAGGTACACGTCGATCGGCATCACCGGGAAGATGTAGACGCCGAGGACCGCCGCCGCCGTGCCCGCGATCCCGAACTCCCGGGTGACGGGTATGACGATGATCGCCGTCAACACGAGTCTGAGCGCCCCCAACTTCACCATGTAGTCGGGGCGGTCGAGGGCCTTCCACACCGGGGAGTACGCCGACCCCAGCGCGATGAGGAGGCCGTACACCGCGACCAGTTGCATCACCGGCACCATCGGCGTCCACTCGGTCCCGAGGACGGCCTCCACGAAGGTCGGGGCGACGGTCGCGATGCCGACCGCGGCGGGAAAGGCGATCACCATCGTCACCTGAAGCGTCCGGTAGAACGCCGACCGGAGGGCGGGGATGTCGTCCTGAAGCTGGGAGTACGCCGGGAAGGCGACGCTCGAGATGATCTGGGAGATCTCCGTGGCCGGGGCCTTGGCGAACTGGTACGCGACCTGATACAGTCCGAGCGACGTGGCCGACAACACCCACCCGATGACCGCGTCGTCACCCTGATTGATGAGGAAGTAGACGATCTCCGAACCGGTGATCCACTTGCCGAACCCGAAGAGATCACGGACGACCTCGAGATCGAGTTCCGGCCACGGGCGGTAGCCGTGGATGGCGTAGGAAGCCAGCAGACGGGCGGCATCGGAGGCGACGTATCCGAACACGAGCGCCCAGACGCTCCCGGTCGTGAGCGCGAACGCGAGCGCGACGACGAAGTTCGTCACCGACCCGCTCATCGTGTAGACGAACTGCTTGTGGAACTCGAGGTTCTTCCTGAAGTACACGATACCGGGGTTGCGTAGCCCGAGGAGCAACGGCGTGAGCGCGATGACACGGAGGATCGGGGTGGCCCGCGGTTCGCTGAAGAAAGCCGCGACGAGGGGCGCGATGAACAGGAGGATCCCGGCGAGTACGATCCCGCGAAGGATCTCGATGCTCCAGTAGGTGTTGAGGTAGCTGTCGACGTTCCCCGACGCCTTCTGGATGAGCGCCTGATCGAACCCGACGTTCGAGAACCGCTTGAACGCCGTCAGCGTCAGCAGCGCGATACCGAGGAGCCCGAAGTCGGCCGGGGAGAGCATTCGAGCGAGGATCGCGACCATCAGCAGCTGTAGGGCCCGATCGAGGACGTTCGTGATCGTGGCCCAGATACCGCTTTTCACCGTCTGCTCGGTGAGGTCACCGCCCGGAGTGAGGCGGGTCAACACGCGTCTGAGTGCGGAGAGAGGTGACATGATACGGTGAGTCGGGTATGTCGCCGGAAACCCGCGTCGCGGGCATTGTTATGAACGCGTTACCGACCCAGCGCGGCGGTGCCGCCCCTTATGGCGTCGCGGTCGCGTGCGCAGCCACGGCCCGAGTCGGAGGGCGTGAGCCGACGTAACGAACGTCCTAACAATACGCCTCCCGGGGGCACGTCCGAGCCATGGGGACGCCAGACCGACCGTTGGTCAGTGCGGTGCTGATAACCCGCGACCGGCCGACGAAGCTCGCGGGTGCGCTCGTCAGCCTCCGCGAACAGACGTACCCGAACCTCGAACTCGTCGTCGTCGACGGGTCCGAGGAACCCGTCGAGCCGCTAGTGTCCCGCCGTTCCGGCGACTTGCCGGTCACCTACCGCCGCGACGACGGCGAGGGACCGGGCGCCGCCCGGAACCTCGGGATCCGCGCGGCCACCGGGGAGTACGTGGCGTTCCTCGACGACGACGACAGGTGGCTTCCCGAGAAGGTCGAGCGACAGATCGAGACGTTCACGCCCGAGGTCGGAACCGTGTACACCGGTCAGTTCGCCGTGCGTGACGGCGAGCGGGTCGGCGGGCGGACTCCGTCGCTATCCGGGTGGATCACGGAGGACCTCCTCCGGGGGGCCGCGTGTGCCCCGACGTCGACCGTCATGGTCAGACGAGCGGTGATCGACGAGGCGGGGGAATTCGACGAGGGCCTCCCACTCTGGGAGGACCGCGAGTGGTACGTTCGCCTCTCTCGTCACGGGACGTTCAGACCGGTTCCCGAGGCGCTGGTCCGGCGCGGGTTCGGGGAGTACGACCAGCTCACCGACGACTACGAGGCGGCACGCGACGTCGCGTATCCTCGGTTTCTCGAGACGCACCGGGAGCTGGCCGCGGAGTACGGGCCGTCCTGCGAGCGGGCGCTCGTCGCGTCGCTGTCGCTGAAGCTGGGCGCGGTCGGTCTCGAGACCGATCGATACGCCGAGGCACGCCGGCACCTGCTTCGTTCGCTCCGGTACGACCCCCGCCGACGACGGACGTGGCTCTACCTCGCGCTCTCGTTCGGCGGACGGCCCGCTCGAGACGGCGTCCGTCGGATCCGGAGGACGTACGGCTCGGTGACGGACTGAGTCGTCGTCCGTCGCGACGACTCGGCTCCCCGCGCCGCATCTCCTTGACGGTACGGACAGGCTTTGAGGCCCGACCGAGGGTACGTGTCCGTTGACGTGACGGCGGACAGTGTGTCTTTTCACTCGATTATTCAAAACAAACCAACCGGATGAAGATATCACCTATTCATATAATCCGGGTGATGTTAATTGGTATCGAAGCATCTCGCGGGCAAGAACGTGAAATCCGAAAAGCGAGGCGTACATAGCATATGAGTGAAAAAACGAACGGGAGAGACGGTTCGATGGCCGTTCGGAAGGGTGATGGACCGTGATCGCCAAACCGGACGGCGACGCCCACGACCCGAACGAGATTCGTCCGGAGACGACCCGGACGGGGCTCGTCGACGCGGACACCGCCGCGGGTGCCGACCGGACGGATATCGAGGAGGCGTCGATCGGGTTCGACCAGTTGTTCGAGATACTGAAAAACGAGCGGCGGCGGCGCGTGTTACGGTACCTGATCGAGGTCGACGGCGAGGTGACGTTGTCCGAGATCGCCGAGGAGATCGCCGCGCGTGAGACGGAAAAGGACGTCAAACAGATCACCTCACAGGAACGCAAACGCGTGTACGTCGGGTTGTACCAGTGTCACCTGCCGAAGATGGACGACTACGGTGCGATCTCGTACAACAAACCGCGCGGACGGATCGAGACCGGGGAGCACACGTCACTCTTCCAGCGATACGTGTGCGAGGATCGCGACTCCGACGAATCCGAATGGACGCGGTATCACTCGATGCTGTCGCTCGGCATCGTCCTCCTACTCGCCGTGCCCGTTCTCATCGGAGTGGTAGTATCGAGCGCGACGGTACAGGTGGGTGTCGCCCTTCTGGTCGGAACGCTCGTTGGCGTCTCGGCGATTCGATTTGTGAAATAACGGTCGATTCGATACTCGGAAACGGGATCCCGCCGAAACACGTCCGAGAGACGTCTGAGAGACGTCCGGTAGGTCCGTCCTACGCCCGGATAATCCGGTTCATAACTATCCTCCGCTTACGGAATGACGGTGTATGCAAGTAGATGGAACCGACACGCGGGACTGGTCCTCTTAACGATGCGTTCCGAGACCGGATCGCTGACGCCCGACAGCGTCTTCGAACTCCTGAGCAACCACCGACGTCGAATGGTGTTGTATTACCTCCGGAGGAGCGGCGAGTCGATCGGGATACAGCAGCTCGCCGCACGGATCGCGTCGGTGGAAAACGACGTTCCGGTCGACGAGTTGACCAGCCAACAGCGAAAGCGCGTCTACGTCTCCCTGTATCAAACCCACCTCCCGAAGATGGCGGAGATGGATACCATCGAGTACGACAAGGAAAGCGGGACCGTCCGACTCACCGAACGAGCCGACGACATCGACGCGTATCTCACGACGAGCGATCGGCAGACGTACCCCTGGAGGTTCCACTACCTCCTCCTCGCGATCGCGGCAACGACCGTCCTGATCTCGTCGGCACTGAACGTTCCCGTCTTCGACGTCGTCCCGACCTCGGTACTGGTCGCTTGCGTCCTCGTCGCGGTCGCGGGCTCGGTCGTCGGTCAGTACTGGCAGATCCAAAACCGCGAAGAGGAGATCCCGATCGAGCTGACCCAGTACGAGCGTTAAGGGCAGTATTCGGCCGTAAGGGGCGACATACGGCCGACGCGGAGCGAGTAAGCTCGGCTGAGGTTCGGATATGGACTTTATTATTAACTGGTTCGGCCCACATTCGACGTGTATGGGGAGAGTTGACAAGGACATCTGCGTAACCGTGAGTGAAACCGTCTCGGACGCGTTAGACGAGCCGGTGGACGCGTTACCACCGCTTTTCGACGCGATCGATACCGACGGATTGGCTTCGATGGTGACGAACGACCGATCGCACGACGTGACGGTGACGTTCTCGTACGCCGGCATGCGCGTCCTCGTCCGCTCCGATTCCACCGTCTACGTCGATCCGCTGCGCACGGCGAGGTCGGATTCGCTCGATAACTGCGTGTGATCCGCGTTGACGTCGCCGACGTCGTTCGAACCGGCCGCGAACACGTGATACCGTGACAACTATTCGGAGAGTTAAGTAGATCCGAAAAGCCCGATATTGAGGTCTTCTACCGGTTTTACGGCCTTTTCAGTAATATTCGCCGTACCGACATTGAGTCCGAGCGAATTCACAAAGGTTACTACGGTGATTCCCTGACGGGAAGTAACGACATGACCGACTCAGATCGAGTTGCTTACGAGCCCGGTGCCGAGATCGTCGGCCAGTACCGGGCCACCTACAACTGGACTTCGATGGAACCGAGCACCGGTATCATCGAGACCGTGGCGGACGCGGCGAACCGCGAATCGCTCGGGCTCTCGCCGCTGTACGACTCCATCGATCCCGACGCGCTGGACTCGCTGTTTCGTCTGAGCGACGAGGCGGTGTCGGTCTCGTTCACGTACGAGGGGTTCGAGATAACCGCGGACAGCGACGGTGAAGTCGTCCTTCGACCGAGCTCCGCGGATCGAGGCCCGGGACTGTAGTCGGCGTCACCCGGATACCTCCCGTCGTCTCGCGTCACCGCCCGGCACGAGACACGTCTCGCTCTCCCGACTCGTGCCCTCGATCTCGATCACCCGCCCGCGCGTTATGCTCCGACCGTCGCGGTATCGGTCGCATCCGACGCCGTTCGTCCGACGTACGCCCCGCGAACGCCCTCCCCCGGATCCTTCGAACGAGTAGGGATCGATTATCGATCGTCCCCACCGAGAACGGTCTAATTACTCAAGTCCCCCCGAGTTAACGGGGGTGTATGGAGAGTTTCATCACGGAGGGAGATAAGCGGCGAATCGCGGCGTTCGTGTCGACACCGAAGTACGAACGCGATCCGGAAATGCTCGTACCAAGCGGCGAGTAACGCTGTCGTACCCGGTACCTCTGAGGGTCCGTCCACGAGATGCTCTGGGGGCCTCGGTTTCTCCGACTCCGATCGAGAGGAACGGAGCGGCGCTCACGAGAACGGCCGAATTCGTTCGCCGTCGACGAGGATCACGTCACTTCCCGTGACTTCTACGAGGTGATTCGGCGTCTCGAACTGGAGCCGCCACGAGTCGCTATCGTGATCTTTCAGATCCCGTATCGCGTCGGTGGACACGTGGTCCTGAATGGAGACCCCAAGTGCGTCCGGCTCCACACCCTCGACCTCCGCGATACTCGCGGCGATCCGTTCCGGAAGGGTTCGATCCACTCATGGACCTCCGTGCTTGTCGATAATAATCCGTGTGATCCGTGAGAGTATGATCGACATTTGGTATAGCAATATGTGATTTATTTGATCGGGTTCGAACGTGGATCGCGTTCCGGACGTTCCCCGTCGACTCCGGAACGATTAGGGGGGTGCCGAAACAGGCACACACATGACGAGTTCCGACTGGGGCGACTGGCTGCCGCGAGCGGTCGCGGAGGCCGACCCCGAGACGGTGTCGCTGTGGTACCTCGGCTGTAACGGCTTCGCGATCAAGGGCCGCGACGGGACGGTCCTCTGGATCGACCCGTACGTGGGCACGGGCGACCCGCCCCGAACGGTCCGGATGATCCCGGTCCCGTTCGATCCGGTCGACGTCGACGCGGCGGACGCGGTGTTCGCGACCCACGAACACACCGACCACGTTCACGGTCCCTCACAGGCCCCGATCCTCGCGAACACCGACGCGGAGTTCCTCGCGCCGGACGACTCGCTGTCGGTCGCCCGCGACGAGGAGTCCTGGACCGACGAGTGGGACGTCGACGACGAGCAGTTCAGCGAGGTACGCGAAGGCGACGAGCTTCGCGTCGGCGAGTTCACCGTTCACGTCGTCGAGACGCACGACGCGGACGCGACCCACCCGGTCGGCTACGTGATCGATCACCCGACCGGGACGATCTTCCACGCCGGCGACAGCAAACCCTCGCCGACCTTCCCGGCGCTCGCCGACGAGTACGACATCGATCTGGGCATCCTCGCGTTCGGATCGATCGGCACCGTCCCCGACAAGGAGACGGGCGAACCGGTCCGAACCAAGTGGTACAGCGACGAGAACGAGATCGTCGAGGCCGCGAGCGCGCTGGATCTCGACCGCCTCGTTCCCACCCACTGGGACATGTGGAAGGGGCTCACCGCGGACCCGACGGCGCTACACGAGCACGCGCGGAGCTTCGAGTACCCGGAGCGGCTGGAGGTCGTCGAGATCGGCGACCGGATCGAGCTGTAGGTGGGACGCCGCCGCGTCGCGATCAGTTATCACGCCTGAGAGGTCGCCCGTGGAATTTAAGCCCTGGCTTGCGGAGGGTAGCGTATGAACGAACGGACGGCCGAAGCGACGACGACCGTCGAGGAGGACGGCGTTCGCGTCGAGAAGTCCTTCACCGACGACGCGTTTCCGGTACCCGCGGTAACCTTCGATCTCTCCTCCCGCCGCGAGGACGCGGTCCGGGTGCGGATCGTCGACCGAATCCCCGAGGAGTTCCCGATGGACCGGGTGGGATTTCACCCCGACTACGAGAGCGAGAACTGGACGGCCTACAAGGACCACCGCGTGGAGTTCGAACGGGTCCTCGAGCCCGGAGAATCCGTCGAGACGGTCTTCGGGATCCGCGACGACGACCCCGATCTGGACGGGTTCCTCGGAACTCCCGTCATCGAACACGTCCCGGTCGGCGAGGAGATCGGCGACGTCCTCGGAAGCGGTGAGACCGATGCGGTTCGGGAGGTGCTCTCCGGGGATCGCGCGACGCTGCCGGGAATGGAGGACGCACCCGCCGAGGACGCGCCCGCTGAGGACACCGCGACGAGCGCCGACGAGGACGCCGAACCGGAGGACCCGCTTCTCGACGATCCCGCGGTCGACGCGGACGCGACCGGGAACGAGGAGACAACAGAGAGCGAGGAGACGACCGACGACGACGTGGAAGCCCCCGACGAAGACGCCGCGGAGGACGGCGAGACGGGTCCGGAGCCGCGGACGGTCGACGCCGAGACCACGGCCGCGGTCACCCGGCGGGAGGACGCGCCGGCGATCGAGACGACATCCGACGACTCGGATGTGGATCCCGACGATTCGGAGGCGGAGCCGGACGTCGACGGGTCTCCGGTGCCTCTCGAAGGCGGCGTCGCGGCCGCGCTCGCCGAGGAGATCCGATCGGGGAGCGTCGACGAGGAGGACATGGACGCTCTGCGGTCGGAACTCGACATGGGGGTCCCCAAGAGCGTCGACGTTCGGATCAGCAGGCTCCAATCGAGCGTCGCCGACATCGAGGCGTACGCCGACGCTCTCGCCGAGTTCATCGACGAGGAGGGAACCGCGAGGGAGATCCTCGACGGCCTCGACGCACGCGTGGAGAACCTCGAGTCCGCGGTCGACGACGTCGACACCCGGCTCGCAGCCGGGGAACGGGCACACGGCGAACTCGCCGACGACGTCGATGCAGTCGAGACGACGGTCGACGAGGTGGAAACGTCCGTCGAGACCGTCGAATCGACGACCGGCGATCTCTCCGATACCGTCGAGGGCGTCGAAACCGACGTGGCGGCCGTCCGCGAGGACGTCGACGAGGTCGAGACGACCGTCGAGGATCTCGACGACGCCGTTTCGGCCGTCCAGGCGACGACGCACGGGCTCGAGGAGACCGTCGAGGGCGTCGCCGGGGACGTGACCGCGCTCGAGGCCGATCTCGCGGGGCTCGATGACGCGCTCGACGACGTCAATGACGACGTCGAGACGCTCTACGAGGAGGTCGACGACGCCGCGGCCGGGATCGAGCGGACGGACGGACGGGTCGACGACGTTGAAGAGCGGATCGGCCGCTTCGACGAGGAGTTCGACGACCTTTGGGACGATCTCGCGGAGGTCGATTCGCGGCTGACGGAGATCGAGGGACGGCTCGGAGACGACTTCGAGGACGTCGAGGCCGAGTTGGAGGCGATACAGGACCACCTCGAGGAGCTCGAGGCCTTCCGGAAGCGGCTCAACGAGGCGTTCGGACCGTAGTCGATCGAAAGCGCAACCCGTTTTAGCCGCGACACCCCATCACGGACAATGACGCACCCGCTCCCGGTGGCCGTTCCCAGGAAGGGTCGGCCACTGGAAGCCGTCCTCGAGCGGATCGCCGACGCCGGCCGTACCGACGAACTCGACGCGCTCGCCGACCGAGTGAGTAACACGCTCCGTTACGAGAAGGCGGTGACGAAGGGATCGGTCGAGGCCGACGACGGCCCGTACCACCGGCTCGCGGAGTACTCCGACCCCGAGGAACCGAGCAACCCGGAGTTCACGCTGCTCCGTGACGACCGCGAGGGGAAGCCCCGTCGGATCGTCTTCGACGCGGCTACCGTCACGGTCGACGGCGTCGATCTCAGACTCGTCGGTCGCGAGGAGCCCTTTCGAGCGCTTCGCACCCACGAGTTCGCGCTCGGATTCGACTCGGCGGATCTCGTGTTGGAGGAGGTTGTCGGGATCCGACCGACCGGGCTCACCGGGCTTCAGGACGTCAACGACCGGATCGACCCCGTCGATACGGACGTCCGCGTGGTGAGCGGGCTCGGAGACACGGTGTACCACACGCTGATGGGCCGTCCCGAGGCGCTCGCGTCCGGCGAGGAGTTGGATCGGGAATTCCTCGTGAGCTACGAGGGGCCGCTCTGTATCTCGCCACGGTACGAACGGCTCGTCACCGCCGTGCTGGGAACTGATACGCTCGAAGACGTCGAGTTCGTCTATCCGGGTGCGGAGCGATCGGAGGAGGCGGCCATCGCCGATGCGGGGATGGGAGTGTACCTCACCGTCACCGGGTCGACGGCGCGTGACCACGGCCTCGTGCTCGGTGAACACCTCTTCCCGAGCGAGACCGTCGTGATGCGTAACACCGCGGAGGACCATCCCGACTTGAAGCGCGCGCTCGCGCTGTTCGACGGATTGGACGCCGAATCGGAACTCACGGTCTGATCCCAGGTCGATATCTGCCTCTGTATCGCGACATACGATATATTCGTCCGGGATCGGACGCCGAATCGAAGTGATCTCGCGTCGCGTGGTCGGACGAGATGCGCTATCGTGTTGGGGAGGACTGCTGTTCATCACCACGGCTTCATCCGCTCCGAAACGTAGATCGCGGACGGAAGCGTCTCGAGACGATCATCGAAGTGGGTTCACGGCTACGAACGCGCGCGCGGTCGAAAGACGAGAGTCGATCTCTGTACTCGTGACGTGAGGAGATACCACGAACGACGCGCCGGTTGTCTTCGGTCTCCGAGAGACGAACGTACACCCGGTCGAGAGCCTTCCCGATTCGAACCGATTCGAGATGCCGGCCACGATCATCGTCTCAACGGCCGACCGATCTCTTGGCACGGGTTTCGATCGGAGCGTCGTGGATGAGAGTTATCCAGGAGTATGTACCCATAGATTCAGGGAGTATTATCTTGATTTGTGGGATTGTCTGTTGAGTATCTTTGAATATAGTACCGTATTTGTGTCCACTAACAGTCCTACACTCCTGTATAAGGTCACTTATCCGTAACTCTGGGATAGATTCAAGGAAGTGCGGTGAGAGGGACGACACGAATGAACGACGACCGTCGATCGGTGAAGACGTACGTGCCGGCCGACCAGAAGACGCGCTGGCGACGACACGCCGACGAGCTCGGGATGTCACAGAGCGAGTTCGTCAGAACGATGGTACAGGCCGGCAGGCGGGGATTCACGCTCCCGGAGGAGAGTAACCCCGAGGAGAGTCGATCTGGAGGGTCAGACCCTGGGGGTCACGACCTCGAAACGCGGATCGAATCGGCGATCGCCGACGGCCACTCGTCGTGGGACGATCTCGTCGACGCGGTCTTCGACGATTTCGAGGATCGGCTGGAGAAGACATTGGATTCATTACAGGAACGCGACCGCGTCCGGTACAGCGGACGCGAGGGAGGGTACATCCTCGTCGATGAGTAGCACGGAGACGACGCAGGACGTCGAGGATCCAGTAGGCTACTTCATCGAGGATCTCATGTATCACGGAAAGACCGACCGAACGAGAGAGTCCTACGAGCGCGTTCTCAGGCGTTTCGAGGCGTTTCTCGACGACGGAACGTCTACGTCGACGGCGACACATCGAGACTGTATGGCGTTCGTCCACTCGCTACGCGGCGACCTCACGGAGAGCACGGTCGCGACGTACGCGGCGTACCTCCACCGATTTTACGGGTACATGACCGAAGTCGGCGTCTTCGAGGAAAATCCGATGACGCTCGTGATGGAGGAGATGGACGAGACGATAGACAAGGACCCCGCCCGTCGGGACATCCCGATCCCACGGATGCGCTCGTTCGTGGTCGGGATCACGCATCCGCTTCACCGCGCGCTCGTCTGTACGCTGTTGAAAACGGGCATGCGGGTCGGAGAGCTGTGTAACCTCGATCTCCGCGATCTGACCGTCTCGGATCCGGAACTCGAAGCGGCGTACCCGCTGGGCACGCGCCCGGCGCTCACGGATCGGCCGAACTCGCTGTACGTGACCCCCGACGCGGCGGTGGGCGAGGAGCTGAACGGGGAGGTTCGGACCGCCTCGAACAAGCGCAAACGCGAGACGGTGATACCCGTCGACGACGAGCTCCGAGCGGTTCTGAAACGCTGGCTCGCGATACGGCCCGACGCACCCTCCCCGGCCGAGCCGCTCTTCGTCGGTACGTCGGAGCGGTGGGGCGAGCGGCTCGACCCGCAGGCGGTTCGACACGTCGTCGAGCGCTACGCGCGCGAGGAGGGGTGGTATCGGACCGGCGGCGGAGCCGGCGAGAACGTCACGCCGCACTACTTCAGACACTTCTTCACGACGCATCTTCGGGACAGAACCGGCGATCGGGGCGTCGTGAAGTACCTCCGCGGCGACGTCGCCGACGACGTGATCGACACTTACACCCACAACTGGGGCGATCGGGTCCGAGAGACCTACGAGACGAACGTGTACCGATTGTTCGGGTGAGCGAGACCGATCTCGTGCGGTGATCCAGATTTAGTCGTGTTCGAAACGACGGAATTCTGTCTCACTGCGATCGCATAAACTGTATATCGCAATACAAATTGTTATCCCTGAGCGACCGGCGGTCGGCACGGCTCGAGGCGACCCCACCAACGCCGTTTCGGCGGTCTCCGCGGCCGTCCCAGCGGAACGGATAACACCCCATGCGCTCGATACGAGGACGATAATGAGCCGGGGACGAGCCGCGACCGATACGGACGACTCGGGGCCATTGGACGCGTTTCGGCAGTTCTTCGCGCTCGAGCGGGACGTGTTGGTGTTGTCGCTCGCGATGTTCGCGTTCAGCCTCGCCTTTCAAATGACCAACCGATATCTCCCGGAGTACATGGTCGCGTTGGGGGCGTCCGGGTTCGTCGTCGGTCTCTTCGGGACCGTCGGAAACGTCGTCTCGGCGGTGTTCCCGTACCCCGGCGGCGCGATCTCGGACCGGATCGGGTCGCGGTACGCGCTCACGGTGTTCGGCCTGATATCGACGCTCGGATTCGTCGTATGGTTGGTCGCGCCGTCTCTGGGTACGGTCACCGTCGGCGGCGTCGCGATCCAGCCGTGGATCTGGATCTTCGTCGGCCTGCTGTTCGCGCAGGGATGGAAGTCGTTCGGGCTCGGTGCCACGTTCGCGGTCGTGAAACAGGCGACCGACCCGTCGCGGCTCGCGGCCGGATTCGCCAGCACGGAGACGTTCCGGCGGACCGCGTTCCTCGTCGGGCCGGTACTCGCGGCCGTGCTGATAGGCTTTCACCCCACGTTCACGGTGAGTTTCCGGTACGTCCTCGCGGTGGCAGTCGTCTTCGGCGTGGTCGGGACGGTCGCCCAACACGTCCTCTACGACGCCAGCGGAGACTCCGTCGGCGGCTCCTTCGAGGGCGTCGAACGGATCAGACGCGACCTTCGCGAGATGCCCGAGCCGCTCCGGCCGCTACTGATCGGCGACACGCTCGTGCGATTCGCGAACGGCATGGTGTACGTCTTCTTCGTGTTGGTGATCACGCAGTTCTACGAGGTCGGCCTCGAGACCACCGTCTCCTTGGCCGGGACCTCCTACGGCGTCGACCTCTCGCCGGCGGCCTTCTTCGGCTACCTGCTCGGCGTCGAGATGCTGGTCGCGCTGGTCTCGATGGCACCCGCCGCCAAGGCCGCCGAACGAGTCGGGCTCAAACCGGTCGTCGGGCTGGGGTTCGCGGTGTACGCCCTCTTCCCCGTCGTGCTCATCGCCGTCCCGGAGGCGCTCACGTCGGTGATGCCGCTCTCCTGGGCGATGGTCCTCGTCTTCGCGTTCTCCGGGCTCCGCTTCGCGGGCCTCCCCTCCCACAAGGCGTTGATCGTCGGCCCCGCCGAACGGGGAGCGGGCGGGCGCGTCACCGGGACGTACTACCTGTTGCGGAACACGGTCGTGATCCCGAGCGCCGCGCTCGGCGGCTATCTCTGGCAGTTCGCCAGCCCCGAGGTCGCGTTCACGATCGCGGCCGCGATCGGTGTCGTCGGCACCGGTTACTTCCTGGTATTCGGCGAGGAGTTCGAGGCGTACCGATGACCGACCGCGCCGCACGCCGACCGTTTAAGTCCGCGCGAACCGAACGGGAACCGATGTGTGGCCGCTACACCCTGTTCACGCCAGCGGAGACGCTCGGATCCCGCTTCGGCGTGACGTTCGGGGACGGCTTCGAGCCCAGCTACAACTGCGCGCCCGGCGAGGACCTCCCGGTCGTGACGGCCGAGGACCCGGATAGGGCCACCCGGATGAGGTGGGGGCTGACGCCGTCGTGGGCGGAGGAATCGTTCGATCTGATCAACGCTCGATCGGAAACGATCAGAGAGAAACGGAGCTTCGCGGACGCCTACGAGTCCCGTCGGTGTCTCGTCCTCGCGGACGGGTTCTACGAGTGGGTCGACGAGGGGGACGGAGCCGGAACGCGGCCGTACCGCGTCGCCCTCGAGGACGACCGGCCGTTCGCGATGGCCGGGATCTACGAGCGGTGGACGCCGCCGGAGCCGGAGACGACGCAGACCGGGCTCGGCGCGTTCGGCGGCGGGACGGACGCGGGTGCGGGTGGAGCGGTCGCCGGCGACGGGCGAAGTGATGGCGGCGACCGAGTCCGAGAGACGTTCGCAATCGTGACGACCGAGCCGAACGACGCGGTAGCCGACCTTCACCACCGGATGGCGGTGATCCTCGCGCCCGACGAGGAGGAGCGGTGGCTCCGCGGCGACCCGGAGGAGGCGGCCGCGCTCATGGGCCCGTACCCGGCGGCGGAGATGGAGACGCACCCGGTCTCGACGCGGGTGAACGCCGCCGGAACCGACGGTCCGGAGCTGATCGAGCCGGTCGGCGTCGAATGAGGGTGAGGGCGGGATCGTCGGCGGGAGGGGCGACAGTCGGCTGAATTCCCTCGAGATCGGATGCGTCGGAGCCGAAGGACAAACGACGGTTTGTGCCTTGCGAGCCTTTACCGCGGGCGCGACGTATCACCCGAACATGGACACGAGACGACTGCTTCTCGTCGTGACGGTCGCGGTGCTCGTGGCGCTCGCCGGCTGTTCAGGTGCCGGCGGCGGAGCCGGAGGGGGCGCGGACGCCGGCGGCGACGTCCCCGAATCGCGTTCGCTCGAGGGGGACGGAGGCGGTGCGTCGAACGGAGCCGAGGACGGCGGAGGCGGTACGGCCGAAGCCACGTACACCGTGAGCGAGGACGGCGAGACGGTCGCCGCGGTGGCTGAACGGCGGCTGATCCGGACCGGAGACCTCCGGGTGACCGTCGACTCCTTCGAGGAGGCGGACGCCGAGGCCCGCTCGATAGCCGAGGAGTACGGCGGGTTCGTGAGCGACTCGACGCGCGAGATCCGCGAACGGGGCGACGAGAACTACACCGTCGGCTCGCTCACGATCCGGGTCCCGAGCGAGGACTTCGACGCCGCCGTGGCCGACCTCGAGGCGCTCGGGACGGTCGATCGGTCGACGACGGAGAGTCGGGACGTCACGGACCGGATCGCGGACCTCGAGGCGCGCTTAGAGAACCGACGGGCCGAGCGCGACCGCCTCAGGGAACTCTACGAGGAGGCGAACACGACCGAGGACGTGCTGGCGGTCCAGTCGGAGCTTTCCGACGTTCAAGCGGAGATCGAGCGGATGGAGACGCAGTTGGCCTCCCTCGAGGAGCGTGTCGCGCTATCGACGATCCGGGTCGAACTCCGCGAGGAGCCGCCCGATCCCTCCACCGTCTCGACGGCGTGGTACGACACCGGCGTGGTGACGGCGTTCCTCGAGTCGGTCCGCGGCCTCGGAACGGTCCTCCGGGCCGCGGTCGTCGGTGCGGCCTACGCCGCGCCGTACCTCCTCGCGGCCGGTCTACCGCTTTTGGGCGTCGGGTTCGCGATCCGTCGCCGACTGTCGCGATCGAACGCCGAGGAGTGAGGTTCGTGATTCCGACGGCCGCCTCGCCGCCGGCGACGGTCGACTGCGACCCGGCTACCGCCCGTCGACCACCCGAATCTCCATCCCGTCCGGGTCGGTGACCGCGAACCCGTCTCCGGGCGTCGGCTCCGTGACGTCCTCCTCCAGCCGCTCCCGGAGTTCACGGCGAGCCTCGTCGCCGGGGACGACGACCTCGAACCGGTCGAGTCCGCGGGCGGCGGCCGGGTCCGTACGCCCGTTCCACGTGTTCGCGCCGACGTGGTGGTGGTAGCCGCCGGCGGCGACGAAGCGGGCGTCCGGGTAGGTGGCTCGGAGGTCGAAACCGAATTCCGCTATATAGAACCGCTCGAACGCCTCGAGCGAAGTGACTTCGAGGTGAACGTGCCCGACGTGGGTATCGGCCGGTACCCGGTCCTCGCCGGCCGCGGCCGCGGCGACGCTCTCGACGTCGAGCGGTTCGGTGGTCATGTGAACTCGGTCCTCGCCGACCGCCGACCACGACTCGCGGGGGCGGTCGCGGTACACCTCCACGCCGTTGCCCTCCGGATCGGCGAGGTACAGCGCCTCGCTCACGTCGTGATCGGACGCGCCGTCGAGCTCCCACCGCTCCCGGATCCGCGTCAGGACGTCGCCGAGCGCGGCGCGGGAGGGGACCCGGAATGCGGTGTGGAACAGCCCGGCGTTCGCTCGGCCGCGGTCGGGCGCGTCGGGATCGGCGATCAGTTCGAGGAGGGGCGTCCCGCCGGCCCCGAGCGTCGCGGTCGTCCCGTTCCGGTCGAGCACGGCGAGTTCGATCACGTCCTGGTAGAAAGCGGTCGTCGCATCGAGGTCGCCGACGCGGAGCGCGACCCGGCCGATCCGCGTGTCCGCGGGAAGCGTCCGGTCGTCGCCGCCCGGAGATGTGTCCATGCGGGTGGAACGGGCGGCACGCGAATCAGAATGTCGATGGGTCGGGATTCGACCGATTTCGGTTACGGGTTTCGAGTCGCCGATCGCTCGGTCAGGGCGCGACGACGTCGACGACGGTCTCGTCGTCCACGACGACGTTGTACGCGCCCTCGTCGCCGTTCCAGAGCACGAGCCCGTTCTCGACGAAGACCACCGCGCCGTAGTCGGCCCCCCGGAGCCCGTCGTTGAGGACCGTCTCGCGCGTACAGACGAGGTAGTGGTCGACCGACTGGGAGCCGTCGCCAACGCGGTACACCGCGTTCTCCCCGTCGCTCAGGTCGTGGCTGAGCTTCACCGCCAGCAGGTTCACCCGGTCGGTGACGTGCTCCTCCGAGTCGGCCATCCGCGCGCAGCGGTCGTCGCTCGCGCGGACGTCAACCCGGCGTTCCCCGTCGGTCCGCAGGATCGAGTAGGCGAACTGGACGTCGACGTTGTGGAACTCGCCCGGCTCGTCGGTCGCCTCGCGGGCGGCCGCCTCGTCGAGCCGGCGCTGAAACGGCGGGACCGCGAGGTCGTCGCGGACGTCGAAGGACCACCCGCGGTCGCTCGGGGACGCGCCGGGCCAGAGCCGGATCCCCGGCGAGTACACCTCAACGCCGCTCTCGGGGGTCGCGACCGCCCGCTCGGCCTCGCGGAGCCCGATCGCCGTCTCGCGGTCCGCCGGCGCGAGCGCGAGGAGGCTCCCGTCGGCCGCGAGCGCGTCGGTGGCGGTCTCGAGGACGGCGACCGGGTCCTCGAGTTCGGAGAGGACGTTGCCGAACAGCAGCAGGTCGAACGGTTCGTCGAGCGGGTCGGACCGCTCGGACCGGCCGGACGGCCCCTCGAGGCCGAACAGCGACTCGGCGGTCGTCCGGTGGACCGTCGAGCGGAAGTTTCGGCCGGTCTCCTCGAGCAACCGGTCGAGCACGTCGGCGGCGGCGCTGGGTTCGACGGCGTGGTACTCCACGACCGCGTCCTCGGGGAGGTAGTCGTGGAGCCCGAGCGCCGGCCCGCCGACGCCCGCACCGACGTCGAGGACCCGGAGCGTCCGATCGATCAGGCCATTCTCGGCGAGGTCGTCGAGGACGTAGCCGATCGCGGCGTAGTAGCCGGGAAGGTGATATATCGCGTAGCCGAGCGCGGCCATTCGATCGTACTCGACGTCGTTGCCGTAGAGGTAGTCGGCCTTGAGCCGGCGGATCGTCTCCCGGAGTTCGTCGCCGGAGTCGCCGACGTGCCAGTTCGCACCGAACTCCGCGACGAGGAGGTCCTCCAGGGCGAACGCGTACGCCTCGGGAAACGCGTCCGGTTCCCATCCCGGCGGGCTAACCGGATCGTCGTCGACCGGGACGAAGCTCCCGTCCTCGCGCTCGCGGAGCCGGAGGTCGAACGCCTCCTCGCGAAGCGTCTCGCGGACGACCGCTGGGTGTGGCGTCCCTTCGATGTACTCGGTTATCTCCTCGGGGTCGATGGGGCGGACCTGACGCAGGTAATTGGCGGTGTTCCGGACCGCCGCTCTGTCGATCATGAGTTCACTCGTGTCGTTCGCGGGGGTCGCGCTCGCCGCGGGCGCGCTCGTAGAGGTCGGCGAACCGCTCCGGGTCGGCGTCTGCGATCTCGCGGGCCGCCTCGGCGACGTCGTCGGCGCCGTCGAAGGCGCGCTGGATCTCGGCGTACACCGCCGGCGACCCCTCCGTGACCGTGTCGGCCACGTCGTCGAGGGCGGCCGAGACCGGGGTGTGGAACTCCTCGCGGACCTCCTCGCCGGCGAGCCGCCACGCGAGCACCGCGGCGTGTGCGCCCGCCTGGACGGTCTCCATCGCGCGGTCGTGCTCCGCCGCCGTGGTCTCGAAGACCTCGTTGCCGCCGGCCTCGATCGCCGCGGAGACGGCCTCGATCGCGGGCCCGGGATCGTCGACGACGGCGGCCACGTTGCCGGGAACTCGCGGCGGCGCGAAAAGCGGGTGGTAGCTCGCGCGCTCGAGGTCGGGGGCGTGTTCGCGCATCGCCGCGATCGACGCCGTCATCTCGCCGGAGACGTCGAGGATCGTCTGGTCGGCCCGCGGCGCGTACGCCGCGACCGCGTCGGGCACCGCCGACATCGGGACGGAGAGGCAGACCGCGTCGTGGGTCGTCTCGGCGTCGACCGGAACGGCCTCGGCGTCCCGAGTCGCGGCGGCGTCGGCGGCGACGGCGGTGTCGCGGTCGGTGAAGGTCACGCTCGCGTCGGCGGGCGAGCCGTCGGCTGTGAGGGTGTCCGCCACCCAGCGGCCGATCTCTCCCGCGCCGACGACGAGCACGTCCATTCGTCGTCCGACCCGAGGACCCGAGAGCGGTAAAAAGGCTCGAATCGGCCGGAGGGCCGGACCGGTCTCGCCACACGAATCAGTCGCCGCCGGTCGGCGAGGCGGAGGATGCTCGCGGCGCGACCGCGCGAACGGCCGGAAGCAGTGCCAGCGCGATGGCGAGTTCGAGCCCGCCCACGGCGAGGAAGGCGGTCCGGTAGCCGAACGCGCCGGTCGCGCCGCCGCCGACGAGGAAGCCCGTCAGGAACCCGAGCGAGCCGAAGACGTTGAACGCCCCCATCGCCGCGCCGCGGGCGGCCGGGTCGACGAGGTCGGTGACGAGCGCCATCGTCGCCGGAGCCATGAGCGCGCCGCAGACCCCGACGAGTACCATCAGCCCGGCCGCGACCGGATAGACGGGCGCGACGCCGACGCCGATCGTGACGACGCCGTAGGCGATCGACCCGAGGACGACCGGCCCGAACCGGCCGACGCGGTCCGACAGCGTTCCGAACGGCGACTGTAGCAGCGCGAACGGGACGAAAAACAGCGCGAGCGTCGCGCCCGCCCCGGTCGCCGAGAGCCCGAAGGTCGCCGGGTCCTGGAAGTAGTACACCCCGACCAGCGCGAAGAAGCCGGCCGTCAAGCGGTCGACGAATCCGAACGCGAAGGGAACGAGGAGTCCGGGAGTCTCGCGGGCGCGGGCGAGCACCTCACGGAATCCGGGGTCGGCGGAGTCGGCGGGATCCGCCGGGGCGTCGAGGTCACCGTCCGACCCGGCGACCCCGCCCGTCTTCCGGTCGTCGACGGTCGCCGCGAGCGCGCCCGCGATCGCGAGGACGATCGCGCCGGCGTACACGGGATAGAACGCGCCGAGATCGGCGAGCGCCCCGCCGACGACGGATCCGATCGCGGCTCCGAGGCCGATCGCGAGCCCGGCGGCACCCATGTTCCGGCCGTTGCCGCCGCCGAGATCCATCAGCATCGTGATCGCGAGCGAGAACGCCCCGATCGTGAGGGACCCGCCGACGACGCGGACGAGGAGGGCCGCCGGGAAGCCGAAGCCGAGCCGCGGCACCGCGGCGAGCGCGGCGTAGGAGGCGGCCCCGCCGAGCGCGCCGACCACGACCAGCGGCACGCGTCGACCGAGCGCGTCGCTCGCGGCCCCCCAGACCACGGCAAACGTCACGAACGCCGCGAACTCGGCGACGAGGAACCACATCCCCGCGTCGATACCCGCGGGTGCGCCGAGTTCGACCACGAGGTCTGGGACGCCGGGGTAGAGGAGGACCTGCGATATCAGCACCGCGAGCACGACGGCGACGAGCCGTCGACGGTCCCTGCGGTCGTCGCTCGTCATCCGTTTATAGGACGAGTCGGACGCTCAAAAGAGCGACGTTCGGGGGTCGCCGTGTCGGTCACACGGGGGCGACACCTCAGAGCGCCGATTCGATCGCGGCGATGACCGTCTCCGCGTCGTAGCCGTCGGTCGCCTCGCCGTTCACGAATATCGTCGGCGTTCCGGAGACGCCCATCGACTCGCCCTCGTCGCGGTCGCCCATCGACGCCTCCTCGTACGCCGAGAACTGGGCGTCGGCGATGGCCGCGCAGGGGTCGGCACCCGCCGCCTCCGCGGCGGCGCCGAGTGCCGGCCCGTCGTACTCGCCCTGCGACTCGTAGGCCGCCGTGGCGAACTCGAAGAAGGCCTCGTCGCCGGCGCGGTCGCCGACGCCGCGGGCCGCGCTGGCGACGGGGACCGCCCACGTCTCGTTCACCGGGATCGGGAAGTCCCAGTGTTCGTACCGGATCTCGTCGGTGACGATGAACTCCTCGCGGACGGCCGGGAAGTGCTCGAGCTTGTAGGTCGCACAGTGGCCGCAGGTGAAGTCCTCGAAGGCTCGAACGACCACGTCGGCCTCGGGATCGCCGAGGGTCGGGCGGTACTCGAGGTCCGGATCGCTCGGCTCCGAGAGGTCACAGCCGTACTCGCCGGTGTCGAGCGTGTTCCCGCCGTCGCTTCCCCCGCCGTTCCCGCCCGCACAGCCGGCCAGTCCGAGCGCGCCGCCGGCCGCGACGCCGGAGAGCAGCGCCCGCCGCGTGTGTTCCATGTCGGCGGTTCGGGGTGGGACGCACTTAACCACACCGAGAGCCTCGAACCGGACGTGATCCGACCGTCGACGTACGAACACTCCCGATACCTGGAGGCCAAACGCACCGTCGACGACCGCGCCCTCCACCGCCCGACGCTTGACCGGCTGCGGGAGGCGCTCGAGGGCCGGGCCGCCCCACTCCGCGTCGTCGAGGCCGGCTGTGGGACCGGGACGATGCTCCGGCGACTCCTCGAGTGGGGAGTGCTCCCCGACGAGATAGTCTACCGCGGGTACGACCTCCGGGACGAGGCGCTCGACCGCGCGGTCGACGAACTCGAGAGGTGGGCCGACGGCGCGGGGTACGGGGTCGGAATCGACGACTTCGAGACGACGCGGACGGTTCGCCTCGACGCGCCCGGCACCGGGACCGTGACCGCGACGTTCGCCGCGGCGGACGCGGTCGAGGTCGCGCGCCGGTCCGACGCCGAGTACGACCTGCTCGTCGGCTGCGCGTTCCTCGACATCGTCGACCTCGACCGGGCGCTCGACCCCCTCCTCGGGCTGGTTCCGGACGGGTTCGCGTACTTCCCGATCACCTTCGACGGGGAGACGTTTCTCGCCCCCGAACACGGGGACGAGGCGGAGGTCGGCGGAACGACCGAACGCGTCGTCCTCGACGTCTACCACGCGACCATGGACGCGCCGGGTCGTCCTGGCGGGAGTCGGACCGGAAGGGACCTGTTCTCGGAGTTGCCGGCCGTCGGCGGCGAGGTCGTCGCCGCCGGCGGCTCGGACTGGCTCGTGACGCCGCCGTACCCGGCCGAGGAGGCGTACTTCCTCCACCACCTCGTCGACGGGATCGAGGGGGCGGTCCGGGAGGCCGTCACGGAGGGCGGTGGCGAAATCGGCGGCGACGGCGACGAGGCCGCCTCGCAGCTCTCGCCTGCCGCAGTCTCGGCGTGGGCCGACACGAGACATCGCGCGGTCTCTGACGAGCGGCTGACCTTCGGCGCGCACAACCTCGACGTGATCGCGCGCGTCGGGTCGAACGACGGGTAGCGGAGGCGGAAAGGAGCGTCCGCGCTTGCCCGAACGCTTTTGCCGGCGTGAGTCGACCCTGGAGTATGAGTGACTGGGACCTCGACCTCCGCGACGCCGAAGAGCAGATGGACGAGGCGTTCGCCGACGCCGGCGACGTCGTCCTCGGCGTCCTCGATGGGTCGACCGACCCCGAGACGTGGATCCGCACCGTCGATTACGGCAACACCCTCGTGTTGTCCGTCGAGGGCGACCTCAACCAACTGGCGGCCGGCTTCGCTCGCGAGATCAAGGACATGGGCGGCGAACTGATGCACTTCCGCGGGTTCCTGATCGTCTCGCCGCCCGGAACGGGGATCGACACCGACCGACTGAACCGGTAGTGCGGTCCGCGATCCCTCCGATCGTCGTTACGACGAGTCGGCGAGCCGGGAGAGCGTCTCGCGGGCGTTCTCGACGGCGGCCTCCTTCTTCGCCGGGTACGCCTCGACCTTCGCTCGAACGGTGATCCCGGGACCGAGCCGGACCTCGCCGCGGAACGCGGCCTGCTTGTCGAGCCGCATGAAGAGCGCGCAGTTGTCGTCGACCCGCTGGTCGAGCTCCGCGAGCACGCCGTCGAGGTCGTCGAGCTCGGCGATCCGGTCGAGCACGTGACGCATCCCGTCGGCGCGTTCGATCCGCGCGGAGAGGACGACGATCCGGTCGCCGTGGTGGCCCACGTTCTCGACGCGGTCGAGTTCGGCGTCCTCGGGTAAGAGCGATCGGAGCGCCTCCTCGACGCGCTTCTCGTCCTCGGTCGCGTACGAGAACGCCCGGAGGTCGACGTAGTGGAACGGGACTGCGGGCACGGGCGGAAAAGGAGCTACTCCTCGCTCTCGACGGCTTCCAGCGACTCCTCGGGGACGCCCGTCTCCTGGCCGTCCTCGAAGCTCACGGTGTAGGTCGCGTCGCCGAACATCGTCTCCATCACCTGCGTGATCCGCCCGGTCTCGCCGTCGTACTCGCTGTGTTTGTCGTGGAGGACGACCTCGTCTTCCTTCTCGAAGCTCATGTCATCCGGTTCCGCCGGGACGCTTAAAAGCGCGCGGATCCACCTCGAACCGGGTCGGAGCGTCGCCCAGTCGAGGACAGCTCACCACAGTATGGTCGAGGACGGCTCACCACAGCAGGTACAGCGTGGCCGCGAGCGTCACCGCGAGCACGACGGCGACGGCGAGAAAGACCAACGCGCTGTCGATCGCGAACGCGGCCACGACGGCGAGCGCGACTGCCAGAAACGAGACGAGAAGCGCCGGCACGCCGCCGCGTTCGACCGCCCGTTCGAGTCCCGCGGCGAGCCGGGTCGGCCACGGGGGCGGCGGGGTGCGCTCGGGGGGTTTCGCGAAGCGCTCGTCGACGACGACCTCGTCCGGGGCCACCTCGGGCGGCGGCTCGATCCGCACGTCGACGTACGCCGTGTTCGAGCCGTATCCCGTCACGACCTTCAGCTTCCCGCGGACGGGTTCGTCGACCTCGACGGCCGAGACGTGGACGCGTTTGACCGCGTCGTCCTCGACGTAGTGGTTCACGGTGGCGATCGAGGCGACCCGATCGAGGTCGTCGTCGAGATGGAGGTGGACGTGAGTCGAGCGGCCGCGGTTCGCGAGCTCGATCGAGAACGGGGCGGTCGTGGTGAACCGGTCGGGGGCGCTGATGGAGTGCACTTCGTCCCCGTTCAGTTCGACGGCGAGAGTCGACACGCGTAGTAGCTCACACCGCGACCAAAAAAAGATTCAGTTCGCCGAGGTGCGTCGAATCCGGATGCGAACCCATTAGCCACCGGGGGATCTACTTCGAGGAGACACATGTACGACGACATTCTGTTTCCCTTCGACGGGAGCGACGGGGCCGTCGACGTGCTCGATCACGTCGTCGAACTCGCCGGCTTCGCCGACGCGACGGTCCACGTCCTGTTCGTCGCCGACACCGCCCGGGACAGCGTCACCGTGATCGGAGGTGAGACCGTCGACGTCCTCGAGCGACGGGGCGAACGTGTCCTCTCGGCGGCGACCGAGGTGCTCGCGGCCGCCGGCGTCGCCCACGACACGGAGGTCCGCCAGGGGAATCCGGCGCCGACGATCGTCGACCGTGCCGAGACCGCCGGGGACGACCTGATAGTGATGCCGACGCGGGGCCGGGAGGGACTCTCGCGACACCTCCTCGGGAGCGTGGCGGAGAAGGTGATCAGGCACTCCGCGGTCCCGGTGCTCACGGCCCGGATGCGACCGGACGAGCGGCTCGCGTTCCCCTACGATCGGATCCTGATCCCGACGGACGGGAGCGACGGGGCGGCGGCCGGGGTCGAACACGGTCTCGCGCTCGCGACCGCGCTCGACGCGACCGTCCACGGCCTGGCGGTCGTCGACGACGAGGGGTTCGACCCGCTCTCGGGAGTCCTCGTCGACGGCGCGGACGACGAGGACGACGAGGACGGCCCCGTTAGCGCCGTCGACGGGAAGGCCGCCGCGAACGACGCGCTCGACGACCTGGCAGCCGCGGCCGAGCGCCACGGGGTCACGGAGTTCGGCAGGCACGTCGAGCGCGGGGACCCGGTCGAGACGATCGTCGACGCCGTCTCCGAACTCGACGCGCACGCGATCGTGATGGGTTCGACTGGAGATCACGGCGACGATCGAGTCCTCCTCGGGAGCGTCGCGGAGCGGACGGTCCGAACCGCACCCGTCCCGGTGATCACGGTCCGAGACGGCGCGTGAACGCGTTTTAGTAGTCGACGTACGCGAGCGCGAACGCCACGACGACGGCGCTCACGGCCGCGATCCCGAGGAAGCCCTCGTCGAAGTAGCCGCGGTCGGCGACCGCCCCGAAGGCGACGGGGCTCACCGCGCCGACCACGATGTACACCGTACGGAGCGCGCCGAGCTTGCTCCCCCGCGAGCCGTCCGGGAGCCTGTCGGTCAGGTTGGAGATGACGACGGTCTCGTAGCCGAGGATGGCGCTCGCGAGCACCGTGAGTCCGACGAACGACGGGAGCCCGCTCGCGAACGGGAGCGCGGCGAGCGTCAGGGCGGTTATCCCCATCATGATCGCCAGGGGATACCGGACGCCGACGCGGTCGTACGCCCGGCCCGCGACCGGCTTGATCAGGCTTCCAAGCGCGAAGAAGAAACCGAACAGGACGGTCGCGGTGGTCGGGGAGAGTCCCTTCACGTCGATCAGGTACGTCGGGTAGAACCCGATGAACGCCTGGACGACGGTCGCCCACAGGACGAGCAGGACCATCGAGTGACGAACCACCGGCCGTCGGAACAGCGGCGCGAGGTCGCCGACCGAGAACGCCTCGCGGAGCGACGCGGTCCCGGAGGGACTGGAGGGGACCGTGAGCCACAGCGCGGCCGCCGCGACGACGAAAAGCGGGATCACGACGCCGAACCCGTACTGCCAGGCGACCGCGCCCGCGAGCACGCCGGCCGCCGGCGGCATCACCGCGTTTCCCACGTCGCCCGCGGCCATCGTTACCCCGGTCGCCGTGCCGAGTCGGTCGGGGTAGATGTCCTTGAGGACGGTGAAACGCGAGACGCCGTACGTCGCCGTTCCGAGCCCGAAGAGCGCGGTTCCGGCGAACAACAGCGGCGGCGAGTCGGCGACAACGACGAGCGCGAGCATCGCGGCCGCGAGCAAGGAGCTGGCGACGAGCAGCGTCCGCTCACCCGCCCAATCGGCGAGCATCCCGCCGGGAAGCTGACCGATCCCGTAGGCGATCCACAGCACGGTCAACAGCAGGCCCGCGGTCGTGAGCGTGAGTCCGTACGTCGACCGGATCGAGGGGAGCAGCGCCGGATAGATCATCCGAGTGCTGATCGAGAGGAACCAGCCGAACGCGACGGCGGCGAGCGCCTTCCCGCGGCCGCCGCCACGGAGGTCCGCGATCAGCCGCCGGGGCACGGAAACGTACCGTTCGAGGGAGGACACTACCCGATACACCGCCGTTCGGGGTTTCAATCTTCCACTCCCTGAAAGGCTCGCCGGAGAACGTGGCCGACCGTCCATCACCGGTATCGAACGGTTTCCGGCCCCGACCTCGCCACGTCGTCAGCGCGGAGTCGCCACGTCGTCAGCGCGACCTCACCACGTCGTCAGCGCGGCTCGGCCGTGGTCGCGGATCAGGAACGCGAGGAACGCGAGGACGCCCGTGATCGCGAACGCGCCGCCGACGTGGAACACCGAGGCCATGCTCACCTCGACCATCAACCACCCGGCGACCAGCGGTCCCGCGACGGAGCCGGGTCGCCAGACGAGCTCGCGGATGCCGAAGCTGGAGGCGACGCCGCCCTCGTCGGTCCCCTCGTCCGCGAACAGCGCCATGCTCGCGGGCTCGCGGAAGGAGTCGGCGACGCCGAGCAGCCCCGAGAACGCGACGAGCGGGAGGTACGCCGGCGGGAGCGTGCCGAGGAACGGGAGCGTCACGTCGGCGCCGAAAGCGGTGCCGATCGCGGGCGCGAAGGGGATACAGACCGCGACCAGCCCGTAGGCTCCCCCGCCCGCGAAGACGAAGAGCGACCGGCCGTAGCCGTCGGAGAGGCGGCCGGTGAACAGCTGGCCGACCATGTTCGTCGCCTTCTCCACCGTGACGGTGACCGCGACCGCGGTCGCGCCGACGGCGAGACCGCCCGAGGCCATCGCGGTCCCGGCGTAGATCGGCACCCACGTCCGGACCATCGTCACGGCGAAGGCGTACTGCGCGCGGAACGCCGTGATCGAGACGATCTTCCGGTTAACCGCGAGGTCGGTGAACGGGAACCCCTCGGTGCGGGTGGGATCGGGGTCGAGGACGCCCCAAACGACGACCCACGCGAGGACCATCAGGACGGTGATGACGGTGAAGATGGGGCCGAAGCCGACGGCGTCGTAGATCACGCCTGCGGAAAGCGACCCGACGATCGAAGCCGAAAAGGAGGCCGCGTTCGCCTTGCCGATCTTGTCCGCGCGGGTGCCCGTCTCGGCGACTTGGCCGACGAGCGAGAGCGTCATCAGCGACACACCGGTTACCGCGACGCCCTGGAGCCCGCGGATCAGGACGAACGACGCGGAGGAGTCGACGACGGGGAACAGCGCGTAGACGGCCGCGCCGGCCGCCAAGACGGCGAGGAGGACGCGACGCTTGTCGAACCGGTCGCCTGCCCACGCGAGCGGCACCACCGCGACCGTCTGCGCCAGCGTGAACCCGGTGGTGTACATCCCGATGATGAACCCCGCCGAGACGCCGATCCCGAGCACGGTCGTCGCCTGCGGGTCGAGCGTGTTGATGTACGTCGGCAGGAGCGTCAAGAGCGTGATGAATCCGAAGCCCTCGGCGAACCGCGTGAGGTAGAGGGCCCAGAACTGCGACCGGCTGTCGGCGTTGCTCACACCGGTACGCCGCTCACGGGTTGGAAAGGGATTGCGATCCGGGCCGGACGTGCCGAGACTTTTGTCGACGGAGTCCCTCGGGTCGGACATGGGCGACCCAGCCTGCGATCGCCGGTTCTGTCCGGCGTGCGACCTCGCGGTCTCTCGCGAGGACGACGTCTGTCCCGACTGCGGCGCGCCGATCGGTCCCACCGACCGGTGAACTCACCGACCCGCGACCCGGCGGAACCGGGAGCGAATCGCGGCGACCGAGACGACGAGCGGGGCGAACGCAGTCGCGCCTTCCCGGGGACGCTTGCGTGCGTCGCCATATTCAAACCCTCACCACCTCACGTGTCGGTATGGAAGCAGAGCGCGAGGTACTCGACGTGTTGGCGCGGAACGCTCGCGAGGACATCGAGGACATCGCGGCCCAGACGGGCCTCGACGCGGAGGGGGTTGAGGCGGCCATCGCGTCGCTGGAGGCCGACGGCGTGGTCCACGGCTACCAGGCCGTCGTGGACTGGGACCGCACGGAAGACGGGAAGATCCGCGCGCTCGTCGAGATCAACGTGGCGCTCGACCGCGAGACGGGCTACGAGGAGGTCGCGGACCGGATCGCGAAGTTCCCCGCGGTCGACGCCCTCCACCTCGTCTCCGGCGACTACGACTTCGCCGTCGAGGTGCTCGGCGGCTCGATGGACGACGTCTCGCGGTTCATCTCCGAGCAGGTCGCGCCGATGCCGGAGGTCACCCAGACGGTCACCCACTACATCATGGAGACGTACAAGGACGGCGGGGTCCGCTTCGCCGACGGCGACGACGACGACCGGCTCTCCGTCTCGCCATGAGGACGGCCGATCGCGCCCGCGAGCTCCCCGAGTCCGGGATCCGGAAGTTCTTCGAGCTGGCGGAGGCCCGCGACGACGTCATCTCGCTCGGCGTCGGCGAGCCCGACTTCTCCGCGCCGTGGGCCGCGCGCAACGCCGCGATCGACGGGCTCGAACGCGGACGAACCTCCTACACCGCCAACCGCGGGACCGTGGAGCTTCGCGAGGCGATCGCCGTCCACCACGAGCGGTACGACCAGTCGTACGATCCGGGCGAGGAGATCCTCGTCACGACGGGCGCGAGCGAGGCGGTCGATCTGGCGTTCCGCACGCTCGTCGACCCCGGCGACGTCGTGGCGATCCACGAGCCCTCCTACATCTCGTACGCGCCGGGCGTCGAGCTCGCCGGTGGCGAGCCGCTGTCGGTCCCGACGCGCGCCGTGGACGACTTCGCGCTCACTCCCGATCGGCTCGAGGCGGCCGGCGCGGGTGAGGCCGACCTGCTCGTCCTCTGTTACCCGAACAACCCGACCGGCGCGACGATGACCGACGCGCAGCTGGCCGAGGTGGCGACCTTCTGCCGCGAGAACGACCTCCGGGTCGTTGCCGACGAGATCTACTCGGCGCTCACCTACCGCGGGGATCACGCCTCGATCGCCACCCAACCGGGAATGCGCGAGCGCACTGTCGTCGTCAACGGCTTCTCGAAGGCGTACGCGATGACGGGGCTCCGGCTGGGGTACGCGCTCGGCCCGGCAGACGTGATCGACGCGATGAACCGGATCCATCAGTACACCATGCTCTCCGCGCCGACGACCGCCCAGATCGCCGCCCTGGAGGCGCTCCGGAGCTGCGACGACGAGGTGACGGAGATGGTCGAGGAGTACAACCGACGCCGTCGGCTCGTCGTCTCCCGGTTCAACGCGATGGGCCTCGACACGTTCGAGCCCGGCGGGGCGTTCTACGCGTTCCCGGAGTGCGGCGGCGACGACGAGGCGTTCGCCGAGGCGCTGCTGGAGGCGGAGGGGGTCGCGGTCGTGCCCGGTTCCGTCTTCGGCGCGGGCGGCGAGGGCCACCTCCGGGTGTCGTATGCGACCTCGATGCGCGAGCTCAAGGAGGCCACGGACCGGATCGCGCGGTTCCTCGAGGAGCGGGACTGACGGGAGAAACCCAGAGCGGTCGACGCGTGCCCGAAAGATTGATTATTTGACACGAACATCGGAACGGCGGGTGTTCGCTCGTATCCACTGTCATCGGTCCGGTAACGGAGGAAACGCTCGTGTTGGCGCTCGCCGGCGTCGCGGCGCTGGTCGGCGTCTACCTCGTGGTCTGGGGAGTCAACGGGATCAGGCGGACGATCGCGGTGTGGGCGAGCGATCCGATCCCGATCGAGGAGGCCCGTCTCGCGGACGGGACGATAGAGATCGAAGGAACGGCGGAACCGCTGTCGGGTACACTCCAGTCGCCGTACGACGAGGCCGAGTGTCTGGCGTACAGCTACTCGAAGAAACGAGAGAAGCGGGAGCGGAACGAGGACGGTGAGTACGAGACGGAGTGGCGGACCGTCGACTCCGGAGGCGACTCGGTTCCGTTCCTCGTCTCCGACGACACCGGATCGATACCCGTCGATCCGGCCGCCGCGACGCTCGGGTTGGACACCGAGTACAGCAGCCACGTCGGGGACGTGAAGAAGACCGAGAGCCGCATCGATCCCGGCGACGGAGTCCACGTCATCGGACAGAAGGTCCCCGCGGTCGAGACGGACGTCGACCTCGGTGACGAGCGGGCGTACGTCGGCGACGGCGAGGAGACCCCGACGTTCCGGATCACGAACGGGGGCGAACTGGAGACCGTCGCGCGGATGTTCGGTCGATCCGCGGGAAGCATCGCGCTCGGCGGGACCCTCATCGCTGCCTTCGGCTACCTGCTTCTCACGTCGGTTCCCGGAATCGCCGCCTGACTCGGTGTAACCGGGCTCTGAGGTCTGGAATTCGAGGTCCGAGTCCGGGTCCGGCTTCGAGGACACCGCCGACTCAGATCCGTTTCCGCCGGAGCGCGACCGCGGCGACGACGCCGGCGACCGCGACCCACGCGAGGAGCGACGCGAGGAGGAGTCCGATCGAGAGGCCGCTGCCGTTGAGCGCGGCCGCGAGGCCGGCGCTCGCGGCGTCCGTGGGCGCGAGCGCGAGCAGGCGGTACGTCGCGACCGGGTTCGAGACGATCATGGCGGCGACGAACTCGCCGGCCCCCCCGAACGCCGAGAGCACGCCGAGCGCGAGCAGGTCGTGGACGAGCGCGGTCCACACCCAGACGAGGAGCGAACCCGCCAGCGCGAACGTCGAGGTGGGCGCGAGCGCGGAGATCGCCACGCCGACCCCGAGGAGCGCGACCGCGACCGCGACGGTCGCGAGCAGGAACCCCGCGAACGTCGGCCACCCCGCCAGCCCGAACTCGCGCAACAGGAGCAGCCCCGGGCCGCCGAAGCCGAGGACGACGGCGCTCGAGAGGACGGCCGCCCGCCCGGCGAGGATCCCGAGGGCGGTCTCCGCGCGCGAGACCGGCAGCGTCAGGAGGACGCCGAGCCGCCCGCGCTCGGCCGCGCCCACGACCGCGCCGTGGCCGAACGCCAGCGCGGCGAGCGGCACGAGGTACGTCGCCAGCTCGACGTAGCTCGCGACCACGGGGTCGTACCCGCTCGGCGCGACGCTCGACCCGCTGAACGTCGCCAGCAGGACGGCGAAGACGGCGAGCAGGACCGTCAGCCCGAGCGCCCAGCCGCGGCGGACCGTGAGCCGGGCCTCCCGCCGCGCGAGACGGACGACGGTCCCCGGGCGCGGGAGTCCGCCGACGAGGCGGCCGAGGGAGGACGCGTTCCGGCCCTCCGCGGTCGCGGTCGGCTCGGCCGCACGCGGCGCCTCGGCCGTCGACACGTCGTCGACGGCGACGCCGCCGTCGGGGACGCCCTCGTCCGGCTCGTCGTCCGTGCTCCTCTGGTCCGGCTCCTCGCCGTCGCGCTCTCCGTCCTCGCCGGGCTCAGGCATCGCGACCACCCCCGGTGAGGGAGACGAACGCGCCCTCGAGCCCGTCCTCGTGGCCGTCGGCGAGTTCGTCGGGCCTCCCCTCCGCGAGGAGCCGGCCGCCGTCGACGACGCCGACGCGATCACAGACGCGCTCGACCTCCCGGAGCGCGTGCGACGCGAGCAGGAGTGTCGCGTTCGTCTCGTCGCGGACGCGGGTCAGGACCTCCCTGAGCGCCGCCACGCCGTTCGGGTCGAGTCCCGCGGTCGGCTCGTCGAGGAGCAGCACCGAGGGGTTCGCCAACAGGGCGGCCGCCAGCCCGAGCCGCCGGCGCATTCCCTTCGAGTATCCCCCGATGGGTCGGTCGATCGCATCCGCGAGCCCGACCGTCGCGGCCGCGCCCTCGATCCGGGCCGCCGCGTCGTCGGGACCGGACCCGATCCCGCGGACGTCGGCGTGGAACGCCAGCGTCTCGCGGCCCGTCTCGCCGGGCGGGAAGCCGGGGTCCTCCGGGAGGAAACCGATCTCCTCGCGGACCCGCCAGCCGGCCGCCGCGGCATCGCGGCCGCCGACCTCGACGCGACCCGCGTCGGGTCGCTCGTGGCCGGCGATCAGCCGGAACAGGGTGGACTTGCCCGCGCCGTTGGTGCCGACGAGGCCGTACGCGTCGCCGGGCTCGACCGTGAAGTCGACCCCGGCGAGGGCCTCGAGGTCGCCGTACCGTCTGTGGACGTCGGTGATGTCGATTCGCATGGTCAGTGGTGTTCGTCTCCGGGGTCGTCGTCGTACTCCACGGCCGGGTCGACGGCCGCGGCGTACGGGCGATACGACTCGAGGTCGTGGCTCGGCGTGGCCAGCGGGCGGTGGTCGACCACGCCCGCGGTCTCGACGACGGGGAACCGGCTCTCGACCAGCCGGATCGCGTCGAAGGCCGGGCCGGTCGCGAAGACGGCGGCGGTCGGGTGCTCCTGGACCAGCCGCTCGGCCGCGCCGGCCGGCCGGTGTCTGGCCTCGCCGACGCCGTCGCCGTCGCTGTCGGCCACGCGGGCGTCGGACCAGTGGTTGCCGCGGGTCGTCCCGTTCCACGCCAGCAGCTCGCGAGTCGTCGTCAGCACCTGCTCCCCGTTGTCGACGAAGTCGTTGCCGACGACCGCCGTCCCCTGGGTGTCGGCGCTGTGGTGGACGCCGACCCCGTTCGCGTAGACGAGGTTCCCGCGGACCTCGTTGTGCTGGGCGTTGTAGAGGAAGAGCCCCCGGTCGTTGGCGACGAGGTCGTTGTCGCTGACGACGCTGTCCTCGATCTCCTTGAGCAGGATCCCGTGGCCGCTCTTCCCGCGGTTCGCGACCGCGGTGTTGTTCACGGCCTCGACGCCCTCGCTCACCATCAGCGCGTACCCCACGTCGTTGCCGACGGCGACGTTGTCCGCGAGGCGGTTGTCGTCCGAGTACATGTAGTGGACGCCGTACCGAAGGTCCCACAGCGTGTTCCCCGTGGTCTCGACGTTCGACGCCCACGAGAAGTAGATCCCGTCGCGGACCCCGGTGATCTCGTTGTTCCGGATCTCGGATCCGGTCGTCTCCCAGAGGTTGATCCCGTTGCCGCGGTCGACGAAGCTCGGGTCCTCCGTCCCCTCGATCCGGGAGTCCCGCACGGTGACGGCGTCCGCGCCGTTCACCCAGACGCCGAAGGCGACGTCGGAGAGGTACAGGTCGGCGAGGACCGCCCCGTCCGCGTTCTCGGCGAGGAAGACGCCCGCGTCCTCCGACTCGAGGTCCTCGCCGGAATCGTGGATCCGGAGCCCCTCGACCGTGACGTTCGGGGCGCGGACCGAGACGACGGTGTCGTCGCCGCCGCCGTCGATCATCGCGGCCTCGGCCCCCCCGCCGCGGATCGTCACGTTCCGCGCGTCGACGACGACGGGATCGGCGGGCTCGAGGACGCCCGACACCTCGACGACGTCGCCCGCCTCCGCGGCGTCGACGGCGTCGGCGAGGTCGTCGTACGTCTCGGCGTCGCCCCCGGCAGCGCCATCATCCGATGACGCGTTCCCGGCCGTGGCGTCCCCGTCGCTCACGACCCTGGCGACGCCGGGTTCAGTCGGTCGGTCGGGGTCGTAGTCGGAGACGTCGACGACGGCGTCGCCGGTGGCGTTCACCGCGTCGATCGAGCCGCTCCCGTCGACGCCGCTGTCGGTTCCAGCTCCCGCCTCCGTCCCGCCCTCGACGGCGGCGACGGCCCCGCCGAGGACGGCCGCGAGGACGATCGCGGCCGCGAGGAACACCGCACGTGCCGGAACGAGCGCGCCGGGAGACGGGAGACGGCTCATCGGGTCACACCTCCGTCCGCGGGTCCTCGGCGGTCGGCCGTCGATCCGACTCCGCCACGGTCGGGTCCCCCTCCGAATCGGCCGCGGCCGGATCCCGATCCGACCCCGCCGCGGCCGGGTCCCGATCCGACTCGTCGGCGTCGCGACCCCCGAGCCGCTCCCGGAGCGCGCCGAGGGCCTCGCCGACCGTGATCCGCGAGTCCCGCAACAGGAACGCGACCACGAGCAGCAGGAACCCCGCTCCGGCGAGGTAGCCGCCGGGGCCGAACCACGCCACGCCGCTGATGTTGGCGATCCGGTAGCCGCCCAGAAGCGGCGGGGTGAACTCCGCGACGCCGACGACCGGTGCGCTCTCACCGAGCGCGTGGCCGGCCTGGTGGAGCCGGTACTGGACGATCGCGAACGTGCCGACGAACGCGACCGTGGCCCCGATCAGTTGGCCGAACAGCCCGAGCCGGAGCTTCCGCTCCGTGGGCGCGACCGCGACGAACACGCCCGCGGCCGCCACCGCGAGGAACACGATCGGCCCCAGGATCCACTCCGGGGCGGCGATCGCGTCCGGGTGGACCGCGTAGTTCGGGTCGACGAACACCGGGTCCGGGTAGTAGAACCCGACGTAGTGGTTGAGCGCCTGTACCTCCGCGAAGTCGCCGCCGAGCCGCGGGTACGCGTACAGCGTGACGAGCAACCCGTCGGGGTACTGGGGCGCTTCGAAGGCGATCCGCCAGACGGGCACCGTCAGCGCGACGACGAACATCGCCGCCGCCGTCACGGGCAGCGCCCGTCTGAGTTCCGTGAGTCGGTCGAGTGGGGCTGTCATGGCGTGGGTGAGGTTGGGTTGGGTGGGGGCGGGTGACGGCCGCGTCCGGCGGCCCGGCGGTTCGTCGGTCGGCGCCTCAGCCGTCGCGCGGCTCCACGAGGATCCGCGAGCGCATCTCGAGGTGGAGCGCGCTACAGAAGTACGCGCAGTACGCCCAGTACACGCCGGGCTCGTCCGCGGTGAACGTCACCTCACGGGTGTCCTGGGGCGCCAACGCGAGGTTGATGTCGTACTCCGGGATCGCGATCGAGTGGATCACGTCGCTCGTGGTCTCGACGTTGGATATCCGGATCGTGACCTCGTCGCCCTCCCGGACCGTGACCTCGGGGAAGGCGTACTCGTTGCGGCGCGCCCACATCTCGATCTCGACGGTGCTGTCGTCGACCCGCTCGAAGGACTCCTCGCCCTCGGGGACGAAATCGAGGTCGTAGTCGTCGGGATCCCACGTCTTCGCCGGCTCGATCTTGTCCCGGTGGACGATGCTCGCGTCGTGCGGCTCGGGGTACGACGGCTTGTCCTTGACCAGCTCCATCCCGGCGTCGTCGTCGCCGATGTAGAACATCTGGTCGTTCTCGGGATGGATCGGGCCGACCGGGAGGAACCGGTCCTTCGAGAGCTTGTTCAGAGACACCAAGTAGTCGCCCTGCGGCGACGCCGTGTACGACTCGCTCGCGATGAGGTGGCCGGGGTTGTAGTGGACGTCGTGTTTTTCCACGATCGGCTCCTCGGAGCCGGCCTCGGCCTCCACCGCCGCCTCGTAGTCCCACTTGACGACCTGCGAGTCGATGAACAGCGTCGTGTACGCGTGGCCGCGGTCGTCGTAGGCGGTGTGGAGCGGCCCCATCCCGACCCGCGGCTGCCCGAGGATCGCGTCCGCCGGGTCGTCGACCTCGGCGATCTCGTCGACGCCGATGACCGTACAGGTCGGGTCGAGCTTGCCGGAGGCGATCGCGTAGTTCCCGTCGGGCGTGACGCTGACCCCGTGGGGGCTCTTCGGCGTCGGGACGTACCGGACGACCGGACGGTCGCCCTCGTTGAGCGAACTGTCCATGGTGCCGTCGACGACCGGCACGCCGCTTATCTCCTCGTAGTTCCCGGCCTCGACGGCGTCCCAGATCGCGGGGATGTCAAACGCCTTCACGTAGTCGCGGTCCGATCGGGTCATCTCCCCCTGGGTGACGCCCTCCTCGCTGTTGTAGCCGGTCGCGAAGAACCAGCGTCCCTCCTTGCCGCCGTCGCCGTTGTCCATGTTGCCGTCGACCTCGACCTGCCACTCAACGTCCATCGTCTCGGGGTCGATGGCGGTGAGGACGGAGCCGTACGCGTCGGGGTCGTCCACGTCGCGACCGTCGTTGGGCATCGGCACGCGGAACTCCCCGACGCCAAAGACGAGCTGCGTGTCGGGAAGCTGCATACACGCGCCGTGGACGGCCTGGCTGTTGGGGACGTTCGTGATCGCGTCCGTCTCGAAGTACTCGAGGTCGACTCGGGCCATCCGCCCGTTCGCCTTGTCGTTGACGAACAGCCAGCGGCCGTCGTAGTCGTTGTCGGTCTGTGAGACGCGCGGGTGGTGGGTGTCACCCCACGTGTAGCCGCCGCCCTCCTCCAGGATCTCGCTCGACTTCGCGTCGTGACCGAACCCGCGGGCGCTCTCGGCCTGGAACACCGGGATCCGCATGAGCTCGCGCATCGAGGGGATCCCGACGACCCGGATCTCGCCGGTGTGACCCCCGCTGAGGAAGCCGTAGTACTCGTCGTGTTCGCCCGGGGCGACCGAGTGCTCGCCGCTCGCGCCCGAGGAGCCGCCTCCGCCGTTCCCCTCGTCCGAGAGGACGCTCGTACAGCCCGCGAGTCCCGTCATCGCGCCCACCGCGGCCCCGGCCTTCATGAAGTCGCGTCGGCCGAGCTCCAGCCGCGGGAGGTCGAGGTTGGGCCGCCGGGCGGCCGTGGCGTCGGTCCCCTCCGCGGTCGCGGCGATGTCGCGCTCGTGGTCGGTGATCAGGTGTTCGACGGTGCGCCCGTCGACGATCTCGGGACCGTCGTCGGTCGATCCCTCGTCGGTCCGTCTCTCCTCGGCCGCCCCGTCCTCGGTCGCGGAGGCGGTCCCCGCGGCGTCGTCGCGCTGTTCGTCGCTCCGTGCCTCCCGATCGTCGGTGGGATTCGGGTCAGTAGTCATCGTGTCGTGGTCGGGCTCCGGCGACGTCGGCGTCTCCGCCGTCGTCGCCGTCGCGTTCCGTTCGGACCGCGCGGGCGAGCCGCTCCGCCGCCGGCTCGCCGAGCACCTCCCGTACCTCGGCGGCGAACGCCGGTAGGAGGCGATCTCGGGCGACCTCGACGTCGAAGCGGTACCGGTGGCGGGTCGTCCCGCGGTGCGTCTCGACGTCGCGCTCGACGAGCCCCTTCTCGACCAGCCGGTCGACCGTCCGCTTGACGGTCGTGTACGCGACCTCGTCGCCGCGGCGACGTACCGCGTCGAGCAGGTCGCGTGCCGTGAGGGGGGCGTCGGCGCGCCGCAGGACGGCGAGGATCTCGCGTTCCCGCGGTCCGAGCTGTGTCCACTGGGTCATGGGTTCCCGGAGCCGAACGAGCCCGTTCGACCCCGCTGGTGATCACTACGGTCTACCCGCCCGCATGCCTGCCGCCGAACTGTTCGGCGGTTTAAGTATCCTGCCCGTCCGCGAAGATCTGCGAGAAGAGCGACGCCGTCACGATCCGGAGGTGTTCTGAGACGGTCGACTTCGCGATACCGAGCTCGTCGGCGAGGTCGGCCGCGGACGCGCCGTCGGGCTCGAAGTAGCCGTGCTCGGCGGCGGCGGCGGCCACCTCGGCCTGCCGGTCGGTCACGCCGGTGAGGTCGACGGGGACGACGTCACACCGCTCGTCCTCGGGACACCGGTCGACGAGGAGTCTGCGAAGTTCGACGTCGAGGCCCGCGTCCTCGAAGCCGTCGACGACCGACTCGAGCTCCTCGTGTCCGCCCAGGACGAACGAGACGAGGAGCTCGCCGTCGTCCATTCGCGTCTCGCGCGGCGACACGGGAAAGTCCGCGAACGCGGCCGTGAGTCCCCCGCACGAGCAGCCGGCACAGACGCCGTCGCCGGCGGCATCGTCCCCGCCCGTCGCGTTGCCGACGCTCGCGACCGCCTCCGCGTCGGTCGGCGCGGTCACTCCGTCGGTCGCCGCCCCGACCGCGAGCCCCCCGTCGGTCGCCGGACGCGCGTGTTCGTTCGCGTCGTGGGTGATCTCGTATCGACCGTGCGCGCGGCCGCCGAACTCGACGAACTCCAGGACCGACGGCGGGTCGTCGGGCGGTTCTGAGGCGACGAACTCGACCGTGTCGTCGACGGGGTCGACGCGGAGGTCCTCCACCTCGGTCGACCCGGAGAGCGCCGCCACGGGACAGCCCTCGCAGGCGGAGACCGCCAGTTGAACGTGGATCCCGTCGGTCATAACGGGCGGAGATACGCCTCCTTCATTCAAGTAACGCGGAGAGGGTTCCTACGACGTGAAAACACGACCGAACCGCCTCCTCACGGATCGGAAACGCTCGTTTCCGGCTGAGGTGGGCTTTTCACTCGGCGGAGAGACGTGTGGGTATGCCACCGATCGACCTCGGACTCGGACTCGGCACGTCCGGTCTCGACGACCCCGCGGAGTGTACGGAGAGCGTCGTGACCGCGCTGGAGGCCGGCTACCGCCACGTCGACACCGCACAGATGTACGACAACGAGACCGCGGTCGGCGAGGGGATCGCGAGGGCCGACGTCGACCGCGACGAGGTCGTCGTCGCCACCAAGATCCACCCGACGAATCTCGCGCCCGCGGACGCCCGCGAGACGGCCCGCGAGAGCCTCGACCGGCTGGGACTCGACCGCGTCGATCTCCTGTACGTCCACTGGCCCACGAAGGCGTACGACCCCGAGGCGACCCTTCCGGTCTTCGACGAGCTCCGTGAGGAGGGCGTCACCGACCACGTCGCCGTCTCCAACTTCACCCCCGACCTGCTCCGGGAGGCTCGCGAGATCCTCGAGTCGCCGATCGCGGCCCACCAGGTCGAGTGTCACCCGCGGTTCCAGCAGCCCGAACTCCGGGAGCTGGCCGCCGAGTTCGATCACCACCTCGTGGGGTACTCGCCGCTCGCGAGGGGTGAGCTGCTCGATGACCCGACGCTCGCGGCGGTGGCGGAGCGGAACGGGACCTCGACGGCGGTCGTCGCGCTCTCGTGGGCGCTCGCCCGCGACGTGGTCCCGATCCCGAAGTCGACCGGGGACCACGTGACGGAGAACCTCGCGGCGCCGGAGGTCGACCTCTCTGCGGACGACCTCGCCGAGATCGACGGGCTGGCCGGCGGTGGGCGGACGATCGACCCCGACGACGCGGCGTGGAACCGGGAGTAACGAGGAGAGGGGCCACCCCTTTCCAGTAGCCGGATCGGCTCCTCGGGTCACCCCTCCGGATCGTTCATTCGGACCGTTCGAGCCGTTCCCGTCGGTGTTCGAACTCCTCGTCGGTGAGCTCACCGCGGGCGTAGCGCTCACGAAGCACCGATGGCGCTCGTGTCTCCTCCTCTCTAGACGCTCGATCAAGGAGCGAGCGGGCGAGGAAGAGCGGGACGGCGATCAGGAGTCCCATCCAGAGGAGTCCCCAGAGGCCCATTCCACCGCCGAAGAGCCCCCAACCGCCGCCCATCATACCGCCGCCGTAGCCACCGCCGCCGTGAGCGGCAGCGGTACCCGTTGCTGTAACCAGCAGCGGAACGCCGAGCATCACGATTCGACGAGTCGTCCGTTCGAGAGCGTTGGTGTCGTGTGTCATTGTGATCGTTTGTTGGATGGTTCGTGAGTCTGTCGTGCCGAACGAGTGTCCCGGACGGGGATCGTTAGCAACCGTGCCTCCGTCCGTACATCCCGACCGTGGTGTGATCGTCCTCCGTCATGTCCTGGGCCGTTTCATCGACAGTCACACCCATGTGCGATTCCATCTCGTCAACGGCATCCGGTCCCATGTGGTCGGTCATGTGACCGTCCATCCAGGCCGCCCAGTCCGTCGTATCACCATCGACTGGCATCCCTTCAGCTGCCGTCTCGTTCCCCTGGGCCGGGTCGTCACCGTGTGCGCTAACTACCGGGGCGGCGAACGCGAGGCCGACGATCGCGAGCGCCACCAGCAGCCATCGTCCGAGGTTTCGGTTGGTCATCGTCTTTCGCCTCAGGTAGTCATACGGTGGGTTCGGGGTTATCTCCGAGGGTGAAAACTCAACGATTAGACCGTTCTAGAACGTCTATGGCCTCTTCTAACCGTTTCGTTCCACGGAGATCGTTCATACCTCTCGAATTCGAGAGGACGGGTGTCCAACAGCTGGCGGCCGTCGTCTCGGCTACTGCTGTTGAAGGTCCTCACTCGGATACACGCGGTAGGTCCGGCCCTGTCGTTCTCGGTACAGCAGCCCACGCTTTTCGAGTGAACTCACGGTCTGACTCACCTTACTCTTCGAGAAATCGGACCGGTCCCGGAGTTCGATCTGTGTGATACCGGGGGAGTCCAGGACGGGCTCGAGGACGCGTCGTTCGTCATCCGGCAAGAGATCGAGAACGCGCGCCCGCGGGTCCGATTCGGGATCGAGCGACTTCGCTCGTGAGTCCTCGCCATCCATCGACGCAGTCGTCTCCGTCGACGTCGGATCGGGACCGATACGCTCCGCCGAGTCGGTCGCTTCCGAGTCGGTGAGCTCTCCTCGAACCGCGAGATAGACGCCGCCGATACCGCCCGCAACCAGCAGGGTTCCAACCGCGTACCAGAGTGGGTCCGGTCCGTGCATCGTCCCCATGGACGAATCCATCATCGAACCCATCGACTGCTCGAAGGCGCGACGTCGTCGATAGGCCCGCCAACCGAGCGCCCCGCCGGCCGAGAGGACGAACCCGAGGAACACGCCGACGACCGTGTCCGCGCGACGTCGATTCACGTGACGGCCCCCCGCTGCGAGATCTGACTGCTCATACCCCCGATTCGGACGCGGCGGGTGTGACGATTGCGGATCGAAACTGCGATGCGAGTCGTCCACGGCGAACGAACCGCGGGACGACATGAGCGGTCACGGTCGTGATCGCCGCGTGAATCCTGTGGATTTCGTTCGACATACCGGAGAGGGGGTCACCGAGACGTGGTATACTACTCACCTGCCGCCGCGAGCCGCGCGTCCAGCTCCGCGTCGATCCGCTCGACGAGGTCGCCCATCGGCTCGTCGAGGTACGTGACCCACTGGTCGAGAAAGCCCGAGCGTCCGAGGACGCGGACCACCCGGTAGACGGGGCGTCGCTCCGTGAACCCCTCGGGGAGGTCGCCGGCGCGGTCGCGGTACCCTCGGTACACCGCCTCGCCGAACCGTTCCGGGCCCTCGTAGTCGAAGCCGTTACAGAGCTGGTCGCGCGCGCGGACCAGGTCGCGGGCGGGGTCCCCGACGTGCGCGAGCTCCCAGTCGAGAAGGCCCACACCGGGATCGCCGGCCGCGCCGGCCGCGCCGGCCGCAGCCGCCGCACTCGCCGCGCCGCCGTCGTCCTCCGCGAGGAACGCGTTCGGCGGCGCGATATCGCCGTGGAGCAGCGCCGCGGGGGCGACGTCGAGGAGCGCCCGGTTCGACTCGACACAGTCGATGACGGCGTCGAAGTGGCGGGCGAGCCGATCGGTCGTGCCGATCTCGCGGGTGTACTCGATCGTCGAGAGCAGCGTGTCGGTCCACGAGGCCGTCGCCACGTCGAGTTCGGGAGGATCCCCGGAACCCCCCGCGTCCCCACCTCCTCCACGGATCTCGCCGTGGTTCTCGAACCGCTCCGCGTGGAGGATCGCGAGCGTCTCGCCGACGCGATACGACAGCGCCTCGCGTCGGTCGTCGTCCGCTTCCTCGAGGACCTCGTGGAGGTCACGTCCCGGGGCCGGCGCGGTCGCGAGGTACGGTACCTGCGCGTTCGGATCGGCGGCGACGACCGCTGGAACCGGGATCGGTCGTCGCGTGGAGACGTACTCCAGAACGGCGCGTTCGCGGGCGATCCGGCTCCCGTCGCCGTCGAGCGCGACCTTGAGGTACGCGCGGCCGCCGTCGGTGAAATCGACGCCGACGGTCTCGTTGCCGCCGTTCCAGGAGGGGCCGACGTCGACGAGTTCTTCGACCGATCGGTCCGGGAAGGCGGCGGCGAGGGCCGTCTCGACGGACGCGTCCATGCCATCGCTGGTCGGGCACCGAGAAAAAGCGTTCCGCCCGGGTCCGGGAGGCGAGTCCGATCGTCGCGAACTCGCGACCCCGGATCGACCGACAGCGTCATACGCGTCGCGCGAGTCTCGCGTTCGATGACTGGCTCGGACGACGGTCGGCGGGTGACCTTCGAGATGGCGGGCGAGACGCTGTACGTCCGCGACGCGCTCGAGGACGAACGGCTCGCGCTCCGGTTCGACCGGGAGCCGGACCCGCGGCCCGCGCTCGTCGACCTGTTCGCGCTCCCCGTCGACCGGGCGGTGAGCCTCGAGGCCGAGTCGGTGTCGATCCCGAAGTACGCGACGGTGAGCGTCCGCGAGTCGGGTGGGGAGTTCGTCGCCGAACTCTCCGACGACCTCACGCTTCCGCGCGGGTCCTACTGCTTCGACGTCGTCGGGGTGACGAAGGCGTTCGTCCGCGCGGTCGACGTCGAGGTCTCGGCGACCGGGATGGCCGACGGCGGGGCCGTCGAGATCGAGTTCGACGGACCGACGACCGTGACCGTCGGCGGGCGGTCGCTTCACACCCGCCCGGAGGCGACGATGACGGTCCCCGACGACCCGCACGCGCTGATGACGGCGGTGTCGGCGCTCGGCTCGTCGATCGCCGAGCCGTCGCCGGAGCGGTCCTGGCCGACGCTCCGCGGGTACCCGCCCCGAATCGCGCGCGGAGACGAACTCGAGATCCCCGCGCCCCTCGAGACGCCCGACACTGGGGTCGAGATCGCGGTTCCGGCGACGTACGCGGACGTCTACCGGGTCGCGCCGCTGGCGTACTACCTCGGCGCGACCGTCGTCGCCGGCGCGGATCCGGCGCTTCGGCTCGAGACCGGGTACGTCGAACCGCTGCCGACCGAGGGGGTCGCGCTCGAACGCCGGGTCTCGGAGATCCTCGGGACGACGCTGTTTCTGGACTCGCTGGCGCGGACGGAGGGGTACGTCCCCTCCGAGCGGTACGAGTACGAGGCGGTCGGCGGGGAGCTACCGTTCTACCCGCCGGGCCTGGCCGACCGCTCGATGAGCGACCGACTGATGGAGTACCTCGAGGTCGACCCGGAGACCGTCGATCCGTATCTCCCGGACTGGCCGACGACGGCGGTCCTCCGACCGGGACCGTCCGGGATGGAACTGCTCGGCCACCTCGCGCATCTGCTCGCGCCGATCCGGGTTCGCGGATCGCCGGCGACGACGGAACCGAGGTCGGGATCCGGCGACCGGGGACGTACGGCGGTCTCCGATTCACCGGTCGCGGTGGCGACCTCGCCGTCGCTCGCGATCGCGGAGGGAACGCCGAGCCCGGACGACGCCCCGCTCCCCTCCGGTACCGCCGCCCTGAGCGTCGCCGCGTACGAGAACGGCCTCTCCCGATCCCGACCGACGAAGGGCGACCTCCGGGTGGCGTTCGTGGCGGACTCGGACGAGCGAGCCCGAGTCATCGAGCGGGCCATGACGGAGCCGGAGCCGCCCGACGGCGTCGACGCGTGGGAGGCGGCCGTCCGCCCGACTCGCGAGGAGTTCCGCGGTCTGCTCGCCGACCCGGGCGTCGGCCTGTGTCTGTGTTCGCTCCCGACCGACGGGAGCCGCGTCGCCTGCGCCGACGGCGTCGTCGACGTCGCGGATCTCGAGACCGTGCCGACGACGACGGCGTTCGAGCACGCCGGTCGCGTCGCGCCGGCCGCCGCGTCGGTGGAGGTCGGGTCGCTCGGGTCGATCGCCGTCGACGGCGCGCTCGGAGCGACCCGGATCCGGACGCTCGTCGGGCTGCTCGCGACCGCGACGCCGCTCGCGGCGAGCGTCGCGCTCGCGCGGGTCCGCGAGATCGCGGGCGTCCGTCTCGCCGGGGATCCGTCGGCCATCGCGGTCACGCCGGAACGGGCGGGCGCACAGGGGCTGGTCCGGGTACGGTCCGTCTCCGAGACGGAACACGCCGTTTCGTGGCGGTCGCTCCCGTCGGTCGACGCTCGGGTCGGAACGGAGTACCATCCACTCTTCGAGTGGGCGGACACCGTCCCGGAGCTCATCGGCGCGGACCGCGAGGGGCCGCGACCGCTGTCGACCGCCGAGATCCTCGATCTGATCCCCGAGCCCGACAGCGTCGTCGACCTCAACGGCGCGATCGTCTTCGAGCGCGACGGGATCGGCGAGGCCGACGTGCGACGGTCTGCCCGCCGGTCGATCGCGGAGCGGTCGACGTCGCGTGACGAAGGGACGTCCGTCCGGTTCGGCGGGAAGTGACGCCGAGCGCGGAGGCGAACCGTTCGACGGTCGCGCTTCCGCCTCCGCGAACACGACCGTGCGCTTTTGAACCCGAGCGACGAACTCCCCCGACGTGCCCCAGATACACCTCGACGAGTCGACCGTCGAACGGCTCGACGCGCTCCGGCGGGACGACGAGGAGTATGACGAGATCGTGACCGAACTCATCGACGTCTACGAGGCCGAGGAGCTGACGCTGTTCCACGGCGGCGACGTGGAGTAGCGGCCCCGCTCGGAACCGACGGGCCGGGCTCGACCCTCTCCGACGCCCCGACCGTCCCCGCCGAGTCGGCCGTCCCCGACGCCTCGACCGTCGAACGCGCGGTTTAACCGTCCAGACCCACGATCCGATCGACATGAGCGGGTCCACGGAGGGCGACCTCACCAAGACGGGGATGTCGCTGAAACACGACCGAGAGTGGGACTACGAACTCGACCGGATCGTCGAGGCCATCGAGGAGCGGGACGCGAGCAAGGTCGGCCTCCAGTTCCCGGAGGGGCTCAAACGCCGCGGCCCGCAGGTCGCCGACGACCTCCGCGAGGTCGCCCCCGACGACGTGACGTTCATGCTGTCGGGGCAGCCGTGTTACGGCGCCTGCGACCTCGACACCTACCTGATGCGCCGGACGGACGTCTTCGTCCACTTCGGCCACACGCCGATGAAGGAGTCAGACAGCATCGTCTACGTGCCCCTGTTCTCCAACGTCGACCCCTTCCCGATCATGGAGGAGTCGCTCGAGGAGCTGCCCGACCCCGAGGAGGACCCCGACGTGGGGCTCGTCACGACCGCCCAGCACATGAACCGCTTCGAGGAGATGACCGACTGGCTTGAGGAGCGCGGCTACGAGGTCCACACCCGCCGCGGCGACGACCGGCTCACGAAGGAGGGGCAGGTGCTGGGCTGTAACTACGCCTCCGCGGACATCCCCGCCGACCAGGTGCTGTACGTCGGCGGCGGGAAGTTCCACCCGGTCGGTCTCGCGATGGAACACCCGGAGAAGACCGTCGTCATCGCCGATCCCGTCAATAACGCGGTGTCGATCGCCGAACACGACCAGTTCCTCAAACAGCGGTACGCCTCGGTCCACAAGGCGATGGACGCGGAGAAGTGGGGCGTCATCTTCTGTACGAAGATCGGCCAGGGACGCTGGGAGACGGCACAGGAGATCGTCGAGAACAACGAGAACGCCTACCTGATCACGATGGACGAGGTGACCCCCGACCGCCTCCGCAACTTCGACATGGACGCGTTCGTCAACACCGGCTGTCCTCGGATCACGACAGACGACGGCCCGCGGTTCCACAAGCCCATGTTGACCCCCGGCGAGTACGAGGCCGCGATCGGCGAGCGCCCGCTCGACCAGATCGAGTTCGACACGTTCCACGACACCTGGTAGGCGGCCGACCCGACCGCCCCGTCACTCGAACTCCGGCGGGTCGTGGTCGTCGTCGAGGAAGTAGCTGTCCGCGTCGGGTCGAAGTACACCTGGAGCGCCCGTATCGACCCGACGAACGCGGCGAACGAGACCAGACCGAACCCGACGAGGCCGTAGAGGAGGACGATCGCGAGCGACATCGGACCGACTTCTCGGCCGATCCGGTTACCGTTTTCGCCGATGTCGGTCAGGGACTCGAGACCGTCCCCACCGCAGCCTCGACGTGGTCGACCGCGGCGGCCGGCGACGCGACCGCCTCGACGCCGGCCACGTCGTGGGTGTCGAGCCCCGCGACCGCCCGGCCGTGCGCGAGCGCGAGTCCGATCTCCGAGAGCGTCCCCGGGCCGCCGTTCACCGCGATCGCGGCGTCGCCGTTCATCACCACGAGCGCGTTGCGGGCGTGGCCGAGCCCGGTCGCGATGGGGGTCGTGACGTACGGATTCGCATCGGCGCGCCGATCGGTCGGGAGGATCCCGATCGTCTCGGCCCCGTCCCCCGTTTCATCCCTCCTTCTCGTTTCGTCCCCGTCTCTCGCCTCGTGAGCGCCCCGACAGACCGCCTCCATCACGCCGCCGAGGCCGCCGCAGACGACGGCGTGGCCGCGCTCCGCGAGTTCGGCTCCGAGCTCCTCCGCGACCGCCGCCGTGTCCGGCGGGATCGAACCCCCGCCGATGACGCTCACGCGCATGCCGGACCTCCTCCGCGGTAGCACAAAAACCGGCGGTTTCACCGAAGCGGTTCGATCGGTGTCGGTCGCGTCGAGCCGCCCCGATCCACGTCGAATTCTCGACCGGACGCGCGCCGCGACTACGAGTCGACTTCCCTGATCTCGACGTCGTGGACGCCGTCGCGGAGCGTCGCCCGTTCGATCTCGCGGAGCTCCTCCGCGGTCGCGTCGACCGTCGCGAAGTGGTTGCCGGCGAGCTCGCCCGCGGGACTCTTGAAGCAGGTCGGTCCGCAGGGGAGGAGGATCTCCTGTTCGTTCCGATACCCCGGGTACAACAGGAGGTCGCCGCGCGACGGATAGACCGTGTGGTTCTCCCGGGGGATCTCCGGGAGGTCGATCTCGTCGATGTCGATCCAGGTGGCGATCCCGCTCCAACGAACGTGCATGAGCTCCGACTCCAGCGGCAGGAACTCGCGAACCGCCGCGACCGACTCGGGCGCTCGGTCCTCGTGGAGTTCGGCCGTGAACGTGGTTCCGTCGATGTCGATTGCTATCATGGGTAGTGTTCGCGTCGTGTGTGCCGTCATCGCCGGCGATTGTAACCGTGTCGTCGCCGTCGGTCGCGGATCGTCAGGGTCGAAGGGGTGCCGTCGCCGTCAGCGGTGGCGACGAACGTCCCGATATCGGCCCGTTTCCCGGTCGACGCGGCCTTGAACGGCACGCATCTCCGAGGTGAAACGTTTTTACGCGTCGGGCGAGGACGAATCGTATGAGATACGATACCGTCGTCTTCGACAACGACGGTGTTCTCGTCGGCCGCACGCGCTTCGACGTGCTCCGGGAGGCTACCCGGGACGCGTTCGAGGAGTGCGGCGTCGACGACCCCGACCCCGACGACGTAGAGCGGATGACGATCGGCGCTACCCCCGGCAGCGTGGGGACCGTCTGTCAAACGTACGACCTCGATCCCGGATCGTTCTGGCGGACGCGCGACGACGTGGTCTCGAGAGCACAACAGCAGGAGGCGCGCGCGGGCCGCAAGACCCCGTACAACGACCTCGACACCCTCGGCGACCTCGACGTGAAGATGGGGATCGTCTCCTCGAACCAGCAGGCGACCGTCGACTTCCTCGTCGATCACTTCGACGGCTTCGAGGAGTTCGGCGCGGCCTACGGGCGTGAGCCCACGATCCACAGCCTCCAACTCCGGAAACCCAACCCGCACTACCTCGAGCAGGCGCTCGGCGATCTGGACGCCGACTCGGCGCTCTTCGTCGGCGACAACGAGTCCGACGTGAAAGCCGCACAGAACGCGGGAGTCGACTCCGCGTTCATCCGCCGTCCGCACCGCCGCGACTGGGAACTCAACGTCTGGCCGACCTGGGAGATCGAGACGCTGGACGACCTCTTCGACGTCTGTGGCGTGTGACGGCCGAGAGGTCGTTCCGCCGGCGCTGACCGGCCCGTCCGACTGCGGGACCGCCCGACACCGACCGGTATGACCCGGCGGGCCTTCGGCACGCTCTGCGGGCTCGTCTTTCTCATCAACCTCGGACGCGTCGCGTTCGCGCCGCTCGTCCCCACGATCGGTTCCGAGTTCGGGGCGAGCCCCGCGGTCGTCGGCTCCGTCACGACGCTGGTGTGGGTGGGCTCGGCGCTCCCGCGGATCCCGGTCGGTTACCTCCTCACGCGGGTCCCCAGACACTACGTGGTGTTGGGCTCCGGGATCGCGCTCTCCGCGGCGGCGACGTTCACCGGGAGCGCCGGATCCATCCGGGCGCTCCAAGCGGGGGCGCTCTCCATCGGACTCGCCTCCGGGGCGTACTTCGTCGCCGCGGTGCCGCTCGTCGCCGAGCTGTTCCCGAGCGGTCGCGGTCGTGCCATCGGTATCCACGGGGCCGCGAGCCAGCTCGCGGCCGTTATCGCTCCCGGCGTCGTGGTCGGTATCCTCGTCGTCGCGGGGTGGAACGACGTGTTTCGAATACTCGCGACGGCGGCGATCGCCGTCACCGCCGTCCTGTTCGTCGTGCTCCGACGGGAGCCGCTCCCCGAGAGCGCGGGCGCGGACCGGGACTTCCGGTCCGCGTTGCGCCACTGGCGGGTCATCCTCCTCGTGGTCGTCGTCGTGGCCGCCCCCGGATTCGTCTGGCAGGGCGTGTTCAACTTCTACGTCACGTACCTGACCGGGACCAAGGGGCTCTCGACGGGACTCGCGAACACGCTCCTCACGGTCGTCTTCGCGGCCGGACTGCCGGCGTTCTGGTTCGGCGGCCAGCTCGCCGACAGGCTCCCGCAGATCCCGTATCTCCTCGGTATTCTCGTCTCCTTCGGCGGTTCGATCCTCGCGCTCGTCGTCGTCGAATCCGCCGTCATGCTGGTGGTCGCCACCGTCGCGATCGGCTTCGTCGCCCACGCGATGTTTCCCGCTGCCGACACGTTCCTGCTCGACTCGCTTCCCGCCGACAACCGCGCGAGCGCGTACGCCGTCTTCAGCGGGATCGCACTGCTCTTCGAATCGACGGGCAGCGGCACCCTCGGTGTCGCGGCCGAGCGGATCGGGTTCGACGCCGCGTTCGTCGCCGGCGGGGTCGGGGTCCTCGCGGTCGCCGCCGTCCTCGGCGCGCTCCACGTCGGCAGGGGGCTTCCCGGAGGGCGCGGGACCGCGACCGAGTGACCGTGGGGACGTGCCGGTGCGTGAGCGAGTGAGTGACCGTGTTGGTGCGCGGGCGAGCGGTTCCGGTCCGACCGACACGCCTCTGAAGGTTTAACCGGGATGGGGCGTAACCCCGGCGTAGTGACCGACGATCCGCGGTGGGCCGACGTCTTTGGCCACGAGGAGCCGTACCCCGAACAGGCGGACGGCATCGACGCAGCGATCGACGCCGCCGAGGACGGCGGCTTCCTCGCGCTCGAGGGCGCGTGCGGGACCGGCAAGACGATGCTGGCGCTGACCGCCGGGATCGACCGCGTCCGCGATCCGAATTCCGAGTTTGAGCGCGTGTTCGTGCTCACGAGCGTCAAACAGCAGCTCCGCCAGTTCGAGACGGATCTCGAGACGATCAACGCGAACCTCCCGGACGGCTACGACTCCGTCTCCGGGTTGACTCTCGTCGGCAAGGCGGACGTCTGTCCGTACGCCCGCGAGAACCGCGGCGGGATCGACCGCGAGAACGTCTACGAGCGCTGTGAGGGGCTCCGCGAGCGCACTCGGAACCTCGTCGGCGAGGGCGGCGAGACGACCGCCGGCGCTCTCGCGAGCGAGGCGCGGAGCCAACAGGTCGGCCTGCTGGACTCGAGGAACGGGAGCGGCGCGGCCGGAGGCGGATCGACCGACGGCCCCGCCGCCGACTACCTGACCGTCGACGGCGAGCCGACGCCGTACCCCCCGGACACCGAGACGTTCGGCGAGACCGAGTTCTGTCCCTTCTACGCGGGGTTTCTCGACGACGTCCCCGACGACGGCGGCGACCCGGCGGAGGCGGTCCCGTTCGACGCCACCGAGCTCGGCCACGTCGACGCCGAGGAACTCGTCCGCCTCTCGGCGGGCCACGGCTCGTGTCCACACTCGGTGATGGGCGCGCTCGTACCCGAGGTCGAGGTCGTGATCGGCAACTACTACCACGCGTTCGACCCGACCACGGCCGCGACGTTCACGGGCGCGCTGATGGACGACGAGACGTTCCTCGTCTGTGACGAAGCGCACATGCTGGAGCCGCGCGTGCGGGACCTCGTCAGCGACGCGGTCGCCGACGCGAGCCTCCGTGACGCGGTTTCGGAGATCACCCGCATCGTCCAGCCGCTCTCCTTCGAGCGGGAGGGCGCCGAATCCGAGGACGCGGACCTCGTCCGCGGGGAACTCGAGGAGAGCGACGTGACGATCGAGGAACTGGAGGCGGTTCGGGAGTTCTACGGTGACCTCCGGGAGGAGCTGGATCGCCGGGTCACCGCCCATCTCGACCGCGAGCGTCCGGACTGGCGGGCGTCGATGCGCGACCTCGAGGACGACGAGATCCCGCTACGGGACCCCGAGGAGCCCGCCGAGGACGAGATCACGACGTGGGCGGAGGAGGCCGGATACCGCGACCGCGTCTGGTCGCGCGCGCCCGCCGTCGGCGCGACGGTCAAGCGCGTGCTCGACACGCTCGAAGACGAGGACAAACGGCGCGCCGCACCCGGCGTCGGCCGCACCCTCAACGCGTGGTACCGCGAGGGCCACACCGACTTCTTCCGGGCCATCGACCTCGAGCGCACCCGCGACGAGACGGAGCCGCCGGACTCCTGGCGGCGCGCGTACAACGCGAGCCTCGCGCTGTACAACTGCCTCCCGAGCGGGCCGATCGGCGAGCGACTTGGGGAGTTCGGCGGTGGCGTGGTGATGAGCGCGACGCTCGAACCGATGGACGTGTTTCGAGAGGTAACGGGACTCGATCACCTCGCCGAGCGGGGCCGGCCGGTCGTCGAACGGACGTACGGGCTCTCGTTTCCCCCCGAGAACCGCGCGAGCTTCGCGGTCGACGCGCCGAAGTTCACGCACGCCAACCGCGGCGCGCCGGGCGAGCGGACCGAGACCCGGCTCGCCCACCTCGATGCGGTCGAGACGGTCGCGAGTCGCGAGGGGAACGTGCTGGTCGGCGCGCCGAACTACGCCGAGGCGGCGTGGTTCGCCGACGAGCTGGACGTCCGTCTCGAGAAATCGGTGCTGCTCGACGAGTCCTCGGGCGACCGCGAGACCGAGTCGCTCAAGCACGCCTTCTTCGAGGGCGAAGGGAAGGTCCTCGTCACCAGCCTCAGAGGAACGCTCACGGAAGGGGTCGACTACCGCGGGGACCGGCTCGCCGCGGCCGTCGTCTGCGGCGTCCCCATCATCAACACCGCCAGACCCCGAACGCGGGCGGTGATCGCGGCCTACGATAGGCGCTTCGAGTCGGGGTTCGAGACCGCACTCACCGTCCCCGCCGTCAGGAAGGCCCGACAGGCCGTCGGAAGGGTCGTTCGCGGATCCGACGAGCGCGGCCTTCGAGTCCTGCTCGATGCGCGCTACGCCCGGGAGTCCTGGAACGGCGTTCGAAAGTACCTCCCTGACCACGAGCGCGAGGAGTTCCAGCCGGTCAGCACGGACATGCTTTCGCTCGCAATCGACCGGTTCGAGACGGGGAGATAGGGTCGGTCTACCGAACCGATAACGGCCGCTTAACTAACCGCTTCGGAGCCGAGAGGAGCGTATGGCTTCACAGAATCGTTCGCGACTGTATCACGCCGTCTGCCGTGAGTGCCCGTCCGAACAGGTCTTCGAGTCCGCCGACGCGGCCGACGCGTTCGTCACTCGTCACGTCGAGGAGACCGCACACACGGCGCTCGCGGAGCGCGTCGATTGAAACCGACGGACGAGATCGAGTTCGGCGGGCGCGAGCACGGTCAGTTCTCTCGGCGAGCGAACGCGAGGTTGCCCGAGACGTTCTTGATGTACGCTCGGACGGTCTCTCCCTCCTGCGCGCCGGGAACGAAGACGGTGTACTCACCGCGCTCGGCGACGCCGTCGCCCTTGCGGCCCGTACCGACGATCTCCAGCTCGTAGGTGTTGCCCTCCTCGATGGCCTCCTCCTGGCGCTGGGTGTTCGACGTCGTCTGCTTCGCGACCGGTCGGAACGCCCCGCAGGCCTCACAGCGGAGCATGGGCGTCCGATTCTCCGTCTCCAGTCGGGTGTCGGGCAGGCCGCACTCCGAGCAGGTGACGAACGACTCGATGTACGAGTCGATCGCCGCCTGGAAGTCGCGCTCGCGGAAGTTCCCGCTGTATCGCGCGCGGCCGTCCTCGTACTGGCCGGCCGTCCCGAGTTCCTGTTGGATCTTCGAGTGGACGTGCTCGGGGTCGCGGCTCAACGCGTCGGCGATGGCCGAGAGGTTCGTCAGTCGGGTGAACGCGCCGTCCTTCTGTGCTTCGGGGTCGGGGACCGACAGCCGCTCGTCGGACCCGTCGAAGTCCGGGACCGCGTCCATCGCGCGGTCGAGGCTCGATTCGTATTCCATACCCGGACGATGGACTGGACGACGGAAATCGCTTCCGGGTTGAATCGAAACGAGACCATCGACCGTCTCCGGTCGGAACGTCGAAGAGAAGTAGCGGGAGGTAGATTTGAACTACCGATCTCCGGGTTATGAGCCCGGCGGAATCTCCTGGCTATCCCATCCCGCTATCGTGATCAAACCGCGGTGAACTGTTAAGGGTTCTGATCCCGTCGCCGGTGTGCGGTTCGCTCCCGCACACTTTATAAGCGAACGCACAGTCCCGCGAGGGGACCGGCGACCCTACTCCTCGCCGAGCAGGCTGTCGACGAGCGCCTCGGGATCGAATCGCGCCAAGTCGTCGTAGCCCTGGCCGGTCCCTAAAAAGAGGATCGGCTTGCCGGTGACGTACGCGACCGAGATCGCCGCGCCGCCGGAGGAGTCGGCGTCCGCCTTCGTCAACACCGCGCCGTCGATCTCGGCGGCCTCGTTGAACTCCTTGGCGCGGTTGACGGCGTCCTGTCCCGCGACCGCCTCGTCGACGAACAGCGTCATGTCCGGGTCGACGACGCGGTCGATCTTCTCCAGTTGCGCCATCAGGTCGTCGCTCGTGTGGAGCCGGCCCGCGGTGTCGCCGAGGACGACGTCGACGTCGTTCGCCCGCGCGTACTCGACGCCGTCGTAGATCACGGCCGCCGGGTCGCCGCCCTGGTCGTGGGAGATCAGCTCGCGGTCGAGCCGATCGGCGTGTTCCGCGATCTGCTCGTTCGCGCCCGCGCGGTAGGTGTCGCCGTTCGCCAGCACCGAGGAGTAGCCGCGATCCTCGAGCCACTCCGAGAGCTTGGCGATCGTCGTCGTCTTGCCGACGCCGTTGACGCCGGTGAAGACGATCGTCAGCGGCTTCTCGGCCTCCGCGACGCGTTCCTCGAAGTCGAACTGCCCGACCGCGATCACGTCGAGGAGGGCGTCGTGAAGCGCCCGTTCGACCAGCTCGCCGGTCGTCTCGACCTGCTTTCGCGACTCGCCGAGCATCGTCTCGCGCACCGTCTCGAGGATCCGCTCCGCGACGCTCATCTCGACGTCGCTCTCGAGCAACGCCATCTCGAGGTCCCAGAGCGGCTCCTCGAGGTCCTCCTCCTCGATGATTATGCGACCGGTCGCGAAGGCCTTCGCTCGCTGGAAGGTGCTCGGTTCCGCCGAATCGTCCGCGTCCGCCGTCTCCTCGTCGTCGGTCGAGTCCGTCGCGGGCGTCGAGTCGACGGAACCGGTCGCCTCGTCGGCGGTCGCGGACTCCGGCTCCGCGGCCGCGTCGGCTTCGGTTCCGGCCTCGCTCTCGGCAGGTTCCTCGGCGTCCGTGGACTCCTCTACGTCCTCACGGAAGCTGCTCAGCTTGTCCTTCAGTCCGTCGAACACGGTCCGTTACCTCACTCGTCGTCGGCCTGCCCTTGCATCTGCTGCATCTGCTGTTGTTGCATCTGCTGTTGCATCTGCTGGGCCTGCTGTTCGAGCTCCTGGCTCTCGTCTTCCAGCTCGTCGATCTCCGCTTCGGTCTCCTCGATGCGGTCGTCGAGCGCGTCCTGTTTGCGTCGGAGCACGTCGATGGCGTCGTCCTGCTCCTGCTCGGCCGAGTAGTTGCCGCCGAGCGAGACGACGATCTCGTCGATGTCCTGGACCTCCGCGCGGACGTACGCGCCGCCGCCGAGCGGCACCTGGACCGTCGCGCCGGTCTCGAGCGTCTCGATCGCCTCGACGGCGTCGTCGATGTCGCTCTTCTCCTGACGGTACTCCTCGACTTCCGTCTCGAGTACCTCGATCTCCTCGTCGAGCGCCTGAAGCTCCTGGGAGAGCTGCTGGAGCTGCTGTTGTCCGCCGCCCATCATGCCGCGGACACCTCCTCGATCTCGATCTGGGTGCGCTTCCGGTTGTGCTGGCTGCCCACCTGCGTGTAGATGCGCTCGCGCGCGAGGTCCTCGTTCTCCGCGTCGACGTCCTTGGTGAACGGCTGGAAGCCGTCTCTGCTCTGGAACCGTCCGCTCACGGTGTAAGTACTCATGTCCCGTCATGCGATAGGGACAGGGAAGTATCTTCCTAAAAACGGACGACGGAACGGAACCGGAAGAAGCGTCGAAAACGAAGGGAGAGAGCGGGTCCGTCCGCGATCAGTCGATGAACCCGAGCGTCTCCTCGATGCGCCCCAACTCGGGGCCGGTCGTGTCCTCGCCGACGACGTAGCCGTCGTCGCTCGCGACGAGGCCGGATCCGACGAGCGGCGCACCGTAGTTGACCGTCCCGAGGTCCGCCCGGACGTCGAGGGCCTCCTCGACGGCCTGGAGCTCCGACTCGCGGGACTTCGGGTGACAGAGCACGCCGGTGTCGTTCGCGACCGCCGCCGTGCCGACGGTCCGCACGTCCGCGAGGTCGCCGCGCTCGACCGGGACCGAGAGCGTCTCCTTGATCGTCGTGATCGCCTCGCGCGGCAGGTCCGGGTGGACGTACGCGCCGTAGTCGTTGGCTAACACGACGTTGCCGGCGGCGTTGATCCGGCCGGGCAGCTCGTTCACCTCGCGGTCGGCGGCCTCGGCGATCCGCTCCCTCTCCCGATCGGTCGCGCGCTCGGAGACGAGCACGCCGTTCTCGTTGCCGGCCGCGAGCGACCCGACGGTGTTGGAGCCGCCGACGGTGGTCGCGAGCACGTCCGCGCCGAGCTCCGCGCCGAGGTCCTCGGCGAGGTCGTCGTCGACGTCCGGCCTGACCAGGAGGAGGTCGTCGACGACGCGGGCGAAGACCCCCACGTACGACGAGCCGGTGAAGGTCGCCCGTAACACGTTACTCGGCGTGCTCGGCTTCGACGACCGGCTCGCCGTCCTCGACGAACCGGGCCGCGCGGACGCGGAGCTTGCTCGGCGGGTTCTGCCGACCGTTCGCCCAGACGGCCTCGTTGACGGAGGCGTCGAGGATCACGTCCTCGCCGTCGACCGAGAAGTGTTTCGCGAGGTGCTCGCGGACGATCTTCACGGCGTAGTCGGCGCGCTGCTGGACCGGCTTCTCCTTGGCGTCGCGGAGCGGGACGGTGACGACGCGCTCCTCGAAATCACTCGTGCTCATTTACTCGTCGAGGTCGTTCCGGCGCCAGTTGCGCCGCTTGGGGTTTCGCGTGACGTTCATGTCGGTCTTCATCATGACCCACGCGGGGACGCGGGTGTTCTGGCGCTCCGCCTTCGCCAGACGCTTCTTTTTGGCCTTCGATTTGTCTCCCATAGTGGGCCTCACTTCCGCAGGGCCGCATAAAACCCCTTCCATACGACCCCGACGAGCGGCGCGTCGCGGCGGCCGTTCGACCGAAACGCCACGGCGACGGTCCGGTCGCTCGTCGCAGCCGCGCCGCCGTTCGATCACCACTCGCGTTCCGCGAGCGACGCGTACAGCTCCCGACAGCGCTCCAGCACGTCGATCGAGACGCTCTCCGTCTCCGTGTGCGCCTCGCCGGGTTCGGAGGGTCCACAGACGAGACACTCCGTGCCGGCCTCCGAGAGCCACCCCGCGTCCGTGGCGTGCGGTTTGATGACGTGTTCCGGGTGCTCGAGCCCGCGCTCCTCGTGGACTCCGCGTGCGACCGACAGCGCCGCGTCCGCGAACGCGTCGTCGCCACAGCCCATCGGCGGGAGGTCCTGTCCGACCGTCCACTCGACGCCGGGTACCTCCTCCGTGCGCGCGAGGTCCGCCCGCTCGCCCGGGACGGTGCGCTCGTCGATCGTCACCTCACAGCGGTCGGGGATCACGTTCCAGGTGTCGCCGCCGTGGAAGCCCGTGACGACGACGGAGCCCGTCACGTCCTCGCCGAACACCGTCGTCTCGGGCGCGTCGAGGTCGCGGACGACGTCGACCGCGTCGCAGGCGCGGTAGACCGCGTTCTCGCCCGCCTCGGGCTCGGAGGCGTGTGCCGCGTCGCCCGAGGCGACGAGCGTCGACGCCCGCCGGCCCTTGTGGGCGACGGCGACGTCGGTCACGCCCGGCTTCGAGTAGTTCGTCGACCCCTCGGCGACGAGCGCGTGGTCGGGAACGAACCCATCGTCTATCGCGTGTCGAGCGCCCTCGCCGCCCGTCTCCTCGCCGACGAGGGAGGCGACGGCGAGCTCGCGGCCGGCGGGCGGCGTCGCGTCCCGGAACGCGAGCAGGCAGGCGGCGACCGCGCCCTTCATGTCCGCGGATCCGCGGCCGTAGATCCGGCCGTCGCGGCGCTCGACGACGTACTCGCCGTCCGCCCCCTCACCGTTCGTCTGTCGTTCGGCGGGCGGGACCACGTCGTGGTGGCCGACGAGCGCGAGCGTCTCCGCGTCGGGGTCTGTTCCGGCCCCGTGGTCGGCGGGGACGTCGCTCCCGTCGGCTCGCTTGTACGCGATGGCGTTGCCGGCGGCGTCGCGCTCGACGTCGGCGTCGGTCTCCATCCGGAGCCACTCCTCGATGGCGTCGCCGGCGGCGGTCTCGTCCTCGTGGGAGGGGATCGAGACCAGCCGTTCGGTCAGGTCCGCGAGTTCGCTCATACACGCGAATCGGCGGACGGATACATAAATGCGCGCGGGACGGGGCGGTCGGCGAGCGTCACGTCGTGAGCCGGTCGGCGGGGGTCGCGGCGCTCACGTCGTGAACAGCTCGGTGTCCTCAGGGACCGCGAACAGCCCCATCCTGACGCCGGCGTCGAGCCAGCCGTAGCCGTACGAGTAGGACGCGAGCGCGTTGACCGGGTCGTCGTCCGCGCGAAAGTGACGGCCGTCCTCCAGGTACGACTTCGCCATCTCGACGATCTCCGCGGCCGCGACGCCGAGCGGCGTCTCTGCCGGCGGGCGGGGCTCCGCGGCGTCCAGCGCGTCGGCGAGCATCCGCTCGTAGCGGTCCGTCTTCTCCGCGAGGTCGGCGGGCATACCCTCCCGTCCGCGGGGACGACCAAAAGTCATCCACACTCGTTTCCTCGACACGCTCGCCTCCTCCGTCGCTTCGACACGCTCGTCTCCCTCGTCGCTTCGACGTGGAACCGAGTCCCGGTGACACGAGGATATACGCACCTCCGGCGTGTAGCCGTCCGCATGTCGGAACCCGACGACGTTCGGTGGGAGTACGAGACGCTCCGGCCGCCCCGCGACGAGACGCGAAAGGAGGCGACGGACCCGGAGGCGGAGCTGAACGAGCTGGGAGCCGAGGGGTGGGAACTCGTGACGACGATCGACTACGAGGGCGGCGGGAGCAAGTACCTCGTGTTCAAACGACCGGTCGTGCCGAACGGACGGGCATGACCGGCAGGTCGTCCCGTCCGGCGCGCTGGTTCCTGCTGGACGCGAACCGGCTGCTCGTCGCCGGCGTCTCGACGCTCGCCGTGTTCGTGGCGTTCGTCGCGGTCGCCTCCGCCGTCTCGCCGTCGTTCGTCACGCAGCTCGAGTCGGGCGACCCGATCGAGACGATGTTCGGGGCGATGATCACGGTCGTCGTGACCGGCACGACGCTCGTCGTCACGATCGGTCAGCTCGTGCTCACCCAGGAGAACGGCCCGCTTGGCGACCAGCGCGACCGAATGAGCAACTCGATGGACGTTAGGGAGTTCACCGCGGACCTGACCGGCTCGCCGGCCGCGACCGACCCGGCCGCCTTCCTCGACGACCTCGTCCGGACCGCGGCGGACCGAGCCGAGGCCCTTCGCGAATCCGTCTCCGGAAGCGCGGACGCGTCGCTCGAGTCCGACGTGGAGGAGCTCACCGGGGACGTCCGTCGGAACGCCGAACCCGTGAGCGAGCGGCTCGACGGGGCGCGGTTCGGGTCCTTTTCCGTCGTCTCCGCCGCGCTCGGGTTCGAGTACGGGCGACTGATCGGGCGAGTCGAACGGGTGTCGTCGGTACACGCGGCGTCGCTCTCCGATCGCGACCGGGAACTCCTCGGGGAGCTGAAGGGGTCGCTGTCGCTCTTCGGCCCGGCCCGCGAACACGTGAAGACGCTCTACTTCCAGTGGGCGCTCATCGAGCTCTCCCAGCTGATCCTCTACGCGGCGGTGCCCGCGCTGGTCGTCGCGGGCGTCACGCTCGCGGTCGTCGACGCCGCGGCGGTTCCCGGCGCGACGCTCGGGGTCGCCAACGTCGTGCTCGTCGTCGGCGGCGCGTTCGCGGTGACGGTCCTGCCGTTCATGCTGTTCGTCTCGTACGTCCTCCGGATCCTGACGGTCGCGAAGCGGACGCTCGCCATCGAACCGCTGGTCTTGCGCGGGGAGTGACTGGCGGTCGACGCCCGCTTCGGAGGGTCGGCGCCCGCTCCGGACGGTCGCCGTTCCGATCCCGACTCGAAAGCCGACGTTTTATATCCCGGCTGAGCGATGGCTCTCGCATGAGCATCGGCAAGATCCTCAGCGGGGAAGAACTCACCATGCGACGCGCGGGGATCATCATGGTCGGCTGGATCGCGTTCGTCTGTATCGTCTCGGTTCTGCTCCTCCTCTTTACCGCGTTCCGGATCTGAGACGCCGCGGTGCCCGCGTTCGGACACCTCGACCGACGGGAGACACGTCGAGGGGCCGGAGACGTCGTCTATTTGTTTCCCGCGCCCGTACCGTTCCCATGAGCACCGGATCGACGGCGGCGCTTCACACGGCCCCGCGATCGACGGTCGAACAGGATCAGGGGTCGTTCCGAACGCGGTTCAACTTCCCCGGCCGGCTCCGTCCCGACCACGACGACCACGGGTACGGTCCCCTCTCGACCGTCGTCGAGTCGTTCATGGACCCCGGCACCCTGATCCCGATGCACCAGCATCGAAACGAGGAGATCGTCTCGTGGGTGCCCGCGGGCGTGATGCGCCACGACGACCGCGAGGGCAACGAGCTCGTCACCGACGCCGACCACCTCATGGTCATGAACGCCGGCGAGGGGTTCTGGCACGCGGAACGCACCCTCGCCGACGACCCGCCCCTCCGCATGCTCCAGATCTTCGTCCGCCCGCGCGAACTCGACCTCCCCTCCGGGATCCAACACGAACCGCTCCCCGAACCGGTCGCGGGCGAGTGGCGACACCTGTTCGGTCCCGAAAGTTCCGACGCGCCCCTCTCGGTCCGAAACCGTGTCCACCTCCACGACGTCCGCCTCGAGGCGGGCCAACGGGTCGACGTTCCGGCCGGGGACGGTCTCGACACGTACTTCTACGCGTTCGACGGGACCGTCTCCGGCGGCGGGGAGACGTTCGAACCGACCGAGAGCGGCCTGCTCGTCGGCGAAGGGGCCGATCTCACGCTGGTCGCCGACACCGACGCGACCCTGGTCGCGTTCCGCATCGACCCCGACGCACCGGTCACCCGCCAGGGGACGATCGGCCGCTGAACTGGCACGGGACGATCGACGGATCGGGGAGCGGTACGGTTTTGTCGATCCGCCGGTTCGACCGACCATGGATACGGGCGCCGTCCGCTCCGTGCTCGTCGGATCGAAGGTCAGGATCGCGCTCCTCGGGCTGCTGGTCGTCGTCGGGAGCGTCGGCGGGGCGTTCGCGCTCGGGGTACTCGGAACGCCGAGCGTCGCGGCCGTCGACAACACCTTCGGCGAGGTAACGAACGAGACGACGACGGTCGAGACGGACATCGTCGTCGCCAACCCGAACCCGATCGGGGTCGGGCTCGACGGCGTGGCCGTGAACTACACCGTCTCGATGAATGACGTCGAGATGGCACGGGGCGGTCGTGAAGGGATCCGGATCGGGACCGGGAACTCCACGCTCGGGTTCGAAACCCGGATGCGAAACGACGCGATCCCGCCGTGGTGGACCAGTCACGTTCGAAACGACGAGCAAACGGACGTCGTCATCGACGCGACCGTCACCTCCGACCGCCTCGGGCGGGGCGTGGAGTTCAGCCGGACGCGCGAGATAGAGACGGACCTCCTCGGCGCGTTCAACTCGGGGGAGACGCGGCCGGTCAACGCCGACAGCGCCCTCGTCGACGACCCGGTGTTGTACGTCAACGAGACCCGCGGGCAGTGGGGATCGGTCTCGGAGACCGAAACGCCGATCGACATGGCGTTCGTTGTCTACAACCCGAACCTCGAGCCGTACGCGGTCACCGAGATCGGGTACGACGTCACGATGAACGGCGTCGAGATGGCGTCCGGTCGGACCGACGAGGGGTACGTGATCCCCTCGCGGGCCTCCGAGACCGTCGAATTCACCACGGCGCTCGATAACCGGCGGCTCGACGAGTGGTGGGTCACCCACCTCGACGAGGAGGTCAACGGCCATCAGGTGAGCGACCTCCGGATCGAGTTCTACGCCGTGATCGAGTTCCCCTCCGGCGAGGAGGTCACCGTCCCCTTAGACCAACTCACCTACGAGGAGACGATAGAGACCGATATCTTCGGCGAGGGCGAGGACGTCCGCGACTCCTCCGGGAGCGACGGAGGGACCGAAGCCGACCGCGACGACTCCGACTCCACCGACGGGTCTTCCGACGGTGACACCGACGGCGGCACCGACGACACGACCGACGGTGGAACTGACGACACGACCGATGGCGGCACCGACGACACGACCGACGGTGGAACTGACGACACGACCGACGGTGGAACTGACGACACGACCGATGGCGGCACCGACGACACGACCGACGGCACAACTGATGACGGCGTTCTCCCGCTGTGACGAGCGCGGGACCTCGTCGATTCAGTCTCGGTCGCTCCGTCCCAAGAGAAGCGTCGCGACGCCGAAAGCGAGGCCGCCGAACGTCCCCGTGACGACCGCGTCGACCGGGCGCCCGCCGGCGACCGTGAACTCGACGACGCCGGTGACGACGATCCAGACGGCGACGGTCGCGAAGAGGTACCTCAGCGGGTTCGAGCGGTCGAGATCGATCGAGGGGGTCATCCCGAGAATTCCGCCTCGCTCACCCGGACCACGAGCGTCTCCTCGACGTCGCGGAGGTCGTACTCGGGGACCTCTCCCTGCGTCCGCCGGACGAAGAGCGGCTCGACCGGCTCGCCGTCGACGAGTCCGAACACCTTGAGCCGCTGGTCGGTCTCCTCGGGTGGGACCTCGCCGTCGCGGACCTCGCGTGCGAGGTCACGGGAGAGCCACTCGGTTCGGGAGACGGACGGTTCCAGGACGATCGCCTCGGCGACGAAGCGGACGAGGTACCACTCGAGGTCGTTGAGAAGCGACACCGCCGTCCCGAGGCTCACGGTGTCGACGGCGACGCTGTTCGCGAACGGCTCGGCGATCTCGTAGGTCGCGAGCGCCTCCCGCGCGGTCTCGCGGGACAGCAGCTCGTAGCTCAGGTTCGCGTCGGACTCGCCGAGGAGACACACCCGCGTCACGGTCGGTGAGTCGCGGGGACCCGCCAAATCGGTTCCGGTCGACGCACCCAACTGATTTATGCCCCTCTTCGGATGGTTACCCGTGTCGTCCCCACGCGAGCAGCTCCGTCCACAGCACGCCGTCTACCTGTTGGGAATCCTCGCCCTCGGGCTCGGGATCCTCCACCTCCTCACGGAGGGCGAGGGACTCGGGACCGTCCTCGAGGCGTTCGTGATCTGTAGCCTCTCGTCGCTCGTTCTCTTGACGGGGTACGAGTTTCCGGATCGGGAGATCTCCGAGTCCGGCCGGTGGCGTGCGGTTCGGTTGGCGGCCGGCGTGACGGTGTCGTTCGCACTGTTGGCGCTCGCCGTCTGGACGATCTGGTTGCTGGAGGGCCACCCGAACCAGTTCTCGTTTCTCCTCTCGTTCGCGACCGCCCTCGGGACGATGGTCGGGATCCGGGGCGGGATCCACGCGGTCGAGTCCGAAGAGCGGCTCGAGGAGGCCGAGGACCTGACGAAGCTCCTGACCATCAATCAGCGCGTCCTCCGGCACAACCTCCGAAACGAGCTCTCGATCGCGCTCGGACACCTGGACAACGTCGAGTCCGCCGACCACTCGGCCGACACGAGCGAGGACGTCCGCGTCATTCGGGATCACCTGGAGCGGCTGCTCGAGACGACCGATCGAACCCGGGAGATCGTGTCGATATGGAACGCCCATCGGACGGTGGAACACCGCCTCACGTCGCTGGTCGAGGAACGGATCGCTCGGGTTCGGGAGACGCACCCGGACGTCGAGATCGCGACGCGCTTCGAGGCCGACCCCCGCGTTCGCTCGCATCCCGCGCTCGGAAGGGCGGTCGAGGAGGCGCTGCGGAACGCGATCGAGCACACGCCCCCTGAGGCGTCGATCTCCGTCACCGTCCGTACGGACTCGAACGGGGCGGCAGTCCTGGAGGTCGCCGACACGGGCGAGGGCATCCCGAGATACGACCTCGACGCGATCGGGAGCCCGGGCGAGACGCCGCTCGTCCACACCCGAGGACTCGGCCTCTGGATACTCTACTGGACCCTGAAAACGTCCGACGGGACGCTCGAGCTGGTTGAGAACCGGCCCACCGGAACGATCGTCCGGATGACGTTCCCGAGGAAGGGATAGACGGTGGAGGAGCGGAAGGGCGGAGAGGAAGGCGTACGGCGGAAGGAGAGGGCGGGCGGCGGCCGAATCTCGCAAAGCAGCGACGGAAGCGCGAACCGCGAACTCAGAAGGTCGAGACGTCGCCGTCGATGACCCGGCGGGTGACGCCGGTCACGTCCGCCAGCTCGTCGTCGACGATCGCGACGACGTCCTCCTCTATCGCCGACAGCTCGACACCCTCCTCGGTGACGATCTGCGCGTCGGCGACGTGCGGCTCGTCGATCGGGCGACCGATCTGCGAGAGCAACCGGACCTGGAGGTCTCGGATCCCGTCCACCTCGTCGGTGACCTTCTCCGCGATGTGCGTCGACAGCAGGTTGTAGATCTTTCCGATGTGGTTGACCGGGTTCTTCCCGGAGGTGGCTTCCATCGACATGGGACGGTTGGGAGTGATGAGCCCGTTCGCGCGGTTTCCGCGGCCGACGGAGCCGTCGTCACCCTGTTCGGCGGAGGTGCCGGTGACGGTGAGGTAGATGGAACCCTCCTCGTAGTCGTCGGCCGTGTTGACGTCGACGTTGACCTCCCGGTCCGTGTAGTCCTCGGCGAGGTCGGTCACGAACTCTCGAACGCCGCTCACGGCGGCGTCGTACTCCTCGAGGTCCGCGACGTGGGCGTCGACCATCGCGGCCGCGACCGTGATGTCGATGCGGTCGCCCTCGCGTTTTCCCATCACCTTCACGTCGGGGCCGAGTTCCGGGTGATCGGCGAAGTAGGTCGTGTTGAGCTCGCGTTCGGTCTCGTGGACGATCGTCTCGGTCTCGGTCAGCGGGGCGTGACCCACGCCGAAGGAGGTGTCGTTGGCCATCGGGACCTCCTGGGTCTCCTCGCCGAAGACGTCCTGGAGGTCGCCGGACCCCTCGCCGAGTCTGACGTCGACGATGACGTCCGTGCCGTACTCGAGCTCCGGGAGCGCCTCCGCGAGGTACTCGCGGGCGGCCGCGAGCGCGGTGGAGTCGACCGGGAGCTGTCGCCCCTCGTACTCCTTCGTGGCGCGGCCGACGATCAGGACGTAGATCGGCTCGATCACCTCTCCGCCGCCGAACGCGGGGGCGGCGCGACCGGCGACCAGTTGGGTCTCGTCCGTGTTGTAGTGGAGGACCTTTCCGACGCGGTCGAGGTAGAGCTGCGAGAGCGCGCGAGAGACCGACTCCGCGAGGCCGTCACAGATCGAGTCCGGGTGTCCGATACCCTTCCGCTCGACGATCTCGACCTCCTGGTCCTCGACGGCCCGTCGGTCGAGGCGGCTGACTTGGATGTTCCGGCTCATGTCGACACCGTCGTATCCCGGCCGCAGTATAACTTGCGGAAACCACTCGAGGCCGAATAATGTCTCCAGGTAATCCCTACGAGACCGCCTCGTACGCCTCCGCCATGACCGAGATCGCCTCCCGGAGGTCCTCCTCGTCGGTCGCGTACGAGATGCGCGCGTGGCCTCGTCCGCCCTCGCCGAACGCCTCGCCGGGGACGACGATCACGCCGCGCTCGAGACACTCCTCGACGAATCCCTCGGGAACCCGCGGCATCGCGTAGAAGGCACCCTGCGGGACCGGACACTCGATGCCGGCGTCCGTGAACCCCTCGAGGAGGATATCGCGGCGGCGCTCGAAGGAATCGGTCATCTCCTCGACGACGTCGCGGTCGCCCCGAAGCGCGGCCTCGGCCGCGTACTGGGCGGGCGCCGAGGCGCACGCCTGCGCGTACTGGTGGACGCGGACCATGCGGTCGATCCGCGCCTCGGAGCCGTACACCCAGCCCAGCCGCCAGCCGGTCATCGAGAACAGCTTCGAAGCGGAGTTCACGACGACGACGCTGTCGGTCTCGGCGAACTCCATCGGCGAGCGATGTTCGCCGTCGAAGACGGTGTACTCGTACACCTCGTCGGAGACGCAGAGCACGTCGTGCTCGTCGGCGATCCGCGCGAACTCCCGAATATCGGCCTCGGGGGAAACCGCTCCGGTCGGGTTGCCGGGCGAGTTGACGACGAACGCGACGGTGTCGTCGGTGATCGCGTCCTCGACCGCGGCGGGATCGAGCGTGAGGTCCTCCCGGAGCGACACCGGGACCGGATCTCCGCCCGCCAGTTTCGTCAAGGCGTCGTACGAGACGAAGCCCGGATCCGGGATTATCACCTCGTCGCCGGCGCTCACGTGCGCCTCCATCACGAGATGGAGCGCCTCGCTGCCGCCCGCGGTGGCGATCACGTTCGCCGGATCGAGATCGATGCCCTGGTCCGCGCGGTGCTTCTCGGCTATCGCCTCCCGGAGCGGGGCGATCCCCTTGTTCCCGGTGTAGGCGTCGGCCTTCCCCGCCTCGATGGCGTCGACGGCCGCCCGCCGGGCGTGTTCCGGCGTCGGGAAGTCCGGCTGGCCGATCCCGAGGTTGATCGCGTCGTCGCCGGCCGCCTCGAACACCTCGCGGATCCCGCTCACCGCGACCCGCTCGATCCTGTCGGAGAATGTCGGCATGGCGTACCGAGGGATCCGCCCGGAGTTAGTTCTTGCCACGTCGCTCGCGGCCGCCGGCGGAGCGTCCCGGACCACCGACAGTTCCTTGCCGTCCGGTCGTGATCGACTCCCATGGACACGCTCGTCACGGACACGCTGCTCGTCACCATGGACCCGGACGTACCGGGGGCGACGGGCGACCTCGGGATCGTCGACGACGGCGCGGTCGGCTGGACCGACGGGGAGCTGACCTACGTCGGCCCCGCCGACGGCGTCGAGACCGAGGACGCGGAACGCACCGTCGACGGGGGCGGCTGCCTCACGCTTCCGGGGCTCGTGAACGCCCACGTCCACGGCCACCACACCGTGTTGCGGGGAGCCGCCCAGGACGTCCCGGAGATCGAGTGGATGACCCGCTCGCTGGGACCGATCTCCGCGCACGCGACGCCCGAGGATGGGATCGTCGGCGCGAAACTCACCGCGATCGAGGCGCTCGCGTCCGGCACGACGACCGTCGGCGAGTACGCCCGCGGCGTCGGCGACCTCGTGAGCGAGGTGTACCGGCCGCTGGGACTTCGGGTCGTCGCCACCGAGATGATAAACGAAGTCCCCGAGGACCGCTCCGACGTCGGGCCGGACGAGCCCTACCCGTTCGACCGCGACGGCGGCGAGGCCGGACTCGCGCGCGCGAACGACCTCGTCGCGGAGTTCGACGACGACCCGCTCGTCGAGCCGGCGTACGGCCCGCAGGCGCTCGACATGGTCTCCCTCGACCTCCTCGAGACGATCACCGAGCGGGCCCGCGCGGCGGACCGAACCGTCCACATGCACGTCGCGCAGGGGGACCGGGAGCGGAGACAGATCGCCGCCCGGTACGGCGAGGGCGAGACCACCGTCGGGGTTCTCGACCGCGAGGGGCTGCTCGGCGACCACCTGCTCGCGGCGCACCTCCACGGTGCGACCCCGGCGGAACGCGGCCGGCTCGCAGACGCCGGCGTCCGGATGGTTGGCTGTCCCTCCTCCATCACCGCGATCGACGGGATCGTCCCGCCGGTCGTCGAGTACCTCGAACACGGGGGTTGCGTGGGGATCGGCACCGACCAGGCGCCCGGTCCCGGCGGACACGACGCGCTTCGGGAGGCCCGCACGGCGGCGATGCTTGCGAAGGCCGATCGGACCGACCCGACCGCGCTCGACGCGAGCGGCGTCCTCGAACTGCTGACGGTCGGCGGCGCTCGCGCGCTCGGGATCGCCGACAGCGTCGGGTCGCTCTCGCCCGGCAAACGCGCGGACGTGGTCGTCTGCGACCTGGAACGCCCCGAGATCGCGCCGACCGTCACGGAACCGTTCCACACCGCGATCCCGAACCTCGTGTACGGCGGCGGCAGCGACGTCGTTCGCGACGTGTTCGTCGACGGGGTCCAGCTCGTCTCTGCGGGCGGGATCGTCGGCGTCGACGTCGACGCGGTCATCACGGAGGCGGTCGAGCGTGCCGAGCGGATCTTCGGCGAGTCCGAGGACGACTGGCGCGCCGCCGGATCCGCCCTCGTCGACGCCGTCGACGAGGGACGGCTCTAGGTCCCGAGCCGGTGAGGGTCTCGGGGTGCTCGGGAGTTCAGGGGACTCGCCGGCTACCGGCGCCTGTCCCACACCGGCCGGTCGTCGATCCGTGCGCCCCCGGCGCCGGCCGCGCCGGCTCCCGCCGCCTCGAACAGCTCGCGGATCGCGGGCAGGAACCGCTCGGCGTCGACGCGGTAGATCGTCTCGTCGACGGCGCGGAGCCGGTAGTTCGGTCTACCGATCCCCATCGGGACCTTGATCGACTCGATCAGCCCGCGCTTTTCGAGCGCGCGTCGCGCGGCCGAGAACGTCTGTTTCGGCGCGATCTCGACGTCGTCGGCCCACTCGCGCACGTCGGCGAAGAGGTGGTCGTGCCGGGCCGCCAGCGCGACGAGCAGCGCCCGGTCGTCGAGCGGTCCGGACCGGTCGAGCGTCGTCGGATCCGCGTCGAGCGTGGAGAGGACGACCGCCAGGTCGTCCGCGAACCGGTCGTCGAGCGTCTCGCGGGCCGCGGACAGCAACCGCGTCCGCGAGGGCATTCGGACCGAGATCGGATCGGCCGCCTCGAACCGCGCCCGGACGGCTTCCGCGGCAGCGGGGACGCGGTCCGGATCGGCGTCGGTCAGGATCGTTCGGTCGTCCGCGGGCCCCACGACGGCGTCGATCCGATCGGGACTCGCGAACAGCGGTCGGTCCGGTCGCGGACCGGTGCCGGTGCGCAACGCGAGCGTTTCACGCGCGCAGGCCTCGGCCGCGGCGCTTCCGAGTACGAACGTTCGACCGAGATCGTCGACGACCTCCGGCGGACACGCCACTCGCCAGCGACCCCCCTCGTGTGCGCGACGCGCCGAGAGGATCGCGGCGAGGAGTTCGACCCCGACGCCGACGGCGACCACGTCGTCCCGCCCGGCGAGCGCGGTCTCCACGTCGTCGACGAGGGACATACCCGTTCTGGCGTTCGCGGTGGAATGAAGCTTCCCCCGATCTCGAGGGCGACACGGCTGAACCGCTGGCGGCGGGTACCCGTTGGTTCACGTGTCCGTTCGGTTCGGACGTCCGCTCGGGTGTCCGTTCGCTCAGGGTGCCCTGGCGATCACCAGGTAGCCGGTGTGGCCGACGCCGCGGGTGGAGGGGCGGGAGCCGCGGTCGGAGAAGTCCATCTCGCGCTGGATCGTCTCCAGCGTCTCGATCTCCGCGAGTCCGGCCTCCCGCGCGGCCGTCACCGCCTCGCGGGTCCCCTCGACGAACGGGGAGTAGACCGCGAGGAAGCCGCCGGAGACGAGCAGGTCGGGCGCGTGGGAGACGATCGCCGGGGCATCGCCGGTGTCGAGCGTGAGCACGTCGAAGGGGCGGTGCGTGGTTCCGGTCGCCTCGTCGCTCTCGTCGCCCCCGTCGAGGAGCGCGTCGACTTCCTCGACGAGGTCGCCGGTCCGGACCTCGACGCGCTCCTCGACGCCCGCGACGCGCATGTTCTCGCGCGCCACGTCGGCGAACTCCGGGTCGACCTCGTAGGTGGTCACGTCCGCGCCGACCCGGCCGAGGTGCGCCGCGAGGATGCCGGTTCCCGTGCCGGCGTCGAGGACGCGGTCGCCCGCGGCGACGCCGGTCAGCCCCATGACGAGCCCCACGTCCCGGGGCATCATCGGCGCGCCGGTGCGCTCGAGGTGGTCGAACAGGTCCGGGCCGCGAAGCTCGCGGACCTCGAAGGCGGTACCGAGGTGGCTCTCGACCGTGTCGCCGGCGGCGACGTTCTCGGGGACCTCGAGCACGCCGAGGTCGGTCCCGAACTCCTCGCCGGGTTCGAGCAGGTACTCGCGGTCCTCGTGAACCAAGAGGTACGCGGCGTCGGTCACTCGAGCTCGGCGATCGCGGCCGCGAGGTCGCCGTCGTGTGCCTCCAGCGTCTCGCGGGCGAGCGACTCGGGGACGCCAGCGCGCTCCGCGACGAGGGCAACGTCGTCGTCGGGGATTCCGCCCGCGTCTCCGGCGTCCTCGTCGGTATCGGCGGCCTCGACCGCTCCCGCGCTCCCCGCGCCTGCGTCGGCGACCTCGTCGGGATCGCCGACGATCTGGTAGGTCTGTTGGCCCTGCGCGTCCATGCGCGTGACCTGCGGGTCCTCGAAGACGAGGTCGCCGTCGGCCGTCTCCACGACGACCCGCTCGGCGTCGAGCTCCTCGACGTCGATCCCCATCTGTTTCATCATCTGTTTCATCTTCCGCGGGTTCATGCCGCCTCCTCCGAACATGTCGCGGAGTTCGGCCGGGCGGCACAAAAAGGGTGACGAAGGGTTTCGACGGAGCCACCGCCACCGTCAGTTTCCCCCGGTCGTCTGCCTCCTCACGGGGTTTGATACGGACCGAGATCCAGGGAACGGTATGTACCTCGCGGACCACACCTGGCCGGAACTCGGCGATCGACTCGAGGGCTCCTCCACCGCGATCGTGCCGCTCGGCTCGACCGAACAGCACGGGCCGCACCTCCCGCTCGCGACCGACCACCTCATCGCGGAGGGGCTCGCGACCGCGGCCGCCGAGGAGACCGGCTTCCCTCGCACGCCCACCGTCGACATCGGCGTCAGCCCGCACCACCGCCAGTTCCCCGGCACGCTGTGGGTCGACCCGCCGGAGTTCCGCGACTACGTCGAGAGTTTCACTCGCAACCTCGCGTACCACGGGATCGACCGCGTCGTCTACGTCAACGCTCACGGCGGCAACGTCGACCACCTCCGGGAGGTCGGCCGCCGGCTCCATGAGGACGGGACGATGTACGCGATCGAGTGGATGTGGGACGAGTCGATCCCGGAGCTCGTCGATGACCTGTTCGAACGGAACGGTCCCCACGCCGGCCCGAAGGAGACCGCCATGATCACCCATCTCGCGCCCGATCTCGTCCACCCCGAGGAGTTCGAGGCCGCCCGCGACGGCGGGCTCCCGGACATGGGGGACGCGGAGACGATGGTCCACGGCGCGCGAACCTTCTACGACGCGGTCGACAACTCCGCGAACGGTGCCTTCGGCGACCCGACCGACGTCACGCCGGAGAAGGCCGAACGGCTGTTCGAGGCCGCCGCCGACCAGCTCGTCCGGTTGCTGGAGTGGCTCGACGCCCGCGAGTTCGAGGCCCTGATGCCGGAGCCGCGGGTGGTGTGATCGTCCGAGGGCACTCCGGACAGCACGGACGAAACAACCGAGAGAGGGAGTCGTTTCAACCGCAAGGGATGTTTCCTCGATTTCGCCGACGCAGCGGCGTATTTCGCTTCCAGACGGTCACGTAGTTCCGCTTTCAGGCGGCCGTCTCCTCCTCCTCGCGCATGTCCGGCGGGAGGAGGTTCGGGATCCCGTCCTCGATCGGGTAGACCTCCCCGCACTCCGTACACGTGAGCGTCCCCTCCAGGATCTCTCCGTCGTCCCGCTCGTCGACGTCGAGTTCGAGGTCGGCCTTGTCGAGCGGACAGCAGATCACGTCCATCAGGGATTCCTTCATGGAGGCGGGTTGGCGTGGACCGTTCAAAAAGGATGCGGGTCGGTGGGGCGGCTCGGTGGGGCGGCTCGGGAGGACGACCCGACCGAGGACGACAACGCCTTTGGGACGGGGAGTCACCGAGAGCGCATGGGGATTCCCGAGGAGCGGATCGAGCGGTTGTTCGGGCTCGCCCGCGAGGCGGTCGTCGACGACGAGTACGACCGGGCGCGGGAGTACGTCCGCCTCGCGAGGCGGATCGCCGAGCGGAACCGCTGTGGCGTCCCCCGCGAGTTCGAGCGGAAGACCTGCGACGACTGCGACGTGTACCTCCGACCGGGCAAGACCAGCCGGGTCCGGCTCGGTCCCGGTCGGGTGGTCGTCCGGTGTCGAGAGTGCGGCGGGACCGGGCGATACCCCTACCGCTGACCGGAAGTCACGGCTCCCGACCGGCCCGCAACGCCTCCAGCACCGCCGCGGTACCGTCCATGTACGCCGCCTCGAGGACGACGTCGGCCGCCGCCGTCGCCGCCCCGTCCGCGTTGGCGACGGCGTAGGAGTCCCCGGCGGCCTCGAACGTCGAGACGTCGTTCTCGCTGTCGCCGACCGCGACGAATTCGGCCGCGTCGACGCCAAGCGCGTCGGCGACTCGCGCGAGCCCGTCCCCCTTGTTCACGTCCGGCGACTTGACGTGGAACGCGTAGCCGGTGTCGACGACCTCCACGCCCTCGGCGGTCGCGGCGACCTCGCGCAACAGCGCCTCGTCCGCGTCGACGGAGACGGCCACTTCCGTCTCGCGCCACCGGTTCACCGTCTCGTCTCCCCCCCAACCGAGGTCGCCGCCGCGCTCGAGGAACGTCTCGACCACGGCGCGCGCGGCCGCGGGGTCCCCGAGGATCGTCGTCTCGTCGTCGACGTGGACGACCCCGCCGTTCTCCGCGATCACGGTGGCGTCGCGGCCGAGGAACCCCGCGAGCGCCACGGGGTACGGGAACGCCTTGCCGGTCGCGAGCGCCACGGGGGCCTCCCAGTCGGGCAACAGCTCGAAGACGCGAGGGTCGAGCCGGCCGTCCGGGGTCGTCAACGTCCCGTCGATGTCCAACGCGAGGGGTGGAACCATGTGGACACGCCGGGTCGCCGACGGCAACTGTCTTCCGTTCGACGGGGGAGACCCGTCGATCGGCACGACGAGCGCGTCGACTCAGGCGCGGGCCGACCGGTCGAACAGCTCGCGGTAGACGAGCGTCGGGAACCGCGGGACGAGTCGGCTCGGCGGTCGCCCCTTGCCGCCGTCCCGCTGTACGGTCACCCGATCGAGCAGGCCCGCGTCCGCGAGTTCGTAGAGCACGCGACGCACGGTGGACGCCGACAGGTCGACGCGCCGCCGAGAGGCGATCGTCTCCGTCGCGACGCTCACTGAGGACCGGTCCGATTCGGGCAGCGTCACGAGCTCGTAGAGCAGTCGACGGCGGCTCTCCGAGAGCGAGAGGACGCGTCCCAGCGTGACGCAGGGCTTCGGGACCTCCTCGATCCCCGCGTCGACGTCCTCGGGTCGGATCGTCGAGACGCCCGCGCGCTCGGCGCGGATGGCCGCGCCCGCGATCGCGGCGAGCGCGTCGTGGGCGTCGCCGGAGGCCCACTCGCCGATCTCGCGGACCTGATCGTGGCTGAGCGCGTCTCGGCCGAGCCCCGTCGAACACCGGCTGGTCAGGAGCTCGACGAGGACGTGTCGACGGTACCGCGAGAGCGCCACCGCCTCGTCGGGGTCCCACTCGATCTCCTCCGGCGGCTCCCGGCCGAGACACACCGGCACGACGTGACCGCTCACGTCGGTGAGCCACTCGACGACGGTCGACGCGCTCGGCGTCTCCGGCTCGTTGGTGTGATCGACCGCGACCACGACGTCCGGGCCCGTCCGGACCGCGTCACGGAGCGACTCGGCGAGGTCGTCGGTCCCGATACCGTGGTCGGGGACGGTCTCGTCGCTGACGGCGGCGAGCGCGTCGTGATAGAGCCGGAACCGCGTCGAGGCCCGTCTGGCGTCCACGTAGACGAACCCCGGGAGGGTCGGCTCGACGGCTCGCGTCGACGTCTGGATCGCCTGCGGCGGCCCGCTGTGGGTCGCGAGTCGGGCGAACAGCGCGGAGACGACTGCGGACTTGCCGCTCCCCTTCGGACCGTGGACGTAGGTGCTCGGGGGCAGCGCGCCGGAGAAGGCCGGGCTGAACGCGTCGAGCAGGCGTTCGAGCGCCGGGCCTCGACCGATCGGCGACTCGAGGTGGAACACCGGAGAGACGGCGTCGAAGTCGACGAAGACGCCCGCCCCGGTGTCGTATCCGAGTCGTCGCTCGATCCGGTCGTCGATGTTCACGCTCCCACCTCCCCGGTACGGGAATAAAACCGATACGAACCGCGACGGGAGCGGCGCGAATCCCGGTGCGCTCGACCGGATCGACGCGAACCGCGGTCGACTCGTCGACCCGTCCCTACCAGTGGTCCGGTTTGTACCGGTTGATGAGAAGCGTCGAGACCATGAAGACGCCGGCGCTTATCGCGCCGGCTATCGCGCCGGCCACGACGCGGACGCCGAGCGGCCCCTCGGCCGATCCGGCGATGACGAGCGTCACCACGGCGGCGACGACGACCATGTTCCGCCAGTCGCGCCTCTCGAGACCCAGCGTGTTCATGCCGCTCGCTCTCCCCGCTCGCGGTTAAATCCACCCCGCCGGGATCGACTCCGCGGCGCTCGATCTCGGCGGCGACGAGGAGAGATCCGCCCGCACGTTCGACCACACACTTAACCCGAACGGCCGCTTCCCCGCGAGCATGTCCGAAGGGTCGTTCCACGAGTCGGTGGTCGCCGCCGACAGGTGGAGCAAGGTGCTCGCGCTGGTCGTCGCGATCGGCGTCTTCCTGGCCGTTCGAGAGCTGGTCGGCGACGTACAGTTCTCCTCGATCGTCGCGGCGACGGCCGGGATCGGCGCGCGGCTGTACGTTCCGTACCACGCCAGCGTCCGTGTCCCGGAGCCGGAGCGGCGGCCGCTTAGCGAGCACCCGACCGCCGGGAACTACCACCACGGTGCGGCCGGGCTGGCGCTGATCGCGACCTCGGTCGTCGCGGTGGGCGTGTTCGAGTTCGGTCACGGCGTCGTCACCGCGGTTGGTGTCGGGGTCATCTGCGGGAGTGGTGCGTATCTGCTGTGTGCCTCGGCGCTTCCGACGGCGTAAAAATCGGTTCCGGTGGCGGCTCAGATGGCTCCGGGAACCCACACGGCGGACCCGAGTATCCCCGCGATGGAGAGGATCGCGATGAGCGTGTGCGTGATCGCGATGGAGGCCGCGGGCGGGTCGACGTGCGTGTCCCCGTGCGCGTAGAAGACGCGCTGGAACGCCTCGCCGACGACCGCGCCGAGCAGCCCGAAGAGCCCGGCGATGAGCAGCGCCACGATCGGGCTGTAGCCCGTCCCGGCCGTGGCGAGATACGCCGTCGCCCCCGGCAGGGTCATGTGGTGTGTGACCGGGATCCGATCCACCCCGAGGTTCAAGAACAGGAGCGTCGCCGCGCTGATCCCGAACCCGAGGAACGGGCTGCCGGTCTGGATCGCGGCGTAGGCGGCCGCGAGTCCCGCGGTCAGCCCGATCGCCGCGACGTGCGACCACTTGTACATGTTCGGCAGCCACGGCTCGACGGCGAGGCGGTCCTCCGAGGACTTCTCGCCGTCGCCGGGCATCTCGCCCGGTTCGCGCATCTCGCCCCGCTCGAAGGGCCCCATGTCCATGAACCCGTTCGCCTTGTCGCTGACGACGCCGATCACGGAATAGCCGAACACCGCCCGGTGTAACAGGGCGCTGGCGACGACGGTGAAGGCGATCGGGTCCGTCGGGACCGCGAGGTTCCGGAACGTCTGTTCGAGCACGATGCCGAACACGCCGAAGACGGCACCCACGGCGAGGATGTCCGGCTTGCTGCCGAGCGCGAAGCCGATGTCCTTCGCGTTGTGGTAGTCGAAGCCGGACTCCATCTCGCCGTTCTTGGCGGCGTACGCCGCCGCGGCCGCGCCGCCGGCGAAGGAGATGTGCGGGCCGAAGACGGGACCGAAGCCGACGCCGACGCCGGCCCCTGAGGCCGCGTCGCCGCCGAAGACGCCGGCGATCACGAGGAAGCCGGTGAAGATGAAGGCGGGGAGCGCGCCGAGCGCGGCGCCGAACGCGCCGCCTGCGGCCGCGCCGAGCCAGATGGTCGGATCGAGTAAGATCTCGAGCACCGCGTCGACGGAGCCCGCGTTCCAGCCGCTGGCCTGCGCGAGGACTCCCGTCGCGACTGCGGAGTTCATCTACTCGTCCCCCTCGTCGTCTCTCGCCCAGTCGAGGGACTTCTCGACCGCGTCGCCCCAGCGGTCGTACAGCTTGTCGACCTCCGCCTGCTCCTTCTCGGGCGTGAACTCGCGGTCGACCTGCCAGTTGTCGCGCAGCTCGTCGACGGTGTCCCAGTAGCCGACCGCGAGCCCGGCGGCGTACGCGGAGCCGAGCGCGGTCGTCTCGTCCACCTCCGGTCGCGCGATCTCCGTCTGGATGATGTCGGACTGGAGCTGACAGAGGAAGTTGTTCTTCACCGCGCCGCCGTCGACGCGGAGGCTCGTCGTCTCCACGCCGGAGTCGGCCTCCATCGCCTCCGCCACGTCGCGCGTCTGGTAGGCGATCGACTCGAGCGTCGCCCGCACGATGTGCTCCTTGCTCGTGCCGCGGGTCATCCCGACGATGGTGCCGCGGGCGCGGCCGTCCCAGTGGGGCGCGCCGAGGCCCGTGAACGCCGGGACCATGTAGACGCCGTCGGTCGATTCGACCGACCGCGCGAGTTCGGCGGTCTGGGCCGCGTTGTTGATCAGGTCGACGTCCTCGAGCCACTCGATCGCCGCGCCGGTGATGAAGATCGAGCCTTCCAGCGCGTACTGGACGGGCTCGCCGGACATCTGGAAGCCGATGGTCGTCAGGAGTCCGTGATCGGACTCGACGGCCTCGGTGCCCGTGTTCATCAGGTAGAAGGAGCCGGTGCCGTAGGTGTTCTTCGCGTCGCCCTCGTCGAAGCAGGTCTGTCCGAACAGCGCGGCCTGCTGGTCGCCGAGCGCGCCCGCGACCGGGATCTCCTCGCCGAGGAAGCCGTCAGCGTCCGTGTGGCCGTAGTACTCCTCGTCGGAGGAGGGTCGTACCTCCGGTACCATCTCCTTCGGCACGCCGAACTCCTCGAGCAGCTCGTCGTCCCACTCCAGCTCCCGGATGTTGTACAGCATCGTCCGGGACGCGTTCGTCACGTCCGTGATGTGGTTACCCGTGAGGTTGTAGATGAGCCACGAGTCGATCGTGCCCATGACGAGCTCGCCCTCGCGGGCGCGGTCTCGGAGGTCGCCGCCGCGGGAACTCTGCATCTTGAGCGGCTCGGCGTTGTCGAGGATCCACTCGGTCTTGGTCGCCGAGAAGTACGCGTCGGCCTCGAGGCCGGTCTTCTCGCGGATCTCCTCGACCATCTCCGCCTCCTGAAGCTCCTCGACCCGGTCGGTCGTCCGGCGGTCCTGCCAGACCAACGCGTTGTGGACCGGCCGGCCGGTCTCGCGATCCCACACGATCGTGGTCTCGCGCTGATTCGTGATCCCGATCGCGTCGAGCTGGTTCGCCTCCAATCCGGCGTCAGCGAGCCCGTCGAGGACGACCTGTTGAGTGTTCTCCCAGATCTCTATCGGGTCGTGTTCGACCCAGCCCGGATTGGGGTAGATCTGTTCGTGTTGTTCGTAAGCGTTCGCGACGACCTGCCCGCCGTGGTCGAACACCATGAAGCGGGTTCCGGTCGTCCCTTGGTCTATCGCACCGACGTACTGTGTCATGTTCTGGATCCCTCCTGCGGCGCTGGCCCGGCCGAAACGACGACGCCACCGTCCGTGTCCCGGCCGAATCCGGGACCGAACCCGTCACACACCCCGCCCCGAAACGTCGATTCGGGCCTCACGCCGGCCCGAACATCGGGGACGCGGGGTCGCCGTCGTCGCCGCCACGGCATATCTTCACGAAAGCTACCACGCCATTCGTGAACATAATGTACTACCATAATAATCTTCCCGTTAAAATCCGCAAGTTGCCCCGTATAAAAAAGAACCATATATAAATTTGTGGGTTAGCGATCCAACAAGATCCAATGAATATCCCTGATAGTTATGATCGGGTGCGTACGGGAGATAAAGTAAAGTGATCCCGGTCCAAGCGCTATGACATGGACGATCAAGTGGACGTCGTCGTCGTCGGTGGGGGGTCGACCGGCTGCGGCGTGATACGGGACCTCGCGCGACGGGGGCTCGACGCGGTCCTCGTCGAGAAGGGGAACCTCACGCACGGGACCACGGGTCGCATGCACGGGCTCCTCCACAGCGGCGGCCGGTACGCCGTCTCGGACCAGAAGAGCGCGCGCGAGTGTATCGAGGAGAACCGGGTGCTCCGCGACATCGCCGCCCACTGCGTCGAGGAGACGGGCGGGATGTTCGTCAAGCGGCCCGAGGACTCCGAGGAGTACTTTCGGGAGAAACTGGAGGGGTGTCGCGCGTGCGACATCCCTGCCGAGGTGATCGACGGCGAGGAGGCGCGCAGGCGTGAGCCGTACCTCGCGCGCGACGTGGAGAAGGCCATCGTCGTCCCCGACGGGGCGGTCGACCCGTTCCGGCTCTGCGTCGCCAACGCCGCCGACGCCCGCGAGCACGGCGCGCGCGTCGAGACCCACGCCGAGGTGACGGACGTGCTCGTCGAGGACGACGAGGTCGTCGGCGTCGAGATCGAACACGACACCGGGCCGGGCAAGCGCGTCCACCGCGAGCCGGGGACGACCGAGGAGATCCGCGCGCGCTACGTCGTCAACGCGACCGGCGCGTGGGCCGGGCAGCTCGGCGAGATGGCCGGCGTCGACGTGGAGGTCCGCCCGTCGAAGGGCGTGATGACCGTGATGAACACCCGACAGGTCGACACCGTGATCAACCGCTGTCGACCCAAGGGCGACGCCGACATCGTCGTCCCCCACGAGACCGCCTGTATCCTGGGGACGACCGACGAGGAGGTCGACGACCCCGAGGATTACCCCGAGGAGGAGTGGGAGGTCGACCTGATGATCGAGACGCTCTCGGAGCTGGTTCCCGCGCTCAAGGACGCCCGCACGCTCCGCTCGTTCTGGGGCGTTCGTCCCCTCTACGAGCCGCCCGGAACCGGCACCGACGACCCCACCGACATCACGCGCGACTACTTCCTCTTAGACCACGCCGAGCGCGACGACCTTCCCGGCATGACGAGCATCGTCGGCGGGAAGCTCACCACCTACCGGATGATGGCCGAGTCGATCACCGACCACGTCTGTGAGAAGCTCGAGTACGACGCCGACTGCGACACCGCCGACGCGCCGCTGCCCGGATCCGAGGACTTCAGCGTCCTCCGCGACTACATGGAGGAGTTCGGGATCCGGTCGCCGATCGGCCGCCGCTCCGCCCAGCGGCTCGGCTCGCGGACCGACGACGTGTTGGGGGGGACGGACCCCAACCCCGTCGTCTGCGAGTGCGAGGGCGTCACCCGCGCGGAGGTTCGAGACGGGATCGAACAGGCCGGCTCCGACCTGAACGCGGTCCGGCTGCGCACTCGCGCCTCGATGGGGAACTGTCAGGGCGGCTTCTGTACCCACCGCATCGCCTCGGAACTGGCACGGGAGTACCCCGAGCCCGTCGCGCGCGACGCCGAGGACGAGCTGTATCAGGAGCGCTGGAAGGGCCAGCGACACGCGCTGTGGGGCCGCCAGCTCTCGCAGGCGATGTTGAACCACCTCCTCCACGCCACCACGATGAACCGCGACGGCGACCCGGCGACGACCGACGCCGACGTCGACTTCGGCGCGTTCGACGCGGGGGCGGAGCCGGGGACCGACGGGTCCGCCGGCGCCGACGACTCCGGGTCGGACGGCTCAGCCGCGGGCGTCACGGCGACCGACGGCGGGCTCGACGCGACCGGGAGCCCCGACGCGACCGACGGGGGCACGCATGGCGATCGATAGCGAGGTCCTCGTCGTCGGCGGCGGGATGGCCGGGATCACGGCTGCGATCGCGGCCGCCCGCGAGGGCGCCGACACCCGGCTCGTCTCGCACAAGGCGAGCACGCTGCGGCAGGCCTCCGGGCTGATCGACGCGCTCGGTTACCTCCCCGCGACCGAGCCGGCGAAGCCCTTACGCGAGGGGCCGCCGACCGCGGGCCGGAATCTCGACCCCGACGAGTGGCCCGACCCGGAGGGACCGCTGACCGACCCCTTCGAGGCGATCGACCGGCTCCCTGAGGACCACCCGTACCGGCTCGTCGGCGCGGACGCGCTGCGGGAGGGGCTCGAACTGTTCGACGACCTCGTCGGCGACGCGTACCTCGGCGGTCACACCGACCGGAACGCCCTCGTCCCGACGTTCGGGGGCAGCGTGAAGCCGACCGCCCGCTACCCCGCGTCGGCGGCGGCGGGGCTGGCGAGCGACGACCGCCCGACGCTGATCGTGGGGTTCCGGTCGCTCACGGAGTACGACGCGCGGGCGTTCGCCGACCGGCTCGCGGCGGCGGACGTCCCCTTCGACGTCGCCGGCGCGGAGGTCGAGTTCGCGGAGGCGTTCCGCGCGGACGCGAAGATCACGCGACTCGCGAAGGCGCTCGACCGCGACGAGCCGATCGACGGCACGCCCGCTCGCGAGGCGCTGGCGAAGGCGGTGGGACCGCACCTCCACGACGTCGTCGACGAGGAGGGCGGCGTCGACCGCGTCGAACGGGTCGGCTTCCCGGCGTTCCTCGGAGACGACCACCCGGCCGAAGTCCGCGCGGACCTCGGAGACCGGCTCGGCGCGGACGTCTTCGAGATCCCGATGGGGCCGCCGAGCCTGCCGGGGCTCCGGCTCGAGGACCTGCTGTACGACGCGCTCGACGACGCGGGGGTCAGGTTCGAGACGGGGACGCCCGCGGTGGGGTACGCCGTCACCGACGCGGGCGACCGGATCGACCACCTCGTGATGGACCGGAAGGGCAGCGAGGTGCCCTACGGCGCGGAGGCGGTCGTGCTCGCGACGGGCGGGCTGGTCGGGAAGGGGCTCGACTCGGATCGCGACGGCGTCCGCGAGCCCGTCCTCGACTTACACGTCCCGCAGCCGGCGGACCGCTACGAGTGGTTCGTCGACGACGCGTTCGGCGAGCAGCCGTACGCGCGGTTCGGGGTGCGACCGGACGAGCGGCTGCGTCCGCTCGACGAGACGGGGGAGGTGGCGTACGGGAACATCCGGGTCGCCGGCGCGGTCGTCGGCGGCGCGGACGTGGCGCGGGAGAAGTCCGCGAGCGGCGTCTCGCTCGCGACCGGCCTCGTGGCGGGCCGGGAGGCGGCACGGGAGGTTCAGCAATGACACGACACACAGGGAGCGACGACGGGGACGAGACGAGTGGTACCGACGAATCACACGGCATCGACGGGACGAGCGACGACGAACCACGGGGGCGGACCGACGACGAACCGCGGGGGTCGGCCGACGGCGACCGCTGCGGCTGTGGGAGCGCGGACGGGACGCCCCAGCCGAACGTCCCCGAGATCGGTCGCGACGAGCGTCCGGCGATATTCGTCCCCGACGAGGAGTCGGAGGAGCGGGGAGGACCCGCGGACGCCCCCCGAACGGCGACCGACGGGGGCGTCGAGAGCGCGACCGGCGGCAGCGACTCGACCGAGCTCGACCCCGACGCCTACGACCCGATCGACGTGTTCCCCGAGGGCGACCTCGACCTGCGTGACGGGGCCGACTCCTGTTATAAATGTACGTCGTGTGATACGTCGTGTCCGGTCGCGGAGGTCGACGACGAGTTCCCCGGCCCGAAGTTCCAGGGGCCCGAGCAGTGGCGGCTCAAGCGGAAGGACGACCACGACATCGACGAGTCGATCACCTCCTGTTCGAACTGTATGCGGTGTGACGACGCCTGCCCCTCCTCCGTGCCACTCTCGCAGATGCACAACGAGGCGCGCGGCCAGTTCGTCGAAGAGCAGATGGAGAAGCTCTCGCTGGAGTACGTCCGCAATCGCATCCTCGCGAACTACCGGACCTCCGCGCGGCTGGCCAGCGTGGTCCCGCGGCTCTCCTCGTTCGCGATGAACTTCGGGCCGGCGCGCTGGGCGATGGACAAGGTGCTCGGGATCCCGAAGGAGCGAGAGTTCCCCGAGTTCGCGACGACGACGTTCCGCGAGTGGTGGCGCGACCGCGGCGGCGCGCAGGTCGAGAACCCCGACAAGCGCGTGGCGTACTTCCACGGCTGTTACTCCAACTACAACACGCCGGAGGTCGGCAAGGCGATGGTGCGGGTGTACGAACACTTCGGCTACGAGGTGTTGGTGCCGCCCCAGAAGTGCTCGGGGACGCCGATGTTCGCCAACGGGATGTTGAAGGACGCCCGCCGGCACGCCGAGACCAACGTCGAGAACCTGATCGAGGCGATCGGCGACGGCGCGGACGTGATCGCGTCGTGTACCTCCTGTTCGATGTCGCTGCGCCAGGAGTACCCCGAGCTGTTCGACATCCACGGCATCGAGGACGTCTCGAATCACACCTTCGAGGCGCTCGAGTACCTCCGGATCCACGAGGACCTGGACGGCGCGCTCGCCGAGAGCGACGGCCCCGGCGACGAGCAGTCGTTCGCGTACCACGCGCCGTGTCACGCCCGCAACCAGGGGCTCGCCCGGCAGGCCGTCGAGACGTTCCGCGACGTCGACGGCGTCGAGATGGAGGACGTAGGCGACTCCTGTTCGGGGATCTCGGGCACCTACGGCTGGAAGAGCGAGAAGTACGAGAAGTCGATGCAGATCGGCGAGGAGATGTTCGACCACATGGAAGAGGCCGAGGGCAAGGTGGGGATGACGGAGTGTCCGACCTGCGCGATGCAGATGGAACACGGCACCGGCTACGAGATCGAACACCCGCTCCAGCTGCTCGAGGAGACGGTCGTGGCGTAGGCCGGTCGTCGTCACTCGTTTTCAGACGCGATAACGGAAGACGAACGTTTATTTTCGGTAGCCGGCTGGTTCGGGTATCGTGACGCTGGAACAGCTCGTCGATCGGTTCGAGAGCGCGGAGCGGTCGATCGTCGTCGTCAATCGGAGCGATCCGGACCCGGTTCGGGACATGCTCGTCGAGACGTTCGGCGACGACGCCGTCCGCGTGACCGAGCGGAGAGTCGGCGAGAGGGGGATCGCTGAATGGAGCGGAGCCGGCGCGAGCGGGTTCGTCGACGTCGCCGACGGCGTCCTCGACGTCGATACCCTTCGTGACCACGACGGAGTACCGTTCGAGGGCGATCGCGTCGCGGACGCAGAAAACCTCGTCCTACTCGTCGACGACAACGAAGTGATCGCGGGCTCGACGCTCGAGGCGCTCAGCGACGCGATCCTGTTCGTGAACTCGGATCTGTACATCACCAACGCACGCTCGCCGGAGGACCTCGAGTTGCCGTCGGTGATAACCGGACTCGACGACACGGTGTTCACCCTGCGCGGGTATCCCGAGTCGAACCGACAGAAACTGCTTTTGATCACCATCTCGCGGTTCATCGAGCGTGCCGCGCTGACGGCCGGCGGCGGGACGCTCCGGTCGTCGTTCCAGCGGCTCTCACGGCTGGAAGACGAGCTCGGAACCCGGCGCGTGTACGAACGCGTCGCCGACGGCGGGGTGGATGCCCACCTCTACGGCGTGCCCGACGACCCGCCGACGGGTCTCGAGGCGACCATCCACGGCGGGCGCTCGAGCGACTTCACCGACAGCTGGTTCGTCGTGTTCGAACCGCCGGGCGGGCCGGCCTCCGTGGACGCGGAGACCGACCTCGCCCGGGGGGTCAACGGCGGGGTCGGTCTGCTGGCGGTGGAGACGAAGCCGCGGATCTGGCATGGCGTCTGGACGTTCGATCCGGACCGTCTCCGTGCCATCAGCCGGTACATCAGAAGAAACCTGTCGACCGCGGGCGGGTGACGGCACGACGGAAGCGAACGATCCGTCACCGTGTGACCCGCCGCTCTACCTTCGAAAGCCGTTCCCGTGACGATGACGGTCCGCTCAGTGCTTGATGACCGAACCCGTGGACTCGGCAGAAGGTACGAAACTGAGGAAACCGGGTTAGCTACCCGTCCTCAGGAGTTTCCGGCTGCTCCTCGTCGCCATCGTCTTCACCGGAATCGTCGCCGTCGCCAGCATCGCCGTCGTCGGCACTTCCGTCTTCACCGGAATCGTCGCCGTCGTCAGCGTCGCCGTCGTCGGCACTTCCGTCTTCACCGGAATCGCCGTCGTCAGCGTCACCGTCGCTGCTCCCGCCATCATCAGCATCTTCACTGGAATCATCGCCGTCATCGATGTCGCCGTCATCGGCATCACCGTCGTCGGCACTTCCGTCTTCACCGGAATCGTCACCATCGCCAGCATCGTCGTCGCCAGCATCGTCGTCGCCAGCATCGTCGTCATCGGCGTCTCCATCGTCAGCGTTGCCGTCGTCACTCTCGCCATCGTCAGCATCGTCGTCGCCAGCATCGCCGTCATCAGCGTCGCCGTCATCAGCGTCGCCGTCATCGGCGTCGCCGTCATCGGCGTCGTCGCCAGCATCGCCGTCATCGACATCTCCATCGTCAGCGTCGCCGTCGTCAGCATCGTCGTCGTCGTCGGGGGCTTCGATCGTGATGATCGCGTCTTGCCCGAAGTCGTTCGAGAAGACGCTGTGGATGTACATGCCTGCTGGAGTCCCGTCGGTGGGTATCTCGAACTGGACGGTCGTCGAGTTCGACGCTTCGAGTTCGACGCTTCGAGTCTCCACGAGGTCGCCGTCGAACCGGAACTGGACCGGCTGTTCGTGGGCGAACTCGTTGGGGTTCGAGACCGTGGCATTCACGCTGACGGTGTCGCCCGCGGTCACGGATTCGGGCGCGGTGAGGTCCGTGACTCCGAAGGAGACGATCTCGTCGACGATCAGGACTTGGGCCGGCTGGCCGTCCTCGCGCGTGTACACGCCGTGGATGTACGCGTCGGAAGCGATCTCCGACGTGTCGACCGTGGTCGTGAAGTCAGTCGATTCGCCGGCATCGAGGCTGACCTCTTCGCGGGCCGACACGTTGCCGTCGAACCGGTACTCCACGGTCTGTGTGTCCGCTTCGTCGTTGGGGTTCTCGACGGTCGCAGTGACGTCCAGGGCGTCGCCCCGTTCGACGACCGCGGGCGCGGTCAGATTGTCGACGACGAACGATTCACCGGTGGTCTCCGAGGCCTCCACGGTGACGTTCGCCGCGTCGGTGACCGCCGACCCGTTGGCGACGTACGGACCGTCATCCGACCCGTCGGTCGCGACGAAGTCGTAGGTCTCGTTCGCGTTCGTGTCGCGATGCGGCATCGCGATCAGCGTCTCGTTCTCGGTGAGCTCCGTTCGGTCGAACGTCGCTCCCGGAACGTCATCGAACAGCGTGACGGTGACGTTCTCGTTTTCCCCGGGCTCGAGGTACTCCGAGACGCCGATCACGCTCCCGGTGACCTCCCCGTCAAGCAGGCTGTCGTCGTGGATCACCACGAACCCGCCGTCGGGCGTGTTCACCGAATCGACTGTCACCGACGTGCCGTCCGTCGTCTGGTCGGAGAACGCCACCGTGGCGTCGTTGCCTGCCGGAGCCTCGACCTGTGGCCGTAGTTCTTGTGCTCCGACCATCCCCGCGACGGAGCTCATCATCACCGTCGCCAGTACGATCGCCATAAGTTTCTTCGTTGAATCTTCCATGTGCGTTGTAACTCAGCTCAACCGTCGCGTTTCGTTCGTCGAACTGTCCTCCGCTCGCTCGTCTACAACCCTCGTGTGAACCACAGCGCACATCACGACCCGGCCTAGCTTTGTTATGCGTCGCCGTGGTTCGATTTCGCTCGACTTACTCTCGACCGGTGTTCTCCGATAATCGACGGGCCTCTGTCGTGACCGATAAGGGCGGCTTAGTAGCGAATCCCGACAGCATCGCCCGAATCGTCCCGGAGGATCACCGGGATTCCGGAACGCTGACACGGAGAGTAATCCCGACCAACCGACGCGGGACCCCTGTCACGCGTCGGCGACACCGATGTCGCGGGTGAATTCCAGAGGGGAATTCCGTCGGGAAGTGGTCCGATCCCGACCGACTCACGGCGGCTACCCGGCACGTCAGGCGGGATCTGCGGTCCGCGGGTGAGGGATCCAACCCGTGCGTTCATTACCCCTGGGCGGTGACGGGCGGCCATGTTCGCGGACCGTTCCGATCTGCTCGCCGACGCCGACCCGGTCCGCGGGTACGGCGTCGCCGTGACGCCCGGACGGGACGGTCCGCTGGTCTTCGTCGCCGGGTACGGCGAACCGAACCGGTTGTACGCCCGAGAGAAGGGCGACTCCGGGACGTTCGTCGACACCGCCTGTGGGATCGTCGCCGATGGCGACAGACACGCGATGGGAGTCTGTGCGGCCGACGTCGACGCGGACGGCTGTGAGGAGATCTACGTCCACAACTGCGCCAACAGCGTCGGGGTCGCCGGCGACTCAGATCTCCTCTTGGACCGACTGGAGGCGGACACGTACCGATGGACGGACACCTTCGCCCTGCGCGTCAACGCCGACCGGCTCAACTTCAGGGCCGGCCGCTCGGTCGCCGCGCTTGACCGCCTCGGTACCGGGCGGTACGGGGTCGCCGTCGCGAGCTACGGCGCGCCGTTGGCGTTCTACGAACTCGGCGACGACGGCGAGGCTTCGGACATGGCCGGCGCGGTCGGGCTGGCGGTCGAGGATGGCTGCCGGTCGCTGCTCCCCGGTCCTCTGTGTTCGGAGGGGACCGACCTGTTCGTCGGCGTCGAGACCGGGGCGAACCGGCTGTTTCGCAACGACGGCGGTCACTACGAGGAGGTCGACGGCGGGCCCGACCTCGCCGACCCCGCGGGCGACGCCCGGGGGGTCGCGCTGGTCGACGAGAACGGGTCGTTCGCCCTCGCGGTCGGCAACTGGGAGGGACGCAGCCGGCTCCTCAGGCCGGACTCCTCGGGCCGGTACCGCGACGTCGCCCCGTCGGCGCTTCGCGCGGCCGAGGGCGTTCGCTCCGTGGTCGCCGCCGACTTCGACAACGACGGGCGACAGGAGCTGTTCTGTAACGGGTTCGGCGAGGCGAACCGTCTGTTCGAACGGACCGATCCCGCGGGGGACGAGGACGACGACTCCGCCGAACTGCGGTGGGCCTCCACGGCGATCGGAGCGGCGGCCGAGTCGAGGGGGTTCGGAACGGGCGCGGTCGCCGCGGACGTCGACGGCGACGGAACCCTGGAACTCGTCGTGGTTCACGGCGAAGTGGCCGCCCAGCCGATCTCGGTGTACGCCGCGCCCGAGGCGGCCGAGAACGACTGGCTTCGGATCCGCCCGACGACGCCCCAGGGGGCGCCTGCTCGGGGGGCGACCGTGAAACTCCGCGACGCGGGCGGTGGGATCCAACGTCGGGTGATCGACGCCGGCGGCGGGTACCTCTGTCAGACCGAGCCGGTCGCCCACTTCGGGCTGGGGGACGGGGAGCCGGAACGGGTCGTCGTGCGCTGGCCGGACGGCCGCGAGTGGGCGATCACTGATCCTGACGCGAACGTCGAGCTCGACGTCGCTCACCCGACCGCGCGCGTCGAGTGACCGGGCGAGGAGTTCGGGCGATGAACCAGCAGATCGGCGGACTGGAGGACGGACGTCGCCCGGCCAGAACTGCCGCGCTTCGCGGGTTCAAGTGGCCGCGAGTCCACGGGCGGGTATGGTGGATCCGACATCCGACCTCGGCGAGGAGGGCGAGGCGTCCGCGCCGCGATGTGCGTCCTGTGAGGAGCCGGCCCTCGGCGTCGAGAGACGGACGGTGACGTGGGTGGCGGACGGATCGGTCGAACGACGGCACTTCTGCGGGGAGGCGTGCCGCGAGGAGTGGGGTCGGTAGCGCGGGAGGCTTTTTACCGCGGGGCGAGAAGTCTCACACATGATCTCACTCGACGAGGCGGTGACCGCCAGACTGGAGTCACACGGGGAGCGATTCGAGGTCCTCATCGACCCGGACGCCGCGCTGGCGATGAAACGCGGAGAGTTCGAGGGCGAACTGGAGGAGGTGATCGCCGCGGAGGACGTCTTCGAGAACGCCTCACGTGGCGATAGACCTGCCGAGGAGGACTTAGAGACGGTCTTCGGAACGACCGACCCGCTGGAGATCATCCCGCAGGTGGTCGAGCGCGGCGAGATCCAGATCACCGCCGAGCAGCGCGAGGAGATGCAAGCTCGGAAACACAAACAGCTCGTGAACACGATCACGCGCAACGCCGTGAACCCGCAGATGGACGACTCGCCGCACCCGCCCGAGCGGATCGAGCGCGCGCTCGAGGAGGCGGGCTTCCAGATCGACCCGATGGAGCCGGTCGAAAACCAGGTCGACGACGCGCTCGAGGCGCTCCGTCCGGTCATCCCGATCCGCTTCGAGGAGGTGACGATGGCGGTCCAACTGCCCGCGGACTACGCCGGGTCCGGACAGGCGAAGGTCCGAGAGTTCGGCGATCTCGAGCGCGAGGAGTGGCAGAACGACGGCTCGTGGGTCGGCGTGCTCACCTTCCCCGCCGGGCTACAGAACGACCTCTATGACCTCGTCAACGAGGTCACTTCCGGGGAGGGCGACGCCCGCGTCATCAAGGACAAGGACGAGTTGCGGACGCGGTGAGCACCCGGCGACGCGGGCGCAGTGAACCCTTCGGGATCCACCGACCTTCGGGATCGTCCGACGTTCACCGCATCCCGAGGGTTGATACCGCGCGACCGCGCGGGATCCGGCATGCATCAGCGAGCCTCGGAGTTCGCGGAGCGGGCGCGCGATCGGTACGGCGTCGATCTCGAGGTCCTAGAGTTCGACGCCGGCACGAAGACGGCGGCGGCCGCGGCGGACGCGGTCGGCTGTGAGACCGCGGCCATCGCCTCCACCATCGTCGTCTCGCTGTCGGGCGGGGACGACCTCGTCGCCGCGATCACGAGCGGGGCGAACCGCCTCGACCTGGACGCCGTCGCCGAGCACTTCGGCGCGTCGTCCGCCTCGATGGGCGACCCCGAACGGATCCGCGAGGTCGTCGGCTGGAGCATCGGCGGCGTCCCGCCGATCTGCCACGACGAGGCGGTCCCGACGGTGATGGACCCGACGCTCGAGGCGTTCGAGACGGTGTACGGGGCCGCAGGGACCCCGAGCGCGGTGTTCGCGATCGAACCCGGTCGGCTCGCCGACCTGGCGGACGCGACGGCCGTCGACCTGACGGAGTCGTAGACCGCGGAGTCGTTCCCGCCCGAATCGTGACGCGACCGAGCCGTAGCGGTGACGCGACCGAGCCGTAGCGGTGACGTACCCGATCGATCCTGACGTTTATCGCATCAGCGAGCCAATCGGTACCATGGCACGAGACCTACCACCGATGGACCCGGAGCTGTCGGCCGCCCTCGAGGAAATTCCGGACGAGTTCCTGCTCGCGAACGTCGTGGACTTCGACGACCTGCCCGGCACGCGCGATCGGATGACGCAGCTGATGGAGACGATGCTGGCGGAGGCACCGGAGCGCCCCGGAGTCGAGTCCGAGGACGTCGTGGTTCCCGGACCGACGGGCGACGAGGACCTCCCGCTCCGCGTCTATCGCCCCGTCGACGCGGAGGGGCTCCTACCGTGTCTCTACTGGATCCACGGCGGCGGCATGGTGTTGGGCGATCTCGACCAGGACGATCCCACCTGCGAGCGGCTCGTCGACGAGGTCGGCTGCGTCGTGGTCTCGGTCGACTACCGGCTCGCGCCCGAACACCCCTACCCCGCCCCCGTCGACGACTGCTACGCGGGACTGGAGTGGGTCGCCGGAAACGCCGTGGACTTCGACGTGGACCCCTCCCGGATCGCGATCGGCGGCCAGAGCGCCGGCGGCGGTCTCTCGGCCGCGGTAGCGCTCCGCGCGCGCGACGAGGACGACGGCCCCGAGTTGTGTCACCAGCACCTGATCTACCCGATGCTCGACGACCGGAACGCCACCGAGTCGAGCCGGCAGGTGACCGACGTCGGCATCTGGGACCGCGAGATGAACGTCCGGGCCTGGGAGGCGTACCTCGGAGACCTGAGCGGGGCGGACGACCTTCCGCCCTACGCCGCGCCCGGACGGCTCGAGGACCTCTCGGGGCTGCCGCCGACGTACCTCGACATCGGGACCCACGACGTCTTCCGCGACGAGACGCGAGCATATGCCGAACGACTGCTCGGCGGCGGAGTGGAGACCGAGTTCCACCTCTGGCCCGGCGCGTACCACGCCTACGAGACGTTTGCCCCCGAGGCACGGATCTCACGGGAGACGTGGGACGCCCGCGTTAACGCCCTGGAACGGGCCTTCGACGAGTAGTCATGGGAGATCCGGCGGGCGTTGTTGATCCGAGTGACCATATCCGATCCAGATTATTAAGATCGACTTATGAAATAACAACACTTTTGTATTAATCTGGCATAGCGATCGGTATGGGTGACACACGCAGATCGGTGCTGCGGCGGAGCGCGGGACTTATCGGCGTCGGTGCTGCCGGATCCCTCGCAGGGTGTGCCGGCGCTGGCGGCGGATCGGGTGCCGGCGGTGAGTCGGGTGGGAGCGGAAGCGCCGCCGGGATCGACTCCGGGTACGCGATGTTCTTTCCCCTCCACGACTGGACGAATCGGATCGTCGGCGACCGCGCGACGTTCACGAACCCGGTCGACGTGGGGCAGCTCGGCCACGGCTGGGAGCCGAGCGGAACGCTCGCGACCGACGTAGCCGCGAGCGACGCGTTCGTCTACTTCGATACGCCCGAGTTCACCTGGGCACAGGACGTCGCGTCGACGCTCGAGTCGGATTACGAGGGGGTGGCGGTTATCGACGGCCTGGACGGCCTCGACGATCGGCTGCTCGCGTGGGATCACGGCCGGGAGTCACACGACGAGGAGGGAAGCCACGACGAGGAGGGAAGCCACGACGAGGAGGAAGACGACCATGGCCACGAGGAGGAAGACGACCACGGCCACGAAGGCGAGATCGATCCGCACGTCTGGGTCGACCCGGTCCTCGCGAAGGACGTCGTCGACACGATCGCGGCCGGACTGGGCGAGGCGGACCCCGATAACGCCGACCACTACGCCGAAAACGCCGAGGCGTACAACGCGGAACTCGACGAGATCGACGAGGCGTTCGCCTCCACCGTCGACGCCGCCGAGCGCGACGTCGCCGTCCTCGCCGGACACGACTCGTTTCAGTACCTCTCCGAACGGTACGGCTTCGAGATCCACTCGCCGGTCGGCGTGTCACCGCAGAACGAGCCGAGCGGGAGCGACATCGCCGACACGATCGCGGTCGTCGACGAGAACGACATCGACGTGGTGTTGTACGACCGCTTCGAGTCGCCGAACCTCGCGGAGACGGTCGTCGAGAACAGTAACGCGACGGAGACGGTGGCGGTGACGCCCGCGGGCGGGTCGACCCGGGAGTGGAACGAGGCGGGGTACGGCTACCGCGAGCAGATGCTCGAGGTCAACGTCCCCGCATTCGGGCGTGCGCTCGGCGCGGAGTGATGGGCGCGATCGACGCCCATGCCGACCGCGTCGTCGAAGCGAATGGAAGAGCTAAACCTTCGGAGGACGCAACGTCGAGACACACAGTGGATCCGGTCATCGAACTCGAGGACGTGACGTTCGCGTACGGCGACACCGTCGCCGTGAGAGACGTCTCGCTCACGGTCGAGGCCGGCGACTTCCTGGGGCTCGTCGGCCCGAACGGCTCCGGGAAGACCACCCTCCTCCACCTCATGTTGGGGCTTCACACCCCCGACGAGGGGACGGTCAGGCTGTTCGACCGACCGATCGGCGCGGTCGACGACGGGAGCCGGATCGGCTACGTCTCACAGCAGGCGACGAACCGGGGCGGAGCGATGCCGGTCACCGTCCGCGAGTGCGTCACGATGGGACGGTTCGCCCACGTCGGCCACGGTCGACTCGGTCGGGAGGACCGGGAGGCGGTCACGACCGCGATGGAGACGGTCGACATCGCCGACCTCGCGGACCGGCTGATGAACGAGCTCTCCGGCGGACAGCGACAGCGCGCGTACATCGCCCGCGCGCTGGCGAGCGAGGCGGACCTGCTCGCGCTCGACGAGCCGACCGTCGGCGTCGATGCCGAGTCGCGTGACGCCTTCTACGCGCTCCTCGACCGGCTCAACGACGACGGCATCACGATCGTGTTGATCGAACACGACATCGGCGTCGTCACCGACCGCGCCGACCACGTGGCGTGTATCAACACCGAACTGTACCACCACGGCGACACCGAGTCGTTCGTCGAGAGCGACGCGCTCGAGGACGCCTACGGCGCGACCGGACAGGTCGTCCACCACCACCATCCATGAGCGGCGAGGGATCGAGCCCGGAGACCCCGACCAACCCGACGACCGCCCCGACGCGTGGTCGACGCCGGATCGTCGAACTCGCGGGGGTAGCCGTCACCGCCGTCCTCGCCGTCGCCATGATCGGGTTCGTGCTGCTGTACTGGGCGCAGGAACTTCCGGTCGCGAGCGACCTGTACGCCGGCTTCCGCTCGGTCGGTCGCGCGATGGACGCCGCGTTCGGGACCAACGTGTTCAGGCACCCCTTCATGTGGCAGTCGATGGCGACCGGCGTGCTCGTCGGCGTCGTTGCCCCGCTCGTCGGGACGTTCTTAGTCCACCGCGAGATGGCGCTCATCGGCGAGACGCTCGCACACACCGCCTTCGCCGGCGTCGCGCTCGGCTTCCTCCTGAACGCCGTCACCGGGTGGGACGGCCCGATGCTCCTCGTCGCGCTCGTCGTCGGCATCCTCGGCGCGCTCGGCGTCCAGTGGCTCACGGAGCGCACGGACGCCTACGGCGACGTGCCCATCGCGATCATGCTCTCCGGGAGCTTCGCGGTCGGGACGCTGATCGTCAGCTACGGCCGCGGGCTCACCGGGATCGCCATCGAGGGGTACCTCTTCGGCAACCTCGGGGTGGTGACCGTCGAGGGCGCGCGCCTGATGGCCGCCCTCTCCGTCGTCGTCGTCGCCGCGGTCGCGGCCACGTACAAGCAGCTGCTCTTCATCACCTTCGACGAGCAGGCGGCCCGCGTCGCCCGATTGAACGTGACGGGCTACAACACGCTCCTCGTGGTGTTGACCGCCGTGGTCGTCGTGGGCGCGATGCAGGTGCTCGGCGTAATCTTAGTCGCCGCGATGCTCGTCGTCCCCGTCGCCGCGGCCTCCCAGGTCGCCCGGAGCTTCCGGGAGACGACGTACCTCTCCGTGATCTTCGGTCAGCTGTCGGTGATCGGCGGGTTCGCGGTCGCGATCGGCGGGGAGCTCCCTTCCGGGGGGTCGATCGTGGTCGTCGCGATCGGTATCTACCTCCTCGCGGTCGCCGCCTCCGGCTTCTCCGTCCGGGCGATCTCCGCACACGGCTGATCGCCGGGTCATCGCTGTCACGGGTCGACGGCCCGCGTGTCGTCCGGTCGGCCGTGCGCGCACCGAGCACTGTTTCCACAGACCCTTATGTCCCGACCGCGACTCGGAGGTATGGGAGAGACAGAGACCTACACCGTCACCGGACCCGACGGCGAGGAGGAGTCGTTCGAGCTACCAGCCGGCCTCGTCGACGTGCTCAGCGAGCAGGGCGAGCCATCGACGCGCGTCGTCACCGACGTCATCGTCCAGGCGATGGCCCAGCAGGCGCACGTCATCGCCCACCACAGCGAGGGCGGCGTCCCCGACGACATCGCCGAGATGAACGAGACCGCGGAGGAGCTCTTCGAGGAGCGGTTCGGCCAGTCGCTCGAGGACGCGCTCGGTCATTCGCACTGATCGGAACCGGGATCTGCGCGATCCCTCCCGTCGACGACACGCTTTTCTCGACCGCCTGCCGTGAAGAGTCGATCCGTTCCCCGTGAGCGACGCCAACGCGCCGCTCCACGATCACTGCGGAGCCTGTGGTTCGGCGGTCGTTTCGTCCCGTCTGGGAGACGAAAATCGGGATTTCGGCCGTATAACGGCGTTTGAGTGCCGAACTCGCGTCCGACGGACACGGATATACTCGTTTACATCACCCGTTGTAAATACCCACACTTATATTAATGATCGTTCCTTACTGTGGACGTATGTCAGACGACAGCACTGGAAGTGGTGTCTCGAGACGACGCTATCTCACGACCGCCGGCGCGGTGGGGGCCGCCGGCCTGGCGGGCTGTGCCGGGGGTGGCGGTGGCGGCGGATCGGACGGGTCGACTACCGGATCGTCGGGCGACGAGATCGGGGGGACGGTCACGGTCTTCTCCGGATCGGCGTTCGTCGACTCCGGCATCGTGGATGCGCTCCACGAGGCGGGCGTTCCCGACTCGGTCACGATCGAGATGACCGTGCCGCCACAGGACACCGGCAGCAAGCAACAACAGCTCCGGACCGCGATCAACGCCGAGGAGTCCGACCCTGACCTGGTGTTGACGGACAACGGGTGGACGATCCCGTTCATCGTCCGCGACGACCTGGTCAACCTCGAGGAGGAGATGGACGAGGAGTTCATCTCCCGCGTCAGAGAGGAGGGCGTCCAGTCGATGATCGACACGGGGACGCACCCCGAGACGGGCGACCTGTACTCGATCCCGGTGTTCCCGGACTACCCGGTCATCACCTACCGGAAGGACCTGCTACGGAACGCGGGCTACGGCGACTCGGACTTCGAGACGTGGCGGAGCGACCCGCCGACGTGGGCGGAGTTCTCGACGATCGTCTCCGAGGCGATGGGAGGATCGGACGTTCAGTACGGCCATCTCTGGCAGGGGAACAACTACGCCGGACTGGCGTGTTGTACGTTCAACGAGTTCCTCACGAGCATGGGCGGCGCGTTCTTCGGCGGCCAGGACAACCTCTTCGGGCCGGTCGGTGACCGCCCCGTCACCCTCGACTCGGAGGAGTCGATCGACGGGATCGAAGCCGCGGTGGACATCATCCACGGCACGGGCAGCGCTCCGATGGACATCTCGGGCGTCTCGCCGCAGGAGGTCGCCGGCTGGATCGAACCCGACACGAAGTCCACCTTCGAGAACGGAAGCGCGGTCACGCAGCGCAACTGGACCTACTCCATCGGGGGTGCGGTGAGCGCCTTCGAGGGGACGGACATGGAGCTCGGCGTGATGCCGCTGCCCGCGGGTCCGAACGGATCCTGGCACGCGCAGGGGGGATGGATCATGTCGATGAACCCCTACACCGACAACATGGCCTCCGCGAAGGAAGTGATCAAGGCGTGGTGGGAGGACTCCGTCCTCCAGCACCAGTTCGACGCGGCGAACTACATGCCGCCGAAGCCGGAACTGTTCGGCTACGTCGAAGAGAGCGACACGTACGGCCCGTACTTCGAGGCGCTCCAGTATTCGGCGGAGAACCTGATCCCGCGGCCGACGACGTCGGTGTGGCCGAATCAGCGGACCATCATTGCCAGCGAAGTCAACTCGGCGCTCCGCCAGGAACAGTCGCCCCAGGAGGCGGCGACGGCGATGCAAGAGCAGATCTCCGCGATCGAAGAACAGTCGTGACGGAGACGGCCGGCTGACCGGCTCTCCGCCGTTCGGTTCCGGGGTCGCGAACGTCGAATCACATGTTAAACAGACAATAATGATAAATATTCGCACGAAAAACAGGTGGGCGATGCTCGTACGACAACGGCGGGCAGTAACCGGAGGTGTCGAACGGCGTGGCAGTTGAACAGGGCAGGTCGGAGATGTCGAGCGGAGGGGACGGGATCCTGTCGAGACTCGCGACGTGGACGGAGAACCTGAGCGAACAGGCGTACGCGTACCTGTTGTTGGTTCCGGGGTTCCTCGTGCTGCTGCTGTTCGCGTTCTGGCCGCTGGCCTCGGCGATCAGGATGTCGTTTTTCGCCGACGTGATCACCAGCGCTAGCCTCGGGGAGTTCGTCGGATTCCAGAACTACGTCCGGCTGCTCACGAACACCAACGCGCTGGCTCCGGCGGCGTTCGTCGATCCCTCCTTCGAGACGCCGATCTTGGAACAGGCGCTGTTCATGACGGTCCTGTTCGCCGTCTTGAGCGTCACCGGCGAGACGCTTCTCGGGTTCCTCTACGCCATGCTGATGAAAGCCGAGTACAAGGGACGGCGGCTCGTCCGGCTTCTCATCATCCTGCCGTGGGCGATCCCCATCGTCATCCAGGGGATGATCTTCTTCCTGCTGTTCCGGCCCGGTTACGGCCTGTTGACCGAGCCGCTCCAGCAGCTCGGGATATTCTCGAGTCTTCCCCTCAACACGACCTTCGACGGCTTCGTCATCGTGACCGTGGCGGACATCTGGAAGACCTCGGCGTTCATGGCGCTCCTGATCCTGGCCGGGTTGGAGAGCGTCAATCAGGACCTGTACGAGGTGGCCGACGTGATGGGTGCCTCGCGGTGGCAGCGGTTCCGTTACATCACGTTCCCGCTCGTGTTCCCGGTGTTGATGGTCGCGATGCTGTTCCGGACGATGGGCGCACTCCGTGTGTACGGCATCATCGAGTCGACCACCGTCGGCTGTTCGACCGTCCCGTCGATGACGTGTCTCGTCACCCAGATGATGTTCGGCTCCGCGACGCAGTACGGCTCCGCGGCCGCCGTGAGCGTACTGATAGCCATCGTCGTGGGGCTGTTCATCATGGTGTACCTCGGATTCATCCGGCGGAGCAACCAGAGCCTGGGGTTGGCATAACATGAGCATCGACGCACGCAACCACGAGGACGCGGAAACGTTCGACGGCACGGGAGACGAATCGGGCGGCGAGCCGGGCGACGACGAGAACAGATCGCCCATCCAGCGATGGGCCGACGACTGGATCCGGAACCCGGAGAAGGCGTACGCCGTCATGTTGGTGTTCCTCGGCGGCGTCCTGTTGACGACCTCGCTGTTCCCGCTGTACTGGCTGTTCAACGTCGCGATGGCCCCGCCGGGTCAGACCGACATCCCGCTGATTCCGGCGACGATCGACCTGTCGGCGTTCGTTCAGGTCTTCCAACAGGTCCCGTTCGCGCGGTTCATGTTCAACAGCCTCTTTTACGCGTTCACGGTGACGGTGTTCGTGCTCCTCGTCGCGAGCCTCGCCGGGTACGCGTTCGGTCGCCTGGAGTTCCGCGGGAAGACGCCGCTGCTTTTCGCCCTGTTGGTGCTCAGCTTCTTCCCGCCGGCGACGCTCTTCATCCCGCTGTTCCGGGCGTTCAACCAGCAAGTGCCGATGCTCGGACTCTTCACCCTCCCGGTGGAGATATACGGGACGCCCGGTGCGGTCGTCGCACCGCTCAGCGCGTTCACGATGCCGCTCGCGATCTTCATCTTGACGACCTTCTACGGCCAGATCCCGGACGGGCTCGAGGAGGCCGCCAGGGTCGAGGGCACGACACGGCTCGGCGCGCTGTTCCGCGTGATCATGCCGCTTTCGGCGCCCGGCGTCGCGACCGCCGGCATCCTCACCTTCATCACGGTGTACACCGAGTTCTTCTTCTCGTTTTTGATGACCGGCAACAGCGCCGCGGAGTGGGCGCCGGTGGTCGACGGCGTCATCGCGTTTCAGACGCAGTACACCGTTCGCTACGACCTCCAGGCGGCGGCGAGCCTGATCGCGATCATCCCGGTGGCGATCCTCGTCGTCGTCGCACAGGACAAGATCATAAGCGGCCTCACGCAGGGGGCACTCAAGGAGTAACCCACCATGGCACGAGTCAAACTCACGGACGTCACGAAACAGTACGACGACGTAACGGCGGTCGACGAAATGAATCTCGACCTGAAAGACGGCGAGTTCATCTGTCTCGTCGGGCCGTCGGGCTGCGGGAAGTCCACGACCCTCGAGACGGTCGCCGGGCTCACGAAGCCCACGTCGGGAACCATCACGATCGGCGACCGCGAGGTGACGAACCTCCCGCCGAAGGACCGCGGCATCGCGATGGTGTTCCAGAACATCGCGCTGTTCCCGCACATGGACGTGTACGACAACATCTCCTTCGGGCTTCGGCTGCGGAACTTCCCGCAGGACGAGATGGACGAGCGCGTCGATGAGGCGGCACGCGTCGTCCGGCTTCAAGGAATGTTGGACCGGATGCCGAGCGAGATGTCCGGCGGACAGCGACAGCGCGTCGCGATCGCACGCGCCATCGTCCGTGACCCGGACGTGTTCCTGATGGACGAGCCGCTGGCGAACCTGGACGCCAAGCTCCGCGTCAACATGCGAACCGAACTCCAGCGGCTCCACAAGCAGCTGGACACGACGATCATCTACGTCACGCACAACCAGGCGGAGGCGATGACGATGTCCGACCGGATCGCCGTCCTCAACAAGGGCGAACTCCAGCAGATCGCCCCGCCGTTGACCTGTTACAACCAGCCGGCAAACCGGTTCGTCGCCGGCTTCATCGGGTCGCCGTCGATGAACTTCGTCGACGCGACCGTCGGCGACGGCACTCTCGACGCCGACGGCTACTCCGTCTCCTTCGACACGACGGCGATCGACGGCGTGGCAGAAGGCGACGCGGTGGAGTTCGGCATCCGCCCGGAGGACCTCTACCTCGCCGACAACAGCGGCGAGGCCGAGGATCCGAGCAGGACGTTCTCCGTCACGACCGACGTGCTCGAACCGATGGGCGACGAGATCTTCGTCTATCTCAAACCGATCCTCGACACGACTGACGACGGCGGCATGACCGACTTCGAGGAGCGGCAGGGGCTGTTGATGAGCGTCGATCCCGCGACCGACATCAGAGAGGAGGAGGACGTCGAGGTCGCCCTCGACCGCGCGCGGATCCACCTGTTCGACTCGGACACGGGCGATGCGATCTCCCACGGCGTCGTGGCGGACGCCGACATCGAGGCCGAGGCGGAACGGGACGGCGCACAGGCCGACTGAGCGACTCGCGGGGAGGTCCTCCGAGCCGATCCGCCGTCGACGCGGCTCGGAAGGCTGGCCGCTTAAGTTCGCCCCGACCGTACGATAGGACATGACCGACGTGGCCGGCTCGCCGGTGTTGATCTTCGACGGCGACTGTCCGTACTGTTCGATCGCGGCGGTCGCGCTCCGCCGGCTCGACGACGTGGAGGCGGTGCCGTGGGAGGCCGATCCCGTCGGGCTGTTCCTCGACGCGCAGTTCGGCGCTCGACCGTTCGCGATGGTGCTCGTCGACCCCGACGAGAAACGAGTGTACGCGGGCCGTTCGGCCGCCGAGGAGCTCGCCGAACGAGCGGGGACGCCGGGGATCGTCGGCGGGCTCGTTCGCGACAACTACGACCGGATCGCCGGCGTCGTCGGCGCGCTGTCGGGCCGCGACCGCGACCCCGACGACTTCCACGACGCGTACGACTTGACCGACGAGGCCGCCGAATTGGTCGAGACGCTCCGACCGGCCGCGAGCGAGCCGCCAGAACCGACCGCCTGAGACGATGTCCGAACCGAGTGCGGCCGCGTCACCGCGGGCGAAGCCGAACAGGACGGAATCCGATCGCGACCTTCCGCCCGGAGCGGCGGGCGGAACATACACGCTCCTCGTCGACCTCCCGGCCTCCGCGACCGTCTCCGTCGGCGCGCTCGGCGATCAGCGGTTTCCCGCCGGTGCGTACGCGTACACCGGCAGCGCGCTCGGATCCGGCGGATTCTCGCGCGTTCGCCGGCACCGACGCACCGCTCGCGGCGACCACGACGTTCGTCACTGGCACGTCGACTACCTGCTCGGCGAGACGAACGCCCGGATCGACCGCGTCGTCCACGCGCCCGGCGTCGACGCCGAGTGCGCGGTGGCCGACCGGCTCCCGGCCGGTCCGATCGACGGCTTCGGCGCGTCCGACTGCGGGTGTTCGAGCCACCTCTCGGCGGCGGTGAGCCTCGAGGACCTGATCGACCGCGTGGCTCGCGCGTACGACGCGGAGGGGGCGACGGCCCGGACCGGTGACCCCGGTCCCACCGGTTAGAGGTCGTATCGCTCGACGACCTCGCGGAGCTGTTCGCGGCGTCCCTCGACGGCCCGCGTCCGGAGGGCCTCCTCCGCGTCCGTCGGGCACGCGAGGTCGGGCACCTCGGTCGGACGTCCCTCCTCGTCGAGCGCGACGAACGTGAAGTACGACGCCGTCGTGCGGCGCTCCTCGCCGGTCCGCGGGTTCTCCGCGTGGACCTCGACTTTCACGTCGAGACTCGTCCGCCCGGTGTTGAACACGTACCCTTCGATCACAACGACCTCGCCCATCTCGATCGGTGCGATGAAGTCGACGTGGTCCATCGACGCGGTGACCACCTGCCGGCTCGAGAAGCGCATGCCCGCTATCGCGCCGCAGACGTCCATCCAGTGTAACACCGCCCCGCCGAGCGCCCGCCCGAGGTTGTTGGTGTCGTTCGGCAGGAGCATCTCGGTCATCTCGGTGTGGGAGTCGGCCAGCGTCGCGTCGCTCGCGCCGACCGCCGGCTCCGTTCCGTCCTCCGCTGATTCGCCGTCCGGGTCGCTCATACCCTCGCTCGGTCGGGCGGTCACTTGAACCCGCGGCTACGAGTCCTCGCGGCGACCGTCGCCGAAGCGGATCGAGTCGGGCGGGCGACCCGCCTCGTCTATCACCTCCTCGGAGACGACGATCGGGCACTCGACGCGGACGGCGAGCGCCAGCGCGTCGGAGGGTCGCGCGTCGAAGACGAACCGCTCGGGTTCGCCCGACTCGTAGCGCTCGGCGTCGACCTTCGCGTAGAAGGTTCCGTCCGCGAGGTCGTCGATCCGAACCCGGTCTATCGCCCCGCCGAACTCGGTGAGGATCTCCACGAGCAGGTCGTGCGTGAGCGGCCGGTCGAACGGTTCGCCCTCCAAGACGGTCCCGATCGATCGGGCTTGGTCGCCGCTGACGAAGATGGGGACGTACTCGCCGCGGACGCTGAGGACCACCGCCGGGACGTCGCCGCCGGGTGCCGAGCCGGCTCCGACCCCGACGACCTCGGCTTCGTGTTCCATACCGATGGATGGTGACAGCGACATGAATAGCTGTCCCCGGACGTTCCGAGCGCTCGCCGCCCCGCTGCTCGCCGCCCGAGCGCTCGCCGCCCCGCTGCTCGCCGCCCGAGCGCTCGCTGCCCCGCTGCTCGCCGCCCAACCGTTCGTGGTTACGGAGCGATCCGGGTTCGGCGGTACCAGTACAGCACCCCGATCGAGAGCACGAGCGCGGCGCCGAGGAAGAAGACGACGCCGGGCTCCGCGAGCGCCGCGGCGGGATCGACGAGGACATCTGTCGCCGCGTCGACGGCGACGTCGACGACCCCGTCGCTCCCCTCCGAATCCACGGTCGACTCCGTCGAGGGGGCGTCCGGTTCGGTGGTCGCGATCCCCACGTCACCGCCGTTTCCGCCGCCGTCGGTCCCGGCGTCTCCCGCGGCGTCACCGGAAGCGGTGTATCGCTCGGCCGCGTCCGGAGTCGCCGTCGCCGCGAGCCGCTGGACGGCGAATGCCGCGATCCCGAGGAGCGCGTAGCCGCCGAGCAGCCGCTTCAGCGCCGTCTTGATCCCGGAGGACTGCTCCTGGCTTCCCGCGAACAACACCAAGGGTTCGTCCGCCGGGGCGTACACGTTCATCTCGCGCCCCTTCTCCGAGTAGGTCGTGTCGATGACGTCGACGACCTCCGCGTCGGTCAGCTTCGAGAGGTGGTACTGGACGTTCTGGAGCGACGTGTCGAGCTCGTCGGCGAGCTCGGAGGTCGTCGCCGGTTCCTCGTGAAGGGTCGAGAGGACGTTCCGGGCGGTCTGGGAGCCGAGCGCCGCGAGCAGATCTTCGGCTTCGTCGTCGTCGACGCCGACGACGCGGGGGTCTCGGTCGGCGGGTTCGGCGTCCGGCAGGGAGGGCAACAGCCGCGACATACGGGGACATGCGCGGGGTGTGGATACAAATCTGTTGGGAGCGACGCGTCGACGTCGCGTCGACCTCGAGGCGGTCCCGCCGCGGCTCGGTACATCGATCCAACGGGTCCGACCGGTCGCGGACGCTCGAGATCGACTCACAAACCCTAAACGACGTGACGCAGTACGTCGGGGTGATGACAGAGACGCCCGAGGGGCCCGCCGACGTCGCGTCGGCCCCCTCCGAGAGCACCCCCGTTACCGAGGGCCGCGAGTCCGGGTCGGTGACGGTCGTCGGCACCGCCCACGTCTCGGAGCGTTCCGTCGAGGAGGTCGAGGAGGCGATCGAACGCGAGCGCCCCGACGTCGTCGCCGTCGAACTGGACGAGGGTCGCTACCGACAGATGCAGGGGGAGACTCCGGACGACCTCGACGCGAGCGACCTGCTTCAGGGGAACACGGTCTTTCAGTTCCTCGCCTACTGGATGCTCTCGTACGTCCAGACCCAACTGGGCGAGCGGTTCGACATCGAGCCCGGCGCGGACATGAAGGCCGCCGTCGACGTCGCAGAGCGCACGGGGATCGACGTCGCCCTCGTCGATCGCGACATCCAGACCACGATCCAGCGGTTCTGGGCGCGCATGACCCTTATCGAGAAGCTCCGGATGGTCGGCGGGCTCGCGTTCGGGGTCACCGACTCCCGCGTCGTCGGCGTGGTCGCCGGGATCCTGATCGGCGTGATCGCCGGTCCCGCGATCGGTCTCTTCGGCGGTTCCTTCGGCGTCACCGAACCGCTCCTGACGAGCGTGACCGCGGGGATGCTGGCGGCGGTGGCCGCCGCGATCGTCGTCGACCAAGTCGGGAAGGCCGGGCTCTCGCCCGACGCCCGGCTGTACGCCGCGGCCGCGATCGGGCCGCTCGCGGGGATCGGGGTGGCGGCCTCCGGCGTCGCCGACGGGCTCGTCGGGGCGTACCTCGGCGGGCTCACGGTCCGGGCGATCGGCAGTCTCGGGCTGGGGCTCGCGCTCGGGCTGTCCGTCGGCGTCGTCGGCGCAACGCTGCTCGGGCTGTTCGGACTCGCGAGATCCGGCGACGACGCGGAGTACGGCGGGATCGAGGATATCGACATCGAGGAGCTCACCGACACCGACGTGGTGACGATGATGATGGAGGAGTTCAGACAGTTCTCCCCGGGCGGCGCGGAGGCGCTCATCGACGAGCGCGACGCGTTCATCGCCCACCGGCTCGTCGCCTTACGGGAGGCCGGCCGCGACGTGGTCGCCGTCGTCGGCGCGGGCCACCGCGCGGGGATCGAGGGGTATCTCGCGAACCCCGACACCCTCCCGCCGATGGCGGACCTGGTCGGCGAGGAGTCCGGGCGCGGGTTCCCCTGGAAGAAGCTGGTCGGCTACGGGATCACGGTCGGGTTCGTCGCCTTCTTCGTCCTGCTCGCGATGGCGGGCGTCCGGAACGGGTTCCTGCTCCGGCTGTTCGGCGCGTGGTTCCTCATCAACGCCGCCTTCGCGTTCGGGTTCGCGAAGCTCGCCGGCGCGCGGTGGTCCTCCGCCGGCGTCGGCGGCGCGGTCGCGTGGATGACCTCGATCAACCCGCTTCTCGCACCCGGCTGGTTCACGGGCTACGTGGAGTTGCGTCACTTGACGGTGAACGTCGGCGACATCGGCACACTCAACGAGCTGTTGGCCGACGAGACGCGCCCGCCCGGCGAGCTCGTCTCCGAGATGCTCGACGTGCCGCTTTTCAAGCTCATCGTGGTCGTCGCGATGACGAACGTCGGCAGCATCGTCGCGAGCTTCCTCTTCGCCGTCTACGTCCTGCCCGCGATGTTCGGCGACATCGGCGGCGTCGAGGAGGTCTCCCGACTGATGATCCAGGGCGCGCGTAACAGCGCCGAACTGCTCCGCGGACTGCTGGCTCCCTGACACACACCATGGCAACGAACATCGCCGGCCGCCGGATCGGCGGCCTCTACTTCAGCGGTACCGAGCTCAAGGACCTCCTCGTCGCGTGGCTCGCGCTGGGCGTGGCGTTCACGCTCTTCTTCGTCGGCGGGAGCGCCGGCGTCTCGCGGATCGTCGCCGCCGGCGTGGTTCTTCCGCTCGTCGTCGGTCTCCTGACCGCGGGCGTCGGCTTCCTCCTCCACGAGATCGCCCACAAGGTCGTCGCCGTCCGCTACGACCAGGTGGCGGAGTTCCGCGCGGACAACGGCATGCTGTTCCTCGCGGTGGCGAGCGCCCTGCTCGGGTTCATCTTCGCCGCGCCCGGCGCGGTCCACCACCGCGGGCGGCTGACCGCGGGCGAACACGGGCGGATCGCGCTCGCCGGCCCCGTCGTCAACCTGCTTCTCATGGTCGTCTTCCTCCCGGTGTTGTACGCGGGAACCCTGCTTGGCGGCGAGGTCCTGACACTGATCGGCGAGCGCGGGATCGCGATCAACGTCTTCCTCGCCGCGTTCAACCTGGTGCCGTACGGGCCGCTCGACGGGAAGACGGTGATGGACTGGAGCCGCGTCGTCTGGGCGGTCGCGTTCGTTCCCTCGGTCCTGCTCACGGTGCTTCTCGTGTTCGTGCTCGGCCTCGGGTTCGGCGGGCCGTTCTGAGAGGGCACCGCGTCCGTCGTTCGCGTCGGCCCCCGCCGTTCGCGGACAAGCGGTGTCCTTTTGCTCCGGCGCGCTACGAAACGCGTATGACCGAGAACGGCGGCGACGGCCACGGTGGCGGTGACGGCGGCGACGACGAGGAACTCACGTACGCCGACGCGGGCGTCGACATCGACGCGAGCGAGGCCGCGACCGCCGCGCTGGTCGGGATGGTGGGCGAGGGCGAGGGCGACTACGCCGGGCTGCTCGACATCGGCGACCGCTACCTCGCGCTGGCGACCGACGGCGTCGGGACGAAGCTGCTCGTCGCCGAGGCGCTGGCCGACTACTCGACGGTCGGCATAGACTGTATCGCGATGAACGTCAACGACCTCGTCGCCGCCGGCGTCCGCCCGGTGGCGTTCGTCGACTACCTCGCGGTCGACGAGCCGAACGAGGCGTTCGCGGAGCAGGTCGGCGAGGGGCTCGCCCGCGGTGCGGAGCGGTCCGGGATCGAGCTCGTCGGCGGCGAGACGGCGGTGATGCCGGAGGTCGTCCGCGGGCTCGATCTGGCGGGAACCTGCGCCGGCCTCGCCGCGAAGGACGGCGTGTTCGACGGCGAGGCGCAGGCGAGAGACGCGCTCGTCGGCTGGGAGTCGTCGGGGATCCACTCGAACGGGCTGACGCTCGCGCGCGAGGCGGTCACGCGCGCACACGAGTACACGGATCCGGCGCCCTTCGAGGGGTACGACACCCTCGGCGAGGCGCTGTTGGAGCCCACCCGGATCTACACCGACCTGCTCGACCCGATGCGCGAGCACGGAGTGCGGGCTGCGGCCCACGTCACCGGCGGCGGCTGGACGAACCTGACGCGGCTGGGAGCGTACCGCTACGTCGTCGACGAGCCCTACGACGCCCAACCCGTCTTCGGGTTCGTCCAGTCGGAGGGGAACGTCTCCGACGAGGAGATGCACCGTACGTTCAACATGGGAACCGGCTTCGTCGCCGCAGTCGACCCCGACGCCGCCGAATCGCTTGCGGCGGCGACGGGCGGTCGCGTGATCGGACGGGTGGAGGAAGGTGACGGCGAGGAGGAAGATGGAGACGAGGGGGGCGTCGCGATCCGCGGACTGGAGCTATAAGCAGCGGTCGTCGTTCGGTAGTACGTCATCGACGCAGTGAACACGACCGCAGCGAACACCGCCAAAGCCCCACCCCGCACAGCCCCGCACCTCACACCTCCCCAGCCTCGTTGCTCGCGCGTTCGCGCTCGCAACTCCCTCGCGGGCTCCTCGCGGCCGACGGCCGCTCGGAGGCGCGCCGCCGAGTCCGTGAATAAGTGATGCCGCCGCCGCGACTCACTCGCCGTCGGCGTCGCCCTGCGCGGCCTCGACGCGGTCCGCGGCCGACTCCAGCGCCTCGGCGAGGGTCCGCGCCTGCGCCGCCGAGAGAGTGACCTCGTCGGCGTGGGCGGGGAGGTCGTCGATCGCCGTGTCGTCGAGTTCGACCTGGAGGCCGACGCGGTCGGGATCCTCCCGCGGCGCGGTGACGTTCACGACACCGGGCGCGTCCGCCTCGAAGTCGTGGCCTCGTACTTTCGCCTCGACGAAATCGAGCGTCGTGTAGGCGTTCACGCGGAGCAGGCGATCGCTCATCTCTCTGTACCCTTCATCTCAGTCGTCCGCCGGAACCGGCGGGGCGTCCTCAAGCCCGTCGTTCTCGGCGTACGGGTACCAGGTGCGCTTCGTGTTGTGCATCATCGGGTCCTCGTAGTCGGTCTCCTCCGGATCGACGAGCGCGTCGAGTTCCTCGTCGTCGTGGCGGGCGACGAACGCGCGGAACGACTCGTCCTCCTCGCGCCGGTCCGCGAAGCTCTCGAGCAGGTTGGCGATCGCGCCCGGCACCTCGTCGGCGGGCACGCGCTGGGTCACCCAGCGGGCGAATCCCGGCTCCTCTCCGAGCCCGCCGCCGAGCCCCACGTCGAGCGCCTCCACCGGCTCGCCGTCCTTTCGGGTCTTCATTCCTCGGAGGCTCACGTCGGCGATCTGCGGCTGCGCGCAGGAGGCGGTACAGCCCGAGAGGTGGACGTGGAACTCCTCGACGCCGTCGGGGAGCTCCGCGTTCTCCTTGAGCCACCGGGCGAACCGCACCTGCCGGTTCTTCGTCTCGACGATGGAGAGCGAGCAGAACTCGGTGCCCGTACACGCGACGGAGCCGCGCATGAACGGCGACGGCTCCGGCGAGTAGTGTTCGAGCAGGTCCTCGGCGAGGAAGTCGTCCAACTCCCCGTCGGGCACGTCGGTCACGATCACGTTCTGTCGCTGCGAGAGCCGAACCTCGCCGGAGCCGTACTCCTCGGCGAAGTCGGCGAGGTCGAGCACGTCGGCCGCGCCCATCCGCCCGACCAGGACGTTGAGGCCGACGAAGTTCCTCCCGTCCTTCTGGTCGTGAATGCCGATCAGGTCGTTTCGCTCGCCCTCGCCCGCGTTGTAGGTGTACTCCTCGCGGACGTCCCGGCCGGCGGTCTCGAGGTCGAAGTCGACGTACTCCGTCTGGAGCGTCTCGCGGACCTCCTCGGGCCCCCACTCGTCGACGAGGAACTTGATACGGGCGTTGTAGCGGTCCTCGCGGTCGCCGTGGTCGCGGAACAGCGCGGAGAGTCCGCCGGCCACGTCGGACACCCGCTCGGGAGGCACCCAGACGTCGATGTCGCGGGCGAACCGCGGCTCGTTGCGCGCGAGCCCGCCGCCGACGCGGACGTTGAATCCGACGATCCTCTCGCCCCCTTCGGCGCCGTCTCCGCCTCCCTCGCCGTCGTCTCCGCCCACGTCCTTGTACGCCGGCTCGAACGCGAGGTCGTTGATGTCGCCCTGCCCGGAGCCGTCCGCGGAGCCGGTCACGGACACCTTCCACTTCCGCGGGAGGTTCGCGTGGTCGTCGTCGCCTTTGAACGTCTCGTTGAGGTCGCGGATGACCGGCCACGCGTCGATCACCTCCTGGCCGTCCTTGCCCGCGACGGGGTTGCCGACGATGTTCCGCCAGGAGTCCCCGCAGGCCTGTTGGGTGGAGAGTCCGTTCTCCTCCAGTTTCTCGAATATCGCGGGCACGTCCGACAGCTCGATCCAGTGGAGCTGGATCGACTGGCGGGTCGTGAAGTCGGCGTAGGCGTCGCCGAAGATCGGGTTCGTCCCCGGCCCGCGGGCGTACTCGTCGGCGATCTCGCCGACGACGCGGAGCTGTCCGGGTTTCAACACGCCGTTCGGCGTCCCGATGCGCATCATGAAGTACCCCTCCTGGCCGTTCCGCTGGTGGTACAACCCCCACCACTTGAACCGCTCGAACCACGCGTCCCGCTCGTCGTCGGGGATCGAGTCGAACCCCCGCTCGGCGAACTCGAACAGGTGCTCGCGGATCTCGTTCCCGTACACCTCCGACTTCCAGTTCTCTACGTCCGTGGGCATCGTGTTCCGAGACATGCCCCCCGGCCACATAGGGCGACCCGTGGAGTCAACGTTGCCCGGTGCCCCCTCGAAGGGGCAACACCTGCCGGATAGGTCGCCACGCTCGTCTCCGCTCTCTCCGGACGCCCCACTTACTCCCGTCGCGTCCGGCGGACGCATGAACGGTCGAGTTCGACGAACTCGCCGCCGCGAACCCGACCGACCGGGAGCCAGTCCGTGATTCCGGCCCCGCCGCACGCGATACACTGTCCGTAGACGCGGGCCTCCACACGCGACCCGTCGACGCCGACCTCCTGGAAGTTCTCGACGACGAGGTCGGCCAGATCGCAGCTACAGAAACCGGGCGCGTCGAGCCGCCAGAGTTCGCTCACGCGTATCTCCCGGTGGTCGTCGACCGAAATCCATGCGCCGTCATCGAGCACGCGAAGGCGGGTCGTCACACCCCTTCTTTGGACCGTTCCGACCCAATGGGTGTCGGTGCTCGCAAGCCGGGTCGCCGTCGAGGACGACGCGAGACGAGAGGATCGCCCGAGTGCGGACCGATCGAGGGTGAGAGCCGCGTCACGGATACCGGAGGTCGGATCCGGTATCGGAGAGTAGTGGTTCGATTTACTCCTGTGGCGTCCCTTATGATCGGGACGGCCATAGACGGGATCGATGACCGAGACGACACCCGAGGCCGCGATCGATCGTCGCGGTGGGGGGGACGACGATCGACCGCACCGCCAGCACACGTCCGCCGACGTCGCGCCCGAACTGTTCGATACGGTCCGGAGTCAGGCATGACGGGAACGGGCGAATCGCGACGACTGACCGCCGAAGACGAGCGAACGACCGGCTCGGCCGAGAATGACGACGCGGACGACGCGGACGAGACCAACGGATTCGCGCCGAGCGAGTCCCCAAGCGGGGAGGACGACCACCTCGAGGACCTGAAGGACGGGGCGGGCTGTACGGAGATCTGGGAGCACCTCTCGGAGAACCGCGACGGCTGATCGGTTGCGGTTCCGAGCCCCTGCCTCTCGAAGCTCGCTACGACAGGTGCGCGGCGATGTCGGCCTCGGTGATGATCCCGACCGTCTCGCCGCCGTCGGTCACCATCACGGCCTTGTAGTGGTCCAAGAGGTTCCGCACCTCGTCGACGGTCGCACCCGGCGCGACCGTGGGGAACGACTCGCTCATCACCTCGCTGACCGGGTGATCCCCGACGTTCTCGCCGGCGTGGATCACGTCCCCCTGGCTGATCGAGCCGACGGGGACTCCGTTCTGGAGGACGGGGAGCTGGGAGTACGCCTCCCGCTCCATCAGCTCGACCGCGTCGCTCACGGCGTCGTCGGGGGCGACGCTGATCACGGTCTCGTTCATCAGATCCGTCGCGCGCACGACCTCCCCTTCCGCCTCCTGGAGGGCGTTCACGATCCGGCGCAGCGTCGAGAGCCGCGGGTCGACGTCGCCGCCTTCGATCCGGGCGATGAGCGGCTGTGAGACGCCCGCGGCGTCCGCGAGTGCGCTCTGGGTCAGTTCGAGTGAAGTCCGCCGTTCGCGCAGGTCCTGCGGCGTCGGGAGTTCCATACGTCTAATAACCCTTGGTTATTAGAAAAGGTTTCGCCGGCCGGCCGCTCAGCGCGCGCTGCCGTCCGACTCTTCGTCGTCGTCGGCCTCGGTCTCCATCACGTCGATGACCTCGAGCGGGACGTCGCGGAGCGCACCGCCGACCTCGCTTTTCGCGATCCGCTCCGCGTGCTCCTCGCTGTCGGCGTTGAACACGTCGATCTCCAAGAGGAGCCCGACGAGCGCCGTGTTCGCGGCGAGGAAGGCCGCGTCGAACGGCTCGCCGCAGGCGGGACAGCCGGTGACGCCGGGTTCGACCTCGACGTACTGCTTGTCCGTCTCGTTGAGTCGCTTTCCGGCCTCGCTGACCGCGACGCCGATGGCGTCGTCGGTCTCCTCGACGTCACGGACCAACCAGGCTGCTTCCATCGCGACCGCGTAGTTGCTCATACCGCTCCGAGGTGCCGCAGGGTTTCGTCTCTTGTGGTTCGTCGGCGGCGTCTCGGAAAGCGGTGGAGAAGGGAAACGACCTACAACCGGTCGACGATCGCCGCGGTGACTTCCTCGGTCGTCGCGTCCCCGCCGAGATCTCCCGTCCGGGGGCCCTCCGAGAGCACGGACTCGACCGCGGTCCGAACCCGTTGACCCTCCTCGACGTGCCCGAGGTACTCCAACAGCATCGCGGCCGAGAGCACCGCCGCCGTCGGGTTCGCGATCCCCTCGCCGGCGATGTCGGGTGCGGTGCCGTGGACCGGCTCGAACAGGGCGTTGTCGTGGCCGACGTTCGCCGAGGGGAGCAGGCCGAGCCCGCCGACGAGCCCGGCGGCCAGGTCCGAAAGCACGTCGCCCGCGAGGTTCGGACAGACGACGACGCCGTACTGTGAGGGGTCGAGCGGGAGCTTCGTCGCGAACGCGTCCATCAGCTCCTCGTCGACGTCGACGCCGCGCTCCTCGGCGACCGCGAGCACCGCCTCGCGGAACCGACCGTCGGTCTCGCGCATCACGTTCGACTTGTGTGCGACCGTGAACCCCTCCTCGGAGTCGCCCGCGGGCCCGCGACCGTCCGCGACGAACTCGCAAGCGTACTCGGCCAGCTCACGGGAGGCCGAGGACGTGACCACGCGCGTCAGCGTCGAGAGGTCGTCGCTGAGCCGGTCCTCGTGGCCGGCGTAGACGCCCTCGGTGTTCTCACGGAGGAAGACCACGTCCGTCTCCGGGCGCAGCGCGTCGACGCCGGGATACGCCTTCGCAGGCCGGACGTTCACGAAGGAGTCGACCGCCTCGCGCAGCGGGAGGATGACGTCCGCGGCGGTGTCGCCGGCCGCGCCGAACAGCGTCGCGTCGGCGTCGGCGACCAGTTCGTACGTCTCCGCCGGGAGCGCCTCGCCGGTCGCCTCCCGAACCGCGTCGCCGGCCTCGCCCTCGACGAACTCGAAGTCGACCTCGAGCGCCTCGAGCACCTCGATGGCGGCCGGGACGACTTCCTGTCCGATCCCGTCGCCCTCGATGACGGCGATATCGTGGCTCACGCGTCGCCTCCCGGGATGTCCTCCTCGGGGACGTACGGCAGCGATCGGGCGGTCTCACGGACCGCTCCCGCGTTCGCACCCATCAGCGCCGTGGTGTCCCAGACGCCCTCGACGAGCGCCTTCCGCTGGGCGTCGTGGACCGTCGCGTCGATCACGGTGTCGTCGTAGGTGATCGTCTCCGCGGCCACGTCGATGTCGATCTCGGCGTCGGGATTCGCCTCGACGTAGTTCTGGAGCGCCTCGATGGACTCCTGGTCGGCGGTGACGGTCGGGATCCCGAGCGCGAGACAGTTGCCCGCGAAGATCTCCGCGAACGACTCGCCGACGACGGCGTCGATCCCCCAGCGCATCAGCGCCTGCGGGGCGTGCTCGCGCGAGGAGCCGCAGCCGAAGTTCGCGTTGACGACGAGCACGTTCGCGCCCCGATACTTCTCCTCGTTGAACGGGTGGTCCTTCTCGTTGTCGTCGTCGTCGAAGCGCTGGTCGAAAAAGGAGAACTGTCCCAGCCCGTCGAAGGTGACGACCTTCATGAAGCGGGCGGGGATGATCTGATCGGTGTCGATGTCGTTCCCACGGACGGGGATCCCCGTCCCGGTGACCTCCGTCACCTTCTCGGCCGGGGCCTCGCCGGCGCTGAACTCGGGCGAACTCATACGGTCGCCACCTCCTCCATCTCTCGCACGTCGGTGACCTCGCCGGTCACCGCCGCGGCCGCGACCATGATCGGACTCATCAACACGGTCCGGCCGTCCTTCGAGCCCTGTCGGCCGACGAAGTTCCGGTTCGAGGAGGACGCGCTCGCCTCGTCGCCCACCAGTTGGTCGTCGTTCATCCCGAGACACATCGAACAGCCGGGTTCGCGCCAGTCGAAGCCGGCGTCCTTGAAGACCTCGTCGAGGCCCTCGGCCTCCGCGGCGTCGCGGACGCGCTGGCTGCCGGGGACGACCATCGCGCGCACGTCGTCGTCGACCTCGCGGCCCTCGACGAACGCCGCGGCCTCGCGGAGGTCCTTCAGCCGCGCGTTGGTACAGGAGCCGAGGAACGCCACGTCGATCTCGTAGCCCTCCATCGTGTCGCCCGGCTCGACGCGCATGTGTTTCTGTGCGCGACGGGCGGTGTCGCGGTCCTCCTCGGGCAGGTCCTCGGGATCCGGGATCGGCTCCGTGATGCCCGCGGTCTGTCCGGGCGTGGTCCCCCACGTGACGGTCGGCTCGATCGCCGACCCGTCGATGGTGACCACGTCGTCGTACTCGGCGTCGTCGTCGGTCCGGACTGACTCCCAGTACGGCTTCAGCCGCTCGAACTTCTCGGGATCGTCGGCGAAGGCGTCCGTCCCCTCCAGCCACTCGTAGGTGGTCTCGTCCGGGTTGACGTACCCCGCGCGAGCGCCGCCCTCGATGGACATGTTACAGATGGACATCCGACCCTCCATGCCCAGCTTCTCGATGGCCTCGCCGGCGTACTCGTACACGTAACCGACGCCGCCGTCGGTCCCGAGCTTCCCGATGATCGTCAGGATGACGTCCTTGGCGGTGACGCCCTCGCCGAGCTCGCCCGTGACCTCGATCCGACGGACCTTCTGTTTCTCCATGGCGACACAGCCCGTCGCCAGCACGTCGCGGATCTGCGAGGTGCCGATCCCGAACGCCAGCGCGCCGAACGCGCCGTGTGTCGACGTGTGCGAGTCGCCACAGACGATGGTCATGCCGGGCTGGGTGAGCCCCTGCTCCGGGCCGATGACGTGGACGATCCCCTGATCGCCCGAGTCGGGATCGGAGAAGTCGATGCCGGACCCGCGGACGTTCTCCTCGAGTTCCGCCATCATCTCCTCCGCGGCCTCGTCGCGGTACGGCCGGTCGCGGTTGCCGGTCGGCACGATGTGGTCGACCGTCGCGTGGGTGCGCTCGGGGAACGCGACCTCCTGATCGCGTTCCTTCAGCATGCCGAACGCCTGCGGACTGGTGACCTCGTGAACGAGGTGGAGCCCGACGAACAGCTGGTCCTGCCCGGTCGGCAACCCCGTCACCTTGTGACGGTCCCACACCTTGTCGTACAGCGTCCCCTCGCTCATCGGGGATCACTCCGTGAATCCGCGGGTTCGTGGGAGCGGTTCACGTCGCCGCGTCCGCCCATCAGGCCTTCACCTCTGCCGACTCCTCCTCGTCCTCCTCCTCCTGCCAGGCGAACAGCCCGCGCAGCTCCTCGCCGACCTCCTCGATCTCGTGGTTCTTCTCGGCGTGACGGAGCTGGGTGTAGGAGGGTCGACCGGCCTGGTTCTCCGCGATCCACTCGCGGGCGAACTGGCCGTTCTGGACCTTCTCTAAGATCTCCTCCATGTTCTCGCGGGCGTGCTCGTCGACGACGACGTCACCCTGCGTGAGCCCGCCGTACTCGGCGGTGTCCGAGACCGAATCCCACATGCCGCCGAGCCCGTCCTCGTACATCAGGTCGACGATGAGCTTCAGCTCGTTGAGACACTCGAAGTACGCCATCTCCGGGGAGTAGCCCGCGTCGACGAGCGTCTCGTACCCCTGTTTCACGAGCGAGGTGACGCCGCCGCAAAGCACCGCCTGCTCGCCGAACAGGTCCGTCTCGGTCTCCTCGCGGAACGACGTCTCGACGACGCCGGCGCGGGTACAGCCGATCGCGGCCGCGTACGCGAGCCCCTCGTCGTGGGCGTCACCGGTGGCGTCCTGATAGACCGCCAGCAGGCCGGGCGTCCCCTCGTCGTTCTCGTAGTTCCGGCGCACGAGGTGGCCCGGAGACTTCGGCGCGACCATCGTCACGTCGACGTCCTCGGGCGGCTGGATCTGGTTGTAGTGGATGTTGAACCCGTGTGCGAACTGGAGCGTGTCGCCCGCCTCCAGGTTCGGCTCGATGGCGTTCTCGTACACGTCCGGCTGGACGGTGTCGGGAACGAGCACGCTCACGATGTCCGCCTCCGCGACCGCGTCCGCGGGGGTCGCGACGCGGAGCCCGTCGCCCTCGGCGGCCTCCCGCGAGGAGCTGCTCTCGCGCAGGCCGACGACCACGTCGACCCCGCTGTCCGCGAGGTTCTGCGCGTGCGCGTGCCCCTGTGAGCCGTATCCGAGCACGGCTACCGTCTTCTGGACGATCGCCTCGCTGTCGGCGTCGTCGTCGTAGTACACTGTCGAATCGAACGTCTGGGTGTCGTCTTCTGTCATTGTCGGTTACTGGGTGTTCGGCGTCGTCGGTTCGCCGGCCGTTCCGGGTTTCTCTCCTGGCGCGGTGGGGATGTTCCCCCGTGCGAGCGCGGTCTGACCGGTCCGGGCGATCTCGATGATCCCGAACTGGTCGAACGCGTCGATCGCGTCGTCGATCTTCGACTCGTCGCCGGTGAGCTGCACCGTGATCGTCTCCGGTCCCGCGTCGAGCGTCTGGCCGTCGTACATCTCCGAGACGGCGTGGACCTTGTCCGGTTCCTCGCCGTGGACCTTCAACAGGACGAGTTCGGACGTGACGGCGCTGCCGGAGACTTCGCCCACGGAGATAACGGGCTTCAGCTTCGCCATTTGCTTTTCGATCTGGTCGATGCCCGGGTCGGTCTCCTCGACCACCATCGTGATGCGGGAGTGGCCCTCGACGGTGGTCGGCCCGACGGTCAGGCTCTCGATGTTGAACTGCCGCCGGGAGACGAGCCCGGAGACGCGCGCGAGCACGCCCGGCTCGTCCTCGACGAGCGCCGAGATGACCGCGCGTCGCGAGTCGTGTTCCGCCTCCACGACGGGGTCGATCCGGTGGCCCTCCAGGTTTCGACGCCCCTCCGGTTGGGGCCGCTCGTCCGGTGCCGGTCCGGGCATGCCGGCCGCTTCCTCGCCGCTCATAGCTGGTCCTCCGTGAGCGCGAACCGGCCGTTCGCTCCGCCGCTCGGCACCATCGGCAGCACGTTCTCCTCGGGGTCGACGTGGAAGTCGATCACCGCGGGACCGTCGTACTCGAGCGCCTCCTCGACCGCGGGAGCGACCTCGTCGTAGCCGTCGACGCGGATCCCGAGCGCGCCGAACGCCTCGGCGAGCTTGTCGAACTCCGGCATCCAGTTGTAGTCGGACGCCATGTGTCGCCCCTCGAAGAACGCGTCCTGCCACTGACGAACCATTCCGATGTACTCGTTGTTGAGCACCGCGAACGTGACGTCGAGGTCCTCGCGGACCGCGACGGACAGCTCCTGCATCGTCATCAGGAAGGAGCCGTCGCCGTCGAAACAGACCACGTCGCGGTCGGTGTCGCCCATCGCGTCGGCGGCGACGCGCGCGCCGATCGCGGCCGGAACGCCGTACCCCATCGTCCCGAGGCCGTGCGAGGAGACCCACGTCCGGGGCTCCGTGTACGTCCAGAACTGGGAGGCCCACATCTGGTGTTGGCCGACGCCGGTCGTGACGATGGTGTCGTCGTCGGTCGCCTCGTCGAACGCCTCGACGACGAACTGCGGTTTGAGCGGCTCGTCGTCCGGCGTCGCGTACGTCATCGGGTACGTCTCCTTCCACTCTTGACACTGCTCGCGCCACTCGTCGGCGTCCGGCTCCTCGACGATGGCATCGAGCAGCTGTTCGAGGACGGTTCCGGCGTCGCCGACGAGCGGATAGTCGGCGTACACGTTCTTCGATATCTCGGCCGGGTCGATGTCGACGTGAACGACCTCCGCTTCCGGCGCGAACGTGTCGATGCCGCCGGTCAACCGGTCGTCGAACCGGGTCCCGACCGCGATCAGGCAGTCGGTGTGGGTGATCGCCATGTTGGCGTACCCGGTCCCGTGCATCCCCGCCCACGACAGCGACAGCTCGTCGTCCTCAGGGAACGAGCCGATCCCCGGCATCGTCGTCGTCACGGGGATCTCGTGGGTGCGCGCGAACTTCCGGGCCGCGTCGCTCGCCTCGCCCTTGATCACGCCGCCGCCGAACAGACACAGCGGTCGGTCGGCCTCCTCGATCGCGCGGGCCGCGGCCGCGACCGCGTCCTCGCGGGCTCGGGGGTTCGGGTCCGTTCCCGCCGGTGCCTCCGCGGGACCGGGCGACTCCTCGGTGTCGTCGAGCGTGACGTCCTTCGGCAGGTCGACGAGCGTCGGGCCGGGCCGGCCGACCCGCGAGAGCTCGAACGCCTCGCCGACGACGTCGCCGACGGAGTCCGCGTCGCCCGCGAAGTAGTTGTGCTTCGTGATCGGGCGTGTGACGCCGACCGTGTCGGTCTCCTGGAACGCGTCGTTACCGACGAACTCCGTGGGGACCTGCCCGGTCAACGCCAGCATCGCGTCGCTGTCCATGTCGGCGTCGGCGATCCCGGTGACGAGGTTCGTCGCGCCGGGGCCGGAGGTGGCCAGACAGAGGCCGGGCTCGCCGGAGACGACGCCGTACGCGTCGGCGGCGTGGGCCGCCCCCTGTTCGTGAGCCATCGTCAGGTGGTGGATCGACGAACCGTACAGCGCGTCGTACACCGGCATGATCGCCCCGCCTTGAACGCCGAAGGCGGTCTCCGCCCCCGCGGCCTCGAGGGCGGCGACGACCGACTCCGCGCCGGTCGACACCGCCGTCGGCGTCTCGCCGTCTGGTCGGTTCTCCTCGCCGGTCGGGTCGGCCGTGCCCGGGTCGTCCGCGTCGGCCCGGTCGGACGCCGGATCGGCGTCGGGGTCGTCCTCTCGTGGGTGTGCTGCTGAATCGCTCATCGTGTGTGGTGTGTTGGTGTCTCTCGGGTTCGAGCGTCGGTCGATCCGGACGGGGATCGCGCCGACGAGTCGCCGTCGCGGTGGGCGATCGGCGAACGGTCGACGACGCGTCCGCGTCCGTCGGTACGTCGGGTCGGTGAGGAAGGAATGTGGTAGGGGATCAAACCCCTACGATCGCTACGGCGACGGCTCCCGTCCGGGCGTCGTCCGCGCGGGAGTACCGTGACCGTCGCATTCGATCCGAACTCACGCGGGCCGCCTATAAATTCCTGTCGACGGGAGCGATCCACACGCCGACCCGTCGGCACACACCGTGGTTCCGACGTGGATCCGTCAGGCTCGGAGTCGTCGAGCGCGGAGCCGTCGAGCGCGGAGCCGTCGAGCGCGGACCCGCCGGGAGCGGACCCGCCGTCGACGAACCCGTCGGCGGGACGTCGCGGCGCGTTCGGCAGTCGCTGGCGAATCGTTGCGACCACGGGGGAGGCCATCAGATCCGGACCTCCTCCTCGCGCTCGACGCCGGCCTCGCGGGCGAACCGCTCGACGTCGCCGGCGGTCACCTGCCGCTTGCCCGCGCCGTACTCCTTGACCCGCTTCGTGATCTCGCGGACTTCCCCGTCGGTGGGATCGAAGCCGGCCTCGGTCAGGTGCTTTCGAACGCTGTGGGTGCCCGTGTGCTTGCCGAGCACGAACTCGCGTTCCGCGCCGACCATCTCGGGCGTCATCACGCCCGTCTCGAACGTGTCGGCGTTCTCGATCACGCCCGCGGCGTGGATACCCGACTCGTGGGCGAACGCGTTCCGCCCGGTGACGGGCTTGTTTGCCGGCACCGGGATGTCCGAAGCGTCCTCGACGATCCGGGCCAGCTTCGTGATCTGGGTCGTGTCGATGCCGGTGTCGACGCCGTACACCGATTCGACCGCCATCACGACCTCCTCGTAGGCCGCGTTGCCGGCGCGCTCGCCGATCCCGTTGACCGACACCTGCGCCTGCTCCGCGCCGTTCTCGAAGCCCATGACCGCGTTGGCCGCGGCCATCCCGAAGTCGTCGTGAGTGTGGACGTCGACGCGAGCGTCCGTCGCCTCGACGACCGCTTTCACCGTCTTGCCGAAGCTCGTCGGCATCGCGACGCCGCACGTGTCCGGGATGTTGATCCAGTCGGTGCCGGCGTCGCTGACCGCCTCGACTATCTCCGTCAGGTAGTCGGGGTCGGTCCGAGTGGCGTCCATCGGTGAGAACATACACTCGACGCCGGCGTCTTTCACCTGCTCGACGGCGTCGACCGCGCGTTCCTTCGCCTCCATGCGCGTCGCGTGCATGGAGTCCTCGAGTTGGACGTCGCTCGTCGAGACGAACACGTGGATCATCTCCACGCCCGAGTCGATGGCGGCCTCGATGTCGCCGTCGACGACGCGGGCGAGCCCACAGACCGTCGTGTCCGTCGCGGCTGCGATATCGCTCACGGCCTCGAACTCCGCGTCGGAGTTCACCGGGAACCCGGCCTCGATGACGTGGGTCCCCATGTCGTCCAGCGTCGCCGCTATCTCGCGTTTCTCGTCGTAGCTGAACGAAGTGCGTGGTGACTGTTCACCGTCTCGTAACGTCGTGTCGAAGATCCGTACAGGACCGATTTCGATGTTAGAAGCTATCGTGCCCTGGAAGAACTCGATCCGCCGGGGTGTCCGACGAAGCCTCCGTGATGTCTGTCATCGACTGACAGCAGAACGTTTGTCTACTTAAGCATTACGTCCCGAAGGAGATCCGATCGTTCGATCAGTCTCGTTCGCTCGTGAGAGAAGTAATCGAGAAACAGCGGCGATAACCGGCGAGCGGTGGCGAAATCTCGGAGATAGCTCGTGGCGGAAAGTTGCGCGGTGGGGAGTCGCGTGGCGGAGAGATGGGTGGGGAGTCGCGTGACGGAGAGATGGGTGGGGAGTCGCGTGGCGGTGCGGGATCCGCCGTCTCCGTCGTCCACCGGACGAGGATCCGACCGACCTCCCGCGCTCGCCTACATGCCCATGTCGGCCGCGGCCTCCGGCACGGGGAGGTCGCGGGGCGACACCGCGAGCAGCTCGGCGGCGTGATCGAGCGCCATGTCGAACCCGTAGTATCGCTCCAGTTCGTCGCCGTCCGGACCGGTTCGGACCTTGAGCATGGCGTATCCCTCCCGGTTCTGCGCGATCGTCGCCGTCCGTCCGTCCGACGAGAACGTGAGCAGTCGCTCCGCGTCCGTCTCCTCGTAGCGGGCCGCGATGTCCGCCGCTCCGGCGGTCGCCGTCGACTCCGTCGTATCCGTCATACTCGGCGTTGGGTCCGAACCCTGTCGTATCTGTCGGTCCGGATCGTTTCGATTCGGACGGTTCCGTCGGATCCTACACCTGTCCGGTCTCCTCGTCGCCCGCCGGGAACCACATCGAAACGAGCGTTCCGGTGGGTTCGCGGGTCTCGATCGCCAACTCGCCGCCGGATCCCGTGACGATCCAGTGGACGAGCCAGAGCCCGAGCCCGCTCGCGTGCTCGAGGGGCGTCTCGCGCCCCTCCGAGAACACCGTCTGCTCGACGGGCGGGATGCCCGGACCGTCGTCGGCGATCTCGACGCGATACCCGTCGCGATCGGCCGCGACCCACACGTCGATGTTCGCGACGGCCCCGTCGTGGTGGACCACCGCGTTCTCCAGCACGTTCCGTACCGCCGACTCGAGGAGCTCGTCGGCCGACACCACCGCCCTCTCGGGCGTCGAGAGCGACACCGACGCGTCGGGGAACGCCGCCTCAAGCGAGTCGCACAGTCGCGGGAGCAGCGCCGCGAGGTCGATCTCGGCGCGGTCGGACTCGTCGTGGAGCGCCACGTCGATCTCACGGGCCTGATCGCTGAGGTGCGTCAGCGTCCGCACCTTTCGGTCGATCACGTCGAGATGCGCTTCGCCCTCCCCGTCGACGTGGTTTCGAAGGAGGTCCGCGTACCCGCCGATCACGTTCACGTCGTTCTTCAGATCGTGTCTGAGAACGCGGTTGAGTACCTGGAGACGCTGCTCGTGTCGTCGCCCCTCGGTCACGTCGGTCGCGGTGATGACCACCTCGTCCGCGGCGTTCTCGAAGAGCGGCTCGATGGTCGTCTCGAAGGTCCGCCAATCGCCGTTCTCGCGGGCGATCCGATGTTCGAACACCTGTGGATCGCCGGTCTCCAGCGCGGCCTCGAAGCGACGTTGACACTCCTCGCGGTCCGCCGGGTGGATCAGGTCGAGGACCGGCCATCCCTCGATCCTCGCGGCGTCGTGGCCGAGCAGCCGGTCGACCGAGGGGCTCACGTACCGAAGCAGGCCGTCGGTTCCGCAGACGGCGATGACGTTCGGCGACTTCTCGATGAGCGCCCGGTATCGGCGCTGGAGCGTCTCACGTTCGGTGACGTCGCGGAACAGGAGGACGCTTCCGCCGCGTTCGTCTCCCGATCCGGCCGAGGAGAGGGCACGTTCGGTGACGGTGAGGAACCGCGGCCCGTCATCCGTCTCGATCGCCGCACGTCCACCCTCTCCGGTCTCACCGCTCCGAACCGCGTCGACGATCGCCGGCGCGTTCGAGAACGCCGCCCCGACCGGGCGGCCCAACTCGAGGGAGTCGAACAGCCCGCGGGCCCTGTCGTTCGCGTCGACGACCCGATCGTCGTCGTCGAGGACGATCACGCCGTCGGAGAGGTTCGCGAACACGGCCTTCCGAGCGACCGGCGAGAGGTCGAGGAGCCGGTACCGAAACACCACCCAGGCGACGATCGCCGCTGTCACCGAAAAGGAGATCGGCGTGAGATCCACGAACACCGGCCCCAGAGACGACCACGCGCCGACGACGCCGATGGTCATCGGAAGCGTGCCGGCGAGAAACAGGAGACCGGCCTGCCGTCGAAAGATCCCGGTCCGGTCGACCGCGGCGTATCCGAGGACGAGGAAGGACATCAGGTTCACGACGTACGTGTACGCGGTGAACGCCAGAAGCGCGATCGTGGATGAATACGTCAACGCCAGATATGCCCCGTCAGCGATCGTGATCGAGGGATAGCGATAGAACAGCGGAACGGAACCGAGAGACCACACCGCGACGACGACCGATGCGGGGATCAGACAGATCGCCGACAGCCGACGGGGACGGAACCACTCCAACCGACCGGTGTACGCCAGCACGAACGCCGGCCACGCGGCCGCCAGCGTTCCGATGCCGAGCCAGACGAACCGATTCCAGAACAGCACCGCGGACAGCGTGGTCGCCGACAGCTGGACCGCGTACGCCGTGGCCCACACCCCTGCGCCGACGGTGACGCCGAGAAACGACCTGACGAGCCACTTCGATCCGCGGAACCGACGGGCGAAGGCGTAGGCCGCGAAGACGAACGACGCCGACCCGGCCACGAGGAGGGGGACCGTGTACGGCGTCGTCTGCCAGGCCATCGATACCGGGGGGACGTGAGTCGGCGGTAAAAATCGAACGGAGAACGCGAACGCTTCGGATCCGTCGTTTCGATCGTTTTGGTCGTCCGATCGTTCCGACCGTTTCGATCGGAGATCGATCGGGGATCGATCGGAGCGGATAAGCGAGCGTCGGCCCCAGGAACGGTATGCTCGACTCCGGCGAAAACGCGCCGACGTTCACGCTCGAGAACCAGCACGGCGAGCCGATCTCGCTCGGCGACGGCGACGCGACGTACACGGTCGTCTACTTCTATCCACGGGCGGACACCCCCGGCTGTACGACCGAGGCGTGCGGCTTCCGAGACGGGTGGGACGCCTTCGAGGCGGCCGGCGTCGCGGTGCTCGGGATCAGCGACGACCCGGTCGACGACCTCGCCGACTTCGCGGCGAAACACGACCTCCCCTTCCAACTCCTCTCCGATCCGGACGGCGAGGTGGCGAGCGCGTACGACTCCTACGGCGAAAAGGAGACGTTCGGGGACGTCTTCGACGGCGTCTTCCGGAACACGTACGTCGTCGACGACGACGGAACGGTCGTCCTCGCGTACGAGGGCGTCTCCCCGGAGGGTCACGCCGATCGGATCCTCGAGGACGTCGCGGCGCTCGAGGACTGATCGAGCGCGTTCGACGCGGAGGCTCTCTCGACCCTTTCTCAGAAGAACCCGCCGACTCGCGAGACGAGCTTCGGCACCTCCTCCGCGATCGCGTGCCGTTTGACCAGCCCGAAGCCGCCGAGGATGGTGACGAACCCGGCGACGGTCGTCGGAGTCACCGGCTCCGCGAGCAGGACCGCGCCGGCGACCGTGGCGACGACGGGGACGACGTAGGAGACGAGGTTGATCTCGAACGCGCCGAGCCGGTCGAGAAGCGTGAAGTAGATCGTGTACGCGACCGCCGAGGACAACACGCCGAGGAAGGCCAACGCGACGAGCGCCGGGAGTTCGGTCGCGGGGAGCCGCTGTCCCTCGCCGAGCCCGAGGCTGAACCCGTGCATCAGGAGGCCGCCGAACAGCATCGCCCACGCGGTGAGCGCGACGCTCGAGAACGACGTCCGGACGACTCGGAGCCCGACGCTGCTGAACGAGACGGAGACCACGCCGACGAAGATCAGCGCGACCCCGATCGTCACGCCGCCGGTCAGGTTCGCGGGGTCGGGCTGGGCGACGAGGCCGACGCCGACGAACGCCAGGACGACGCCGAGGCTTCCGCGTGCGTCGAGACTCGACTCGCCGATCCACAGCGCCGCGACGGCCGCGGTGACGATGGGGACGAGGCTGTAGGTGATCGAGGCGATCCCGCTCGTCGTGTACTGCTGGCCGGTGAAGAGCAGCGAGTTGTTGACGGCCACGTTGAACCCGCCGCTGAGCCCGATCGCGGCGAAGTCGCCGCGGGTCCGCGGGAGCGGGCTCGACTCGGTCAGGAGGACGTACGTGACGAGGACCAACGCGGCGATGTCGAACCGGTAGGCCGCGTACAACACGGGAGGATAGTACGCCAAGCCGACCTCGATGGCGACGAACGAGCCGCCCCAGAGGGCAGCGAGGAGGAAGAACAGGAGGACGTCGCGATACCTGGACACGACGGTTCGGACGGCGGCCTCCCGTATATCGGTGTTCGTTCCGGTCAGCTAGCGGGGGAACCGACGCCGCGCGGATCGTCGACGGACCGGGTCGAACGGACGTCGAAGGGGTACGATCGATCCGGTTTGTGGAGTTATTTACGCCGCTCGCTCGTGAGCGTGAGCCATGGAACCAGACCTCGACCGGTTCACGTCTCGGCGCTCGACCGTCTACGGGCAGGGTGGCGTCGTCGCCGCGAGCCAGCCGCTCGCGAGCGAGGCGGGGATCGGCGTCCTTCGTGACGGGGGGAACGCCTTCGACGCCGCGGTGGCGACGGCGGCCGCGCTCAACGTCGTGGAACCGACCTCGACCGGACTGGGCGGCGACGTGTTCGCGCTGTACCGGACCGCCGACGGCGACGTGGGCGCGATGCGCGCCTGCGGTGGCGCGCCGGCCGACGCGACGATCGAGAACGCTCGGGAGGCGATCGCCGACGACGAGGAGAGCGACGTCGACGACCCGGCTGACGCCGAGATGCCGACGACCGGCCCGCACGCGGTCACCGTCCCCGGCACCGCCCGCGGCTGGGAGGCGACCGCCGAGACGCTCGGGACGATGGACCTCGGCGAGCTGCTCCGCCCCGCGATCCGGCTGGCGACGGATGGGTACCCCGTCTCGGAGGTCGTCTCCGCCCAGTGGGAACACGGCGAGGAGCTCTTCGAAACCGACCACGCCCGCGAGGCGTTCCTCTTCGACGGGGAGTCGCCGTCGGTCGGCCAGCGCGTGACGCTCCCGAAGCTCGGGGAGTCCATGGAGCGGATCGCCGAGGAGGGCGCCGACGTGGTCTACGAGGGCGAGATCGGTGAGGCGATCGCGAACGAAGTCCAGCGGGCGGGCGGGTTCATGACCGTCGACGACCTCGCGGACTTCGAGGTGGAGTGGCCCGAGCCGGTCTCGACGACGTACAACGGCGCGGAGGTGTACGAACTGCCGCCGAACAACCAGGGACTCATCGCGCTTGAGGCGCTCAACGTCGCCGAGGAACTGGGCGCGGGCGAGTACGACTACGACTCCGCGGAGCGCGTCCACTACTTCTCGGAGGCGCTGAAGGTCGCCTTCCACGACGGGCACCGCTACATCACCGACCCCGAGTACGAGGACCACCCCCCGCTGGGGTCGAAGTCGTGGGCGAAGAAACGCGCCGCGGCGGTCGGCGAGACCGCGAACCACGACGTGAGCTTCGGCGTGCCCGACGCGAACGCCGAGGACGCCGACACCGTCCTCCTCACCGTCGCCGACGACGAGGGGAACGTGGTGTCGTACATCAACTCGCGGTTCGCCGGCTTCGGCTCCGGACTCGTCGCCGGCGACACCGGGATCGCTCTCCAGAACCGGGGGTCGTCGTTCTCGCTCGATCCCGAGCACCCGAACAGCCTCGAGCCCGGTAAGCGGCCGTTTCACACCCTCATTCCGGGGCTCATCCGGCTCGACGAGGACGACTGGGCGGCCTTCGGCGTGATGGGCGGATACATGCAGCCACAGGGACACGTTCAGACCCTCTCGAACGTCATCGATTACGGGATGCCGATCCAGCGCGCGCTCGACGAGCCGCGGTGGCGGTACCGCGAGGACGGGACCCTCGCGCTGGAGCCGCACTTCGACGACGACGTGGCCGCCAAACTCGTCCGGAAGGACCACGACGTGCGGACGATGTCACCGGGGGTGTTCGGCGGCGCGCAGATGGCGCGCAACGAGGGTGGCGTCCTCTCGGCGGCGACGGAGCCGCGAAAGGACGGGAACGCGCAGGGGTATTAAGCGACTTCAGTCCCCGCCGGCCGCCCGCGCCCGTCGCCTGGCGTCTTCGGGGGACTGCCCCTCGCGCACGAGCGCGTCGACGAACAGCTCGCCGGCCTTGTACGACGACCGGACCATCGGGCCGGACGCACAGTAGAGGAAGTCGAACTCCGTTTCGGCCACCCGGCGCCACGTCTCGAAGACGTCCGGGTGGACGTACTCGAAGACGTCGAGGTGCGAACGCGACGGCTGGAGGTACTGCCCGAACGTGACGACGTCGACGCCGACCTCACGGAGGTCGCCGAGCGTCCGGTACACCTCGTGGTCGTACTCGCCGACGCCGAGCATGAGGCTCGTCTTGGTGTGGATCTCGGACTCGCGGTCGACTCGATCGAGCACGGCGAGCGACTGCTCGTAGTTCGCGCGACGGTCGCGCACGGGCCACTGGAGGCGCTCGACCGTCTCCACGTTGTGAGCGATCACGTCGGGACCGGCGTCGACGATCCGGTCGACCGCTTCGGGGTCGCCGCCGAAGTCGGGGATCAGCGTCTCGACGAGGATCCCCGGATCCCGCCGCTTGATCGCGCGTATCGTCTCGGCGAAGTGTGCGGACCCGCCGTCCGCGAGGTCGTCGCGGTCGACGGAGGTGAGAACGACGTACTCCAGGCCGATCTCCGCGACCGCGTCGGCGACGTTCTCCGGCTCGTCGGGGTCGAGCGGGTCCATCCCGCCGGTCTCGACGTCACAGAAGTTACACCCGCGCGAGCAGCGGTCACCCATGAGCATGAACGTCGCGGTGCCCGGTCCGTTCGGACCGCTCTCGGCGGCGTCCGCCGCCTCGTCGTTCGGAGGCGCGTTCGCGCCTCCTGACCAGCACTCGCCCATGTTCGGGCAGTTGGCCTCCTCACAGACGGTGTGGAGGTCGCGATCGCGGAGGCTCGCCTTGATCTCCGTGAACCGGCTCCCCGAGGGGGGACGCGACTTCAGCCAGTCCGGTTTCCGCCGGCCGCGTTGCATACCCGATCCCTCGGGGGGCGAGTGGAAAAACGTGCGGGTCGACCGGGGTCGCCGAAGCCGTCGGAACGCGTTCGTCCGCGACGAGAGAACCTATATCAAATCCCTCCTCGGTGTGGACGTATGGAAGGCCCCTCGGAACGTTCGAATCACACCTTCGAGACGGAAGCGATCCACGCCGGCGAGGAGCCGGACCTTGATCCCGGCGGCACCGGCGACCTCGTGTCGCCGATCCACCTGTCGTCGACGTTCGCGATGGACGAGACGGGGAACCCGAGCCACGGGTACAAGTACTCGCGGCTGGGGAACCCGACCCGCGAGGCCCTCGACCGTCGCGTGGCGACGCTGAGCGGCGCGGATCACGCGATGACGTTCGCGTCCGGCATGGCCGCCATCGCGACGACGTGTCTGACCGCGCTCGAGTCGGGCGACCACGTCGTGGCGTTCGACGGTATCTACGGCGGAACGAAGGTGTTCTTCGACGAGTACCTCGCCGACCACTTCGACGTGACCGTCGAGTACGTCGACGCGACCGACCCGGAGGCCGTCGCCGACGCGGTCGTTCCCGAGACTGCGCTGTTCTGGATGGAGTCGCCGACGAATCCGCTCTTGAAGCTGTGCGACATCGAGGCCATCGCCGCGATCGCCGACGGCCACGACGTCCTCCTCGCCGTGGACAACACCTTTGCGACGCCGTACTTCCAGCGGCCGCTCGCGCTCGGGGCGGACGTGTCGGTTCACAGCACGACCAAGTACCTCAACGGCCACACCGACTCGATAGGCGGCGCGATCGTGACCGACGACGACGCGTTCGCCGACCGGGTCCGGTTCGTCCAGGAGTACGCCCTCGGCGCGATGATGCCGCCGTTCGACTGTTATCTGGTCCTCCGCGGGAGCAAGACCCTCCCGCTCCGGATGCGCCAGCACGAGGCGAACGCGACGCGCGTCGCGAGATATCTATCGGAACACGAGAAGGTCACCGCGGTCCACTATCCCGGTCTCGAAACCCACCCCCAACACGACCTCGCCGCGCGCCAGATGGACGGGTTCGGGGGAATCGTCTCGTTCGAGATCGACGGCGGGGCCGCGGAGGCGCGGGCGTTCGTGGAGTCGCTCGACCTGTTCACGCTGGCCGTCAGCCTTGGCAGCGTCGAGTCGCTGATCGAACACCCGGTGAGCATGTCCGCCTCGTACGTTCCGGAGGAGGAGCGACTGGCGTCCGGGATCACGGACTCGCTGATCCGAGCGCCCATCGGCGTCGAGAGCGCCGACGACCTGATCGCCGACCTCGAGCGGGGGTTAGAACACCTCTGAGACCGGATACGACGCCGCCACCGTCGCAACGAGGAGGCTCTGGCGGGTCACCCGAGGTCGTCCGCCTCGACGACCGTCGCGAACTCCCTCGAGAGGTGTGCGAGCGCGACCCGGTGGGAGGTCTCGGGATCGATCCGCTCCCCGTCCGGCCCCTCGCGCTCGTGGGTCGCGGTCGCGTCGGCGACGAGGTACACGTCGTAGCCGCGGTTCTCGGCCATCCGGACCGTCGTCGAGACGCAGTGGTCGGTGGTGAGCCCGCAGACGACGAGGGTGTCGCGGCCGCGCTCTCGCAGCCAGTCGTCGAGGTCGGTCCCGAGGAACGCGCCGTTGACCGACTTCACGAAGGTCGCCTCGCCGTCGGCCGGGGCCGTCTCCGCCTTCCAAGCGAACCCCGGCGCGTCGCCCCGGAGCGGCGACTCCGGCTCCGTCGAGTCGTGTCGCACGTGCGCGACCGGGCGGCCCCGCGCGCGCCAACGCGCGAGGAGGTCGGCGGCGACCGCCTCCGCCTCGGGGTTGTTTCGCTCGCCCCACCCCGGCTCGTCGAAGCCGGTCTGGAAGTCGACGAGGAGCAGGACCGCGTCGTCGGGGAGCGATGAGTCGTCGGAGGGATCGATATCAGTCATCGCCGACCCCCAGAACGGTCGCCGGCGACCCGTCCGGATCCTCGGAGCCGCCATCCGCGTCCGCGAACCGCCGCCACGCGCCGCGCTCGAGCAGTTCTTCGGATGCTTTCGGGTGCTCGCGGGTCGGCTCAAGCGGGCACTCGTCGGGGCTCTCCGCGTCGTCCTCGCGGAAGAGGTACTGTCTCCACTCGCGGTCGCCCGCCGCGCCCCAGTCGCCGAGGTCGGCGTGCGGGCAGACCCCGTCGTACGCCTCCATCCGGGAGCGGATGGCGTCGCGGGCGCGCTCACCCGCCTCCGTATCCGCCGTGATCCCCTCGAAGACCGCCCGCGGCTGGAAGGTGACCTCCAGGCCGACCGGCGAGTAGCGGCTCTTGCGGTCGTCATAGAAGGGCGCACGCGAGGTCGGGAAAAGCGGCTCGCCGCCGAAACAGAACTCCCAGTAGGGGTCGTCGGGGTCGATCGGGATCTCCTCGGGCCACGGTTCGGGGTCGTGGACGTGGAGGAACTCGAGGACGTGCCAGAGCGCCTCGTGGTAGTCGGCCTCGGTCGAGTCCGTCGTATCCGTCTCGTCCCCGTCGGGTGGACGGAAGAACACTGCGAGCGGTGCCCGCTCCGCGTGGTCCGGGTAGGTCTCGAGGTACTCGAGGAGGAGGTCTCGCAGCCGGAGGAGCGCGGCGGGGTCGCTCGTTGACTCGCACGCCGCGTACAGCAGGTCGCCCTCGCGCTCGACCTCGATCCCGAAGTAACACGGGAACGGCGACCCGTCGCGCTCGCCCAGCATCGACTCGCGGAACGTGCGGTAGTGCTCGGCGAGCCAGCCGGGCGCGTCCCCGAGCCGACCGTGGAGCGTCTCCTGGTCCAACAGCACGCCCTCGGTTCCGGGCTCGTTCATGTGCCCAATCCGCGGGCGACCGGCTTTTGGCTTTCGGCGAGGTCCGCGCGGGCCTCCCCGTCTCCGGTGCGTGCCGCCGTGCCGCCGTCCCGCCGGGGCGTTTATCCCGACGGCCGCGAGTGACGACGTATGCTCATGACGCCGGGGCCGACCGCGGTCCCAGAACCCGTCCGCGAGGCGATGAGTCGCGAGCTGATCAACCCGGACGTCGACCCCGTGTTTCAGGGGATCTACGCCGACCTCGTCGACCGGCTCGAGTCGGTGTACGGCCTCGAAACGGATGACTCACACGACGTCGTCGTCCCCGGCGGCGAGGGGATCTTGGGGCTGGAGGCCGCGATCGCCTCGCTCGTCGAGCCCGGCACCGAGGTGCTGTGTCTGTCCAACGGGCTCTACGGCGACGGGTTCGCCGACTTCGTCGAGTCGTACGGCGGCGAGGCGACCGTGGTCGACGCCCCCTACGACGACCCGCTTCCGCTCGAGGACCTCGAGGACGCGCTCGCGGCCGACGACGCCGACTACGACCTCGCGACGATGGTCCACTGTGAGACCCCCACGGGAACGCTCAACGACCTCGCCCCCGCGCTCGACCTGCTGGAGGCGGCGGACGGGGAGGTCCTCACCGTCGTCGACGCCGTCTCCTCGCTCGGCGGCACGCCGGTTCCGACGGAGCGGATCGACGTCTGTCTGGGGGCCTCCCAGAAGTGTTTCAGCGCGCCACCGGGGCTCACCACCGCCGCGATCAGCGAACGAGCGTGGACGGCGATGGAGGAACACGACCCGCACTCGCTGTACACGAACTTCCTGCCGTGGCGCGACACCGACGGGGGGTTCCCGTACACCCACCTCACGACGAACGTCGTGGCGCTCGACGAGGCACTCTCGCTCCTCCTCGAGGAGGGCCTCGACGACGTCTACGCCCGACACGAGGCGGCCGCGGCGCGCTGTCGCGAACGGGGCGCGGAGTTGGGTCTGGAGCCGTTCGCCGACCTCGAGCGGTGTTCGCCGACGGTGACGGCCTTCGAGGTCCCCGGTCGGGCGGAAGAGCTACAGAATCGGCTCCACGAGGAACACGACGTGCTCGTCGCGACCGGGCTCGGCGACCTCGCCGACGACCTGTTGCGGGTCGGACACATGGGCCACGCCGCGCGCGTCGAGCGCGTGGACGAGACGATGGACGCGCTGGAGGCCGTGCTGTGAGGGCGATCGCGACGCCGGCCGCCGACGCGGCCGACCGCTACCGCCGCGCCCACTCGAGCATCCGCCCGTAGAAGGGATCGGAACCGAGCGCCCTCGCGTCGCCGACGAGCGTCAACTGCTTTTTCGCGCGAGTGAGCGCGACGTTCACCCGGCGGTGGTCCTCGAAGATCGGGCCGTCGAGGTCGCCGGTCGCGACGAAGGAGACCACGATCACCTCCTTCGAGGAGCCCTGGAACCGGTCGACGGTGTCGACGGTCACGTCCGTGCGGCGGCCGATCTCCGCGACCTGCGCGCGGAAGGGCGCGATGACGCCGACGTCGTCGGGGTCGGCCCCGGCCGCGAGGTAGGCGTCGACGACCCCCGCGACGCGTTCGGCCTCCCGGACGTTGCGGTTACCGTCGCGCTCGCCGCCGGGGTCGACGAACCCCACGCCGCCGGTCAGTTCGGGCGCGAGGTCGGCGGGGTCGACGCCGAGGTCGCTCAGCCGCTGGCCGGCGACCTCGGGGGTTGCGGGCCGGAGCGCACCGTCGTAGAACTCCGCGGACGCGAACGCCTGGATCCGCTGGCTCATCCGGTACTGCCGGTCGAGCATCACGCTCGCGTCGGGGTACGCCTCGATGAGTCGCTGAAACAGCGAGGTCTTCAGGTCGTTCTCGGCGCGGACCACGGGGGGGAGCTGCTCGTGGTCGCCGACGAGGACGAACCGGTCGGCGAGCGTGATCGCGGCGTGGGTGCTCGGCTCCGTGAGCTGTGAGGCCTCGTCGACGAGCGCCACGTCGAACTCGCACTCGCGCATGACGCGGGAGCCGCAGGCGGCGGTCGTGGCCGCGACGACGGGGGCGTCCCGAAGCTCCGCCGCCTTCTCGTTCGGGTCGCCGCGCTCGACCAGTCGAACGTCCTGCATGTCGGCGCGGACGCCGGTCTCGCTGCCGACCCGGAGCACGTCGTTGAATCCCTGATCACGAAGCGCCTCGAGGGCGTTGTCGACGGCGCGGTTCGTGAACGCCGAGAGCAACACGCGGTTCCCGTCGGCGACGAGCGCGCGGATCGTCCGCGCGATGGTGTACGTCTTTCCCGTCCCGGGCGGGCCGTGGATCAGCGCGCAGTCCTCGGCGTCGACCGCGAGCGAGACCGCCTCGTTCTGGGCGGCGTTGTTGTCGATGTACGTCGAGGAGTCGCCGTCAGTGGCGAATTCCGGCTCGCGACGGCCGAAGACCACGTCTTTCCGTCGCTCGCTCCCCTTCAACACCGCATCGTGGAGGGCGGTGAGCATCCGGTCGACGGAGATCTCCGAGGGGTAGACGTCGAGCCGTCCGAGGTCGACCGGCTCGTCGGTCTCGACGACGACCTCCTCGCCCAACTCGCGGATCCGACCGAGCTCGGCGTGGCCGGTCACGGGGTCGCCGTCGCTCGCGAGCGCCACGTCGCCCTCGCGCAGCTTCGAGACCGCGTCGTCCGGCTTCCGGGCGCGCAGTTCCCAGCGGTTGTCGTCGATCTCGGTCCGCGAAACGGGTTCGAGACCGATCAGCGCCCGGTCGTCGGCCGCGCGCTCCTCGGGGGTCTGCTCCCAGAGCTTCCGGTACTCCGCGTGCGTCTCGCGGCGCTCCTCCTCGATGGCGGTGTAAAAGCGGTCGAAGTAGTCGCGTTCCTCGTCGGGGACGGGGCTCCCTACCTGTCCCGCCTTCGACTCCTGGTCGAGGCGACCGGAGACGACCATACAGGCGTCCTGCTCGAAACAGTAGCTACAGTTCGCGTCCGCCTCGTACCCCGTGGGCACCGTCGGGCGCTCGCCGGGGTCGTCCAGCGCGCGCCACTCCATCGCGGCGAGCGCGTTGCGCTCGCGCACGACGAACTTCAACAGGCCGTCGCCGACGGCGAACTCCTTGGCGGGCGCGAGGTCGCCGCTCTCCTCGTTGCGCTCGAGCGCGGTGTTCTTGGTGTACAGGAGCGTCCCGATGTCCGGGTCGACGCCGCGTTCCTCGAGCATGAGCGCGTAGCAGGCCGCCTGTATCTTGTCCTGGAACCTGGGCTCGCGGTTGGTGTTCTTGCCCGTCTTGAGTTCAACCGGGGTCCCGCGCCGGAGCGCGTCGGCGCGTCCCTTCAGCCCGAACGTCGGCGAGAGGAGCGTGAACTCCGAGCGCCACGTGTCCTCGTCCGTGAGAGTGCCCTGCGCGAGCCACCCCTCGATCGCGGCCGCGTTGCGCCGCACCTCATCCTCCACCTCCGACGGCTCGTAGCCGAGCAGGCCGAGCTCGAGCCCCGCCTCCTCGACGCGGTCGCTCACGGACGCCTCGAGGTCCATCCCCCGCAACAGGTCGCCGAACACCTCGTGGACGATCGTCCCCTTGACGACCGGGTAGTTCAGCGGGATCCCCGAGAGCTTGTTCAGGTAGTACATCCGGGGACACTGGACCCACGACCGGATCCCGGTCACGTCGACGAGGAAGTCGGGCTCGAGCACGACCCACGAGTCGCCGGTCGTCGCGTACCCCGTCTCTCCCCCGTAGTCGTCCTCCTCCGCTCCCGTGACGAGCAGTTCCATGCCGGGTTCGGCGTGCTCGCCGGTCTCGGTCCAGTCGCCCCACAGCGTCACGTCGACCGGCTCGGCCGCGCCGCGCTCCGGGCGGACCCGTAGCTCGCGGAGGTCGCGCTCGCCGTACGACGTCGACACCGTTCGCGTCTCTCCTACGGAGACGATCGGACCCCGAACGTTCACGCCTCCCATCCTCGTCGGCGGCGAAAAACGCTGTCGGTGCGGGGGGACGGATTCGGACTCCGACGGGGCGAACCCGAGGGTTCCTTACCGTCCGGCGCGTGGGGCCGGTCATGAGCGACTCGCCGTACGACCGCTACGGGCGGCCCGTCGTCGTCGGATTCGTCGTCGTGCTGGCGGCGCTGTCCGTCGCGAGCGCGTACCTCCGCGTCTCGAGCGCCGGGCTCGCCGCCGCCGGCGACGCGCTCGTCAGCCTCTACATCGCGGCGGTCGTCGTCTGGGGGACGTTTCGCGAGGGGTACGACACCACTCGCTTCCGGATCGCGCTGTACGGCGTGCTCGTGCTCTGGGGATCGGCCGACCTGATCGCCGGGGCGGACGCGCCGCTGGCTTACCTCTTTCTCGTCGGCGGGTCGCTTCTGATCGCGTGGGAGTCGTACTCCGCGCGCGCCGAGCGGAAGCCGGTGTACGAGCGGTGAGACGTCGGAGGAGTCCCTCTCCGTGGTCCATCTTCGCGACTCGATCCACCGACTTCCGTCGCCGCGACCGACACGCTCATGCGGACTCCGGCGCAACGTGACGCCGACATGCGCGTACGCGACTGGCAGGAGATCCTCGCGGACGTCGCGAGCGACTCGACCGATCCGGACGGCTGGCGCGCCGTCGCCGGCTCCCGCCGCGGGGGGCTCGGCGAGGACCTCTACTTCGGGCACCCGAGCGTCGGCGTCTACCACCTGAAGACGTACGCGAAGAACCCGCGTGACCTCCGCGGGGTGGGCACGCGGGTCGCCCGCCGGGTCGACGACGAACTCGACCCGCTCCTCCCCACCGAGGGGTCGCCGGGGCGGTTCGCGGTGCGGTCGCCCCCCGAGAGCAAGGACGAGGCGAAGGACGTGGCGACCCGACTTGAGGAGACGCTGAAGGTCCACGCCGAGGCACCCACGGACCCCGATCACCTCTTCGAGGACGTGATGGAGGCGATCGACTCCCCGGCGTTCGGTCCCATGGACTACGAGTTCGACGGGCGTCCCGACGAGCTCGACGAGCTGGGTGACACCTTCGAGGAGGCGGAGGAGCTGCTCTCGGCGGAGCTCGAGGACCTGATCGACGAGGACGACGTGGACCGCGGGTTCCACTGAGAGCCCGCCGACGGAATCGGGTCACACCAGCCCGTCGAACGCGCCGCCCTTGATCCCCGGTCCGTCGGGCACCTCGATCCGGCCGTCGACGACCGGACAGGGGTCCGGCGCGAGGTCCTCGACGAGCAGGTCACCCGTCGCGAGCCCGCAGGGGGGGACGTCGGGGACCGCGCCCGCGACGTGGACGGCCGCAGTCCGGGCGACGACGGCGTCGATCGTCGTCGTGATAACTGGCTCGACGCCGACTTCGCGAGCCCGGAGCGCCGCGTCGAGCGCGCGATCCGGCCCGCCGAGCGCCATCGGCTTGATGACGAGCGCGTCGGCCGCGTCGGCCGCCAACACGTCCGCGACGGAGTGCGCCGCGAGCGACTCGTCGAGCGCGATCGGGACCTCGCTCTCCGCGCGCAACCGGGCGGTCGCGTCGAGGGCCGCCGCCGGAAGCGGCTGTTCGACGTACCCGAGACCGAGCGACTCCAGCCGGTCGAGCATCCAGCGCGCGCTCGATCGGTCCCACGCGCCGTTCGCGTCCGCGCGGAGGTCGACCGCTGCCCCCACGGTCTCGCGGACCGCGCGGACGCGGTCGAGGTCTTCCTCGAGCGAGCGCGCGCCCGCCTTCACCTTCAGACAGCGGTGGCCGTCGTCGACCGCGCGCTCCGCGGCCGCCGCCGTCGACTCCGGAGTCCCGTCCCCGATCGTGGCGTTGACCGGGACGGAGTCAGCGGGTTTCGGCGGGTCGAACCGGTCGCCGGAGTGGGCCGCTCGGTCGGCGAGGTGGGCGGAAAGCGACCGGTCCGCGTCGCGGGCGGCCGCGTCGGCGAGCGCGAGCGCGAGGCCGTGGCGGGCGGCGGGGGTCTCCCGGGCGTCGAGGTCGGCGAGGACGGTCGCCGGACCGGCCGGCTCCGCGGCCGCCTCGCGGAGCGCGCGCTCACACGCCGAGCGCGACTCGGTCCACCCGGGCAGCGGAGCGGCCTCGCCGACGCCGGGGGCGGGGGCGGGAGAATCGGTGTCGGAGGGATCCGCGTCACCGCCGACGCCGACGAGGAACCCCCGCCGCTCGGTCATCTCCTCGCGGGCGGTCCGTAGCGGAGTCGCGAGCGCGACGGAGAACGGACGGAGCCGCATCAGACCGCGAGGCCGACGGCGAACGCGATCGCGTACGCCGCGAGCAGCTTGCCGGTCGATTCGAGCGCGGGATTGAGCGCGTCGCCGGACGTCTCGGTCAGGACGGTCCGGGTGACGCCGGCCGCGAGCGGGAGGGTCGAGAGCGGGAGGAGGGGAGCGAGCCCGTCCCCGGTCGCGACGAACCAGAACGGAGTGACGTACGCGAGCCCGAGGAGGCCGACGTACTGGACCCGCGAGAACCGGTAGCCGAAGCGGACGGCGAGGGTCCGTTTGCCCGTCTCCGCGTCCTCCTCGCGGTCGCGGACGTTGTTGACGACGAGGATGTTCGTCGAGAGCGCGGCCACCGGCAGGCTGGCGACGACGGCCGCGAGCGTGACGGTGCCGTCGGGGAGCCACAGCGGGAACGTCTCGCCCACGAGGGCGGCCGCCTGAACGTAGTAGGTTCCGGCAACCGCGATCAGCCCGAAGAAGACGAAGACGAACACGTCGCCGAGCCCGTGGTAGCCGAGGGGGTAGGGGCCGCCGGTGTAGGCGATGCCGGCGGCGACTGAGGCGAGTCCGATCACGAGTATCGGGACGCCGCCGACGGAGACGAGGTAGGTGCCGACGCCGATCGCGGCCGCGAACGTCAGCCACATGGCCCGTTTGACCTCCGCGGGTTCGATGAGGCCGCTGGCGACGACGCGGGTGAACCCCTCGCGGTCGTCGGTGTCGGCGCCCTGGATCGCGTCGTAGTAGTCGTTCGCGAAGTTGGTCCCGATCTGGATCAGCGCCGCGCCGACGAGCGCCGCGACCGCCGGGAGCGGCGCGAACGTGCCGGCTCCGAGAGCGAGTCCGACGCCGACGATCACGGGTGCGGCCGCCGCCGGGAGCGTCTGCGGTCGCGCGGCGATCACCCACGCCCGCCGACGCGACACCTCCGTAGCCATTACCGACGCTTGGGGGGTGTCTCCCCTTAAGCTTCCCATCGACGGCGGGTTCGCCGGCATCGACGGGGGGACTCGACGTCCGCGGTCTCGCACGTCGACGACCGGTCGAGTCGGGTCGCGGTGAAGACGGCCGGCTCACGTACACCTAACAGCCGTGCGACCGCGTCGGGCGTATGGCGCGTGTCCCATACGCTGAGCCGGCGGACGTTCCGGACGAACACGAGGAGCTACTGGAGTCCGTCCTCCAAGGGAAGCCGCTCAACGTGTACCGATCGCTCGGCAATAACCCCGCGGTCCTCGCGGGGATGCGGGCGTTCCTGCGTTCGCTGTGGCACGACAGCGGGCTCACGGACAGGGAACGGGAGTTCGTCATCCTCGCGACGGCGGCGACGATCGACAACCGCTACGAGTGGCACCAGCACGTCAACATCGCGCGCGACGTCGGCATCGACGACGCCGTCATCGCCGGGGTCGGAACCGGGGATCTGACCGCGCTCGACGACGGCGAACGGACGCTCGTGGAGTACGTCCGCGCCGTCGTTCGGGAGTCGGTCGACGCCGTCACCCACGAGTCGATCGCCGCGCTGTACGACGAGTCCGAGATCGTCGGGATCGCTGCCACCGCGCAGGGGTACGCCGCGCTCGGCGGGCTCATCCGCGCGTTCGACCTGGAGTTGGAGTCGGGAACGGCGTTCCACGGGTGGGACCCGCGGTGAGCGGGAAGGCGGGGCGGTGCGGGTCGGTGCGGTTCGCCGCGGCGGGCCGGGCCGGTCAGCGTGGTCGACGCGCCGACCGATCCGCTCCCGCAACCTCTTTGCGGCCCCTCGACGAACCCGAGGGCATGAGCCACGGATCCCTCGACGACGACGCGGTCGAGAGCTATCGGGAGGCCGGCGCGGTGCTGGTCGAGGCGGTGAACGAGGCCAAGTCGATGGTCGAACCGGGCCGAACGCAACTCGAGGTCGCCGAGTGGGTGGAGGACTTCGTCCGCGAGGAGGGCGCGGGACTGGCGTTCCCCGTCAACCTCAGCATCGACTCCGAGGCCTCGCACGCGACCCCGTCCCGTGACGACGAGACGGAGTTCGGCGAGGAGATGGTGTGTCTCGACGTGGGCGTCCACGTGGACGGCTACATCGCCGACGCCGCGGTCACCGTCGATCACACCGGCAACGTCGAACTCGTCGAGGCCGCGGAGATGGCGCTGGAGGCCGCCGTCGACGAGGCGGGTCCCGGCGTCGAGGTCGGCGTGGTCGGGAAGGCGATCGAGGACGTGATCCGCGGGTACGGCTACACGCCGGTTCTGAACCTCTCCGGGCACGGCGTCGAGCGGTACGACGCCCACACCGGTCCGAACGTCCCGAACCGCGGGGTCGACCGCTCCGTCGAGTTGGAGCCCGGGCAGGCGGTGGCCATCGAGCCGTTCGCGACCGACGGCCGCGGCAAGGTCGGCGAGGGGACCGACGAGGAGATATTCGAGCTCGAACGCGAGAAGAGCGTCCGGGATCGCAGGGCGCGGCAGGCGCTCGAGGAGATCGCCGAATTCGACGGGCTCCCCTTCGCCGCCCGGTGGCTCTCCGACGACCGCGCCGGCATGGCGCTTCGCCGCCTGAAGCAGGCGAACGTGATCAAGGGCTACCCCGTACTCAAGGAGGCCGACGACGCGCTCGTGAGCCAGGCGGAACACACCCTGTTGATCACCGACGACGGCGTCGAGGTGACAACGGCGGGCATCCACGGCTTCGACGACTAGCTCGCCGCCGGATCTCTCGCCGCGGGACTCGGTCAGACGATCTTCATCATCCGCGTCTCGAACTTCCCGACGCGGACGCGCACCCACCCCGACAGCTCGGCGTCGAGCTCGGGGTCGTCCGTGTCGACACGGAGCGCTCGCACGTCGTCGAGCTTCGTGCGTGACGCGACGATCCGCACGTCGCACTCGCGGATCACGGCCGGCGAGAGCTGCGGGTTCCCCCGCCCGAAGACGAACCCCTGTCCGCCGATCGGCGAGACGACGATCTCGTTCTCCTCGCCGAGTGCCGCCAGGATCTCCGACTCCGTCGCGTCCAGGGCAACCACCTCGCCGTCGCGCCAGACGTCGACGCCGATCGGGGAGGGCGAGAAGCCGAGTTCGGCCTTGATCGCGCCCACCGTCGACCCGGGGCCGAGGACGTAGGTGACGCCCTCCCCCTCGCGCGCTCGAATGTCGTCCGCGACCCCCTCCGCGAGCGACTCGACGGTCCCGCTCGCCGTCTGTTTCGACGACTGAAGGTCGTCGGCGACGGGGACGTGTGCGACCCCGCGAAGCTCCGGGTGGACCTCCCCCTCCCGGTAGGCGTCCTCGTCGATGTCCATCACCTCGCGCCGCTCGGTCCGCGAGAAGGTCGCCGCCACCTCCGCGGCGTCCTCTGGGGAGACCGCGAACACAGAGGAATACACCTTCACGCCCGCGGGAACGCCGAGCATCGGCGTGCCCGTGCCCTCTAGGGCGGTCGCCACGTCCGCCGCGGTGCCGTCGCCGCCGACGAACAACACGAGGTCGACGCCCGCCTCCAGAAAGGCCTCCACCGCGCGACGGGTGTGCTCGGCGGTCGTCTCGATGGGCGCGTCGTCGGTCCCCCGCCGCTCTTCGCTCTCGAACGGGTCGACGACCCGGACCGGCTCGAAGCCGGCCTCGCGGACGATCCGCTCGCCCATCGGGTCGGCCGCCGTCGAGACGGCGGTCTCGGGTGCGACCGCGGCGAGCCGATCCATCGCCCGCCTCGCCCGGTCGGGAGCGCGCGGCTTCGCCCCGCGCTCGCGAGCCTCCTCGACCTTCCCGTCGGTCCCTTTCAGCCCCACGCGACCGCCCATCCCGGCGATCGGGTTCATCACGACGCCGACGTGCATACCCGACGTTTCGGCGGCGGCCACTTAACGGATCGCGGACGGGGAGACGGTCCGAATTCCTCTGCGCCGGTGTACAACGAAACTCGGTTGAAACGAAACAGGATCGGATTCAAACGGGAATTATACGTATATCTATCGATTACATACGGATTCTGAGATAGATTTATATTCACTGGTTCTCTCGGCTCGAAGCGTATGAGGGATCACGCCGGACACGACGAGGCCCGAACCGACCCGGAACGCTCCGCGAAAGAACGATCGGCGGGAGGACGATGAGCGAGGCCTTCCGGAGCTTCACCGAGGAGCTGCTGTCACACCGCACGACGTCGGGTAACGAGGGATCCGCTCAGGAGTGGCTCGAGGGTCGGCTCGACGCCTTCGGCTTCGAGACGTACCGGTGGACCGCGGACGCCGCCGAGCTCGCGGAACACCCCTCGTTCCCGTCGGACCCCGACGCGATCGACGTGGAGGGTCGACCGTCCGTCGCGGGCGTCCTCGAGTTCGGCGACCCCGAAAGGGGCCCGACCGTGGTCCTCAACGGACACGTCGACGTCGTTCCGGTCGAGGACGAGGCGTGGGAGACGGACCCGTTCTCGCCGACGTGGGACGGCGACCGGCTCGTCGCGCGCGGCGCGGTCGACATGAAGTCCGGACTCGCGGCCTGCGTGTTCGCCGCGAGGGAACTCGCCGACTGCGACCCGTCCGGTCTCGACGGGCGCGTCGTGGTCGAGAGCGTCGTCGGCGAGGAGGAGGGCGGGATCGGCGCGGCCGCGGCCGCCGTCTCCAACCCCTATCCGTTCGACCGTGACGCCGCGATCGTCGCCGAGCCGACGGAGCTGAAGCCGGTGACGGCGGTCGAGGGATCCGTGATGCTCCGAGTGGGTCTCGAGGGGCGGTCCGCACACGCGGCGACGCGATGGAACGGGGAGTCGGTGCTGCCCCACTTCGAACGGATCCGCACCGCGCTCCGTGAGCTCGAGTCGACTCGCGCCGACCGGGTCACACACCCGCGGTACGAGGCGTACGACAACCCGTGGCCGATATCGATAGGAACCGTCGAAGCGGGCGCGTGGGCGTCCTCCGTCGCGGCGTCGCTCACCGCCGAGATCCGCGTCGGCGTCGCGCCGGGCGAGACCGTCGACGAGGTCGAGTCGGCGGTGAGGTCGACGATCGACGCCGTCGCGGCCGAGAGCGACTGGCTCGCCGAACACCCGCCGTCGATCGAACGCTTCTCGATCCAGTTCGAACCGGCGGCGGTGGACGTCGACGAACCGGTCGTCCGGTCGGTTCGGGGCGCGATGTCGCGCAACGGCCTCTCCGACGCGTCTCCGGTCGGAGCCACCTACGGGGCCGACTCGCGGCACTATCAGGCGGCGGGGATCCCGACGGTGCTCTTCGGGCCCGGAAACATCGAGCGGGGACACTTCCCGAACGAGTCGGTCCGCTGGTCCGACGTCGAGACGAGTCGGAACGTGATCGCCGACGCCGTCTCGTCGTTCCTGCGTTCCGAGACGAAGATCAACATTTAAGCCGGGACCCGGACAACCTGCGGGCATGATCCTGTCCGCCGTCCAGCCCGAGCCGCTCCCGATCGAGGCGACCGCGCTCGCCGTGCTCGCCGTCAGCCTGATCGTCACCGCCGTGTGGGTCGCCTACCTCGCGCGCTGACCGCGGCGACCGCGATCCCCTGTCCCCCTCACGGCCCGTTCGTCACTCGACCAACTCCGCCCGGTACCGCAGCCACGCGGCGGCCCGTTCGGCCTCCGCCGCGTCGTCCGCCGTTATCTTCACCCTGACGCTCTCGCCCGGGTAGGACCCCACGCTCACGTCGAACCGTTCTCTGAGTTCCGAAAACCGACCGATGAGCGTGCTCTCGGGCTCGTCGACGGCGACGACGACCGCGTGGGTCGGAACGCCGTCGAACGCCGACTCGACGCGCCCGAACATCGCTCTCATCTCCGCCGGGACGCCCGGAAGGACGTACGTCGACTCGACGACCGCGCCCGGAGCGACGCCCTCGTCGTTGGGGAGCGGCCGGCAGCCCGCGGGCAGGTGGGTCGTCTCCGCGGCGAGGTCGTCGGCGCTGTACCCCCGCTCCTCGAGCCACGCGGCCGCCTCCGCGTTCTCGACGACCTCCCGGCCGAACGCGGCGGCGACCGCCTCCATCGTCACGTCGTCGTGGGTCGGCCCGAGCCCGCCGGTGACGATCACGGCGTCGTACTCGGCGTGGTACTCGTTGACGACGCGGGCGATCTCCGCGACCTCGTCCGGGACGACCGTCACCCGACGGACCGCGACGCCCCGGTCGGCGAGGCGGCCGCAGAGCCACGTCGCGTTCGTGTTCTCGGTGTCCCCGACGAGGAGCTCGTCCCCGACGGTGACGATCGCGGCGTTCATGGACGGACCCACGCGCGGCGAGTAAAAAAGGTCGCCGGCGGTCGGATCGAGTACGGGTCGTCGTTGATCGGACGGGCCGTCGGCGCGACGATCCGGCTCGGCCGCCGTTTCAGAGGAACCCGTCGTCGTCCTCGTCGTCGTACACGCCGACGCCCATCTCGCGGCGTCGCTCGCGGAGCTCCTCGAGCTGGCGTTTGAACCGGAGCGTCCCCACGACCGCGACGAGGACCGCGACGGCGAGGATCCCGCCGAAGACGGTGAGGTCCGTCTCGCGGTACGCCTGGACGACGATCGACCCCGTCACCTCCTCCCAGACGATCCGGTCGCGGTCGCCGACCGTCTCCACCTCGTAGCTCCGCGGCGAGACGTGCCCGACGAGCGGGAAGTCCGTGCTGAATCCGGGCGGGAGCGTCACGGCGTAGGAGCCCTCGACGTACGCCAGCGACGTGAAGCGCCGGGGGGAGCCGGCACCCGAGAAGGCGACCTTTCCGCCCTCCATGTCGTCGGCGAGGCGGATCCACGTCTCGTCGGGAGTCCGATCGACCTCGCCGCCGCGGGCGCGGAACTCGCTCCCGGTCACCACCTCGCCGTCGGGGTAGCGGTACCGGAACGCCTCGAACTCCAGGGGTTGATCGCCCGCGTACGGCGTCTGTCGGTACAGACGGAGTTCGTCGCGACCGGAGAGGTCGTAGACGACCGTGTATCGGGCGTCGGTCGAGAGCTCGAAGACGGCGTCGCGGTCGGCGTCGAAGTCGTACTCGCGCGGCGGCTCGGCGTCGAGGGTCTCGTTCGTGACCTCGCCGCCGCCGGTGGCGTACCCGAGACAGCCGGCGCCGGCGGCGAGCAACGCGACCAGCGCCACCGCGAGCGCGAAGCGTCGGTTCACGTGTTCAGCTCACCTCAGACGACACAGCGCATCTCCGCCGGGAGATACGAACCGATCGCGGCGAGCAACCCCGGCGGGTCCGTGTTCTCGGTACAGACGATGCTCTGTTCGAGGAGGCCGAGCCGCTCGACGGTGACGATGTCCCGCGCGTGGCCCGCGCGGTTCACGGTCGCGCGCACCTCCCCGCGCGTCGCGGAGTTGACGTTCAGCCGCCCTGGCCCACGCTGCCAGTCGTAGAGGCGGTCGCGCTCGGCGTCGGAGAGCCGGTGGGGCTCGGCGTCCGGACCGCCGCTTTCCCCGCCGTAGACGAACTCCATCGGCAGGTGCTGGACGAGGCCGAACCGCTCGACGACCTGTTCGGGGGATCCGACGCCGAGGCCCAGCTCCTCGGCCGGAACGTGGACCTCCTCGCCCGCGTCGAGGACGAACCCCTCGTCGTCCCACGACTCGAGGGTGCCGACGTACGTCTCGCCGGGAGAGAGCCCCGCGTCGTGGGCGACTATCTCGCCCCACGTCTCCGCGAGGACGTTCCGGGCGACCGTGGCGTCCTCGCCGGTCACGTCCACCTGGACGAAGCCGTCGTCGCGGACGCCGATCGTCCAGTCGACGGCGAGTTCCCCGACGTCGTTGTCGACGAGCGAGGACATCCCGTCGAGCGCGCGGTCGCGGGCGTCGCCCTCGACGTAGCACTTGGTCGCGAGAACGACCATCAGCCGGTCACGTCCGCGTTGAGTTCGTCTCGAAGCTCGTCGAGACGCATCGACAGCGCCTCCTGGAGCCGGTCGTTCTCCATCGCGTCGAGCGGCGAGCCGCACTCGGGACACTCGAAGCCGTAGTCCATCGCCTCGCCGAACTCGAAGCGGAGCGAGCACACCTCACAGAGGTAGAACTCGTGGGTTCGCTCGTACTCCTCGCGGTCGTCCAACGCGTCGAGCAGCCGGTACATCTCCTCCTGGAGGTTCTCCGGGATGTTGTCGTAGTGGAACGTCCAGAGGTACGTGAGCCAGCCGGAGTCCTCGTCGCGGACCCGCCGGTAGGTGGCGAGGTCGTTCTCGTAGAGGATGAAGAGGGCGCGGCGGACGTCGTTGAGTTCCAGTCCGAGCTCCTCGGCCAACTCCTCGTCGGTCACCTCGCCGTCGGGTGGTGCGGCCGCGACCGGCATCCCCGTCGGCCCCACGAGCTCGTGGAGGTACTTCTGGATGACGGGGTCGTTCAACAGGTCCTCAAAAGCCATTACCGTGATCTGGCGGCGGAGCGAGGTTAAAAGCTCCGGAAGGCGGAGCCGACGGCTCCGGCCGGGCCGCCCCCGACGGGACCGACGGCTTCCCGGACGATCCGGTCCGACGGCCCCGTCGGCTCCGGCAGAGCTATACGCCGCCCGACTCACGGGTCTCGCGTATGAGTTCCGGTCCGATCGAACGGGCGTTCACGGCCGTCGGCGCGCTCGCGCTCGCGACCGTCCCGGTCGTCCTCGCGGCGATCCCGATCGTTCCCCTCGCGTGGCTCCTCGGCGTCGCGGGCGGCGTCGACCTCGGCCCCGGGGCCGTCGCGCTCGCGACCGTCGTCGTCGGGCTCGGGACCGCCGCTGTCCTCGGCCCGGTCCTCGTCGATCGACGGATCGCGCGGCTCCCGGCGGCCGACCTCGACGACCGCCCCGCGGCGTTCATCGACTCGCGGGTCGAGGCGGTCGCGAAGGCGGTCGGCGTCGATCCGCCGCCGGTCACGGCCGTGCGGGCGGAGGCGGCCAACGTCGCCGTCGCCGACGGCCACCGGGGACCGCGGCTCGTCGTCTCCACGCGGCTCCTCTCGCTGCCGGCGGCGGACCGCGACGCCGCCTTGCGCCACGCGATGGTCCGGCTTCGGACCCGGGAGGCCGCGTTCACGACGGCGGCGTTGCCCGGGCTCGTCGTCGTCGAGTGGGTGACGCTGTTCGCGACGCTACTCGTCGGACGGCGATCGGACCGCAGTCCATCCGACCGCCGCGTCAACCGGATCCACGGCTACGAGCCCGACCGCGAGCGGATCCCGGCGCCCGCGTACGCCGCCGCCGGCCTGTTCGTCTGGCTGGTCGCGCTCCCGGCGTGGATCCCGGCGGTCGTCGGCGACCGGCTGTTCGTCGGCGACCGTCGACGCGCCGCCGACGCCGCGGTGTCTCGGACCGGCGAGGCGGAACGCGACGGACTCGCGAACGCGATCGCGTTCGCGGGAGAGGCCGCCGGGTCGGCCGACTGGCCGCCGCTTTTCGACCGGCTCTCGCTCGTCTCGATGGCGGACGACGAGACAGGTCGAGTGCGCGGGACGAGCCGACAGGAGGCGCGCGTTCGGCTCGCGAGGCTCCGAACGAAACGGGCGTTGTAGGGGGTTGAGGAGGACATCGACCGCTCCGCCGCACCGGGGGCTCTCGGCTCTCACGACTCGGTCGGGACGGACAGCTAGGCTCTCACGGCTCGGTCGGGACGGACAGCCGAAGGGTCGTTCCCTCCCCCTCGACGGTCCTCACGGAGAAGTCGCCACCGGCTTTGCTCACGACCCAGTACATCAGCCAGAGACCCAGCCGATCCGCGTGCTTCAGCGACGTCTCGCCGCGCTCGAGCACGTACGTCTCGTGGTCCGGTATCCCGGGTCCGTCGTCCTCGATCTCGATCGCGAGCCACCCCGGATCCGTGCGGTCGACCCGGATCGAGACCGACGGGTGCGCGTCGTCGTTGTGCTTGACCGCGTTCTCGATCCCCTCCTCGAGCGCCGTCAGCAGGCCGACCGCGACGATCTCGAGGGGGTCGCCCTCCGGAACGGACAGCTCGAAGGTCGCGTTCGGATACCGCCCCTCGAACCTGCTCACCAGTTCGGAGAGCCGGTCACGTAACGCGACTCGAGTTTCGGCCGAATCGGTCGACGACAGCGTGTGATCGATCTTCCGGACCGCCTCCGCGATCCGCATGAGGTCGTTCGTCGTTTCCTCGATCACCTCGATCGGTTTTCGGTGCTCGTCGTCGAGTTCCTCGCGTAAGAGCTCCGTGTAGCCGTCGATGAGGTTCATCTTGTTCCGGAGGTTGTGATTGAGCACTCGGTTCATCACCTCCAGTCTTCGCTCGCGGATCTTGCGATCCGTGATGTCCACTTGGAACCCGACGTAGTTCGTGACGGTCCCGTCGTCTCCGCGTATCGGCGCGACCGTGAGCCGGTTCCAGAACTTCCGGCCGTTCGCCCGGTAGTTCAGGACGTCCACGGCGATCGGCTCCTCGGCGCGTATCGCCTCCCGGATCCGCGCCGTCGTCTCCGCGTCGGTCTCCTCGCCCTGAAGGAACCGACAGTCCTCGCCGAGCATCTCAGAGCCGTAGCCGGTGAGTTCCTCGAACTGCGCGTTCACGTAGGTCATGGGGTTCTCGTCGGCTCCCGGCTCCGCGAGGGCGATCCCGACCGGCGCTTCGTCCATCACCCGCTCTTTCAGCCGCAGTTCATCGACGGTCTCCTCGAGCCGTCGCTCGCGCTCGGCGAGCCGCAGGGAGGTCTCGCGCCGCTCGATCAGGTTCGAGATCCGGGCGGCCAGCTCGGCGCGTTTCACCGGGAGGTCGATCACGTCGTCGACGCGGTCCCACGCGTTCTCGACGGCCGAGTCGCTCTTTCTCTCCGGGATCAACAGGACGAACGGGAGAAACACGGGGTCCGACCGCTGCCGTCTGGATTCGGCGATCTCGGCCGTCCGCTCGAACCCGTCGACGTCGAGGAGACAACAGTCGAACGTCGACTCGAGCGCCGCCGGGTCGGTCGCCGTTTCGATCCGGTATCGATCACGCAGCGCCTCCGCCAGCAGCTCTCGGTCGCGCCCCGGCCGCATGAACAACAACAGCGTGGGCTGACGCTCGGGTTCGGGGGTGCCGCGGCTCGTCCCCGACTGGGCGTCCTCGAAACCCGAGACCATCTCCAGTAATGAGAGCACGCACGTCCACTAAGTGTTATCCATTTATATTATCAGTCACCGAACGTTCGACGAGATGTCACCAGCACTGTCCGAGCGACTCTCTACCGGCGTCGTCGGTCTCGACGAGATCCTCGCCGGCGGACTCGTTCCGGAGCGGAGCTACATGATCAGCGGGCGGGCGGGGAGCGGGAAGACGATACTCGGACTCCACTTCCTCGCGGAGGGCGTCGAGCGAGGCGAGAGAGTGCTCTTCATCAACCTCGAGGAGGACATCGAGGACCTGAAGGCGAACGCCGAAGCGCTCGGATTCGACACCGACGCGATCGATTTCCTCGATCTGAGCCCGAACGCTGACGTATTCACCGAGGGCCGGTCCTACGAGGTGTTCGCCCCCTCGGAGGTCGAACGCGAGTCGCTCACGGAACGGATCGTCGACGGGGTCATCGAGGCCGATCCGGACCGCGTCGTCGTCGACCCCCTGACGCAGTTACGGTTCCTGACCGACGACGACTACCAGTTCCGCAAGCAGGTCGTCGGGTTCATGCGCTTTCTCAAGGGACGGAACGCGACCGTGCTGTTCACCGTACAGGACACGCAGTCGCTGCCGACCGACGACCTCGAGTTCATCACTGACGGGACGATCGTGTTGGGAAGCGAGGCCCACGGGAAGTCGATCCGCGTGCCGAAGTTCCGCGGTTCCTCGACGCAGAGCGGCGAACACGCCTACCGGATCACCGACCGGGGGATCGAGGTCTACCCGGCGCTCCAGCCGGGCGAGCACGTCGGCGAGTACGAGTCCGAGCAGATCTCTTCCGGGATCCCCGAGGTCGACGAGCTGCTCGGCGGCGGGCTCAAGCGCGGGACCGTGAGCATCGTCAGCGGACCGACGGGGGTCGGCAAGACGACGCTGTCCACGCAGTTCATGAAGGAGGCGGCCGGCCGCGGGGAGCGTTCGGTGATCTACCTCTTCGAGGAGACCGAGGAGACGTTTCTTAAGCGGTCGCGGGCGATCAACATCCCCGTCGACCGGATGATCGAGAAGGGAACGCTCCGGGTGAACGAGGTCGAGGCTCTCGAACGGTCGCCCCAGGAGTTCGCCCGGATGGTCCGCGAGGAGGTCGAAGAGCGGGACGCCGACATCGTGATGGTCGACGGCATCTCGGGCTACCGGCTCACCCTCCGGGGCGAGGGAGGAACGATGCTCCAACAGATGCACGCGCTCGGCCGGTACCTCAAGAACATGGGCGCGACCGCCATCTTCGTCGACGAGACGCGAAACGTCACGGGCGAGTTCCAGGCGACGATGGAGAACATCAGCTACCTCGCCGACAACATCGTCTTCTTGCGGCACTTGGAGTTACACGGCGAGATGCGGAAGGCGATCGGCGTGTTGAAAAAGCGAACCAGCGACTTCGAGCGGACGATCCGCGAGTTCGAGATCACGGAACACGGGATCAAGGTCGGCGAGCCGATGTCGGGAATGCGTGGGATCCTGAGCGGGACCCCGGAGATCGTCGATCGCCGGAACGAACGGGGAGACGCCGAGGACGGGTGAGCGGTCCGACTCCGAAATCGAGCGAGCGATCGGACTCCGAGGGATCCCGAACTACCCGTCGTCGTCCGCGTCGACTACCGTCTTGCCGGTCGCCTCGGGCACCACACGGCGGTCGGCGTCGCTCCACTCGCGGTCGAGTTCCGCGCCCTCGAAGAGGCGGTCGAGGAAGACCGCGAGGCCGGCGACCTCCGAGTGCGGCTGGTTCGTCACGCCCACGTTGAAGTCGGCCCGCTCGTAGAGCGCCCACGGAACCTTCTCGCCGCCGACGACGACGAGCAGGTCCCGGCCCTCCTCGCCGTCATCGTCGCCGTCGATCACTTCCTCGCCGTCGGTGGCCTCGTCGCCGGCTCGCCCGTCACCGGCGACCGCCTCGCGGATCTCGGTTTCGACGTCCTGGATCCGCTCGCCGTACATGGTGAGATGGACGACGACTCCCTCCCAGTTCCGGACGATCGCCTTCTGGTCGTCGCGCAACTCGACGTCGAAGGGACCGCCGAACCGGTCCGTGATGTCCCGCACCGTCTCCGCCGACTGCCCGGCGTTGTCCGGGAGAATCACCCGATCCGCACCGAGCGCCCGGGCAGTCAGACCCACGTGCGTCGTCATGCGGTCGTCCCGTCCGGGACGGTGGCCGTACCGGAGGACGGCGACCTCGCGTTTCTCGGTCATACGCCCACCTGCGACGGGGAGGCGTGAGGGCCTTTCGATGGCGTCGGCCCGCCGATCGCCGTCACCTCACGAGTACGATCCACGAAACTGGATCGATCCGGTTGCCGACGCGTCGAGGTGACCACGTAACTGAAAGATTCATTTGGGAGGCGGTCGCGGATCCGGTATGACGAGCGTCAAGGAGTTCCGCGTCGTCGAGCCCGCGACCGCCGAGGCCCTCGGCCGCGGCCGGTTCGCGTTCACCGACGCCTATTCCGTGTTCGACTGGGGGCAGATGCCCGACGCGATCCCGCTCAAGGGCGCGAGCCTCTGCGTGATGGGCGCGTTCAACTTCGAGCGGCTGGCCGACGCCGGCGTCCCGACCCACTACCGCGGCGTCGTCGACCCCGTCGCGGTCGAGTCCGGGACCGATCCCGAGGACGCGGTCGTCCCCCTCGCCGAGGCCGACGCGCCGCCGACCGAGATGGCGATCGCGTTGACGCAGGTGCCCGACCTCCCGTATGACGGTCCCGACGCGGGGTACGACTACGACGCGTTCCACGCCGCGGGCGGGGCGAACTACCTCGTCCCCCTCGAGGTCGTCTTCCGGAACACGGTCCCCGTGGGCTCCAGCCTCCGGAGCCGGCGCGACCCCGCCGACTTCGACCTGCCCTTCGAGGAGTGGCCGGACGAGTCGGTCGACCTGCCCGACCCCGTCGTGGAGTTCTCGACGAAGTACGAGGAGCAGGACCGCTACCTCTCCCGCGAGGAGGCCGACCGGATCGCCGGTCGTGCCGACGTCGACGCGCTCGCGGACCTCGCCCGCGACGTGAACCGCGTCGTCACCGACCGCGCCGAGGAGACCGGGTTCGTCCACGAGGACGGCAAGATCGAGTGTCTGTACGTCGACGGGGAACTCCGCGTCGCCGACGTGGTCGGCACCTTCGACGAGAACCGGTTCTCCTACGGCGGCCAGCAGGTCTCGAAGGAGGTCGTCCGCCAGTGGTACAAGCGCGCCGACCCCGAGTGGGTCGCGGCGGTCGGCGAGGCGAAGGCGGCGGTCGCCGACCGCGACCTCGCCGATTGGCGCGAACTCTGCGAGGAGGAGCCGATCGAGCTTCCAGACGAGGTCCTCGAGGCGGTCTCGGCGATGTACGCCGCCGGCGCGAACGCCTACACCGGGACCGACTGGTTCGACGCGCCCCCCGTCGACGAGGCGGTCTCGGCCGTCCGATCGTTGGGGGAGTAGAGTCGGTTCGTCGCGGTGAGTTCGTCCCCCGATCGTTCAGTACAGATGGAGGAGTGATCGGTTGCGGTGGCGCGCCTGCGAGCGCCCGGCAGGGCGCGAGCAGCACGCGAGGGACGCGGCGAGCGGTGAAACCGCGAGCCGCGAGGTTGGGGAGGCGTGAGGTACGGGGCGGTTGCGGGGCGAGGTGGGACTCAACGGGGCAGTCGCGAGGGCGACGCCCAGCGACGTAAGCACCGCAGGAACGAGCGAAGCGAGCGAGGAGGCGCGCAAGGAGCCGCGCGAGCCGTCGCGACTGGGGCTTTGGAGGAGTTCACCGCGGTCGTGTTCACCGCCCCAGCAACGATCTTCTTCGTATCGCGTCGATCACTCCCCCGGTCGTTCGAAGACCTCCTCCAAACGCTCAGCCGCGAGCCCGACGATCGTCCGGATCCGCGTCTTCTGGAGGTTCAGGTCGCTGTAGTGACACCCGAGATCCTGAAGGGTCTGCTCGCTTCCGCGGAAGCCGTAGGTGTCCCGCGCGAGACGACCCTCCGGACACCGCGTGGTCGCGACGATCGGGACGCCGTTTTCCGCGATGGACTCCAACTCGGGGATGATCGTCGGGGGGATGTGGCCGGCGCCCGTCGCCGCGAGACAGAGCGCATCGCTCTCGCGGGCGGGAGCGAGCTGTGCCGGCGGCATGTCCGCGGTCACGAAGGCAGCGTGGACGTCGTTCGTGAGGTCGTCGTACGCCACGTCGAGGTCCGGATCGGGCGACTCGGGCGTCCGCCGCCACGTGACGCGCGACTCGTCGACGACGGCGAGCGGGCCGAACTCCGGCGACCGGAACGTGTCGAGGTTCATCGAGTTCGTCTTCGTCACCTCCCGGGCCGCGTGGATCCGGTCGTTGAACGCGACGAGCACGCGGCCGGACGCGCGCTCGCTCGTCGCCGCTCTCACGCTCGCGAGGAGGTTAGCGGGGCCGTCCGGGCTCGGGAGCGAGGGGTTCCGCATCGCGCCCGTGAAGACGACCGGCGTCTCGCCGCGATAACAGAGGTCGACGAAGTACGCCGACTCCTCGAGCACGTCCGTTCCCTGCGTGACGACGATCCCCTCGACGTCCTCGTCGGCGTCGAGTTCCGCGAGGAACCGCGCGAGGTCTCCCATCTGTTCGATCGTGAAGTGCGGGCTCGGGACGTTTGAGAACTCCCGCGTGTCGACGTCCGCGACGCCGTCCAGCTCGGGAACGGCGGAGACGAGGTCCTCGCCGGTGAGCTCCGGGCTCGCGTCCCCGCCGGTGTCCGGCGTCGAGGCGATCGTGCCGCCGGTCGAGACGACAGTGACTGTCATGCCACCTCCTGTCCGGCGGACTCGCATAAGCGTTCTCCCCTCCGCGGGAGCGTCAGCCGTGGCGAGAATAAACGGTTTCCGTAGTTCTGATACACGAAATATTTTACATCCGTGCGAGAGACGACCGGTAGAGCCCGGACCATGCCACAAGATGTCTTCCCACGGTCGGAGTACGAATCGCGGGTCGAACGCACCAAGGAGCGCCTCCACGAGCGCGACCTCGACGCCATCGTCGTCTCGGACCCGGCGAACATGAACTACCTCGCGGGCTACGACGGCTGGTCCTTCTACGTCCACCAGGCCGTCGTCGTCACGCGCGACTACCCCGAGCCGGTGTGGGTCGGGCGGGACATGGACCGCAACGGGGCGCGCGCCACGACGTGGCTCGCCGAGGAGAACATGCGCGCGTACAGCGACGACCACGTCCACTCCCCGTACGACCTCCACCCGATGGACTTCCTCGCCGACGTGCTCGAGGACCTGGAGGTTGACGGCGGCCGGATCGGCCTCGAGATGGACGCCTCCTACTTCACGGCGAAGTCGTACACCCGACTCCAGTCGCAACTCCCGAACGCGGAGTTCGTCGACGCCGACCTCCTCGTGAACTGGCTTCGGATACACAAATCCGACCGCGAGATCGCCTACATGGAGGAGGCCGCCCGCATCTCCGAGGAGGCGATGTTAGCGGGGCTCGACGCCATCGAAGCGGGCGTCCCGGAGTACGAGGCCGCCGCCGCGATCTACGACCGGCTGGTCCGTGGCACCGACGAGTACGGCGGCGACTACCCCGCGATCGTCCCGCTCATGCCCTCCGGCGACCACACGGGCACGCCACACCTCACCTGGACCGACCGCGAGTTCGAGGAGGGCGATCCCGTCCTCATCGAACTGTCGGGCTGTCGCCACCGCTACCACTCGCCGCTCGCGCGGACGACGTTCGTCGGCGACCCGCCGGACGCCGTTCAGGAGACCGCGGACATCGTCGTCGAGGGGATCGAGGCCGCTCTCGACGTCGTCGAACCCGGCGTCACCTGCGAGCGCGTCGAGCGGGAGTGGCGCGAGACGATAGCGAAGTACGGCGTGGAAAAGGAGGACCGGATCGGCTACTCGATGGGGCTCGGCTACCCGCCGGACTGGGGTGAACACACCGCCAGCATCCGTCCCGGCGACGAGACCGTCATGGAGGAGGGGATGACCTTCCACATGATCCCGGGGCTGTGGGAGGACGAGTTCGGCGTCGAACTCAGCGAGACGTTCCGAGTCACCTCGACGGGCGCGGAGACCCTCGCGGACTTCCCGCGCCGGCTGTTCACGGCATAGAGGGCGGACGGCGGCGAGGACTCACTCGTCGACGGTCGCGTACGACCGGGCGTACGAGCCCACGAGCGGCACCGCGTACTCCTCGCCGATGTAGGCCTTGTACAGCAGGAACGCCCACGCGAGGAGCGCGACCGGCGTGAGGAGCAGGCCTCCGATCCCCAACACCGCCGCCGCGATCCACCCGACACCGGGCAGGAACGAGAGCAGTGTGAGACCGACCGAAAGCACCAGCGAGGCCGCGAACAGCCCGCCGAAGACGAGCGTGCTCTGGACCGCGTGGAACCGGACGAACGCGTCCTCGGGTTCCAGGACGTAGAACAGCACGCCCGTGATCGGCCCGAGCAGGTAGCTGAGCGCGCCCGCGACGTTGGATTCGAGCCCGGTACCCGTCGCCGTGTCGGCGGGCGTCGCGGCCGCTTCCGACTCCGTCGTCTGCGGATCAACCGCCTCCGCACCCATCGATTTCTCTCCCGCGAGCGGGTCGCTCGTCGATTCCTCGACGGCGGCGTCGACGGCGTCTCCGGCGGTTGACCGATCGGTTACCATTGATAGTACACCGAGAACACATACGCTCGCTGAGGTATTAAAGACGGATGACGAATTACAGACGGACGACGCTCGGCGGCTCCGCCCCCTCGGTGTCGCCGGCGACGTCACCGCACGGTAACTCAGTTCCCGTCGTCGGGCGCGGCGACGAGGTTCCGGAGGTCGGCGGGGTCGCCGCCGGAATCGAGCGCGGCGACGTTGTCGGCGACGATGTCGGCGAGCCGGTCCCAGTGTTTCGGGGTGTGGCCGCCGGTGTGGGGCGTGATCAGGCAGTTCTCGAGGTCCCACAGCGGGTGGTCCGCGGGCAGCGGCTCCGGGTCCGTGACGTCGAGGGCGGCCCCGCGGAGTCCGCTGGATCGGAGCGCGGACACCAGGGCGTCGGTGTCGACGATCCCGCCGCGGGCGGCGTTGACGACGACCGCGTGCGGCGGCAGCGTCGCCAGCTCCGCCTCGCCGATCAGCCCGCGGGTGAGGTCGTTGAGCGGGCACGCGATCACGACGTAGTCGCTGCGGGAGAGCGCGTCGTGGATCGCGTCCTCCTCGAAGCCGACCACCTCGTCCGTCGGGCCGCCCTTCGAGGGGGTGTAGCGGACCCCGATCGTCTCCACGTCGAACCCCTCGAGGCGGTCGACGACGTGCTGGCCGATGGAGCCGAGGCCGATCACGGTGACGGTGCTGCCCGTGAACTCGTACGACTGGAAGTGCCGCCACTCCGCGTTCGACTTGCGCCGCCACCCCTCGTGGAGCCGGCGGGCGAACACGAGCATGTTGGCGATCGACTGCTCCGCGATCCCCGGCGCGTGGATCCCGCCGGCGTTGGTGACGGCCACGCCGCGGTCCGCGAGCGCCTCGACGGGCACGTGATCGGTGCCGGCGAAGGTACACGCGAACAGCTCCAGGTGGTCCGCGTCGGCGATCTGCGCCTCGTCGACCGTGATCCCGGTAACGACTCGCGCCCGCGGGACGAGTTCGCGCTCCTCCGCGGGCGTCCGCGCCAGCGCGACCTCGCGGTCGGGCAGGCGCTCGCGGAGCGTCTCGGCGTACGATCCCATCGACAGTCCCTCGGTCCCCTGACGGAGGACGACGATATCTGGCTGGTCGCTCATGGTGGATCCGCCGCCGTGCGGCGGTGACGTCCGCGGATTCGACGGTACGCTACTTACCTTTTTTGTAGTTCTTGTAGCTCTCGTACACGATCATCGTGTATGCTTAAGTGGGTTCGGGCGCCACGGACACACATGACAGGGTCCGTCGCCGAGCGGCTCGTCGAGACGCGCCGAGAGTTCCACGAACACCCCGAGCCCGGCTGGCGCGAGTTCTACACGACGAGCCGACTGGTCGAGGAGATAGAGCGGATCGGCGTCGACGAGCTCGCGGTCGGCCGCGAGGCGTACGATCCCGACGATCGGATGGGCGTCCTCGAGGACGACGCCTACGACGAGTGGGTCGAACGCGCCCGCGACCTCGGCGCGCGCGAGGACGTGCTCGAACGAACCGCCGGCGGCGTCACCGGCTGCGTGGCCGTCCTCGAGCGCGGTGAGGGACCGACCGTCGGGCTCCGCGTCGACATCGACGGCCTGTTCATCGAGGAGTCGACCGACGACGACCACGCCCCCGTCCGCGAGGGCTTCCGGTCGGAGACGGACGGCGTGATGCACGCCTGCGGCCACGACGCCCACATGACCATGGGGCTCGCGACGCTCGAGGCCGTGAAGGAGAGCGACTTCTCCGGGCGGTTCGTCGCCTTCTTCCAGCCCGCGGAGGAGCTCGGCGGCGGCGGCCATCCGATGGCCGAGAGCCGGTTCATCGACGGGATCGACTACCTGTTCGCGGTCCACGTCGGTCTCGGCCACCCCACCGGTCGGGTCGTCGCCGGGATCGAGCGGGCGCTCGCGATCGCCCACGTCGAGGCCACCTTCCACGGCACGTCGGCGCACGCCGGGAAGTCCCCGGAGGAGGGCGACAACGCGATGCAGGCGCTCGGTACCGCCATCTCGAACGCGTATGGGATCCCCAGACACAGCGAGGGAATGACCCGCGTGAACGTGGGACGTGCGGAGGCCGGGACCGCGAGCAACGTGATCGCCGACCGCGCGCGCGTCGAGGCGGAGGCCCGCGGCGAGACGACGGCGCTCAAGGAGTACGGCAAATCGCGGCTGAAGCGGGCGTTCCGCGGGGCCGCCGAGTCGCACGGCTGCGAGCTCGAGTTCGAGGTCACGACCGAGTGTCCGCGGGCGGACAGCGATCCGGAACTCGCAGACCACGTCGCCTCCGTCGCCGAGGGGGTCGAGGGCGTGACCGAGGTGCTGCCGGTCGCGGACTTCGGCGCGAGCGAGGACGCGACGTACCTGATGGACCGCGTCCAGTCGAACGGCGGACTCGCGACGTACATGATCGTCGGCACCGACCACCCCACCGGCCACCACTCACCGACGTTTGACGTCGACGAGGAGAGCCTTCCCATCGGCGTCGAGGTATTGACCGAGGCGGTCCTCGGCGTCGGCGACGCGGGGCGATAACGGGCCTTCGTCGGGAGAGGGTCGGCTCCGGACTCAGGCGGTCGTCGGCGTCGGACCCGCGGCCGCGACCGCATCGAGGAAGATCGAGATCCCCAGGTCGATCTCGCGTTCGGTCGAATCGAGCGGGGGCAACAGTCGGATCGTCTTCTTGCCGCAGCCGAGCGTGAGCAGGCCGCGCTCCAGCGCCTCCGCGACCACGTCGTCGCGGCGGTCGGGCGTGTCGAACTCGACGGCGAGCATGAGGCCCTTGCCGCGCACGTCGACGACGTGGTCGCCCGCGTCGTCCGCGAGCAGTTCCTTCGCCTGCCGCCCGCGCGTCCGCGCGTTCGCGAGCAGGTCGTGCTCCTCGATTGCCTCGATCGTGAGCGCGCCGGTCATCGACCCGAGGAGGTCGCCGCCGCCGAACGTGGAGCCGAGCCGGTTCTTCTCGTCGGGAAACAGCTCCGAGCGCCCGACCGTCGCGCCGACGCGGAGCGCCTTCGCGGCCCCGATCACGTCGGGCTCGAGGTCGTAGTGTTCCGACGCCCAGAACCTCCCGGTGCGACCGACGCCGGACTGGATCTCGTCGACGATCAGGGGGATGTCGTACTCGTCGGCCACCGTGCCGACCTCCGCCATGAACGGCTCGCTCGGGAAGCGGTAGCCGCCGACGCCCTGGATCGGCTCGAGAACGACGAACGCGACCTCGGCGGGGTCGACGTGGCCGCCCTCCGGCGAGAGCGAGTTCCGCAGCTGTGAGCCGCCGCCGGCGAAGAAGCCACAGTCGCACGTCTCGGGGGTACACTCGCGGTCCGCACAGAACGGGACCGTCTCGATCCCGGCGATCTCGGGATAGTGACGGGTATACACGTCCTTGGAGTTGGTGAGAGAGAGCGTCCCGAGGGTGCGGCCGTGGAAGCTTCCGCCGAACGCGAAGCCGTACTTCGCGGCCGGCTTGTGGTCGTGTGCGACCTTCATCGCGTTCTCGATCGCCTCGGCCCCGGAGTTCGAGAGGAAGACCGTGTCGAGCCCGAACGACGCGGAGACCTCCGTGAGCTTCTCCATCAGCTGTGTCGAGCCCGGGAAGGGCGCGTCGTCGGGGTCCGGTCCGGAGCCGAAGTACATGTCCTGGCCCGCGATCTTCATCGGCTCGACGAGGTCGAACTCCCGGAGCGTGCCGAGCACCTTCTCGTTGTTGTAGCCGAGCGGCGCGGCCCCGATGTGACACGTGAAGTCCATGAGGACGTTGCCGTCGACGTCGGTGACGAAGGGGCCGTCCGCCTCCTCCGTGACGTCCCAGACGAACTCGTGGGAGTACTCGCTGGGCGCGGCGTGCTCGCCGTAGTGTTCGACCCACTTCTCGGCGTTCGGTCCCGGCAATCCGCCGGTGTCCGGCTCCGCGGTGTCCCTGTCCATACACAGTAAGTGTGTATAGTGTCCATTAAAATCTTCTCCCGATGCGTGAGACGGGTGAGAGCGGAGACGTGAACGCGAAAACGAGATCCCGATCCGCAATCGGATTCGATCGATCGATTCGGCCGGAACTGATTCGGCCGGTAACCGATTCAGTCGTCGTCGGATTCGACGGCGGATCCGGTCCGCGATCCGGTCTGTGATCCGGAGTCGTCCCGTGATCCGTACAGCGTGGTCTCGTTCTGGAAGAGCACCTGGTCGTAGTTCTCACCGAAGTCCTTGATCAGCGCCAGCATCGCGAGGAAGCAGACGAAGGCGAACGGGGTCCCGGTGATGATCGCCGCCTGCTGGAGCGTGTTCGCGCTGCCGGTGCCGCCGAGGATCATCAGGATCGCCGCGGTCATCCCGAGGACGACGCCCCAGAAGATCCGGTTGATGTTCGACGGCTCCGCCTTCCCGCCGGTCGTCATCATCGAGACGGCGAGCGTCGAGGAGTCCGCGGACGTGACGAAGAAGGTCGTCACGAGGATCATGAACACGTAGATCAGCACGGATCCGATCGGGATCGTCATCGACGCTCCGCCGAGGTTCAACGTGAAGTTTAGCGCCTCGAAGAGGATGAAGCCGGACACCTCCGGGCCGGCCTCGCCGGCGATCACCGCGCCGAAATCGGCGATGCCGTTGTGTTGTGCCCAGACCGCGGTGCCGCCGACGAACGTGAACCACGGGATGGTCGCACCGGAGGTCGCGACGATCCCCGTGAACGCGACCTCACGGACGGTCCGTCCCTTGGAGATCCGCGCGATGAACAGCCCCGCGAAGGGCGACCACGAGAGCGCCCACGCCCAGTAGAACACCGTCCACGCGTTCACCCACCCGGTCGCACCGCTGTCGCCCGCACCCATCGGTCCGGCACCGGTGAAGAGGCTCATCGAGACGAACTCGGATATCATCCCGCCGAACGCCTGCGTCCCGAGCAGCACGAGGAACAGCGACGGGCCGACGACGAACGTCACGAGCATGAGCGCGACGAAGAGGACCATGTTGAAATTCGAGAGCCGGCGGATCCCCTTGTCGACCCCGAGCACCATCGAGGTCGTGAAAAGCAGGGTCATCATGGTGACCACGAGCAGGATGCCGAGATCGCCCATGTTGATCCCCCACTGGTAGTCGAGCCCGGTGACGAACTGGCTCCCGATGAAGCCGAGCGACGTGGCGACGCCGCCGATCGTCGCGAAGACGGCGAGGATATCGACGACCTTCGCGGCCGGGCCGTCGAGGTTGTCCGCACCGAGGATCGGCGTGAGCGCGGAGGAGACGCGCAGCGGGACGTTCTCGTAGTTGTACGCGAAGTAGCCGATCGCGACGCCCATGATGGTGAACACCGCGAGCTGCGGCAGCGCCCAGTGGAACAGCGTCTGTTGGACGGCGATCGTCATCGCCTCGGCCGTTCCGCCCTCGACGGTACTGAAAAGCGGCGAGGGGTTATCGTAGTAGAACAGCGCCTCGGTCGGCCCCCAGAACACGACGCCGGCCGCGAATCCCGCCGAGTACAGCATCGCGAAGAAGGAGAGGAAGCTGTACTCCGGGGGCTCGTCGCCGAGCTTGATCCCTCCCCACGGTCCAACGATCAGGAACAGCAGGAACAACACGATCAGGAAGACGATCAGCATCAGCGCCCAGTTGAACGCGCCGAGAAGCTGGTCGTTCAGCGACGAGATGCCGTCCTCGACGGCGGACGGACTGATGAAGAACGCGACGATCACGCCCAGGGTTATCAGCGCGCCGAACGCGAAGACGACCGGATCGATCTCCTCGCGGAACCTCGCGACCGGACCCTCGGCGTCCTCCGCGTCGCTCACGCGGAGTCACCTCCCTCGAATCGCTTCAACGATTTCGAGCGCACGCGACGGACGTCGTCCGATCCCCCTCGCCGGCCGACTGCCGTGATACGTGATAGCACAGTCCGCTTGTTGAATGGAACTTACATAAATGTTGTTCTTTTTCGTACCCGTAGTACACGGTTGTTGTGTACGTCTGCGCAAGCGGGCGGGAAAGCCGGCACACAGTGCCGGAAACTCCCGAACGCCGATCCGACGCCGTGATTTTTTCACACCTCCCGCGAAAGCGAGACCGTGCGACACGCGACACACCTATCGTCCGAACGGACGACCGCCGACGCGGAGACGAACCGAACGGAACCGGATCCGACCGGATCGAGCGCAGGCGACTCGACTCACGGAGGTGCGAGACGGTGACGGCTGAATCGACGGGGCGCTCCGAGGACGCCGATCTCACGGTCTACTGGCACGAGCGCATGCTGGATCACGAACAGCCGGCGGGAGCGTTCAAACACCCGTCGACGCCGATCGTCGCCGCCGACGAGACGCACCCGGACCGCCGCGAGCGCGTCGAGAACATCGTGGCGACGGTGGAGCACGGCTTCCCCGAGGAGAGTCGCTTCCTCGAGCCGGAACGGGCAACGATGGAGGCCATCGAGCGCGTTCACGACGCCGACTACGTCGACTGGCTGGAGGAGTTCTGTGCCGACGGCGGCGGGCGGATCGGCCGAACCACCACCGGCGCGAACGAGGCGACGTACGACGCGGCGCGCGTCGCGGCCGGGGCCGCGGTCGCCGCCGCCGACCACGCGCTGTCGGGACGACCGGGGCTTCCGTACGCGCTCTGTCGCCCGAGCGGCCACCACGCGCAGCCGACGCAGGCGGACGGGTTCTGCTTCCTCAACAACGCGGCGATCGCCGCCGAAGACGCGATCGCGTCGGGCGCGGATCGGGTCGCGATCGTCGACTGGGACGTCCACCACGGCAACGGAACCCAGGAGGCCTTCTACGACCGCGACGACGCGCTCCTCGTGAGCGCCCACCACGACCACGGCTCGTGGTCCGAGTACCATCCCCAGGAGGGGTCGCTCGCGGAGGTCGGCGAGGGGGACGGAACGGGGTACACCCTCAACGTCCCGCTCCCGCCGGGCACCGGCGACCGCGGGTACGAGCGCCTGTTCGAGGACGTCGTCGAGCCGGTCGTCCGGTCGTACGACCCCGACCTCGTCCTCGTGAGCGCCGGGCAGGACGCGGGGACGGTCGACCCCAACGGCCGCAATCTCGTCACCCGCGGCGGGTTCCGAACGCTCGGCTCGCGGGTCCGGACGCTCGCAGACGACGTCGCCGACGGCCGCCTGGCGCTGATCCAGGAGGGCGGCTACCAGCCGTCGCACCTCTCTTTCGCAACCCTCGGCGTCCTCGAGGGCGTCCTCGACCGGCTCGTCGACCTGGAGGGGTACGGCCACGACGACCCGATGGCGTGGCTCGACGAGCCGACCGAACTCGTCGACGCGTGGCTCGATGAGGCGATCGATCACCACCGCGCACACTGGCCGGTCCTGGCGGAGTCCGACGACGGGTGACGCCACGACGGCGGCTCTCGCCGTTTTCCGTTACCGCCCGCCGCGTTCCTCCCGTAGCGCCGTGAACCGCTCGAACGCCGCGTCGCCGACCGCCGCGACCGCGTCGCCCGCGTCGCCGCCATTCTCCGCGCGCGTCGCGAACGCCGCGAACACGAGCGCCGGCGTCTCGCCGTCGTCGGCCCGAACGATCCCGGCGTCCAGCGCCGCCGTCGGGAGACCGCCGGTCTTGTGTGCGATCGGCGTCCCGTACGGGAGATAACGGGCAAAGAGCGACGTGTCCTTCTGCTCGTCGAGCGGCACGCGGAGCCGATCGTACGCCGCCGGCGACAGCGTCGTCTCGTGAATCAGGTCGGCGAAGAAGCGGGCGCAGTCGGCCGGCGTGGTGGCGTTCGCCGGCTCCCCTTCGGGCTGCTCGCCGAGCGGCTCGAAATCGCGTCCCTCGAGCGTCGACATCATCTTCCGCCGGAGCCGCGTGTCGTTCATGCCGAGTCGGCTCGCGGCCGCCTCGACTCGCTCCGCGCCGACCTCGTCGATCAGCTGGTTGGTGGCGGCGTTGTCGCTGATCGCGATCATCGCCCGCGCGAGGTCCTCCAGCGACGGCGTCGGGTCCTCGAGCAGGTGAAACATCCCGCTTCCCCCCACGCGATTCTCCGGGGCTATCGAGCGGGGCTCCGCGAGGTCGTCGAGCCGCCCGTCGTACTCCTCGTAGAGGGCGTAGAGGATCGGGAGCTTGATGGTGCTCGCGGCGACGAACGTCTCGTCCGCGTTGCGGCGATGGAGGACGTCGAACGCGTTCGACTCCCGCGGCACGCCGAGGAAAACGCCGAGGTGGCCGTCGAACCGCTCGGCGATCGCGTCGATCGCTTCCGCGAGGTCGGCGTCGGTCTCGACGGGCGGCCGAGCGTCCCTCATCCGCGTCGTGCCTCCTCGTCGACAGTCTGTTCGGACATGTCGCGACGCTCCCGGCGGAGCGGCATAACGCCTCGGGAAGGGGCCGCGCAGTGCCGGCTCCCGACCCTAGCTTCGGCCGGCGGCTCCCGTTCCGCCGCCTCAGCGGTCCAGCCGGTGATGCGTCACGGCCGCGGCACCCGGCTCCGTCGTATCGAGCGTCGCGACGTGGAAGGAGTCGTCCGCGCCCGCGACCGGGATCGGGAGGCCGCCGGGGTTCACCCGCACGGTGCCGTCCCGCTCCTCGACCCCGCTCGCGTGGGTGTGGCCGTGGAGGACGTAATCGTAGTCGCCGCAGTCGACGAGCGCGTCGACGACGACCTCGCTCGTCCCGTGGGTGACGGCCACCTCGACCGTGCCGAACGAGAGCGTCCCCGCCTCGCCGAGGTAGGTTCCGAACGAGTTCACCGTGGATTCCACCGCCCACTCGCCGTCGTTGTTGCCGCGGACGGCGTGGAAGTCGAACCCGGCGTCGAAGGGGGTCACGGAGAAGGGGGCGACGAAGTCGCCGCAGTGGACCACCGCGTCGACGCCCCGCGATTCGAACAGGTCGACCGCCGCCTCGACGACGTCGAGGTCGTCGTGGGTGTCGGAGACGATGCCGACGAGCATGGTCGTCGGGGAGTACGCGCGGATCGTAGAAAAACCACCGGAGCCGCCGGGCGCGACGCGGCCCAGCCGGCGTTACCGCACCCGCACTACTCCTCGTCGAGTGCCTGCCAGGAGAGCCGCGGATTCCGCGCGGCCCCGACCTGGTCGATCCGGGCGGCGGCGGTGCGGTTCGGCGCGGTCTCGAGCGCCTCGTCGACGTCGGCGTACGCGAGGTCGAAGGCCTCCGCGAGGTCGTCGAGCGAGGACCGATTCTCGATCTCCGTCGGCTCGGTCAACATCGCCTCCGGCACCATCTCGGGCCACTTCGTCGTCGGCGGATGGACGCCGAAATCCAGCATGCGCTTGGCGACGTCGGCCGCGTCGCGGTCGCCCGCGGTCGCCGCGAATTCGTGGTGGAACGGCCCGTAGGGGACCTCGAGGTCGATCCGCTCGGCGAGGTAGTTGGCGTTGAGTACGGCCTTGGCCGCGGCGTCCGAGAGCCCCCCGTCGCCGAGGCGGGCAATGTACGCGTACGTCTTGATCAACACGAGCCAGTTGCCCTCGAAGCCGTGGACCTTCCCGATCGACTCGGCGGGCTCGAAGCGCTCGTACCCCTTCTCTCCGTTCGTCTCGCGGACCCGCGGGCTCGGGAGGAACTCGGCCAGCTCCTCGGTGACACCGACCGGTCCCGCGCCGGGACCGCCGCCGCCGTGGGGCGTCGCGAACGTCTTGTGGACGTTGTAGTGCATCACGTCGAACCCCATGTCGCCGGGGCGGCCGCGGCCGAGCAGCGCGTTGAGGTTCGCCCCGTCGTAGTAGAGCAGTCCGCCCGCATCGTGGACGATCTCGGCGATCTCCGTGATGTCGCGCTCGAAGAGCCCGACCGTGTTCGGGTTCGTTAACATCAGGGCGGCGGTGTCGTCGCCGACGGCGGCCTCGAGCGCCTCCAGGTCGACGCGGCCGTCCTCCCCGGAGGGGAGTTCGACCACGTCGTATCCGGCGGTCGCGGCGGTCGCGAAGTTGGTCCCGTGTGCGGACGCCGGGATCACCACCTCCGAGCGGTCGTTGCCGTGGTGCTCGTGGTACGCCTTCGCGATCAGGATCCCCGTGAGTTCGCCGGCCGCGCCCGCGGGCGGCTGGAGCGTGACGGCGTCCATCCCGCCGATGTCAGCGAGGAACTCCTGGAGCCGGTACTGTAACTCGAGATTCCCCTGGATCGACCGGTCCGGGCGGTCCGGGTGGACCGCCGCGTTCGGGTCCGCGGCCACATCCTCGGTGAACTTGGGATTGTACTTCATCGTACAGCTCCCGAGCGGGTACGGGCCGGAGTCGATCGCCCAGTTCATCTGCGAGAGCCGGGTGTAGTGGCGGGCTATCTCCGGCTCCGACGGGACGGGAAGCGCGAGCTCCTCGCGGGTCAGATCGTCGGGCAGGGGCGACTCCTCGCGCACGTCGACCGTCTCCTCGCCCTTCTCGGAGAGCAGCGGCTCGTGAACGCCCTCTCCCTCACGCGTGTAGTCGGCCTGATCGTGGATCACGTCAGATCACCTCCTCGAACGCCGCGACGAGGTCGTCGGTCCGTCCTGCGGTGAGGTCGGACACGCACACCTGAAGCAGGTGCTCGCCGACGACATGGACGAGGAACCCCGCGTCCGCGAGGTCGTCCGCGATCGGAACCGCCGGCTGGTCGGTTCGGACCGCGAACTCCCGGACGTGGTGGCGGTCGTGGACCGGCGCGGCCGCCCCCGAGAGGTCGTCGAGGCGGCCGGCGAGCGCGGCCGCCTCGCGCACGCAATCGTTCGCGAGGTCGACGAGCCCGTCCGGCCCGAGCCACGCGGCGTGGATCGCCGCGCGCAGCGCCACCCACGCCTGGTTCGTACAGATGTTCGAGGTCGCCCGCTCCTTGCGGATGTGCTGTTCGCGCGTCTGGAGCGTGAGCGTGAACGCCCGGTCGCCCGCGGCGTCCTCGCTCGCGCCCACGAGCCGGCCGGGTACCTGCCGGAGATGCTCCTCGCGGCAGGCGAAGATCCCCAGTCCCATGCCGTAGGACGTCGGGAGCCCGAGCGCGCCGGCCTCACCGACGACGACGTCGGCCCCGACGCTCGCGGGCTCCTCGAGCACCGACAGCGCGACGACGTCAGACCCCAGCGTGAACAGCGCGTCGTCGTCCTCGGCGAGCTCGCCGATCGCGGCGAGGTTCTCCTCGATACAGCCGCGCAGCGTGGGGTTCTCCGCGTACACCATGACGACGTCGTCGCCGACGCGGTCGGCGAGGGCGTCGACGTCGGCGATCCCGTCGTCCATCGGGTACGACTCGACGGTCAGGTCCGCGCCGGCACAGTAGTTCTCGAGGACCGCCCGCTTCCCCTCCCGCAGGTGTTCGGGGACGAGGACGACGTCGCCGGACGTCGAGCGCGTTCGATCGGCGAGCGTCGCGGCCTCCGCGAGCGCAGTCGCGGCGTCGTACATCGAGCAGTTCGCGATCGGGAGGCCCGTCAGCTCCACGAGCATCGACTGGTACTCGAAGAGCGCCTGGAGGAACCCCTGTGAGATCTCCGGCTGGTACTGGGTGTAGCTCGTGAGGAACTCCGCTCGGTCGGCGAGGTGGTCGACGACGCTCGGCACGTAGTGGCCGTAGTGGCCGCGGCCGAGGAACTCGGTCGCGTCGTCGTTACGCGCGAAGATCCGGGCGCACTCGTCGCGGATGCCGCGTTCGGTCCGGGCGTCGATCCCGAACTCACCGTCGAAGGCGACGTCCCCGGGGATGTCGAAGAGCGACTCCTCGTCGGCGACGCCGATCGTCTCGAGCATCGCCGCGGTCTCGGCGTCGGTGTGGGGTGCGTACGGACTCCCGCTCATTGGTTCTCCGGGTCGGTGTCGACCGTGACGTGCGGTCGGGGTCGTTCGTTCTGTCCGAGTGACTCCGGTTGGGTTTGGTGGCTCGTCATGTGGTGTCGGTTCGGTGTTTCGGAGCGGTCTTCAGGCGATCTGCGCGTCGTACTCGTCGGCATCGAGCAGCTCGTCGTGTCCGACGCCGTCACTCGGGGCGACCTCGATCAGCCAGCCGTCGCCGTAGGGGTCCTCGTTGACCAGTTCGGGTCGGTCGAAGAGCTCCTCGTTGACTGCGAGAACCTCGCCGGAGACCGGCGAATACACGTCCGAGACCGCCTTGATCGACTCCACCACGCCGAACGCCTCGCCGGCGACGACCTCGTCGCCGGCGTCGGGAAGCTCGACGAAGACCACGTCACCGAGCTCGTCCTGTGCGAAGTCGGAGATTCCGACGCGGACGGTTTCGTCGTCGACGGTGGTCCACTCGTGCGATTCCAGGTATCGTAACTCGTCGGGAACTTCGAAGCTCATTGTGGGATCGATCGCGGCACACGTCGACCCGACGGCGCTCGAATCGAGCGTCTGGGCTCGGTTCAAACGTCGGCTCGGCCGCGTCGTGTCCGCGATTCGCGTGCGTGTCCCTACCGAGGACGGGGAAATAAAAGGTGTGTTCCCGGCGGCCGATCGGCGTGAGTGCGGGACGGTTCCATCCCGAATCTGACTCCGCCGATCGGATTTCGAATCCCACAGATCGAGTCTCGAACCCCACCGATCGAATCCCGACGCTTTATTCTCCCGGCGGGTCGGAGCGCGACCATGCTGATCACGCTGGAGGGGCTGGACGGGAGCGGGAAGACGACCGTGTGGGAGGCGCTCCAGGACGTCCACCCGGAGGCGGTCTTCACTCGCGAGCCGACCGACAGCTGGTACGGCGACGCGGTGTACCGATCCATGGGGGACGAGGAGGCCGACCCGCTCGCGGAGCTCTTCTTGTACACCGCCGACCACGCCGACCACCTCTCGGGGACGGTTCGGCCCGCGCTCGCCGAGGGCAACCTCGTCGTCTCGGACCGGTACTCCGACTCCCGGTTCGCCTACCAGGGGGCGACGCTCGCCGAGAGCGACCTCGACGTCGATAGTCCGATGGAGTACGTCCGGGAGATCCACACCGCCTTCTCGCGCCCGCCCGACGCGACGATCTACCTCGATCTCGACGCGGCCGCCGCCGCCGAGCGCGCCGGTCGCACCGACAAGTTCGAGCGCGACGGCTACCTCGCCGCAGTCAGGGAGAACTACGAGCGGCTGATCGACGACGAACCGGAGCGATTCGTCCGCGTCGACGCCACGCGACCCCTCGAGGACGTGATCGCCCGCGTCGAGGACGTCGTCGCCGGCCTCCTCGCGGACGCGGAGTAAGGGGCTCGCCTCGCCGCCGACCGCTCTGTATCTCCTCTCTCTCTTCTTTCCCTTCTCTCCCTTCTCACCGCGTGTCCGGAAGCTCGTACTCCTCCGGCGGCGGCACGTAGAGGTAGTCGATCGCGACGCCGAGAACGATCGGGAGCCCGACGAGCGCCGAGACGACGATCGTCGGGCTCACGAGGTCGACGCCCGCGCCGACCCCGATGCCGGTGAAAAACAGCGTCGAGACGAAAAGCAGCATCGGCGTCAGGACGACCGTGTACACCACCCACCCCCACGACGTGGCCAGCCGGAGCCTGAAAAAGCGTGTCGTCACGCCGGCGACCAGCGTGTGGAGGACGACGAGTCCGACGAGGCTCGCGAACCCGAAGAGCGCGATCATATCCACGCTACGGGCCCCGCGCTTTTGCGCCTATCGCTGCGCGTCCGGCGCACGTCCGGGTCACCTCTCAGAACATCCCTCCGTCACCCTGCCGTCTGGCCGAGGAGATCAGCCCCTCGACGGGATCGGTGTACTCGTAGCCGGGGATCACGCCCTGGACGTAGGTCCCTTCGACGAAATCGACCAGCGCGCCCGCGTCGTCAACGCCGCGTCGCTCGTTGACGTCGGTGAGCGCGAACTCCACGACGATCTCGTCGCCGTCGAGTTCGACCCGCGGGTCGAACTCGTGGTTCCCGCGGGTGACGCCGCCGACGTCGACGACGCGCCGCTCGAACGTCTCGCACCAGCCCGTCTCGACCACGTCGGCCACGTCGTCGACGGCCACCGCCGACAGCCTCGGAACGCGGACGCTGACCGAAAAGCGGATCCGACCGTCCTCGGAGGCGGGTTCGGCCTCGACCTCGGCGTCGAAGGCCGTCGTCGTCGCGGTCCAGACGCCCTCGTCGGCGGGTTCGAACGAGCCGTGGTCGCGGAAGGCCCGCCGGACGCGCCCCGGAATCTCGTCAGTGTCGTCCTCGCGTTCGCTCTCGCTCATACCTCGGGAAGGGCCCGCGTCCTCAAAAGGACCGCGTCGGCGGCGGACCGGTCGTCGTCGAGGGCACCACCTGGGCGACGGCTGCCGGGCGTCACCGATGGGGGCACGTCGAACCGGTACTGGTGTGCCTTTGTATCCGGCCGCGTGAGGGGCCGTATGGCAGACCGATTCCGCTCGACGGAGGGGTTGATCGACGCGCTCGCGGACGCGTCGTTCGACCGGCCGCCCGCGCTCGTCAGCAACGCCCACGTCACCGGCCTCGGCGTCGCCCGCGCGCTCGATGCCCACGGCGTGCCCGTGATCGCGCTCGACCGCGCGGCCGGCGACGGGACGGAACCGGTGGTCCACGACGGGCTCGCGCCCCCGTCCGACGCCGTCGACTTCGCCGGCGCGGTCACCTACCCGCTCGAGGACCTCGACGGCTTCCGCGAGGACGTGGAGGCGATCGTCGACGCCGCCGGGACCGAGGCGGTCGCGTTCGGCTGTATGGACGAGTGGGCGCTCGCGTACGCCGAGGCCGACCCCGACGGCGTCCGGCTCCCCTACTCGGGGATCGACACGATCGACGACGTGTTGAACAAGTCGCGGCTGTACGCCACCTGCGAGGACCTCGGGATTCCCTACCCGGAGACGCACCGCCTCGGGGGCGGGGCGGGCGAGACGGACGGAGAGGCCGGCGATACCGGGGAGATCGACGAAGACGCGCTCGAGGAGGCGGCCGACTCGCTCGGCTTCCCGCTCGTGGTGAAGCCCGCCCGAAAACGCGAGTTCGAGGAAGCGTTCGGCACGAACGTGCTGATCGTCGCGGACCGCGGGGAGTTCGAGGAGGTCGTCGCGAGCGCGGCCGCCGAGGGCGTCGAGGTGATGGCCCAGAAGCGCGTCGACGTCGCGACCGGGAGGGATCACTCGCTGGCGTCGTACGTCCCGCCCTCGGGCGTCGACGATGCCCTCGCGGTCGTCGGCAACGCCGCGGTTCGCTACCCGCTCCAGTTCGGGACCTCCTGTCTCGTCGAGACGGCGGACGAGCCCGCGATCGAGGAGCGCGCGCTCGCCGTGCTCGAGAACGCCGGCTACCACGGGATCAGCGAGGCGGAGTTCGTCTACGACGACGAGCGCGAGGAGTTCCTGTTGCTCGACGTCAACACCCGGCCGTGGAAGTGGATCTCGCTGCCGGTCGCCGCCGGCGCGAACCTCCCGATGGCGGCGTACGCCGCCGTCACCGACGCGGAGTACGAGTCCGAGGGCGTGGACCCGGCCGAGACGACCCGCTGGGTGTACCTGCGCGACTATCTCTCGCTTCTCGCCGGCGACGACGCCTTCTGGGACCTGCTTTCGGGCGACGACTGGCGGCGGCTCGTCGCCGGCTCCTTCGAGCGCGAGGGCGACCTGACCACCGGGGTCTACCGCCCGTCCGACCCGGCCCCGGCCGCGAAGCTGTTCGAGACGGAGTTCGTCGACCGCGAGTACTACTGCTCCTGTTGAGGGGCCGGTTCGGCGTGAAACCCTTCCGCGACGGGATCGGTGTGGAATTCCGTCGTTGGTGTGCTACGTCCCGACGGGTGCTTCGAAGCCGCCTCGACCGCTGGTGATCGGTGCCGGTTTAGCTTGTTCCGTGAGGTTCTGGGCGGTTTCGGATGGTATTCGGTCGGTCGATCCGTTTTGTGTACCACCGTTGTATCACAGAACATAGGTGGCGACGAGCCCGTGACCGACGAAGGGGTTCCTCGAGGAGATCGGCGTCGACCCCGACGAGATCGAGGACGCCGGCGAGCGGTACGTCGCTTTGAGTCCCGAATTTTGTGACGCGCTGGATGGCTACCTCAAGTACAACCGCGATAAGGCCGACGACGATTACGACCGGAAATCGTTGTTCACATCCCAACAGGGACGCCCGGCCAAGTCTTCGCTTCGAGATAGCATCTATCGGATCACCCGTCCCTGCCAGTACACAGGTGAATGTCCACACGACCGCGAGATAGACTCCTGTGAGGCGATGGAAAATAACAAGGCGAGTACCTGCCCATCGAGTGTGAGTCCACACGCGATACGTCGTGGGTCAATCACGCACCACTTGTCTGAAGACGTGCCAGAGAAAGTCGTTAGTGACCGGATGAATGTGAGTCTGGATGTCCTTGAGAAGCACTACGACCGGCGGGGTGAGCAAAAGAAAGCAGAGCAACGACGCGATTATATAGATGATTTATAATCAGGTTTAATTCAAATAGATAATAAAATATAGTTGCTGAACCCAGAAATTCCAAATCACGTTATATGATGACATCCTCATTTTTATTTATCTTTACCTGTCATCTATTCGTATAGGAGTAACATGGACATTGACTTGCCCTCTGGTAGCAATTCGTCAACAGAAGATTCCATCTTCGGCGGCCGAATTGACCTGTATGAAGCATATTGGTTATACGTCGATGGAGTTCGATTCGTAGGTCCCGTATTAGAACAGTCATCAGCAACAGCGGATGATACAGATAGGTCTCCGCTTGCTCGTCACTACAACCATTTCTACGAAAAGAAAGAGAAACATAAGGAGAAGTGCGCTGACCTTCCCGGAACCCTTCCTAAATACAAGGACTATTTTGAAGAACCTCGTGGAAATGTCCGGAAAGTACCTCGAAAAACCCTTGAGGAACTTGGAATTAAATGGAAGGAAACAGATGACCCAATCTGGCTTCCTCCGGAGTATGAACTACCTGAAGTTTGGGAGGAGGATCTAACGACCCTGGATACAGCCGAATTACGAGATCTTGTCCGTGAACTTCGCGCCGAGAATGAAAAGCTACGTGGTGAGCGTGATGAACTAAAAAATAAACTGGCCAAAGTTGGCAACTCGTTATCTAATTTCCTTGATTCGAGAGGGAAGAGTAAATCTCAGAAAACAGGCGATGAGGACAAACCTACCCATATCTGTGGGAAATGTGGTGCGTCGTTCGACTCAAAGGCAGCAAAGAACGGACATTCTGCTCACTGCGATAGATCTAATTCAACGCCGAAAGAGCTGGAGGATCTCGCGAATGAATTACCGGAATTGAATGACCAACAAGCAGAGGAAGGGCATGGTAATGCCTCCGCTGAAGAAGAACTGGAAAACCTGAACCATCTACTCAAGGGAAGTTTGTGAGTGATTCTTTGAAATGATGTTTCTTTTCGCTTGAAATCAGCGATAAGGGTGGGGAGCTAATCGATAGTCCACGAAGTAGGGAAGGTGCGTGGAAGCTACGGTTGAACTCTACTGCTACAGAGGGTTCTAACTATTGAGAGTTAGGACGGAATTAGGTGGCTGGGGAGTTCCCGGCCCCTAACACGCCACGGCCAAAGACCGTGGACGTTGTAGGTGGGCCAACACGGATTTGAACCGTGGACCTCCCGGTTATCAGCCGAGCGCTCAACCTGACTGAGCTATTGGCCCAGGTGAGCGCATTAGATGAATTTGTGGGTAGGATTTTAAGGGTTTCCTTTCAGTAGCGCGCCGCCGTCACGCGGTTTGTGACGGGATCGCGAGACTGAACGGAGTCGGGGCTCACCCGGAGTGCTCCTCGCGCTCCGGATCGTCGTCCTCGACCGTGTACTCCACGTCGACGACGTCGTCTCGATCGTCGTCGGATCCGCGTCCCTCCGATCCGGAGCCACCGGAGCCACCGACACCACCGACGCCGCCCGCGGGGTCGCCGTCGTTTCCGTCGTCTTCGGGCGGACCGGGAAATCCGCCGGGAAAGTCCTCTGGGTCGCCGGAGAAGTCGCCCTGGCCTCCGAACCCCTCCCCGCCGGGGAAGCCGCCGATGTACACGTTACCGGTGGCGAAGCCGCCGGTCTCGCTGTCGATGTAGGGCACGACGACGTACCGCTTGACCGCCATCCGGATCGGGACCCGCGTGATCGGCAGCGCGAGGAGGAACCCTAGCGCGTCGGTGACGAGTCCCGGCGTGAGCAGGAACGCGCCCGCGGCGATGAGGAGCCCGCCGTCGAGCAGCTCATCCGTCGGCGGCTCCCCGCGGGCCAGTTTCCGTTGGACCCGCGCGAGCGTCGCGCGTCCCTCCGCACGGAGGAGCAGCATCCCGAGGATCGCCGTCAACACGACGAGTCCGACCGTCATCACCCACCCGAGTCGCGTCGCGACGAAGACGAGGAACAGGGCGTCGGCGAGGGGGACGACGAGGAGCAACGCGAGCAGCGTTCGCGGGCGCATGCCCCTGGGTTCCGTCCCGGCCCCCATAGCCCTTTTCGTCGCGGTCGGGGTCACCAGCCGGCGCGACCCCTCGTCACTCAACGGGTTTCCCGTCGCTCCCGTCCGCGACCGCCACGGCTTTGAACCGGCGGGCCGAGCCACGGTCATGGACATCGTCGGCGCGCTCGGCCGCGACCCGCCCGAGCGCGGACCCGCGGAGGACGGCCGGCTCCCCCGGTGGGTCGCGCCGCTGCCGGCGGCGCTGGAGGACGTCGCCTACCGGTTCGTCTGGGTCGTCGTCGCGATCAACCTCCTCGGGACCGCCTTCGGCTTCTGGTACTACCGCTTCCAGTTCGCGCGGGTGCCCGTCGAGATGTGGGCGTTCGTCCCGGACAGTCCGGGGGCGACGCTGCTCATCGCGCTGGCGCTCGCCTCGTGGGCGGTCGGCCGCTCCAGCGACACCCTCGCGGCGCTCGCCTTCTTCGGAAACATCAAACTCGGGCTGTGGACGCCGTACGTGCTCGTCGTCTTCTACCCGGAGTTCCTCGCGAACGCGGGGCCGCCGCTGTACGCGTTCCTGTTCGTGAGCCACCTCGGGATGGTGCTTCAGGCGTTCGTGCTCCACCGGATGACCGACTTCCCGGTTCGGGCGGTCGCCGTCGCGACCGCGTGGTACACCGTCGACCTGCTGATGGACTACTTCGTCCCGGTGATCGGCGGGGTCACCCACACGTCGCTGCCGTATCCGGACCCTCAACCCTGGTTCACGACGACCGTCCTCCAGGTCGCCGCCGCGGGCGCGGTCGTACTCACCGTCGTGCCGCTGTTTCTCGCGCTCGCGACCCGCGTCGAGACGCTTCGGGCTCGGGAGTGAGCGGTCGAGGGTCGCGCGGACCCCACCCCACGACACCCGTTTAAGTCCCCGGCCGGCGTCGAACGACCCATGAGCGCGTACGAGCGGATCGCGGACCTCTCCGTCACGATCGAGTCGGTCGGGAGACGACGGTACACCGCGGACACGACGAGCGGGTTCGAGCGGACGACGACCGAGTTCCGGCTCGCCGGCGACGGTCTCGTCGGCCGCGGCGAGGACGTCACCTACGACACGCCCGACCACGACGCGTTGGCCGGGACCGACCCGATCGACCTCGAGGGCGAGTGGACGATCGACGAGCTCTCGGCCGCGCTCGACGAGGTCGACCTGTTCGCGGCGAAACCGCCCGAACGGGAGACCTCCCGACACTATCGACGGTGGGCGGTCGAGAGCGCGGCGCTGGATCTGGGCCTTCGACAGGCCGACGAGAGCCTCGGGGAGTTCCTCGGGATCGAGCCCGAACCTGTCGAGTTCGTCGTCTCGACGCGGCTCGGCGATCCGCCCTCCGCCGATCGCGTCGAGGAACTGCTCGCGCTCGACGACGACCTGGAGTTCAAACTCGACCCGACCCCCGACTGGCCCGACTCGGTCTTCGAGCGGCTGCGCGAGACCGGCGCGGTCCGCATCGCCGACCTCAAGGGCTGGTACGAGGGGACCGACGTGGACGTGCCCGCCGACCCCGAACTGTACCGCGACGTCCTCGCCGCGTTCCCCGCCGCCGTGATCGAGGACGCGGCGTTCACGACCGAGACCCGGCCCCTCCTCGAACCGCAAGCCGACCGGCTCTCCTTCGACTACCCGATCGACGGGGTCGACGCGCTCGAGTCGCTGCCCGTCGAGCCGGGGTGGTGTAACGTCAAGCCCTCCCGGTTCGGGACGCTCGAGTCGCTGTTCGAGACGATCGCCTACTGTCGCGAGGAGGGGATCGAGCTGTACGGCGGCGGCCAGTTCGAACTGGCGAGCGGGCGGACCGCGATCCAGACGCTCGCGGCGCTGTTCTACCCGGACGGCCCCAACGACGTCGCGCCCGGCGCGTTCAACGACCCCGACGCGTCGCCGCCGTACCCGAGGAGCCCGCTGAGACCCGACGTCGACGCCGTCGGCTTCGAGTTCTAGACCGCAGTGCGGTCGGCGCGCCTTCGAGCGAGCCGTCGGCTCGCGAGGAGCCCGCGAGGGAGTCGGCCGCTCGGAGCGACGCGGAGGGCGGCCGACGAGGCTGGGGAGGGGTGAGGCTGCGGTTGCGGTCGGGTGGGACTCAAAGGGGCAGCCGTCTCCGGGAAGACGGCCGACGTAAGCACCGCAGGGAGGGAGCGAACGAAGTGAGTGACCGACCAAGGAGCGCAGCGAGGCCCTCAACCGGAGCCGGCTGGGGCTTTGGAGGTGTCCTCCGCGATCGTCATTCCCGCTTCGTATTGCCGATCGGCTGAGGTGTTGATGCCGGCCCGTTTTCGATCTAGGAGACGAACTTCAGCAGGTCGTCGCGGTTGTGGTCGTGAAAGCGGTCGCGCAGGCACTCCTCGAGCGCGTCGATATCGCCGCGCTTCGCGCAGATCGGCGCGACCGTGTCGGACCACTGCTGCCACGGTGGGTACAGCCCGAGCCGGTCGCAGATCTCGTCGAGCCGCTCGTCGAGGTCGTCGATCTTGTCGGTCTTGTTCACGGCAACGATCGGGTCGACGCCGACGTCCTCGAGGAACGCGAACATCTCCACGTCGTGCGGGACGTTCCCGCGCTCGCGGTGGCGGTCGATGATGTCGACCGCACTCTTGCCGTCGAGAACGACCACGCCCGCGAGGATCCGCTCCGCGTTCTCCTCGACGTACCGTATCACGTCCGTCTTGATCTGCTCGCGGCGGTCCTCCTCGACGCCGGACATGAATCCGAAGCCGGGCAGGTCCGTGAACATGAACGACTCGCTCGCCCAGTCGAAGTGGTTCGGCTGGCGAGTCACGCCGGGTTTCCCCCCGACGGAGACGTCGTGGCCCGTCAGTTCGCGCATGATGGTGGACTTCCCGACGTTCGACCGTCCGACGAGGACGACCTCCGCGTCGCGGTCCGGCCGGTCTTCGAACATACCCGCACTCGACCGCCGAACGGGTTAAAGGACGCGTCGCGGAGGCGACCCCTCTGGCCGCGAGTCGTGCTCAGTTCGCCGCGGGCTCGGCCGGGTCCGCGGGTCCGGGTGCGTCGTCGGATCCCGCGGAGCCGGCGTCGATCTCGTCGCTCTGACTCGAGAACGCGGACCCGAACATCCGGAACACCGCAACCTGCCCGTAGAACTGGAGGAAGGGAACGAGGAGCAGGCCGACGACCGTGACTGCGAGGATCCCGGTCGCGATCCAGAGGACGAACGTCACGACGAGCGGCATGAGGATCGCGACGAGGTAGTCGGTGCTCAACAGGGTGGGCTTCAGGAGGTCGACGTCGAAGGCCGCGCCGATCTCGCCGCGGGCCGCGTAGGCGGTCAGCGCCGCGGGCACCGCGTAGTAGACCAACAGCAACACCGGGAGGAACGCGAGCGCGAGCAGGACGCCGAACACGCCCACTATCGCGCCCGCGTCGCCGCCGATCGCCCCGCCCGTGCCGATGACCAGGAAGACCAGGATCCCGTACGCGAGTACCGGAACGAACGTGTACGCGACCGTTATCACGGTCCCGATGATCCCCTTCACGAGGAGGTCGCCCCAGTCTTCGAACTCCGGTGGGTCCTCGGCCCCCTCCACCGTGGTTTCGAGCACCCGGACCAGGTAGCCGAGGATGACGAACGCCGGGAGGAGGAGCACCGAGAGGAACCCCAACACCCCGCCGATGAGGATGCGTCCTATCCAGTCGCCGCGCACCGGGTACGAGAGTCCGTCTTCGAGCATACCCGACGGATCTCACAGGAAGTATATAAATTTGCGTCGACAATCCGCGGCGAATCGCCCGGACGGATGGGATCCCCCGGGCCGAGTGGGATCGTCCGGACGGATGGGATCAGCGTGGGAGCGGACGAGGCGGTGCCGAGCCGATCTCGATTCGCTCTCCGCCGAATCGCTTAATCGCCCGCCGGTCCCACGCTCGGTATGGACAAACAGGCGGTCCGGCAGGCGCTCTGGGACGCTCTGGAGGAGCGTGGAATCGCCCGGTTTCCGTTCCCGCCGCACGACCGGATCCCCAACTTCGCGGGCGCGAACGAAGCCCGTGATCGACTGACCGAGACGTCGGAGTGGAGGTCGGCGGAGACGGTGAAGGCCAACCCCGACGCCCCGCAACTCCCGGTCCGGCGGGCCGCCCTCCGCGCCGGCAAGACCGTCTACGTGGCCCAGCCGCGGCTCCGGGACCCGGACCCGTTCCTCCGGCTCGACCCCGCCGAGATCGACGACGTCGACGCGGCCACGACCGTTTCGGGCATCTCCGAGCACGGCGTCCCGACCGCCCCCGAGGACGTCGCCGGGATCGACCTGATCGTCTCCGGCTCCGTCGCGGTGCGGACGGACGGGGCTCGGATCGGCAAGGGCGAGGGGTACAGCGACCTGGAATGGGCCGTCCTCCGCGAACTCGACGCCGTCGACGACGAGACGACGGTGGCGACGACGGTCCACGAGCTACAGGTCGTCGACGAGCCGCCGTCGCCGGTCGACGGCATCGCCCCCGACGCCGACGCTCCCGCCGGCCGCCTTCCCGACCCCGACCGCCACGACGTGCCGCTCGACCTCGTCGTGACCCCCGAACGCACGGTCCGAACGGGGTCCGACGCCGAGCGCCCCCCGGGCGTCGACTGGGACGCGATCGACGAGGAGCGCGTGGCCGACATTCCGGTGTTGGCGGAGCGGGCGCCGGACTGATCGGCGATCGCGGTCGCCGATCGCATGACGTTCCAGTCGCGGTTGATGCCGGCGCTTGAACGAGTCTGAGTGCCCTGGCGACTGCGATTCCAGATTTCTTGGAATCGTCGTGGCGTTTTGTACCTATTCCGGCAAATATTGACTCGCACATGCCCTCCAGTGATCGACGCACGTTCCTCGGAGCGAGCACGGCAGTGGGCCTCGGAGCCCTCTTCGGGGTCGACGCCGTTCGAAACGTACGCGCAGGATCGGAGGCGAGCGACCACGACGAAGCGCTCGATGCCGACGAGTCGCTCGACGATTGGCTCGCGACCGCTAACGATCCGCGGACGCCGCAGGTCCGCGACTTCCGGTTCGACGACCCGCCGACGGTGTACCTCGACGTCTCCGACTCGAAGTCGTTCTCACCGCCCGCGATCAAGGTGGAACCGGGAACGACGGTGACGTGGGAGTGGACCGACGACGACGAACACAACGTCGTCGCCGTCGACGGTGAATTCGACAGCGGCCCCGCCGAGTCCGAGGCGGGGACGACGTTCGAACACGCCGTCGAGGAGGCCGGTACCTACCGCTACGTGAGCGAGCCGCAGGCCGACGCGGGGATGAAGGGCGTCGTCGTCGCCGAACCCGCCCCTTCCAGCGAGTACCCGGCGGTCGACGAGTGGCTGGTCGATACGAACGGGTACGACGGGACGATCGCCGACCGGACTGACGAGGACCTCGTCGAGGTCGTCACCGGGGCCGACGGCAACGGCGGCCACCTCGCCTTCGAGCCGCACGCGGTGAAGATCTCGGCCGGCACGACCGTCCGCTGGGCGTGGACCGGCGAGGGCGGCGGCCACGACGTCGTCTTCGAGGACGTGGACGTCGGAAGCGAGGGGATAGCCGTCGAACCAGGGATCCACTTCGAGCACACGTTCAACGAGACCGGCGTGTTCCGGTACGCCTGTCGGCCCCATCGTGCCCTCGGCCACCGCGGCGCGATCGTCGTCGAGTGAGGTCGTCGCCGGCGGTGCGGGTCGTCGTCTGTGACGTCGAGACGGGTCCCAACCCCTTCGAACGCCTCGAGACGGAGCCCGGTCGATACGGACGTGACTCGTGGCGGCCACCGACCGAGTCGGTCGGTTCGATCCGGATCGGACCGCCTCATCCGTCACGGGTTTGTCGGTGCGGAGAGAAGTATCGACACGGATGGCCCTTCTCGAGAACCTCACATTCGTCTTCCTCGCGGGACTCGTCACGGCGCTCGCGACCGGGCTCGGCGCGCTCCCGTTCTTCTTCTTCGAGTCCATCAGCGACCGCGGAAACGTGATTCTCTGGGGACTCTCCTCCGGAATCATGGTGACCGCGTCGCTGTTCGGGCTGATCGACGAGGGATTGGCCGAGGGGACGATCACGGAGGTCGCGGTCGGGATGGCGGTCGGCGTCGTCCTCGTGGTCGTGGCACACCGCGTCCTCGCGGACGCGGAGGTCGACCCGCACGAGTACGAGGAGGCGGACTTCCGCAAGCTCGTATTGATCCTCGGCGTCCTCACGGTCCACAGCTTCCCCGAGGGCGTCGCCGTGGGCGTCTCGTTCGCCGACCTCGGACTGGATGGAGGCGTCTCCGTCCTGGGATTCACCGTGCCCGCGCTCGCGGTGTTCATGACCGTCGCGATCTCGATCCACAACGTCCCCGAGGGGACCGCCATCTCGATCCCGCTGCGCGCGATGGACGTCCCCGAGTGGAGGATGGTGTGGTGGGCGGTGTTCTCGAGTCTCCCGCAGCCGATCGGCGCGGTGATCGCGTTCGCGTTCGTCCGGGTCGCCAGGGAGTTCCTCCCGTACGGGTTCGGCTTTGCGGCCGGCGCGATGATATACCTCGTCCTCACGGAGTTCGTGCCGGAAGCGCTCGAGGCCGGCGAGGGGCTCCCCCACGGCGGCAAGCGCGAACTGGTCGGCGGGGTCCTCCTCGGCGCGGCGGTGATGGTCCCGCTGGCGTATATCTAGCTCGCTTATTTCCGTCACTCCGCGAGTTCGTGGATCCGGACGCGGACCGGTCCCGCCGGGCGCGTGTTCGCGCTGGCGCGGAGTTCGATCTCCTCGTCCACCGCCTCCAGTCGGACCCGCCGGAGGAGCGTCGCCGTCGCGAGCCGTAGCTCCTGGCGGGCGAACCGCATGCCGATACAGTGGCGCGGCCCGCCGCCGAAGGGGAAGTACGCGTACTCCGGCCGCTCGCCGACGGCCGGGCCGGGCGCGTCGTCGCCGACCGCGACCTCTCCCGACGCGGACCCGTCTCCCGACGGGGCGCTCCCCGACGGCGACTCGTGAAGCCACCGCTCCGGCCGGTACGTCTCCGGGTCGTCCCACCACCGGTCGTCGCGGTGGACCACCCACGGCGAGAGCGACACCACCACGCCGGCGGGGATCCGATACCCACCGAGCGTCACCGGTTCGGTCGGCTCCCGGAAGAACGTGTGAACCGGCGGGTATAGCCTGAGCGCCTCGTCGACCGCGGCGGTCAGCGCCGGGCAGCCTCGGACCTCGGCCGGGGAAGGGTCGTCGTCGAACGCCGCGACCTCCCGGCGGACCCGTTCCTGGATGTCGGGGTGCGTCGCGAGCGCGTGGAGCGTGTAGGTCAGTCCGAGCGCGCTCGTCTCGTGGCCGGCGAACAGGAACGTCACCGCGTTGTCGACGAGCTCGTCGTCGTTGAGCGCGCCCAGCTCCGCGGCGGCCACGAGCGTTCCGAGCAGGTCGTCCGCCGATCCGGGATCGGCGGGCGGCCCCGCCGCGCGTCGCTCGGCGACGAGGTCCGCGATCGCTCCCCGTAGCGCGTCGAGACGCCGGCGATACCGTCGGTTCGTCGGCGTCGGAACCCATTCCGGCAGAAAGGAGGCCAGCCGCCGCATGTCGAATCGCTCGGTGATGCTCTCCGCGGCCGCGCGCACCGTTTCGCGTTCGCGCTCGATATCGTCGCCGAGGAGACTCTCTGCGAGGACCGAGAACGCGTACCCCGTGGCCGTCTCGTGGAGGTCGACCGCGTCGCCGTCGTCCCACCCGTCGACCGTCCGCCGGGCGTGTTCGACCATGGCGTCGCCGTACTCGTCGACGCGCTCGCGGAAGAACGCCGACCGCATCGCGGTCCGCTGTTCGTGCCACCGCTCCCCCTCCGCGAGGAAGAGCCCGTCGCCGAGGAGGTTCCCGAGCTGCTCGCGGGGCATCTCCCCTTTGACGTAGGTCGCGTGGTCCTCGACGAGGACCCGCCGGATCGCGTCCGGATCGGTGAGGAGGTAGCTCTCCGTACCGAACACGTCGTATCGCGCGACGCCGCCGCGTTCGGCGGCCCGACGCTCGTAGAAGTCGAGCCCGTCGGCGGCGATGGAGTGGACGTTTCCGAGGACCGGGAGCCCGTCCGGCTCCGGCGGGCGAACGGGCGTCTCACTCCCCTCGTCGTCGCGACTCGCCGCGCCGGTCGCGGGTCGATCGCTTCCGCCATCGTGTCGCCGAACGGAATCGCTCATGTGTCAGGATCGATCCGCCCGCGTGCTGACGCTTGGGGCGGACACGTCCGCGTGTTTTTATTGAGTTGACGCGTGCGGATCGGCTCGTACCTTCAAGTCGCCGGCGGCCGATGACCCCCGCATGCGGTACGTCCACGTCGAGTTCCGGTTCCCGCCGTCGATCCGACATCCGATGCACGACTTCCTCGACGGCGGGGAAGGGTGGCGTTCGGAGCTTCTGACCTGGCGACGGCTCGACGACGGGACGCTCGCGACGCTGTTCCGGATCACCGCGCCGCGAGAGCCGTACCTCGAACGGCTGCGGGCGGTCGACTCGATCGAGCGGTTCGAGGTCGGACCGACGAGCGGACCCGCTTCCACCGACGGGACGTTCTACCTCAGGGCACACGAGACGCTCGACGGTCCCCTCGACGCGTTCCTCGGCGCGTTCCTCGAGACCGAGTTCCTCTCCGTTCCACCCGTCGTGTACCGTTCCGAGGGTCGGCTCTCGCTCGGCGTCGTCGGCCCGCCCGACCAACTGCGCGGCGCGCTCTCGGCGCTCCCGGACGCGATCGACGTCGACGTCGACCGGATCGGCTCGTACGACGGCGGGAGCCGGCTCGCCGGCGTCGAAGTGACCGACCGGCAGGCCGAGGCGCTCCGCGCGGCGCGACGGACGGGGTACTACGACGTGCCGCGGACCGGGTCAGTCGCCGACGTCGCCGACGCGCTCGACTGCTCCTCCTCGACGGCGGGCACACACCTCCGGAAGGCGGAGGCGGCGCTCGTCGACGCGTATCTGGACGGGTGAGCCGAGAGAGGAACGCCGGACGTGCGGATCCCTACGTCCGCTTGCCGATCTCCTCGCGGAGGGCGTCGGAGACGACCTCGCCGTCCGCCTTCCCGCGGAGCGCCCCCATCGCCTCGCCCATCAGTCCGGAGAACGCGCCCATCCCCTCGGCTTCGACCTGGTCGGCGTTGCGATCGACGACCTCGCGGACCGCCTCACGGACCGCCTCGTCGCTCACGCCCGAGAGTCCCGCGGCCTCGACGGCTTCCGCCGCCGTCAGGTCGGGATCCTCGGCGAGCGTCGCGAGCACCTCCGGAACGCCCTCCTTCGCGAGGTCGTCCGACTCGACGAGCTCGAAGATCGCGAGGAAGTGGTCGTCCGTGAGGTTCTCGACGGGTGCGCCGTCGCGTCTGATCTCCGTCGTCGTCGACTCCAGCGTGGAAGCGGCGAAGGTGGGGTCGACGCCGCGCTCGACGGCGGTCTCGAACAGCGGGAACCGCCGGCCGAACGCCACCTGTTCGGCGAGCCCGCGGTCCAGACCGAACGACTCGACGTAGCGGTCGGTCTTCTCGTCGAGCAGTTCGGGCCGGTCGACGTCCGACGGGTCGGGCTCGACCGGCGGCACGTCGGTCTCGGGGTACATCCGCGCCGCGCCCGGCAGCGGCCGGAGGTATCGGGTCGTCCCGTCGTCGTTCGCGCCGCGGGTCTCCTCGGGGACGCCCTCGATGGCGGCGGCCGCGCGGTCCGCGGCGGCCTCGATCGCGAGGTCGGCCGTCTCCGGGTCGGCGGCGACGATCGCCACGGCGTCGTCCTCGCCCGCGCCGACCGCCTCGCGGAGGGCCTCGACTTCCCCCTCCGTCACGCCGTAGGCGGGCAGCTCGTCGGTGTGGAAGATCCCGCCCGCGCCGTGGCGTTTCGCGTGGTCCGACAGTTCCGTGCCGAGCCGGCGGTCCGGCTGGATCTCCCGGCCCACGAGTCCGTCGAACCCGTACAGCGGGACCGCGGTCACCTTTCCGCCCGAATCGAGCGCACCCCGGATCACGCCGGAGTCGGTGTCGGAGAAGACCTCGGTGGCGTCGCGGACGTCCCCGACCACGGCGTCACGATCGCGGAGTTCGTCGCGGATCGCGAGCAGTTCCGCCTGTCGTCCCACCTCGCCGCGGACGATGTCCTCGATCCCCTGGAGGTCCTGGACGCCCTTCACCTCGACGCGCGCCCCCTCGGCGATCGAGACGTTGACGTCCTGGCGGATGGTGCCGAGTCCGCGTTTCACCGCCCCCGTCGAGCGGAGCAGCATGCCGATGCGTTCGGCGGCCTCCTTCGCCTGTTCGGGGCTCCGGACGTCCGGGCCGGTCCCGATCTCGACGAGCGGGACGCCGAGGCGGTCGAGCGAGTAGACGACGCCGTCGTCCGTCTCCTCGACGCGCTTTGCGGACTCCTCCTCGAGCATGAGGTCATCGATGGAGACGGTCCCCTCGCTCGTCTCGATCTCGCCGCCCTGTCCGAGCAGGATCGACCGCTGGAAGCCGGAGGTGTTCGAGCCGTCGATCACGAGCTTTCGCATCACGTGCGCCTGGTCGACGACGCTCACGTCGAGTAAGTCGGCGATCTGGAGCGCCACCGACAGCGCCTCGTCGTCGACGCGGCGGGGCGGCTCGTCGTCCTCCTCGACCAGACAGGTCGTGTCGTACGCGAGGTAGGTGAACTCGCGGTCGACCCGGCTCTCCTCTACGGCGGCCTGGTCGAGTTCGCCGAGTTCGCTCTTCGTCGGGTGGAGCCGCCGGGTGAGCTCCCGGTCGGCCTCGTCGGGGTCGCGCTCGACGGTCGGGGAGTCACAGAACAGCTTCGTCGCCGTGTCGAGCTGCTGATGGATCTCCAGCCCGGCGACGAGGCCCAACTCCTCGTGATCGTACTCGGGGGTCGCGTCCGTACTCATTACGCCCCACTCCGACGGCGTGCGACTAAAAGGGTGGCAGTTCGCGGGTGACGGCGATCGATCGCGGGTGCGAGGGTCACGAACTGCCGCCGGCGACGTGGCATATAATTCAGTGGCGGTGGCGCGCCGGTGAGTGCCGCGAAGCGGCACGAACCGTCCGCGAGGGAGTCGCTGGCGCGGAACCGCGCCAGCGACGAGGTTGGGGAGGCATGAGGTGCGGGGCTGTGCGTTGCGGGGTGAGACACAAAGGGGCAGTCGCCGGCGGCTCCGCCGCCGGCTGCCAGAGGAGCGGAGCGCCTCGCTGTCGCGAGGGCGAAGCACGCTGTAGCAAGCAACCGCAGGGAGCGAGTGGAACGAGCGACCGAGGAGCACAGCAAAGCGCGCGAGTCCTCGCGACTGGGGCTTTGGCGGTGATCACCGATCACTACGTCAGAAACGATACATGAACGCCCGAGGACCGGTGACGGACTTCCGCGCTAGCAACCAAAAGTCGATCGCCAGCGACGCCGCTCGCTTCTTTATACATACCCGGAGAAACTGACGGCGTCGGCACTACTCACGTAGCGTCCGTAGGAATTGTGCGTGGGTGCTGTCGTAGAGACAACACCGTGCATCGGTGTGGCGGGTGTGCCGCCGTGCGATGCGTGGGACCGGATTTGAACCGGCGGACCTCTACAGGACAGCGCCCTCAACGCTGCGCCGTTGGCCTGGCTTGGCTACCCACGCTCGCTGCGTTCTGTCGCGTTTCGTCGTACCCCGTCCCAGATTAAAAGCCCTTCCATTCGATACCGGCGTGCCGACCGATGACACCGGCGGACGCGGGCCGAATCGACGGCGGTTCTCCGCGCCGCGACCGGCAGCGGTTTGCCGCTCCGGACCGATCCGCGATCCATGCGAGAGTGGGCCCGCGAGAACGTCCCGGCACTGACCGCCGCCGCCTCCGTCGTCTCGCTCGCGCTCGTCTTCGGAGCCGTCGGCGGGGTCATCCCGAGCAGCCTCCTCCCCCGCGCGAGCGACGCCGCCCTCGCCGCGATCCCGCACCTGAACGCCGCGATCTCCGCGACCGCGATCGGCACGATCCTCCTCGGCTGGCGGGCGATCTCCCGTGAGAACGTCCGGAGACACCGGGCGTTCATGCTGGCGTCGTTCGCGCTCTTCTCGGCGTTCCTCGCCGGCTACCTCTACCGACTGATACTCGTCGGGACCGCGACGTTCCCCGGCCCGGAGACCGTCTACACCTACCTCTACCTCCCGTTTCTCGCGATCCATATCCTGTTCGCGATCGTCTGTCTCCCCTTCGTCTTCTACGCGCTGCTCCTCGGGGCCACTCGTCCGTACGCCGAACTGTACCACACCCGCCACGCGCAGGTCGGCTCCATCGCCGCCGTCCTCTGGCTCGTCTCCTTCGCGATGGGGATCGGCGTCTACGTCATGTTGTATCACGCGTTCTGACGGCGCGATCGAGACAGGACCATGCGTTCGGTCCGACGGCGACGAGGTCGTGACCGCGGGCGGTTCCGTCGCTACCGGTTCTTCTCCGCCTTTCGGTGGGCCGCGTAGAACAGCGGCACGAGGAGGGAGCCGGCGACGCCGAGGCCGAGCGCGAGCGCGCCGACGTCGCTCGAGGAGAGCTCGCGGCCGCCCCCGCCGGTCGTCGACTCGTTACCGTCGCCTCCATCGCCGCCGCTTCCATCACCCTCGCCGCCTCCACCGTCGCCCTCACTCACGAGGTCGTCGTCGACGCTCCCGATCGCGACCGAGCCCTTCATCCCGACCGCCTCGTGGGGCACACAGAGGTAGTTGAAGACGTCCCCCTCGCTCGCGTCCTCGAAGGTGTACTCGAAGGTCGTCCCCTCCGAGTCGACCGGCTCGCCGCTGTCGAACGTTCCGCCGTCGGCGACCACGTTGTGCGCGCCGCCCTGGCCGGTCCACTCCCAGACCACGGTCGTTCCGGGGTCGATCAGGATCGCGGCCGGGGCGAAAAGCAGGCCCGTGTCGCCCGCGCCGACCTCGATGGTGACCTCGCTTTCCCCGCGGTAGTCGTGGGTGCCGTCGTAGTTGCTCACGTCGTCCAGCCAGCCGTCGTACTGGGCGGCCGCGGACCCCGTTCCGGCGGCGAGCCCCGCCGCCGCCGCGGCGCTCGCTCCTCCCGTCCGCAGGAGCCGGCGACGACTCATCGACGCCTCGTCGACGTTCGCTGTCATACGTACACGTCGGACGGTCGTCGTATTTAAGCTCCCGATACGTTCCGTCCGCCTGGGAACGCGAACTGGAGCCGTTCGGGACGGATCCTCTCGGTCGGCTCCGAGAGACGCGGATCGCTCGCAGGTGGCTCCGGGGTGGTTTCATACCGGAGCACGCGTAACTCCCGACACATGGTTCCGGGGATCGCGCCGCTCTCGACCGCCACGTGGGGCGTCGAAGGGTCACTGCCGATACTGGCCGTCGTCGTCGTGGCGGGGATCGGGACCGGCCTCCTGTTTCTCGTGAGCCTCGTCGCGTACCGCCGTCGCCGAACCGGTCGGCACTTCCTGATAAGCGTCGCGGTCGGGGCGCTGTTGGCTCGTTCCGTCGTCGGCGCGGGAACCGTTCTCGGCTACGTGCCGATGCCGATCCATCACTTCCTCTCACACAGTCTCGACTTCCTGATCGCCGCGACCGTGCTCTACGCGGTGTACGCGTACGCGCCGGGGTCGATCCCGAGCGCGTCGGAGTAACGCCGGGCGCGGATCACGGGGACGGGAGTCGCGCCCGGACCCCCTCGAAGAGGACGCCGATCCGGTCGCCGTACGCGAGCGACATGGTCGAGACGACGAGGCCACCGACGGTCCAGCCGAGAAGCGCCCCGACCGCCCGACCGACGTCGACGAACTCCCCCGCCGGCGCGAACGAAACGCCGATCACTCCCTCGAAGACGAGTCCGCGGAACGCCCCGTTCGGGGCGGAAGCGAGCAGTCCGGGGATCGCCGACGGCGGCGTCCCGCTCGCCAGCGACCGAAGGAGCGCGAGGTCACCGCCGAGGACGCCGGCGACGAGCGCGAGGACCGCGATCGCGACCGCGCCGCGCCGGCTCGAGGCCACCGCCGAGACGGCGGTCGCGAGCGAGAGGTACGCCGCGCCGAACGGGACGAGCAGACCGAGAAATCGGAGGTACAGGAGCGGGGAGTCGACCCCGGAGTGGGTCGCGAAGATCCCCGTGTCGGGGGCGGCGGTCGCCCAGACTACCCCGCCGATCAGTGCGTACGGGACGACGACGATCGCCAGGAACGCGAGGGTGCGCGCGAGAACCACGCCGGCGACGTAGCCGGCGACGCTCACTGGGTACGTTCGGATCACCGCGAGCTCGCCGCTCTCCGCGTCGACGAGCAGCGCGCGGTACCCGACCACGAACGCCGCGAGCGGCACCACGACCTCGGTCACGGAAAGCAGGTCGACGACCGCGGGGACGAACCCGGTACGCCCCCCGCCGCCGACGGCGAGGGTCCCCCCGAGGACGACGAACAGCCCGAGCGCGAGGACGCCGTATCCCGGCGTCCGGAGAACGGTCGCCAGCTCGCGGCGGAACACCGTGGCGACGGGAGCAGTCCGATCGCCCGTCTTCCCGATCCCCCTCATCGCTCCGACACCCCCGTCACGTGGACCGCGCTCGGCTCGTCGCCGTCGGTGTCATCGGAACGGGCGTCGGGCGCGTCGCCGGCGACGACCGCCCGATAGAGTCCTGCCACGTCGCCGACGCCGCGTTCCGAGCACAGCCTCTCTCGGAGTCCCGCCGCGGCGACACGCCCGCGGTCGAGGATCGCGACCCGGTCCGCGTGTCGGTCCACGAGGTCGAGATCGTGGGAACTGACGACGACGGCGGTGTCGGTTCCGGACGCGTCGACCGCGGTCCCGAACGCCCGCTCACGCATCCCCGGATCGAGCCCGCTCGTCGGCTCGTCGAGCACGACGAGCGGCGGATCGCCGACTGTGGCCTGAGCGATCCCGAGCAACCGGCGCATGCCGCCGGAGAGCGCACCGACCCGTCGATCGGCCGCGTCGGAGAGCCCAACCCGAGCGAGCGCGTCGTCGGGATCGCCGCCCGCGAGCCGGGCGTAGAACGCGAGCGTCTCGCGCGCCGTGAACTCCTCGCGGAACGGGACGCGCTGGGGGAGGTACCCGATCGGCCTGTCGGCGTCCGGCCCGACGTACCGCGCGCCTCCGTCGGTCGGCTCGACCGCGCCGGCGAGGACGCCGAGCAGGGTCGACTTCCCCGACCCGTTCGGCCCGATCACGGCGGTCACGCCGGGCGGGACCGAAAGCGAGACGTCCTCGAGGACTGCGACGCCGCCGTAGGTCCGAGCGACGTCCGACAGCTCCGCGATCGGGTCGTCAGTCATCGGCGGCCCTCCGCGTCGGCGGGGCGTCGCGGTCCCGCGGTCGCTACCTGGCTCACGGTCTCGTTCGTCGCGTTCCGATCGTGTGTGTTCATTCCGTTGGTGGCTGCGGTCGTCGCGGGGTCGAGTTCCTCTCGCCAGTCGGGACGGATCGGCGCGGAGTCCGGATCCGATGCAGCCGCGACACGCTCGGGAGCGTACGGCTCCGGAGCCGGCGAGGGGTCGACGATGCTCCCGGACCGCGCGCCGGGGACTGTCCCGTAGAGCCGGTCGAGGAGGGCCGCCGCGGGCGACTCCCGCACCGCCGCCGCGGCGGGCTCGCGGTGGAGCGCGGCGTCGACCGGGGCGGTCGGCCGGTACGCCCGCTCGCCGGGCTCGTGGAGCCCGACGTTCGCGCCCTCCCAGTAGTTCCCGCGGTCGCCGGCGGCCCAGACCCGCAGCGCGCCGGGGCCGGCCTCCGCGTGACGGTCGTTGCCGACGAAGTCGTTCGCCACGACCCGGCTCGAGGGAACCACCGTGGTCGCGTGCGCGCCCACCTCGTTGTCGACGGCGACGTTGCGCTCGTACAGCGACCCGCGCGCGCTGGTCGAGAACCCGAGCCCGTTGTCCGCGAGCGTGTTGTAGCCGACGTACGACCGCGTGCCGGACGCCTGGATCCCCGCGCCGGAGTCGCGGACGTCGTTGCCGACGATCGCGTTCCCGGACGGCCGGGTCATCACCGTGATCCCGCCGAACTCGGCGTTCCGGAAGGCGTTGTCCGCGATCAGGGCGTCGCCGGTGTACATGAGGTGGGTGCCGTACCGATTGCCGACGAACGTCGAGTTCCGGATCACGGAGCCGTCGGCGCGGTGGAGGTAGACCCCGTCGCGGCCGCCCTCGAACCGGCTGTCGGTCACGGTCACCCGCGACTCCATCCCGGTGACGCCCATGAACCCGTCGCGCCAGTCGTCGCTGCCGTCGACGCGGAGGTCGCGGATCACCGCGTCGGAACCCTCCCGCAGGAGCACGCCGCTCGCGTTCGTCTCGACCGCGACGTCGTCGACGAGGAGTCCGGGCGCGTCGACGGCGAGGATCCCTGCGTCGCCGTGGCCGTACCCGAGCTGGATGTTCGTGTCCCAGGTCCCGTCCTCCTCGGCCGCCTCGCGTGCGGCCTCGGGGTCGCGCGTCCGGTTCCCCACGCCGTCTATCGACAGCCCGGAGAGGGTCACGTTCGGCGCACGGACCGCGATCACCGAGCCGTTCCCGTCGCCGCGGACCCGCGCGTCCTCGCCCGCGATCGTCACCGACTCGTTCACCGTGACCGTCTCCTCGTAGGTGCCCGGCGGGACGACCACGGTCGCGTTCGGCGGCGCGGCGCGAGCCGCCGCGTCGATCGTCGGCGCGTCCTCGCCGACGACGATCACGTCGCCGACGCGGTCGCCGCCGCCGTCCTCGCCGGAACGCTCCTTCGCGGTCGCGTCCGCGATCCGCTCGTCGGCCTCGACCCAGCGGGCGGGAGCCATCGATCGAACGGTCGCCGCCGAGTCGACGTCGAACGACCGGTCCCGGACGGCCCTCCAGTCGACGACGCGCCCGCCGTGTTCGGCCGCGAACCGCTCGGCGTTCGCGCGCTCCGAGAAGGGGACGACGGTCTCACCCGCCGGACTGCTGGCCGCGCTCCCGACGACGTAGGCCGCGTCGTCTGCGGGGACCCACTCAGTCGCCCGCTCGGCCTCGAAGAGTCCCCCGTCGGTCACGCCGGGGTTCCCGTCGTCGAACGTCTCGACGTAGACGACGAGCGGGTAGCCGAACTGGCGCTCGGTCCGGTCGCCGTCGAGCGTCGTCGCGAACGACTCGATCCCGTTGTAGCCGACCACGTACTGGAGCTGCGAGTAGAAGACCTGGACGCGGGGGATCCGCGCCGATCCGGCCATCAGCTCGTCGGTCTCCGAGGAGAGCCCGAGCTCGACGGCGTCGTCGTAGGCGACGGGATCGGGAGTCGCCGTCGAGGGGTCAGCCGCGTACGCGCCGGCGGTCGCGACCCCGGCGAGGACCGCGAGGACCGCGACCACGAGGAAGGCCCGTCCGAACCGCTCGCCGTAGGGGTCGATGATCGCCACGTTGAGGGTTCGATCCCCCGGCGTATAGCCGATCTGGTTCGTTCCTCGAACGAGCGTGCGGATCCGTTCCGAGGGGCTAAGGCGCCCGGATTCGAAGGTTCGGCCGATGAAGGAACGTACCGGTTCGGCGGCGTCGGCTCCGCGGTCGCGGCGACGGGTGTTGGGCGGTGTCGCGAGCGCGGTCCCGCTGGCGCTGGCCGGCTGTCTCGGCGGCGGTTCGGGCGGGGACGGCGGGGCGTCGATCTCGCCGGTGTCACTCGACGGCGAACGGGCCTGCGACCAGTGCGGGATGATCGTCCGCGACCACCCCGGTCCGGTCGGGCAGGTCCACTTCGCGGACGACGAGCCCGAGGGCGGCAGGCCGGCACAGTTCTGTAGCAGCGTCTGTACGTACACCTACCGGTTCGACGCCGAGGACGGCGGGCGTGACCCCCTCGCGACCTTCCTCACGGACTACTCGACCGTCGACCAGGAAGTCTTCGAGGAGGGCGGAGACGTCATGTTCTCCTCGCACGTCGAGTCGTCGGCGTTCGCGCGAACGACCGAACTCACGGTGGTCGCCGGCAGCGACGTGGTCGGATCGATGGGACCGGATCCGATCCCCTTCAGCGAGGAGTCGGACGTCGAGGCGTTCGTCGCCGAGTACGGCGGCCAGCCGATGGACGCGGAGGCGGTCGATCGGGGCACGCTCGAGGGGTTGTAGCCGGGACCCGCGCCCCGGTAGCGATTCACTCCATAAGCCGGTCGAGAGACGCCTCTACGTCCCGAAGCAGGTCGTCGCGCGCCTCGGTGCCGACGCTCAGCCGGACGAGCCCCGGCGGGATCCCGGCCCGTTCCAGCTGCTCCCGCGAGAAGTCCTGGTGAGTCATCGTCGCCGGGTGCTCCGCGAGGCTCTCGACGCCGCCGAGGCTCTCCGCGAGGACGAACACGTCGAGGTCGGCGGCGAAGGCCGCGGCCGCCTCCCGGCCGCCCGAGAACTCGACGCTCACCATGCCGCCGAAGTCGGCCATCTGTTCGCGGGCGACCGCGTGGTTCGGGTGCGACTCCAGGCCCGGATAGTACACTCGCTCGACGGCCTCGTGGCCGTCACAGAGCGCCGCGATCGCCGTCGCGTTCCGGCAGTGCCGCTCCATCCGCGCGGAGAGCGTCTTGATCCCGCGGAGCGCGAGAAAGGAGGCGAACGGGCCGGGCGTGCCGCCGCGGAGGTACTGGTAGTAGGCGATCTCCTCGGCGAGGTCGGAATCGCGGGTGGCGACCGCGCCGGCGACGAGGTCGGAGTGGCCGCCGACGTACTTCGTGAGCGACTCGACCACCAGGTCGGCCCCGTACTCGATCGGGCGCTGGAGGTACGGCGACGCGAAGGTGTTGTCGACGACGAGCAGGGGATCCTCCTCGTGAGCGTCGACGACGGCGGCGGTCGCCTCGAGGTCGACGACTCGGAGCGTCGGGTTCGTCGGCGTCTCGGCGTACACCATCGCGGTCTCCGGGCGCATGGCGTCGGCGATCGCGTCGGGGTCGGTCGAGTCGACGACCGTCGTCTCGATCCCGTAGTCGGCGTACACGCGGGTCAAAAGCTCGTGGGTCTCGGCGTAGACGCTCTCGCCGACGACGACGTGGTCGCCGGCGGTCAGGAGCGAGCACACCGCGTCGATGGCGGCCATGCCGCTGGCGAACGCGCTCGCGTGGCTCGCACTCTCGAGGTCGGCGAACGCCACCTCGAGTTCTCCCCGCGTCGGCCCCGAGATCCGCGAGTAGCGGTGGTCTCCGCGGGGGCCGTCCATCGCGTCGTACTCGTACGTCGAGTTGGCGTATATCGGCGTCGCGAGCGCGCCGTACTGGTCGGTCCGCGCGCTCGCGTGAACCTCCCGCGTCTCGAAGTCCCGCCCGTCGGATCTCCGGTCGCGGTCCGGCCCGTCTCCTCGCTCGTCGGTCATGGATCCGACTGTCGCCGCGGCGGCATAAACTCCCGCGACGGATGACATCGACTCGTCCGGCTCTCCGGTGGGTATTTCGGTCCGAGTCGATCGATCGACGAGACGTGCGTATTGCCGTCGAGAGCTTCGCCAGGTGGAGCGATCGGATAGCCGTGTGAGACGTACCGCGCGACTCCTGTTGCCGGTTCCCGTAGTAATCCCCGTAGTCGGCCCATACCGATCGAAGATCTCCGAGAATCCCAGACGGACGTACGGTCACTCAAATAATCGCGTCGTACTGGAAAATGACGCTCAATAACTAACCGTGCTCCTGTCTCATGTAGACGTGGATATGCCACTCTATATGGACGTTCACAGGGATGTCGATGCAAGCGTCGAGGACGTTGTGGAAGCCCACAAAAAGGACGTCGAGACGCAGGAAAAACACGGCGTGAAATACCTGAACTACTGGGTGGATCCTGACGAAGGGGCCGTTTTCTGCCTCTTTGAGGGTCCGAACAAAGAAGCAGGAGAACTGGTCCACAAGGAGGCCCACGGCCTCACCGCGGACGAGATCTTCGAGGTCGAACAGGGTGAGTGAAGTCGGCCCGCCGAGACACCGCAGCGTGTGCGGCTGATCGCGCATCTGCTCACTCGACCGCACACCGTCGTGTGGTCGAGTGAGCGACGGACGTGGGTCACACTGTGCTTCGGGCGACTCGTACGATTCGAACGCTGTACCGAACGGATCTCCGGTGCGGTGCCAGTGGGGCGGTGCTCTACGGTACGTGATTCTCCGTACTGATCGAAGGAAGTGACGAAGACGTCACCCTCAACGGCTCTCGACGGAGTCTCCGTTCCTCGGCGTTCGGCCGGCTCTACTCCTCGGGGTCCTCGCCGCGGGCGCGCTTGTACATCGCGAGCGCTTCCTCGCGGCGCGCCGAGTGGTCGACGATCGGATCGGGATAGTCTGGCGCGGCGTTTGTCCGTTGGGTCGGCGAGCATTCGTGCCAGCCGTGGACGACCTCGCTTGCGACGCCGCGAAGCTCGGGGACGTATCTCGCGATGTACTCGGCGTCCGGGTCGTAGCGTTCGCCCTGCGTCATCGGGTTGAAGATCCGGAAGTACGGCTGTGCGTCGGTCCCGGTCGAGGCCGCCCACTGCCACCCGCCGTTGTCGTTGGCCGTGTCGTGGTCGGCCAACGTCTCGCGGAAGTGGTCGTAGCCGTGTCGCCAGTCTGCGAGCAGGTCCTTCGTCAGGAAGGAGGCCACGATCATCCGGACGCGGTTATGGACGTACGCCTCCTCGCGGAGCTGGCGCATTCCCGCGTCGACGATCGGATACCCCGTCTCACCGCGCTTCCACGCCGCGATCTCCTCGGGATCGTCGCGCCAGTCGATCCCCGCCTCGTACTCCTTGTAGTTCTTCGTGACTACCGACGGGTTGTGAAACAGCACCTGCGCGTAGAACTCGCCCCACGCGAGCTGCGCCCGGAACTCCTCGACGCTCCCCGCGGCGTCGTCCTCGGGTCGATCGCCGGACTCCGCGGCCGCCATCGACTCCTCCGTGGCGGCGTACACTTCCCGGATCCCGATCTCGCCGTACTTCAGGAACGTCGAGAGCCGGGAGGTCCCCTCGCGGGTCGGGTGGTCGCGGTCGTCCTCGTAGGAGAACACGTCCTCGGCGAGGAACGCCTCGAGCCGCTCTCTGGCCGCCTCGGTTCCGGCCGGGCCGACGGCGGCCTCTGGCTCCGCGAACCCCAAATCGGCGGGCGTCGGGAGGTCGCCGACGGCGACGTTCGCGTCGTCCGCTTCGAGGACGCCCGTCACCCTCTCCGCGAGACCGCTTCCTGCGAGCTCTTTCTCGTCGAGCAGATCCGGCTCCTCGGGCGTCGGAACCGGCGCGTCCTTCTCACGATCCCGCCACTTCTTCCGGTAGTAGGAGTAGACGGAGTAGGGGTCGCCGGCGTTCGTCCGGATCGAGTCGGGTTCGTGTAACACCCTGTCGTGGTGCGCCTCGCGGGCGATCCCGGCCGCGTCGAGTGCCCGCCGCACCGCCGCGTCGCGGTCGCGGGCCAGCCCCGAGTAGTCCCGGTTCCACACCACGCGCTCCGCGTCGAGGTCGGCGGCGACCGCCGGGAGAACGGTTTCCGGGTCGCCGCGGGCGACGAGGAGGTCGCTCCCGCGGTCGCGGTAGGCGTCGAGAAGCGCCCGCAAGCCGTCGAGCAGGCGCCGAACGCGGACGTCGCTCGCGTGTGCGAGCACGTCGGGATCGAAGACGAAGACGGGCGCGACCGCGTCGCGGTCGGCCGCGGCCGCGAGCCCGACGTTGTCCGCGACCCGGAGATCGCGTCGATGCCAGAACAGTTCCATGGAGGTCCCACGGCGGCCGGGACCGTGAAACCACCGTCACGTCGCTCGCGCGGTGGCGGTCCCCGCGCGGTGGCGGTCCCCGCGCGGCGACCTCGACCCTCGACCCTCGAGCGTCGCCCGTCGATCAGAGCTGTCGCCCGCGAGTGTACCGAACGTGTGCGACCGCCGCGACGAGAAGCAGGGCCGTCATCGCGGCCATCACGACGGCCGGACCGAGCGCGGCGAACGGCGGCGTTCCGGTGGCGTACGCGAGGGTAATCGCGACGAAGAGCGCGGTCAATCCGAGATAGAACTCGGACCAGGTGAACTCGTTCTCGCCGACGACCTCGAGATACGCCTCGAAGTCGTCCGCCGCCGGCGCGAGCGACACCAACCCCGAGTTCCGGTCGTACTCGACCACGCCGCTGCGCTCCATCCGCGGGAGGTGTGACTGATACAAGGACGTGTAGAGCCGTTTCCGCTGCGTGTACGTCACTTCGACGGGGTCGAGACCGTTCTCCTCGGCGGCGATCGCCGTCGCCAGTTCGCGGAGCTTGATCTCGCCGTCGTTTCGCCGGAGGAACCGCAGCACGTGTCTGCGGCGTCCGTTGCTCAACAGCGCGAACACCTCGTCGGTCGGAATGTGGTTCGGATCGCCGCCGTCGCCGGCCGCGTCCCCGCCGGTCGGGTCTTCGTCGTCGGGCACCCTCTCATCGTCCGCTGCCTCGTCTTCGGCCGCCACGGGATCCATCGACTCGCTGGGATCGCCGTCCGATACGTCGTCTCGTTCCGATGATATCTGATCCATTTGGGTAGTCGTCTCCTGTTCGCCCGTAGGTTCCGATCGGACCGGTTCGGCCGTGGTTCGACCGCGTTCGGAGGCCGAACGACCGAACGGTCGCGAGCGGCGGCCGCTCCCGCGGGAGGAGGTCGTTTCCGGGAAATTTCCGCCTCCGATGGCACATGCCGGCCGAGCGCGGGCGAGCGCGGATCCGCCGCGTATCGTCACGCTGTCAGACACATCGTCACATATTAACCGTTCCCATATTTTTTTATCCATACATTAATACGCCGAAATCGAACATTTCGCCACCGATCCGTTCGCCCCTGTCGGCGCTTGAGCACTCGATGTGGCCGAAAGCGGCCGCGCTCGCGTCGCACTGACTCCGACCGGCTCCCCGTCGTCAGATTCATAGACTATTTAATGTGAAATTAATTAATTATTAGTGATTGCTTTCTGTAGTCCCCGGGATGATGGGGGGACACACCGACCTCAAGACGACCGAGGAGGCGGCGGACCTCTCAGACATCGGCTCGGCGGGGACGGCCGGATCGGAGGGTCCGACGCGCGACGAGATCTTCGACGTCCTCTGTAACGAGCGACGACGCTACGTGCTCGAGTACCTCCGGGAGTCTCCGGAGGATCGGCTCCAACTCCGGGACATGGTCGAGACGATCGCCGCCTGGGAGAACGACAAGCGGGTCGTTGACGTCGAGTACGCGGACCGGAAGCGGGTGTACACGGCGCTCCGACAGACGCACCTCCCGAAGCTCGACGAGACCGGCGTGATCGAGTACGACAGTCGGCGCGGGGAGCTCCGACCGACCGACGGCATGGCCGACGTCGAGTTCTATCTCGATTACGTCCCCGAAAACGAGATATCCTGGGCGCAGTACTACCTCGGGCTCTCGCTCCTCGCGGTCCTGCTCCTTCTCGGAGCGGTGGTCGTCGGGACGGCCTTCGGCGTCGTCTCGTTCACCACCGCGGCGCTCGTCGTCACGGCGTTTCTCGTCTCCTCGAGCGTTCACATGTATCGCACCCGCCGAAACGCGCTTCACCGACGACCCTTCGGGAGAACCTGAGTGATCGACGATGCCCTCACCGCTCCGCCGGACGCTTCGATCCGCGGCCGCGAAGGAGTCGGTTCCTCGCGAGACGGTCTTCGAGATCCTCCGCAACGAGCGGCGGCGACACGTGCTCAGGTATCTGAAGGCGCACGCCGACCGCCCGGTCGCGTTCGACGACCTCGTCGAGTACGTGGCCGCCCGCGAGAACGACGTTCCGCCCGCAGAACTCACCGCGACGCAGCGCAAACGCGTCTACTCCGGACTGACGCAGACGCACCTCCCCATGCTGGAGGAGTGCGGCGTGATCCGATACGACCCCGGGACGGGACGCGTCGCCCTCACGGGCAAGGTCCGCCGGGTGGAGTTCTACCTCGAACCCGTCCCCGAGAGCCGGCTTCCGTGGAGCTACTACTTCCTCGGGCTCTCGCTCGTCGGCGTCGCCCTCCTCGGGATGAAGGCGCTCGGCGTCCCGCCGTTCGGTTCGGTCTCCGTGGCCGTCCTCCTCGGACTCATCGTCCTCGCGTTCCTGCTCTCGTCCACGGTCTACGTCCGGGCGACGAACCGGAACCGCCTGGGGGCCGGTCTCGAGGAGGAGTGACGGCGATCCAAGCGAGACGTCACACCGATCGAACGCCCGGATCTCGACCTTACAGGCTCCAGAGGTAATCGACGATGGGGATCAGGATCAACAACAGGATCAGAAGCCGCAGCACGTTCCGTTTCGTCACGAGCCGGTAGCCGCCGATCCGGCCGCCGTCGACGCGAAGGCGTCCGGTCCCGGCACGGCGCGGACCGTCCGACGGGTCGTTCGGTTTCATCGCTTGTCTTCACCTATCCTCGAAGCCGCCCCGCGTCCCCTCGACGCGGGAAGTCGGGGTCCGGCGGATGGACATCCCGACTGGTCAGGCGGACCCGGAGCCGTCGTCGGTTCCGTTACCGCCTCCGAGCGTCGATCCGGGAGCGTCGTTGTGGCGACACTGCTCGGTGTAGAAGCCGAGATCGAAGCTCGCCGAATCGCTCTGGACCTCGTTGCCGACGTGATCGGGGATCCACCACTCGAAGCCGAGACAGAACGTCCACTCGGCCGGGAAACACACCGGTTCGCCCTCGTTCGGGTCACAGTAGGAGAAACGGGCGGAGACGAAGGTCCCCCCGCCGTTCCCGTTCGGCGTGACGACGTTGTTCTCCCCGGTCGAACAGCTCGCCCCTTCCAGATCCGCTCGGATGTCACCGTCAGTGTCCTCCAACACCAACTCGCACATCCCGAGGTCGTCCGATCTGTAGGTCTGCCCGTCGTCACCCTCGACTTCGTCGACCCGCGTCCAGTCGAACTGGATGACGTCCTCGAGGTCGCTCTCGGCGTTCGGACGGAGCATGCCGGACACGTACATGTCGTCGAATTTGACGATCAGCCCGTCGATCAGGTCGTTGTCGGGATCCTCCAACCGGACCCACACGACGAGGTTGTCCTCGTCGTCGCCGGCGGTCCCCTCCTCCACCCTGACGACGTCGCCGGCACCGTCGACTGTCAGGCCGTCGGACGTGAACTCGATCGGAGCGAGCTGACGACACCCCGTGGTGGGTTCGATCCCCGGGTAAACGCCCGGGTTCAACATCCGACAGTTCTCCGGAACCTCCTCGAACTCGTCCAGAAACGAACGGAGCGTCGTCGGGGAGCCGGCGAGTACGCCTTGTTCGTCCGTCTCGTCGAACTCGTTGTCGCAGTCCACGTCGTACCAGGCCTGGACGTGGATCGCGTCCAGCAGCTCGACGACGCCGTCCTCCTCGTCCTCGGCGTTCGCCTCCGGCTCAGTCAGGCCGTTCTCGCTGGCGTCGACGAGGTCCCCGCAGAGCCAGACGTACCCCGGATTGTCACACAGGTGATAGCTGAACGTTATCTCCCCCGAATCACCGGGTTTGACGTCGTCGAGTTCCACGAGCGCCTCGCGGTCGCCGAACTCGTATTCGTGGGTGAGCGTCTCGCAGGTGAGGTACCGCTGGATGTTCGCCCCCTGATCTTCGTAGGTGACCACCTCGTCACCGCCGAGGGAGTCGTACTCGCCCAAGTCGAGCGACTGGATCCCGTCGTCGTCGTGATCGGGGTGGGCGTTGACCCACGGCCGTCCGGCGTCGCCGTACATCGAGAGGTCGCCGCTCTCGGGGCCGTGGTACCGTTGCTGCCAGTCGATCTTCAGATCGAGTTGCCCGGCCGTCAGCGAGTTGCCCTCGAACGACTCCTCGTCGCTGAAGTAGGCGCTCGTGCCGAGTCCAGCGCCGGCGCTCGCGACGCCGACCGCACCGAGGCTCGCGAGCGCCTTCCGACGCGAGAGTTCGAATTTGTCGTGGTTGCTCATTCGTGCTCATCCCCCTCGGGGGAAACCCGCCGGCGGAGTCGAACCGCCGCGTCCGGGTTCGACCCCGGACGCACACCCGTGTCGGGCGATGGTTTCGTCGACGATAGTCTACGATGCCGTCGTGTTACCCGATCCGCCGTCGGAATCGGTGCCGTTCATCGTCTGCCCGCTGCCGTCGTTATGGCGGCACTGTTCGGTGTAGAAACCGAGATCGAACTCGACGGAGTCGCCCTGGATCACGTTGCCGACCTCGGTCGGCACCCACCACTTCATGCCGATACACTTCTGGGCACCCGCCGGGAAGCAGTCGCGCTCCGGCGAGGTGGCTCCGTCGCCGTATCCCATGTCCCCGGTCCCGTCGAGCGGGATCCGGCCGTCGTTGCGGTCCATGATCGCCATGGCCTCCGCGAGCGTCACGGGGGAATCGTGCTCGCCGTCGCCCTCGCCGAGGATCAGCTGCTCGCTGCCGCCGACGACACCGCCGATGTCCTGGAAGACCGAGACGACGTTCGAGACGTCCGCGTCGAACGCGAACTGATCGATGTCGGGGTAGTTCGCGGGATCGCTCGCCATGTCGCCGAGGATGCCGCTCGGACTTCCGCTACCGTAGGCGATGGTGAAGATCTCGATGTCGTCGTTCTTCGCGTTGGTGGCCTCCTCGGTCGGATCCGTGTTTCCGATCGGATCGGTCACGGCCGTACCCTCATTCGGCGAGCCGTCGCCGAGGACGACCATGATCTTCCGCGCGCCGGAACGTGCGTTCCCGCTCTCGCTGTATTCTGGATCGAACGTGTCTCCAACCGTGAGTTCCTCGTGAGCTCGCTCAACAGCGGCCTCCATGTTCGTCCGTCCGCCGGCCGTGAGGTTGTTCACCTCCGTCTGGACCGAGCCGTGATCGGTGGTCAGGTCCGCGTCAAGCGTCGAGTCGTTCGTGCCGCCGCTACCGTCCTGTCCGCCCGTCGAGAACGAGACGAGACCGACCTGATCGTCCGGGCTGAGCGCGGAGATGAGTGCGTTCGCGCCCTGCTGTGCCTCGTTGAGCGAGCCGCTCATCGATCCGGACCGGTCCATGACGATGACGACGTCGGCGGCCTCGCCTTCGCCCTCGCCGCCGCCCGTGTCGCGGATGTTGTCGCAGTCGTCGTCGTACCAGAGTTCGACGTACGTGTTGTCGGCGAGGTCGCCCGTGTCGTCGCTCTCCGTGACGGAGCCCGGATCCGACGAGTTCATCGACACCTGTTCCGGTTCGGTCAGCGTCCCGCCGCTCTGACTGTAGTTGTCGGCGGTGAGCCAGACGTAGCCCGGATTGTCACAGAGGTGGAGACTGAACGTGATCTCTCCCCAGTCGCCGGGTTTCACGTCGTCGAGCGCCACGAGCGAGTCCTGGTCGATCGGCCCGCCGTTGTCTGCCGACCGATCCGGAGAGGAGAAGACATTCTCTGGAAGGTCCGCACCGCTCTCGAGGTCTTCACACGTGAGCTCGATCGGGTCGTTTCCACCGTCCTCGTTGTCGAGCACGTACTCCGTGTTGTCGTCGATCGATTGGAGCCCGTCTCCGTCGTGGTCCGGGTACGCGTTGACGGGGACGATCGTCTCCGCCGCGCCGTAGTACGACTGCTGCCAATCGACCTTCAGGTCCAGTTCACCCGCGGTGATCGAGTTGTTCTCGAACGATTCCGTGTCACTGAAGTAGGCACTCGTGCCGAGGCCCGCTCCCGCGCTCGCGACGCCGATGCCGCCGAGCCCGGCGAGCGCCTTCCGCCGCGATATCTTGAATCCGTTGTTGTCGCTCATTTGCGTTCACCCCCCAAGGGGGAAACCCACCGTCGGAGTCGAACCGCCGCGGACACGACCGAGCGGTCGCGTCCGGCACCTGCGGAGGCGTAATTAATTATCGGACTATACCACGTCGAACCGGATCCAGTCGATGTAGTAATTTTGCTCGGCACCCACGCGAGCACCGAGTTCGACCCCGTCGAAGGCGGTCAGCGTCACTGTCTCGCTCCCTCCGGAGGAGACCACGACCCAATTGTATCTTTTCCCGAAGTCTTGCCCGGCAAGAGGGCCAGATCCGATTGTTTGGCCTGTATATTGGCTGTCGTCACCAGATTCGCCGTCGACTCGGTAATCGAAGACCATGGTCCCGTTAGCGGGATTATTGAACGTGACCTCCATCTGGTTATCCTCAAGTGAGTCCGTGGCGGAGTCCGTCCCGAGCGTCCACTCGATGTACGGTTCCGTGCCTTCCGGTCCGTTATCCTCGAGTCCGGGCGAGTCCTCGTTGTTCTCGAGGAGGACGAGATCGCCAATACACGGGTTCGTGGTACCGTCGTTGTGCCGGGACTGGATCGCGTGGAAGGATAGGTCGAACTCGAGGGAATCGCCCTGGATCACGTTGCCGACCGTGGTTGGGAGTTCCCAGTCGAAACAGAGGCAGGCGTTCTCGGCATCGTCCGTGCCCGTACCGGCGAAGGGAGCCTGATCGCCCGCAGCTGCGTCGCCGTCTCCGCTACCATCGAGCGGGACTCCCGCCTGAAGCAGTTCGAGCACCTCTCGGAGCGTACCGGAGAAGATCATCTCGCCAGTGTCCGTCTGCTCTCCCTGATCGTCGAGGGTACAGTACGTGACGTCGACCTCGATGTGCTCTTCCAGTTCTCCCTCGCCGTTGTCGTCTTCCGGCTCCGGTTCGGTATAACCGTTCTCGCTCGTGTCCGTTAGCTCCCCGCACGCCCAGATGTACGCCGGGTTGTCGTCGATGGTGAAACAGAAGTACGAGTGGCCGTGATCGCCGGGCTTGACGTCGTCGAGCGTCTGGCTCATCGCCGTTCCGTCACCGTTGACCGTCAGATCGTCGCCCGGATCGGTGCCGTTCACCTCGTTCGTGAAGCTGTTGATCGTGTACGTTCCCGCGGAGCCTTGGTCCTCGTGAACGACGAAATCGACGGCGAGGTCGAGCTCGCCGGCGGTCATCATGTTCCCGGTGAACTCCTCCTCGTCGCTGAAGTACGCGCTCGTTCCCAGCCCGGCTCCCGCGGAGGCGGCCCCCACGGTTCCGAGCCCGATCAGTGCGTTCCGCCGTGACAGTTCGATTTTCTTGTCTGACATCGTGGATCGACCCCGACTCGTTCGCCGGGCGTGGTAGATGGCCACGATACCCACCCCCTTAGCCAATCACACCATTTCTGCTGAAACGTCGCCGTTGAAGGCTTGAACGTCGGATTCTCTCCCGATAACGTGCCGTTTTTCAGAGTGAAACGATCGTTTTGGCTTCCGATCCGAGCGATCCGCTCCGTCGGATCGGAACGTCGAGAGGGTCGGCAAAAATCGCCGATGGCGGTGGGAGCGATCGAAGGTTTCCCTCCGAGTACGCACACGCTACTCGCGACGAGCGGCCCTAACGGACGATTACGTCCCGGTCGTGAGTCGGGCGAACGGAGGGGTGGATCGCGTCCGCGGTCGCGTCGTTCCGGATGGACCCGACACGCGTTGCCTGTCGTCTTTCGGGCTGGGTCTGTCGAGAACCGACTCGCCGTAGGTAACGCGTACTTACTTGGGGGGCTAGTGTGGGTATTGATGACTCGGACCGAACACGAGTCGGATCACGAGACATGGCGATAACCGATCGATACGGCGGGCTTCCCGAAACGGAGATCCACGACCTGCTGCGCAACGAGCGCAGGTGTCAAACGATCAAGCATCTACAGGACACCGTCGGAACGACCACCTTGCGGGAGCTCGCGGAGACCATCGCCGAACACGAGACCGGCGAGTCACCCCCGCCGAAGAACGTCCGCAACAGCGTCTACAACTCGCTTCACCAAACGCATCTCCCGAAACTCGACAGACGCGGGATCGTCGAGTACGAGTCGGACCGGAAGACGATCCGGCTCGCCGAGGAGGCCCGCTGCGTCGACGTGTACATGGAGGTCGTGACGCCCTACGGGATCACCTGGAGCGAGTACTACAGCCTGCTCGGGACGCTCTCGCTTTTCGTCGTCCTCGCCGCGCTGATCGGCGTCCCGGTGATCTCGGCGCTCGACCCCGTACTCTGGGTCAGCGTCTTCCTGGCCTCGTTCGCGGCCTCGCTCGGCTACCAGCTGTGGACGGACCGGTGGGTGTACCTCAACGCGCTCTTCGGGTGAGTCGTTCCCGCGACCGTGATTTTTCGGCGTTCGAATTCGACCTTTTCGCGTTCGAACCCGACCCGATCGCTGATAAACCTCCGTGAACATCCGATTAACCACCGATCGATCACCGATCAATCACCGATTATGCGCGATCCGGTCGACGAACCTCGCCGACGGCGGCGGCGTCTCCGACTCCCGTCGGGACCGACCCCGCGGGTTCGGTCCGTGACGGGTCCGCGTCGGTAGGGGTGTCATACCTATGTCCCGTCGTCGCCTCCCTATGAGGCATGGACGCGTTATCTCGCCTCCCGATCTGGCTTCGGGACCCGCGGTACACCGGGTCGAACCGCTGTCTCCCGTGTACGATAGTCAACCTCGTCATCGCCGTCGGACTCGCCATCGCCGTCGCGACCGTCTCGGTCGGCTGGGCGGTCGCCGTCCTCGCCGTCGCCGCCGCGACGATCGGGGTCCGCGGCTACCTCGTTCCCGGGACGCCGGCGCTGACGAAGCGGTACCTCCCCGACCGGGTGCTCGCGCTGTTCGACAAGGGCCCGGAGCGGGACGGCTTCGCGAGCGGGACGCCCGCCGAGTCGGTCGCCGAGTCGACGGAGTCAGGACCGTTCGACCCCGCAACCGCCCTCGTCGAGGCCGGCGTCCTCCTCGAGGATCCGGCGATCGACGACTTCGTCCTCGAGGAGCGGTTCCACGACGCGTGGCGGCGGGAGGCTCGGAACCTCGCCGACGCCGACGAGGACGAGGCCGCGCTCGCGGCGTTCCTGGATCTCGACGCGGCGGCGGACTCCGAGACGGAGACCGTCGCCCTGACGGACCACGGTCACGCCTACGTCGCGTCCATCGAGAACGAGCCCGCGGGTCGCTGGGAGTCCCGACAGGCGTTCCTCGCCGACCTCGCCGCCGCGTCGACGCTCGCGGACCGATGGGACGGGTGGGAGAGTCTCTCGACGGCCAGGCGCAGCGAACTGCTCGGGAGCCTCCGGCTGTTCGTGGAGGCGTGCCCGACGTGTGACGGGGTCGTGACGCTCGACGCGACCGTCGTGGAGTCCTGCTGCCGGCGGTACGACGTGCTCGCGGCGACGTGTGAGGCCTGCGGCGCGCGGCTCTTCGAGGCCGACGTCGACCCCGCGGCGCTCGAACGCGCCGCGGCCGGGGCGTGATCGACCCAACGGCGTCGAGGAACCCGCACCGCCGTCGATCCTACAGCGTCGAGGAACCCGCGCCCCCGTCGATCGTCACGGCCTGCCCGTTGAGGAAGCTCGACCGCGGCGAGGAGAGGTACGCCACGAGATCGCCGAGTTCCTTCGGATCGCCCAGACGGTCGAGCGGAACGCCCTCCGTCCGCGCCTCGACGCCGGCCTCGTAGCTCTCGAGTTCGCCGCGGTCGACGGCGTACTCGATCAGCTCCTCGATCCGCGGCGTCTCGTGTGAACCGGGCAGGACGGCGTTCGTGCGCACCTCCGGTGCCAGCTCCGTCGAGAGGGTCTTCTCCAACCCGATGACGCCCATGCGAACGGAACTCGAGAGGACGTTGCTCGGTGCGGCCTCCTTGACCGTTCTGGAGGCGATGTTCACGATCGTGCCGCCGCCGTCCGCGCGGAGGTGCGGGGCCGCCGCCCGGACTGCTCGGACGACGCTCATCACGAGCAGGTCGTACGCGCGGTACCACTCCTCGTCGTCCGTCTCCAGGGGTCGAAACGGGGGCGGCCCGCCCGCGCTCGTGACGAGGTGATCGAGGCGGCCGAACTCGTCGATCGCCCGCGTCACGAGTCCCTCGACCTCGTCTTTCTCGGTGATGTCGGCCGTTTGCCCGACGACGTCGCCCGTCGCGACCGACTCGACCTCCTCGACGGCCCGCGCCAGACGCTCGGGGTCGCGGCCGTTGACGAGCACGTCCGCCCCCTCGCGGGCGAGCGCCTTCGCCGAGGCCCGTCCCAGGCCGCTGCTCGATGCCGTGACCAACGCCGCGTCGCCGTCGAGGTTCAGATCCATGGCGTGTCCCTCTCCGTCCGGAGGCACAAAAGGGTGCGTCGACACGTCGGCCCGAGGGCCGGACGGAGCGGCCGGAGCGAAGTGTTCGGAGAACGCTCCGCGACTCACTCCGCCGGGTCGGCCGCGCTCGCGTCCGCCTCGTCGGTCTTCCCCCCGTCCGTCAGCGACTCCAGCAGGCGGACCGCGGGGGCCTTCGCGAGCGGCTCGTTGGCGTTGCCGCAGTGGGGCGACTGGACGCAGGAGGGGCAGCCGTCCGCGCAGTCGCAGCCGTCGATCAGTCGGGCGGTCCGCTCCATCAGCTCCTCGATCCGGGCGTGACCCCGCCGCGTGAGGCCGACGCCGCCGGGGTAGCCGTCGTAGACGAACACCGCCGGAGCGTCGGTGTGCGGGTGGTACGGGGTCGAGATCCCGCCGACGTCGCCGCGATCACACAGCAGGTGGAACGGAAACAGCGAGATGATCCCGTGTTCGGCCGCGTGGATCCCGCCGTTGAACGCGTGTTCGCCGCCGGGGGCCGCGTCGTCGTTCGGGACCGCGTCGTCGCCCTCACCGCCGGTGTCGCCGGCGTCTCCGTCATCGCTCCCGCCGGCCGCCCCGATCGTCCGCATCGCCGACTCCAGGTCCTCGGGCACCGGGAAGTACAGCGCCCGCGTCCGGAGCGTCGTCTCGGGCAGGTCGAGCGCGGACTCGCCGAGCGACTCGCCGGTCGCCGCGTCCTTGCGGACGAATCCGGTGACCCGCTCCGTGACGGTCACATCGGCGAAGCGGACCGGCACGTCCGGGCGCGCGGACAGCGTCCGCTCCCCGAGGTCCTCCTCGACGGTGATCGACTTCTCGGTGAGCGGCTGGGTGTAGTAGTCCGCCCACGACGACCGAAGCTCCGCGACGTTCCGGTCGAGATCGAGGTCGGCGACCTCGTAGGTGCGTCCCTGCTGGTGGTAGATCGCTCCCGGATGGGCGTCCCGGAGTGCGTCGACGAAGCCGAGCGTGGCGATCGACTCCCCGTTCGAGCCGTCGACCAATTCGACCTCGCGTTCCTCGGTGGTCCGGAAGCTCATCGCGTGCTGGGGGCTCTGAGAGGCCGCGTACGTCCAGCGCATCCCGTCCGCGGTCTCCCGCCGATCCAGCGTTCCCTCCGCCGTGAGGTCGGCGACGACCTCCGGAAACGACCCGCCGAAGTGCGCCTCGTCGGCCGGCGAGAGCCAGGACTCGTCGGCGGCACACGCCACGTGTCGGGGGAGGAGCCGGTCGTTCTCGGGGTCGCAGATCGCGTCCTCCGGCGGGGCCTCGAAGAAGTCCTCCGGGTGGGTCATCAGGTACTGGTCCAGCTGGTCCTCCCCACCGACCATCACCACCAGGGCCGGGTCCGACCCCCGCCCGGCACGGCCGGCCCGCTGTCGGGCGGACATCCGCGTTCCGGGGTAGCCGTCGAGGACCACGACGTCGAGCCCGCCCACGTCCACGCCGAGCTCGAGCGCGTTCGTCGACCAGACGCCCCGGAGGTCGCCCGCGTGGAGGTTAGCCTCGATCTCGCGGCGGCGGTCGTCCTTCAGGGCCGCCTGGTACGCGCCGACCTTTCCGGCGAGGTCGCGCTCGCCGCGCTCTCGGAGGTCGCTCGCGCTGTCGGTGGCGTACTGCTCGGCGGTCTGTCTCGCCCGCGTGAACGCCAGCGTCTGGCGGCCGCTCGCGACGAGGTCGACGAACAGCCGCTTGCTCTCCGTATGGCTCGACTTGCGGCGGCCGCTGCCGCGCTCCGCCCAGTCGTCGTCGTACTCCGGCGGGTTCCACAACACCCAGTCGCGCGGTCCCCGGCCGGAGGCGTCCTCGTCTACGAGGGTGATCCCGTCGGGATCGCGGCCCGTGACCGTCGCGGCGTGTTCGACCGGGTTGTCGATCGTCGCCGAACAGCAGACGAACGTCGGGTCCGCCCCGAACCGCTCGCAGGTTCGCGCGAGCCGACGCATCGCGAGCGCGACGCCCGTCCCGAAGACGCCGCGGTAGTTGTGGACCTCATCGATCACGACGTGCTCCAGCGAGGAGAAGAACCACTCCCAGAGACGCCCGGCGTACGGGAGAAGCGCGTAGTGGAGCATGTCCGGGTTCGACAGGAGGACGGTCGGGCGGGCGTCGCGCACGTCCCGTTTCTCGGCCCGCGAGAGCCGCCCGGTGTACGACGCGACGGAGACCCGGCTGCCGAAGCCGAGCCCGCGCGCGAGCTCCGAGAGCGACTCCTCCTGGTCGGCGATCAGCGCGTTCTGCGGGCCGACGTACAGCGTCCGCCCGCCGTCCTCCATCGCGGCCTCGAAGGCGGGGACGGTGTACGCGAGCGACTTCCCGCTCGCGGTCTCGGTGGCTAAGACGACGTCGTCGCCGTCGCGGACGGCCTCGATCGCCTCGGCCTGGTGGCGGTAGAGGCGGTCGACGCCTCGGTCCGCGAGCGCGTCCGCGAGCCGCGGCTCGAGGTCGACGTCGGCGTACTCGGGCTCGCGGGCGGGGAGTCGGCGGTGCTCGGCGATCTGTCCCTCGTAATAGGGCCGGCTCCGCAGCCACTCGATGGCGTCACCCACGGGTACGGGTCCGTCGGGACCGGGCGGGCCTAACCGTTGTGGTCGGGGTGAAGCGGAGTGTCGTGACGGTCCGAGTCGTCTCTCGGGGGGGCGGTCGGGCCGTCGCGGACGACCGGCGGCCAGCGCACCTCGGTCGCGATGGGGTCCTCGAGCGAGAGCGCCATGTGGATGTCGCCGTCGCGCTCGACGGTCTCGAAACCGAGCGCCTGATACACGTGCCGGGCGGCCTTGTTGTCGAACGTCACGTACAGGTCGAGCGCCTCGCGCCCGCCGGCCGCGGCGTCGGCGATCAGGTGTCGACAGAGCTCCGTTCCCACCCCGCGACCCTGTGCGTCCGGGTGGACGAAGACGGCGATCTCGGGGCGGGCGGCGTCCGTCGGGGTGTACACCGCGTGTCCGAGGAGCCGGTCGCCGCGCTCGGCGACGACGTTGCTTCCCTCCTCGAAGAGCGACTCGATCCACTCGATGCGGCGCTCGCGTCCGGCCGGCGGGAGCCCCTGCGCGCGGTGTTCGATCGTGAACGCCTCGTACATCCCGACGAGTCGGTCCGCGTCCCCGGAGTCGGCGGGTCGAACCGTCCACCGGTCCCCGAGCTTGTCGACGAACCGCGGACAGCGGGGGGGACAGTGGACGGTCCCCTCGCACTCGCTGCCGTCCCACCCGCCGCAGGCGACACCCGTCTCGTCCGCGACGTCGGCGGCGTCAGCGTCGTCGGAGTCGGCGCTCATACGCGTCTCTCGGTGCTCCGCCCGCATAAGCGTGCCAACGACTTTCACGGCGTGAGAATCCGGGCGAACGAGAGGTTCACTCCCGGATCAACACGATCCCCTCGCGGAAGACCGCGTGATTCGGGAGGACGTGCTCGCCGTCGTCGGTCTCGACGTGGGTCACGAAGAGGTCGACCTCCTGGACGATCCCGCGCTGCCCGGCGACGCGGATCTCGTCGCCGATCCCGTACGGCTGGCGCAACAGGAGGAATATCCCCGCCGCGCCCGCCGCGAGGAGGTCCTTCGTCGCGAGCGCGGTCAGGAGGACGACCGCGAACGAGTACGCCGCGAGCAACACGACGAGCGCGAGCGTCTGGACGCCGACCTGGCCGAGCGCGATGAGCGCGGCGACGTAGACGATGCTGTATTTCACGAGCGTCGGAAGCACGCCCACCTCGGGGAGCTTGATCCCGCGAAGCCGCTCGGCGACGAGCAGTTCGGCCTTGTCCCCGACGACGACCCCGACGATCACCACGAGGACGGCGACGAACAGCCGCGGGACGAACGCGGCCACGTCCGACCAGAAGAGGTCGACGTAGCGCACCTCCGCGACCGTGAACGCGACGAGGACGGTGACGGCGACGATGAAGTACGTCGACAGCTTGGCGACGATCCGAACGGTCGAGGTGTCGAACTCGCGGGCGGTGCGCTCGAAGGTCGTTCCCTCGATGGCCTCCGGGACGCCGGCGCGGACCAGCAGCCGGCGGTTGATCACCCCGACGAGGATCGCCAGCGCGAGCCCGAGCACGAGGACGAACAGCGCGAGCCACACCCGATCGGGGACGACGCCGAGCAGTTCGCCCGCGGTTCGGGCCGGGTCCGCCCCCGTCATCAGTACTCCTCCGGATCGACCTCTAAGACGAGTCGTCCGCCCTTGAACGCCCGGACGAGGCCGTCGGACTCGGAGAGGACGATCGCGGTCGCGTTCGTGTCCTGGGTGATCGCGCCGCCGGCCATGTGCCGGGCCCCGAGCCCCTTCGGGATGTCGACGCCCTCGGCGGCGGGTTCGAGGTAGCGGTACGCCGAGGCGATCTTCCCCGAGTCGGAGATCACGAACGCGCCGTCGAGCCGGGAGAACTCCTTCAACATGACGTTCACGATGGGGTCGCCGACGTGGACGTGTGACTTCTCGAAGGGGTTGTACGAGAGCGATCGGGACTTGTTCATCACCTTGCCCGCGTCGCCGACGACGAACAGCGCGCCGACGGGTTTCCCCTTCTGACCCTTCTTGCCGAGCTCGATGGCGACCTCGAGGACGTCGCGGATGACGCCCGGATCGGCGCGGGACTCGACGAAGAGGTCGTAGATGCCGGTGTGGACGTTCTCGTCGACGGTGACGCGGATCACCGCGTCGGACTCGCCCTCGAAGACGGAGACGACGCAGACGACCTCGTCGCCCTCGGCCACGAGGTCGGACTCCATCGCCCCCTCGATCCCGAACCGGATCCGGTCGCGCACGTCGCGGAAGGGGATGGGAAGCTCGACGAACGGGTCCGCGTCGACGTCGTTGTCGGGGGCGACGACGACGATCTCCGCCCGCTCGTCGCTCCGATCGCCCGCCTCGTCGGCGACGAATCGGTCGTGAAACGAGGCGGTCGGCGAGAAGAGGAGCACCGCGTCGGCGTCCTCGACGAGCTCGGCCAGGTGGTCGGTGAGTGACGCCATCGTCCTGTCACGACTTCGGGAGGACGTAAAACCGTTGTGTCGGCGTCGTACGGGCGTCAGACGCTCGAAGCGTCGATCGCGATGTCACGTCGATTTGTCGATGGGCGTCGCCGGTGGGCGTCGACGGCCGTCGACGGCCGTCGATCGGCCGGCTGCGGTCCGGTCGCGCACGTTTTATGCCTCACGCGCGTCGGTCCGGACGATCATGGCCACCCGAGACGCCCTCTGGGGCTACCGCGACGCGTTCGGCGACGCCTTCGGACGGACCCACTTCAGACGGTTCGGACCGGGCGTCGCCTCGAGCGTCGGTCTGGGGACGTACCTCGGCGAGCCGACCGACGCCGTCGACGACGCCCTCCGGGAGACGCTCCGACTCGGGATCGAGTCGGGAGTCAACCACGTCGACACCGCCGCGAACTACCGGTGCGGGCGGTCGGAGCGAGTGGTCGGTGAGGCGCTCCGGGACGCGACGGTCGACCGCGAGGCGGTCGTGGTGGCGACGAAGGGCGGGTTCCTCCCGTTCGACGGCGAGCGCCCCGACGACCCGGCCGCGTACCTCCGGGAGCGGTTCGTCGACCCGGGGATCGTCGATCCGGGCGATCTCGCCGGCGCGCACTCGCTCGCGCCGGGGTACCTGGAGTGGTCGCTCGACCGCTCGCTCGACCGGCTCGGCCTCGAGACGGTCGACTGCTACTACGTCCACAACCCGGAGACGCAACTCGCCCAGCGGTCGCGGGAGGCGGTGTACGAGGCCCTGGAAGTCGCCTTCGAGGCGCTCGAACGCCGACGAATCGCGGGCGACGTCGGGGCGTACGGGGTCGCGACGTGGGACGCGTTCCGCGTCGCCGAGGACGCGGACGCGTACCTCTCGATTCGGGAGGTTCTCTCCCGGGCGGAGGCGGCCGGCGAGTCGGTCGGTCCCGACGACGACCACGGCTTCGCGGCGATACAGCTCCCCTTCAACGTCCGCATGGCCGACGCGTTCACGCGGGCGAATCAGTTTCTCCCCGACGACCCCGACGGCGAGCCGATCTCGACGCTCGAGTTCGCCCACGAGGCCGGGCTCTCGGTGGTCACGAGCGCGAGCGTCGGGCAGGGGGATCTGACGGCGGACGGGGCCATCCCGACGGGCGTCGACGCGCGGCTCTCGGGCGACACGCCGGCCCAGCGCGCGCTCAATTTCGCGCGCAGCGCGCCGGGCGTGACCTGTTCGCTCGTCGGGACGACGGACCCAGACCACCTGCGGGAGAACGTCGCCGCGGGGACGTTCGACCCGCTCGGCGCGTCGGCGTTCGACGCGGTCTTCGAGTAGGCGTCGACGGGGCGACGACGGGGCGACGACGAGAAACGAATGGAGGACGGAACCGCGCGACCGCGGCTACCGGAGTTCCTTGAACTCGGCGCCGCACTCCGGACAGATGCGGACCGAGAACACTTCGTCGGGGTCGTTCTGCTTTTTCAGTACCTTCTCGCACGCCGCGCAGTTGAGCCGCTCGTAGGTGTCCTTGAACAGGTCACCGTCCCGTAGCGCCTTGCGCGTGGATTTCATGTGCCGACGTTCGTCGTCGGTGGGTATAAAAACCCCGCACGGCGGACGACGAGCGTCAGACGGCCGAGGAGTCCCGCCGATGGCGGGGCGGAGCGGGGAGGTTCACGAGCGTGACCGAGGTCGAAACCGCGCCACGGGTGCCGCTTAAACCGCGACGAACCACGGCCGAATCGGGGCTGAATCGCAGCCGAACCGCGATCGAACCGAGAACCGGCGACGGGATCGGGGGAGAGCGGCCGGTTCCGCAACGTTTGTACTGGCTCCCCGGAAACGGCGACCGTGTCTCGGAACCGGCTGTTCGGCTCGCTGTGTGCGATGGTCTTCCTCGCGAACTTCGCGCGGGTGGTGTTCGCGCCGCTCGTCGGGGAGTTCATCGACGAGTTCACGATCCGCGAGGGGACGGCGGGACTCATCGTCACGCTCGCGTGGCTCGGCTCCGCATCGCCGCGGATCCCGACAGGCTGGGTTCTCACCCGGACCTCCCGCGTGGGCGTCGTCCTCGCCTCGGGCGTGATGCTCGCACTCGGTGCGCTCGGCGTCGCGCTCGCGCCCGGCGTCCCGACGCTGATGCTCGCCGCGTTCGTCGTCGGGAGCGCCTCCGGCGTCTACTTCGTCGCCGCGAACCCGTTCGTCTCGGAGCTGTTCCCCGAGCGCGTCGGGCGCGTGATGGGGATCCACGGCATGGCGAGCCAGCTGTCGGCCGTCATCGCCGCGCCCGTGGTCACGGTCACGCTGTGGTACGACTGGCGGTACGCGTTCTACGGCCTCGCGGTCGCGGCCGCGCTCACGACCGTCCTCATCGTCGCCTTGGCCCGCCGGACCGACCTCCCGGACGCGGGCCGCAGCGACACGGACTTCTTCGGGGGCGCACGCTCGGAGTGGAAGCTCATCGTCGCGGGCGTCGTGCTCGTCGGGCTGGCGAGCTTCGTCTGGCAGGGGCTGTTCAACTTCTACGAGCTGTACATGATCGACAAGGGGCTCCCGCCGGCGACCGCCCGAAACCTCCTCACCGTGATCTTCGCGGCCGGCGTCCCCGCCTTCATCGTCTCCGGCGAGATCGCGGACCGGCTCCCGAACGTCCCGTACATCCTCGGGATCGTGACCGCCTTCCTCGTCAGCGTCGTGCTCGCGGTCCTCGCGTCGGGGCTCGTCGCGATCGTCCTCGCCAGCGTGCTCGTCGGCTTCTCCGTCCACATGCTGTTTCCGGCCGGCGACACGTACCTGCTCGGCTCCCTGCCCGACGAGTCGCGGGCGTCGGCGTACGCCGTCTACTCCGCCGGCATGATGACGACGCAGGCCGCCGGCTCGTGGGTCGTCGGCGAGGCGATCGAGGCCGGCGCGAGCTACGACGCCGTCTTCCTCGCGTCCGCCGCCGGACTCGCCGTCCTCGTGGTCGTCTACGCCGTGTTGAACGCCGTCGGCCGAGTCCCCGGCGGGGCCGCGCACACCTGAGCCGGCCTCTCATCGAGGAACGCTTCGCGCTCGCCGAGCCGAACGCGTCTCGCTCGCGGATCCCGGGTATCGTGCGTATTTAGGGGCTCGTCCCCCTCCGATCGGGTAATGGAGTACGTACAAGAGCGCGTGACCACGCTCCACGCGCTGACGGACCACCGCCCCGACGCGCCGACCGGGCGCGCGGCCGTCGTGGTGCCGATGACGGAACGCGAGTACGGGACGCTCGCGGCCGAACGGGTCCTCACCGCCCTCGAGAGCGTCGACCCCGCGCGAGTGATCGTCCCCCTTCGCGCCACGCCGGACCGGGCCGGGTCGTTCGCGGCCTGGCTCGACGGGTTCGACCTCGACGTGGAGACGCTGTGGTGTGACGGGCCGCGGCTCGCCGACCTGCTCGCCGAGCACGGCCTCGACGGCGACCGCGGCAAGGGACGGGACGTGTGGCTCGCGCTCGGCCGGGCGCTGCGAGAGGAGTTCGTCGTCGTCCACGACGCCGACACGGCGACGTACTCCCCTACGTTCGTGAACCGCCTCCTGTTCCCGCTCGCCCACGGTCACGAGTTCTCGAAGGGGTACTACGCCCGCGTCGAGGACGGCGCGCTGTACGGGCGGCTGTTCCGGCTCTTCTTCCGGCCGCTCGTTCGCGCGCTGGCGGACGCCCACGACGCGGACGTGTTGGCGTACCTCGAATCGTTCCGCTACGCGCTCGCCGGCGAGTTCGCGGCGACGGCCGACCTCGTCTCGAAGCTCCGAGTCCAGCGCGGGTGGGGTCTCGAGATCGGCACGCTCGGGGAGGCGTTCCGGAACGCCGGGTTCGCGGGGAGCGCGCAGGTCGACCTCGGCCGGTACGAACACGATCACCGCTCCGTCGACGGTCCGACCGGCCTCGCCGACATGAGCCGGGCGGTCGGCGCGGCGACCCTTCGCGCCGTCGACGACGCGGGCGTCGACGTCGCGTACGACACGCTATCCGACCGCTACCGCGAAGCTGCCGAGGAACTGATCGGTCGGTATGCGACCGACGCCGCGTTCAACGGGCTCGGGTACGACCGCACCGACGAACGCGATCAGGTCGCGACGTACGTCGACGCCGTCGCCGAGCCGGGACCTGACTCTCGGCTTCCGGCGTGGGAGGACGCGTCCCTCTCTCCCGCGGCGGTCGCCGAGGCGGCACGGGCGGACCTGGAGGCCGTCGCGAGTGCGGAGGCGGTCGCGGAGACGGACCCCGCGAGTCCGCCCCGTCGAGACGGATCGCCGACCGGAGGTGGCGACCGGTGAGCGAGGGATCCGGGCCGAGCGTCGCCGCCCGCGACGACCTCGCCGGCGTCGTCGACCTCTTCGAGTGGCTCACCCGCGAGGAGCTCTCGCGGGCGGTCTCGGAGCTCGCGTTCAAGCGGCGAGCCGAGGTCGACCCGGACGCGATCGACGCCGCCATCGACGCCGCAGTCGCGGAGTACGCGCTGGTTCGCGTGCCGCCGGAGGCGGTCTCGACCGACGAGGGCGCTCCCGAGGAGGCGGCCGATCCGCTCGCGGTCGGCCCGGCCGCGTTCCCGTCGCTGCCGGAGAACGCGGCGGACCTCCCGCACATCCTCGACGTCCCGGACCGCGCGGTCGACCGGGGAACCCTCTCGGAAGCGGTCCACGACCGGCTCTCGGCGGACGCCGTCTCGGCGATGAACGAGGGCGACGCGGACCGACTGGAGACGCTCGTCGACGTGACGTACGACGTCGAGGCGTGGACCCCGGTGGACGCGAGCCCGATCCGCGAGCGGATCGTGGCCGAGCTGGACGGCGAGTGAGACGGCGTTCGGTGGATGCGCCGCGGAGGGCCACGCGATCGCGGCCGATCACACCTCCTCGCGGCCGACATCGCGAACGCTCGCGGCGACCACGACCGCCGCGTCCCGCAGCTGGTCGAGCGCGAGGTTCTCGTCCGGGCCGTGGACGTTCGAATCCCGGCCGCCGGGGCCGAACTTGACGGCCTTCGTCCCGCCGGCGTGGAAGTGGCCGGCGTCGGAGCCGCCGCGGGTGCCGCGCACGGGCACATCGCCGACCACCCGGTCCGCGTTGGCCGCGACCGCGCGGACGTGCGGGTCCTCGGGGTCCGACAGGAACGCCTTCGTCCGGCTCAACGCGGTCACCGTCGCCGACGTGCCCGCCGGAAGGTCCGTGTCGGCGACGACGTCGCGGACCTCCCGCTCGGCGGCCGCGGCGTCGTGGTCCGGCGGCACCCGTCGGTCGACCGTGAACGAGCAGGTCGGCGGGACGACGTTGCTCGCGTCGCCGCCCTCGATCGTCGCGGGCGTACAGGTGGCGCTCCCGACGCCGGGAACCGCGCTCTCGCGGGTCGCGAGGTCGTCGCCGTGCGCGTCGAGGCGTTCGACGAGCCGCGCAGCCGCGACCACCGCGTTCGCGCCCTCCTCGGGTTCGAGTCCCGCGTGCGCGGACGCGCCCTCGACGTCGACCCGGAGCGTGAGCACGCCCGAGGAGGCGTACTCGACCGCGTAGGTGCTCCCCTCGACGATCGCGTAGTCGGCCTCGATCGCGCCGCTCTCGACGACGTGGCCCGCGCCCGCCTCCCCGCCCGTCTCCTCGTCGGCGGTCAGCGCCAGCACGAGCGTGGCGTCCTCGGGGAGGAGCCCGCTCTCCTCCAGCGCGCGCGTCGCCAGCGTGTAGGCGGCGATGCGGCCCTTCGAGTCGCGCGCCCCGCGGCCGTACAGCCGGCCGTCCTCGACCGCGCCGCCGAAGGGCTCGTGGGTCCAGTTCGACTCCTCGACCGGGACCGTGTCGACGTGGGCGTTGAGCGCGATCGTCGGGCCGTCGCCGCGGGTCGCGTACGCGAGGACGTTCGGTCGCGGGTGCGGTAGGTCGAGTTCCGCCACGAGCGTCTCGGGCGCGTACTCGACCTCGACGTCCCAGCCGTACTCCTCGTAGCGCGCCGAGAGCAGGTCGACGATCGCGGCGTAGTCGCCCGGCGGGTTCACGCTCGGCGTCCGGACCATCTCCCGGAGGAACTCGACCGCCTCGTCCTCGAGATCCGCGACCGTCTCTCCTATCGCCTCCAGTTCCGCGTCGGAAACCATGTCATCAACTCCCATCCACCGAAGGTAAACCTACGGCTCGCGTCCGAGGCTGCCGGATTCGGATCGAATGCGCACCCGAGAGCGAAACCCGGCTGTGGCGCGCCGGTGAGCGCCCGAAGGGCGCGAACCGCCCGCGAGGGACGCGGCGAGCGGAGCGAGCCGCGAGGCTGGGGAGGCGTGAGGTGCGGGACGGTGCGGGTGGGTGGGACTCAAAGGGGCAGTCGCGAGGACGAAGCCCGGCGACGTAAGCACCGCAGCGAAGGAGCGGAAGCGACTGAGCGAGGAGCACAGCGAGCCGCGCGAGTCATGCGAGGGCGACCGGAGGGAGCCCTCGACCGGCGAACGGCGAAGCCGTGAGCCCTCGCGACTGGGGCTTTGGACGTGTTCACCGCACCAGCAACTACGTATTCTCGATCTCTTTAAACAATTCAGCTGCGGAGAGAAGATAGCTAGTTGAACGTGATGCTGCCGCCGTCGATACTATTGATATCTTCGACCTCGATCGTCTGATCAACGAGGATCGACTCGCTTGGCTGGTGGATGATCCGGATGCGGAGTTCCTCAGTATCTCCAGGAGAGTCTGTAGCATCAAATGATCCTGACTCAACATCTCCGACGGAGAACCGATCCGAGAACTCTCCGGATGCCGTAGCTTCGTTTCCATCCTCATCGGTGACGATGATCTCGAGTGTCTCCGAGTCGATGGGGTCGCCGCCGCCGTGTTCGATGGTGACGTTCTTCTCGTCACTAGCACCGTCCTCGATACTCACGTCTAACTGCGCCGTCGGCTGATTGTCTCCGAGCGAGTCGCCGAGACCGAGAACGAAAGTGCCGATCACGGCCGCGAGGATGACCGTGATGGCGACCATCAGGATGACCCCGATAACGGGGCTTACCGCACGGTCGTCCGAGTCGAAGGGATTGGGTACGTACATGATTGAATGCGCCGTCGATCGCCCGGGAGTCGCTCGATCGTGTGTCAGTCGATATCGCACGTTCGAGGCGTTCTCCCCGCCGATCGTCGGTTATACCAACGTTCGTCCGTCACGTACAAGTACTTATTGACATCTCCCTCGTTTTTGGAACTTGAAACGAATCGGAGACGTTCGTGAGAACGCCCGATCGTTCCGAGTATCGACAGCGTATTTACGTGACGAACGCGTCGATATCGACATGACTCTGGTCGTGGTGCCGGTCCGGTATCCCGTGACGGCCCACTCGGAGGCGACGCTCCGGGAGGGAATTCGCGTGGCCGAGGAGCGCGACGCCGAACTCACCGTTCTCCACGTCGACCTGTATCAGAACAGCGGCGGCGTCTCCCGAAGCGAACTCAAACGCGCCGTCGAGGGCCGGGTCGGCCGGGTCGAGCGCGCCCGATTCGTCATTCGGCGCGGCTTCCTCGTCGAGGAGACCATCCTCGAGGAGATCGTCGCCGAGGACGCCGACGTCGTCGTCATCGGCTCGAAGCAGGCGGGCCGCTGGCGGCGCATGGTCCAGAAGCTCCTCTCGGATCCCGACATCGACTCCTACCTCCGCGACCAACTCGACTGTACGGTGATCACGGTCGACGGCTCCGGGGAAGTCGTTTCGAGCGTCGACGGGTGACCACCTCCTCCTCTCCTCCACACCCCTCGAGATCCCTCGAGGTCTCCCTCTAGCCCCTCAAAACCCCTCACTCGCGGCCGGCGACCTCGTACCGACGCTCGTACTCGATCACGGTCGCGACTCGGTCGGCGATCGCCTCGCCGAACTCCAGTTCGACGACGTACAGCGCCAGATCCAGCCCCGAGGTGACCCCGCCCGCGGTCAGGAGGTCGCCGTCGTCGACGACCCGGGCGTCGACCACGTTCGCGCCCGACTCGCGGAGCTCGTCGACCGCGCCCGCGTGGGTGACCGCCCGGCGGCCGTCCGTGATCCCCGACTCGGCGAGAAGCATCGACCCGGTACAGACGCTCGCGATCCGGGTTCCCGCCTCGTGGTGGTCGGCGAGCGCGGCCGGGATCGCCCCGCGGTTCGCCTCCGCCCACGCGCTCGCGGTCTCGTCGCGTGCGTTCCACCCCCCGCCCGGAACGACGAGCAGGTCGGGCGCGTCGTCGTCGCCGGGCTCGGGGAGGACGCCGTCGACGCCGACGCGGGTCCCGTGGCTCGCTGTCACCGTCTCGCGCTCCTCGAGGGTGACGTAGCGGACGCGACCGCCGCCGTCGCTCGGGTCGTCGCCGGCCTCCTCCCCGGCGTAGCCGATCGCGTAGTCGAACACCTCGTACGGGCCGATCCCGTCGAGTTCGTCGAACCCGTCGTACAACAGCACGTCGACGTTCATACGGGTGGAAGGCAGCCGCGGACCATGTGAGTTCCCCCTGCGGCAGTCCCGGTGCTCGACCGATCCGTCCCGGATCGCGGGGACCGCTCACTCGGCCGGGAACGCGTCGACCACCGCGGCGACGTCGTCGGCGACGCGGTCCCGGTCGATGGTCTCACCGCGATAGGCCCGTTCGACGACCCCGTCCGGGTTGACGAGCAGCGTCACCACGGCGTGCGTGAAGTCGTACCCCTCGATCCGTTCGCTTTCCGTCGTCCGCTCGAAGCCGATCCCCAGCCGGTCTTCGACCACCGCCTCCGCGTCCGCGGGCGATTCCGGCCGTAGGTAGTGCCAGTTTCCCGCCTCCAGATCCACGCCGAGCGACTCGGCGTTCTCGCGGAGCGCCCGCGCGTCGTCGCGCTCGGGATCGAACGTGATCGGGAGGAAGACGACCGAGTCGGTCAGCCCCGCCTCGTCGACGCGGCGTTGGACTCCGACGAGGCGGTGGAGAAGTACCCCGCACTCCGCGGGACACGAGGTGAATATCGCCGTGACGACCGCGGTCCGATCGAGGTCTTCGCTGGCTATCGTCTCCCCGGCGAGCGGCGCGCGAAGCTCGAACTCGGGCAGCGGCTGGCCGTGGGCGGGATACGAGAGGTCCTCGGCGTCCGCGATCTGGTCCTCTTGGGGTTCGAGGACGACTCCCTCCGGCTCGTCGTTCAGCAGTCTCGTCGTACAGCCGGCGACGGTTCCGGTCGCGGCCGCGCCCATCCCCCCGAGCAGCGCTCGGCGTCTCATGTCGGATCCGACGGACTTCCGGGCCATAGTCGGTCTGGTGCGGTCGTCGAACGAGCCACCGATCGCCGACCCCTCGGCAGGATCCACCTCACTCGAAGAGGCTGTCGACCGTCCGGACGAACCGGTCGACGATCCGGTCCGGCAGCGACGGCGAGACGGCGTCGAGCAGCTCGGCGGTCCGTTCGGGTCGAGCCAGTTCGACGGTCATCGGTCGGTCCGCGGACTTCTCGATCACCCCAGCGTCGACGAGGTTCGAGACGTGCCAGGAGATGGTGCTCCGAGCGAGATCGAGGTCGGCGGCGAGCGCCGACGGTCGCGTCGTGCCCTCGGCGTGGAGCCGGAGAAGGACGGCTCTCGCCGTCTCGCGCCGGAGGAACGCGATCGTACGACGCTCCCAGGGGTCGAAGGTCGGATCGAAGTAGTGGGCGCGCCCGGCGACGCGTTCGACGGCTATCTCGTCGTCGCGGACGAGCCGGCGGAGGTGGTACTGCGCCTGCCCGGTGGCGATGTCGAGCTCCCGGCTCACCCGGTTGAAGTGGACGCCCGGCGTCTCGCGAACGTGACTACGTATCCGGGCTCTGGTGTCCACCATGATCCTTGGCGAGGCTACCGGACCGCTGCGTAAAAACCGATCGTGCGTTCCCTCTCGCCGGGAGGGGAGGTGAGATGAGGTGAAGCGAGAGGAGGTGAAGAGAGGAGAGGGAGGAAGAGGAGAGAGGAGAAGGAGGAGAAGGAGGAGAAGGGGAGAAGGAGGAGAAGGGGAGAGAGGAGAAGGAGGAGAAGGGGAGAGAGGAGAAGGAGGAGAAGGGGAGAGAGGAGAAGGAGGAGAAGGGGAGAGAGGAGAAGGAGGAGAAGGGGAGAGAGGAGAAGGAGGAGAAGGGGAGAGAGGAGAAGGAGGAGAAGGGGAGAGAGGAGAAGGAGGAGAAGGGGAGAGAGGAGAGGGAGATCGTGACCGATCGACGGCAGTCAGTCGTCGGCCGGGGGCGCGTCAGTCGACGGGCTCTCGACGGGCCTGTCGGTCGCCTCGCCCTCGACGTCGAAGGGGTACTCGCCGGTCACACAGCCGAGACAGAGGTCCGCCCGACTCGCGTCGAGCGCCTCCGCGACGGCGTCGATCGAGAGGTACGACAGCGAGTCGGCCTCGATCTTCTCACGGATCTCCTCCGTCGACTTGTCCGAGGCGATGAGTTCCTCTCGGGTCGCCATGTCGATGCCGAAGTAACACGGCGCGACGATCGGCGGCGCGCCGATCCGGAGATGGACCTCCTCGGCACCGGCCTCGCGCACCAGTTCGACGAGCTGTGTCGACGTCGTCCCGCGGACGATGGAGTCGTCGATGATGGTGACAGATTTCCCCTCGACGGTCGACCGGATCGGATTGAGCTTCAGCCGGACGGCGCGTTCGCGTTCGTCCTGCGTCGGCATGATGAACGTTCGACCGACGTACCGGTTCTTCATCAGCCCCTCGGCGAACTCGATGCCATCGTCCTCCTCGGGTCGCGGGTCGCCGTCGGCGGTCGTCTCCGCGGCGGCGTCGGCGTAGCCGGTGGCGAACGCTCGCCCGGAGTCGGGGACCGGCATCACCACGTCCGACTCGACACCGGACTCCTCCCACAGCTTGCGACCGAGCTTCCGGCGGACTTCGTAGACGAGTTCGTCGTCGATCACGGAATCGGGGCGCGCGAAGTAGACGTGCTCGAAGAAGCAGTGCGCCGTCGAGTCGGACTCGACGAGCTGATAGGTGTCGTAGCCGGACCCGTCGGGCTCGAGCACGACGAGCTCGCCGGGGCGGACGTCGCGGATCAGCTCCCCGTCGAGGGTGTCGATGGCGGCCGACTCGCTCGCGAGCACGTAGCCGTCCTCGAGTTCCCCGATACACAGCGGGCGGTTCCCCATCGGGTCGCGCACGCCGAGGACGGTGTCGTCGTGGGTGATCGCGAGCGAGTAGGAGCCGTGGATCCGGTTCATCGTGTGTTTGACCGCCCGGACGAGGTCCTCCTCCAGCAGGTTCCGCGCGAGGTCGTGCGCGATGACCTCCGTGTCGCCGTCGGAGGTGAACGCGTGGCCGGCGGCCGCCAGTTCCTCGCGGACCTCGTCGGCGTTCACGAGGTTCCCGTTGTGTGAGAGCCCCAGCGATCCCGACTTGAACGACACCGAGAAGGGCTGCGCACAGCTCTTGTCGAGGCTACCGGCGGTCGGATACCGGACGTGGCCGATGCCGGTCGAGCCGGCCAGCGACTCCAGATCGCCCGGGTCGAAGGCGTCGCCGACGAGGCCCCGCTCGACGTGGCTGTGCTGCTGGAACCCGTCGTGCGTGACGATCCCAGCGGACTCCTGTCCGCGGTGTTGGAGCGCGTACAGCGCGTAGTACAACGGCCGCGCGGCGTCCCTCTCCGCGAGCGAGACGCCGACGACGCCGCACTTCTCCCGCGGCTCGTCGTCGGCGTGGTCCCCACCGGCGTTCATGTACGCGACCCTGGGACGGGAACCGATAAAAACCCTCGTGTTCGTGGTTTTCGAGCCCACATGTACTCCCGGTATTATCCACGAGTATGGATCATCACGCGTGAAACGGGAGACCGCGGGAGCGTCCGGTCCCGGCCGGATCACCCCCCGCCGACGAGCTCGTCGAGCCGATCGAAGTACGTCTCTCGCGGGACCTGATAGGCCGCCCGGTAGTCCACGTCGCCGGCGGCGAACCGCGCCGCGAGGTCGACGGCGGCGGCCGCACCGGCCTCGCGCGACCCGTGCGTCTCCGCGACCGCCTCGATCTCGGGTTCTAAAAAGAGGACCACGTGCCACTCGTCGGTCGCGTACTGGCCCGATCCCGGACGGGCGTTCCGCGCCCCGTTGGTCAGGTAGATCGTCGGCAGACACTCGGCCGGGATCTCGTCGCCGTCGAAGACGTCCGGGCGGTAGACGAGGATCGCCCGTCCGCTCGGCTCCTCGTTCCACACCCGCCAGCCGTCCGGCAGCGCCTCGAAGCTCATGGATCGATTCCGACCGTCGAGGAGTTAAAACGTCGCGCTCGCGTCGCCGGAACGAGACCGTTGGGATCAGTCGACGACGTCGGAGCCGCCCGGCGGCAGGAACTCCTGGAGCCGGTCCGCGCTCGCGACCTTCCGCACGAACGACTGGTCGGCGAACCGCTCTTTGAGGGTCCGATACACCATCATCGCGGCGTCGTTCTGGGCGTACATCCCCGGCTCCAGCGTGACGCTCGTCGCCGCCCGTCCCTCGATCGCCGAGGGCGGCCCGCCGATCGCCCGGGTGACCGGCTCGCACTGGACGCCGACGGCGACCCGGCAGGGCACGTCCTCGAAGTAGGTGCGGTCGCCGCGGATCACGAAGCTCCCCTTCTCGATGTACTCGCCGCTCTCGGGCGTCTTCGACACCTGGTCGGGCTCGACCATGTACGCGTCGCCCGCACCGCGGCCGTCCTTCCAGTCCGAGGAGTACGAGACCGCGAACTGCGCGGCCTCCCGCAGCGTCTCCTCGGAGAAGTCCACGGGGTCCGCCGACTCGGAGGGGCCCGCCGCCTTCAGAAGCGTGACCGGCCCGCCGTGGGCCTGCGTGTGGAAGAAGCGGTCGTGGTTGCCCATGTATTTTTTCACCAATTCCTCGTTCTGGTCGGCGTTGCGCCCGCCGATGACGAGGTAGCCCGACGACGTGTGGAACCACCGGAACCGCTCGTACCAGTCGTCGGGGCTCCGGATCGGGATCGACGACCGCGAGAGCCAGTCGACCTCGTACTCCTCGTCCTCGCCGTCGCCCTCTCCGTCCTCGCCGTCACTCGCCGGGCCGCCGTCCTCGTCTGCCGCCTCCCACTCGGCTTTGCGCTCCTTGACCGCCTCCAGCTCCCGCCGGGTCGACTCGATCGCCTCCTCGGCTCCCGCCTTCTTCTCCTCGATCCGTTTCGCCTCCCGGTAGAGCCGGTCGGCGTTCACCTCGACGCCGTCGTCGGCCTCCAGTTCGACCGTCACGGTTCCGCCGGCGTCGTCGCCCTCGCCGCTTTCGCGGTCGAGCTCGACCGTCACCGTCCCCGCGCTCCCGTCGACGTCGACGACCGCCTCCGCGGCCGCGATCCCGCGTTCCGCGCCCGCCGCGAGAGTCTCCTCGATCTCCTCCCACGAGACCTCGTTCTCGCGGGCCTCCCGGACCGTCGAGAGCACCTCGTCGACGAGGTCGTAATGGGCGTACACGAGCTCCGCGCGCTCGCGCTCCGTCTCCGCCTGCTCCTCGAACCCCTCGATCGCGCCGCGCTGCTGTTCGATGATCCGCTCCTGTTTGGCGATCTCCTCCTCGAAGTCCGGCCGGGACGGCGAGGCGTCGGCGGGGGCGTCGGCCTCCTCCGCGTCGTCGCGCGCCAGCCGATAGAAGTACTCGTCGACGGCGGCGTTGAAGGAGTCGAACCCGACGCTCGGGAGCCCCTCGCGTTCCGACAGCGGGAATGGCGTGACATCGACGACGGGGCGGTCGCCCGACTCCGCGTCCGCGTCGTCGAGCTCCGCGTCCCCGAGCGGCTCCTCGTAGACGCGCGGGTCGATGTCGCCGGAGCGGAGCCGCTCGGCGATGCGCTCGAGCGCGCCGTGGAGCGCCCGGTAGACCTCCTCGTCCGCCTCGTCGATCGGGATCTCCTTCTCGACGCCGGCGCGGGAACACACTTCCTCGGCGTAGAGCCCGCCGAGGTTGAGCTGGGTGGCGAGCGTCCGGACCACGTCGGTGTCGGACTCGTCCATGTGGCGGGCGAACGCGTCGAGGCTCACGTCGAGCGGGTTGAGCCGGGAGGCGGGGTACTCGTACTGCGCGCCGGGCGCGACCGTGCGGGACTTGAGCCGGACGGTCGACAGCGAGCCGACGACCTCGCCGGTCTCGTCGAGCGCGGCCACGTTGCCCTGCCCGAACAGCTCCGCGACGAGCGTCGTGTTCTCGTCCTCGCGCTCGAACTCGAAGGTGAGGATGCGGTCGAACTCGTACTGGGTGACGCCCGCGAAGTCCGCGCCCGACAGGCGGTTCCGCAGCATCTTCGCGAAGTTCGGCGGTCGTCCGGGCGCGTCGGCGACGTGGGCGGGGTCCGCGACGTGCGCGCGCTTCACGTCGCCGACCTCGATCATGAGCTCGACGCGGCCGTGGTCGAAGTCGCGTAGCTTCAGCCGGAGCAGGTCGTCGTCGTAGAGGTACGCCTTGTCGACCTTCGCGCCCTCGTACCGGCCGAGCTCGGTGACGAGCGCGCTCAGGTCGATGCTCGATAGCTCCCGCTTCGGGTCCATACGGGCCCCACACGCGGGCCGGGAAAAGGCGTGTCGTTGTGCGGGCGGAACGGTAGGACGGAACGGTAGGACGGAACGTGCGGAAACGGAACCGGCGACGCGGGCGAACGACGGCTACAGCAACCGGATCGCGATCGCGCCCACGACGAGGAGCGCGACGTGGAAGGCGGCGTGTGCGACCATCGCGGTCTCGAGCGAGCGACGCCAGAACAGCCAACCGAGCGCGACGCCGACGATCGCGTTCAACAGGACGGTCCTGACGATAAGCGCCGGCGTCAGTCCGATCGAGGACGCCAGCACGGGGAGGTGTCCGAGCCCGAAGAGGACGGCGCTTGCGAGGATCGCGACCCACATCGTCGCCGCGGATGGCGTCTCGGTCCCGGCCTCAGCGCCGCCCCCGGTTCCGCCGCCGACCGCCCTCCCTACCCGCCACAGGACGAACGCGATCGGAGCCATGATCCCCCACCGGAGCAGGATCTCCTCCGTGATCCCGCCGTAGAGGAGTCGAACAGGGATCGACGGCGCGAGGGCGCCGAGATCGTCCGCGTCGGCGACCACCTCGCCGGCGGGCAACCTGACGAACGGCGCGGACGCGACGTCGAGGACCGCGACGACGGCGAACAGCGACGCGCCCGTCACGACCGCGAGCGGGATCGACCGCCGGAGGGCCGCCCAGTCCAGGGTCCCGCCCGACGCCCACGCGAAGACGTGGGACGTGAGTCCGATCCGGGGCGCGGCGGCCGAACCGAGGGTCGTGAACACGATCAACAGCAGCGTCGAGTTCACGGCCGCGAGGAGCACGAGCGCGAGGAACGGCAGCGACTCCAGTTCCGGGATCGCCCGGAGGACCGGGACGCTGTCGACCGCGACCGCGACGACGCCGAGCGTCCCGAGTACGAACAGCGCCGTCGCGCCGCGGACGGACGCCCGCCACCCTCGCGGGCGGTCTCCCGTCGTTCGTGGGCGGTCGGCCGTCGTTCGGGAACGATCAGCCATCGTTCTCGGGCGTTTCGTCGTCGAGATCGGACACTCCGTCGTCGAGATCGGATGCGCCCTCGTCGCGATCTGGTCCTCGATCGGGTTCGTCGGCCGCCTCCCGGCGGTCCGAAACGAGGTCGAAGGACGCCTCGATGTCTCCGAGAACGAGGAGCGCGTAGTACCGGAGGTACGTCACGACGGGGACCTGTGCGAGCGCCCAGATGATGATCATCAGCAGGCCGAACACGACGGCGAGGCCGACGAGGGCCGCGAACCCGACCGTCGACGAGAGCGAGACGGAGACGTGGACGATCCCGGCGACGACGACGAACGGAACGGCGAGTAGGATCGCGACGATCCCAACCGCGATCGACGCGATCAGTCCCACCGCGACCGTCAACAGAAAGGCGATCACGGCGTAGGCGAGGTACTGCTTCCACTCCGCCCTGATCGACCCCCAGAGCCGACGCCACGCCGCGAGGACCCCCGAATCGAAGCGGATCATGACGGGGACGGCGAATACGGTCGTGAACCCCGAGACCAGCCCGTAGCCGACGCCGACGACGAACAGCACCGGGATGCCGGCGAGGAACGCCACGAACGGGACCGCGAGTCCGCGTCCGGTGAGAAGCGGGACGAAGAGCAGCGCGAGCCAGCCGAGAACCAGCGCGAGCATCGGGAGCCCGATGGCGATCCGGAAGCCGAACAGGCGGAGCCCCTGTCGCCAGCGGCGACGCCAGTGGTGCCGGATCGACACCTCGCCGGTCCGGAGCGACTCGATCAGGACGAACTCCATGACTGCGCCGACGAACGCGAACAGCGCGCCGAGGAGGACGACCGCGCCGACGAGCGCCGCGACGATCACCAGGGGATCGGCGGGGAGGGCGTCCGCGAGGCCGTTCGGGAGCGACCCGGGAACGTCGCCCGCGGGGATCTCCTCGGACGGGGCGGAGGCGTTGAACTGCGCCGACGGGAGGCTCACGCCGCCGCCGACGAAGAAGACGACGAACGCGAGTTTCAGCCAGCGACGAACGTCGATCGGGGTCAGGAACTCGCGGGTGACGCCGAAGGCTCGCTCGATCTCGTCGACCGCGTGGAGGGACATACCGGACCGATCGCCAAGCGTCGAGTTAGCCGTTTCGGTGGCTCAAACGCCCGGTTCACAGTCGCTTCGACACGTACGGCCCGTCCTGATGGTACCCCAGCTTGTTCCGGTAGTACTCTCGCGCGCCGATCCCCGAGATGACGGCCGCCTTCCGGTAACCCGCCTCGCGGGCGAGCTCCTCGGCGCGCTCGATGAGCTTCCGGCCGTACCCCTGATGCTGCCAGTCGCCGTCGCCGCCGATCGCGACCTCGCTGCCGTACACGTGAAGCTCGCGGATCAGGGCCGCGTCCTCGAGCTCGCGGCGGATCGCGTCGCCCTCGGTGCCGGGCGCGCCGGGCTGGTCGGGCGCAAAGGAGGGGAACCGCAGCCGACAGAACCCGACGAGCAGGTCGCGGACGGGGTCCTCGAAGGAGACGAAATGCTCCGTCCCGCCGCCCGCCTCGTAGGTCGTGACGTCGAGTTCGACGTCGTCCGGGTCGGGGTCGGCGTCGTTGTGGCCGACCTCGCGGGCGCGGATGTCCCGCTGGACGATCCCCTTCTCCTCCGCCCGCCGGTCGGCGAGCTGCCGGAGGTTCGACTTCCAGACGCCGCCCTCGATGAAGTCCGCGGGAATGTCCCGTTGAACGCGCTGGAGGCGGGTGTACTTCGGGATGACGTCCATGACCTCGGCGACGAGGTCGGCGGCCTCCTCGTTCGAGAGCGGCTCGAACTCGTCCCGCTTCCAGCGGTCGTACACGCGGGTCCCGCCGACGACCAGCGTCGGGTAGATCTTGAGGTAGTCTGGCCGCCACGCGGGGTTCTCGAACAGCTGGCGGAAGTCCTCGAGACACATCTCTCTCGTCATCCCCGGCTGGCCCGGCATCATGTGGAAGCCGACCTTGAACGCGGCGTCGCGGAGGCGGCGGTTGGCGTTGCGGGAGGCCTCGTTGCCGTGCCCGCGGTGCATCTCGCGGTTGATCCGTTCGTAGGTGGTCTGGACACCGACCTCGACCTTGGTGCCCCCGAGATCGAGCATGCGGTCGATCTGTTCGGGGTCACACCAGTCGGGCTTCGTCTCGAAGGTCGTCCCGATGTTGCGGATCGCGTTCGTCTCGTTCTCCGCGATCACGTCCTCCAGGTACGCGAACTCGGTCTCCTCGGGGTCGGGCGCGAACGACTCACCCTCGGCGGGCTCGGGCTCCTTCTCGAGGTCGTAGTCGTTCATCGCCTGGAGCGCGCGCTTCACGAACCACTCCTGGTAGTCGTGCGAGCGCGCCGTCATCGTCCCGCCCATCAGGATCAGCTCCACCTTGTCGACGGGGTGGCCGATCTTCCGGAGCTGTTCGAGCCGGAGGGTGACCTGCCCGTACGGGTCGTAGTCGTTCTGCTCGCCGCGGGCGGCGGCCGGTTCGTGGCCGGTGTAGGACTGCGCGGAGGAGAACTCCGAGGCCGGCCCGCCGGGACAGTAGAGGCACTTCCCGTGGGGACACAGCTTCGGCGAGGTCATGATCGCCACGGGCGAGACTCCGGAGGCGGTCCGGACCGGCTTGCGGCGGACCACCTCGATCACGTCGTCGCGGGCCTCCGCAGGAGCGTGATCGAGGATCTCGGTGTTCTTCGGCACCTTCGGCGAGGAGAACGCCGAGCAGGCGTCGAGCTTCGCGGACTCGAGGTTCTCCCGGTCCACGTCGCCCGCGAGGATCCGGTCGACGAGGTGCTCGCAGGTCTCGACGAACGCCTCGGGCTCGGCGTCGTCGGAGTCGTCGGAACCACCGGAGCCGGAACCCGCGTCGCTCGGCGCGTCGGTACTCATTGCCCCATTTCGACGGGTTTCGGAGTTAAGCGTGTCGGGCCGGAACGACCCCGCCCACCTCAGCGGTCGAGGAACGGGGGCGCGACGACCTCGGCGCGCTTCTCGTCGCCGCGCACGACGACGCTCACCTCGGTTCCGGGCTCGGCGTGCTCCTCGCGGAGGTAGCCGAGTCCGATCGGCTCGCCCAGCGTCGGGCTCATCGTGCCCGAGGTGAGGTGACCGATCCTGGTCAGGTCGCCGTCGGTGACGGCGTAGCCGCTTCGGGGCACCCCACGCTCGAGAAGCTTGACGCCGGTGAACGTCTCGTCGGGACCGCCCGCGTCGCGCTCCGCCGCCAGCGCGTCGCGGCCGACGAACTCCGTGTCGAGGTCGACGACGAACCCGATCCCCGCCTCGTAGGGGGTCCGCGGCTCCTCATCGGGGTCGAAGTCCTGTCCCGACAGCAGAAAGCCCATCTCCATCCGGAGGGTGTCGCGAGCGCCGAGTCCGCACGGCTGGACGTCGAAGGCCGACCAGACCGCCTCGGCGTCGCCCGCCGGACACATCACCTCGAAGCCGTCCTCCCCGGTGTAGCCGGTTCGCGCGGTCCAGCTCGTGACGTCGGCGATCGTCGCAAGCGTTGCCCGGAACTTCGACAGATCCGTGACCGCCTCTCCCGAGGCGGACGTGCCGTCACCGAGTGGCCCCTCCATCGCGTCGACCGCCTCCGGCCCCTGGACCGCGAACATCGCCCACTCGTCGGTCGCGTTCGCGACGGCGGCATCGAGGTCGTGCTCGTCGCGGTAGTCGACCCAGCGCTCGGCCGCCTCCTCGTCGTGGCCCGCGTTGGGGACGAGGAGGTACGCGGGATCGCCGCTCGTCGCGTCCAGGTCGCCGTCGGTTTCGACGACGAGGTCCGACAGCGACGCGGTCGCCGACCCGGCCTCGACGCCGTCGGGAAGCCGATAGACGACCGTGTCGTCGAGCATGACCCCCTCCTCGTCCGTGATCGCGGCGTACTGGGAGTCGCCCGGGTCGAGCGCCGCCGCGTCGTTCGTGGTCAGCCGGTTCATCAGCGTCGTCGCGTCCGGTCCGGACACCTCGAGTTCGCCCATGTGCGAGACGTCGAACGCGCCGACGGCCTCGCGCACGGCCGCGTGCTCCTCGCGGATCGAGTCGAACTCGACGGGCATCTGCCACCCGCCGAAGTCGGTGAACGTCGCGCCGCGCGCCTCGTGAACGCCGTGAAGCGGAGGAGTCCGTTCGCTCATACCGGCACCACTCCGGGACGTACCTAATGTCTTGTCATCGGAGAGATTCCGTCTTCCACCGTCGACGGTCCCGCCGGTACCCGCGGCCCGCCCGGCGACAGCCTCAAGTCCGATCCGGCCCCGATACGACACGTGATCCGCGGTCCGAGAGAGCGGTTCGGGCCCGCCGTCGCCGTCGTCGCCGTCGCCCTTCTCCTCGTGACGGTCGTCGGCGCGTGGCCCCCGCTCGTCGCCGTCGAGAGCGGGAGCATGGAGCCCGCGGTCGAGCGGGGCGACCTCGTCGTCGTGACGGCGGTCGACCGGTTCCCGTGGAGCGAGCCCGTCGGGAGCGACGCGGACGACCCACCGACGCGACTGGACGGGGCCGGCGACGTCGTCGTCTTCACCTCTCCGGTCGATCCGCGTCGACCGATCCTCCACCGGGTCGCGTTCCGCGTGACCGCCGGGGAGGACTGGACCGACCGGGCGGATCCGGACCTCCTCGACGGGGCCGACTGTACCGACATCGCGACGTGTCCGGCCCCCTACGACGGCTACGTGACCTACGGCGACGCGAACGGCGAGTACGACCAGAGCGCCGGGATCGCGCCGGTCGTCCACGAGCGACTCATCCACGCGAAGGCGCTCGTCGCGATCCCCCATCTCGGACACTTCCAGCTCGCCGTCGACGCGGCGGTCGCCCGGTTCGGGGTCGTACCGGCCGGCGTCGGGATCCTCGTCGCCGTCTCGCTCGTCAGCGGGACCGGCGCGTTCCTGGTCGGCCGTGTCCGCGAGGGCTGGCGCACCCGGAACGACCGGAAGGGCGGGCGCCGGCCGCCTCGATAGCGAGCGCGGCCGGTTCGGGACCGTCGAAGCCGATCACCTACTCCGCGTCGCCGGAATCGTCGCCATCATCGCCACCAACGCCGCCGTTCCCGTTTCCCTCGGGATCCTCGGTTCCCTCCGGATCTCCGTTTCCCTCTCGACCCTCCGTTCTCTCCGGGTCGCCCGACCCGTCGCTGCCGGCCGTCTCCGACAGGTCCCCGTCGAGCGTCACCGAGTCGCTGGCGGCGTTGCGGAGGGCGTCCGACCGACCGAACTCGCCGGGCGCGATCGCCAGCGTCCGGATGCCGTACCCGTTGGCCGTCTCGAGTACGGGCTTGAAGTCGGTGTCCCGCGAGGCGATGGCGAGCGTCTCCATCCGCTCCTCGGCGGCGAAGCGGGCGGCGTCGACCGCGAGCTTCACGTCCACGTCGCCGCTCGTCACGACGACCTCGAACCCGCGCGCCTCGGCCGCCTGGATCAGTCCGGGCGTGGCGTGTTCGTCCAGGTAGAGCCGGGTCGTCACGAGCCGTCCCTCCGCCTCCGCCGCCTCGCGGACGTCGTCGAGGTCGACGTCGAACTCCTCGCGCAACACGTTCGGCCCGTCGACGAATAGCGCGACGCCGGCTCGTTCCGAACCGTCACGTTCCGCGTCGCCCGGACTGCTGGTCTCCATGGTCGCTCTCGGCGGCCGCCGGAAAAAGGCGTGCTGATCCGCGGTCGCCCCGCTTGCTCCGCCCGCCCTGGTCGCTTCTGCCGTCCGGAAGCTAACAGACCGGCTTCGGGTTGACGCCCATCGACTCGAGGCCGTCGGTGTACTCCTCGTAGGCCGCACCGATCGCGCCGCTCGCGGCCTCGCGAGCGCGCTCCCACGCTTCCTCGTCGTCGCCGCACTCGGCTTCGAGGAGGTCGCTCGCCCGTTCGAGTTGCGCGTCGAGGTCGTCGCCCATCGAGCGGAACAGCCCCGCGGTCTGCGGGTCCGCGTTGCCGACGAAGAAACCCGTCACCTGCGTCTTCGACTTCTCGGCCGCGAGCGTCCGGCCGACGAACCCGCCGAGCCGTTCGACGGTGTCGTCGAGCCCGCGGAGGTACGACTGGATCGCGGGCGTCTCGCCGGGCTCGTGGCCGTCGAGTTCGCCGGCGACCGTGTCGTAGTGGGCGCGCTCCTCGCGGGCCGTCTCCGCGAACGCCTCGGCGACGTCGCCGTCCTCGCTCTCCGCCCATGACTCGTACGTCTCGGCCGCGTGGTGTTCGGCGGTCGCGGCGGCGGAGAGGACGGCGTCGGGCTCCATCTCGCCTTCCGTGTCCGCGAACAGCGACTTCGACGAGCCGAGCCGAGAGAGGGCGGTCTCGTTGTCGTCGCGCACGGCGTCGATGAATTCCTCGGGAGTCATGCTACTCGGTACCGTCTCCGAGTAGTTGTATGCGACGGTCGGCGTCGAAAACGGGTGCGCGTTCGGTTCGATCGGTCGTCGGTTTCGCCACGAGACCGACTCCTTCGTTACGCTCAGTCGTCGACTTCGCCCTGCTTCGCGGGTCGCTACGCTCCCCGTTCGATCTTCCGAAATCCACTCCTTCGCTGCGCTCAGTCGTCGACTTCGCCCTGCTTCGCGGGTCGCTACGCTCCCCGTTCGATCTTCCGAAATCCACTCCTTCGCTGCGCTCAGTCGTCGACTTCGCCCTGCTTCGCGGGTCGCTACGCTCCCCGTTCGATCTTCCGAAATCCACTCCTTCGCTGCGCTCAGTCGTCGACTTCGCCCTTCTCTACCGGCGCGCCGACCAGATTGCCCCACTCGGTCCAGGAGCCGTCGTAGTTGACGGTGTCGTCGTAGCCGAGCAGTTCGTGGAGCGCGAACCACGCGACCGAGGAGCGCTCCCCGATCCGGCAGTACGCGACCGTCGTCTCGTCGCCGTCGATGTCGTACTCCGCGTACAGCTCCTCGAGCTCCGCCGCGGTCTTGAACGTGCCGTCGTCGTTCGTGACGACGGACCAAGAGACGTTCCGCGCGCCGGGGATGTGGCCGCCGCGCTGGGCGGTCTCGTTGAGTCCGGGCGGGGCGAGCACCTCGCCGCTGAACTCCTCGGGCGAGCGGACGTCGACGAGCGGAAGCCCGCGGTCGATGGCGTTCTCGACGTCCTCGCGGTACGCGCGGATGGACTCGCGCGGGCCGGACGCCTCGTACTCCACGGCCGAGAACTCGAGAACCTCATCGGTCGTCGGGTAGTCGTTCTCGAGCCAGTACTCGCGGCCGCCGTCGAGCAGCTTCACGTCGTCGTGGCCGTAGTACTTGAACTGCCAGTAGGTGTACGCCGCGAACCAGTTGGCGTTGTCGCCGTACAGCACGACCGTCGACTCCTCGGAGATCCCGTGGTCGCCGAGCAGCGCCTCGAAGTCCTCCTTCTCGAGGACGTCGCGGGTGGTCTGGTCCTGGAGGTCGGTCTCCCAGTTGAAGCCGATCGCTCCGGGGGCGTGGCTCTCGTCGTACGCCTCGGTGTCGACGTCGACCTCCACCAGCCGGAGGTCGGGGTCGTCGCTCTCGAACTCGTCGAGTCGCTGTTCGACCCAGTCGGCCGAGACCAGCACGTCGTTCGCGTAATCGGAATCGCTCATTACGTCCACACGTACGAACGGGACACGTATATCCCCCATCGTCACGGCACGCTCGGCCGCTCCTCGGCGATCGCGGCAACATATTCCCCTTGGCTCCGAGCGAGGAAGGGATCGCCCGGAAGGGAGGCGTTAAACCGACGGCTCCGAACGACGAGACATGAACGACCGGATCGTCGACGTGGGGTGGCTCGCCGAGCGGCTCGACGCCCCGAACGTCGTCGTGATCGACGTGCGCGACGCCTGGGAGTACGAGGGGATCGGCCACGTCCCGGGCGCGGTCTCCGTCCCGTTCGACGCGTTCCGGGCCGACGAACACGGCGCGGCCGAGGCCGGCATGCTCCCCGGCGCGGACGCCTTCACCGCGATCGCCGAGGACGCGGGAGTCGATCCCGACGACGAGATCGTCGCCTACGACGACACTCACGGCGTCTTCGCGGCGCGCTTCCTCGTCACCGCCGAACTGTACGGCCACGACCCCGCGAGACTCCACCTGCTCGACGGCGATTACTCCGTCTGGAACCGCTCGCAGCCGACGACGACCGACGAGCCGGACGTGACGTCATCGACGTACCCGGCCGCCTTCCGCGCCGACGGCCCGCTCATCGACCGCGAAGCGATGGCGGCCGCGGTCGACGACCCCGACGCGACGATCGTCGACACCCGCGAGGCGTGGGAGTACGAGGAGGGTCACGTCCCCGGCGCGGTCCGGCTGGACTGGCGCGAGCTCGTCGACACCGACGCTCGAACGGTCCGACCCGAGACGGAACTGCGGGAGCTGTTGGCGTCCCGCGGGATCGACCCCGACGACCGGGTCGTGCTCTACTGTAACACCGCGCGCCGCATCAGCCACACCTACACCGTCCTTCGCGCGCTCGACTACCCCGATATCGCGTTCTACGAGGGCAGCTTGGCCGAGTGGAAACGCGAGGGCGGTCGACTGGAGACGGGCGACCTGGAGCCAGGCGAGAACGATCCGTGAGGATTCGTCGGAGTCCGTGGTGAGTTCGCTTTTTGCTCCGTGGTCGTCACGGGTCCGAACGGTTCCGCATCTCCGCCGTGTCGTCCCGTCCACTACGCCGGCCAACCAGTCCGTTCCCGCGCCGAACGCGGCGACCGCCGCCGAGATCGGAACCTGCTTTTATACGTATCCGGTAAACCCGGCGTGAACTGGCGGTACGCACACACGGCACTCGGGCTCTGTACTCTCGCGTTCACCGCGACGATGGTGGCGCGGCTGGCGATCAGCCCGCTCGTCCCGGAGATCACCGCGGCGTTCGAGGTCACGAACGCGACGGTCGGGCTCGCGCTGTCGGGGATGTGGCTCGCGTACGCGCTCTCGCAGTTCCCCTCGGGGATCCTCGGCGACCGCTACGGCGAACGGACCGTGATCCTCGTCGCCGTCGGATCGACCGCGGTCGCCTCGCTGCTCATCGCCGCCTCGCCGTCGATCCTCTCGTTCATGCTGTTCACCGTCGTCCTCGGCGCGGGCGCCGGACTCCACTACTCGGTCGCCACCACGTTCCTGACCCGACAGTTCGACGACATCGGGCGAGCGATCGGCGTCCACGTCGCCGGCGGCCCGATCGCCGGGCTCGCCGCCCCGCCCGCGGCCGCGTTGGTCGGGGCGCGTTACGGATGGCGCGCGGGCGTCCTGCTCGGGGTCGTCGTCGCCGTCCCCGTGTTCGGGCTGTTCGCGTGGCGGATCCGCCCGACCGAGCCGCGTCGGCCCGACCAGCCCATGCGCGAGCGGTTCGCGGTCGGCCCGCTCGCCGAGTTGCTCTCGCGGCCGTCGATCCTCTACACCACCGGGCTGGCGACGCTCGGCGCGTTCACCTGGCAGGCCACCGCCTCGTTCCTGCCGACGTTCCTCGAGATCGGCGGCGGGCTCTCCGGCGCGCTGTCGGCGCTGCTGTTCTCGCTGTACTTCCTGATCCACGGCGGCACCCAGCCGCTGACCGGGTCGTTCTCCGACCGGATCGGCCGGGACGAGACGGTGATCCTCACGATGGCGTCCGGCGTCGTCGGGTACGCGCTCCTCGTCGTCTCGACCCGCGACGGGACCGGACTCGCACCGATCGTCCTCGGCGTCCTCTTCGTCGGGCTGGCGATGTCGTGGGGGGCCCCGGTCCAGTCGCGGTTCATGGACCTGCTCTCGGACGCCGAGCGGGGGGCCGGTTTCGGGCTCGTCCGAACCGTCTACATGGTGTTCGGCGCGTCCGGCAGCGTCGTGGTCGGTGCCGTCTCCGACGTCGCGGGATGGGCGGTCGCGTTCGGCTTACTCGCGGCCGTGATGGCGGTCGGGCTCGTCACCCTGTTGACGAACCGTTGGCTCGGGTTGGGGTACTGAGAAAGCGAGGAGGTCGGGGGTGACTACAGCCGGTCGTCCTCGAGGCTGCCCGGGTCCTGTGCGGTGTCGAACATGTTGTTCTCCGCCCCGTCCAGCATCTCGTCGCGGGGATCGTCGTCGACGACGCTGACGTTGTACGCCTCGATCCCGGAGGCGATCAGTTCCTCTGCGGCCTGTTCCTCGGTGACGAACTCGGAGTCGGCGAGCTGCTGGAAATCGGCGTACACGTCGTCCGAGAGGTTCAGTTCGAAGGTCGGCATGACTCACCGTTTCGGGCGGATGCTTTTAAACTCGATGGCCGGGACGTGATCCGCACAAGCGCTAAGCCCGCGTGAGCCGATCGGTCGCTCATGACCGACGTGAAAAAGGTCGCCGTCGAGGAGCTACCGGACGCACCGAACCACACCAGCCACAAGAAGGAGGTCGACGAGGCCCTCGGCGCGACCGAGTTCGGGTTCAACTACTACGTCGCCGAACCCGGCCAGCGGCTCCCGTGGGCGACCCACAGACATCCGAATCACGAGGAGCTGTTCTACGTCCTCGAGGGCGAACTCGAGATCGAACTGGCCGACGGCGTTCTCCCCGTGGCGGCCGGCGAGGCAGTCTTCGTCCCGCCGGAAACGACGAACCTGGCGCGCGCCGTCGGGGGGACGCCCGCACGCGTCATCGCAGTCGGCGCGCCGAAGGACGACGACGGTGCGGTCATCGAGGAGGAGTGTCCCGCCTGCGGCGCGGAGAGCGACCGGACCTACGCGGTCGACGGCGACGACTACGTGCTCTCGTGTGCGGCCTGCGGGGCGGCGGTGGACCGGCTCACGCCCGGCCCGGAGTGAGTTGAACCCGCGTCGACGACGCGACCGCCGGTCACAGGTCTCCCCACGCGCCGAGGAACCGCTGGAGCGCGGTCAGGTGGCCGACGGCGGCAAACAGCGCCAACAACAGCCCGACGACGTTCAGCCCGGCGACGATCGGGTCGGAGTAGGCGGCGGCGACGACGCCGACGATCCCCATCAGCGCGAGCCGGTCGGCGCGCCCGAGCAGCCCGCCGTACTCGCGGCCGATCCCGACCGCCTGTATCTGTGTGCCCATGTACGACGTCATCAACACGCCGGTCACCGCGAGGAAGCCCAGCGCGTACGCGTCGATCCCGGCGGTGAACCCCGCGATGACGGCGATGTCGGCGTAGCGGTCGAGGACGTGATCCAGCAGGTCGCCCCCGTCGGAGGCGACCGCCTGCTCGCGGGCGAGCGCGCCGTCGACGAGGTCGAGCCAGCCGTTGAGCAACACGAGGAGCGACCCGAGGACGTAGAACGCGGGGTCCGCGACCGCGAACGCGCCGGCGGCGAGGAGGGCCGCGCCGAACGCGATCACGCTCACCTGATCCGGCGAGAGCCCGAGCCGTGCCGCGGCCGCCACCCACGGACCGAGCAGCCGGTCCGCGACCGACCGGAACCGGTCCAGTGTCACGCGGGTACCTCCTCCGTGGACGGACACATCGTTCGACCGTCCGCAACGCCCGCCCGGTTCATAAGTAGTCGGTGAAGTCGACCCTTCCCGCACTGGGTTCGACCGCACCCTCGATCGCTGCCCGAATCGCGTCGGCGACGGCCTCCGGCTCCCGGTCGGTCGTGTCCACCTCGTAGACGTTCTCCATGCCGTGGGCCGCGACGGCCTCCGAGAGGATCACGTCGAGCGCCTCCGACTCGGCGTTCTCCGCCGCGGTCGACGCCGGTTCGCCGCGGTCGCGGAGCCGGTCCTCGACCGTCTCGGGACGACACCGGAGGACGATCACGCGGTCGACCTCGAAGTGATGGGCCAGGTGCGAGTCGAGCACGCCGGTCCAGTCGCCGAGGTGGTCGGCCACCGCGTCGAGGTCGGCAACGAGGGTGTCGCGCTCGGCGTCGCGCTCGGTCCAGAGGTCGTCGTTCCCCTTGATCCGGTCGTTGAGGTGGATAACGTCGTACTCTCCCTCGAGCAGCGCGGTCGCGGTCGACTTTCCCGTTCCCGGCGTGCCGGTGACGGCGACGCGGTCGGGGTGATCCGAATGGTCGGCGGCGCGGTCGTCGACCTCCACGTCTCCCTCCGTTCCGGTCACGCTTCCGCCTCGAGTTCGAGCTCTGCTAGAACCTCGTTGAGCCGCTTGACCGCCTCGCGCGTGTCCTCGCGGGTTCCGGTGGAGATCCGCACGCAGCCGGGGAGGCCGAAGGAGGTACAGTCCCTGATGATGACGCCGCGCTCCCTGGCGGCCTCGGCGACCGCGCTCCCGTCGCCGACCCGCGCGAGCACGAAGTTTCCAGCCGATTCGAACGTATCGGCGTCGAGTTCCGCGTCGATGTACTCGCGAGCCCATCGCGCGGTCTCGACGGACTCCTCGACGTGTGACGGGTCCTCTAACGCGGCCAGCGCGGCCCGGCACGCCAGCTCGCTCGCCGCGAACGGGGTGTTGACGCGGGCGTACGCCTCGCCCCACGCCTCGGGGACGACGCTGTAGCCGATCCGGAGGCCGGCGAGTCCGTAGGCCTTCGAGAACGTCCGGAGGACGGCCACGTCGTCCCGGTCGTTCACGAGCGGGATCGCGCTGTCGACGTCCGCGAACTCGCCGTAGGCCTCGTCGACGACGACGAGGGTCTCCTCGGCGGTCGCGTCGGCGATCGTCTCGACCGCCTCCAGGGGGATCACGGACCCCGACGGGTTGTGTGGCGAGGTGAGGTAGACGATCCGCTCGCCGCCGTAGGCGCTCAGGACGTTCTCGGCGGTCTGCGTGAACCCGTCGTCGATCGAGAGGTCGTACGTCTCGACGTCCGCGTGGTGGTATCGGGCGGACATCGCGTAGTAGGCGAAGCCGGGATCGGGGACCAACACACGGTCGTCGGGTTCCAAGGCGGCCCGCGAGAGGTAGTCGATCGAGCCGTCCGCTCCCGGCGACACCCACACCTGCTCGGGTGACACGCCCCACTCCTCGGCGATCCGGTCGGTGAGGTCCGCGTGCGAGGACTTCGGGTAGACGTTCACCCGCTCGGCGTGTTCGCGGATCGCTTCGATGGCCGCCGGACTCGGGCCGTGGGGGTTCTCGTTCGAGGAGAGTTTGATCAGGTCCGATCGGTCGATCCCGAGCTCGCGGGCGACCTCCTCGACGCCCCTGCCGGGAACGTACGGGGAGTGATCCGAGAGATCCCGTGGTTGCATGCTCGTGGGTCGGCGGCGGCCGGACTTAAGCGTGACCGAACCGTCCCTCGACCGACGAACGGGACGTCCGATTCACCGGAAACGTGGTGTGCGATCGGTCCGCATCGTGGGCCATCGATCGAATGGACGTCCGACCCCGGACCGGGATCCCTCTCAGGGGATCTTGACGTCGTGTTCGAGCGTCCCGACGCCCTCGACGGTGACCTCGACCGTGTCGCCGTCCGAGAGCGGACCGACGCCGTCGGGGGTGCCCGTGGCGATCACGTCGCCCTCCTCCAAGGACAGGTACGTCGTGATCTCCTCGATCAGCGTCGGCACGTCGAAGATCAGTTGGCCGAGGTGGCCGTCCTGTTTCTGCTCGCCGTTCACGTGGAGTTCGACGCTCGCCTCGTCGGGCACCTCGTCCGGCGTCGCGACGACGGGGCCGAGCGGGGCCGAGTTGTCGAACGCCTTCCCGCGGACCCAGTTCTGCTCGCGGTTCTGGTCGTCCCGGTTCGAGACGTCGTTCATACAGGTGAACCCCTCGACGACGTCCATCGCGTCCTCGGCGGCGACGTCCTTACAGGACTCGCCGATCACGACGACGAACTCCGCCTCCCAGTCGATCCGATCTTTCCCCTCCGGGGCGGTGACGGTGTCGCCGTGGCCCGCGAGCGCGTTCGGTCCCTTCAAGAAGAGCAGCGGTCGGTCCGGCACGTCGTTGCCGAGTTCGGCGGCGTGTTCGGCGTAGTTTCGGCCGATACAGACGATCTTCGAGGGATCGACCGGCGGCAGTACGTCGATGTCGGGATCGTCGAAGTCGTACACGTCGTCGCCGAACGCGACCGTCTCGGTCTCGGGGTCGTAGCGTCCTTTCCGGACCGATCCGGCCGGGTCGCGGAACCGTGCGTAGTACATACCTCCGAATCGAACGTGATGGTTAAAGTCTTCGTGAATGGCTCCGTTGTTGCCGGCAGGGAATCCACCCGCGACCGAGGCCGTCCTCAACGCTCACGCGCCGCTCCCGTCGTCTCCTCACCCGTCTCCCCGTCCTTCCGGTCTCGATCCACTCCCGTCGCGTCGTCCGACTCGGCGTCTTCCTCCCCGACCTGGTCCACTTCGATGTCGTCCACCTCGACGTCGTCAGTCCCGAACAGTTCCCGTCGGGCGCAGTCGGCACAGTAGTGGTTGTACCGCTCGTCGTGAGTCAGGACCGGAACGCCCGCGAGGACGGTCTCGTCGCGCCGCCGCCGGACGAGCCCACGGTCGAACGTCTCCCCACAGACGACGCAGGGTTCCTCGATCCGCTCGGGCGGTCGAACTACTCGGTGGTCGACGCTCCGGAGCCGGCCGAAGTCCGTGACGCCGTGTCGGCGGTCGATCCGCCGTCGGACCGGTGGTGCCATGCCGGCACCGAGCAGGGCGAACCCGACGCCGATCGCCGCGAACGCCGGCGATCCGCCGGTCGCCGCCACCGCCGCGATCCAGCCACCGATCAGCAACAACAGCCCGCTCAACAGATAGGTGGAAACGGTCTCGGCCGTCCCTTCGTCGACGTTCGACGGGGGACGAGGCGTCGTCGAGTCGCCCCGCACGAGCCGGAGCCGTTCGGCCAGTTCGGCGTAATGCCACCAGCCGTACAGGAGGTTTCCGATGCCGCCGGTGGTCAGAAACAGGAGGACGTGGATCCCCGTGGAACCGATCCCCCTGTCGACGAGAAGGACGCGATCGCCGTCGTCCCGCTCGATCTCCCAGCCCGCGTCGAGGTGCTCTTGAACCCGCCGGCGGAAGGCGCGCTGGCTCTCGCGTTCGTTCGAGGACGGATTCGAGTCACCTCTCGACCGCGCCGCGCCGCAGTTCGAGCAGAACCGGTCGTCGTCGTCGAACCGCTCGCCGCAGTCGGGGCAGTGTGCGGGGACGGACCGGTCTTCGAGGTCGACGCCGCAGTCGGGACAGAAACTCGCGTCGGCCGGCACCGGCTCGCCGCAAGCCGGACACGCGGACGGCGCGCCGGGGCCGCTGGTCTCGGAGGGCATCCGCTCGACGTTCGCGCTCGCGTCGGTTAATCGCTTTCGTCGGATCAGACGTTCGGTGGGGCCTGATGGAGCGCATCCCGGGGAACCGGTGGGTTCGTATCCCGAGGATCCCCCCGGTTTCGCGTCCCGCGTGCCGGGCCGCGGATCCGTCTTCCGCGGCGTCGAGGTTTATTACCCTTCGTTGAGATGTACCGACCGTATCATGGAGCTCACTTGGCACGGCCACTCGACGTGGCACGTCGTCGTCGACGAGACCGAACTACTGATCGACCCGCACTTCGACAACCCGAAGACGGACGTCGACCCCGAGGAGCTCGACCCGGACTACCTCCTCTTGACGCACGGACACACCGACCACATCTCCGACGCCGATCGGTACGAGGGCGCGACGGTGGTCGCGACCCCCGAGCTGACGGGGTACGTCCAGGACACCTTCGGACACGAACACGCCGTCGGCGGCATGGGGATGAACATCGGCGGTACCGTCGAGTGCGGCGACGCGTGGGTGACGATGGTGCGCGCGGACCACTCGAACGGGATCGACACGGGATACGGCACCTCCGCGGGGATGCCCGCCGGTTTCGTGATCGGCGACAAGAAGCCGACTCAGGAGTCCGATCCCGACTGTACGACGTTCTACCATGCCGGCGATACCGGTCTCATGTCCGAGATGGTCGACGTGATCGCCCCGTATCTCGAGCCGGACGCCGCGGCGCTGCCCGCCGGCGACCACTTCACGATGGGTCCGGCCGGGGCGGGCATCGCGGCCGACTGGGTGGGCGCGGACGTGGTGTTCCCGATGCACTACGACACGTTCCCGCCGATCGAGATCGACACCCGCGAGTTCGTCAACGAGGTGAGGGCTGCCGGTGCGGCCGCCGAACCCGTGGTACTGGAGGGCGACGAGACGTACGTTCTCGACCCCTGAACCCGGCACGGCTCGGCCTTCGAGACGGACGGGATAGGAACCTTTAGGCCCGCGCGAGCCCACCTCGGAGACGACATGTCCGACATCGAGACCACCACCGTCTGTGAGGAGGGCTACGCGTGTACGAGCCAGGTCGGCGACTTCGACCTTCAGATCGACGCGACCGACGAGACCGGCCCGAACCCGAACGCCGCGCTCGTCGCGACGTACGCCTCCTGTTTCATCCCGGCGTTCCGCGTCGGCGGCGGCCAGCGCGGCGAGGACGACCTCGGCAAGGTACAGATCGACGCGAGCGCGGAGCTCGATGACGACGACGACCTCGCGTCCATCGCCTTCGACCTCCACGTCGAGGCCGACCTCGACGACGACACCGCCGCGGAGCTCGTCGAGCGCGGGGAGGACATCTGTCACGTCCACTCCGCGGTCCGCGAGGAACTCCAGGCCGACATCGCGGTCCACTCGGACGCGTTCTGAGACGAACCGACCGCTCGAGCACCCCGATCGATCTTTTATATGCAGTCCGACCCGATCAGCCGCCCGCTCGTCCGTCCGATCCGCCGACCGCGTAGTCGACGACGACGCTCGAAGCGACGTAGCCGATGACGCCGATCACGACCGCGGCGGCGACCGCCACCCCGGGCTCGCGGGCGACGACGTACGCCGCGAGGAACGCGACCATCGCGACCGTGTTCGCACACAGGAGCCGCAGGGTCCGGTAACTCGGTTCGACGATCGACATGCCCGAGAGAACGGTCGACCGCGGGATAAATCCCGGACCGACGCCGACGGCGGCCGCCACGCGACGCGTCACGGCCGTCTCGCTCGGATCGTCCGCTCGTCCGCCCGGAGCCACACGTTTATGTGCGATATCGCGGCCACCGGGCGTATGCCATCGAACGGATACGACGCGGAGTCTCGCAGGGGAAGGAGCGAGGGGGACCCGTCCGGTACCGGGGCGTCCGGCGATCGACCGGTGAGGGCTGCCGAGCGCGTGACCGGCACGGTGGATGCGATGGATACGATCGACCCGGTCGGTATCGCCGACCCCGACGGGGGCGCTCGGCACGGCTCCCGCGACCGCTCGGGTCTCGGCGCGTACGGTTCCGACCGCTGGGCGCGCGTCCTCTCGACGATCACGCCGGCCGCGATGGTCGCGGCCGTCGGGATCCGGATCGGGTCGGCGGGACGCCGGTTCGCGCCCGACGTGGCTGCGCGCTTCGCCGGCGTCCCGATCGGCGTCGACGCCGCCGCGCTCTCGTCGGTCGCGGGGATCGTTCACGGCCTCTCGGTTCTCCTCGCCGTCGGCGTCGCCTGTGCGGTCGGCTGGCTCGCGCTGTCGGCGGCGGTGCGTCTCGCGGCGGACGGGATCCGGTAGGGGAACTCCCGGGATCGACGCCGGACCCCGCCGGAACGGCTTTGGATCCGGCGCGATAAGCCCCCGCATGGTCGCGATGGAATCCGACTCCGAGCTCGAACGCGGCGACGCGGCACCCGACTTCGAGCTACCCGGAACCGACGGCGAGGCGTACTCGGCCGACTCCTTCGAGACGGACGCGCTGCTCGTGGTGTTCACCTGTAACCACTGTCCGTACGCGAAGGCGAAGTTCGGTCTTCTCAACGAGTTGGCCACCGAGTACGACGACCTCGCGGTGGTCGGTATCAATCCGAACGACGCCGAGGAGTACCCCGACGACTCCTTCGAGGCCATGCGCGAACGGGTCGCGGACGGTACGGTCGCCTACGACGCGTACCTCCGCGACGAAACGGGTGAGACCACCGCGGCCTACGGCGCGGTGTGTACGCCCGACCCGTTCCTGTTCGGTCGCGAGGGCGGCGAGTGGCGGCTCCGATACCACGGCCGAGTCGACGACGCGTTGAACCCCGACGACGAGCCGACGGAGTTCTACATCCGGGACGCGGTCGACGCCGTTCTCGCCGGTGAGGAGGTCCCGCATCCGGACCGGCCCTCGCGCGGCTGCTCGATCAAGTGGCCCGGCGAGTGAGGAGATCGGAAGGGCGGGACGAGGTCCGGAGAGGCCGTTCAGGCCCGACGCCCTCGCAACGCCGATCGACCGCCCAGTAGCGCCAAGACCGCGCCGATCACGACCGCGAGGAACGGGGCGTTCGACCGTTGCCTCCTGAGGAACGCGTCGCCCGGCGAGTCGGGTGTCACGTACGCCGTGACCGTCTCGCCGGCCTCGTACTCGTCTACCACGTCCCTCGCGGCCGATCGCGTGTCGTACGACCGCTGAACCGACGCCGGGTACACGCCGGTCGCGGCGTACGTCTCTCCGCGGTACGCGTACTCGTAGCGGACGAACGGGTAGTAGTCCGCGTCCGGGCTCGAGGTCGAACTCGTGGAGTCGACGTCGGTCTCGAGGACGGCCGCCTCGACGGGTTCCGCGGTCTCGATCGCCTGCTGCTGCTGGAGGTAGTCGTACCCGCCGTAGCCGGCGATCGCCAGCCCGACGACGAGGAACAACAGGCCGCCGCGGACGGGGTCGACCTCCCGCCCGGCGACGGTGATGTCGGTGTCCGGGGACATGCCGAGCGCTCCTTCGTCTCGATCCAAAGGGCTGTCGGAACTCCGGCGCGGCGTGGGTTGAAATGGCTCCCGCCCGAAGGGATCGTATGGGAATGAAGGAGGACGGCGAGCCGGAACTCCACGAGATCGACCGATTCGACCGCGGCGTGGGATGGATCGCGTACCCCGGCGAGACGATGGAACGGGCGAGCCACGCGCTCGCGGTTCCGAACGAGGAGAGCGACGACGACGTGTGGGTGATCGACCCGGTCGACGCCCCCGGGCTCGACGATCTTCTGGCGGAGTTCGGCTCGGTCGCCGGCGTCGTCGTCGGTCTCGATCGCCACAAGCGCGACGCCGCGACCCTGGCGACTCGCCACGACGTCCCCGTCTACGTCCCCGAGTGGATGACTGGCGTCGCCGAGGAGATCGACGCCCCGGTGGAGCAGTTCGGCCGCCGGCTTGCCGACTCAGGCTTCGAGTCGATCCGGATCCGCGACTCCACGCTGCCGCCGTGGCAGGAGGTCGGGCTCTTCGACGGGGAGACGCTCGTCGTCCCCGAGTCGCTCGGATCGGCGTCGTACTTCCGGGGCGACCGCGAGCGGCTCGGCGTCCACCCGATGCTCCGGCTCACACCGCCGCGGACGTCGCTTTCGGGACTCGATCCCGATCGCGTTCTCGTCGGCCACGGCGTCGGCGTCCTCGAGGACGCCGGCGCGGCGATCGAGGACGCGCTCGCGGGGTCCCGCCGGAAGGCGCCCGGACTCTACGCGAAGACGCTCCGGTCCGCGCTCGGTATCTGAGTGGCCCGTGACCGACGCCACCCTCCCGTGATCCACGTCACCCGCGACCTGCTGACGGTGCTTCTCGATCGTGCCGCCGAGCGCGACCCGGCCGCGGTGAACCTCCGGCTGTCGGCCACTCGAGCGGGGGAGTTCGAGGCGGATCTCGGAATTGACCCGGAGACGCCCGTGCTGACGCACTTCACGTTGGACGGGGTCGGCGGGTCGGTGAACGCGGTGTTCGGCGTCGACCTCGGGACGCCGGCGGGCCGGGGCGGGGCGCGGTTCCTCTCGCACCCGACCGGTCGTCTCGAACTCTCGAAGACCGACGACCTCGCGGCCGTCGTGATCGTCGCGGTCCCGCCGTACGACGACGACTTCGTCGCCGCGTTCGACCGCGCCGGCGACGGGATCGAGTTGGTCGTCCTCGACGCGACGCCGCCGGCGGAGTCGCTTCCCGAGTGACCTCGATTCGGCCCGAAACCCGAGTTTAAAGACGGCCGAGCGGTTACGACGGGGTGATGGCAGCACGCCCACCAGGCGGCGGCGGGTCCGCGGAACCGGAGGCTATCGAGTTCGGCATCGCCGCGCTCGACGCCCGGTTGGAGGAGTCGGACCTCACGTTTCCCGCGACGAGTCAGGAGATCCTTCGGGCGCTGGACCACCCGGAGATACCCTACGACTCGAAGGGACGAACGATCGAACTGGCGGCCGGGTTGGAGGAGGTATCCCAGTCGGAGTTCGAGAACGAGACGGAGCTGCTCGACGCGCTGTACCCCGTCTTCGACGAGGCGCGGCGGGGTGGCGGTGGGTTCCTCGACGGGCTCCGAGACGCCCTTCCGTTCTGAGTCGGTTCTCGAGAGTCGGTCTAGGTGGCCTGCTGTTCCGTCTCGGCTTCCGGCTCGTCGGTTCCGGTCTCGAGCCGCTCGATGACGTCGTTGATGAGCACCACGTCGCCGACCGCGCGCACCCAGCGGTAGGGGACGATCACGCCGGTGTTGCCGTCGACGCGCCCGGCGAACAGCTCGCGGTTGAGTTCGGCGAGCGCCAGCCCGGTCACCGATTGCGTGTCGAGATCGAGGCGGACGTCCTCCACCTCGCCGACGAAGACGCCGTTGTTCGAGTACACCTCTCTGCCGACAAGCGACGTGATCTCCTCGGGAGCAGCGTTCATGTCAGATACGGTCACGAGCGCGCCTATTAAGCGTTCGTTGTCGAACGACGCCCGTCTGACGCGGAACCCCTCCGCGTCTCGTCGAGCCGAGCACGGGTCACGCCGGGAGGATCCGCGTCACGCCGGCGGTCTCGGCGACGACCCACGCGACGAAGAGCAGGTACGTGACGAGCAGCGCGTACGCCTCGACCGTCGTCAGGGCCAGGTCCGTCCGGAGCGTTCCGAAGAGCAGGACCGTCGCGAGCGTGAGGACGGCGAACATCGGCACGGCCGTCGAGAAGTTCACCGGGACCGCGCCCACGATGAGCACGCCGACGGGAATGACCACGAGCAGGTCGAAGGTGTTCGACCCGAGGACGTTCCCGAGGCTGGTCGCGCTGTTGTCGTCGCGGGCGGACCGGACGCTGACGAGCGTGTCCGGGAGGCTCGTCGCCGCCGCGACGATCGTCATGCCGGCGAGGAACTCGGGGATCCCGAAGGTGTGACCGAGCGACTCGATGGCCGACACCATCACCTCGACGCTCACGAGGATGAGGAGCAGGCCGGCGGCGAGTCTCCCCCACTCGCGGCCGACGGCGACGTTCGTCCCGTCGGGTTCGGCCTCGTAGTCACCGGTGTCCTGCCACTGGATGAATAGGTACAGCCCGTAGACGAAAAGCGGGACCACGGCGAGTGGGCGGGTGATGGAGCCCTTCAGAGCCGCTCCGGTCGTTCCCGAGCCCGCGGCCGCGACCGGCTCGTAGATGATCGCGAGCGCGAAGGTGATGACGAGCACGGAGACCGCGAGCATGTAGAACTGCGCTTCCTTGTAGACGATCGTCCGGCTCGAGTCGAGGTCCGCGTCGGTCGCGAGCCCCGAGAGCGCGGGAACGACGAGGACGTTGAAGATCGCGGAGCCGACGATCGCGCCGACCCCCATGTCGAAGACGCCGGCAAGCGCGGTGACGACCACGCTCGCGAATTCGGGGAAGCTCGACCCGACCGCGACGACGACCGTTCCCTGGACGACCGGCGGGAGCCCGTAGTGCGCCGAGAGGCCGTCCGCGGCCTCCTCGAGCAACCCGCTTCCGAGCCAGATCACTCCGCTCGCGACGACGACCACCAGGACGTTCACGGCCGCGGTGTCGGGGAGGACGCCTCCGAGGACCATCGTTTCCCCCACCATAGAGGGGTGTTCGGATGAAACCATCGGTGTCGGCCGTTCTATCGTCGCGTCCGGCGACTCGGCGATCCGCCGACTCGGCGATCTACCGACTCGACGATCCGTCGGACGCGAGTCGGGCGAGTTCGCCGACCCCGGGGGACTTTTGTCGATCCGAGCGCGAGGGGGTCGCATGGCAACACACTCGAGCGGGTCGGAGATCGACCCGCGGGAGGGGGGTAACTTCGAGTACACCGGCGGGGAGGTCGAACGCCCCGACCTCGTCGACGCGCTCGACCGACGCGTCGAGGGGGACGTGCGGTTCGACGACTACTCGCGCCGGCTGTACGCGACCGACGCCTCGGCCTACGAAGTGACGCCGATCGGCGTCGTCTTCCCCGAGTCGACGGCGGACGTGGCCGCGGTTCAGGAGTACTGCTTCGAGGAAGGGGTTCCGGTGTTGCCCCGTGGCGGCGGTACTTCGCTCGCCGGCCAAACCGTGAACGAGGCCGTCGTCCTCGACTTCTCCAAGGCGCTGGACTCGGTGCTCGAGGCCGACCCCGAGGCGCGAACCGCCCGCGTCGAGGCCGGCGCGTACGTCGGCGACCTCAACGCGGCGGTCGAGCCGCACGGCCTGAAGTTCGCGCCCGACCCCGCCTGGCGCGACAAGTCGGCGGTCGGCGGCGCGATCGGCAACAACTCCACCGGGTCGCACTCGCTCAAGTACGGCAAGACCGACCACTACGTCGAGGAGCTGGAGGTCGTGCTCGCGGACGGGACCGTCGCCACCTTCGGCGAGGAGCGGGTCGAGGACCTCCGCGAGTCCGCCGACTCGGAGAGCGACGACCTCCTCGCCCGGATCCACGCCGAGATCGTCCGGGTCATCGACGAGGAGGCCGACGAGATCGACGAGCGATTCCCGGAGATGAAACGTAACGTCTCCGGCTACAACCTCGACCGGCTACTCGCCGAGTACCGGGGCGAGTACGGCGAGGAGGGCGTCGTCAACCTCGGACGGCTCATGGCGGGCAGCGAGGGGACGCTCGCGACGGTGACGGAGGCGACCGTCTCGCTCGTCGAGATCCCGGAGACGAAGGCGGTGGCGCTTCTCACCTACGACGACCTGCTGGACGCGATGGAGGACGTCGCCCCGGTCCTCGAACACGACCCCGCCGCCGTCGAGGTGATGGACGACGTGCTTCTCGGGCTGGCGGCGGACACCCCGGAGTTCGCGGAGGTCGTCGGCATGCTCCCCGACGGGACCGACTCCGTCCTCCTCGTCGAGTTCTACGCCGAGGACGACGAGGCGGGCCGGCGGAAGGTCGCCGACCTCGTCGCCGATCGCGTCGACGGCGCGGAGACCGTCGCCGACCCGGCTCCGGGCGCGGCGGAGACGACCGCCCAACCCCGACGGGCTCAGGCGGCCATGGAGGCGCACGACGCCGACGAGCGCGACCGCTTCTGGAAGATGCGCAAGTCGGGGCTCCCGATCCTGCTGTCGCGGACCTCCGACGCCAAGCACATCTCCTTCATCGAGGACTGTGCGATCCCTCCCGAACACCTCCCCGAGTACACCCGCGAGTTCCAGAAGATCCTCGAGGACACGGGGACGTTCGCGACGTTCTACGCGCACGCCGGCCCGGGCGTGCTCCACGTCCGACCGCTGATCGACACGAAGCAGGTCGACGACGTGGAGACGATGGTCGAGATCGCGGACCGGGTGACCGACGCGGTCGTCCGTCTCGGCGGGTCCGTCTCCGGCGAACACGGCGACGGGCGCGCGCGGACCCAGTGGAACCGGAAGCTGTACGGCGACGACCTCTGGGAGGCGTTCCGCGGCCTCAAGACCGCCTTCGACCCGGACTGGCTGCTCAACCCCGGCAACGTCTGCGGGGACTTCGACATGAGTGAGAACCTCCGGTTCGACGCAGACTACGAGTTCGACGCCGGCTTCGACGCCGCGATGCAGTGGGACAACGAGAACGGGATGCAGGGGATGGTCGAACTCTGTCACGGCTGCGGCGGCTGTCGCGGCCCGCAGGAGACGACGGGCGGCGTGATGTGTCCGACCTTCCGCGCCGCCGAGGAGGAGATCCAGTCGACGCGGGGCCGGGCGAACATGCTCCGCGGCGCGATGAACGGGGAACTGCCCGACGACCCCACCGGCGACGAGTTCGTCACCGAGGTGATGGACCTCTGTGTGGGGTGTAAGGGCTGTAAGGTGGACTGTCCGAGCGGCGTCGACATGGCGAAGCTGAAAGCCGAGGTCGAACACGCCCACCACGAGGAGCACGGCGCGAGCCTCAGGACCCGGCTGCTCGGGAAGTTCGAGGACCTCGCGCCGCTCGGCTCCCGGTTCGCCCCGCTGTCGAACCTGCCGGGGAAGCTCCCCGGCGCGGGGCTCGTCCTCGAGAAGACGCTCGGCATCGCGAGCGAGCGCGACCTCCCGACGTTCCGCTCGGAGAGCCTGATCGACTGGTTCGAGGCCCGCGGCGGCGCGGGCGTTCCACGCGAGGCGGCCGACCGCGAGGTGTTACTGTTCCCCGACGTGTACACCACCTACACGAGCCCGAGCGCGGGCAAGGCCGCGGTGCGCGTGCTTGAGGCCACGAACTGCCACGTGGAGATCCCGGACGTGAAGGGGAGCGGGCGGCCGCCCCACTCGAAGGGCCTCATAGACGAGTCGCGCGCGACCGCCCGCGACACCGTGGAGACGCTCGCACCCGAGGTCGAGGCGGGCCGGGACGTGGTCGTCGTCGAGCCCACCGACGCGGTCATGCTCCAGTCGGACTACGCGGACCTGCTCGGCGGTGACGCCAGCGACGTGCCCGACGAGGACGTCGCGGCGCTCTCGGGAGCCACCTTCGGCGTCATGGAGTACGTCGATTCCTTCCGGCTCGACGAGGGACTTTCCTTCGACGCGCCCGGCGAGCGGCTCGCCTACCACGGCCACTGCCACCAGAAGGCGACGAAGAAGGACCACCACGCGGTCGGCGTGCTCCGGCGGGCCGGCTACGGAGTCGAGCCGCTCGACACCACCTGCTGTGGGATGGCCGGCTCGTTCGGCTACGAGGCCGAGCACTACTCGATGAGCAAGGCGATCGGCGAGGACCTCTTCGCGCAGGTCGACGGGAGCGGCGCGGACGAGGTGGTCGCGCCCGGCGCGTCCTGTAGCACGCAGCTGAAGGAGCGCGACGAGGCGGCCCCGGAGCCGCCGCACCCGGTGGAGAAGCTGGCGGCGGCGCTCGTCTGAGTCTGAGTCCCGTCGCTCCTCGTCGCTTCTCGTCACTTCTCGTCATTCCTCGGGCTCGATCCGATCGCGGACGCGCTCGCGACGCCGCGACAGGAGCCCCTGAATCCCCTTTCCCGGCCCGCCCTCGATCGGCCACCCCTTCGTCCGCCACGCGGGGGGTTCCGGCGAGAACTCCGGACACGACCCCGAACACTCCCGGTCGGTGGGACAACGGTCCTTGGCCCCGCAGCGCGGAACGAGCGCCCGGCCGGCGCGCCGAAGCTCGAAGTGCCGACAGTCCGGCCGCATCGTGTCGTGATAGGAACGCCACCCCTTGCCGTAGGCCCGCTCGGCAATCTCCAGCCGGCGGGTGACCGTCCCGGGATCGCGCTCGCTCGGGTCGTTCGGCGCGAGGTCGCTCGGGAGCCAGTCCACGGTCGCGGCGGCCGGATCGACGGCGACGCCCTCGATTCCGGGATCGTCGTCGCTCTCGGGGTCTCCGGCGGCGAACGAGGTGGTCAGGATTCCCGCCTCCACGGGCATCTCCCGGAGGAGCGCGGGCTCGACGCGATCGCCCGTCGTCTCCGTCGCGAGCCAGACCTCGTCGGCGAGGGCGGTCTCGACGTCGTGGGCGAGCTGGTCGGCGAGCGCGTCCGCCGCCGATCGGTCGAGGTCCGGCTTGTTTTCGATCGCGACGATCCGTTCGACCCAGTCCGGATACGGCCGATGACGTCGGATCTCGATCCGGTTTCCGCGCCGTCGTTTCTCGATCAACTCCCGGCCCCCGGCGCGGTGGACCGCCCGCCGGACGTACCGCCACGGGTACCCCGGGTCGGGGAGCGCGTCGCGGTACCACGTCCACGTCGCCGGCGCGTCCCGGACGACGTGGAGGAGATCGGAGTCGAGAGCGCGGTCGCCGAAGGCTCGCCGCGCGGCGAACGCCTCCGGATCGACCTCGATCACGACGGTGTCCCAGCGCCGCCGCTTCGTACCGAGCTGTCTGGAGACGATCGCCGGGCGTGGATCGTCGCCGGGGTACCACGCCAACTCGGCGTACCGGCAGACGAGCAGCTCGTAGCCGAACTCGGCGTCGGGGATCACTTGCGTCGCCGTCGGCGACGCATTCTTCCGGATCGAGTCGATGCCACCGTCACGGCCGTCTCAGACGTAGCCGTCGTCGGCCTCCTCCCGCAGCTCGTCGAGGTACTCGTGGGCCTCCTCGAGGATCTCCCGCGGACCGTCCTGGGTGATCGTGTTGATGGCCTGATCGTAATCGCGCCACTGGAGGTCGCGGTGCTCCTTCGAGAGCTCCGCGCTCGCCTCGAAGGAGCGCGCGATGAACAGGTGGACCGTCTTGTGGATCGTCTCCCCGCCGGCCTCGAACACGTAGTCGTACTCCCGACGGAAGCCGTCGATGAGGCGGAAATCGTCGATTCCGGCCTCCTCGGACACCTCCCGTATCGCCGTCTGCTGGAGCTCCTCGTCGCCTTCGATCCCGCCTTTGGGGAACTCCCAGTCCCCCGGTCGGCTCTTCAGGAGCAAGTACTCCCGTTCGCCGCGGGTATCGCGGAAGAGGATGGCTCCGGAACTGGTCGCTTCGACCGTCATTAGCCTCAGGTAAGCAACCACCAGTAAAGAGGGTGTCGGAATTGCCGGTTCCGCGACCCTTTCGAGCGCTCTCGGTCGATCTGTGTGGGTCCGCGAAAGCCGGCACGCTCGACCTCCTCCGAGTGGATCCGCCAGTAGATGTGTTTTTACGCCTCGGGGGACCATTCATCCACGACCCCCAGCCATGACCTTCGTCACGAAACTCTCCTTCGCCTCCGGCGACCGCGACGTGCTCGCCGAGACCGTCCAGGAACTCAAAGACACCCTCGAGCGAAAGGGCGCGGAGTGTAAGGGGCCGCACGCCTCCTCGCCCGAGACCGTCAGCGTCCCTCAGTACAAACGCCTCCGCGCCGGCGACGAGTTCTCGCCGTGGCGCTACGACGTGTACAAGCGATCGATGGAGATCCACGGCGCGGACGACATCGCCCGCGACGTCGTCGCCCGCGACTTCCCGGACTCGATCCACGTCGAGGTCGAGGTCGACCGGAAGAAGCCGCTCGGACACCGGCGCGACTGAGTCGTCGATCGTCACGGCCGCCGAATCGCCGTCCGTGCGGCCGAGATCCGAGTCCGACGTTCGCTCGTTCCGCCGAAGGAGGAGACGCCGACCGCCACTCGACCTTTTAAGATATCCGGCGGCCTTCGGAGCGTATGAGCGTCCAAACCGACGACGAGTACAGCGAGTTCCGACGCGACCTCCACCGCCACCCCGAGCCGGCGTGGTGTGAGTTCTACACGACCGCCCGCATCGTCGAGGCGCTCCGCGAGCGCGACCTCGACGCGCTCCACGTCGGTCCCGACGCCCTCGACGAGGACTCCCGCCGGAACGTGCCGGACGACGACGAGTTGACGAAGTGGGCCGACCGCGCCCGCGAGGCCGGCGCGGACCCCGAGATACTCGAGGAGCTCGAGGGAGGGTACACCGGCTGCGTCGCCGTCGTGGATCGCGGCGAGGGGCCGGTCGTCGGCCTCCGCGTCGACATCGACGGGCTGCCGATCCTCGAATCCGAGGAGGGCGACCACGCCCCGGCCGCCGGGGGGTTCCGCTCGGAGAACGAGGGGTACATGCACGCCTGCGGGCACGATTCGCACGCGACGATCGGTCTCGGCGTGGTCGACGCGATCCTCGATTCGGACTTCTCGGGCACGCTCAAGGTGTTCTTCCAGCCAGGGGAGGAGAAGATCGTGGGCGGAAAGCCGATGGCCGAGTCCGGCCTCCTCGACGACGTCGACTACTTCTACGCGGTCCACATCGGGCTCGATCACCCCTCGGGCGAGGTCGTGAGCGGCATCGACGGCTTCCTCGCGGTGAACCACTTCCTCGCCGAGTTCGAGGGTGAGCCCTCCCACGCGGGCGCGCGACCCGAACAGGGGCGGAACACGGTTCAGGCGATGGCGGCCGCGATACAGAACCTCTATTCGATCCCGCGACACGCCGACGGCGCGACCCGCGTGAACGCCGGGCTCGTCGGGGGCGGTACGGCGACGAACATCATCCCCGAGGAGTCCCACATCGAGGGCGAGGTCCGCGGCGAGAGCACGGAGCTCGCCGACTACATGTTCGATCACGCGGAGCGGGTCCTCCACTCGGCTGCGGAGATGCACGACTGCGAGGTCGACGTCACCACGATGGGGGCCGCGCCGAGCGCGACGAGCGACGCCGCGCTCTCCGACGTCATCGGCGAGGTCGCCCGCGACGTGGAAGGCGTGACGAGCGTGGTCGAGAGCGCCGACCTCGGCGGCAGCGAGGACGCCACGTTCATGATGGAGCGCGTACAGGAGCGCGGCGGACTCGCCTGCTACGTCGGCGTCGGCACCGACCACCCCGGCGGCCACCACACCTCGACGTTCGACGTCGTCGAGAGCGACATCGGCCTCGGGGTCGACGTGCTCTCGCGGGCGATCCGGCACGTCGCCGAGACCCGTCCCTGATCCGATCCCGGTCCGATCCCGGCCAACCTCGAGCCGGCTCGACGCGACCCGTCACGCCGGCAGGACCCTCGGGCGACGGTAGGTTTAGGCGGCCGCAGCCCGTGATATGAGGCATGGAGGCCGTCCTCTGGTACGTCCTCACCGGCACCCGAGGCGGCCCGAATCGGGTCCGGATCCTGCGGGCGATAGACGACCGTCCACGGAACGCCAACCAACTCGCCGATCGGCTCGATCTGGACTACACGACGGTCCGACATCACCTCGACGTGTTGCGCGACCACGACGTGGTCGAGCGCACCGGCGACGGCTACGGAACGGTGTACTATCCGACGGAGGGAACCAGAAACCACTGGGAGGTCGTCGAGGAGATCGCGGACGCGTCCCCGGTGTAGTTTCAGTACTTCGCGTCCGCGCCGGTCGTCTCGTAGATGCGGTCCATGATCGCGTCGCGCTCGCGGGTCCAGTTGGCCATCGCGGCGGGGCTCGTCGGGTACGACTCGTAGTGGGCGAGTAACTCGTCCGCCAGCGACTTGGTCTGATAGAAGTTCCGGATCGTCCCCCAGTAGCCGAAGCTCTTGACGGCGGCCTTCAGTTTCAGGCCGAACGACATCGAAGTGGAGCCCTCGTACAGGGCCTCGGCGAGCTTCTCGCCCGGCAGCGACGCGAGAAGCCCCATCAGGTCGTCGACGTCGACGGCGGTCGAGAGGACGTTGTACACGTCGAGGCCGGCGTACCGACCGCCGAAGTGGTCCATCACGCGCGCGTTGTACCGCCAGAGGTTCTCCTCGCTCACGTCGCCGTCGGAGACGGCCTTGACCGCCTGTTCGCCCGCGTACTTCCCGGCGTAGGCCGCACCCGCGATCCCGCCGCCCGTCGTCGGGTTCACGTGGCCGGCCGCGTCGCCGACGGCCATGTAACCGGGCGCGACCGCCGAGTCGTACGGCCGCCGCGTGGGCAGCGCCGCGCCGAGCTTGTCGCGCACCTCCGCGCCCTCGAACTCGGGACGGTTCCGGAGGTCGCGTTTCAGCGCCTCGACGAGCTGCATCGGCTCCTCGTTCATCTGGAAGCCCAGTCCGGCGTTGATCTCCGTCGCCGTCCGCGGGAAGTACCAGAGGTATCCCGCGGCGCGGTCGGTGGCCTTGAACACGAGCGCGTCGTCCCACTCGACGGGTTCGGGGACCTCGACGATCTCGCGGTAGGCCGAACAGAACTGTGAGTAGCGGACGTTAGTGTCGAAGGTGGTCCCCTCGAAGTCGGCCTTGTCCTGAAGCAGCGACAGCGAGCCGGCGCCGTCGATGACGAGGTCGCCCTCGTAGGTGACCGGGTCGCCCCCGCGGTTGGCTCGCAGGCCCGTGACCCGCCCGTCGTCGGTCTGGATCACGTCGTTGATGACGGTGTCGTAGTGGAAGTCGACGCCGGCGTCCTCGGCGCCCGCGATGATCCGGCGACCGTACTCCCAGCGGTCGATGACGGCGAGCTCGCCGGGGACCGGGATCTCGAGGACCGTGTCCTCCTGTGGGATCTCGAACCGTCCGTGGTCGACGCCGGTGTTCGTGAACGCCGGTTCGAGCCGTTCCTTCGGGATGGCCTCCGGGAAGGCGTCGGCGCCCTTCAGCGCGTCGCCGCAGGCGATGTGGCCCGCCTCCTCCTCGTCCTTCCGCTCGACGATGACGACGTCGAGCCCCTCGTTCGCGATCGTCGCGGCGGCGTAACACCCGGCGGTCCCCGCGCCCGCCACGACGACGTCGTACTCGTCGATGCTCATTACCGTGTCCTGTCCCGCCGCCGGCAAAACTCTTTACTCCCGTTTCGGTCCCGACGGGACCGACGGAATCGCCACGGAGGAGTTCATTCCTCGGTCTCGTAGTGGTCGCCCGCGGCCGCGGGGATCCGGGTCCGCCCGACCAACGCGAGCACCACGATCACGACGACGTAGGGGATCGTCTGAACCAGCGTGTCGGGGACCGCGTACCCGAGCTGCTGGAGCCGGATCTGCGTCGCGTCGAGCCCCGCGAACAGCACGCCGGCCCCGAGCGTTCCGAGGGGGTTGTAGTTGCCGAACAGGTACGCCACGATGGCGATGAACCCCTTCCCCTGGACCATCGTCTCGCCGGATCCGACGAACTGGCCGATCGAGAGCGCGAGCGCCGAGCCGCCGACGCCCGAGAGGACGCCCGACAGCAACACGCCCGCGTACCGGACCCGCGAGACCGAGACGCCGACCGTGTCGAGCGCCTTCGGGTTCTCGCCGGACGCCCGGAGGTGTTTCCCGAACGCGGTGCGGTTCAGCGTCCACCAGGAGGCGGCGGTCGCGATGACGACCATCGTCGCGGAGTAGCGCCATCCGACGCTCGCGCCGAGGTTCGGCGTGTTGACGCCGCCGAAGAAGACGGTCGACATGAACGGCGCGAGCCCCAAGGCGATCAGCCACACCGCCAGCCCGGCGATGATCTGGTCCGCTTTGAACTCGATACAGACGACCGCGAACACCCCGGCGAGTAGCGTCGAGGCGACGATCCCGGCGAGGAATCCGATCCAGATCGCCGGAACGCCGAGGACCGCGTTCCCGATCCCGATCACCGACGCGATGTAGACGGAGGCGAACGCGGAGATGATGAGGAGTCCCTCCAGTCCGATGTTGATCACGCCCGACTTCTCGGCGAAGATGCCGCCGAGCCCGGCGAGCACGATGGGCGCGGCGAGCCGCGCCGTCGACTCGGCGGTGCCCGCCGAGAAGACGATGCCGGCGAGGTCGCCGGCGACGGAGTCGGGGAACAACAGCCCGAGCAGTCCCAGCGTCCCCAGCGTTCCGACGACGCCCACGACGAGCGAGCGCACGTAGTCGTCGTCGATCAGGTCGTCGAGAAGCGGGACGGGCACGTCCGCGAGCGGGTTACGCATCGGCCTCACCTCCTCGGGTCGCCGCGCCGGCATCGCCGGTCGTCCCGTCGCCGCCGGATCCGTCGTCGCCGGTCGAGTCGTCCGCGGTCGTCTCCGGCCCGCCCGGCCCGCTCGAACCCAGGCCGGCGTATCGGCCGGCCATCCGGAAGAACTCCGGCATGGCCACGAAGAGGATTATCAGCCCGCGCAACACGCCGACGAGCTCGGTCGGCACGTCCGTCCGGAACCCGATCTCGAGTGCGCCGCCCTTCAGGACGCCGAACAGGAACGCGGCGGGCAACACGCCGAGCGGGTTGTTCCCCGCCAGGATCGAGACGGTGATCCCGTCAAAGCCGAGGTCGGGCACCGACTCGATCCACCGGCCCTCGGACATCAGCACCCACACCGCGCCGCCGACGCCGCCGAGCGCGCCCGAGAGCGTCATCGCCCGCACGGTCGTCAGCTTCGCGTTCACGCCGCCGTACTCCGCGGCGGCCGCCTGTACCCCGCTCGTGCGCAGGTCGTAGCCGAACGGCGTGTGCTCGACGAGGTAGTAGAGCGCACCGATGAACGCGACCCCCACGGCCAACGCGAGCAGCGCGAAGTCGCTGGAGTCCGGGAACAGCCAGGGAGAGAACTGCGCGTACTCCGGAACGTACCGCGTCGCGACGACGGAGGAGCCCTCGGCTCGGAACACCTCCAACACCAGTACGTACGCGACGTTCGCGGCGACGAAGTTGAGCATGATCGTCGTGATGACCTCGTTGGCGTCGGCGTACGCCTTCAACGCGCCGGGTATCGCGCCCCAGAGGCCGCCGCCGACCGCGCCCGCGAGGGTGCCGACGACGACGAGGGCGATCCCGGAGATCGGCCCGGGCGGAAGCAGCGGTGCGAGCGCGAGCACCGTCAGCGCGGTCGCGAGCGCGCCGACGACGAGCTGGCCCTGCGTCCCGATGTTGAAGAGTCCGGCGCGGAACGCGACCGCGACCGAGAGCCCGGTGAAGATCAAAAGCGTCGTCTCCGAGAGCGTGAGCCCGAACGAGAGGTTGAACGGCGTCCACGATGGGTTGAACAGCCCCGGCTCGCCGATCGCGAGCGGGTAGCCGAGCGCCCCGTTGAACAACACGGCGTACACCTCGAAGGGGTCATAACAGAACCCCAGACCGGTGACCGGCATCGTCCACGCGGCGGTGCTACACTCCGCGATCCGCCCCGAGACGAGCACGATGGCGAAGCCGACGGCGATCGACAGCAGGATCGCCGCGACGCTGATGAGGATCCGCTCGGCGACGCTGCGGTCGACGAACGGCTCGATCACGCGGCGAGCGGCCGTCGGAAGCCGCCCGCCGTCGCGTCGGCTCACGCCTCCACACCCCCATCAGCGGCGGGTTCGCGGTTCGGACCGGATTCGTCGTCGGCGTCTCCGTCGCCTGCGCCATCTCCGTCGCCTGCGCCATCTCCGTCGCCCGCACCATCGCCGTCGAGCCCGTCGTCGACCGCGTCGTGGATCGCCGCGCCCGAGACGCTTTCGTCGTCGAGCGTCTCGCCGGCCATCAGCAGGCCGATCTCCTCTTCGGTCACCGTGGCGGGATCGACGACGCCGGTGAACGCACCCTCGTGGATCACGGCGAGGCGGTCGGAGAGCCCCTGGACCTCGTCGAGCTTCGAGGAGACGAGCAGTATCGCCTTCCCCTCGGCGCGTAGCTCGAGCAGCCGGTCGTGGAGGAACTCCGTGGAGCCGATGTCGACGCCGCGGGTGGGGTGGGTCGCGACGACCAGGTCCGGGTCGCGCTCGAACTCCCGGCCGACGATGAACTTCTGCTGGTTGCCCCCCGAGAAGGACTCCGCGTCCGCGTCGGGGTTCGGCGGCCGGACGTCGTACGCCTCGATCACCGACTCGGCGTGGTCCGTCGACGCGTTCCAGTCGATCCGTCCCCCGGCGGCGAACGGCGGCTCGTGTTGGCTCCCTAAGATCCCGTTTTGAACCAGGTCGTAGGACATCACCAGCCCCTTCTCGTGGCGGTCCTCCGGGATGAACGCCATCCCGCGGTCGATGTGCTCCCGACGGGTCGCGCCCGCCATCGGCTCGCCGAGGTACTCGACGGAGCCCGATTCCGGCTCGCGCATCCCCGTGATCGCCTCGACCAACTGCGACTGACCGTTCCCGTCGACGCCGGCGATCCCGAGCACCTCGCCCGCACGGAGTTCGAAGGAGACTCCCGAGACCGCCTCGACGCCGCGGTCGTCCTCGACCCGGAGATCCGTCACGCCGAGCACGCGATCGCCGGGTTCCTGTGGCGTCGTCGCCGGCTCCATCAGCACCTCCCGCCCGACCATCATCTCCGCGAGGTCCTCACGAGTCACGTCCTCCGAGGCGACGGTGCCGACGTTGACGCCGTCGCGCAGGACGGTGATCTCGTCGGCGGCCGACAGCGCCTCGCCGAGCTTGTGCGAGATGAAGATTATCGTCTTGCCCTGCTCGGTCAGCTCCTCGAAGACGCCGTACAGCTCCTCGACCTCCTGGGGGGTCAACACCGCGGTCGGCTCGTCCATGATCAGGACCTCCGCGCCCCGGTACAGCGCCTTCAGGATCTCGACGCGCTGTTGAACCCCGACCGAGACGTCCTCGATCCGGGCGTCCGGATCGACGTCGAAGCCGTAGCGCTCGCTCAACTCGATCACCGCCTCTCGCGCGGCCTTCTCGTCGACGCGGAGCCCGCCCCACGTCCTCGGTTCGTTGCCCAAGACGACGTTCTCCCACACCGTCATGGGGTCGACGAGCATGAAGTGCTGGTGGATCATGCCGATCCCGGCGTCGATCGCGTCGCGCGGGGACGCGAACGAGCGAGGTTCGCCCTCGACGACGACCGTGCCCTCAGTCGGCCGGTAGAGGCCGTATAACACGTTCATCAGCGTGGTCTTGCCGGCCCCGTTCTCACCGAGTAGGGCGTGGACGCTCCCCCGCTCTATCGCGAGGTCCACGTCGTCGTTGGCGACGACCCCGGGGAACCGCTTCGTGATACCGTCAAGGTGGACCGCCGGGTTCATTCACCCGTATCTCCGTGTGCGAGGCAAAAAGACCGCGGGTTCGTCGTCGAACGGATCACGCGTCGCCGCCACACGTAGCGTTATCCATCCGGCAGCCGAGGCCGCCGTATGGTCTCGCGATTCTGGCGTATCGTGGCGGCCGTGACGGTCTGGCACGTCGCCGCCAGCGTCTGCTACTACACGGTGTACGCCGGGACGCCGCTCTTTCGGGACGCGTTCGATCTGACCGGTCTGGAGGTGGGGATCGTGATCGCCGCGTTGACGCTCGGGTACGCCGTCTCGCTTCTCCCCTTCGGCATCGCGACGGACCGGTTCGGCGAGAGACGTACGCTGACGGTCGGTCTCGTCGGACTCTCCGTCGGCGTCTTCGGGGTCGCGATCGCGCCGACGTACCCGCTGTTGCTGATCGCCGCCTTCCTCCTCGGCTCGATGTACGGAAGCGCCACGCCGGGGACGAACAAGGCGATCTTCGACCGGATCGATCCGGGGAAACAACACCGCGCGATCGGGATCAAGCAGATCGGTCCGACGATCGGGAGCGCGGTCGGCGCCCTGCTGGTGACCGGGACCGCCGGCGTCCTCTTCCCGCGGTTCGGCTTCCTGATCGCCGCCGCGGTCGGGTCCCTGGTCGCCGTCGCCTTCTTCGGGACGTATCGCCGCGCGAGTCCGGGCGAGGCGACGTCGCCCGACTTCCGCGCGCTGTCGTCGAATTCGACCTACCTGGTCCTGCTGCTCTCGGGGGTGTGTCTCGGGGCCGCGTTCTACACGACGACCGGCTACGTCACCCTCTTCGTCGGCGAGTCGATCGGCGCGTCGGTCGCGGTCGCCGGCGCGGTCCTCGCGTCCATGCAGGTCGTCAGCAGCGTCGGAAAGGTCGCCGTGGGGACGTTGGCGGACGTGCTTCCCGGGTCGCCTCGGACGCGGACCGGCGGAATACTCGCCGTCCAGGCGGCCGGCGGCGGGGTCCTTTACTTCGTGCTTCCGGCCTCGAGTTCGACGCTGACCGCCGCCGTCGTCCTCGCCGGGATCGGGGCGCTCGTCCTCGGATCGACCGGTCTCTACTACTCCTGTCTCTCCACGCTCGTCGACGACGACGAGCTCGGAGCCGCCTCGGCCGCCGGCCAGCTCGCGGTCACCGCGAGCGGGCTGTTCGCGCCGCCGACGTTCGGCTACCTCGTCGACACGAGCGGGTACGCGGCCGCCTGGTCCTTTCTCGGCGTCCTCTCGCTCGCAGCGGCCGCGCTCGCGCTCGTCGTCGTCGCCGACGCGGTGTGATCCACGCTGACGGCCGGATATCAGTCGTCGCCGTCTCCGCGTTCAGTTCCCGTCCGTCTCGGTCGGGACGTCGATGTCGCCGGCGATGATCGCGTCGCGGGCCTCGGAGACCGCGGTCACGATGTCGTCGGGGACCTCGCCGCCGATCTCGTCGCCGTAGACGCACTCGACCCCGTTGGACTCGAGTCCGAGCGCGATCGACTCGCCGCCCTGGTGGTCGTCGTCGATCACGTTCGAGACGGACTCGTAGACCGCGGTGTCGACGCGTTTCACCATCGACGCCAGGATCACGTCGGAGAACTCGGGCTCGGTGATCGACTGGTCGAGGTCGACGCCGAAGGCGAATCGACCCTCCTCCTGTGCCGCCTGGAACACGCCGACGCCGGTCGCGCCCGAGGCGTGATAGACGATGTCCGCGCCGCTCTGGTACATCGAGAGCGCCGCCTCCTGTCCGCCCGAGGGGTCGGCGTAGCTGCCGACGTAGCTCGTGGTGACGTCGACGTCGTCGGCCGCATAGTCGACGCCGGCCTCGAAGCCGGCCTGGAACCGACGGATGACCGGGCTGTCGACGCCGCCGACGAACCCGAGGTTCGTCGAGTCGGGGTCCGTCGAGCCGGCCCCGGCCGAGAAGTCGGTCTCGGTCAGCCGCGCGGCGAGCACGCCCATCAGGAACGACCCCTCGTGCTCGCGGAAGACGTAGCTCGCGACGTTGTCCTCCTCGACGACGGAGTCGACGAGCATGAAGTCCTGGTCGGGGAACTGCGGCGCGTTCTCCGCGAGCGCGTCGGTCTGGTTGAATCCGATACACGACACCAGGTCGTAGTCGGGGTCCGTCGAACTGGCGTACCGCTGCTGGAAGTCCCCGAACTCGCCGGTCCCCTCCGGTTGGGACTCGTCGTACTGGATGCCGAATTCCTCCTCGGCCTGGATGAGACCCTGCTGGGCCGCGTCGTTGAACGAGTTGTCTCCGAGTCCGCCGTCGGAGTAGACGATGCCCACGGTCGCCGGGACATCGTCGGACCCATCCGAGCCGTCGTCGCCGGAGCTGCCGTCTCCCGAACCGCCGTCGCCCGAGCCGTCGTCGCCGTTCGATCCGTCGTCTCCCGAGCCGCCGTCGCTCGGTCCGCCGCTACAACCCGCGAGACCGACGAGGCCCGCCGCGCTCGCCGCCTTCAGGAACCGCCGCCGTTCGATGTCGGACGTCATAATCACCTACATACCCGGGCGAGCGGGGCATAAACGCGTCGCTCTCCGTTCCGACGTGTCCTCCCGAGGTCGACGGCCGGTCGCCGAGCCGGGAGTCAGCTCTCGGCTTCGGCGACCGCGGCCTCGACGACCTCGCGGACCGATTCGACCAGCTCGTCGACCGCGTCGCTCTCGGCGTACACCCTGACGTACGGCTCGGTTCCGGAGGGACGGACGAGCGTCCACGACGCGTCGGGGAACTCCAGGCGAACGCCGTGGTCGGTGTCGACGGTCGCGTCCTCGAACGCCGCCGGGAGCCGTTCGGTCAACCGAGCCATGACCCGCTCTTTCCGGTCGTCGGGACAGTCGACGCTGACCTTCCGGTACGGGCGCTCCGTGACCGGATCTCGGAGCGACTCCAGCCCCTCGGTCGCGACGAGTACGGCCATCACCGCCGCCGAGCAGACGCCGTCGATCCAGCCGCCGAAGGCCGTGTGGACGTGTTTCCACGGCTCGGCGGCGAAGACGACCTCCGTATCCTTGGCGTCCGCCTCCGCCCGCACCGCCGCGATCCCCTCGTGGAGCGCGCCGAGACGGACGCGCTCGACTCGCCCGCCGGCCTCGCGGACGCGTTCGTCGATCCGACCGGAGGCGTTCGGGGTCGTCACCACGACCGGGTCGTCGGCGGCGCTGGTCCGGACGTACCGCTCGGCGAGGATCGCGAGGACGGTGTCCTCGTGGACAACCTCGCCGTTCGCGTCGACGACGACGATCCGGTCCGCGTCGCCGTCGTGGCCGATCCCGAAGGCGTACCCCTCTCCGTCGCGACCCGGATCGTCGACACCCTCGTTCGCGTCGGCCACGAACGCCCGGAGGTCGCGAAGCGTCTCCGGCGTGGGCTTGCTCCCGCGACCGGGGAAGTGGCCGTCGACGTTGCCGTTGAGCGTGACGACCGTCGCGCCGAGCTCTCGCAGGACCGTCGGCGTCGCCGGGGCGGACATCCCGTTGCCGCAGTCGACGGCGATTCGGAGCCCGTCGAGGGAGTCGCCGTCGTCGGCATCGCCGGCGTCATCGGCGTCGGCCTCGAACTCCGTCGCGTACTCGCGAACGTCCGCGAGATATCCGTCGAGGGTGTCGACCCGATCGGGTTCGGTCCACGCGTCCCACGCCGCCGGCGGCTCCTCAGCCTCGACGCGCGCCTCGACGGCGAGTTCCAGCTCGCGGTCGAACTCGACCCCGTCGCGGAAGAGCTTGATCCCGTTGTCCGACGGCGGGTTGTGCGAGGCGGTGAGCATGACTCCGTACCGCCCCCGCGAGGCGTGTGCCAGCGCCGGCGTCGGGAGTCGTCCAGCCCGCGAGACCTTCGCGCCGCCGGAGGCGAGCCCCGCCTCCGTCGCGGCCGCGATCGCCGGCCCGCTCACCCGCCCGTCGCGTGCGAGGACGATTTCGGGCGGACCGGTCGGTTCGTCAGTCCCGCCCCCGGCCTCCAGTTCCCGCGCTTCCGCCGCCACCGCGCGGCCGACCGCGAGCGCGAGTTCCGGCGTCACGCGCTCCTCGACGCGACCGCGAACTCCCGCGGTTCCGAACAGTTCCATGTCGCCCCGATCGACCGCCGCTCGTTAGTACCCGTCGGTCGGTGGTCCGCGTGCGGCGGTCGGCGGTCCGCGTCCGGCGAATCGAGTCGTCGCGGGGATCCGTGTCGTCGTGAATATCCGAGTCGTTAGGGGTCGAGAAGCTTTGATTCGGCCTTCCGGAGGTGTTCGAGCATCGTCGTCTTCGAGACGTCCAGGTCGTCGGCGAGCTCGCGCGTGGACGTCCCACGGGGCCACTCGTAGTAGCCCTGCTCCCGGGCGTGTTCGTACACCTCCCGCTGAGTCGTGGTGAGCGTGTCGAGACGGTGTTCGCGGGCGGTCTTCTGGCCGGTTCCCGACGACGACATCGACTCGATGCTCACCTCGGCGCCGGACGCCTCGCGGACCGCGTCGAGCGACTCGCGGATCCCGGTGCGCTCGCCGACGAAACACACCTGCCACTCCTCGTGGCCGTCCTCGATCCGGACCGGGGCGCTGTGGACGAACCCGTTCTCGAGGAGGGTCGGACACACCATGTCGGTCGGGTCGTACTCCACGAAGAACTCGCGGACCACGTTGCCGGGGGCGTCGCGGGCGCGACCGAACCGCTGTTGTAGCTCCATGAGGTCCCCGGAGTGCTCGGAGGCGCGGATCGCGTCGAGCAGCGCCTCCACCTCCTCGTTCGTGTCCGCGAACGCGGTGAACAGACCGTTCACCGTGTTCGGCGTCTCGCCGTTCGTCTTCGGCGAGTTGTAGATGGCGTGAGCGAGGACTCCGCCGTCGGTTCGGCTCGTCGCCTCGATCGCCCAGCAGTTCGGGTGCCACAGATCGAGCGTCAGTCGGGTTCCCGACCACCCGTCGGCCTCGTTCGCCTCGAGCGAAGACATGATCCGATCTAGATCACCGCGCGGTAAAGAATCTCCCGACCATGGTAGGGTGGGGAGTTTGAAGTCCGGGGAGAAAACGAGCGCACATGGCAGACGCCTACAACCACTACATCGACGGCGAGTGGGTCGACGGCGAGGGAACGGAGACGTTCGAGAGCGAGAACCCGGCCACCGGGGAGACGCTCGGCGAGTTTCAGAAGGGAACGCCGGCGGACGTCGACCGCGCGGTCGACGCCGCGGACGAGGCGTTCGAGGAGTGGCGCGAGCTCTCCCGGATCGACCGAGCGGAGTACCTCTGGGACGTGTACCACGAGCTCCGCGAGCGCACCGACGAGCTCGGCGAGGTCGTCACGAAGGAGTGCGGCAAGGAGATAAGCGAGGGGAAAGCCGACGTGGTCGAGGCCGCCCACATGGTCGAGTGGGCCGCCGGCGACGCGCGCCACCCCAAGGGCGACATCGTGCCCTCCGAGATCCCCGCGAAGGACGCCTACATGCGCCGGAAGCCCCGCGGCGTCACCGGCTGTATCACGCCGTGGAACTTCCCGGTCGCCATCCCGTACTGGCACATGGCCATCGCGCTGGTCGAGGGGAACACCGTCGTGTTCAAGCCCGCCGAGCAGACCCCGTGGTGTGCGCAGATCATCGCGGAGATGTTCGAGGACGCGGGCATCCCCAACGGCGTCTTCAACATGGTCCAGGGGTACGGCGACGCCGGCAACGCGATCGTCGAGAACGACGACGTCGACACCGTGATCTTCACGGGGTCGGCCGAGGTCGGCCACCACATCCAGGACAAGCTCGGCGGCGTCGCCGGCAAGCGCGCGGCCTGCGAGATGGGCGGCAAGAACGCCATCGTGATCACCGAGGAGGCGGACCTTGACATCGCGGTCCACTCCGCGGTCATGTCCTCCTTTAAGACCACCGGCCAGCGCTGCGTCTCCTCCGAGCGACTGATCGTCCACTCGGACGTGTACGACGAGTTCAAGGAGCGCTTCGTCGAGGTCGCGGAGAACGTCTCCGTCGGCGACCCGCTCGACGAGAACACGTTCATGGGGCCGCTCATCGAGGAGGAGCACCACGAGAAGGTCACGCGGAACAACGAGCAGGCCCGCGAGGAGGGCGTCAACGTACTCGTCGACCGGACCGAACTCGACGCCGAGGAGATCCCGGACGGCCACGAGGACGGCTACTGGGTCGGCCCGTTCGTCTACGAGGCGGACGCACACGCCGACCTGACGTGTACCCACGAGGAGGTCTTCGGCCCCCACGTCGCGCTCATGGAGTACGACGGCGACGTCGAGGAGGCCGTCGAGATCCAGAACGACACGGAGTACGGACTCGCCGGGGCCATCATCTCGGAGGACTATCGCCAGATCAATTACTACCGCGACCGCGCCGAGATCGGCTTGGCGTACGGCAACCTGCCGTGTATCGGCGCGGAGGTCCAGCTGCCCTTCGGCGGCGTCAAGAAGTCCGGCAACGGCTACCCCTCCGCGCGTGAGGCCATCGAGGCCGTCACCGACCGCACCGCCTGGACGCTGAACAACTCCAAGGAGATCGAGATGGCACAGGGCCTCTCGGCGGACATCAAAACCAGCGACTGAGAGGTCGGTGAGACGACAACGCTGTGGTCTCCGTCGCTGAGGAGACCCGTGAACGTGAGGTAGTCCGCCTCTGCGTTCCGCACGTGAGAACGACTTCTTCGGCGTCACGACCGTAGTGCTCGGCGATGTCCGCTCGGAGCGTCGGAGGTTCACCAGTTGAACGACGTAGCCGAGTTCATCGACGGCGAGGTCGAAGCGATCGACGGAGAGGCTCCGAACCCTGCTCTCGGCGAGCGTCAGGTCGACGTCTGGTTCGTACTCGTCGAATCTGCTGTGTTGAATAGATGCTGAGTCACGGTTACAGCGGCTCACACAGTGGTTCTATGTTGGTGATGGCGAACATCAAGACGATTTCACGGAAC
>NZ_FXTD01000002.1 GCF_900182635.1 Halorubrum cibi | reverse complement strand
CAGTTCCGTGAGATTGTCTTGATGTTCGCCATCACCAACATAGAACCGCTGTGTGAGCCGCTGTGACCGTGACTCAGCATCTATTCAACACAGCAGTTGCTTAGGCTATCTTGACCACGATCGGGGGAACAGTATCAACGAGATCGTGTTTCGATGGAACCGGTATGAACGGTACCGACCAGTCGGTGTTTGCGGCCCGGATCGCCGGACGTGCCGTTGTGAACTCCCGGTAACGGAGAATTATTGGTTTCGTGTACGGATATGGCATCCATAACAATCCGCCGGAGTCCCCTCCGAGAACACGCGATGGAACGAACGAAGGTATCCGATGACGACGAGGGGAAGCGAGTGGTCAACTCCAAGGGCAAGAAGATCGGGATGGTTACACAGGTCAAAAACGGGAAAGCGTACGTCGACCCGGACCCCGGAATCGCGGATTCCATCCGTTCTAAACTCGGGTGGGGAGACGCGGATGCGGACGATTATCTGCTCGAATCGGGACGCATCGACGGTATCACCGACGACGAGGTTCGACTCAAGCGCTGACTGCCAACCGACGGCAGCGTCGAGGCGGAGGCATCGAATCCGAGTCAAACCCCGTTCGGACGGAACGGTTGGAACGTGATGAACGCATCCGAAACGATGAAAGAAGCGATCGAAGTACAGATCATTGAAGAGTCGAACGGAACGGATGGCGAGGGCCGGAGGGGAGTTCGAGCGAGGATCGACGGCCTTGAGGCCGGGTCGACGACCGGCGAAGCCGTCCCGACGGGTACTCTCCCGTCAGGTGGGCTATGAACGCCTCCCGACCTGCCAACGACCTCGCCGCGACCCTGGACGACGGAGACGTCGCGCTCGGCGTACTCGACAACACGTACAGTCCGACGCTGGTGGAGTTCTACGGCGAACTCGGCGTCGATTTCGTCTGGTTGGATCTCGAACACGGTGGCCCGGACCCGTGGGACGGGAGTCGGGTGGAGGACCTGCTCCGTGCGGCCGAACGGACGGGCGTGGAACTACTCGTTCGGCTTCCCGACACCGACCCGACGCTCGTCCGGAAAGCGCTGGACCTCGGGGTGAGAAACGTGTTCCTCCCCCGCGTGGAAACCGCCGGAGAGGTCCGAGATGCGGTCCGATCCGCCCGATTTCGCTACGACGATGGCCCCGGCGATCGGGGACTGGCATCGCCGCGGGCGTCTCGCTGGGGTCTCGCCGACGAGTACGTCGCCACCGAGGACCGGGAGACCCTCGTCGGCGTGACCATCGAGACTGAGGCGTCCATCGAGAACCTCGACGAGATCCTGGCGGTCCCGAAGTTGGGTTTCGTCTTCGTCGGCCCGTTCGACCTCTCGGTATCGCTCGGCCACCCCGGCGAGATCGACCATCCGAACGTGGCCGAAGCCGTCGAGACGGTTCGATCGGCGGCCGTCGACGCGGACGTCCCCGTCGCCGGTCTCGGGCTCGGCATGGATGACGTCAACGAGAAGGCGGCGAACGGCTACCAGATGCTGAATATCGGGAGCACGACCGGGGCGATCGAGGGAGCCGTCACTGACTGGTTCGAGGCCTACGAACCGAACGACACCTGACCCACGTCGTTTCCGTCCGTTCGGGTGCGTCGCCTTCCGCCGACGAGTGACGGATAGACGGACGGGTCGATAGTCCGACGCGGGACCACATCCACCGGGTCCGGAAGCGGATCAGCACTCCCGCCTGAGTATCTCAACCGAGCCGACGTTTCCCGATCTCCCCTTACGGTGCCAGCGCGACGATAGCGAACGTCTCGGTGCGGGTCGTTCCGTGGACCACCTCGAAGCCGGCCGCCTCGAGCATCGCGGTCGCGTCCGCGAGGTCGTATCGCTCGTCGAGCGGCGGTCCGGCCTCGCCGTCGCCGTCGGCGGACCAGTCGAAGATCGCGAGGCGTCCGTCGGTCCGCACCACCCTGGCGAGCTCGGCGATCGCGTCGTCGCCGGCGAACTCGTGGAACGTCATCGTCGAGAAGGCGGCGTCGAGCGCGGCCGCGTCGAACGGGAGGTCGGCCACGTCGCTCTCGACGAGGTCGACGTTCTCGGGAAGCCCCTTCTCACGGTAGCGGTCGTTCATCTCCGCCTGGACGTCGACGCCGTACACCATCCCGGCGCGGGGCGCGACGTCGTCGGTGTAGAATCCCGTTCCGCTGCCGAGGTCGGCGACCGTGGCGTCCGGGGCGGGGTCGACCACGTCGATCAGCTCCTCGCGGGAGACCCAGGCGTAGCGCTCGGGGTCCTCGAGCTTCGCCGCGCGGTCAGCGTCGAACGTGTGAAACCCCATTACGGCTCCTCGTTCAGCGCCTCGACGACGTCGTCGATCTCTCGCTCCGTCGAGACCGCGTGAACCGACACGCGGACCGCGTCCGGATGCGGGAGGTCACGAATGACGATCCCCCGATCGAGGAGCCGCTCGACGGTCGCTTCCGGCTCCGCGACGTCGACCGTCACGAGCCCGGTCTCGTACTCGGTCGGGCTCAGCAGTCGCTCCTCGCCGATCCCCTCCTTCAGGCGGTCGGTGAGGTCCTCGATCCGGTCCGTGACGGCGTCGAGACCGATCGACTCGATCGCGTCGATCCCCTCGAGCAGCCCGACGTGCGCCGCCGGCGTGGTGGTCCCGATCTCGAAGCGCTTCGCGCCCGGCGCGTACTCGATGTCGCGTGCGGTCGGCGTCTCGACCCCGCGGTAACCGACTGACCCCGGCGTCATCCCGTCCGCGGTCTCGCGGTCGACGTAGAGGAAGCCCGCTCCCCACGGCCCGAGCAGCCACTTGTGGCCGGCACCCGCGACCGCGTCCGCGCCCCACGCGTGGAGGTCGACGGGGACCTGCCCCGGCGACTGGACCGCGTCGACGAGGGTGAACGCGCCCGCGTCGTTCGCGGTTTCGACGAGGTCCTCGACGGGCAGCCGGGTGCCGTGCGTCCAGGTGATCGCGCTGAAACAGACGAGCTGCGCGTCCGCGACGGCCTCGGCGTAGGCGTCGCGGTCGATCCGACCGTCCTCGGTCTCGACGACGCGGACCTCGATTCCGACCTCCTCCTCGAGCTTCCGCCAGGGGAGTACGCCCGCCGGATGTTCGAGATCGGTCCGGACGACGACGTCGCCGGGCTCCCAGTCGATCGCGGCGGCGATCCGCGCGATCCCGTCGGTCGTGCTCTCGGTCAGCGCTATCTCCTCGGCGTCGGCCCCGAGGAACTCGGCGATCCGCTCGCGGACCGTCTCGTAGGTCCCGAACGCGCGCTCGTAGGGGTCGGTCCCGATCGGGTCGTACTCGTGGTCGGCGAGGAAGTCGGCGGCGGCGTCGACGACGTACTCCGGGCTCGGCCCGTGCGCACCGTAGTTGAGGTACGCCGTGTCCTCGTCCAGGGCCGGAACGTCCGCCCGCAGTTCACGCGGGGTCATGCGGCCACCACCGCCATCGAAGCGGGCGTCGGTGTCGAGCCGCACATCACTCGAGACGGCCGGTGACGGCCTCGCGGAGGGCGTCCTCGGTCTGTGCGCCGACCATCCGGTCGGCGACCTCACCGTCGGCGAACACCAGGAGCGTCGGGATGCCCTGGACGCCGTACTCGCCGGCGAGTCCCTGATGCCGGTCCACGTCGACCTTGAGGACCGCGGCGTCCGTCTCCGCCGCGACCGCCTCGACCGCCGGTTCCATCATCTGACAGGGTCCACACCAGTCGGCGTAGAAGTCCACGAGCACGACGTCGTGCTCGGCGACGAAGTCGTCGAAGTCGGCCGCGTTCTCGAGTCCGACGGGTTCGGTCGGCACGGATTCGCTGGTTTGTGTCATCACCGATGGATACACGCCCCACGCCCATAACGGTTTTGGATATTCAATACAATACTCCCGTCGGAGAAAGGGACGGTGCGCCCGCTACTGGACGATCGCTCACTCGCCGCTCCGGGCCGAACCGGGGACGCCGCGGGTTCGCCGCACCGCGAGCGCGCCGTGATAGAGGATGACCGCACAGACGAGCAGCGCGGACCCGATCAGCAGGACGAAGCTGAGTCGGTCGAGGATCGGCATCGAAAGCCACGCGGAGAGCTCTCCGATCCCGACGGCGGCGCTGGCGACGAGCAGCATGAGCCCGAAGTAGATGGTCACGTCCTCCTCGTCGACGTAGGCGGTCGCGCTCGAGCCGATCCGCGCACCGAGCGCGCTGCCCGTGAGCAGCGCCGTGACGATCCCGAGGTCGATCACGCCCGCGCGACCGTAAGTGAACGCGCCCACCGCCCCGGACATGAGTCCACCGAAGAGGCTGGTCCCGACCGCGGCCGCGAGCGACGTGCCGATCACGTAGTAGATCGCGGGCATGCGGACGAACCCGCCGCCGACGCCGAGGAACCCGGAGACGAGCCCGACGCCGCCGCCGACGCCGGAGATCGTCCACAGCGACGCCCGACTGCCGTCCGCGAGGGTGACCATCGGCGGGATCTCGTACGACTGGATCTTCCGGGCTATCGCCGGAACCTCGTCCTCGTCGTCTTCGGCCTCATCATCGTCTCCGTCCTCGCCTCCGTCGCCGACCTCGCCGTTGTCTCCGGCGTCTTCGTCGTCGGTGTCGAGCGCGCTCCGCGTGAACAACACGCCTATCGCCGCGAGCAGGAGCACGTACGCCACGCCGACGACGACGTTGGCGATCCCCAACACCTCGAGCCCGAAGACGAGCCGGCTCCCGAGTTCGATGCCGAGGGTGATCCCGACGAACATCAGCGCGCCGAGCTTGTAGTCGACCTGCCCGGCGTCGTGGTGTTTCAGCGTCGCGATCGCCGCGGTCCCGAACACGAACGCCATCGAGCTGCCGATGGCGACCGGGGCCGGGTACCCCAAGATCAGGAGCGCGGGCGTGACGAGGAACGAGCCACCCATCCCGAAGAACCCGAAGAACACGCCGACCATGAAGCCGAAGGCGACGAACAGGCCGATCATCTCCGGGGCGAGACCGAGTAGCTCGGTCGCCGCGAACGAGCCGATCATCTCCCGTTTGCGAGCCGATCCAGGACGGCTGACCCGACCGCTTCCTCGACGGCCCCGTACCCGACGTAGAGGACGATCGCTTCGAGGAGGACGACCCCGATCACCGCGAGTGCCTGTATCGAGGGCGACGCGCCCGTGAGGAGTTCCGTACCGGTCATCGGCTCCCACCGTCTCCCGACGCCCGTCTTCCGTGCCGAGTCGATCGATCGATGTCGGTCATGTACCCGAAGGTAGCCGACAGGGAGATATAACGGTTTTGGGTTAGTTATACAATACTATATTCGCGTGAGAGACGGGGAACGATGGATAACCAACTCATATTATTTTCGATGATCCGGATCGGCGGTGACGATCCGCCGACTCGGATGCGGCTCCTCATCGCAGACCATCGTCCGGGTCGTGAGCGGACTCCCGTCGTCGCTCACGACGACCGTTTCTCGATCGGGCGTGGTGTTTCAGTGGGACTTCATAACACGACTCCACCTGATCTCGCGCCGAACGCGTTCCCCGCGCGTGAGAATCCGCACCCGTCCATTTATGTACGGAACGCGTACTCTAGGGCATGAGTCACTCATCGCGTTCCCCGCGCATCGACCTCGACGCGGCGTTCAAGGCGTTCGGCGCGGTGACGATCCTGATCGGGGTCGGCCTCACCGTGGGCGTGATCGCGCTCACCGACCCGTTCGGCGAGTACGTCACGACCACGCCCGCCGCGACCGGGAGCCTGCTCTTCACCGGGCTGCTCGCCGCGGTCGGCTACGCGGCCTACGCGCTCCGCCGCCGCTGAGCCGGGATCCGCCGAGCCGGAATCTGCCGATTCGATCCGGTGCTCGTCGCGTTTTCGCGGCCGTCACCGTCTCCTCGAACCGCCGTTCGAGAGCGACGCGGCGGCGTCCGATCGTGGCGTGCGCCGTCCGATCTCGGTGTGACGATAGTCTTATTTGGTATTGGTTATATTGTACAATACATGTCCGACACACCGGACGACGACGTGGACCAGTTGGGTATCGTCCTCGAGACCGCCGATCCCGAGCGGGCGTGGAACGCGTTCCGGCTCGGTATCACCGCGGTAGAGGACGGACGGGACGTCTCGGCCTTCCTCCTCGGTGAAGGCGTCGAAGCCGAGGAGATCGAAGACGACCAGTTCGACGTACGAGAGCGCATGGAGGCGTTCGACGAGGCCGGTGGGGAGCTGCTCGCGTGCGGGACGTGTCTGGAGATGCGGAAGCGCGACGGAAGCGATGTCTGTCCGGTCTCGACGATGAACGACCTCCTCGAGGTCGTGACGACCGCGGATCGGGTCGTGACGGTCGGGTGAGTCACGGTCGGTTCGACGGCGGAGTCGGCTTTTTCTCCAGGTTGTTTTTGAGAAGTGGTTCCCGAAGCGAACGCAGTGGATGAGGGCACCCGACGATGAGAAAGGTGACCGTACTGACCACCGCCGGGTCAGAATGGATCTCTGATTGCGGACCTCAACGGAGCTGTTTCACCGAGTTCGATCCGTTCGAGGTAGCTCGTTCCGATCAGGTCGAGGCGGTCACCGACTCGGCGCCCTCGTACTTGTCCTCGAACTCCTGGATGAGTTGGCCCATCTTCGCGTACCAGTCGTTCAACATCCGTTGCATCTCACCCGATATCTTCTCGGGATCGGTCGGCTGGTAGACGTGGTAGTAACCGCCCTGTTCGTAGTTGATCTGTTCCTTGCTGATGAATCCGGTCTGGAGGAGCCGCTGGACCGCGCGGTAGGCGGTCGAGCGCTCCCGATCGACGGCCTCGCCGATCTCGTCGATCGTCAGCGGCTCTTCGCTCTCGACGAGTACCTGGAAACACTCTCGGTCCAACGGTTTGAGCCCGTGGAAACACTCCAGTAACCCCTCACACTCCATGTCGCTCCGGAGCTGTTCGGCCAACGAGTCTGGCATGGTATTACCCACGACTACGACGGGTGTACGTAAAAGGCTTGTGTATGTAACACACAATTCCGCACGAGAGACTCGGACGCGCCGATATTCGCCGCCGTGAGGTCAGGCCGACCGCGGCGGCGGCACCAAGAAGACGTTGCCGGTCGCGTTCACGACGACCTCCTCGCTCACGCTGCCTAAGAGCAGCCGCCGCAGGCGGCTCCGGCCGCGCGATCCGAGGAGCAGCGTGCTCGGCTCGTGTTCGCGCTCCGCGGCGAGGATCTCCGCTGCGGGGTCGCCCCGCCTGACGTCGGTCCGAGCCTCGAGCCCCCACGAATCGAGGCGGTCCTCGAGCTCGCCGAGCCGCGCCTCCACGTCGCCCTCGTCGCCGGTGTCGTCCTTCGGCGACCGCACGTGGACCAGCGTGACCTCCTCGGTCGCGTGCCGGAGGTACTCGAACGTCTCGAAGGCACGTTCGGCGTTCTCCGAGAAGTCGGTGGCGAACAGCGTCCGCTTGAACAGGTGTCGTCGCACCGTCTCGGGGTCGTCGACGCCGCGTTCGATCCGGTCGACGAGAAGCGGCACCACCGTGGTCCGGGCGAGGTTCCGCGCCGTCGACCCGATGACGCGATTCTCGAGCGGGCTCTTCCCGCGGGAGCCGACGAGGATCAGATCGGCGCCGACGGCGCCCGCGATCCCGTTGATCCGTCGGTGAGGGGTCCCTCGAACCACGTGGGTCTCGACGTCGAACCCGGCCGCCTCGACCGTCTCCCGGTAGCGGCGAAGCCCGCGCTTCCGCCGTTTCTCGAAGTCGATGCCGGGCATCCCGGAGTGGACGTTAGCGGGGACCACCGTCACGAGGTGGATCCGGTCGACGCCGATCCGCGAGAGACAGTTCAACCCCGTCTCCGACTCGATCATCGTCTCGCTCGCCGTCGAGAGGTCGGTCGCCAGCACGGCCGACTTCCCGGTCATCGGTCCCCCTCCCGTCCGCACGTCCGTTCCGTCGTCCCGCTCGCCCGAGCAGTATTCTCCATACCGTACAATACTCGGGTCCGGAGATAAAACCCGCGGTCGGATCGTCGAGCGATATAACCCGACGGCGGCACATCCTCCGGACATGACCGACGACGAGACCGATCTCGCGACCGCGGTCGACCGGTTCCTCGAGGAGGCGGACGCGACGTTCGACCAGTACGAGCAGGGGTACGCCGACGCCGACGCGACCGTCTCGGTGCTCCGGAGCCACGCCGACGACTTGCGAGACGCCTTCGAGGAGTGACTCCGTGACGAGGAAGCGAGGGACGGGTGAGAGCGGGTCGATCAGGGACGTGCGCCGTCAGGGACGCGCGCCGATCAACTCTCGCACGCGGGCGACGTGCTCGCCGAAGGCCGGATCGCCGCGCTCGCGCGGTCGGTCGACGTCCACGTCGACGACCTCGCGGACGCGACCCGGCTCGGCGGCCATTACCACGATCCGGTCCGCCAGCGTCACCGCCTCGGCGACGTCGTGAGTGACGAAGAGGACGGTCTTCCCCGTCGACGCCCACACGTCGAGCAGCTCGCGTTGAAGCATCTCGCGGGTCTGCGCGTCGACCGCGCCGAACGGCTCGTCCATCAACAGGAGGTGTGGATCGACCGCGAGCGCCCGCGCGATGGCGACGCGCTGTTTCATCCCGCCCGATAGCGACTTCGGATACGAGTCGCGAAACTCCGTCAGCCCGACGAGGTCGAGCATCTCGTCGACCCGCGCCGCGCGTTCGGCGGCTCCTCCGGACGGATCGCTCCGCTCCAGCCCGAATCCGACGTTCTCTTCGACGGTAAGCCACGGGAACAGGTGGTACTCTTGGAAGACGACGCCCATGTCGGTCGTCGGACCCGTCACCGGGGTCCCGCCGAGTCGAACCTCGCCGTCCGTGGCGTCGGCGAGTCCGGCGATGACCCGGAACAGCGTCGTCTTCCCGCAGCCGGAGGGACCGACGAGACAGACGAACTCCCCCTCCTGGACGGAAAAGGAGACGTCGTCGAGCGCGCGGACCGGGTCGCCGTCGCCATCGTAGGTCTTGCCGACTCGGTCGACGACCACGCCCGGATCGTCGTCCGCGCTGACCGCTGCCGGCTCCCCGTTCACGCCTGCCATGTCAACACCCGGCGTTGGATCGCGCGGAACGCCACGTCGACGAGGAGGTACAGCAGGCTCAACACGAGGATGTACGCGATCACCTTGTCGACGAGCAGGTTATTGCTCGCGCGCAGTATCTCTCGCCCCACGCCCGGCACGCCGAAGATCTCGGCGGCGACCACGAGCATCCAGCACCGACCGAGGCCGGTCCGGATCCCGATCGTGATCCCCGGCAGCGCGGCCGGGAGGACGACCGACCTGACCATGTCGAGGTCGCCGCGGATCCCGAGCGTCCGCCCCACGTCGATCAGGTCCTCGGAGACGCCCTCGACCGCGCCGTAGGCCGCGTAGAAGTTGATCCAGAACGCGCCGACGGCGATGATAAACGCCGCGCCGGCGTCGTTGATCCCGAACCACGCGATCGCGAACCCGATCAGCGCGAGCGGCGGGACCGGCCGGAGGGTTCGAACGAGCGGCGCGGTCAGGTCGTCCAGGAACCCGCTCCAGGAGAAGGCGACGCCGGCACCGACGCCGAGCCCGGTCCCAACCACCGTACCGGGAAGCCAGTGGCGGACGCTCGACGCCAGCGCCGCGGTCATCGTACCCGAGGCGAACTCCTCGATGAACCGGGCCCCAACCGCCGCGGGCGAGGGCAACACGTACGCCGGCTGCGTGAGCGAGACGAGATACCAGAGCACGAGGAAGCCGACGACCCCCGCGACGCCGCGGAGCAGCCGCATCGGATCGGCGAGACCGAGGCCGGCGTACGCCCCCGTGTCGTCCCTCCCGTCGAGCCGTCCCGAGGTGTCCGTGGCCATCAGAGCGAGTCGTAGACCTCGAGATCGAATATCTCGTCGTTCGAGAGCCGTTCGTCGATCTGGCCGTTGTCCGCCGCGAACTCGGAGAACACCGGCGTCGCGTCGGTGATCTCGGCGGGGTCCGTGACGAAGTTCGACAGCGGCGAGTCGAGCGCGCGCCGGGCGCGGTCGGCCGGCATCCCGATGCCCTCCTCGACGTGTCGGGCGGTTGCGTCCGGCTCCGCGCCGATGAACTCGGTGGCGCGGACGTGCCCCTCGAGGAACTGCGCGGCGAGCGGCGACTCGCGGACCTCGTCGCTCATCAGGGTGACCGCGGCCGGCTGGCCGGGGAGTATCTCCGCGGCGGTCCGGAGCATCGCCACGGAGGAGTCCTCGGCCTCCGCGATCGTCGGCACCGGCTCCATGATCGAGGTGCCGTCGATCTCGTCGTTGGCGATCGCCTGCCAGACCGCGCTCGCGCCGCCTATCTCGATGATCTCGACGGCGTCGTTCGTCTCGGGGTCGACGCCGACCTCCCGGAGCCAGTACCGGAGCAACACGTCCGGCACGCTCCCCTGTGGGAACGTGCCGAACCGGAAGGGACGACCGTGCTCCGTCGCCCACGTCTCGAACGCCTCCGCGCCCTCCGCCTCGAAGACGTCGTGGAACGAGGACTCGGCCATGATCCCCATCGGCTCGCGGACGTTCGCCGCGGTCACCTGCGCGGGGATCCCGCGGTCGATGACGATCATCGCGGGCACGATCCCGAACATCGCGACGTCGATGTCGCCGCCCCCGAACGCCTGGACGATCGCTGGACCGTCGGTGAACTCCTCGCCGGTGACCTCGGCGTCGACGTCCTCGAGGTACCCCTCACCCTCCATCACGTACCACTGGAGGTCCGGGTAGATCGGCATGTGCGCGACGGTCAGCTCGTCGAGTCCGCCGCCGTCGCCGCCGAGACATCCGGCGAGCCCGATCGTCGCCGTTCCGCCCGCGGCCGCCAGAAACGACCGCCGCGAGGCTCCCGCGTTTCGCTGGTTCATGCCGATCCAAGGAGGTCGAGGATCAATACCCTCGCGCCACCAGCAAGCGCCGACCGTACCGATGACGCGCTAGTCCACCGAGACCCGAGGACACTCGGTGCTCGACCTGGTTCTCCACCGATACCGCCGATCGGGGGCGTCCTCGATAGCCGTAAGGATTGCCGGTCTTCGAGATCGACCGCCTCGACTCGCCCCCGTTTATGTCGCCGCCGCCCGACCCTCCGACATGGTCTCGGATATCTTCGACCCCGACGCGTGGGAACCGGTCACGGACGAGTTCGAAGACGTGACGTACCACCGCGCCCGCGACGCGCCGGTCGTCCGGATCGCGTTCGATCGCCCCGAGGTCCGCAACGCCTTTCGACCGGGGACCGTCGACGAGCTGTACGCCGCGCTCGATCACGCCCGAAAGCGGGCCGACGTGGGCTGCGTCCTCCTGACGGGTAACGGTCCCTCGGAGACGGACGGCGGCTGGGCGTTCTGCGCCGGCGGCGACCAGTCCGTGCGGGGCGGCTCCGGATACGAGTATCGCGACGGCGACGAGGCGGACGAGGCGGACGACCCGCTCGTGCGCGAGGCGAAGGCGGGTCGGCTCCACGTCCTCGAGGTCCAGCGACTGATCCGGTTCATGCCCAAGCCGGTGGTCGCGGTCGTCCCCGGCTGGGCGGTCGGCGGCGGCCACTCGCTCCACGTCGTCTGTGACCTCACGCTCGCGAGCGACGAGCACGCGAAGTTCCTCCAGACCGACCCCGACGTGGCCTCCTTCGACGGCGGGTTCGGCTCCGCCTATCTGGCCAAGCAGGTCGGCCAGAAGAAGGCTCGCGAGGTGTTCTTCCGCGGGAAGACCTACTCCGCCGAGGAGGCCGTCGACATGGGGATGGCCAACGAGGCGGTCCCCCACGAGGAACTCGAGGAGGTCGCCTTGGAGTGGGCAGAGGAGATGACGAGCAAGTCGCCGACCGCGATGCGCATGCTGAAGTACGCGTTCAACATGACCGACGACGGCATGGTCGGCCAGCAGGTGTTCGCCGGCGAGGCGACCCGGCTCGCGTACATGACCGAGGAGGCCCAGGAGGGGAGAGACGCCTTCCTCGAGAAGCGCGACCCTGACTTCGGCGACTACCCCTGGCACTACTGACCCAGCTCCTGTGACCGTCCAACCTGCGGTCGGCGCGCCGGTGAGCGCCCGACGGGCGCGAACCCGACCGCGAGGGACGCCGCGAGCGGAGTGAGCGGCGAGGCTGGGGAGGCGTGAGGTGCGGGACTGTGCGGGTCGAGCCGGGCGGAGCTTCGGAGGGCGTGTTGTGGCTCCCGTCGCTCGCGAGTAGCGCATCACGGAACCGTGAGAGACGGGATTCGAACCACGGTCGCTCCCGTTCGCTCGCCGCGTCGCGGCTCGCTCACCTCCCGCTCCCTGCTTCGAATCCCTCCTGCCGAGTGCTGTCGCTCGCGAAGTGCTCGCGACAGCATGCGGGGGAAGGGATTCGAACCAACGAAAGACGGTCCGGGCATGCGGCTCGCTCCGCTCGCCGGTCCGGGCTGCGACTTTCTGGGTTCGAACCCTTCTGATCAGAGACCTGCGGCTCGCGGATTGCTCGCCGCAGGTATGCGGGGGAAGGGATTCGAACCCTCGAACCTCTACAGGAGCGGATCTTAAGTCCGCCGCTTTTGGCCAGGCTCAGCCACCCCCGCGCACCCATCGCTTCCGGTGGCGCGGTCAAACCCCTTTCGGATACGGCCGGCCTCCACCAGCCGATCCCTACCAGTCGACCGAGAGCGTCCCGTCGCCGTGCGGGTCCGGCGCGATCTCCTCGTCCGTCCGCCGGTCGACGACGTGGATGACGCCGCGCTCCTTCTTGGCCGGACACACCTCCGCGGCCCGGACGTTCTCCTCGAGGTCGTCCTCGCCGACGTAGTAGGTCCGCGGCTTCGCCATCCCGCTCACCACGTCCATCTCCCAGTTGTCGGCGACCTCCGCGCATTTCCCCGCGCCGAAGCACTTGTTGGCCTCGAAGACGATCTTGTACGGCTTCTCCTCGACCGGCGGTCCTTCGCCGCCGATGTCGCTCGCGGAGAGGACGCCGCCGTCGTCTCCGTCGGCGTCCCCCGCGTTGTCGTCGCTCATACCCGTCGATCGGTGACGACGGGACTTTCGTCTGTCGGTCGCGCGGCTCCCGGTCGCCGGCGAAGAGTCCGTATCGGTCGGGATCGGCCGCGAGACGCCGCCCCGTCCGGAGTCGAACGGTTCAAGTATTCGCTGGCTGTTCGTACGCACATGAAAGACCAGGGACGCTCCACGCGCAAGCGAACCGGCGGCCGACTGAAACACGCCTCGAACAAGAAGCGCCACCAGCTCGGCCGCGAGCCCGCCGAGACGACGGTCGGCGAGACCCGCGTTCAGTACATCGACTCCCGCGGCAACGAGCGGAAGGTCCGCGCGCTCGCGACGAACGTCGCGCAGGTCGCCGACGGCGACGAGGTCGTCGAAGCCGACATCGAGGACGTCGTCGAGAACCCCTCGAACGTCAACTACGTCCGCCGGAACATCGTGACCAAGGGCGCCGTCATCGAGACCTCGGAGGGACGCGCCCGCGTCACCTCCCGCCCCGGCCAGACCGGCCAGGTCAACGCCGTCCTGATCGAGTAGAGTCCTTCTCTCGGTCCGGATTTCCGGACCGTCGCGAGTTCGTGGACTCGTAGTCTCGACTTCGACCCACCCCGCACGACCCCGCCGGAAGACGGTCGCCTCGCTTCGCTCGGCGCTGCGACTTCCGTGCTCCCGCTCGCTATCGCTCGCGGGAACGCACCTCACGCCTCCCCAACCTCGGCGGGCGGACCGTCGCGGGCGAGCCGCGCCGGCCCGCCGCCTCCAGCGAGGGACCTTCGGTCCCTCTGGCAGCCGGCGCTACGCGCCGGCGACCTCGCGCGGGCTCCTCGCGCCCCGCCGGGCCGCTTGGAGACACACGCCGACCGCTTCCGTTCCGTGACTGCCGACCGATCTCAAGGTATTTGTCCGTCCCCGCCCCCGGTCGGGACGTGTACGTCGGCGTCGACGAGGCCGGAAAGGGACCCGTGCTCGGGCCGATGGTCGCCGCGGCGGTGCGCGCGGACCCGGGGAGCCTGCCGGCCGACGTCGACGACTCGAAGCGCGTCGCCCCCGAGCGACGGCGGGAGATCGCGGCGGAACTCCGCACGAGCGACGCTGTCGCCGTCGCGGTCGCGACGGTCGAGACCGCGGAGATCGACGCGCCCGACACGGACATGAACACGCTCACCGTCCGCGGGCAGGCGCGGGCGGTGCGGGAAGTGGCGCGGGCCGGCGACCGCGTCGTTGCCGACGCGGGCGACACCTCGGAGGCGCGGTTCGCGCGGCGGCTGCGGGAGTTCGTGACCGATACTGAGACCGTCGGATCCGTCAGCGTCGATGCCGCCCACGGCGCGGACGAGTCCGACCCCGTCGTCGGCGCGGCGAGCGTCGTCGCGAAGGTGGCTCGCGACGCCCGAATGACCGCCATCGACGCGGCGTACCCCGCGTACGACGGGATCGGAAGCGGCTACCCGAGCGACCCGACGACCCGTCGATTCCTCCGCGAGTACGTCGACGACCACGGCGACGTCCCGCCGCACGCCCGCCGGTCGTGGTCGACGTGCGCGGACGCGCTCGCGGCCGCCGAGCAGTCGGGACTCGACGAGTTCTGATCGCGCGCGCTACTCCTCACGCAGCGCCAGCGCCGCCAAAAGCGCCTCGAGTTGGACCTGTTCGTTCGCGCCCTCGGCGATCCGGTAGTCCGCCTCCCCGATCCGCTCCATCAGCCGGACCGCCTCGCGCTCGTGGAGGTCGAACTCCCACACCGACCGGTGGAGCTGGTCTATCACGTCGCCGCCGGCCATCCCGGTGTCGGTGAGTAACGTGTCGAGCGTCGCGCGCGCCTTGGTGAAATCGCCAGCCAGCGCGTCGGTCACCATCGACTCGATCTCCTCCGGCCGGGCGGTCGCCGTGATCGCGTACACTGCCTCCTCGTCGACCACGTCGCCGGTCGTCGCCGCGGCCTGAAGCGAGTTGATCGCCCGACGCATGTCGCCGTCGGCGGCGTAGACGAGCGCGTCGACGCCCTCGTCGGTCACCTCGATACCCTCGGCGGCGGCGATCTCGCGGGTCTGCGCGGCGACCGCCTCGTCGGAGAGCGGTGAGAAGCGAAACACCGCACACCGCGACTGGATCGGGTCGATGATCTTCGAGGAGTAGTTACACGAGAGGATGAAACGGGTGTTGTCGGAGAACTGCTCCATCGTGCGGCGGAGCGCTGACTGGGCGTCATCGGTGAGGCTGTCGGCCTCGTCGAGGAACACGATCCGGAAGTCGCCGCCGAACGACGATCGGGCGAACCCTTTGATCCGGTCGCGGACCACGTCGATCCCGCGCTGGTCGGAGGCGTTGAGTTCGAGGAAGTTGCCGCGCCAGTTGTCCTCGCCGTATATCTCACGGGCGATCGCGGTGGCGGCGGTCGTCTTTCCTACACCGGCAGGGCCGCTGAATAGAAGGTGCGGAACGTCGTCCTGGTCGATGTAGCTCTGGAGTCGCTCGACGATCGCCTCCTGGCCGTGGACGTCCGACAGCGATTGCGGGCGGTACTTCTCGATCCAGATCTCGCGTCCCGTCGCGGTCGCCGCCGGCGAAGACCCCTCGCTCATACACGGATCGAGGGGTCGGCGGGGTGATAAACGAACCGAGAACCCGACGGCGCGAGGTCGGTCACTCGCCCGCCCGCTCGTCCGGCACCGGCGGGGGAAGCCGTCGCTCGAGTTCGTCTCGGAACGCGGTCAGCGTCAGCACGTCGTCTTCGACCTCCTTCAGCGCGCTGCGCGTCTCCGAATCGATCCGCGGCGCGAGCACGAGCGCGGCGGCCCCTGTCGATGCGGTCCGCGTCCGCCAGCCGACGTACCGCTCGCCGAGCCACGCGGGCAGATCGGCGAGCAGTACGGCGTTGCGCCACGCGAACTCCCGGCTTCCCTCCAGCCCGAGGAGCATCAGTCGGTCGTCGAGCGGGTCGAAAAGCGCCTCCGCTCCGGAGACGCCTGCGGCGTCGTACACCGCGACGAGCGCCTCCTGAACGGCCGAAACGAGGCGGGCGAGGACTGCGTTGATCCGGTCGTGATCCGTCCGCTTACGGTCGCGGTCCGGATCGATACCCACGTCCCGGAGCGTGTACGTGAGGTCGTAGGTGATGTGGGCGTTGATCCCGGAGAGGGCGTCCTGGAGGACGAGGTTCTCCCCGCGGACCGCGGCCTCGAACCCCAGTAGCCACGCGTGCGGGAGCGATGAACTCCCGAACGCGCGGCGCTCGAAGGCGACGAGCGCCCGCCGGTAGCGTTCCGCGAACGCGACGAGGTACGACGCGACCCACTCCGAGTCGTCGAAGAATCCGGTCTCCAGCCCGTCGGCGACCGCCTCCGTCATCCGCGTGTACACCGTGAGAAACACCGCGCGCCCGTCGTTCCGTTCGCGCAGATACGTCTCGGCTCTGCTCAGCCGGTCGTCGACGTCCTCCACGGAGGCGAACGGCTCGGCGAGCAGATCCAAAAGCATCGCGTCCGGTTCGTCGTCGAGCTCCGCGGTGAGCGTCCCGACGTCCACGTCGGTCGCCCGCCGGTAGGCGCCGAACAGGGCTCTGATCTCGGCGGTCGTCGGAATCGCGGCGCGGATGGGACGCATGTGGTGTGAGCGGCCACGACGTGATGGCGAGAACCGTTCTCCCTTCGGTACACGGCCGGACACGAAAACGCTGGCGGCGATGACGTGGCGGCGATGACGACGATGGCGGTCGCGGCTCCGGCCGCCGATCTCCCGTCAGAGCCGCTGGAGCTCGTAGGCGAACACCCAGATCCCCATCAACACCCCGACGGGAACGACGACCTCGGCGACCTCCTCGGAGATCGGTAGATTCGCGACGTCGACGAGGAGCCGCGTCGTCGTCGCGGCGAGCTGGGCGAACAGCTCGAACTCCGCCCGGATCGTGTTCGTCAGCATCGACCCGACCACGAGCGTCACCATCGCCGCGATGCCGTGGATCGTCCCCCGAACATGTGGCATGCCCAAGGGATCTGCGACGGGTAGTATAGGGTTTTCGTCGAGAGGACACGGGGAAGGACGGGATGGGACGAGACGGGACGGAACGAGACGTGGTTCGTCACGGGCCGCCGACACGAGTCGTCGGCTCCGCCCGCGCCGACCTCACTCGAACTCGGCGATGAGCTCGGGGACGACGTCGAAGAGGTCGCCGACGATCCCGTAGTCGGCGATGTCGAAGATGGGCGCGTTCGGGTCGGTGTTGATCGCGACGATCGTCTCGGAGCCCTTCATGCCGGCGACGTGCTGGACGGCCCCGGAGATGCCGACCGCGATGTACACGTCGGGGGTGACGACTTTCCCGCTCTGGCCGACCTGCCGGTTCTTCGGAAGCCACCCGTTGTCGACGATCGGCCGGGAGGAGGAGAGCGTCGCGCCGAGCGCGTCGGCGAGCTCCTCGACGAGTTCGAGGTTCTCCTCCTCGCCGATCCCGCGCCCGACGGAGACGAGCACGTCCGCGTCCGCGATGTCGACGTCGCCGCCGCCGACCTCCTCGAAGCCCTTGACCCGCGCGCCCGACTCGGGCGTCTCGACGTCGACGGCCTCCACCTCGGCGTCGCCGACGCCCTCTGCGGGGGCGAACTCGCCGCCTCGCGCCGTGAGACAGAAGCGGTCGCCCTCGACGGCGACGGTCGTCTCGACCTTCGATCCGTACATCTCTCGGGTGACAGTCAGACTGTCGTCGTCGTACGCGAAACCGAGCACGTCGGTGACGAGCGGAAGGTCCAGCCGCTCGGCGATCGCGGGCGCGTAATCGAGGCCGTTGACGGAGTTCGGCGTGAGCACCGCGGTCGGGTCGATCCGGTCGACGAGCGTGTCGACGGCTGCCGCGTAGACGGTGTGATCGAACTCCTCGCCGTTCTCGACCGTGTGGATCCGGTCGACGCCCGGCCGGTTCAGTTCGTCCGCGAACCGCTCGACGTCGCCGGCGACGACGCCGACGTGGAGGTCGCCGCCGAGGGCGTCCGCCAGCTCCCGGCCGGCCGTGAGCAGTTCGAGAGAGACGTCGCGAAGCTCCCCGCGGCGGTGTTCGGAGACGACGAGCACGTCGCTCATTACGCGTCCACCCCCTTCTCTCGAAGGACATCGGCAAGGCGACCCGCGGCCTCGCCGGCGTCGCCTTCGATGATCTCCGCGTCGGAGTCGCTCTCGGGTTCGTACATCTCAGTCAGCGTCAGCGCGCTCTCGACGTCGGCGGGGGTGAGTCCGAGGTCACCCAGGTCCTTCGCGGCGATCTCCTTGCGCTGGGCCTGTCGGATCCCGCGAAGGCTGGCGTACCGCGGCTCGTTGAGCCCGGTCTGGACGGTCAACACGGCTGGCAGGTCCACCTCGGTCAGCTCCTCGATACCGCCCTCCAGCTCGCGGTGGACGTTCGCGACGCCCGCGTCGGCGTCGAGATCGAGGTCGTTGACGACCGCGGCGTGGTCGAACCCGATCCGCTCTGCGAGCGCGACGCCGGTCGCGCCGAAGGCGGTGTCGGCCGCCTGAACGCCGCTCAAGACGAGTTCCGGCTCCTCCTCGTCGACGACCGCCTCGAGGACGTCGACCTTCGAGGAGACGTCGGCGAAGGTCCCCTCGAAGGCGTCGTCCCACACGCGGACCGCGCGGTCGGCGCCCTTCGCGAGGGCCATCCGGATCGTCTCTTCGGCGCGCTCCGGGCCGATCGTGACGGCGACGACCTCGTCTGCGATCCCGGCCTCGGCGAGCTGGACGCCGGCCTCGACGGCGTAGTCGTCCCACTCGTTGAGGTCGTACTCGAGGTCCGACGCCGCGATGTCGGTCCCCTCGATCTCGAAGTCGTCGTCGGCCTCCCCGACCTCCTTCACGGTCACGAGGACTTTCATGAACGTTCCTCCGGCGGTCGTGGTGTAATGGTTTTCGGAACGCGTCCCGCCGCGACGCCGACGCTCGCCGGCGGAGATCAGCGGTGATTCGGTGCGGCTCTAGTCGTCCACGACGGCTCTAGTCGTCCGCGCTCGCGGGGTCGCCGCCGCCTCCCGCTCGGTTCGGGAGCATCGGGGTGCCGTCGGCGCGGGGACCCAGCCGTGGCCCGTGCGGGCCGTCGTCGGGGTCGATCCGTCGGCGCGTGCGGTAGTCGGTCGACCGCTCGACCGGAGTGCGGCCGATCGCCGTGATCATCTCGACGTAGTCGTCGAACGAGCGGTACTCGCCGTACTCGCCGCCCGCGCGCTTCGTGATCTCCTCGGAGAGGATCGTCCCCATGAAGTCGTCGGCGCCGCAGTTGAGGAGTTTGAGCCCGTGTTCGTCGCCGGATTTCACCCACGACGCCTGGACGTGATCGACGTTGTCCAAGAAGAGCCGCGCGACGGCGACGACCAGTTCGTCCTCGTCGCGGGAGGGACCGGAATCGACGACGCCCTGCCGGTACAGCGGCGTGTTCCGATGAATGAACGAGAGCGGGACGAACTCCGTAATCGAACCGATCCGGTCCTGGAGGTCGCGGATCACCTTCAGGTGCTCCGCGCGGTGTTCGACCGTCTCGACGTGGCCGTACATCATCGTCGAGGTGACGTCGAGGCCGGCGGCGGCCGCGCCCTCCATCGCCGCGACCCAGTCGTCGGTGCGTATCTTCCCCGGACAGATCACGTCGCGCACCTCGTCGACGAGGATCTCGGCAGCCGTGCCGGGCGCGGAGTCGAGCCCGGCGTCGGCCAGTTCGCGGTAGACGGACTCGTAGCTCCAGTCGGTCCCCCGTCTCGCGTGGTACGCCTCCTCCGGCGTCATCGAGTGGAGGTGGACGCCGCCGACCGACATCGCGTTCATCTGCTCGAGGTAGGTCCCCGGATCGATCGCGTACGCCTCGGGGGGCTTGTAGTTCACCGCGCTCGCGGGGTCGTCGTGTGCGGCGAGGATCTCGTGGTGCTCGTCGTTCAGCGCGAACGCCGGGTGGAGCCCGGAGACCGAACACACCTCGTAGATCCCCATCTCGAGGGCGTCCTCGACGATCGCCCGCGACTCCGTCGGCGTCTTCGTGAACCCCGCGTGCTCCGCGTCGCTTCCGGCCTCGAAGGCGTGTGCGCTGTCCTTGAAGTTACAGAACAGACAGCCCGTGTTACAGGCGGTGGTGACGTTGTTGTTGAGGTTGGCGACGAAGGTGACCTCGTCGCCGACCTCCTCGGCGCGGCGGCGGTCGGCGGCCTCCAGCACCGCCTCCTTTCGGTTCGGGTCGATCCCGTCGACGTCGGTCCCCGTCGCGAGCAGTTCCGTCGCGTCGTCGACGGAGAGCCGGATCCCGTCGCGGGCCTTCGCGAGGGCGTTCTCGAACGACTGGTCGGTCGCCGGCTCGGGGAAGCCGAAGTCGTTCGGGTCCAGGTCGGGATCCGTCGTCATCCCCCTACCGTCCCGGCCCCACGGATAAAAACGGGGCGGTCACGGCACCCGCCGGCAACGCCGATCGGTTTTTTTATTCCCCGCGGCTCCTCCGGGAGACGATGGTCGCCGCCGGTTTCCCGCTCGATCCGCCGACGTACGCCCTGTTCGTGCTGGCGGCGGCGACGCTGATCGTCACGCCAGGGCCCGACACGCTGTTCGTGCTCTCGTGTGGGCTCGAGGACCGAGGGGCCGGCCTCCGGGCCGCCCTCGGGGTCACGACCGGGATCCTCTTTCACACCGCGCTCGTCGTGATCGGCGTCGCTGCGGTGTACCGGGCCGTGCCTGGCGCGGAGCGGGTCGTCCGGATCGCCGGCGGGATCTACCTCTGTTATCTGGGCGTCGACACGCTCCGATCCGCCGGCGAGGAGGCGTCGTCCACGGGCGGCGACGGCGTCCGCGAGGGGTTCCTCGTCAACGCGCTCAACCCGCAGGTCGCGCTGTTCTTCCTCGCGTTCCTGCCGGGGTTCGTCGAAAGCGGCGGCGTCGGGATCGGTGGCGTCGACGGTGGCGTGTCCGGCGGTGTCGGCGTCGGGACCGGCGTCGAGGGGTGGGGTCTCGCCCCGCTCGGCGGATTCGGCGCCGAGAGCGGGGCCATCGCGCTCCTCGGCGTCACCTACGCCTCGCTCACGGCCGCGTACCTCGGCGTCGTCGCACTCGTCGCCGATGGGGCCGCGGGGGTGCTCCGGTCCGAGGCGACCGGCCGCCTGCTGGACCGGGTCGCGGGCGCGATCCTGCTCCTGCTCGGCGCGTGGGTGCTCCTCGGGTGAGCGGTCGCCAGGTGAGTGATCACTGGGTGCGCGGGAGAGGATCTCACCGAACCGGCACGCCGGTCCACCCCTCTCGGCCCCGCCGGTCCGACTCGGCCTCGGCGCGTTCCCGAAGCCGTCGGATCCGGTCGGCGGTCGGCGGGTGCGTCGAGAGCCAGCGCTCGAGCGGATCGCCCGTGTCGCGGTGGGTCGAGAGCGGAGCGAACGGCCAGGACGGGTCGCTCGCGCGCTCGATCCGGCGCAGCGCCCGAGCCAGCGCGAGCGGGTCGCCGGTCACCTCCGCCGCCCGGTCGTCGGCCGCGAACTCCCGCCTGCGCGAGCGGGTTCGCGCGAGCAGCGTCGCGAGGACGAACCCGGCGACCACTCCTCCGGCGAGGAGGCGATGGAGCCGCGCGAATGCGCCCGAGCGATCGCCGGGTCGCCCGCGGATCCACGCCGATCCCTCCGCTAGTCCGGACAGCGCCAGCAGGGCGGGGAGCGTCGCGAGCGCGACGAGGCCGATGACGCTTCGCCCGAGGCCGTCGATCATCGCGGCCGCGAGCCCGTCCCTCGTCTCGAGATGTGCGAGCTCGTGTGCGAGGATCCCCTCGAGTTCGGGCGGCGACAGCAGCCGGAAGAGCGACCGGTCGATCACGAGTGCGTCGCCGCCGGAGCCGCCGACTGCGAACGCGTTCGGGGCTCGCGCGTCCGCGACGTACAGCGTCGGGCGGTCGACGTCCATCCGCTCGACGAGCGCGTCGAGCCGGCGGTGGAGTCTCGGGGCGTTCGCCCGGGGGATCGGGTCGGCGTCGACGGCGTCGAGCAGCCGCGCCGCCCCGAACCGGTAGCTCAGGTACGCGGAGCCGAGCGCGGCGGCGACGAGCAGCACGACCGACTCGACGGTTCCCGGTCGGAGCGCCCAGAGCGCGCGGAGCGCCCGGAGGACGACGAGCGCCGCCGCGAGGTACCCCGCGAGGAGGACGACGCCGACCGTCGCCGTCGCGAACCGGAAGGCGAGCCGGGTCATGCGCTCTCTACGCGCCGCAGGGACAAAACCCGTCGCGTCGTGCCGGAGGGAAAGCCGTAATCCCTCGGGGGAGAAAGCGAGTCGTCATGGACCCACGCGTACGCGAACACGCGGAGACGATCGCGAACCACTCGACCGGCATCGAGGCCGGGGACGACGTCGTCATCCAACTGCCGGCCGAGGCCGAGGACCTCGCGGTCGCGCTCCACGAGATCTGCGGCGACCGCGGGGCGAACCCGGTGTACCTCAACTACTCGAAGCGGGCGGACCGCGCGTTCAAACGCGCCGCCGACGGCTTCGAGGAGCCCGCTCACCGGCGCGCGCTCTACGAGGAGACGGACGTCTTCGTCATCGCCCGCGGCGGAGCGAACGTCACGGAGGGCGCCGACGTGGACCCCGAGACGAACGCCGCGTACAATCGCGCGATGGAAGAGGTGAAACGCGAGCGCCTCTCGAAGACGTGGTGTCTCACGCAGTACCCGACCTCCGGACACGCCCAGCTCGCGGGGATGAGCACCGAGGCGTACGAGGACTTCGTGTGGGACGCCGTCTCGCTCGACTGGGAGGCCCAACGCGAGTTTCAGGCGGAGATGGTGGAGATCCTGAACGACGCCGAGGAGCTCCGGATCCGCTCAGGCGAGGAGACCGACCTCACCATGAGTCTCGCCGGTAACACGGCCCTCAACGACTACGGCGAGGCGAACCTCCCCGGCGGCGAGGTGTTCACGGCCCCGATGCGCGACAGCGTCGACGGCGAGGTCCACTTCGACCTCCCGCTGTACCGATACGGCCGCGAGATCGACGGAGTCAGACTGCGGTTCGAGGACGGGAGAGTCGTCTCACACGCCGCCGACCGAAACGAGGACCTGTTGACCGGGATCCTCGACACCGACGAGGGATCGCGACACCTCGGCGAGCTCGGGATCGGGATGAACCGGCAGATCGACCGGTTCACCTACAACATGCTGTTCGACGAGAAGATGGGCGACACCGTCCACATGGCGGTCGGGTCCGCCTATCCGGACACGGTCGGCGAGGGGAACGAACTCAACGAATCCGCCGAGCACGTCGACATGATCGTCGACATGAGCGAGGACTCGGTCATCGAAGTCGACGGAGAGGTCGTCCAGCGTAACGGCACGTTCGTGTTCGAAGACGAGTTCTGACCGGAGACGAATTCTGACGGGACACGAGTTCTGACCGGAGACGGAGCGACTGGCGGTGCGGGAGGCGGCGTTTCGGAACCGGGGTCGGAATCGATCGGTCTCGTCCTCACGGTTCGTCGGGATCCTCCTCGGAGTCGTCGCTCGCGTCCGTCTCGAGCGGGTCGGGTCCACTCCCGACGTGACGAGCGTACGGGAAGCAGGCGAACGCCAGCGCCCCGAGCGTGTCGTATCCCAGATCGGAGATGGTGTCCGTGAGGTATCGCTCGATGCTCCATCGGACGTAGAACTCTCGGAAGGCGTATTCGTACACCTCGAAGACGGCACCGATCGTGAACACGAGCGCGGGCAGGAGCGAGAAGAGGCGCCTCGGAGTCGTGAACGCCGACGGTCGCAACAGGTAGACGATCCCCGCGACGCCGAACCCGGACAGCGAGTGGGTCACCGCGTCCCAGAACCAGTAGCGCGTGTACGTCCCCCACGCCAACCCGAGGAAGTGGAACGTCGTGACGGCGAGCGAGAGGAAGGCGATCGCGATCCAAGCGGGCCGCCACTCGGGACCGGACGCGACCCCCGAGACGATCCGCGACGGGATCCCCTCCGCGGGGTCCCGGCTCGCGAGCGACCGGCGAGTCTCACTGAGCGTTCCGCTGCCGGCGGCGAGAACCGAGACGGTCGCTCCGAAGACGATCGTGGCACCGACGACGACCATCACGCCACCGTGACCGGGCGTGTACACGACGAGGAGCGAACCGATCCCCCACAGCGAGACGAGCAGCGCGAGCGCGAGCCAGACGTCGTACCAACGGCGATCGGGAGCGGTGTTCAACAGTCCGAGAAGGACGAGGATCCCGACCAGAACCACTTCGAAAGCCGCGCCGAACGGAACGATCCCGAAGATCAGGAGTCCGCCGGTCGCCGCCCACTGAATCCGCCGATCGTTGCGCCACGCTCCGACGACCGCGATCGACGCGACGATCGGGATCGCGACGACCGAGACGGCGAGCGCTATCGTCCCGACGGGAGTCGACGGAAACCCGTCTGCGGCCGTCGTCGTCCCGGTGACGAGGGCCGCGGACGTGAGGACGGCCATCGGGATCGCGAGCAGCGTGGGGAGGGCGCGGAGGCTTCGACGGAGGGTGCCTCGTACGTCGGCGGTTTCGGACACGTCTCGGACTCGTCGAAGACGGTATTAAACCTGATCAGCGGTCGGCGCATACGTTTATCCGGTGACGCGACCAACGAGGAGGTATGCCCGAGGAAGTCCTCTTCGAGTCGGAGAGCCGTCGAAGCCGCGAGGAGATCGCCTCGTACCTTCGGACCGTCGCCGACTCGCTCGAGTCCGGTAACGCGATCACGCTGACCCGCGGCGAACAGTCGGTGACGATGGATCCACCCGCGCGGCCCACCTTCGAGGTGAAAGCCGAGCGAGAGGGTCCGGCCGGGGGTCCCGGCGAGTTGAGCGTCGAGTTCGAAATCGAGTGGGACGAGGACAACGCCGGCGGCGACGACGGCGGGGACCTCGAGATCGAGTAGCGTCGGGAGAAGGCGAGATCCGGTCGATCCGTCAGGGAACGTCCGTCGAGATCTCCGCGAAGGCGTCCTCCGCCGAGAGCCGGTCGAGGGTCTCGTCGACCTCCGCGCGGACCGCCCCCATCCGATCGACGAGTTCGTCGTACTCCTCGGTGTCCGTCGTTCCGGCGGCCTCCAGCGCCGCCTTTTTCGAGGCGAGCGCGAAGAACCTCTGGCTCCGTTCGTCGAAGGCGGCGCGCTCTAAGAGCACCTCCACGAGCGCGATGAGGTCCTCGTGGGTGACGGGTTTCGTCTTGTAGTCGTCGAACGGCATGTCGACGATGTCGACGTCGGGTTCGACCGCGGTCAGCATCGCGACCCGGGCGTCGTATCCCGCAGAACGGATCTCGGAGAGCACCTCGTGACCGGAGAGGTCCGGCATCCGCCGGTCGAGGAGTACCACGTCGACGTCGTCGTCCATCTCCTCGAGGGCCTGCTCGCCGCTCGTGGCGAGTCGGACGTCGTAGCGTCCGTCGAGGTAGACGCGGTACAGCTCGGCGAGGTCGGGCTCGTCGTCGACGGCGAGGACCGTCGGCGTCGATCCGTCGGAGGACGATCCGTCGGAGGACGATCCGTCCGTCATCGTCGTACGGGCGCGTCGAGGTACTCTCGTTCCGCGTCCGTCGACGCGGCGCGTTGTGAAACGGCTCGTCCGCTCATACGAGACGGTACGGACGGGAGCGGTATAAACCTCGTCGGCCAGGTCTCAGGTCGGATAATCGGAGTCCGCGCGGAAAACCCTCCCGACGCCGCCGCCGGCCCGCCGTGACCCAAAGGCACATTTACGCGCGTGCCGTACCGGGGATAACGAATGTCTCATAGCCCCTCACTGCCGGACCGCCCTCGTCTCGAACTCGATCCGGAGATGAGCGAGGCGGAGCGGCTCGAGGCGATCCGGCAACACTACCGGCGGATCGTCCACGTGAACGACGAACTCGAGGACCGCCTCGAGGACGCGCAGGGACGCCGGGGCGACCTCAAAACCGACGTCGACGAGCTGAAACGCGAGAACGAGGTGTTGAAGACCTCCTCTCTGTACATCGCCTCAGTCGAGGAGATGACCGAGGACGGCGTCGTCATCAAACAGCACGGCAACAACCAGGAGGTGTTGACGCAGACGGCGACCCGCCTCGACGCCGACCTCCGACCCGGCGACCGCGTCGCGATCAACGACTCCTTCGCGATCCAGCAGGTGCTCGACGACGAGACCGACTCCCGCGCGCAGGCGATGGAGGTCACCGAATCGCCCGACGTCGAGTACGCCGACATCGGCGGCATCGACGAGCAGATCCGCGAGGTTCGCGAGGCCGTCGAGGACCCCCTGGAGAACCCCGAACAGTTCGAGACCGTCGGCGTCGAGCCGCCGAGCGGCGTGCTGCTTCATGGCCCGCCGGGGACGGGCAAGACGATGCTGGCGAAGGCGGTCGCCAACGAGTCCGACGCGACGTTCATCAAGATGGCCGGCTCCGAGCTGGTCCGAAAGTTCATCGGCGAGGGGTCCCGGCTCGTCCGCGACCTCTTCGAGTTGGCCGCCGAGCGCGAGCCCGCGGTGATCTTCATCGACGAGATCGACGCGGTCGCCTCGAAGCGGACGGACTCGAAGACGAGCGGCGACGCCGAGGTCCAGCGGACGATGATGCAGCTCCTCTCGGAGATGGACGGCTTCGACGAGCGCGGGGAGATCCGCATCATCGCCGCCACCAACCGATTCGACATGCTCGACGAGGCGATCCTTCGGCCCGGTCGGTTCGACCGGCTCATCGAGGTTCCCGAGCCCGATACCGAGGGCCGCGAGCGTATCCTCGAGATACACTCCCAAGAGATGAACGTCGCGGACGACGTCGACGTGAGCGAGGTCGCGGCGGACCTGGAGGGGTACAGCGGCGCGGACATCGCCTCGGTCGCGACCGAGGCGGGGATGTTCGCGATCCGCGACGATCGCACCGAGGTGGTCCAGGAGGACTTCGAGCGCGCCCGCGAGAAGCTCCAGGACGTCGAGGGCACCGACGAGCAGGTCATCCACTACCAGTACTGAGCGTCGAGCGATCTCCGGGTGGCCGTTTTTGAGGCACCAGCCGTTCGTTCGTGTGTAGTCGCTGCCGTCAGCGCGAAGAACACCTCCAAAGCCCCAGCCGCGAGGCGGGCGCAGGCGACACAAGCACCGCAACGAGAGAGTGAGCGAAGCGAACGATCGAGTGAGGAGCGCAGCGAGCGTGCGCCCGCCTCGCGACTGCCCCTTTGAGTCCCACCCCACACCGCGACCGCACCTCACGCCTCCCCAGCCTCGTCGCCGGACTACGTCCGGCTGCCAGAGGCGCGTAGCGCCTCGCTGCGGCTCCTTTCAGTCGCCGCGTCCCTCGCGGGCTCCTCGCGCCCCTTCGGGGCACTCGCAGGCGCGCCACCGCTACGTTTTCAGGTTCGGCTTCGGACCGTCGTCAACTCGGACCCGGTTCGTAACCCCTTAGCGCCCGCGTCGTCGACTCCACGCCGATGAACACCATCCACGTCGCCGGCGGCGTCGGCGTCGCCGACACGCCGATGGCCTCCTACGACGCCGCGCTCGCGGACGCGAACCTCCACAACTACAACCTCGTCGCCGTCTCCTCGGTGATCCCCGCGGAGGCGACCGTGACGCGGGTCGATTCGGTTCCGGACCTCGGGCCGGCGGGGAACGCGCTCACCGTCGTGGAGGCGCGCCGGACGGTCGGGCCGGGGGACGAGGTCGATTTCCGCGAGGGCGGCCGCGCCGGCGCGGAGGACGCCGCCGACAAGCGCGCCCCCCGACGACGGCCGGACGTCGCCGCCGGACTCGGCTGGGCGACCGGTCCCGGACCGGGGATCTTCTACGAAGTGACCGGGGAGGACTCCGAGGCGGTCCGCGACCGGATCCACGCCGGATTGGACGACGGTTCGGCGCTGCGCGAGTGGGACCTCGCCGATCGGGAGACGCACGTCGAGACTGCGACCGCCGAGCCCGACCGATACACCACGGCGGTCACCATCGCCGCGTACGGCGAGTCGGAACCGATCCTCTGAGGTCTCGCCAAGATTGATTGGCGTCGCCCCGGTATTCCGTTTCGACGGAGACCGATGGTACTCGAGAACGTGACGCGGTACGACCGGGATCGGGCGTCGACGCTCGGGAGCCGGGCGGTCGTCCTCGGCGGGAGCGTCGCCGGCCTGTGTGCGGCGCGCGTGCTCGCGGACGCCTTCGATGAGGTGGTGGTGCTGGAGCGGGACCCGATCCCGGAGACTCCGCGTCCCCGCGACGGCGCGCCCCAGACGCGACACCCGCACGCCATGCTGGAGGCCGGTCGGGCGACGATCGCGGACCTGTTTCCCGGCTTCGGCGAACGGCTCCTCGAAGCGGGAGGGTTGCTGATAGACGCCTCCCGCGAGATGCGCTACTACGACGGCGGCGACTTCCTCGCGGATCCCCCCGGCCGGTTCCCGATGTACTGTGCGAGCCGGGCGCTGTTCGAACACGCGATCCGCGAGGGGATCGATCGACTGCCGTCGGTCACCCAGCGCGGGGACTGTGTGTTCACGAGCTACGAGACCGACGACGACGGCGGCGTCACGGGAATCGAGTTCCGCGACGAGCGCGGCGAGCCGACGACGCTCCCGGCCGACCTCGCCGTCGACGCGACCGGCCGCACGAGCCGGACCCCCTCGTGGCTCGAGGAACACGGGTACGAACCACCTCCCACCGAATCCGTCGAGGTCGACGTGACCTACAGCACGATCCGGGTCGAACGTCCCGAGTCGGCTCGGCACGCGCTCGTCGTCCCGCCGGACCCGCCGCGGACGCGCGGGGCCGCCGCGATCCCGATCGAGGACGGCCGGTGGGAGGTGATCCTCCAAGGACTCCACGGCGACGACGCCCCGACCGATCGCGAGGGGCTCGTCGCGTTCGCGGAGAGCTTCCCCGTCGCCGAGGTCGCCGAGGTCGTCCGCGACCGCGAGTGGAGCGAGGAGCGGATCCATCACTACCCGTTTCCCTCGAGCGTACGCCGCCGGTACGACCGGCTCGACCGGTTCCCCGACGGGCTGGTCGTCACCGGCGACGCGGTCGCGAGCTTCAACCCGATCTACGGGCAGGGAATGTCCGTGGCGGCGCTCGACGCGCTGGTACTCCATCACGCGCTCGCCTCCGGCGGTCTCGACGGCCTGGCCCCGCGGTTCTTCGACCGCATGGCGGCGATCGTCGAGGCGGTCTGGCGGGTCGCCGTCGGGGCCGACTTCGCGTTCGAGGCGACCGACGGGGCGAAACCGACCGGGACCGACTCGTTCAACCGGTACGTCGACCGGCTCGTCTCGACGGCACACGACGACGGGCGGGTGACGGACGCCTACTACCGCGTCTTTCGACTCGAGCGGGAGCCGACCTCGCTGTTGCGGCCGGGCGTGCTGTGGCGCGTGTTGGTTCCCTGAGAGGGCGGCACCGCGAGCCGAGCCGTCGCCGACGCGGGGGGATCGCCGTCGCCGACGCCTTTTTGACTCGGGTCCGCGTACACCGGGTGTCTTCGATGAACGGCAACAACCCGTACGCCGGACCGCCGGGCGTCACCGACGCGGGCGAGCCCGCGCCGGTCGACCTCTCCCCGGAACAGGAACGGCGACTCAGGCGGACGGTGGCGGGGATCGTCTCCCGTACCGAATCGTATCTTCCGGACGGCTACGCGGTCGGATCGGAGCTCTCGGTCGGAACCGACGGCCCCCAGGCAACCGTCGCCGTCAACCCGCCGGCCGGCCACCCCGTCACCGCGGGGTTCACGCCGGACCTCGACGAGCTCGAGGCCGGGATCGCCGACTCCGACGCCGACGAGGTCGCCCGCGGGCTGGCCGCCAGCGCCGCGATCCAGGTCATGGACGCCGTCGGCGACGTGACGCCGACCGCGAAGTGATCGCCTCGAGAACGGTTCCGACGTAGCCGCGAAACGGGATCGACGGAAAACGTCTTCACACCGGCCGAGAGACCTCCGGCGTGAACGGGCTCGAGATCGGTCTCCGACTGCTCGCCGGAGTCCTGCTCATCCTGACCAACGGCTTCTTCGTCGCGATCGAGTTCGCGCTGACCCGCGTCCGGCAGTACCCCGAGTCGGCGTTCGACACGCCGGGGTTACGGAGGGCCTGGGAGATGACCGAGGACCTCGAGATCTATCTCACGAGCTGTCAGGTCGGCATCTCCGCGACGAGCATCGCCGTCGGGATCGTCGCGGAGCCGGCACTGGCGACGCTGATCGAACCGTTCTTCGAGAACACGCTCCTGGCGTCGATAGGGGCCGGCGGGATCGTCGGCTTCCTGATCATCAACCTGCTTCACCTGACGCACGGCGAGCAGACGCCGACGTACCTCGGCGTCGAGCGGACGCGGTTCGTCGCCCGCTACGGCGCGAGACCGCTGTACTGGTTCGCGAAACTCATCTCCCCGATGATCGCGATCGGCGACGGCGTCGCCAAGTGGACGCTCGGGCTCTTCGGGGTCGAGATGACCGGCGCGTGGCTCGAGGCCGAGTCCGACCGGATCGAGTCGCGGGCGGACCTCCGACACCGGCTCGGCTCCGTCCTCGACCGGGGGGGCCTCCCGGAGGAACGCAAGACGGAGATACTCAACGCGCTCACCGTCGGCGAGCGTCCCGTGAGCGAGGTGATGACTCCTCGCGACGAGGTCGTGTTCCTCTCGACGACCGCGTCGATCGAGGAGAACCTCGATCGGATCGGCGGCAGCCCGCACACACGATTCCCGCTGATCGGCGACGACCCGGCGGACTTCCGCGGGATCGTTTACGTGCCCGCGGTCGTCGACCGGATCGACGCCCTGCGGGAGGGGTCGACGAACCTCGAGGAGGTCGCCGCGGATCCGATGACGGTCCGCGCGGACACGCCGATAAGCGAGGTCGTTGACCGCTTCCAGGCGGAACGCCAGGAGCTCGCGCTCGTGTGTGATGACGGGGATCAGAGCGTGCTGGGACTGGTGACCGCGACGGACGCCCTCGAGGCGGTAATGGGCGAGATCGAGGACCCGCTCGACGTCGCGTTGGGGGGACGGCCGGAGGGGGGCGAGTCAGGAACGTGATCCTCAGAACGCGGACGACACCCGACGCGTGAACACGCCGAACGCGAAGGCGAGCGTCCCGAACACCGGAACCGCCAGGACCCAGAACGCGACGGCTCCGTGCCGGCGTCCCGTATGGAGAAAATCGACGAGGCACTTAATACGGCCTCGGTCTGCGAGAACCTACCGGCTCTCCCTTTGCTCCGCCTTGTTCCGGTAGCTGAAATCCATAATACACCCTGTGCCCGCCACGGGGAAATCCGTGGGTAATAGTGGGTAACACATATCAGCGGTGGGTCCGTACCGTTCGTCGATGAAAGTCGACGCGACAGACCTCAAAACAAACGAGACGGACGACCGAGGTCGAGTCTACCTCGGCACCGAGTACGCGAACAAGCGCGTAACCGTCGCAGTCGTTGAGGTAGAGTCAGACCGACCGGACGACGACGAGGTGGCAGCCGCCTATCGGGAGGCCTCCGAGAGCGCGGAGGCACTCGCCGAGGAGTGGGGCGAAACGTCCGACGAGGCGTGGGAAAGCCTCGATGAGTGACGGCACGGACGTGCGACGGGGCGACGTGGTTATCGTTCGACTCGACCCCGCTGAAGGACACGAGATGAAGAAGACGCGCCCGGCCGTGGTCGTTCAAAACGATATCGGAAACCGGAACTCCAGTACGACCATCGTCGCGCCCGTCACGGGGACCTACCGCGAGTATCCGTTCGAGGTGTTCGTCGAGGAGGACGGGTCACCGCTCGAAAAGAATTCGTCGATCCGGCTCGACCAGATTCGAACCGTCTCGGTTCCAGAACGGATTCACTCGGTCGTCGGTTCACTCGACGGACCTACGATGGCTGAAGTCGACGAGGCGTTACAGCTGAGTCTCGGCCTCGACTGAGCTACCGGCTCTCCCTTTGCTCCGCCTTGTTCAACTCGATCAGGAGCCTGAAGATCGCCTTCACGAGGTTCACGTCGACGTCGAACTGCTCGGCGTTCTCGCCGGCACGGTCCATCACGCGGGCCTCCTGTGACTCGTCGGTGGTCGGGAGGTCTCGCTTCTCTTTCACCTGCGCGACCGTGTCCGCGACGTACGTTCGGCGGGCGATCAGTTCGACGATCTCGTGGTCGATGTCCTCGATCTCCCGGCGGAGTTCGTCGAGGCTCATCTCTTCGGGGTCGGATGTGTCAGTGCTCATGGTGAATCACCGGCGTACGCGCCGTCGTTTCGCGTCGTCGTCCGTCGAAGGGTTCCCGGTCGGTCGCCCCACACCTCCGCGAGGGCGTCGAGGTCGGCGTCGGGGTCGGTCGCGTCGGCGACGGCGACGACGCTCGGACCGGTCCCCGAGAGCGACACCCCCGACGCGCGGGGCATCGCCTCGACGGCGGGGTCCGTCTCGAAGCCGAGCGCGGCCGAGAAGGCGAGCCCGTTGACGGTCATCGCCTCCGCGTAGCGCCCCTCCTCGGCCAGGTCGGCGACGAGATCGGCCATCGACGCGACGGCCCCGCAGCGCTCGACGTCGGCGTCGGCGCTGTAGGCCCGCTCGGGCGGGGTCCAGACGAGGACGTCCCAGTCGACCGGGTCGCGGGCGCGGAGGCGGTCCTCGCCGTTGTCGGTGAGACAGATGCCGCCCAGCATCGAGGCGGTCGCGTCGTCGAACGCGCCGGTGACGGTAACGCCGGCCTCGCGGGCCGCGCGGACGCCGAGCCGGCAGGCGTCGAGCCGGGTCACGTCGACCGCGGGGTCGTCGGCGTCGCCGACCGCCAGTCCGAGCGCGTCGCAGGTCGCGAGGACGGTCGCGTTGGCGGCCGCGCTGGAGCTTTTGAGCCCCGCCGCCAGCGGCACGTCGCTGTCGGTCCGGACGATCCCGCCCTCGCCGTCGCCCCACCGATCGGTCGCGAGCGCGACGCAGCGCTCGACGAGCGCCGTGTCGCCGTCGGGGTTCTCCGCGATGGTCCCCTCGACGGCGTCGGCTTCGGAGTCGAGTTCGACCGTCGCGCGCGTCTCGACGTCGAGCCCGAAGGCCGCACCGGTCCCCGTCGCCAGGGCGTTCAACACGGTTCCCGCGCCGAGCGCGGCCGCCCGTCCCTCCATACACGCACTCGCGCCGAGGGCCCTCAAAGGGTTAGCGGTCGCGGCGAGGCTGTCGAGGGTGCCGGGACGACGCTTCGCTCCGGTTCGGCGAGGTCCATCGCGCCCGCGAGCGCGGTCCTTTTCACGTCGGCGGCCGGAGCGACCGACATGTCCGCATCCGCACCCGGCGACGTCCCGCCGACCTCGATCGGCGTCGACCTCCGCGAGGAGGGCGTCGTCGTCGAGTACCTCGACGGTCGAACCACGCTGTACCGCGGCGTCCCCGAGTCGGTCGAGGGAACCGTCACCGCGGGGCCGGGCAAGGAGACGCACGTGCTCGTCACCGACCCGACCGAGACCGAGGGCGTGATGACGTACGTGAACGACTACAACACCGGCGAGGAGATCCTCCGCGACTCGGGCGTCGGCCGCGTCGTGGTCGACTCCGACGAGACCGACGAGGTGTTCCCCGGCGTGATCGTCGGCCGCGACGGCCAGCGCAACCGGGTGACCGCCGACCCGGAGGTCGCCGGCGGCCGCGTGTTCGTGTTCGTCGAGGACGGCTGGATCGAGGAGAGCTACGAGATCGTTTCCGGCCCCGAGGAGGGCCTCGACGCCCACCGCTGATCGACCGTGAGCCTCGCGAAACCCTGGCGCGACCTCGACCGGACGACCGTCGGGAGCGCGCCGAACCGATACGGGCTCTACGAACTCGGCGACGACGAGGGGGAGACCGTGGGGTTCGGGACGGGCGTCCTCCGCGACGAGCTGAAGGAGGCGCTCGCGTACGGGGACGCGACCCGCGTCCGATGGGAGGTCGCCGACTCGGAGGCGCACGCCGAGCGGCTCCTCGCCGAACACGTCGAGGAGTGAGCGGCCTCCGCTACGACGACTCGGCGTGGATCATCGCTCGCTCGACGTCGAGCCGAACCGACTCGATCCGGCCGCCGACCGCGGCGACGGCCGCGAGGACGGGATACGTGACCGGCAGTTCCCGGTAGAGGTACGCCTGTACGTCCGAGACGATCCCGGCGACGTTGGCCGATCGCTCCCCGTCGATCCGCTCCTCCTGCCGACGGGCCGCGATCTCGTCGCACGTCCCGGCGAGGACGTTCAACCGAGCGCGATACGCGTCGAGCGCGCCGAACCGCTCGGCCTCGAACTCCCGCCGTGAGACGGTCTCGACCTCCTCGACGATCGGGGAGAGGTCCTCGCGAGCGTGGGAGACCGACGACGACTCGGACTCGACGATCCCGACGAGTTCGTCCCGCCGCCGTATCGCCTCCGTCGTCTTCGCCAGAAGCGACGATCGGTACCGCTCGTGTAGCGTCGGCTCTCGGGTGAGCGCGAGCGCGAGCTCCGGGCCGAACTCCTCCGCGAGGCTGCGTTCGTACGTGTCGTTGTACTCCTCGTCGTAGTGGGGTACGGACATCACCGTCTCCTCGTAGGCGTTCCGGATCGCGACGAGTCCCGGACCGGTGGTCCCCGTCCTGCCCCGGAGCCGCGACGGATCCGGGGCCGCGGCGGTCACCGTCCCGGCTTCCGCGGCGGGTCCCGCTCCCGTCGTCGGCGTCGCCTCCGCGGAGATCCCTCGAACGCGCGACCGAAACGCCTCGAAGGCCTCCCGTTCGTCGACGGTTCGCCGGCGCTCGACGCGGAGGGCGTCGCGGGCGTCACACAGGAGGGACTCGGCGCTACGTAGTCGCTCCGCGCCGTCGGGATCGGAGCCGTTCCCGGGATCGATCGTCGCCATGTCTCCCGAGATACGTTGATCGGGCATAATCGATTATATGTGGCGTATATCGTCCGGTATAGTGGGTCATACGGCTATATATGGATCGCCGACTGGACGTTCCGTAGCCGGATCGTCGGCGTTCGACGCGCCCTGAGTTCGAGATATATAGGTATCATAGTCATATATAGCACTATCGTTCACTACACCCCGTCGTATATTCATCATAGCATCGTATTTACGTGGTCTTCGTCCACGATCCGGTGATGGCACCCAGCCAGAACCTGGAGGCGGAGGGAATCACGCGACGGAGATCGCTCGCGGCGCTCGCCGGTGCCGGTGCGTTGGCGCTCGCGGGTTGTACACAGAGCTCGGGGGGCGGTGGCTCTGACGGCGGTTCCGGTGACGACGGTTCCGGTGACGACGGTTCCGGTGACGACGGTTCTGGAGACGGCGGAGACTCGCTCTCCGGTTCGATCAACATCGCCGGGTCGAGTACCGTGTTCCCGCTGATGAGCGCGGTCATGGAAGACTTCGCCGAGGAACACCCAGGCATCGACCCCACCATCAGCTCGACCGGCTCCGGCGGGGGCTTCTCCAACTACTTCTGTGTCGGCGAGACGGACTTCAACAACGCGAGTCGACCCATCCAGCCGGAGGAAGAACAGCTCTGTGCGGACAACGGCGTCGAGTACATCGAACTGGTCGCGGCGACGGACGCGCTCACGGTCGTCGTCAACCCCGAGGCCGACTGGATCGACTCGCTCACGATCGAGGAGCTCGCGACGATCTGGGAGTCCGACGCCGTCGAGACGTGGGACGAGGTCCGTGACGAGTTCCCGAACGAGGAGATCGAGCGGTACGGCGCCGCCGACACCTCCGGGACGTACGACTACTTCATCGAGGCCGTCCTCGGCGAGCGCGGCCACACCAGCGACTACCAGGCGACCGAACAGGACAACAACATCGCCACCGGCGTCGCGGGCAGCGAGTACGCGATCGGGTACTTCGGGTTCGCGTACTACTTCCAGAACCCCGACCAGCTCAAGGCGCTCGGGATCGACTCCGGCGACGGCCCCGTCGAACCGAGCCTCGAAACGGCCTCCAGCGGCGAGTACACTCCTCTCTCGCGCCCGCTCTTCACGTACCCCTCGATCGAGTCGCTCGGGAACGAACACGTCGCCGAGTTCGCCCGCTACTTCGTCGAGCAGACGACGAACGAGGACCTCGTCGCCGGCGACGTGGGATACGTCCCGGCGACCGAGGAGACGCAGGAGGAGCAGATGCAAAAGCTCGAGGACGCGATCGAGCAGGCACAGGGGTAACTCCCCGTGATGAATCGGTGTATTGATTTACGACAGCGTGCGATGTCCGACCGGTTGTGACAGATAGTACCGAAAGCCCCGATCTCCAGCGTCGGAGCGGGCTCAGACGGTTGAAGGAGGGAACCTACGGCGGGTTCTTCGCCGCGTGCGCGGCGATCACCCTGCTCACGACGGTCGCGATCTTCGCCACCCTGCTTTCGGACGCGGTGGTGTTCTTCGCGGAGGTCCCGATCATCGAGTTCCTGACCAGCACCAACTGGAGTCCGAATCCGGCGGGCGGCGGGCAGTCGTTCGGCATCGTCCCCCTCCTGATCGGGACGATCGTCGTGACGGTCACGGCGGCGTTCATCGCGCTTCCGACCGGGACGCTGACCGCGATCTACCTGAGCGAGTACGCGAGCCCGAACGCGCGCTCGATCCTCAAGCCGCTGTTGGAGATCCTCGCCGGGATCCCGACGGTCGTGTACGGCTACTTCGCGTTGGTGTACATCACCCCGGTACTGAAGGCGACGCTGTTTCCGGAGATGAGCACATTCAACGCGCTGTCGGCGTCGATCATGGTCGGCATCATGACGATCCCGATGGTGTCGTCGATCTCCGAGGACGCCATGAGCGCCGTGCCCGACGAGCTGCGGCAGGCCGGGTACGGCCTCGGCGCGACGAAGTTCGAGGTCTCGACCGGGATCGTCGTCCCCGCGTCGATCTCCGGGATCGCCTCCTCGTACATCCTCGCCGTCTCTCGCGCCATCGGCGAGACGATGATCGTCGTCGTCGCGATGGGCGCGCAGGCGCGGATGCCGGCCGTCGGCGAGACGCTCTTCGGGATCCCGTATTTCAACCCGGCGGACGTGCTCTTGGACTCCGGGATGACGATCACCGTCGCGATGGTCCAGATCGCGGGCGGGGACCTCACCGGCGGGACGATACCGTACGACTCGATGTTCGCGCTCGGACTCGCGCTGTTCGTGGTGACGCTCGTAATGAACGTGTTCAGTGACATCATCGCGGAACGCTACCGGGAGGAGTACTGATGGCGACCGACAACGCGAACGCGGACGGGTTCGGCGAAGTCAGTCGCGTCCGAGGGATCCTCTTCGAGTACCTCTCGCTCGGCGCGAGCGTGGCGGGTCTCGTCGCGCTCGGCGTCCTCCTGGTGTACGTCGCGATAGACGCCTTCGACCTGGCGAGCGCGAGTCCCGGGTGGCTGTTGACGTACTTCCTGACGCTCGTGATCCCGTTCCTTGCCTTCTGTCTGTACAGTGCGGACGACTCGGCGGTGACTCGACGCGTCCTCGTCGTCCTCGCCGGCGGACTCGTCGCCGTCGCCGTGATCTTCACCGCGATCGAGGCGTTCGTCGTGACGATCCCCCGGCTCAGCTGGCAGCTCACGTACCTCTTCGTCGTCGTCGCACCCGCCACGGCGTACCTCGCGTACGTCGGCAGCCACGGTCGAGTCGGCGCGGTCGGCTTCGGTCTGCTCGGTCGGCTCGTCGGCGGGACGGCGATCGGCCTCGCCGTCGGCACCCTCTTTCTGGTGTTCGACGAACTGGTGTGGTTCCTCGCCTACACGCTCGGCGTCCTCCCCGCGGCGGCGCTGTACGCGTACGGTCGGCGGCGCGACGCCGGTCGAGCGGTGACGGCCGCGATCCCGGTCGGACTGGTCGGGCTCGTCGCCGCGGTGTTCCTCCGCGGCGTCGTCCGAACGTATCCGTCGGATCTCATCATCTACCTCTGGACGCTCGCGGTCCCGATCGCGGCCGTCGGGGCGCTCGTCGTCGACGCCCGCGGGAGCCGGACCGCGGCGGTCGCGGCCGGCGGGGTTCCGCTCGCGCTCGCGATCGCCGGCGGGTTCCTCGCCGGGAACGTCGGGCTTCCGGGACCCACCACGCTGATCGTGATCGCGTTGACGGGCGTGCCGACGGCGATCTACGTCCACCGCGTCGTCGACGTCGGCGACGGAACCGTCGGGCTCGGGCTGCCGCTCCTGCTCGCCGCCGGCGTGATCGTCGGGGCGCTCGTCGTCGAGGCGTGGGGCGTGCCGGCACCGGACCCGTGGCTCGACGTCTCGTACGTCACCGAGGCACCGTCGCGGAACGCCACCGAGGCGGGGTTGTATCCCGCCATCGTCGGCTCCGTGATCATCATCGCGCTCGTCGCGGTGCTGTCGTTCGTCCTCGGCGTCGGCACCTCCGTCTTCTTGGAGGAGTACATGCCGGAGACCGGAGTTCTCGGTTCGCTGACGAGACTGCTTCAGATCAACATCGCGAACCTCGCCGCCATCCCGTCGGTCGTCTACGGGCTCCTCGGATTGGGACTGTTCGCGAACCTCCTCGGGTTCGGGTACGGCACGGCGGTGACGGCGTCGCTGACGCTGTCGCTTCTCATTCTCCCGATCACCATCATCTCAGCACAGGAGGCGATCCGGTCGGTGCCCGACGACCTCCGACGCGGGTCGGATGCGATGGGCGCGACGCGCTGGCAGACGACCAAGAACGTCGTGCTGCCGGAGGCGCTTCCGGGTATCCTGACGGGGACGATCCTCGCGCTCGGTCGGGCGATCGGCGAGACCGCGCCGCTCATCATGATCGGTGCGGCGACGACTGTCTTCAGCGCGCCGAGCAGCCTCTTCAGCCGATTCAGTGCGATGCCGATGCAGATCTACGCGTGGGCCGGCTTCCCGCAGGCCGAGTTCCGGTACGGGGTCGTCGCGGCCGGCGTGATAACGCTCTTGATCATCCTCATCGGCATGAACGGAACGGCGATACTGCTTCGGAACCGCGCGGAACGGGGGAGTTAACATGAGTAACACATCATCCGACACGACGGAAGACGAATCGCTCATCACCACGGAGGTCGAGACCGGATCGGCGAACTGGTCGCCGGCGCTCGGCGAGACGGCGGTCGCCGCGCGCGACCTGAACGTCTTCTACGGCGACGAGCAGGCGATCGACGACGTTTCGATCGAGATACCCGAAAAGCGAGTGACCGCGCTCATCGGCCCCTCGGGCTGTGGCAAGTCGACGTTCCTCCGGTGTATCAACCGAATGAACGACATGATCGACGTCTGCCGGGTCGAGGGCGACGTGGAGTTCGGCGGGAAGAATGTGTACGACGCCGACGTCGACCCGGTCGCGCTCCGGCGGAAGATCGGGATGGTGTTCCAGAAGCCGAACCCCTTCCCCAAGTCGATCCGCGACAACGTCGCGTACGGCCTGAAGATCCAGGGTTACGACGGCGACGTCGACGCCCGCGTCGAGGAGTCGCTGAAGGGGGCCGCGCTGTGGGACGAGGTGAAGGACCAACTGGACTCCTCGGGACTCGACCTCTCGGGGGGACAACAGCAGCGGCTCTGTATCGCCCGGGCGATCGCGCCCGACCCCGAAGTGATCTTAATGGACGAGCCGACCTCGGCGCTCGACCCCGTCGCGGCCTCGAAGATCGAGGACCTCATCGACGACCTCGCCGAGGAGTACACCGTCATCATCGTCACGCACAACATGCAACAGGCGGCGCGTATCTCTGATCGAACCGCCGTGTTCCTCACCGGCGGGCAACTCGTCGAGTACGACGACACGGCGAAGATCTTCGAGGATCCCGAAGAGCAGCGCGTCGAGGACTACATCACGGGGAAGTTCGGATAGATGCCCAGAGAGAACTACCAACAGCGGCTCGAGGACCTTCGAACGGGCGTCGTCGGCATGGGCGATCTCGTTCTCGAGCGGTACGACGCCGCACTCGAGGCGGCCGAGACCGGCGACGACGACCTCGCTAGCGAAGTTATCGAGGGCGACTACGAGGTCAACGAACGCTACCTCGGGCTCGAGGAGGAGTGTACGGAGCTTCTCGCGCTCCAACAGCCCGTCGCGGGCGACCTCCGGCTGGTGGCGGCCTCGTTCAAGGTCATCACCGATCTCGAGCGCGTCGGCGACCTCGCGACCAACCTCGCGGGCTACGGCGGCGACGACGGCGGGCTCCACCCCGCGGTCGACTTCCGCGAGATCGGCGACGAGGCGGGCACGATGGTCGCCGACGCGGTGGCCGCCTACGAGTCCGGCGACCCCGACGCCTGCCGGGCGGTCGCCGCCCGGGACGACGACCTCGACGAGCGGTGCCGACGGGCCAGCGAGGCGGTCGTCCGCGACCTGCTCGAGGCCGACCGCGCCCGCGTCGAGGCGAACCGGAGCGGCGAGTCGGACCCGGACTCCGAGGAGCTGGCGGGCGCGCTCGACGAGGTCTCCCGCGCGCTGCTGGCGGTCCGCGACCTTGAGCGCGTGGGCGACCACGCGGTCAACATCGCGGCCCGCGCGCTGTACATGATCGAGAACGACGACGAGCTGATCTACTGAAAGCCCACCGAGTCGCCGGGAGGCGACTCCGATCCACCATGACGTCCACCAACACCCCGGACGACGGCCCGGAATCGAACGGCGACGAAACCGAACCGACGACGCTCACGTTCATGTGCGTTCGGAACGCCGGCCGCAGTCAGATGGCGACCGCGTTCGCCGAACGCGAACGGAGGGAACGCGGACTCGAGGGCCGAGTCGAGATCGTCACGGGCGGGACCGCCCCCGCGGACGAAGTACACGACGTGGTCGTCGAGGCGCTCGCCGAGGTCGGCCTCGACGTGAACGGACGTACCCCGCAGCACGTCTCGGAGGACGCGCTCGCGGAGTCCGACTTCGTCGCGACGATGGGCTGTTCGACTCTGGAGTTACCCGGCGTCGACACCGACGACTGGGACCTCGAGGACCCCGGCGAGCGACCGATCGAGGAGGTGCGGCCGATCCGCAACGAGATCGAACGGCGGGTGGTCGCCCTCTTCGACGAGCGATTCGGGAAGCGGTAGGCGGTCGTCGCCGACGTCACTGTTTCCGATCCGACGACGCGGTTAGTCCTCGGACCGCACAACCCGCGTCCCCGCGACGTGGTCGCCGACGCGTCGGTCGCCGTCCGTGAGAACGACGGCGGCGGTCCCGACGAGGTAGAAGACCGCGCCGTCCACGACCCGGAGCAGGTTCCGGACGAACGCCGCCCGGAGTCCGCACGGGGAGCCGTCGCGTTCGCGGACGACGAGCCCGAGGAGACGCTTCCCGGGCGTTCGTCCGAACGCCCCCTCGAAGGCGACGTAGTAGCCGAGGTACGCGACCGGGAGGAGCCACCGCCCCGCCGGAAGGGGAGATCCGACGAGGAGTCGAAACGCGAGTTCGGCGAGCCCGAGCAGCGTCGCGACGAGCAGCGCGTCGGCGACCAGCGCGCCCCCGCGCCGGAGAAGCAGTCCCGCGTTCGTGTCGGTTCCGAGTCGAGGGCGTTCCATGGCGATCGCTCCCTCGGCATGAGATAAAACGGATCGGTAGTGGGCGAAACGGATCGGTACGGGACGACGTGGGAGGGTACGAGGCGAACCGGAGCGGAGCGACCGAACCGTCACCCGCCGTTCGAGTCGGGACTTCCAACCGCCCGCCGGCCGCGGAGCCGACCTCCCTCGACCGGCTCGACCGCGAATCCGAGTTCCGCGTAGAACCCCCTCAGATCCGCGTCGAAGGTCGCGGTGATCGCGTCGGCGTCGGGGTCCGCTCGCGCGTCCCGCACCGCACGAGCGACGAGCGCGGACCCGATCCCCCGGCCGCGCCGCGCGCGACGGACCGCGACCGCGTCGACGTGGCGTCGTCCCGGCTCCGGCCGGGTCACGACCAGCGCCCCGACCACGGATCCGGTCCGCTCGAAGCGGGCGACGAGGGCGTCCCCGGCGTCGATCCGGGCGGAGAGGTCGTCGGCGTCGGTCTCCAACATCGCCGCGTCGAGCACGCGGAGGGCGTCGAGCCGGTCGCCGGCCGTCGCCGGCTCGATCGCGATCCGCTCCGGGACCGGTGCGTGGTCGGCGGAGTCGGAGTCGGAGTCGGCGGAGTTGCGGTCGAGAGCGTCGCGGTCGGCGGAGTTGCGGTCGGCGGGGTCCGCCACGGCGTCACCCCTCGGCCTCGAGGTGGTCGTTCGATCCGCCCTGGATCAGCCGGAGCAGCCGAACGCGGTCGGCGTCGACGGGGCGGTCCCCGGGGACGGGCGAACCGTCGACGAGGACCGACGCCTCCTGTGGGTGAAAACCCGCGGCGCGGATCAGGTCGGCGTAGGTCGCGTCGTCCTCGAGGACGCACTCGCGTTCCTCGCCGCCGACGACGTCGACGGTCACGTCCATGCGTTCGGTGTGTCGAGCGACTCCATCGACTACCCGTCCAGCCGCTCGCGGAGGAGTCCGTTCACCTGTCCGGGGTCGGCGCTCCCGCCGGTCTCCTGCATCACCTGGCCGACGAGGAAGTTGATCGCCCCGTCGTCGCCGTCGTGGTAGTCGGCCACGGCGTCGGGGTTCTCGTCGATGGCGGACTCGACCGCGGTCTCGACCTCGCCCGCTTCGGCCTTCCCGAGCCCTTCGCGGTCGATAACTGCCTCGGGGTCCTCTCCCTCGTCGAGCATCTCGCGGAGGACGATCTCCTCGGCGTTCTTCACCGTCAGCTCCTCGGCGGCGACCAACTCGATCAGGCGTTTGAACTCGTCGAGTCGGTCGCTCACGTCCGTGATCTCCAGCTCGCGGTAGTTGAGTTCGCCGAGTAGGTTGTCCGCGACCCACGTCGCCGCGAGGTCGGGGTCGTACTCGCCGGCGACGTCCTCGAAGAAGTCCGCGACCTCCTTCGTCGAGGTGAGCTTGGAGGCCGCCTCGTCGTCGAGGCCGTACTCCGTACCGAAGCGCTCGCGGCGGGCGTCGGGCAGTTCGGGGATCGGGATCCGGTCCTTCCAGTCGGACACCTCCAGGGCGGGCAGGTCGGCCTCCCGGAAGTAGCGGTAGTCCTTCTCGGCCTCCTTCGAGCGCATCGAGACGGTGACGCCGCGCGCCTCGTCCCAGTGGCGGGTCTCCTGTTCGATCTCACGGCCGCGACGGAGGACGTTGCGCTGGCGGGTGATCTCGTAGGCGAGCGCCTTCTCCGCGCCCTTGTGACTCGAGATGTTCTTCACCTCGGCGCGGTTGGCGTCGGCCAGCACCGACTCGGGAACCGAGCCGTCCTCTCGTACCTCGCCGGCGTCGACGAGCGAGACGTTGGCGTCGACCCGGAGGCTGCCGTCCCGCGTCGCGTCGAAGACCCCGAGGTACTCCAGCACCTCCTCGAGCTTCGCGAGGAACGTGCGAGTCTCCGCCGGCGACCGGAAGTCGGGCTCGGTGACGACCTCCATCAGCGGCGTCCCCGCGCGGTTGTAGTTCACGAGCGTGTGCGTCGCCGACTCGATGGAGCCGCCCGCGTGCTGGATGCTCCCGGGGTCCTCCTCCAGGTGCGCGCGGGTGATCCCGATGGTGCGTCGCTCGCCGTCGACGGACACCTCGAGTTCGCCGTCGGCGCAGATCGGCGCGTCGTACTGGGTGAGCTGGAAGTTCTTCGGCAGGTCGGGGTAGTAGTAGTTCTTCCGGTGGAACGTGGTCGTCTCGGGGATGTCGGCGTCGAGCGCCTTCCCGATCTTCACCGCGCTCTCGACGGCGGCCTCGTTGAGGACCGGCAGCGCGCCCGGCAGCCCGAGACAGGTCGGGCAGGTGCGCGTGTTCGGCTCCTCGTCGTCGGCCGGCTCCGTCGAACAGCCACAGAAGACCTTGGTGTCGGTCTCGAGCTGGACGTGGACCTCCAGCCCGATCACGACCGCCCGCTCCTCGGTTGCGGCCCGTGTGCTCATTAGCGGGTCGTTGCGGGCGGGCCACCTAAATCGTGTCGGCACGGACGGACGCGGAGGTTCGACGGAAGCGGGACGCCGAGATCGGTCGGGCTCCACGGAGGCCGTTCCACAAACCCTTATGCTCGCGCGGGCGACTCCCGAGGTATGAGCGATCTCCCGGACGACTTCGACTGTACCGTGACCAACTGGGAGTACATCTACGGCCTCTGTCGGAACGTCTCGAACGCGGTGAAACGCGCCGACTTCGAGCCGGACGTCGTCGTCGCACTCGCCCGAGGCGGGTGGTTCGCCGGCCGCTGTATCTGTGACTTCCTCGGCCTCGACGACCTCACGAGCCTCAAGATGGAACACTACGTCGGCGCGGCCGACAAATCGAACGAGCCGCAGATCCGCTACCCGATGCCGGAGGGAAGCGTCGAGGACAAGGACGTGTTGATCATCGACGACATCGCCGACACCGGCGGGTCGATCCGCCGCGCCGAGGAGTACGTCGAGGACCGCGACGCCGGCACGGTCCGCACCGCGACGCTCCAGCTCCTCTCGACCTCCGAGTTCGAGCCCGACTTCGTCGGCGAACGGCTCGAGACGTGGACGTGGGTCGTCTACCCGTGGAACTTCATCGAGGACATGATAGATATCATCGCGGGCGCGATGGAGCGCGCGGACGCGACGACCTTCGACCGCGAGGCGGTCCGCCACCACCTCGAGGCCGACCACGGGGTCGGTCGAATCGAGATGGAGGTCGCACAGCCGGGCCGGCTCGACGAGGTGCTCGCGGAGATGGAGCGCCGCGGCGTGGTCGAGGCGGTCGGCGAGGAGACCTGGGCGCTCGCGGAGTGAGCGATGGGGTCGGAGGGTCCGGAACCCGACCCGGTTCTCGAGGCCGTCCTCGACGCGTACGCGCTCAAAGACGAGGGTCGCACGGGATGGCAGCTCCGCGGCGTCGACGCCCCGGAGTCGGTGGCCGCCCACGCGTGGGGCGTCGCGTACCTCGTGTTGGCGCTCGGCGACCGCTTTCGCGAGGACCTACCCGGCGTCGACCTCGACCGCGCCCTCCGGCTCGCCGTCGTCCACGACGTCGCCGAGGCGGAGACGGGCGACGTGGCGACGCGAGCGGACTCGACGGCGGAGTCGGTCGACCGCGACGAGAAGGAGGCGCGCGAACGCGCCGCGATGGCGGACCTCGCCGGGCCGCTCCCCGAGCGCGTCCGCGACGCGTGGGAGGCGTACGAGGCCCGCGAGACGCCGGAGGCGGTCCTCGTCAAGGAGTGTGACCTCCTCGACACCTGCCTCCAAGCGATCGTCTACGAGCGCGACGGCCGGTACGACCCCGCCGACGGAACGCCCGAGGCGTTCGCGGAGTACGACGCGCTCGAGGAGTTCTTCGCGACGACGGAGCCGCGGATCCGGACCGACGCCGGACGTGCGCTCTTCGAGCAACTCCGGGAGCGGTACCGGACGCTGCGATCCTGATCTCGCGTCGGAGGAGACGACCCCGGTTCGACCTCCGACGGGCCGGTGTCGGGATGGTCGATCCCGCCGGCGCGGAATAGGAAGTCAGTTAACTCCCAAGACGGTACACTCCGTGAGACGGAGCCTCACGCATGTCCGATCACACCGACCTCATCGTCATCGGCGGGGGAATAAGCGGGGCATCGCTTCTGTACACGGTCTCGAAGTTCACCGACGTCGACGACGTCACACTCATCGAGAAGGAGCCCGAGATCGCGGCGGTGAACTCCCACCACACGAACAACTCCCAGACGCTCCACTTCGGCGACATCGAGACGAACTACACGCTCGAGAAGGCCGAGGAGGTCAAGGAGGGTGCGGAGCTGCTCGCGGGGTACCTCGAGAACGTCGACCCCGACCGCGAGATGCACAGCAAGCGCAGCAAGATGGTGCTCGCGGTCGGCGAGGAGGAGGTCGCGGAGCTGGAGGCTCGCTACCACGACGAGGGGTTCGGCGAGCTCTTCCCCAAACTCGAGCCGATCGGCCGCGAGGAGATAGCCGAGATCGAACCGAAGGTCGTCGAGGGCCGGGACCCCGACACCGAACTTCTGGCGCTCCAGACGCCCGACGGCTACGTCCTCGATTACGGCATGATCGCGGAGTCGTTCGTCGAGGCCGCCCGCGGCGAGGAGGGCGTCTCGGTCCACCTCGGGACGACGGTGACGAACGTCGACGAGGGCGGTGACGGCTTCACCGTCGAGACCGACGACGGCGACTTCGCGGCCGACGCGGTCGCGGTCGCCGCCGGGTCACACAGCCTCCAGTTCGCTCAGAAGATGGGGTACGGCGAGGACATGTCGCTTCTCCCCGTCGCGGGGAGCTTCTTCCTCGCCGACGACCTGTTGAACGGCAAGGTGTACACCCTCCAGATGAAGAAGCTGCCCTTCGCCGCGGTTCATGGGGACGCCGACGTCCACGACGACGGCGTCACCCGGTTCGGCCCGACGGCGAAGCTCGTCCCCGCGCTCGAGCGCGGGGAGCTCTCGACGGTGGGCGACTTCGCAGACGTCTTCGGCTTCACGCCGTCGTCGTTTTTGAGCTACGCGAACATCCTCGCCGATAAGATCTTGTTCCCGTACGTGGTCCGGAACCTGGTGTACGACCTGCCGGTCGTGGGTAAGCGACGGTTCCTCCCGCACGTACGGAAGGTCGTCCCGAGCGTCGAACTCGAGGACATCGACCGCGCGAAGGGGTACGGCGGGGTCCGCCCGCAGATCGTCGACACCGACTCGAAGGAGCTCGACATGGGCGAAGCGAAGATCCGCGGCGACGGCATTCTCTTCAACATCACGCCCTCGCCGGGCGCGTCGACCGCGCTGAAGAACGCCATGGTTGACACGCGAACCGTCCTCGAGTTCCTCGATACGGAGTACTCCTTCGACGAGGAGGCGTTCCGCGCGGAGACGATCGACAACTTCCCACGGCTCGGTGACGCCGAGGACGGTAGCGACGGCGACGAGGACGGTAGCGACGACGCGGCCGCCCCCGAGGACGCCTCGACGGCAGTCGAGGCGGACGACTGATCGAGCCTGCCCCACGACGGATCTCGGACCGTTTTCCGGAGATCCTCCCGTCGAGCGATACCGGTAAGACCCCGACGTGCGGATCCGCTCCCGTATGACCGACGAGGACGTCGACGACGCGAGCGAGGGTCGCGCGGTCGACCACGCGGACGACGTCGGCGGTACGCGCCTCGCTCGCCGCTGGCGAGCCCTCGACCGCGGCTGGCAGGCGCTGTGTCTGGGACTCGCGATCGTTTTCGTCCACCTCGTGATCTATCCGGTCTAATGACGATTCTCGACGATTTCCGACCGTACGTCCCCGGACTGGTTCTGCTCGGCGGGGGCGCGCTGCTTTCGGTCGTCGTCGCGGACGCGGTTCCCGGCGTCCAGCCGCTGGTCGTCGCCGTCGCGATCGGCGCGCTCGTCGGGAACGCGGTCGGCACCCCGGCGTCCGCGGAGCCGGGAGTCGACGTCGACAAGCTGTTCTTGGAGACCGGGATCGTGCTGCTCGGCGCGGCGGTCGCCGTCGAGGAGTTCCTCGCGGCGGGACCGACGGTCCTCGGGCTGGTGATCGCGTTCGTCGCCGGAGGGATCCTGTTCGCGGAGGTCGTCGCGCGCACGCTGTTCCGGATCGGAACTCCCACGTCGTCGCTGCTGGCGGCCGGCGCCGGTATCTGCGGCGTCTCGGCGGTCGTCGCGATCGGCCGCGTCCTCGACGCGCGCGGCGCCGCGATCACCTTCGCGGCCGCGACGATCCTGCTCTTCGACGCGGTGACCCTCGTCGTGTTCCCGCTGGCCGGCGAGTGGCTCGGGCTGTCGAGCCGGCAGTTCGGCGTCTGGGCGGGCGTGAGCATGTTCTCGACCGGCCCCGTCGCGGCAGCGGGGTTCGCGCACTCGACCGAGGCGGGACAGTGGGCGACCGTGACGAAACTCGCGCGCAACGCCCTGCTCGGTGGCGTCGCCGTCGCGTACTCGCTCGCGTACGCGGCGCGATCGGCGGCCGATCCCGGCGTCCGGCGGCTGTGGGCGGAGTTCCCGAAGTTCCTGCTCGGGTTCCTCCTCGTGGCCGCCGTCGCCAACAGCGGGCTCCTCTCGCCGGCCGCGCTCGCGTCGATCGGGCGGATCTCCGACGCGCTGTTCACGCTGGCGTTCGTCGGTCTCGGGCTGTCGATCCGGATCGACGACATGCGCGCGGTCGGAGCCGCGCCCGTTGGCGCGGTGCTCGTTCACCTGCTCGTCGTGAGCACGGTCGCGCTCGCGGCGGTGCGAGCGCTTCTATGACCCGCTCTCGTCCGTGACGCGGGTGTACACGCCTCAGTTACTGGTTTAATATCTCGGACGGCGTATGGTACCTCAGTCGCCCCGGCGCGATCGGATCACGATCCGGAGTAGAACTCCGGCCGAACGCGTGGACCGGTTCGACGACCGAGTTGAGACCACATGACGACATTCGAACACACCATCGAGATCGCCGCACCCGTCGAACACGTCTTCGCGTTCGACAGCACCCCCGAGAACTGGTCACGGACGATGGCCAGCCTGCGCGACCTCGAGGTCGTCGAGGAGACCGATCACGGCGCGCGGATGACCGGGACCTACGGCGTGTTCGGGATCTCGATGGAGGTGGAAATGGAGATGACGGTCGTCGAACCGAACGAGGAACTGCTCGTCACGATCGAAAGCGACGAGATGAGCGGCGAGATCCGGAACCGCTACTCGGAAATCGCCGCCGGGACCCGACTCTCCCACCGAGCGACTTACGAGATGGGAGACTCCCTCTTGGATCGGATCCTGAAACCGGTCGCCAGCCGCTACAACGAGCGGCAACTCGAGAACCACCTCCGGAACACGAAGGACCTCGTCGAGGCCGAGGTCGCGGCCGAGTCGGCGGCCCCTGCCTAGCTCGTCGCCCTCGGCGGAGGACGAGATCTGCGTACTGACGAGACCCGCGTACTCCCGTTTTTTTCAGTACCCTCGCTTTTTCCGGCCCTCCTCGACCCCATCGGGAACTCCCGTCGCGACATCGCCGAGTCTTCCGTCGATATAAGTAGCGAGCGGGCGGATCCGGGGTATGAGCACGATCGGATTCATCGGCGGCAGCGGGATCTACGAGGCGCTTCCCCTGAACGACGTGCGCGAGGTCGAGTACGACACCCCCTACGGCGAGCCGAGCGACGCGGTCACGATCGGCGAGTTCGCCGACACGGGCCGGCAGGTCGCGTTCCTCCCGCGACACGGCTCGAACCACGGCGTCTCGCCCACCGACCTCCCGTACCGCGCCAACATGTACGCGTTGAAGAAGGCGGGCGTGACCCACGTCTTCGCGTCGAACGCGGTGGGGAGCCTCAAGGAGGAACTGGAACCCGGCACGCTGGTCGTCCCCGACCAGATCTACGACCGGACCAAACGACGCGACCTCTCGTTTTATGGGGACGGCGTCGTCGTCCACCAGCCCTTCGCGGACCCCTACAGCCCCGAACTCGTCGACCACCTGACCGAGGCCGCGGAGTCCGCCGTCGGCGGTGAGGCCGACGGCGACGATGACGATCACTCCGGCGACGCGCGGGTCGTGAAGGGCGGCACCTACGTCTGTATCGAGGGGCCGCAGTACTCCACGCGCGCGGAGTCGGAGTTTTACAAGTCGCAAGGGTGGGACCTCGTCGGCATGACGGCGATCCCGGAAGCGAAACTGGCCCGCGAGGCGGAGATCGCCTACGCGACGATCGCGGGCGTCACCGACTACGACGTCTGGAAGACGGACAGCGAGGTGACGCTTGAGGAGGTCCTCGAGAACGCCGAGCGGAACCAGACGGCGATCAAGGCCGCCGTCGAGGAGGCGGTCCGGACGCTCCCCGCGGACCACGAGTGCGACGCACACACGTCGCTCGAGGGAACGATCAACACGCCGACCGAGTCGATCCCCGAGGAGACCAAAGAGCGCGTCGAGCCGCTGTTGGGCGAGTACCTGTAACGACGCGAGCGGGCGTCCGTCTGCGCCCGACACCGTGCCCCTGGACGACTCAGTCCGCGATCGCTTCCGTCTCTCCCGTCGCCGCCGCCGGGTCCCGGATCCACAGGTCCCCGAACAGGTCGTCCTGTCGGAGTCGGACGCTTCCTCGGTGGGCCATGAACAACAGCGCGAGGAACGTCATGAACGGGCGGCCGCCCGACGACTCCACCTCGGCGAACAGCACCTCCGCGCGCCCGCCCTCGAAGTGGGGTCGGAGGGCGGTCTCCACCTCCGTTATCACCTCCTCGATGTCCTCGTCGTGGGTTCGGTCGGTCGCCTCCCCGGCGGTCGGCTCGCCGTCGCGGCGGAACTCGTCGCCGGCGTGGTAATCCAGCGTCTGCGTCCCGCGGGCGTAGCCGCTCGGCGACTCCGAGGTGTCGTACTCCCGGGAGTCCTTCCACCACGAGTCGCGCTCGGCCTCGCGCAGCTCGCGGACCAGCTCGTCCAGCGTCTCCGGCGACCCGCGGGTGTTCTTGCGGTCGAGACGGCGATCCATCTCCGCCTCCAGCCGGTCGATCGGATCGAACTCCGGATCGGCGGGGTCGGCCGCGCCGCCCTCCATCGCCAGCTCCCACGGCTCCGCCTCGGGTTCGTCGTCCTCGTCGTCCTCTGCGAGCATTCCGTCGCTTTTCATCCGGAGCAGGACGCTCGCGTAGAACAGCGCCCGACCCGTCGTCCGGAGGTCGGTCTGATCGAGCTTCTCGAGGAAGGCGTCGGTCACTCGGACGATGTCGATGTCCCACGGTTCGATCTCGCCCTCCTCGGCGAGCTGGACGAGGAGTTCGACGGGCTCGACTTCGTCGTCGTCGGGGTCGGCACCGGTGGGGTCTGCGGCATCGGCGAGTTCTGCGGAATCGGGATCTGCGGCATCGGTGGGATCGGCGGCGGTCGCCCCGTCGGCCGAAGGGTCGCCGTCGTCGACCCCTCCGCCGAACGTCGGCGTCGCGCCGTCTCGCTCGCTCGTCAGGTCCAGATCGGGCACGCCGCCGCCCGCTCCGGCGTCGGCCGAGCCGTCGTCAGTCATCCGCGCTCACCTCCGCCTCCTCGTCGCCGTCCTCGCCGTCGCCGAACCGCATCCCGGTCACGGCAGAGAGGTTGTCGCCCTGCATCGTGACGCCGATGGCCCGGTCCGAGCGCTCCAGAAGCGCCGAGCGGTGTCCGACCACGACGAACTGCGCCTCGGCGGCCAGCTCCTCTATCATCTCGCCGACCCGCTCGGCGTTGACCGCGTCGAGGAAGGCGTCGATCTCGTCGAGCGCGTAGAACGGAGCGGGGTTGTGCCGCTGGACCGCGAAAATAAAGGAGAGCGCGGTCAGCGACTTCTCCCCGCCGCTCATCGCCTCGAGCCGCTGGACCGGCTTGTCCGCGGGCTGTGCCTTCATCGTCAGCCCCTCCTCGAAGGGGTCCTCGGGGTTCTCCAAGACGAGTTCGCCGCTACCCGCCGACAGCCGCGAGAAGATGTCCCGGAAGTGGTCATTTATCGACTCGAACGTCTCCATGAACGTCGCCTTCTTCTCGGCCTCGTACCCCTCGATCCGCTCCGTGATCGCGTCGCGCTCCTCCGCGAGCACGTCCCGGCGCTCCTGGAGCGTCTCGAGCTCGGCCTCGACCTCGTCGTACTCGTCGATCGCGAGCATGTTGACCGGCTCCAACGCCTCCATCTCGGCTTCCAGCTCCTCGATCCGCGACTCGACCTCGTCGATGTCGGGGACCTCCTCGGGGTCGTACTCGCCGACCTGCGATTCCAGCTCGTCTATCTCCCACTTCAGGCGGTCCCGTCGGTCCGTGAGATCCGACAGCTCGGACTCCGCGTCCGCGACGAGCGAGCGCTGTTCGTCGCGTTTCCGGGTCGCCTCCCGGATCTCCTCGCGGAGTTCCTCGCGGTCCCCTTTCAGGTCCGCGATCTCCGCTTCCAGCTCCGCTATCGACTCGCGTTTGGTCTCCAGCGTCTCCTCCTTCTCGGCGATCGCCGCCTCGTGGTCGGCGATCGTCTCCTCCGCCTCGCTCTTCGCGTTCTGTGCCTCCTCGACGGTGTCGTGGAGGTCGTCGACGGCCTCCTCGGCGTACTCCTTTTCGAGTTCCAACTCGTTTCGCCGGGCGTCGAGGTCGTCCATGCGATCCTCCAGCTCGGCGATCTCCTCGCGGATCCCGTCGGCCCTCTCCGAGAGCTCCGGGATCTTCGAGTCGGCGAGTTCGGACTCGATCTCCTCGACGTCCGCCTCGATCCGGTCGACGTCCGAATCGAGCGCGTCGAGCGTCCCGTCGATCCCGCTCATCTCCTCGTCGACCGACTCGCGCTCCGCACGGAGCTCCTCGAGTCTCCCCTCCAGCTCCTCGATCCGGTCTTCGGTCGCCGCCAACTCCTCCTCGGCTCGCTCGATGTCGGCCTCCAGCGACCGGACGCGGTCGGCGGCGTCCGCCTTCCGCTCGCGGGCGTCCTCGATGTCGGCGTCCAGGTCGTCGATCTCCGACTCGAGCTCGCGCCGCTCGTCCTCCAGGTCGCTGATCTCCGTGGCGAGCCGCTCGAGCTTGCCTCCGCCCGACTTCGTGAACGCGTACCGGGAGCCGCCGCCGGAGCCGCCGGTCATCGCCCCGGACTTCTCGACGAGGTCGCCCTCGAGGGTGACCATCCGGTAGTCGCCCATCAGATCGCGGGCGGTCGCCATGTCCTCGACGACGAGCGTCGACCCGAGCACGTACGAGAAGATCGTCTCGTATCGCGAGTCGTACTCGACGAGGTTCCGCGCGAAGTCGACGACGCCCGGCATCGAGGGTTTGCGGGGGAGGCCGCGGTCGTCCATCTTCGTGATCGGGAGGAACGTCGCCCGCCCCGCGTTGCGCCGCTTCAGGTAGTCGATACACGTCGAGCCCACGCCGTCGTCGTCGACGACGACGTTCGCGAGCCGCCCGCCGGCGGCCGTCTCACACGCCTCCGCGTACTCCGCCTCGACGGACCCGAGTTCACCGACCGCGCCGTGAACGCCGTCGATGCCGCCGTTTTTCACCTCAGTGACCGCCCGCGGCCAGGAGGTGTCACCGCGCTCGCTCGCGGCCGCCTCCAGCTTCGCGTACTCGTTCTGCTTCCCGCGGAGGTCGTCCTCGATCGCCTCCAGCTCCTCCTTCCGTTCGGCCTTCTCTGCGAACAGGTCGGCGACGACGTCCTCGATCTTCGACTCGTTCTTCTCGGCCTTGTCGAGCTCGCTGTGGAGCTCCGAGATCCGCGCGTTCAGGTCGGGTACCTCCTCGCGGGCCGCCTCGAGGTCGGCGCGGGCCTCCTCGACCGCGTTCGAGCGACGGCGGGCCTCGTCGAGCAGCCGGTCCTTCTCGCGCTGGTGGCGGTTCCTCTCCTCGCGGAGGGACTCGAGCCGCTCCTTCTTCTCGGCGAGTTCGGTCTTCAGCTCGTCGAACTCGGTGTCGGCGCCCTCGATCTCGGCTTCCACCTCAGCCAGCTCCGAGCGCTTCGTCGCGAGCTCGGACTTGAGCGACGCCTTCTCGACTTTCGTCTCCCGGATCTCCGAGTCGAGGTCGTCGATCGTCTCCTGTTTGCGGTCGATCTGGACGAACGCGTTCCGCCGTTCCGTCTCGGCGTCGTCGGCGCGCTCCTCCGCTGCCTCGATCTTCCCCTCGAGGCGGGAGATCTCGCCTTTGATCTCCTCGATCTCCGACCGGATGGCGATCTGTTCGTCCTCGCCTTTGGTCTCGATCTCGTGGTTGAGGTCGGCCAGGTCCTCCTCGAGGCGGGTGACCGTCCCCTGTCTGGTGTCGAGTTCGACGCGGAGCTCCTCGAGGTCCGCCTCGGCGTCGTCGATCTCGTCTTCGACCGCGGCGAACGAATCGCGTTTGTCCTCCAGCTCCGAGGCCTTCCGGTAGCCGCGGTACTGCTCCACCTCCTCGCGGAGCGACTGGTACTCGAGGGCGGTCTCGCGTTCCTCGGAGAGCTGATCGAGCCGCTCCTCCTTCTCGTCGATCCGGAGGTCGGCCTCGCCGATCCGGTCTTTTACCGTGTCGAGCTCCTCGAAGGCCGCTTCCTTCTTCTCGTCGAACTCCGCGACGCCCGCGATCTCGTCGACGATCCCCCGGCGCTGGTAGGGGGTCATGTTGATGATCTCGGTCACGTCACCCTGCATGACGACGTTGTAGCCCTCGGGCGTGACGCCGGCGGCCGCGAGCAGGTCGCGGACGTCGGAGAGGTTCACCGACCGCCCGTTGAGATAGTAGTACGAGTAGTAGTTGTCCTCGGTCTCCTTCACCCGCCGCTTGATCGTGATCTCCGAGACGTCGCCGACGTTCTCGGAGCCGGCCGCCGAGACGACCTGCGAGCGGTCGAGCGTCCCGTCCTCGTTCGACAGGACGACCGTGACGGACGCCTCCTTCGGGCCGCCGGCCGCCTCGCCGTCGTCGTGGCCGGGGTTGTAGATGAGGTCGGTGAGCTTCTTGGCTCTGATCCCGCGGGTGCGCGCCAGTCCGAGCGCGAACAGCACCCCGTCGATGATGTTCGACTTCCCGGAGCCGTTCGGCCCCGTGACGACCGTGAAGTCCTCGTAGAAGGGGATCCTCGTGGTCCGCCCGAAGCTCTTGAAACCGTCCAGGACTACTTCAGTGATGTGCATGGCGGGATACGGACGCCGGCTTACGCGACGATGATGTCGCTGTCGTCGGACTCCCCGTCCTCGGCGTCGCCACCGTCCGCGTCGGCCGCGGCCGCCTCGGCGTCGGACGTCGCCGTTTCGGGCGCGGGTTCCTCGCCGTCCGCATCGGGCGAGTCGCCGTTCGCGTCGCCGGTTTCGTCGATGGCCGACGTTCCGTCGGTCGACGGTCCGCCCGTTCGCTCGACGACCTCGACGTGGTCGTCGGAGTGGGTTCGGCGTTCGCCGCCGGTCGGCGAGGACGCGTCGGACGCGTCCGACGGGTCGGAAGACGGTTCCTCGGGGGAAGCGGCCGCGGCGGCTTCCGCCTCCGCGTCGACCGCCACCTCCTGGGCGTCCTCCACCTGTCGGACGCGCTCTTTCATCTCCACGAGCTCCTCGGTAAGCCCGTTGACCGCCGCCTGCAGCTCCGCGACCTGCCGTTCGAGGTCCTCGACGCGGTTACTCATGTGCTCACGTATGCCCGCGCGAGGCGTATAAACCTGTGTCAGACACACGTGTGACCACACCACATGGACGTCGAGCGTTCCCCGAACGGTGGATCGCCGATCCGGCCGTACCGGACGTTTCGAGCCGCTGAAACGTGTCTGCCGTTGAGCGGACGCAGGGGAAAATACTTGTACTGTGGTGGATATCACCTCGGTATGAGTAAGATCACGTTTCGGGCCGACGACGAGCTCGTCGAGCGGCTGGAAGCGTGTGAGGCCTCGAAAAGCGAGGTGATGCGCGAGGCGCTTCGCGCCCACCTCGACGAGGCGGCGGACGGGTATGTGACGGACGGACCCGATGTCGACCGCCCAGAGGGAAGCGTGGACGCCGCCCTCTCCGAGCGGATCGACGACCTGATCGACGACCGGCTCGACGCCGCGTTGGACGAGCGGTTCGGAGCCGCGGATCGCCGCGAGCCCGAAGACGCGTATACGCCGTCTACACCGGGCGAGATCAACGTAAACGTCACGCTCGACGCCCCTGGGGCCGACGGCGGCGATGCGCGTGTGACACGGGAGACGGAACCGGAGATCGATCCGGATTCGCGTAAGACACGCGCCGATCGCGGGGTGCAAACGGGCGAAAACGCCTGCGGAGGATGTGGCGAAAACGTCCCGGAAGACCACGTATACTGCCCGAACTGCGGTGAGAAACAGTCCCATCGCGCGTTCTGTGAGTGCGGCGACGAAGTCCGAACGGACTGGGCGTTCTGCCCCGGTTGCGGACGGCGGACCCCCGCTGCGGACGTGTTGAAAGACAGGTAACCGGCGAAAACGACGTTCTCAGACGAGTATACGGCAGTTTTAGAGAGTGTCTTACGACCGTCGTTAATTTTATAAGGGTAGCCTCGGTGACTACAATCGCGTAAGACGACCGTCTTACAGCCGTCGTCCGACGAAGGGACGTCCCCGCCGTCGGGCGATCCGAGGCCGTAAGACGCACGGCGTGTGTCGTGGACGTCGTCTTACCGGGGGAATACAACAAATGGAGCGTGTGACACTACGGATCCCGAAACAGCAGATAGACGAGGTCGAACAGATGGTCGAGACGGGTGAGTTCCCGAACCGGAGCGAGGCGATCCGGTCGGCCGTCCGAGACATGTTGAGCGAACAGGACGGCGAGCGCGAGGAGCGCGGCCGCAACCGCAGCTGGGCCAAGGTGTAGATCGATGCAGGATCTCGTTCAGGACGCCCTCGACAACGCGGAAGCGGAGAAGCGCGAGATGGACGCCAGCATGGACGACGACGAGTTCGGGGACCCCCGGATCGTCATCGTCGGCGCCGGCGGCGCCGGTAACAACACCGTCAACCGCCTGTACAACATCGGCGTCGACGGCGCCGACACCGTCGCGATCAACACGGACAAACAGCACCTCAAGATGATCGAGGCCGACACCAAGATCCTGGTGGGCAAGTCGCTCACGCAGGGACTGGGTGCCGGCGGCGACCCCAAGATGGGCGAGCGCGCGACCGAGATGGCCCAGGGGACGATCAAGGAGGTGCTCGGCGACGCCGACCTCGTCTTCGTCACGGCCGGCATGGGTGGCGGCACCGGCACGGGCGCGGCGCCCGTCGTCTCGAAGATCGCCAAAGAGCAGGGGGCGATCGTCGTCGGGATGGTCTCGACGCCGTTCAACGTCGAGCGCGCCCGCACGGTGAAAGCCGAGGAAGGGTTAGAAAGCCTCCGCAACGAGGCCGACTCGATCATCGTCCTCGACAACAACCGCCTGCTCGATTACGTCCCGAACCTACCGATCGGCAAGGCGTTCTCCGTGATGGACCAGATCATCGCGGAGACGGTCAAGGGTATCTCCGAGACGATCACCCAGCCGAGCCTGATCAACCTGGACTACGCCGACATGTCCACCATCATGAACCAGGGCGGGGTCGCGGTCATGCTCGTCGGCGAGACCCAGGACAAGAACAAGACCCAAGAGGTGGTCAACGACGCGATGAACCACCCGCTCTTGGACGTCGATTACCGCGGCGCCTCGGGCGGACTCGTCCACATCACGGGCGGTCCGGACCTCACGCTGAAGGAGGCCGAGGGGATCGCGAACAACATCACCGAGCGACTGGAGGCGAGCGCCAACGTCATCTGGGGCGCGCGCATCCAGGACGAGTACAAGGGGAAGGTCCGCGTCATGGCGATCATGACGGGCGTCCAGAGCGCGCAGGTGCTCGGCCCGTCGACCCAGAAGCAGGCGGACAAGTCCCGCGCCGCGGTCGACGCCGACGACCTCGGCGACTCCCGTTCGCGGGCAGCCGAGGCGACGAACGGCGTTCAGGGATCCGGCGGTTCCGAGCACGCCGCCTGGGAGTCCGACGGCGGCACCGAGCCCGTCGAGAAGAACAACGGGCTCGACGTCATCCGCTGAAGGCGGACGCTCTCGGAGCCGTTTTACACCGCGTTTTTCGCCCGCTCGACCCCGCGAGCTACGACGCCGCCTCGATCGCATCGAGCAGCCGGCACTTCCGGCACACCTCGCGGCTTGTCGTCGAGCCGCAGCGTGAACACTCGCGAAGCGAGCGGGAGTCGCCGTCGCGGTCGCTCTCGTCGCCGGATTCGGCCCCGCCGTTTCCGTCGGCCTCGTCGTCACCGCCGTCCCCGTTCCCGCCCCGATACCGCTCCGCGGTGATCGCCGACAGCTCCTCGTAGCCGGCCATGATCGAGTGGCGCGTGCCGGGGTGGTTCTCTTCGAGGTCGTGGATGAGTGACTGGATCTCGCCGCGGTACGCCTCGGCGGCGTGGGGGCACTCGGCCATGTGGACCGGGAGGTCGCGGACGTGACAGTAGAGGGCGATCTCCTTCTCGGGCACGTCCCGAAGCGGCTTGGCGCGTGGGACGAACGCGTCGGTCTCGCCGCGCTCGTCGAAGGGCCCGAGCGAGGCGTCGAAGTGTTTCGCGACCTGTTTGACGTCGCCTTCGAGGAAGTTCATCAGCGCGGTCTGGGCCTCGTCGTCGAGGTTGTGGCCGGTCAGCAGTTTGTCCGCGTCGAACTCCTCGGCGTATCGTTCGAGAACGTCCCGGCGGAACACCCCGCAGTACGCACACGGGGCCATGTCCTCCGGGTCGGTTTCGACCACGTCGTCCATGCGGACGCCGAACTCGTCGTCGTAGGAGACGACCTCGTGGCGGATCGAGCGGTCCTCGGCCAACTCGACGCAGGCGTCGAGGCTCTCGTCGCGGTACCCCTCGATCCCCTCGTGGATCGTGAGCGCGAGCATCTCGACGCGGGGATCCCTTCCGAACACCTCCTCGAGGATGTGGGTGAGGACTACGCTGTCCTTCCCGCCCGAGAGTCCGAGCACCCACCGGTCCGGGTCGTCGGGGGTCGCGTCGGGATCGAGCAGTCCGTCCTCGCGAACCCGCCGTTTCACGCGCTTCTCGACCGAGCGACAGAGGTGCTCGCCACAGAGGTGCGCCCCCGAGTAGGTGGCGTGGTGGATCGCGTCGGCCCCGCACTTGTCACACTCCATCGGTCTCCGATTGCGGACGCGCGGGGATACCGGTTTCGGGCGCTCGCGGGTCGCCGCTCTGACGGTTCCCGCGACCGTGACGCCGCGCGGCAACCGGGCGCGAGTTGTTCGGCGTTCCGATACCGGTTTGTCGTCGGGGACGACTGGAGCGGACGTGAGCGACTCTTCGACCGGGATCGACCGCGACCCGGACCCGCGGCCGATCGATCCGGACCCGCCGGCCGAGAGCCTCCGTACCCGCCTGTGGCGACACGCGTTCAACCTGCTCCCCGCCTACCGCGGGACCGGCGGGCGGGTCGACCACATCGGCGCGGCGTGGCGGTACGTCCGCGTGCGGGTCCCGTTCAACTGGCGGACGCGGAACGGGCTCGGCGTGACCTTCGGCGGGAGCCTCTACGGCGCGCTCGACCCGGTCTACATGACCATGCTCCGGCGGACCCTCGGCGACGAGTTCACCGTCTGGGACAAGTCGGCCGCGATGGAGTTCATCGAACCCGGGCGCGGGACGCTGTACGCGGAGTTCGAACTCCCACCCGACGAGATCGAGGCGATCCGTGGGGCGCTCTCGCCTGGCGAGTCGACCGACCGCGAGTACGACGTCTCGCTCGTCGACGAGGCGGGCACCGTCCGCGCGACCTGTCGGAAGACGCTGTACGTGCGGCGCGACGGCTGAGGCGGCTTCGACATCGGAAGGGCGGGACCGATTCCGGCTCAGTCGTCGGCGCGAACGGCCGATTCGCCGTACTCCGACACCGATATCAGGAGGCGACCGTCGCTCGTCGTGCTCACCATCTTCGACTCGGGGAACGTGCTTCCGTCCGCCCGGAGTCCGGTGCTCCGTCCGGTCCACCGGTCTCCCTCCATGACGGCCGGGAGCACGTCCGTCCGGATGTGTTCGATCTCCTCGTCGGGGTGGAGCCGCTGCCAGCGCTCGCCGACCAGATCGTCGGGATCGTAGCCGTACAGTTCACCGTACTCCGCACAGACGTACTCGAAGGTGCCGTCCGGCCCGACCGTACAGACGCCGTCAACCGAGACGTTCTCCGCGTCGAATCCGGCGTCTCCGCTCGCGCTCGCCTCCGCGTCGACCGCGTGTTCGACCCGGCGGATGAGCGTCGTGTAGGCCTCGGTTCCGCCGCCTTTGTTCACGTAGTCGGTGACGCCGACGCGGACCATCTCGGCGGCGATCTCGTCGGGCTCAGTCGCCGAGAACAACAGGAACGGAAGCTCCGGACGCGTCTCGCGGGCCGACGAGAGGAGTTCGACGCCGGTCCGAGCGGGCATGTCGTAGTCGGTGACGACGCAGTCGAACGGCTCGGAACGGATCCGATCGAGCGCCGCGTTCGGGTCCGTCTCGACGGTCGTCTCGCAGTCGAACCCGTCGGCGCGTTCGAGGTGCGCTGCGACGAGACCCGCGAGCCCGGGCTCGTCGTCGACACAGAGCACTCGTAGCGGGTCGTCGGTCATGTATCCGCGTCCACCGAGGCGACATAAATCGTTTGTCCCCCGCTATTCAGTTCTGATATCGGCGGTGGTTGAAACGGGGACGCCGCCGGGGGACGGGGCGCGTTCCGCTAGGCCGTCGCGCCGGCGACGAGGCTCTCGCGGACGGTCTCGAGGAAGCGGTTCGGGTGTTCGACGTGTGGCAACAGCGCGGCGCGGTCGAAGACGACGAGCCGCGCGCCCGACGCGTCCGCGAGCTCGCGGCCGTCCGACAGCGGGCTCACGTCGGCCTCGCGTCCCCACACGATCGTCGCCGGCACCTCGAGGTCGGCGAGCGCGGCCGCCAGGTCGACGTCGCTGTTGAGGTACCCCGAGACGAACGACGCCGGGGCGAACCGCGCGTTCTCGACGTGGCTGGTCCGCCACTCGTAGTCGACCCACTCCTCCGCGGGGGCGTCGGGGTCGTAGTAGCCGTGGTCGGCGTTGAAATACCGGATCGAGGGCTTCGAGGCGATCAGGTTGAAAAACGCCGAACCGACGAGCGGCGACCGGATCAGCTCTCGGAGCCAGGGCTTCGGCGGGCTCGGTCCGGCGACGGCCGTGGGACAGACGCCGACGAATCCGCTCACCTCGAGGTCATCTCTCGCCGCGTCGCCCGCGAGCGCGCCGGCCGCGTACGCCGCCGACAGCGACGAGGCGACCACGGCGGGCTCGTCGAACTCGGCGAGGAAGTCGCCGACGAAGTCCTCGTACAGCGCCGCCGAGTACCGAAGCGGCGGGCGGTCCGACCGGCCGTATCCCGGCAGGTCGGGCGCGACGACGTGGTGGTCGGCGGTGAGGTCACCGAAGACCTCGCGCCACTCCCCGGAGGAGCCGGCGGCGTTGATCCCGTGGAGCAGCACGAGGTCGGGGTCCTCGGGGTCGCCCCCCTCGGTGTAGGCGACGTCCATGCCGCGCCAGCGGAAGGTGCCGTCGTCGCCGACGAGAGGCGACTCGAGGTCGCCCTCGTAGCGGAGCCCGGCGTTCGTCGCCGCCATCGCACCGACGCCGAGGAGGGCCGTCCCGGCGAGGTTCCTGAGTCTCATGGAATCCCGTTGGTTCGCCGGCGACTTATAACACGTGGAGTCGCCGATCGCAAAGACGTGAAGTCGCCGCCCGAGTTCGCGTGGCCCCGCTACTCGTCGGCGCGTTCGCGGTCCCCGTTCGGGTCGTCGCGGTCCTCGAGACACGCCGCGATCGGGTCGACGATCTCGGCCGCGACGCCGTACGGATCCGCTTCCTTCCGTCGGACGCGGTCCGCGAGCGTCTGGATCCCGCCCCGGCGGTCGATCGCCTCAGTCGCGAGCGTGCCGACGTCCGCGCGCACCAGCGTCCGGATCTCCTCGGCGTACCGCCGCCGCCGGGTCCGCGCCAGATCGCCGGACTCGCGGAGATGGGTCGCGTGCGCGTCGAACGCGTCGATCAGCTCCGCGACGCCCTCGCCCGTCTCCGCGACGGTTCCCAACACCTCGGGTGTCCACTCGGCGTCGTTCGAGGCATCCGAGTCGGCGGCTGCGTCCGGGGCGTCGGAGTCGGCGGCTACGTTCGGGGCGTCGGAGTCAGCGGCTACGTTCGGGGCGCCGCCTCCGCCGTGCGGTCCGTGGTGGCCCGCGGCTCCGGGGGTCGCGGTCGACCCCTCCCGTCTGTGGACCATCTCCTCCAACTCCGCGAGGGCGCGTTCGGCGCCGTCCACGTCGGCCTTGTTGACGACGAAGACGTCGCCGATCTCCAATATCCCCGCCTTCAGCGTCTGGACGTCGTCGCCGGAGCCGGGTTGGACCAGCACCGCGACGGTGTCCGCGGTGCGGACCACGTCGACCTCGTTCTGTCCGGCTCCCACGGTCTCTATCAGGACCACGTCCTTCCCGAAGGCGTCGAGCGCCTTCACGGCGTCCGCGGTCGCCATCGAGAGCCCGCCGAGCTGGCCGCGCGCGCTCATCGACCGAAAGAACACGTCCATGTCGCCGACGTTCGAGGCCATCCGGATCCGGTCCCCGAGCACCGCGCCGCCGGAGTACGGCGAGGAGGGGTCGACGGCGACGACGCCGACGGTGTCGCCGCGGTCGCGGTAGGCCGCCGCGAGCTTGTCGACGAGCGTGGACTTGCCCGCGCCCGGCGCGCCCGTCACGCCGATCACGTCCGCCCCGCCCGTGTGATCGTACAGCGCCGAGACGAGCCCGCGGTACCCCGGCTCACGCTCCTCGATCCGGGTGATGACGCGGGCGAGCGCGCGGTGATCCCCCGAGAGGAGGCTCTCGAGGAGATCGGCGTCGTCGTCGCGGAGGTCGGCCGTCCGGTCGGCGGGTCCGGTTCGCCGCCGAGTCGAGCCCGTCCCCTCGTTCGCGTCCGGCCCGGTCATCTACTCGCGCTCCGGGGCGTTGTTCCGGACGAACTCGATCGTCTCCGACATCGGCGTCCCCGGCCCGAACACCTCTGCGACGCCGAGCGCCTTCAGCTCCGTCACGTCGTCCTCGGGGATGATCCCGCCGACGAGGATCAGGGTGTCCTCGAACGCGCCGTACTCCTTGAGCCCGTCTATCACCTTCGGCACGAGGGTGTTGTGCGCCCCCGAGAGGATCGAGATGCCGAGGACGTCGACGTCCTCCTGGACCGCCGCCTGGACGATCTCCTCCGGCGCGCGGTGGAGCCCCGAGTAGACCACCTCGAAGCCGGCGTCGCGGAACGCCCGCGCGATCACGTGTGCCCCCCGGTCGTGGCCGTCGAGGCCCACCTTCGCGACCAGACACCGCACGGTCCGTCCCGTCCCTTCGACGCTCATACCGGAACCTGACACGCGTGACCGTTTGACTCTAACGGCCGTGTCGGGTCGATCCGGTCGTGTTCGAGAGACGCGGCCGGCCCGCCGGACCTTGCCGATCGCTCCCGAACGACGCCGATAAACCGTCCGCGGGCCTACGGGGAGCAAATGAGCGGAAAGGACGACTACTACAACCGGTCGAAACAGCAGGGGTACCGAAGCCGCGCCTCCTACAAGCTGAAACAGCTCGACGAGGACGCGGACCTCCTCTCGCCGGGCGACACCGTCGTCGACCTCGGGGCCGCACCCGGCGGTTGGCTCCAGGTGGCCGCCGAGGCCGTGGGCGAGGGCGGCACCGTCATCGGCGTCGACCTCCAGCGCATCGACGACCTCGAGGAACACGACGTCGAGACGATCCGCGGCGACATGACCGAGGAGCGCACCCGCCACTACCTCCGGGAGGCGGTCGGCGAGTCGGGAGCCGACGTCGTCGTGAGCGACATGGCTCCGAACATGACCGGCGAGTACTCGCTGGACCACGCCCGATCGGTCCACCTCGCCCGGCAGGCGTTCGACGTGGCGGAGGAGCTGCTCGCGCCCGGCGGCGACTTCGTCGTGAAGGTGTTCCAGGGTGAGGACCTCGACGCGTTCCGCGACGAGGTCGCCGAGGCGTTCGAGTACGTCAAGACGGCCTCACCGCCGGCCTCTCGCGACGCCTCCTCGGAGGTGTACCTGATCGGAAAGGGCCGGATGACCGCCACGGTCGCGGTCGGCGACCGGCTGGAAGTCACCGTCGAGGAGCGCGGCGAGGAGGGAGACGGCATCGCGTACGTCGACGGTTACACGCTTTTCGTCCCCGGAACGGACCCCGGCGAGACCGTCGAGATCGAGGTCCAGGACGTCAAACCACGGTTCGGATTCGCCGAGCGGGTCGAGTCGTAGGCGAGTCACTCCATCGCGAGGGATCTCCGCCACCTCCGCAACGTGAACCGCTCGTAGTCGGTTTCCTCGAGCACCTCCCACTCCTCGTCTCTCCACTCGGGAAACCGCGTGTCCCCCTCGTAGCTCCCGTCGACGTGACTCAACACCAATTCGTCGACGTGCGGCTGAAACAGCTCGTATATCGTCCCGCCGCCGAGGACGTAGACGGCGTCGTCCGCGTCGTCGCGATCCGCGCCGTCGTCCGCGTCCGCGTCGCCGCGATCCACGTCGTCGCGATCCACGCCGTCGTCCGCGTCCGCGTCGCCGACGATCTCTCTCGCGAGTTCGATCGCCGCCTCGACGCCGTCGACGACGACCGCGGTCGGGACGTCGACCGACGTCACGCTCCGGCTCACGACGATCTGGCGGCTCCCGGGGAGGTCGTCGCGCATCGAGTCGAAGGTGCGCCGGCCGAGAATGACGGGGGAGTCCGCGACGCGCTCGCGGTACTGGCGGACGTCCGCCTCGATGTGCGGCCAGGGAACCTCCCCGTCGTTCCCGATCACGCCGTTCTCGGCCACCGCCGCGACGCTGACGAGTCGCATACCCGTCGCTGGGGCGCTGTGGTATAAAAATCCACGCGGGGTGCGGTGTCCTCCCGGTCGAGACGCTGGCTCCTTCTACTCCGCGACCCCGAGCAGGTCGAACGGGTAGCCGTTGTCGTTGTCGTCGGCCTCCTCGTAGACGACGCGGGCGGCCGCGACGTCCTGGATCGCGAGGCCGGTCGAGTCGAAGACGGTGACGCCGGTCACGCCCTCGTCGCCCGTGCCCCTGACACCCACGCGCCCGGGCCGGTTCCCGACGACGATCTCGCCGATCTCGCCGTAGATGTCGTCGTCGCCGAGGACGCCCGCGGCGTACGGGACGTTGATCTCACCGGAGTGGGTACACTGCGCGTGGTCGTCGATGACGACGGTCGCGTCGAGCAACAGCTCGTCGGCCAGTTCGTGTTTGCCCTCGGCGTCGGCTCCCATCGCGTTGACGTGGGTGTGTTCGCCCACGTCGTCGGGACCGACGATCGGGTCCTCGACGGGAGTCACCGTCGAGAGCACGTCGCAGTGGCCGGCCTCCGAGATCGACCCCGCGCGCACGTCGAAGCGGTCCTCGAACGCGTCGATGAAGTTCGCCACTCGCTCCTCGTCGAGGTCGCTCACGACGACCTCCTCGACGTCTCGAACGGTCGAGATCGCCTCGAGCTGGGTGTACGCCTGAACGCCCGCCCCGACGATCCCCATCGAGGCGGCGTCCGGGACCGCGAGGTGGTCGGTGGCGACCGCGGCGGCCGCGCCGGTCCGCTTCATCGTGAGCTCGGTCCCGTCCATGATCGCGAGCGGGAAGGCGGTCTCGGGGTCCGAGTAGATCATCGTTCCCATCACGGTCGGGAGGTCGTGGTCGGCGGGGTTGTCCGTGTGGACGTTCACCCACTTGATCCCCGCGGCGTCCCAGTCGCCGGCGTCCATGTACGCGGGCATCGACCGGAAGTCGCCGTTGTACTCGGGGAGGTCGATGTACGACTTCGGCGGCATCTGGGCGTCGCCGCGCTCGTAGGCGGCGAACGCACCCTCGACCGCCTCGATGACGCGGTCCATCCGTGCGTTCTCGTCGACGTCCTCGTCGTTGAGGAGCAGCGTCTGCATATCGCAACTCTTGCCGGAGGGGTACTTATGAGTGCTGAAGCGTCGCTACCGAGGAGCGGAGACGGGGGACGACCGGCTACGTCCCGGATTCGGCCGGCTTCGGATCGGCGGCTTCGGTCGGGTCGAGATCGGGACCAACGATCTCGAAACGCGCGCCGCCGTCGGCCCCCTCCGCGATCTCGATCTCCCAGCCGTGTGCCGTGACGATCCGGTCGACGATCGCGAGCCCGAGGCCGCTGCCGTGCTCGGAGATGGTATGGCCCCGCTCGAAGACGGTCTCGCGGTCGGACGGGTCGATTCCCGGTCCGTCGTCCTCGACGTAGAACCCGTTTCTCACCTCGAGCACGCCCACGGTGATGGTCACCGCCTCACCGCCGTGATCGAGCGCGTTACGGAAGAGGTTCTCCAGCGCCTCCCTCGTCCGAGCCGGGTCACACCGGATTGTCCCCGATCCGACGATCTCGAGGGTCGAATCCGGAAAGAGGAGGTTCTCGGTCGAGGAGCGAACCAGCGATTCGAACCCGATCGGCGACAGTTCGTCGATCGTCGCTCCTCGCTTCGCGAGCGTCAGGAGGTCGTCGATGAGGTCGTCCATCCGCGCGAGCGCCCGGGCGGTGGTCTCGAGGTAGGGACCGTCGTCGTCCTCCCTCGCGAGGTCGACGTTCCCGTCGGCGACGTTCAGCGGGTTACGCAGGTCGTGTGCGACCCTCGACGCGAACTGTTCCAACTGCTCGTTCTTCTCGACGAGGCTCGCTTCGTAGTACTTCCGATCGGTTATCTCCCGGCTGAACCCGCTGATGAAATCGGTTTCTCCCTCGTCGTCGGTGACCGGCGTACACCGCGATTCGACCCACGACTGGAGTTCCGTGGACTTGTTCACGCGGTACTCGATCCGGACGTGCTCCCCGCTCGAAGCGCGGGCCATCGCCCGCTCGACGCGGTCGGTGTCCTCGTGGTGTACCCGATCGAGAAACGATCGCGGCTCCGCCCGGAGCTCCGCGGCCGGCTGCCCGAAGACGCTCTCGTACGCGGAGTTGATGAAGTGGAGCTCCCCCCAGTCCGCCGAGAAGATCCACAGCGCGTCGTTGGTCGCCTCGGCGACCGACCGGAGCTGTCGGGCCGTTCGGTCCATCCGCCGCTTGGTCCGTCGGTGTTCGACGGCCGAGCACACCTTTCGCGCCAGAAGCGGGGAGGGGTCACCGATCGCCCGGTGAATGACGTAGTCGGTGACGTCGGCGGAGATGGCCTCGCTCGCGACCGCTTCGTCGCCCGTTTCGGTGAAGAGGATGAACGGGATCCCGTCGTCGTTCCCGCGGAGCGACCGGAGGTATTCGAGGCCGGTCCGGCCCGGCATGTGGTGATCGCTCATGATACAGTCGACGTCGTGACGCGAGCGGACTCCCTCCGCCGCGTCGACCGACTCGGCCGTTCGAACGCCGATCCGATCGTCCTCGCGCTCGAGCCGTCGAGCGACCAACTGGAGGAGTTCAGGACCGTCGTTGACGTAGAGTACGGAGATGTCTGTCGATCCAGACATTGTCCGGAGATCACACCGCCGACACAAGACGTTTCGGCGCCGATTATCACGATCTGTAACGGACTCCCTCCGCGGCGGACGGCGGATCGAAACGATCACGCGAAGCGGTCACACGAAACGGCCACACAAAACGGCACGACGGCGTGAGACGGTTCGACGGCTCGATTCGAATCGGAAGGGAGAGGTCGGACGCGTGGTGACGCGGAGGCAACGCTGGCGGTATCGGTCAGCGAAACATCGAAAAGCGAAACGTCGGGAAGCGGGTCCGAACGTCGTTCGACTGACGCGGTTCGGCGGTCGGTGGTGGACGGGATCCGTGTGAGTCTTACCTGCCGGAGCTCACATCGCACCGCCCATTCCGCCCATGCCGCCCATACCCCCCATGCCGCCGGCACCACCCTCGTCTCCGTCGCCGGAGGTGGAGAGGTCGCCGGCCGCGATGATGTCGTCGATCTTGAGGACGAGGTTCGCGGCCTCCGTGGCGGAGGAGATCGCCTGCTCCTTGGCGTGGGCCGTCTCGACGACGCCCGCATCGAAGGTGTCCTCGACCTCGCCGGTGAAGACGTTGAGCCCGGCGTTCTCGTCGCCGGATTCGTGAGCCGCACGGAGATCGACCAGGAGGTCGATGGAGTCGAGTCCGGCGTTCTCGGCGAGGACGCGGGGGATCAACTCGAGGGAGTCGGCGAACGCCTCGACGGCGAGCTGCTCGCGCCCGGAGACGGAGTCCGCGTAGTCGCGGAGCCGGCTCGCGAGCTCGACCTCGATCGCGCCGCCGCCGGGGAGCGTCCGACCGTCGGAGACGGTCGTCGCGACCACGTCGATCGCGTCGTTGATGCCGCGCTCGAGCTCGTCGACGACGTGCTCGGTGGAACCGTAGAGCAGGAGCGTCGCGCCGTGGGGGTTCTCGCCCTCGACGTAGAACAGCTCCTCGTCGGCGTCACGAGTGACCGAGCCGACCGCGACGTCGTCCGCCGACAGCGAGTCGAGGTCGGTGACGATCGCCGCGTCGAGGACGTTCTTGAGGAACTTCATGTCGGACTTCTTGGTCCGACGGACGGCCAGAATACCCTCCTTCGCGAGGTAGTGCTGGGCGAGGTCGTCGATCCCCTTCTGACAGAAGACGACGTCCGCGCCGCTCTCGACGATCGCGTCGACCTTCTCGCGGAGCTGCTCCTCCTCCTGATCGAGGAACTTCTGGAGCTGGTCGGGCGAGTCGACGTTGACGGAGGTGTCGACGTCGGCCTCCTCGACTTCGATGGCCTCGTTGAGGAGGAGGACGTTCGCCTCCTCGAAGTCGGTGGGCATGTCGTCGTGGACCGGGTCCTTGTCGATGACGGCACCGGAGAGCAGCCGGGACTCGCCGGCCGAGCGACCGGTCCGCGTCTCGATGTTCAGGTTCTGGAGGTCGACGACGTGCGAGCCGTCCTCGGCCTCGACGGTGACCTCCTGGATCGCGCGGACGACGAGGTCCGCGAGGACGTCCTTCTCGAGCTCCGCGCCCTTCCCCGTCATCGACGTCTCGGCGACGCTCTTCAGCGTCTCCGTGTCGTCGGGTTCGACGGCGGTGGCGATGTCATCGACCTGCTCGCGGGCGTGCTCGCTCGCGAGGTTGAAGCCCTTGATCACCGCGGTGGGGTGGATGTCCTGCTCGAGGAGCTCCTCGGCGTTCTTCAACAGCTCGCCCGCGATGGCGACCGCGCTCGTCGTGCCGTCGCCGGCCTCGTCCTCCTGGGTCTCGGCGACCTCGACGATCATCTCGGCGGTCGGGTTGTCGATGTCCATCGTCTGGAGGATGGTGACGCCGTCGTTCGTGATGGTGACGTCGCCCATCGAGTCGACGAGCATCTTGTCCATCCCTTTCGGTCCGAGCGTCGAACGTACGGACTCGGCGACGCCGCGTGCCGCGGAGATGTTGTACTCCTGTGCGTCCTTGTCCTTGACGCGCTGGGCGTCGTCGCCCATGATGATCATCGGCTGACCCTGCTGCATTCGCTGGCTCATACAGCGTTCGATTGTTTGTGATTCTATATAAATCCATCGCAAGCGACTCCGATGGAACCGTCGGCAGCGACGACCGGTTTGACGACGAAACTCGACGACAGCGTGCCCACAGGTTGAGTATAATGTTGACTATTCTCATGGATGTTCTTCGGTGTCCGCGACCTCGAAAGGGTCGCTTTATAACACGTATACCACTCGTGAGATCGATGCCCATTCGTTATTAGGCGGCACCGAAAACGACGGCGTATGGATGGGTTCGAAGGCCCCGTGGAGGGCCGAAACGGGACGTGGTCGGTCGGCGACCGCGCCGGGAAGACGACCCGGTGGACGACGTATCGCGGGACGGACGAGGAGGGGTCTCCCGTCGCGATCCGGACGCCGACCGGGACGGTTCCCGGCGACCGGTACGACCGGTTCGACGCGCTCGCCCGTCAGTGGGGAACCGTCGACGAGCGCCGGACCGTCAGGGGGCTGCTCGACTGGGGGACCGATCCCGAGCCGTGGGTCGCCGTCGAGTACGTCCCCGACGAGCTCGAGGCGTGGGCGACCGGAACTACCCTCGAGACCGCGCGAGCGTGCGACCCGCGGACGCGAGCCGAACTGCTCTTCGACGTGTGTGAGGTCCTCCGTACCTACTCCCGGTACGGCTCCACGCCGTGTCACCTCGCGCTCCACCCCGACTGTCTCTCCTTCCGGGTCGACGCCGACGGACCCGTCGCGGTCGTCGACGACTGGGGCCTCAGCCGACTCGTCGAGGACCCCCCGACGACCCCTTACACCGCGCCCGAACAGCTCGAGGGCGACCACGCCTCGAAGCGGACCGACGTCTATCGGATCGGCGCGCTCGCGGCTGCGGCGCTCGGCGACGGGTCTCCCTTCCCCGGCGTCGACGCCGACGACCCGGCGGCGCTGGCCGACGCGATCCGCGGGGGGATCGACGCCGACGCGCTCGGCGACGAATTCCCGGAGGGAGCGGTTCGACCGGTCACCCGGGCCACCGAGAGCGACCCGGCGGACCGGTACGCGACGACGTACCCTCTCGGCCGGGACCTCCTCGACGCCGTTCCGATGGTCGACACGGGCGACCGCGAGGCGGACGCGCTCGCCGCGACCGTCGCCCCGACTCCCGAGGAGCCCGACGCCGACGAGCCGGACGCCGGGGCGGAGGCCGAGGACGCGGGCGCGGGCGCCGCCGCACCCGCGACGGGCGACGACGGCTCGGACGCGGACGACCCGGACGACGGGACGACCGAATCCACGGCCGCAGGCGTCGACGGGTCGGGAGGCGCGGGATCGAACGATGGAGGTGCGGACGGCGACGGTTCTGACGGAGGCGGCTCCAGACGGTCGTTCCTCAAGTACGGGGTCGGCGCGTTCGCGCTCGCCGGCGTCGGCGTGGGCGGACTCATCGCGATGGATCGGAACGAACCGTCGCTTCGGGCGATCGAGGACGGAACGGGAGCGTCCAGGTCGGGCTCCGAATCCGGGACCGGGAGCGAATCCGAGACCCAGTCCGAACCGGCCTCCGAGGAGGAGGCGGCGACCGAGATCACGGGCGGGACCGTCACCGTAGACGCCCGGTACTACCAGTGGCTACAGGACCTTCCGGAAGCGATCGACGAGTCGGACGTTCCCGACGCCGTCGACGTGGAGGTCCGGTCCGACACCGACGGCTCGAGATCGATCGACGAGATCCTCTCCCGGATCGAGGCCGGCGATCCGAAGCCGGACGTGCTGCTCGCCGGCCTCCAGGAACTCGGCCCGCTCTTCTCGGCGGGAGCGACCGAGCCGCTCTCGACGCACGCGGGCGACCATCGGATCGGCGAGGTGTTGGACCGGTCGTTCCCCGCGCTCGACACCGCGGCCCGGCACCCCGAGGACGGCGAGGTCCACGCGCTACCGTACTCGTTCGCTCCCTTCCCCATCGTCTATCGGAAGCGACCGTTCGAGGAGGCCGGGATCGACGACACCGACGAGTGGATGACCGCTCCCCCGACGTGGACGGAGTGGTCGGAGATGGTCGCGGCCGCCCGACAGAACCAGGGGTTCGTCTGGACCGGCCAGCCCCCTCTGCTCCGGCCGGCGTTCACCGGCGTGCTCGGCGGCTTCGGCGGCTCGTACTACGAGACCGGGGACACGGCACCCGGAGACGACGCCGTGGTGACGATCGCGGACACGCCGGGCGTCCGGGCGGCGAACGTCCTCCACGACCTCGCGCTTGGCGGCGACCGGGCGGACCCGCCGGTCCAACAGACGTCCTCCGAGAACGTGCTCGAGTACGGGTTCCCCGAGGTTCTGAACGCGTTCCGCACCGGAGAAGCCGTCGCCGCGCTGCTCCCGCCCTCGATCGCGATGGACGTACAGGGCGACTCCGAGCCGATCGGCATGATGCCGATGCCCACGGGATCGGTCACGTCCCGGACGAACCTGTACGGCCAGTACGTCGTCGTCAACCCCAACACGGAACTGCTCGGCGAGGCGCTCGCGGTCGCCCGGGGGTTCCGCTCGGAAGCCGTCGGATCGCTGCTCGTCGCGAACGGGCAGCTCCCCACGATGAACGGGGACCCCTTCTCGATAGACGCCGCGTCGTCGTCGCCGTACGCGTCGCACGCGCCGGCGATCCGGTTCATGGCCGAGAACGCGATCGTCGAGCCGCCGACGGAGACGTGGTATCGCGAGCAGTCGACGATCGGGCAGGTGCTGCGACGGACGATCACGGACGACCCGCGGGCGGGGCTGAGCGAGCTCGCGTCGATCCTCGGCGAGTAGCAAAAAAAGCGCTCGACTGCGCGGTCGGGACGGTTACTCGGCGGCGGCCTCGCCGGGCTCGTCGAGATACTCCGAATCGATCGTCTCGAGCGTCGGTTCCGGCGGTTCCTCGTCGGCTTCCAGCTCCCGTCGGGTGAGGTGGTTCTCGAGCTGCCGGCGCTTTCCTCTCCCCTTCCGTTCGCGTCCCGATTTCGTGTCTGGCATCGTCACCCGTGACAACACTTCCCACACATATGAAGATTATGTAGGGACGTTGAAATCCGTCGCCGTCGCTCGGCGCGAACTCACTCGTCGCTCCGCTCCTCGTTCGTTATTGCGACAGCAAAAGCGCCAGGAGAGGGATTTGAACCTCAGTCGTTCCGCTCGCTCCGCTCGCTCCACTCTCTGGTTCAAATCCCTCAGTCTCGGTTTTCGACGAACGGCTCGCTCCGCTCGCCGTGTCGTTCGTCGAAAACGCCAGGAGAGGGATTTGAACCCCCGATCCCGGAAGGGAACACGCTTTCCAGGCGTGCGCCTTACCACTCGGCCATCCTGGCTCGTCCGGGAGTAATCCGGTGGGACTGTTAAGTCCTTCTTTTCGCCCCCCGTCGAGCGATCCGGTGTTCCGTGACGTACGCCAGCGCCGCGGCGGCGACGGCGACGACCGCGGCCAGTCCGAACAGCCGCGCGTACCCGAAGGGGAACGAGCCGCCGACGAGGAGGTACCCCTGCGCGGCGACGAGGAACGCGAACCCGCCGATCGCCCCCCACAGCGCCGCCGAGCGCAGTCGGTTCCGCCGCGTGGCGGGGACGCCGGGCGCGTCGCCGCCGCGCTCCTCGCCGCCCTCGGTCATCTCACTCCACGCTCGCGACGGCCTCGATCTCGACGCCGACGCCCTTCGGGAGCGCGCCGGCCTGGACCGCCGACCGCGCCGGCGGCGCTCGGTCGAAGTAGTCGGCGTACACCTCGTTCATCTCCTCGAAGTCGTCGATGTCGCCGAGGAAGACGGTCGTCTTGAGCACGTCCTCCGGCTCCGCGCCGGCCTCCGCTAAGACCGCCAGCAGGTTGTCGAGCGCCTGTTCGGTCTGCTCGGCTATCGGCGCGTCCTCGAGCAGGTCGCCCTCCGGCGTCAACGGGATCTGCCCGGCCGTGAACACGAGCTCGCCGTTCGTCGTCGCCTGGCTGTACGCGCCGACCGCCTCCGGGGCCGCGTTCGTGTGAATGATGTCCGTCATGCGTCCGCCCTTCGGCCCGGACCACTAAGTGTGTCGGGGACGCGGCCGATCCGACCGCCGAGCATAATAGCGTTGAATGTTAACTATTATTACATGTCGGTGGTACTGCTCGCCGCGCTGCTGGCGGGGATGCTCCTGATCAACGTGGCGGTCGCGTGGACGCTCGCCCGCCGGAACCGCGGACCCGACGACGCGCCCGACGCGGAGGGGAGGCCGTCGAACGACGGTCACACCGGATTCGACGCACTCCTCGCCGAGGGGACCGCCCGAGACCCCTCCCCCGACGGCGACGACGCGTCGAGGCACGACCGTTCGCCGGCCGCCGCTCGCCCGTCGGCCGACGACCCGCCGCCGCTCGAGACCGACGAGGAGACGGTCGTCTGCGGGAACTGCGGCGCGAGAAACCGGACGGGGTACCGCTACTGCCGCTGGTGTGTGCGGTCCGCCCTCGTCGAGGACGGACGGGGTCGCGGTGACGCCGCCGGAGCCGCGCGTCGGCCGCTTTGAGCCGGCCGGCGCTACCTCACCGCTCCCGCTACCTCACCGCTCCCGCTTCGCCTCGCGCCCGAGGTGCTCCTCGACGGCCTCGACCTTCCGGTCGGCGGTCGTCTCGACGGTCCGCTTGTCGTCGATCTTCAGGAACGTGGAGACGCGGTCGCCCTCGACCGCTCGGTGTGCGGCCCCGACGGCGTCGAGGAGCGTGTCGACGTCGTCGGCCTCGATGGTGGTCCCCATCGGGTTCGTCTCGTAGCTCACGTCGAAGTCGTCGAGGGCGGCCACCGCCTCCGCGACCTCCTCGGCCATGCTCCCTTCGATCACCGGTGCGACGCTCAACAGGGCGACGACGGTCATGTGCGAGCGTACGTGCCTCGATGGAATAAAGGCCGCACCCGACTGCCGCGAAAACCGCATCCGCCCGCCACCGTCGGCGGCCCGCCTTCTCGCGCCCGCTTCGGCTACCCCTCGAGGGCGTCCCGCAGGAACGAGAGCTGATGGCCGACCGCCGGCTCGAAGTCCGCCCCGAACGGCGAGAAGTGGTCGGCGGGCATCGAGACGACGGTGCCGCGTCGGAGGTCCTCAGCCGCATCGCGGACCGACTCGATCGGGACGATCGAGTCGTCGGTGCCGGCCAGAAGCAGCGTCGGCGCGTGGATCTCCGCGAGCCGCTCGCCCGGTCGGTAGTTGACGAGCCGGAGGAGCGACCGGGCGGGCGTCTCGTTCCGCCAGGCCGACTCCCGGTCGACGAGGTCGAGGTAGCCGCGTTTCGTTCCCGGCTCGGTGATAGCCGCGAGTTCCGCGGTTTCGCCGACGATCGGGACGGATCGGCCGCGACCGACACGATGACCGAGCAGGTCTCGGAGGCCCGCGAGACCCGCGCGTGCGAGGTACTTGCCGCCGCGGTCGACGGCGGTCGACCGCGCGTCGAGAAGCGGCGTCACCGCGATCGCGGCGTCGACGTCCCGGCGCTCGGCCGCGAGCGTCAGGACGTGTCCCGCCGACAGCGACGCGCCCCAGAGGACCCGATCCCGACCGAGCGCGTCGACGCGGTCGAGGCGCTCGAGCGCGCCCGCGTAGTCGGCCCGCTGGCGGCCCGAATGGACCAGTTGGGAGTCGCCCTCGGAGTCGCCGAACCCGCGGTAATCGAAGCTGAACGCGGCGTAGCCGGCGTCCGCGAACCGCTCGGCGATCGCCGGGTAACCGAAGCTCCGCTCCGCACCGAGCCCCGGTCCCATGACGATCGCCGGCGGATCGTCGTCCTCGCCGCTCGGGAGGTACAGGGTCCCCCGGCAGGTCTCGCCGCCGACGTCGAAGGCGAGCCCACGCGTCGAGAAGCGTTCTCTCGGCGGCCGGGCGAGCCGCCGCTGGGCGCGGTTCATCGGGTCGCGTCGAGTCACGGCGTCCGGTCCCCCTCGGATCCCTCGCCGTTTCGGTCGTCGCCGCCGTCCGCCTCGGCGACGTGCGTGAGCGTTTCGAGAACGCGCGTCGAGAACTCGGTCTCGGTCAGCTCGTCCGCGAGGAGCCCCTCGAACCAGGCGGGCTCGGCGCTCCACGTCCCGAGCGGGTCCCCGGGTGACCGAACCACGGTCGCCTCAACGCGGACGGGGTCCCACGCGTCCGCCTCCGCGCGGTCGATGAGCGCGTTGAGCGCCCGACCGATCTCGCGGCGGTGGACCTCGCGTCCCGGAAACGCGGTCATGTACGTCACCTCGAGGGGGTCGCCGACGTCGATCGACTCGACGCTTACGCCGTAGCTCCGGAGGGTCGGTTCGACCCCGCTCGTCGGCTCGTCGTCGCTCATACCTGACGGTCGTCGGGGCGGGATAAATCGGTACCGGCGCGCCGCTCCGGGATCGATTCGGACGAGAGGTCCGTCGGAAAGCCGCTGGCGGGGGTCGTCGGTTACGACGACCGATATCGGGTCTGTCAGAGGCACACGATTGTCCCGTGCGGCCGAGTTCGAGTACTCGATCCCGGGGGATAAACGCTCGGTGAACGATGTTTCAGTCATCCGCCTTACAGGCGGGAGCCCCCCGATCGACGCGGCCGCCGGCGAGCGCCCGTCCGCGAGATCGCCGTCGAGTGCGCCCGTGTGTCTCCGACATGATTTATACTCCTTCCGGGGGAACGGCCGGTATGCTCCGGGCCGCGCTGGCGACGCCGCTTCGATCCGAGGACGCGGCCGGAACGCTGGTCATCGGGACGGTACTGACGCTTCTCGCGTGGACTCTCACACCGATTTGGGTGATCGGGACGCTCTCCGCGCCCGTTCTCGTCCTGGCCGCGCCGCTCGCGCTCGCGCCGACGTTCGTCGGTCGCGGATACCTCCTGCGAGTGGTCGCCGTCGGGATCGAGACGGTCGACGAGACCGAGACCGTGACCGGGTCTAGGATCGGGTCCGCGGCGGACGTCTCCCCGCAGGCCCCGCCCTTCGTTCGCTGGGGGCGACTCTACCGCGACGGGGTCGCGTCCGCGCTGCTCACCGTCGCGTACCTCCTCCCGCTCGTCGTCGGGCTGGCCGCCGTCGGGGTCGCGGGCGCGTTCGTCGAACTCGGTCGCGTGGATCCGACGCCGCTCGCGGAGTCGATCGCGGGGGCCGACTCGGGGGGCACCGCCGGCGTCGAAGCGGGCGTGCCGACCGTCGCCCCGGTCTACGGGATCGTCGGCGCGTTCGTCGCCGTCGTCTCGCTCGCGTACCTCGTCGCGTTCGCGTACGTCAGGCCGGCGGCGCTCGCCGCACTCGCCGCGGGGGGCCGGCTCCGCGACGGACTCCGACCGACCGCGGTCGGCCGCGTCGCGCTTTCGGGCGAGTACGCGGTCGCGTGGTCGCTGGCGATGGTCACGCTGCTCACGGGGTACGTCCTCGCGGGGCCGTTCGTCCCCCTTCTCGTCGGGATCGGCGGCGTCTTCGCGGTTCGGATCGTCGTCCACACGTTGTACGGACTCGGGGCGGGGGACGTGGTCAACCACGCTCGATTACGGACTCCCGTCGACGACGAGGACGGCGTCGCCGATTCGGAGGCCTCGATCGAGCCGAGCGCTGTATTCGCCGAGCCGTCGGAGGGACGCGGATCGGTCCGTCCGGAGGCCGATCCGGCGGTCCAGACCGGACGGTCCGTTCCCCGGGGGATCGCGACCCCGCCTCCCGAGGAAGTCGGCACGGTCGCTCTCGATTCCCTGGTTGAGGGTGCCGGCGACGGCAACGGTGACGGCAAAGGGGGCGACCCCCTCGCCGACCGCGACGACGACGATCTCCCGGACGACGGTACGGTCGACGAGTTTGACTGGGGGACGTGACTCGTCGTCGTCGCGGTCCCGCTGGCGATCCGTCGAGAACGGAAGCCAAGAGTTGATACCGTCCCGATCGAACCCCGGGTATGCGAATCTCCGAGCGGGGCTACGGCGAGGAGGGCCGGGAACGGCTCACGCTCGTCCCCGAGAACGTCGACGACCTCTGGCACCTCGCGCACGTCCTCGAACCGGGCGACCGGGTCGAGGGCGACACCACCCGGCGGATCCAGCGGGACGACGACCGGATGCGGGACACGGGCGGCCAGCGCGAGCACATCTTCGTGACGCTGGAGGTCGACGACGTCGAGTTCGCGCGCTTCGCCAACCGGCTCCGCGTCTCGGGCGTCATCGTCGCCTGCTCGCGGGAGGACCAGCTCAACGCCCACCACACGATAAACGTCGAGGAACACGACGAGATCACGGTCGAGAAGCACTTCAAGCCGGACCAGACCGAGCGGCTGGAGGAGGCGACCGAGGCCGCGGAGAACCCCGACGTCGCCATCGCGACCGTCGAGGAGGGCGCGGCGTACGTCCACACGGTCCAACAGTACGGCACCGAGGAGTACGCCTCGTTCACGAAGCCGACGGGCAAAGGAGAGTTCTCCCGGCCGCGCGAGGAGCTGTTCGCCGAACTCGCCGAGGCGCTCTCGCACCTTGACGCCGACGCCGTGATCCTCGCGGGTCCGGGGTTCACGAAGCAGGACGCCCGTGACTACATCGCCGAGGAGTACCGCGACCTCGCCGACCGGATCAGCGTCGTCGACACGTCGGCGGCCGGCGACCGCGGCGTCCACGAGGTACTCAAACGGGGCGCGGTCGACGAGGTACAAAAGGAGACGCGGATCTCCAAGGAGGCGAACCTCATCGACGAGCTCACGGAGAACATCGCCACGGGGGCGAAGGCCACCTACGGCCCCGAGGACGTGGCGGAGGCCGCGGAGTTCGGCGCGATCGAGACGCTGCTCGTCGTCGACGACCGGCTCCGGACCGAACGTCAGGGAGAGGGCGACTGGGGGATCGACGTCAACGAGGTGATCGAGTCCGTCGAGCGACAGGGCGGCGACGTGGTCGTCTTCTCGGCGGAGTTCGGTCCGGGCGAGCAGCTCTCGAACCTCGGTGGTATCGCCGCCGTCCTCCGGTACCGGCTCCAGTAGCGGCCGCGGGCGGCGCGGTTCCCTATCGTCCCGTGAGCGCCTCGCTCGCCGGCGCGAACTCGATCGTCTCCCCGAGCCCGTCCTCGCGTGCGCGCTCGTAGAGCATGTGGGCGGCCGCGACAGTCTCGATGCCCGTCCCGCCGGAGTCGAAGACGGTCACCTCCTCGTCTCCCGTCCGGCCCGGACGGGTACCGGCGACGACGTCGCCGAGTTCGACGGCGGCGTGTCCCTCGTCGACGAGCCCGGCCTCCCGCGCCGCGAGGAACGAGCCGGCGTCGCGCGTGGCACGGTCGGACAGGTCGGGAATGTACGTCGCACGCGCGACCAGCTCGGGCGGGAGCTCGTTCTTTCCCGGAGCGTACTGGCCCATCGCCGTGACGTGGGTACCGGCCTCCACGTCGTTGTCGTCGATGACCGGGTCGCTCGAGGTCGTCGCCGTGATCACCACGTCCGCATCCGAGAGCGCCTCGCTCGCGCTCGCGACCGCGCGCACGTCGGCGTCGAGCCGGTCGTCGAACTCCGCCGCGAACGACTCGCGGTTCTCGGCCGTCGGTGAGAAGACCCGGACCGCCTCGAACGGGCGGACGGTGGCGGCCGCGCGGAGCTGACCGCGCGCCTGCGACCCACTCCCGATCACGGCGATCTCCGTCGCGTCCTCGCGGGCGAGCGCGTCGACGGCGACCGCGCCCGCGGCGCCCGTCTTGAACGGGTTCATCGACGCGCCGTCGATCAGCGCGAGCGGCTCGCCGGAGTCCGCGTCGAAGAGCGGCGTCATGAACCACGCGTCCCGCTCGCCGAAGCCGGCCGAGTAGGTGTACCCGCCCATCGCGCCCGTCTCGGGGAGGAGCGCGACGTAGGTCGTGAGCATTCCCGGCGGGTCCTCGCTGCCGAGTTTCGTCCGCGGTTCCGCCGGCGCGCCCTCGCCGATCTGTCGGTACCCCTCCCGGACGGCCGCGACGTAGTCGGCCGGCTCAGCGAGGTCGTCCACGTCGTCGCTCGTGAGAAACAGCGTATCGGTCACGTCCCACCCGTGGGGCGGGAGCAACTAAACGATACAGGACGCGGTGATCAGTCCGAGCCCGGTCCGGCGAGGGGACTGGTATCGGACGGCGATCCGGTTCCGGAGGGCGAACCGGTCGCGGTCCGGGTCGCGTCGCCGAGGGGAGCCCGCACGAACATCGCGTGGCCCATGAGCGCCAGCGCGACGCCCGCGCCCACGGGGACGGCCGCCGTCAACGACAGTCCGACCAGATTCAGGAAGGCAGTCACGCCGATCAGGGCGGCCGGGATCAGTCCGAGGACGTAGTCATAGTACCTACTCATAATCCGCGTGGGCGTACGAACCAGATCGACATAATTCTTTGGTGTGCCCAAGGCGTGACACCTCTCGTGAAACGAGAGAACCACTCTATAACTTATCGGAGGCGACAACGACCGCGGCTCCGCGGGCGCTTCCGAAGCCCCGGCCGCGGCCCCTTCCGAAGCCCCGGCCGCGGCCCCTTCCGTTCGCCCGCAACCACGCGGTACCGCTCTCTCACCTCGGGCCATTCGTGTCGATACCCACTCACGTCCCGCCGATCCCCGTTTCGTTTTAGAATATCCGAACGAATATTTATAGATCCGAAAACGAGGTTGTTATTGCCGAATCTCTCCCCGGACAGTAGCCACTTTTTTATTTGTGCTCGAGAACGTGATCGTGAAGCCGAATGCCTGAAGACTCTACTCACGAAACGGGTATCTCCGACGTCGTCGCGTCGGAATCTCCCGTGACGACGAACTCCGGAGCGTCCGCGTTCGACGACCAGAACCGAACGGAGGTTGCTCGATAATGGCGGACACCACGCAGGATTGGTGGCCGAACCAGTTGGAGCTGGATCTCCTCGACGAGCACGCCGGCAACCCCGGGCCGCTCGACGAGGAGTTCGACTACGCCGAGGCGTTCGAGGAACTCGACCTCGACGCGGTGAAGGCGGACATCGAGGAGGTAATGACCACGTCACAGGACTGGTGGCCGGCCGACTACGGCCACTACGGGCCGCTCTTCATCCGGATGGCGTGGCACAGCGCCGGCACCTACAGAACGCACGACGGCCGCGGCGGCGCGGCCGGCGGACGACAGCGGCTCCCCCCGCTCAACAGCTGGCCGGACAACGTCAACCTCGACAAGGCACGGCGACTGCTCTGGCCGGTCAAACGGAAGTACGGTCGAAAGCTCTCGTGGGCCGACCTGATCGTCCTCACCGGGAACGTCGCCCTCGAGTCGATGGGCTTCGAGACGTTCGGCTTCGCCGGCGGCCGCGAGGACGAGTTCAAGCCCGACGACGCCGTCGACTGGGGTCCAGAGGACGAGTGGGAATCGACCTCGGCGGAGCGCTTCGAGGAGGACGGCCGCCTCGACGACGCCCTCGGGAACACCGTCATGGGGCTGATCTACGTGAACCCGGAGGGCCCGAACGGCGAACCGGACCTCGAGGGGTCCGCGGCGAACATCCGCGACACCTTCAGCCACATGGCGATGGACGACAAGGAGACGGTCGCGCTCATCGCCGGCGGCCACACCTTCGGGAAGGTCCACGGCGCCGACTCCGGCGACAACCTCGGACTGGAGCCCGAGGACGCCCCGATCGACCTCCAGGGACTCGGGTGGGACAACGAGTTCGGTGAGGGGAAAGGTCCCGACACGATCACCAGCGGGATCGAGGGGCCGTGGAACGCCACGCCGACTTCGTGGGACCTGAGCTACGTCAACAACCTGCTCAGCTACGAGTGGGAACCGGAGAAGGGTCCCGGCGGCGCGTGGCAGTGGACCACGAAGAACGACGAGCTCGACGACGCCGCCCCCGGCGTTCAGGACCCCGCGGACAAGGAGGACGTGATGATGCTGACGACGGACGTCGCGTTGAAACACGACGACGACTTCCGGGCCGTCTTGGAGGAGTTCCGTGACGACCCCGATGAGTTCCAGGCGTCGTTCGCGCGGGCGTGGTACAAGCTCATCCACCGCGACATGGGTCCGCCGGAGCGGTTCCTCGGCCCCGAGGTCCCCGACGAGACGATGCTCTGGCAGGACCCGCTTCCCGACGTCGACTACGAGGTCGTCGGCGAGGCGGAGGTCGCCGAGCTCGAGGACCTGATCGCCGACTCCGACCTCTCGGTCTCCGAGCGGGTCGAGACCGCGTGGGCGTCCGCGTCCACGTTCCGCCACAGCGACAAGCGCGGCGGCGCGAACGGTGCGCGGGTCCGCCTCGAGCCCCAGCGGAGCTGGGAGGTCAACGACCCCGACGGGCTGGAATCCGTACTGGAGACGTACGAGGAGATCCGGGCGGAGTTCAACGACTCGCGCGACGACGACGTGCGGGTGTCGCTCGCCGACCTGATCGTCCTCGGCGGCAATCTCGCGGTCGAGGAGGCCGCCGCGGCCGCCGGCCACGACGTCGACGTCCCGTTCGAGCCGGGGCGCGTCGACGCCACGCAGGAGGAGACGGACGAGGAGTCCTTCGAGGTGCTCGAACCGAAGGTCGACGCCGTCCGCAACTACCTCGGCGAGGACCTGCCTCACGAGCCGGAACACGAGATGGTCGACAGAGCGGAGCTGCTGAAGCTGTCCGTCCCCGAGCTGACGGCGCTCGTCGGCGGCATGCGCGTCCTCGACGCGAACTACGACGGCTCCGACCGCGGCGTGTTCACCGACGAGCCGGAGACGCTGACGAACGACTTCTTCGTCAACCTGCTCGACTTCGACCGCGACTGGGTGCCCGTCGACGAGGAGGAGGAGGTCTTCGAGCTTCGCGACCCCGAGACCGGCGAGGTCGACTGGACCGCGACCCGGCTCGACCTGATCTTCGGGTCGAACTCCCGTCTCCGCGCCGTATCCGAGGTCTACGGTGCCGAGGACGGTGAGGAGCAGTTCGTTCGGGACTTCGCCGACGCGTGGAGCGAGGTCATGAAGCTCGACCGCTTCGACCTCGAGTGAGGGGTCCGTAGCCGACGGGGCCACTCCTCGGCAACGCCGGCCGATTGACGTACCGTTTTCCCCGGATCTCGCGATGGACCGATAGATGTTCGAACGCCTCGGGTTCGATTCCGTGCCGCGTGAGACCGCCCTCGTGGTCGGGCTCGTGAGCGGGTCGCACGTCGTGAATCACCTGTATCTCGTGTTGTTCCCGCCGATCCTGGGGACGCTGGCCGCCGACTTCGACGTGGGGTTAGCCGCGTTAGGGGTCGCGATGGGCGTCCAGGCGTTCGTCAACACCGCCTTACAGCTTCCGTACGGCTACCTCTCCGACAACTACGACCGCGTGGTCACGCTCGCGCTCTGTCTCGGTCTCGGCGCGCTCGGCGCGGGGGTCCTCGCGATCGCGCCCACCTTCGAGGTCCTCCTGGTCGGGCAGGCGGTACTGGGTGCGGGGATCGCCGGTCACCACCCGTCACACTTCCCGCTGCTTTCCGACGCCAGCAGCGCCGAGTTGCGCGGGAAGGCCTACAGCGCCCACGGCTTCGCCGGGAATATCGGGTTCGCCGCGCCGCCCGTGGTCATCCTCGGCGTCACGGCGCTGCCGGGCGCGACGTGGCGACACGCCTTCGGGCTCATCGCCGTGTTCGGGGCGGTTTACGGAGCGATCGCCTGCTACGTGCTCGCCAGACACGTGAGCGACGAGGTGACGCGGCCGAACACCGGAGCCATCGACGCCGACGACGCGCGAACGGAGGCGACGTCCCGCGTCGGCCGCGTTCGAGAGGAGATCCGGGCTCTCGGCGCGTCGCGGCCGATCCTCGGGCTCGGCGTGATCGCGCTTCTCGCCTCGACGGCGTTCTGGGGCGTCTCCTCGTACCTCGTGGTGTTCTTGGAGGAGGGATACGGCGTCGCCTCCGGGATCGCGAGCCTCTCGCTCACGGCGATGTTCGTCGCGGGTGCGGCCCTGATCATCGCCGGCGGCGTGTTGGCCGACCGGTTTCGGCCGGGCCCGATCCTCGCGGTCGCGTACCTGCTCGTCGGCGTCGCCGTCTTCGCGCTGGCGTCGATGGCCGCGCCGCCGCTCGTCGCGCTCGGGATCGGCGTGCTCGCCGGAAGCCTCGGCAGCCTCGGGCTGCCCGCCCGCGACAAGCTCGCCGACCTGCTGTCGTCGCGGGGCGACATCGGCCGGAACTTCGCGGTCGTGACGATCGGGATCATGATCGGGAACACGGTCGCACCGCCCCTCTTCGGCGCCCTCATCGAGTCGAGCGGCTACCGCGGAACGTTCGCGCTCGTCGGCGTCTTCGCCGTGCTCGCGGCGGTCGCGACGGTCGCGATCGTGGCTCGCTACCGCGACGGGATCCGGGACGGCGCGGCGGCGGCCGCGGCGGGGGAGTGACCCGCGGGTCGGCGTCGTCGACGGCAGCGGCGCACCGCCTCACCACGCCGGAACGAGAAGCAGCGCGACGGTGAGCGAGATGAAGACCAGTTTCAACGCCGTGTTGACCGCGATCACCTTCGTCCCGAACGACGCCCCCCAGATCCCGTACTGGAACGGGATCGAGCGCCGGAACGTCGAGACGGCGAAGGAGAGAATGCCGCCGATGAGCAGGGTCGCGACCGCGGTCCGCGGCGTGAACGTCCCGTCGAGCAGCGGCTGGATGGCGACCGCGCCGGCGGTCGTGTCGAGGGTGTACACCGCGATCACGGGGACCGCCGCGCTCGGCAGACCGAGCGCCCCCGTGATCGGCTCCGCGACCGCCGTCAGCGACTCCACGTCGTAGTTGGCCACGAACGCGATCACGAGCGTGTACACGACCGCCAGCCGGGGGACGATCCGCCGGAGCGTCGACCACGACTTCACGGCGGCCTCGCGGACGCGCTCGCGGCTCGGTCGGTCGTCCTCGTCGGGGCCGGCGGCGTCGACGTCGGCGAGCGCCGACCGGTCCACGTTGCGCTCGGAGACGAGGACCCCTCCGAGGAGCACGCCCGTGACCGTGATCGCGAGCGCGATTCCGGCGCGCGCGGAGACGTACAGGACGCCCGTGGTCGCCCCGAGGATCGGGATCAGGACGGGGACGTAGTAGGTGAACACGTGCTGGACGAACCCGAAGAACGTGTTGATGACGACGGCGACGAGCGTCGCGCGGTCGTCGAGCAGCCCCGACTCGCGGTACTCCGCGAGCGTGGCGTAGCCCGCGGTCGTCGACGCCGCGGTCGTGAGGATCGCGGTTCCCACCTCGTCCGGGAGGTTCGCGGGCCGCGTGAGGTACCCCGAGAGCCCGGCCACGTACCGGATCAGCCCGAACGCGACCGCGACGTTCGCGGCGAACACCCCGGCGGCGATGAACGCGGCGATCCGCGCGAGCCGCGGCAGAACTTCGGCGAACAGCCCCGCGAATTCGGCGACGACCGATTGCACTCGCGGGGGTACGTCCCGGTCGGGCAAATGACCGTCGGAAGTGCCGCCGATCGACGACGGTTCATCGAACCGATCCTCCGCGCGGCTTATGGTTCCCCGCCGAGAAGCCCCCCGCGATGGCACCCGCCGAGGACGACATCTCGATCGAGGAGAAACGCGTGTACGCGGGTTCCGCAGGCCGAACGGACGCCTACGTCGCGACCGAAACCGGCGTCGTCCGGGTCGCGATCTCCGGCGACAAGGTCGGCGAGTTCGAGCTGGCGACCCGCGACCCCGCCCGCGACGTCGCCGTCCTCGCGCGGACCGACGCCGCCGACGTTCTCGCGGTCGCGACCGAGGACGGCCTCCTCGTCGCCTCGATGGACGGTGACCGCGCCGGCGACGGCTCCGCCCCCTCGCCCGCCGGAGTCGGCTCCGCAGTCGCGGTCGGCGTCCACGACGGGGCGTTCCTCGCGGCCGACGCGGAGGGGGAGATCCACCGGATCGCCCTCGACGGCGCCCCCGACGCCGATCTCGACGCGGCTGCGGGACTCGACGCGACCCGGATCGGTGACGTGAACGACCCGCGCGCGATCGACGGGCCGCTGGTCGCCGCGAGCGACGGGGTTCACCGGGTCGTCGGGGCGCCGAACCGCGGGAGCGACGCTCTCACGCTCGAGTCCGTCGGGCTCGAGGACGCTCGCGACGTCGCGGGCGCGGGGGTCCCGCTGGCCGCGACCGCGGACGGGCTCTACTGGCTCGGGAACGGTTGGATGTCGGCGAGCGACGGGGACGCGACCGGCGTCGCCGCCGACGGGGACGGCCACGCCCTCGCGGTGGTCGACGGCGACCTCCTCGTTCGCGACGGTACGAGAGACGGTGAAGACGGAAGCGCCGGCGACGCCGGCTGGGACGCCGATTCCTGGCGCGTCACGGACCTTCCGGTCGAGGAGCGACCCGTCGCGCTCGGGTACGGACCCGGCGTGTCGATCGCGGTCACCGACGCCGGGACGCTGTGTGTCGACGCGGGCGACGGGTGGCGACACCAGGTCCTCGGCGTTCGCGGGGTCGCGGGCGTCGCGCTGGCGGCCGTGGAATGAACTCGACGACGCTCGTTCAGGGGGTCGGCAGCGCGACCTCCTCGCCGTCGGCGTAGACGGTCGGGTCCCTGATGATCCCGTCGAGGTGGAGCGGCGCGTCGGTCTCCCCGCCGATCCCGGCGTCGTCGCCGATGGCGACGTGGACCGTTCCGGCCGCCTTCTCGTCGAGGAGGACGGAGCCGACCAGCGCCTCGACGCCGACGTTGGTGCCGATCCCGAGTTCCGCGAGGTTGTAGGCGGCGTCGCCGACTTCCTCGGCGGCGGCCTCCACGTCGGCGCGGATCGCGTCGTCCTCGATGACGGTGACCAGTCCGTCCTCGACCTCGAAGGCGAGTTCCTGGCCCTCCTCGAGCAGCCCGTGGGGCATCATCGTCCCGTCGACGACGTAGGTGCCGGTCGCGGTCTCGGGCGCGATGAACACCTCGCCGGCCGGCAGGTTCGAGAAGTCGCCGGGCTCGTGGACCATCCCCGTGTCCGCATGCCACTCGCGGTCGCCGAGCCCGAACGTGACGTCGGTCCCTGACGGCGACGTGACCCGGACTTCCTCGGCGTCGCCGACCGCGTCGAGCACGCGGTCGCAGGCCTCGTCGATGGCGGCGTAGTCGGCGTCGAGCCCGGTGACGAACACGCCCTCCGTGATCCCCGGAAGCGTCGCGCCGCGGGAGCCGGCCTCGCAGGCCGCCCCGCGGGCGCGGGTGTGGCTCAGGCTCTTCGTCGTCGGCGCACAGAAGACGTCGCTTTCGCGCATCGCGGCGGCGACGGGGGCGGGGGGCTCGGTCCCGTGCTGCTCGCTCGGCGGGTACCGAAGCAGCGTCGCGTCGTCGGTCGCCGCGGTCGCGGCCGCGTACAGCGCCTCGCCGATCGGCTCGCGCTCGTCGTCGGTGACGACGACGACCGACTCGTCCGCGCCGACGTTCAGACACTGTCCGATGGCGGTTCGAGCCGCCTCCGCGAGGTGTTCGCTCATGTCCCGTCATGAGTCGGCGCGGGCGTTAGTCCTTGTCATCCGGGTCGAGAACGACCGCGGCGATTACTCTATTATTACTCGATTACGTAACAAGGTTGTATTGCTTCGTCGTCCCGAATTAACGGAGTCGTTACTCACGGCGTAGTTAATTTCTATAGAAAAACCTCGAAACAATTATAGCGCCACACGGTGGACGTAAAGATATGATACGCGTGGGCGTCAACGGCTACGGGACGATCGGGAAACGCGTCGCGGACGCGGTCACGGCCCAGCCCGACATGGAACTCGTGGGCGTCACGAAGACCAAACCGAACTACGAGGCGGAGGCCGCGATCCGCCGCGGATACGACCTCTACGCTGCGATCGCCGACCGCGCGACCGAGTTCGAGGCCGCGGGCGTCGAGACCGCCGGCACCCTCTCCGATCTCCTCGAGGCCGTCGACGTCGTCGTCGACTGTACGCCCTCCGGGATCGGCGCACGGAACCGCTCGGTCTACGCGGCACACGACACGCCCGCGATCTTCCAGGGCGGCGAGGACGCCGACGTCGCCGACGCCTCCTTCAACGCCCGGACGAGTTTCGAGGCGGCTCGCGGGGCCGACACCCTGCGCGTCGTCTCGTGTAACACCACGGGGCTCGCTCGTCTGCTCGCGCCGCTGGACGAAGCGTACGGGGTCGAGAAGGCCCGCGTCACGTTGGTCCGACGCGGTGGCGACCCGAGCGAGACCGGCCGCGGCCCGATAAACGACGTGGTGCCCGACCCGACGACGGTCCCCTCTCACCACGGTCCGGACGTGAACACCGTCCTGCCGGGCGTCGCCGTCGACACCGCCGCGTTGAAGGTGCCGGTGACCGCGATGCACACCCACAGCGTCAACGTCACGCTCCGCCAGGCTCCCACCACCGAGGCGGTCCGCGACCTGCTCGCCGACGAATCCCGGATCTTCACCATCCCCGAGGCGGCCGGCATCGACGGGGCCGGAAAACTGAAGGAGTACGCGATGGACCGCGGTCGCCCCCGCGGTGACCTCTGGGAGAACTGCGTCTGGGAGGAGTCGATCAACGTCTCCGGACGCGACTTGTACCTCTTCGAGAACGTCCACCAGGAGGCGGACGTGGTCCCCGAGAACGTCGACGCGATCCGCGCGCTGACCACGGACCTCTCCGCGTCGGAATCGGTGGAACGAACGAACGAGGCGCTCGGCGTCGGGCTGGAGAGCCTCCTCTCGTCCGGCGACGACGCCCGCGATCCGATCACCGCTGACGACTGACGCCCGCGATCTCCCGTTTCGGTTCCGCCCTCTCGTTTCGGCCCCCTACCGCGACCGCTTTGACTCCCCGTCCGTCGGCGTCGCCACGAGGTACGTCCGGCCGCCGCGACGCTCGAGGTGGACCTCGCCACCGGCGACCCGGTTCGACCGGATCCGGTCGGCGATGCGGTCGGTTCGACACTCCGTGACGTCCACGCGCGTCGGCGACGCGTACCGCGGCCGATCCTCCGATGACACGCTCATACCTCCGAGTTCGCACGCGACGCCCCTATAACCGAGCCAACCGCGGAGTGAAACTGAAAGTGAAGCGCTCTCGGACGGTCGCGGCCGGGAAACCGGTTCGACGGTCGGGTCGCCTAGCCGCCTACGCGAACCGCTCCGGCGGCCAGCGGGGTTCGGCCGCCCGCTCGTAGGCGTACCCGAGCTCGAGGAGCCGGGGTTCGGCGAACGGCCGGCCGAGGAGTTCGAACCCGACCGGGAGCTCCTCGCCGTCGGCGGCGGCGAACCCGGCGGGCAACACGATCGAGGGGAGCCCAGTGTGTGCCGAGAGCTCACAGCGCATCTCCGAGAAGGGCTGGTGGTCGGGCATCTCGACCGGCAGCGCCATCGAGGGCGGGTACAACAGCGCGTCGAGGTCCTCGGCGACCAGCCGGTTCACCGTCTCGGTCCGGATCGTCTCGCGCCGCGCGAGCGCCCGCTGGTACTCGAGGTCGTCGTCCACCCCCTCGGCCACGCCGAGGATCCCCCCGTCCAGCACGCGCTCCTCGACGCTCGGGGCCATCGTCCCGCTCTCGGCCAGCTCCCGCAGCGAGTCGACGGGCGTCCCGTCGCGCGCCGCGAGGTACGCGTCGTAGTCGCGCTCGAACTCCTTGCCGACGACCCGCGCGGAGTCGAGGAACTCGCCGTCGACGACCTCGACGGGGTCGACGAGGGTCGCGCCCGCCGCCTCGAGTTCTCCCATCGCGGACTCGATCACGGTCTCGATCGCCTCGGCGGTGTCCGCCGCCGGGTTTCCCGGATCGGACACCTCGAAGAGGTCGCGCGCGACGCCGATCCGCGCGCCCTCCAACCCCTCCGCGTCGAGGTGCGCCGCGTACCCCTCCTCCGGCACCTCGCCGACGCCGAGTGCGGTGACCGGATCGGCCGGGTCGTACCCGACCATCGTCTCGAGCGTCCGCGCCGCGTCGGCGACCGTTCGGGTGATCGGTCCCGCGGTGTCCTGCGTCGCCGACAGCGGAACGATCCCGGTGCGGCTCACCAACCCCCGCGTGGGTCGGAGCCCGACGAGGCTCGTGAACGCCGGCGGCGAACGCACCGACGAACAGGTGTCAGTCCCGGTGCCCACCGCCGCGAGGTTGCTCGCGATCGCCGCGGCGGTCCCGCCGCTCGAGCCCGAGGGCCGCCGGTCGAGCGCGTAGGGGTTCCGCGTCTCGCCGCCGAGCGAGCTCACGGAGTCGACCCCGAAGGAGAGCTCCTGGAGGTTCGTCTTCGCGAGGATCACCGCGCCGGCCTCCCGGAGCCGCTCGACGACGAACGCGTCCTCGTCGGGGACGAACTCCGCGAAGAGTTCCGATCCCGCCGTCGTCGGCATGTCGGCCGTGTCGTGGTTGTCCTTGATCGCCGTCGGGACCCCGTGGAGCGGCCCGACGGCCCCGTCAGCCTCGAATCGGTCATCCAACTCTCGAGCGCGTTCGAGCGCGTCCTCGTTCACCGTCAGGACGGCGTTGAGGTCGTCGGCGTGTTCTTCGATCCGGTCGAGGTACGCCTCGGCCAGTTCCTCGGCCGTCAGCGTCTCCGCCTCGAAGGCGTCGTGTATCTCAGCGACCGTCGCCTCCAGCAGGTCGAAGTCGTCGTCGGTCGGTCGGTCGGTCATCCCCTGAAGCCGACTGATCGAGCACGGATAGTGTTTTCGCCGATTCGTTCGATCGGCTCACACACTCTCCGGGGTTCTATTACGATCCCGAACGCGCCGAGGAACTCCTCGATGACGCCGGCTACACCGGCGATCCGCGGTTCGAAGCGACGATCCTGGCGCTTCCGGAAGACCAGCGTGAACTCACGGTCGTTCAGGAACAGCTCAGCGAGGTCGGCATCGAGATCGAACTCGACATCCAACAGCAGTCGTCCTACTGGGACAACACCTACCGGTACGAGCAGCTCCTGACGGCGTACGGCGGCGCGTCGGACGTCGACCCGTGGATGTCCGATTTCAAACAGTTCGGCTACCCGAACGAGGAGACGACGGAGGGCGCCTGGCAGCGTGGACTCTACTTCAACGAGGAGTACAGCGAACTGCTCAACGAGGCGAACGCGACGCCGGACCTCGAGGGACGCGCGGAGGTGTATCAGGACGTCAACGAGAAGTTCATCGAGGACGCCGTGTTCATCACGACGGTGTTCCCGCTGAACCCGAAGGCGCTCGGTGAGGGCGTCTCGGGAGTGGGAACCCAGGGAGGGCTGAGTAACTTCCATTACGCCTCGCTGGATGGATGAGTAGCGCACCACCCGTGACGCCCGCAGACGTCCCTACCGTGACTCGAAACGAATCGGAGGACATCGAGGGAGGTGACCGCTCGTGGGGTTGAAACAATACCTGCTCAAGCGGTTGATACACTCCGTGTTCGTCATGTTCTTCGTCGTCACGGTGGTGTTCTTCGCGGTCCGATCGGTCCCGGGCGATCCGGCCCGGCTGATGCTCGGCGGCGACGCGGATCCGGCGGCTCTCGAAGCGCTTCGACAGGAGTTGGGACTGAATCAGCCGCTGTACGTCCAGTACTTCCAGTGGCTTCGACGACTCCTCACGGGTAACTTCGGCGAGTCTATCCGGACGGGAGAGCCCGTTCTCGGTTCTCTCAGCCAGGTCGCGGGACCGACGCTCAGCATCGCGGCACTCGGCATGGCGATCGCGCTCATGATAGCGATCCCGACGGGGATCCTCAGCTCGGTCAAGCGCTACGAGATAGAGGACTACGTGTCGACGACGATCGCGTTCTTCGGGATCAGCATGCCCGCGTTCTGGATCGGCATCGTCCTGATCCTCGTGATCGGCGTGAACGTCGATCCCATACCGACCTTCGGATACACGCCGATCGAGGAGGGAATCAGTCCCTGGTTCAGATCGATCATCCTACCCGCGTTCGCCGTCGGCTTCCCGTACGGCGGGATCTTGATGCGGATGATGCGCTCGTCGATGCTCGAAGTGCTCAACGAGGACTACATGCGGACCGCGCGCGCGAAGGGGCTCACCTCGAACCTCGTGCTGTTCAAACACGAGCTACAGAACGCGTTGAGCCCGGTCGTCACGCTCGCGGGCATCTTCCTCGCTGTCGTCCTCGGCGGCGTCGTCGCCGTCGAGATCGTCTTCGGGATCCGCGGGCTCGGCCGCCTCCTCATCGGATCGATCAACCGGCGGGACTTCCCGCTGATCCAGGGTACGGTGCTGATTATCTCCTTCGTGTTCGTTCTCGCGAACATCGTCGTCGACCTCCTGTATACGATGATCAACCCACGAATCAAGTACGGCGGTGATGAGTAACGATGTCGAGCCGTTTCGACACCGATGGCGGTCGCGTGTTCGGTATTCGAACCGACCTCATCGAACAGTTCATCGACACGGTCAACCGGGACCTGAAGGCCAAGATCGGCGTGGTGATCGTCACGCTGTTCGTCATCGCGGCGATCTTCGCGCCGGAGCTGGCGCCGTACGACCCGATGGCACAGGACTTCACTCCGCTTCAGGCGCCCGCGCTCTCGAGCGAGACGCCCCTCGGGACCGACTCGTTCGGCCGGGACCTGCTGTCCCGGTTGATGTACGGCGCGCGGATCAGCCTCGGCGTCGGATTGGGTGCCGTCCTGTTCGGCGCGGTCACCGGCGTCCTCCTCGGACTGGTCGCCGGGTTCTACGGCGGCTGGATCGACGACCTCCTGATGCGGAGCGTCGACGTCATGTGGGCGTTCCCGTGGCTGCTCATCGCCATCATGCTCGTCGCGATCTTCGGACAGGGAGTCTGGAACGTCATCATCGCGGTCGGGTTCGCGTACATCGACGACTTCGCGCGGATCACCCGCGGTGAGGTCCTCTCCATCCGCGAGGAGGAGTACGTGCTCGCCGCGGAGAGCATCGGACTCGGAAACTCCGAGATCATCTTCGAGGAGGTGTTCCCGAACACCGTCGCCCCGATCATCGTCCAGTTCACCGTGCTCGTGGCTCGCGCCATGCTGGCGGAAGCGACGCTCTCGTTCCTCGGACTCGGCGTGAAACCGTCGACGCCGACGTGGGGTGCGCTGTTGGGCCAGGGTCGTGACTTCATCACGACGGCGTGGTGGATCTCGATACTCCTTGGACTTCTAATCATGATAACTGTACTTGGCATAAACCTCTTCGGAGACGCGTTGCGGGACGCATTCGACGTCAGGGAGGTGGATAGCGAATGAACCAGTCGCTGTTGGACGTGCGCGGACTCACGACGTCCTTCGAGACCGGGCAGGGACGGCTCACCGCCGTCGACGACGTCTCCTTCAGCATCGAGGAGGGAGAGGTGTTCGGCGTCGTGGGCGAGTCCGGCTCCGGAAAGAGCGTCACGGCGTTGTCGGTGATGCGACTCCTCGACGACGCCGGAACGGTCGAGGCGGACGAGGTGCGGTTCGACGGCACCGACCTGCTCTCGTTGAGCGAGTCCGAGATGCGCTCGGTCCGCGGCGGGGAGATCAGCATGATCTTCCAAGACCCGATGACGAGTCTGAACCCGGTGATGACGATCGGCGAGCAGATCGCCGAGGTCGTCCGCCACCACGGCGACACCGGCGAGCGGGCCGGATTCTGGAGCGAGATGCGCCGGAAGTACGTCACCGGCACCTCGACGGAGAGCCGTTCCTGGCAGCGCGCGATCGAGCTCTTAGAGACCGTCGGGATCCCCGAGCCCGAACAGCGGGCGACGGAGTATCCCCACCAGCTCTCGGGCGGAATGCGCCAGCGCGTCGTCATCGCGCAGGCGCTCGCGGTCGAACCGGATCTGATCATCGCCGACGAGCCCGTCTCAGCGCTGGACGTGAGCGTTCAAGCGCAGATCATCAACCTGATGAAGCGCTCCAGGACAAGTACGGTCTCTCGTACGTGTTCATCGCGCACGACCTCAGCGTCGTCAAACACATCAGCGACCGTGTCGCCGTGATGTACCTGGGAAAGATCGTCGAGCAGGGGCGGAAGGAGGACATCTTCGGGAACCCCCAACACCCGTACACCCGGGCGCTCCTCCACTCGATCCCTCGAGTGGACGGAAAACGGAAACGCCACGAGTCGCTGTTGGAGGGGAACCCGCCGAGTCCGATCGACCCGCCGTCCGGGTGTCGGTTCCGCACCCGTTGTCCGGAGTATCTCGGGGACGAGTGTGCCGACACGGAACCCGAACTCCGGGCGGTCGCGGGCGAATCGGGTACCGTCGCTCCACCGGAACGCGTCGAGGCGATATCCACCGACGGGGAGTCCTCCGACGAGCACGCGATCGCCTGTCACTGGCTGGGGAAATCCAGCGAACGACGCGCGGATCAAGACCCGATGTCGTGACTCCGTCTCCGCTCTGAAGTCGGCGACCGGAGACGCCGCGTCACTTTTCGCGCCCGCTATCGCCGGAGTCCGGCCTCCTCGTCGTCCTCGACGAACCGGACGGTGAAGTAGTCGTAGCCGCCGTAAGCCGCCTCCAGCGCGCCCATCCACCAGTTCCAGCGTTCGACGAGCGAGGAGCCCTCGGGCGCGTCCGAGAGGTGCCGGATCACGCCGGGGACGCTCAGCGCGTGTCCGCGATCGGTGGAGGGCTTCCCGGCGTCGGCGAGGTCGTTGGCGGCCCGGGCGATCACGCGCCGCTCTGCGGGAGTCCCCCCGAACTCCTCGGCCAACGTCCGTTCCAACCGCTTGCGATCCATGGTTTCGGTACGGTGTGCGGCTATTTGAGTCGTCCGGTGAGGGTGATCTCCCGCGTCGTCGTCCCTGTTCCGTCGACGGGTCACAGCCGCGCCGCGAGCGCCAAGAACAGCAGGGTGAACGGCGCGGAGAGCAGACCCAACGCGATCCCACCGCCGTCCGCGCCGGCGATCGACATCGCCAGCCCGACGACGAGCGAGCTGCTCCCGAGGATCGCGAGTGTGACCCGCTCGGGCACACTCGCCCGATCGGGGCCCGGAGAGCGGGCGAGAACGCCGTCGAGTGCGTCCTCGACCGCGTCGGCCCGCTCCCTCGGGACGAACAGCCACGGTGTCGACCGATACCAGGCATTCCCCCGGTACGCCAACAGGAACAGCGTCGTCCACGGCAGGTCGATCCGGCGGGTCCGGACCACGGATTCGAGGTCGTCGGACCGGGTCCGATCGTGCGTGTGGTCCGTCCGCTCGACGACGCGCTCTGCGGGATCGAGTCGGACCGACGTTCCCTTCGACCCGGCGAGGGTCGGCAGGAACCAGATCAGGGGAAAGAGGTAGAACAGCCCGATCTCGGCCGGCGAGGGTCCCCACACCCAGAGCGCGCCGAACGGGACCGCACCCGCGAGCACCCACGCGGGCCGGATCGACTCCCGCGAGAGCGAGTAGTCGCCGACCGCCGACCGGACCTTCGATCGAGCCTCTTCAGTCGACTGGTCGTAGGCGATCAGCAGGTAGAGAAGCGAGAACGGGCCGCCGACGAGGAGGAGCACCGCGAGCACCCACAGATCGCTTCCCCCGCCGAACCCGCCGCCGGTCGCCGCGGTCCAGACCGCCTCCGTCACGCCGACGGCGACGATCCCGGCGACGAGGAGGATTCCGACCGCGACGACGAGACTCACGCCGAGCGCGACCGACCGGAGCCGATCGTGTCGTACCGGTCCCCACTCGATCGGGTCGGATACCGGATCCGGTTCGGTCGTCGTCCGGGAGTCCGCACCACTGGTCGACTCGACGACCGCGTCGGTCGCGTCCGCCGTGTCGGTCGATTCGGCCGACTCGACCGTCTCGACCGACTCCCCGGCGGAACCGCTCTCGGAGGGCATCTCGGGTCTCGGTAGACGTGGCGCGCTGTTAAACCTGACCGCCGGACGGGCCGGCGACGGCTATTCGACCGTCTCGGCGGGCGCGGTCGCCTCTGGCGGCTCCGCCGGCTCGACGTTCCCGAGCCGGAGCGCGTTGCCGGTGACGCCGAGGCTCATCCCCATGTCGCCGACGATGACCGCCATCGCGACGGTGACGTAGCCGAACGGCGCGCCCGCGGCGAGCAGCGCCTTCACGGCCAGTGACGCGCCGATGTTCGTCCGGATCGTCCGCCCGGCGCGCACCGAGAGGTCGATCACGTACGGGAGCCGGGTCAGGTCGTCGGCCATGAGCGCCACGTCCGCGGTCTCGAGGGCGGTGTCGGTGCCGGCCGCGCCCATCGCGATCCCGACGTCGGCGGCCGCCAGCGCGGGGGCGTCGTTGATCCCGTCGCCGACCATCGCGACCCCGCCGTCGCTCTCCGCGCCGATCTCGCGGACCGCATCGACTTTCTCCTCCGGGAGCAGTTCGGCGCGAACCTCGTCGACGCCGACCGCCTCGCCGATCGCGCGGGCGGTCCGCTCGTTGTCGCCGGTGAGCATCACGACGCGCTCGATCCCGAGCGCGTGGAGCCGGTCGACCGCCCACGCCGCCTCCGGTCGGACGGTGTCGGCGACCGCGATGACGCCCTCCAGCCGCTCCTCGGTGCCGACGAGGACGACCGTCTTGCCCGCGGCCTGGAGCCGCGGGATCGTCTCGCCGGCGAGATCGAGGTACTCCCCGTGCTCGCAGGGCTCGGGCTCGTCGATCCCGTCGGTATCGCTCGTCTCCGCAACCCTCTCGAGGACCCCGCCGTCGGTCCTGACGTGGGCGTGACCCAGATCGAAGCCGAGGTCCTCGAACAGCGACGGATTGCCGGCGTAGTGGGCCACTCCGTCGATCTCGGCTCGAACGCCCTTCCCGGCGAGCGCCTCGAAACCGGTCACATCTCGGTCGGCGTCGTCTCTCTCGGCGTCGATCTCGTCGCGCTCCTCGCCGTACGCCACGATCGCCTCCGCGACGGGGTGTTCGCTCCGTCGCTCCAGAGCGGTCGCACGCGCGAGGAGGTCGTCGGTGTCGGTCCCGCCGAGCGGGACGGCGTCGGTGACCGCGAGGTCGCCGGTCGTGAGCGTCCCCGTCTTGTCGACGGCGACGGCGTCGACGTCGCCCGCGGCCTCCAGGTGTTCGCCGCCCTTGATCAGGACGCCGTTGCGCGCGGCGGCGGTGACCCCCGAAACGACGCTGACGGGCGTCGAGATGACGAACGCGCACGGACACGCGATCACGAGCAGGGTGAGCCCGCGGACGAACCACGTCTCGGCGGGGCCGCCGACGAAGACGGTGCCGAGGACGATCGTCGCGATCGCGGCGGTCACGACGAGCGGGGTGTAGACGCCCGCGAACCGGTCGACGAACCTCTCGGCGCGGGTCTCCTCGCCGTCCGCGGCCTCGACGAGTTCGACCACCTTCGCGATGGTGGACTCCTCGGCGGGCACGGTCGCCTCGACCTCGAGGTAGCCCGCCTCGTTGATCGAGCCGGCGTACACCTCGTCGCCCGGCTCCTTCTCCGCGGGTACCGACTCGCCCGTGATCGGTGACTCGTCGACGGCTCCCGATCCCTCGCGGACGACCCCGTCGAGGGGGACGCGCTCGCCGGGCCGGACGGCGAGTCGCTCGCCGACCGCGACCGCCGCGGTCGGCACGGTCTCCTCCGCGCCGTTCCGGATCACGACCGCCTCGTCGGGCGAGAGCTCCATCAGCTCGCGCAACGAGGTGCGCGCGCGGTCGATCGAGAAGCGCTCCAACAGCTCCGCGGTCGAGAACAGCACCGCCAGCGTCGCCGCCTCGAACGGGAGGTCGATGAGCAGCGCCGCGACCACCCCGATCGACATCAGGAGGTCGATGTCGAGGCTCAGTCCTCGCAGCGAGTAGTAGCCGTTCCGGAGGATCGGCGGGGCCGCGGCCGCGATCCCGAGCAGGTACGCGATCGACGCGCCGGAGGCCTCCCACGGGCCGACGACGCCGACGCCCTCGCCGACCGTCGCGAAGACGGGGTTCACTCCGGGGAGGAGCCACTCGAGGACGAGCCCGACCGCGAGGAAGACGCCGCCGATCGCGGTCGCGATCGCACGGGGACTCCGCCACAGGTCGTCGGCGACCGCGTCGGCGTCCGCGTCGGCGACGGCGTAGCCCGCGCCCTCGACCGCCGCGACGATCGCGTCGGCGTCGAGGACCGCCGGGTCGTGGGTTACGACCACGACCCCGGTGGTCGGCCGCGTGTCGACCGCGAGGACGCCCGCGCGGTCGAGCGCCCCCTCGACTTTCCCCGCACAGGACGCACAGTCCATGTCGGGGACGGTGAGTCGGAGTTCGGCGCCGGTGGCGTCGGAACCGGTGGCGCCGGCGGCGTCGGCTTCGGGCTCGTCGCCCTCGGAGCCGGCCGTCCCGTTTCGTTCGTTCATTGGTGACGCCTAACCGACCGACGGTTATTAATCCACCTGCCATCCTACGCCATTTATTTATAAGTAGTTCACAATTATCGGTGATGTTTTAATAAATTAGGCACGGCGACCGCGAGTATTTATTCGTCGGTCGGCTATCGTCGGACATGACCGATTGGCGCGCGGTCGGCTACGGGTTCGTCGTCATGGTGATCGCCGGGTTGCTGGCGACGTTCGCGCCCGTGGTCGGGCACGTGGGTGCGGGACTGATCGGCGGCTTCGTCGCGGGCTACGTCGCCGGCGGCGGCCTGCTCTCCGGCACGTGGCACGGCCTGCTCGCCGGCTCCGTGAGCGGGATCGTGGTCACGCTGCTGCTCGCGGCGTTCGGGGGCCTCGTCGGGCTCGCCGGCGGCCCGCTCGGCGGACTGCTCGGCGGCGCTGGCGTTCTCGTCGTCGGGCTCTTCCTCACGTTCCTGTTCGCGATCGACTCCGCGCTCGCGGGCGCGATCGGCGGCGTCCTCGGGGAGTGAAGTCCGGAACGGTGCTCCGTCGGATCTTTCGAGAATTGATTCATGCGGTGGCGTGAGGTGCGGATGCGGGGCGGTCGAGAGGGGTGGGACGCAAAGGGGCAGCCGGGAGGCGGGGGCTTCGGAGATGCCCCCTCGTACCCACGTCTCTCGCTTCGTCCCGTCGAGCGACGTCGAATACTCTACCGTCTCACTCCCGGTCGAGGTACTCCTGTTGGATCGCGACGACCTCGCTTGAGTCCTCGCAGTCGGCGTACCGCCGGAGGGGTTCCTCGTTGAGTTCGAGGAACGTCTCACCCCACGTGAACTTCGCCATGACCCGCTCGGCGTGATCCGGTTCGCCGAGGATCGAGAGCGCGGCCGCGAACGCCTCGACGGTCGTGAGCCGCATCGGCCGGCCGAAGTTCACGGGGTTTCCGGCGACGAGGTACGGGAGCGCGCGGTGCTCGCCCGGTAGGGTGAACTGCTTCTCGCCCGCCGACTCCCACGAGCAGTCGAGCGCGACGAGCGCCTCCTCGCGGGCGAGGTCGGCGTCCGCCGGCGAGAGCGCCCGCTCGGCGTGCGGGTTGAGGACGACCCCGTACGGGGTGGAACGGTCCGATCGATGGAGTTCCGCGAGATCGAAGCGCGCGAGCTTCCGGGCCGTACACTTGTCGGGGTCGTCGTCACCCTCGTACCGGACGTGGAGGTCCACAAGTACGAGATCGGCGGAGTCGTTTATAAGGTGTGCGGAGCGGGAGAGCACGGTCACATCTCGAGAGGGAGACGAGGGTGAGAGACACGTCTAAAGCCCCAACCGCTCGGCTGTACACGAGTGCTAGCGCGGTGACGATCTCCAAAGCCCCAGCCGTGAGGCGGGCGCACGCTCGCTGTGCGCTTCGGTCGTTCGCTTCGCTCACTCTCTCCAGTGCTTGCGTCGCCTGCGCCCGCCTCACGGCTGCCCCTTCGAGTCCCACCCCGCACAGCACCGCCCCGCACAGCACCGCCCCGCACCTCACGCCTCCCCAGCCTCGTCGACTGTCCTCCGCTTCGCTCCGGCCAGTCGACTCCCTCGTGCGGGCGGCTCGCACCGCTTCGCGGTGCTCGCCGGCGCACGCCACCGCGTCTGTTTGTATGTTCTTCTGTCGCCGGATCCGGTTCACTGGGTACCGTCAAGCGCCCCCGGTACCGGCGGGGTTTTTCTTCGCCGACGCGCAGGATGGCGTATGGAGCTGTTCGCCGTCCCGGACCTCCCGGAGATCCGGAAGGGAGACGACCTCGCGGCCATGGTCGACGAGCGCGTCGACCTCCGCGAGGACGACGTCGTCGTCGTGGCCAGCACCGTCGTCTCCAAGGCCGAGGGGCGCACCTTCGACCTCGACGACTTCCTGGCGAGCCCGCGGGCCCGAGAGATCGCGGACCGGCTCTCCGAGATATCCGGCGAGGAGAAGGACCCCCGGTTCGCGCAGGCCGTCCTCGAGGAGTCGACGGAGCTGATCATGGAGGCCCCGTTCCTGCTCACGGCGACCCGCTTCGGCCACGTCGGCGTCAACGCGGGCATCGACCGGTCGAACGTCCCCGGCGGCGACCTGCTGTTGCTCCCGGAGCGTCCCTCCGAGAGCGCGGCGCGGATACGCGAGGGGCTCGCGGCCGACCGCGTGATCGTCACCGACACCTGCGGCCGACCGTTCCGCCACGGCCAGCGCGGGGTCGCGATCGGCTGGGACGGCATGCCGGCGAGCCGCGACTGGCGCGGCGAGCACGACCGCGACGGCCGCGAGATGGGCGTCACCGTCCAGAACGTGATCGACGAGCTCGCGTCGGCCGCCAACCTCGTGGCCGGCGAGGGCGACGGCGGCACCCCCGTGATCGTCGTCCGCGACTGGGCGTTCGGCGACCACGACGGCTCGGACAGTCACTTCCGCGAGGTCGAGGGCGACTTCGTCCGGCAGGCACTGCGCGACTGGAACTACGAGGCGTAGCCACGCGACACCACCAATGCTCGGCATCGAACTCACCCCCGAACACGACCCGAACCGCATCGTCGACCTCGGCGTCCGCGCCGAGGACGCCGGCTACGACGCCGTCTACTCGACGTGTCACTACAACAACCGCGACCCGTGGGCGGTCCTCTCGCGGCTCGCGACCGCCACGGAGTCAGTCCGGCTCGGCCCCGGCGTCGCCAACCCCTACGAGACCCATCCCGTGACGCTCGCCTCGCAGGTCGCCACCCTCGACGAACTGTCAGATGGGCGCGCCGTCTTCGGGATCGGACCCGGCGACCCCTCGACGCTGCGGAACCTCGGCCTCGAGGACGAGCGCGGGCTCCGCTCCGTCCTGGAGGCGTTCAAGACCGCTCAAAAATTATGGGCCGGCGAGCGCGTCGACCACGAGGGGACCTTCGACGCCAGCGAGGCGGGACTCAACTACGAGCCCCCGCAGGGCGCGTCGATTCCGGTCCACGTCGGCGGCGAGGGGCCGCACATGTGTCGGATGGCGGCGAAACACGCCGACGGCCTGCTGTACAACGGCTCGCACCCGAAGGACCTCGCGTGGGCCCGCGAGCAGGTCGACGACGGGCTCTCCGACCGGCCCGACTCGCGGGGCGACTTCGATCTGATCGCCTACGCCGCCGTCTCGGTCGCCGAGGACGGCGAGGCGGCCCGCGAGGCGGCCCGTCCCCCGGTCGCGTTCATCGCCGGCGGCGCGGCCCCGCCCGTCCTGAAGCGCCACGGGATCGACCGCGACGCCGCCGCGGCGATCGGCGAGCACGTCTCCGCCGGCGACTTCTCCGCCGCCTTCGAGCGGGTGACCCCCGAGATGATCGACGCGTTCTGTATGGCGGGGACGCCCGAAACCGTCCACGATCGTGCGAGCGCGGTGGCAGAACACGCGGACGGACTGGTCGTCGGGTCGCCGCTCGGCCCGGACCTCGAGGCCGGCGTCGACCTCGCCGCAGACGCCGTCGGCGGCCCGTTTTGACCCCGCCGGATTCTCACGGTTCGAAAATCGAGAATCGAGCCTGATAACCTCGGGGTGAGGTTCATTACCCGGTTCCGTCGAACGTCCCGTATGTCGACCGCACGACAGCGACGCGCCGGGATCCGGGACCGGTACGAGTCGCTCCTCTGGGGAACGATGGACCGGCTGGGGATCTCGAAGTCGATGGAGCGGAAGATCGTCACCGCGGTCGGGATCCAGTTCCTCGTCACCGTCGCGATCTTCCTCACGCCGTTCCTGTTCGCCGGCCCGCTCTCGTACGTCGTCTCGGGAGCCCTGTTCCTCGGCGCGATCGTGGCGATCTACAACACCCTCCTCATCGTGCGACGCGACTTCGTCGCTCCGCTCCGAGAGCTGGAGACCGGCGCGGACGCGATAGCGGCCGGGGACGTCGGCGGTGGCGGAGGTGAGGCGGGAGCCGGAACTATCGGAGACGCCGGCACCGCGCTCGCCGGCAGCGATCAGCCCGACGAGATCGGCAGCCTCGTGAACTCCTTCACCGAGGTCCAGCGCTACCTCGGAACCGTGTCGTCGCAGGCGGAGGCGCTCGCCGCTCAGGCGTTCGACGACCCCGCGCTCGAGGAGGAGGTTCCCGGCTCCTTCGGCGAGTCGCTCTCGGAGATGGCAGCGAACCTCGAGGCGTACACGACGGAGCTCGAGTCGCTCGTCGACGCCTTCGGAGATGCCGCGGAGCGCGCACAGGACGGAGACCTCACGGCGACGATCGACGCCGACGCGCTGGCGACCGACCGGCAGCGCTACGCCGAGCTCGTCGGGAACTACAACCGGCTCGTCGCCACGCTCGGCGGGACCGTCGGCGACGTCCAGTCGTTCACCGGCGACGTCGCGGCCGCGAGCGACGACGTCCGGGCGAGCATGGACGAGGTAGACCGCGCGAGCGAGGAGGTCGCCCGCTCGGTCCAGGAGATATCGGACGGCGCGGCCGCCCAGACCGACCAGTTGGAGGCGGTCTCCGGCGAGATGAGCACGCTGTCGGCGACCGTCGAGGAGATCGCGGCGTCGGCGGACGACGCCGCCGAAACCGCCCGCGGCGCGGCCGACCGCGGGCGCGCGGGCCGAGAGGAGGCCGCGGAGGCGATCGCGGAGCTGGAGACGCTCGAGACGCGGATCGCGGCGGTGTCCGCCGCGGTGGCGGACCTCGTCGACCGGGTCGGCGAGATCGACGAGATAGCCTCCGTGATAGACGGGATCGCGGAGGAGACGAACCTGCTCGCGCTCAACGCCTCGATCGAGGCCGCGCGGGCGAACGGCTCCGGGAACGGGTTCGCGGTCGTCGCCGACGAGGTAAAGTCGCTCGCGGAGGAGACCCGCGGGGAGGCGGCCGAGATCTCCGGGCGGATCGAGGAGGTCCAGGCGGCCTCCGAGGAGGCCGCCGGCGACGTGGAGGCGATGGAGTCGCAGGTGGCGGAAAGCGTCGACACGATCGAGTCCACCCTCCGCGAGTTCGAGGAGGTCGTCGAGGGCGTGACGACGGTCGACGAGACGGTCCAGGAGATAAGCGACGCGACCGACGACCAGGCTCGGACGACACAGGAGGTCGTGGACATGGTCGACGACATCGCGGCGGTCAGCGGGCAGACCGCGACGGAGGCAGAAACCGTCGCGGCTGCGGCCGAGGAACAGACGGCGACGGTCTCGGAAGTGACCCGACACGTCCACGCACTCGCCGATCGGTCCGCCGAACTGCTGGCGACGCTCGACGAGTTCACGGTGCCCACGGAGACGACGGAACCGGAGACGAAGATCGCGGCGGCGGAGGGGGAGACGACGGAACCGGAGACGAAGATCGCGGCGGCGGAGGGGGAGACGACGAAACGGGCGGAACCGCAGTCGACCTCGAGCGACGACTGATCGCGGAGCAGTCGAAAACGGACCGGACGTCAAAAACGGACCGGACGTCGAAAACGGACCGATTCGACGCCAGCGGATCGCCCGGTCTCGGCGATCCGGACGCTTCCCGACGTCTACTCGCTCCGCCCGCGGCCGCCGAGCGACGGGAGTTTCACGCCGATCTCGCCGAGGAGCGCGCCGACCGCCGCGTAGCCGAACGCGGCCACGGAGGCGACGATCAATACCTGTCCGACGACGACGAGAAGCGCCGAGAGCGGGTCGCCTGCGCCGAGGATCAGGTCGTTCGCGAAGATGTCGACGAACCGGCCGACGTCGCCGACCAGCCGGGAGACGAAGTCGATGAGCGCGATCATGGCCGGACGTTGGTCGGGGGGGTACTTGGGGTTTTAGTTCGCGAGTCGAGCCCGCACGGACCGACACCGATCGCCCTCGGCTCGTCAGTCGAGCCGGATTCACCGAACCGAACGCCTTACACCCGGCCGACTCTGACGGGTTCGACATGAACACGGTGCTGTGGGTCCTGACGGGGGTCCTCGCGTACACGGCGGCCATGACGTGGCTCCGGAACCGGGGGATCCTCCCGGACTCCGTGCGGGTCTCCGGCCCGCTCACGACCCTCCACACCCGTCGCGGGCGGATGTTCCTCGAGCGACTGGCCCGACCGCGGCGGTTCTGGCGCGCGGTCGCGAACCTCGGGCTCGGCGGCGCGCTCGTCGCGATGGTCGGCTCGTTCGTCCTCATCGTCTCCTCGGGGCTCTCCGCGCTGTCGGCCACGCAGCCGTCGGCGATCCAGCAGCCGCAGAACTTCCTCATCATCCCCGGCGTCAACGACTTCCTCCCGCTGTCGGTCGCGCCCGAGATCGTCGGCGGGCTCGCGATCGCCATGGTCGTCCACGAGGGGGCACACGGACTGCTCTGTCGGGTCGAGGACATCGAGATCGACTCGATGGGGCTCGTCTTCCTCGCGGTCCTCCCCGTCGGCGCGTTCGTCGAGCCGGACGAGGAGGCGACCCGGGAGGCGTCCCGCGGCGCGCGCGCCCGGATGTTCGCCGCCGGCGTCACCGCGAACGTCGTCCTCACGGTCGTCGTCTTCGCGCTGCTCTTCGGTCCGGTCGTCGGCGCGATGGGCGTCGCGCCCGGCTACGCGGTCGGCGAGGTGAACCCCGGATCGCCGGCCGCGGCTGCCGACCTGACGCGGGGCGACCGGATCGTTGAGGTCGCCGGCGAGCCGGTCGCGGACGCCGCCGAGTTCGAGTCCGCGCTCTCGGACGCCGACGCGGACGTCTCGATGCTCGTCGACGACGGCGACGGGGAGCGCGAGGTCACCGTCGAACGGGAGCTACAGGCGATCGGGTCCGCCGGCGGCAACCCCTTCGGCGTCACGGTGGCGGAGGACCCGACCGTCGTCACCGCCGTGAACGGCGAGCCGGTGCGGACCGAGGGCGAATTCCTCGCCGCGGTCGGCGACGACGAGCGTGCGACCGTGGAACTCGAGGGGGTCGACGGCTCGAACGCCACCGAGGTGGAGGCTCCGATCGGCGCGTACGCCGTCGGCGTCCAGGAGGACGGCCCGATCCACGACGCGGGTGCGGCGGTCGGCGAGCCGCTCACGATCGTGGAGATCGACGGCGACCGGATCCGCGACGACGACGCGCTCGCGTCGACGCTTCGGGAACGAGAGCCCGGAACGACCGTCGAGGTGGTCGCGTACACCGCCGACGACGAGCGCGTCCCCTACGACGTGGAACTCGACGCCCACCCGAACCGCGAGGGCGGGTTCATCGGGGTGAGCGTCTTCCCGGGCACGAGCGGGCTCGCGCTCGACGACGTCGGCGTCTCGGAGTACCCTGCCGGCGCGTACCTCGAATTGCTCGGGGGCGACGGCGGCGAGGGCGCGCTCGACGGCGTCGCGCTCGGCGGACTCGCGGACTCCGCGCTCGGGCTCGTCTTCGTCACGCTGATCCTCCCGCTCGGCAGCCTGTTCGGGCTGCCGTTCAACTTCGCCGGGTTCGCCGGCGGGATCACCAACTTCTACGTCCTCGAGGGCGGGCTCGCGTTCCTCGGCGGCGGGGCGTTCCTGCTCGCGAACCTGCTGTTCTGGACCGGCTGGATCAACATCCAGCTCGCGCTGTTCAACTGCCTCCCGGCGTTCCCGCTCGACGGCGGCCGGATCCTCCGGATGGTCGCGGAGGCGGTCGTGAGCCGGCTCCCGATCGGCGACCGGCACGCGGCAGTCCGGACGATCACGGTCTCCTCCGGGCTGGTCATGCTCTTCGGGCTGGTGTCGATGGTGTTCGGCAACCAGATCCTCTCGGCGCTCGGGCTGATCTGACCGGCCGCCGCGGGGACCGTCGGCCCGTTTCGAAGCCCCGTCGCCGACGAGGTCAACAGCAACGTCGGCCGCAGGGGAAACCGGTTTCTCCGCGGGGGGACACGGTGGCGTATGAGCCACTCGCGAACCGTCGAGATCGAGGGACACATCATCGACAGCGGGACGATGCAGCGGTGTTTCGGCGCGGTGATGGACCTCGGTGGGTCCTTCGACGTCGAGCAGTTCGACGTGGGGACCCACGAGGAGGCCGAGTCGTACTGCCGGATGCGCGTCTCCGCCGACGACGAGGGGACGCTCCAGGCCATCCTCCACGAGCTCCACCAGAACGGCGCGGTGTTGGAGGACCCCTCGGACGTGGCGCTCGTCGCCGCCCCCGACGACAAGGTCGTCCCCCCGGACTTCTACTCGACGACGAACCACCCGACCGAGGTGCGGTACGACGGCGAGTGGATCGACGTCGAGCAGATCGAGATGGACTGCGCGCTGATCGTCGACCCCGACGGTCCCGACGGGGAGCCGCGGGCGTACACCAAGGTGCTCAACGCCGTCGAGGAGGGCGACCTCGTCGCGACCGACGAGTCGGGCATCCGGGTGAACCCGCCGGAGCGTCCCCGCGGGTCCGGCGGCGCGTTCGGGTTCATGCAAGGGGGCGTCTCCTCCGAGCGCCCCTCGGAGTCGACGATCCGCGAGGTGGCCGCGGAGCTGCGTGAGGTGAAGGCGGCGGGCGGGAACGTGATGGTCGTCGCCGGGCCCGCGGTGATCCACTCGGGCGCGGGCGACGCGCTCGCGGACCTCGTCGAGGCCGGCTACGTCGACTCGCTGTCGGCGGGCAACGGCTTCGCGACCCACGACCTGGAACGCTCCCTGTACGGCACCTCGCTCGGGATGGACGTCGAGACGCTCGAACACCCGCGGAAGGGGCACAAACACCACATCTGGACCATCTCGGAGATAATCCGCGCCGGCGGGATCGAGGCCGCGGTCGAGGAGGGGATCGTCACGGAGGGCGTGATGTATCAGTGCGTGCGAAACGACGTCGACACCGTGCTCGCGGGGTCGATCCGCGACGACGGCCCGCTGCCCGACACGGTCACGGACGCGGTGGAGGCCCAGGACGCGATCCGCGACCAGGCCCACGACGCCGACATCGTGTTGATGCTCGCGACCCTGCTCCACTCGGTCGCGGTCGGGAACTGTCTCCCGTCGACGACGAAGACCGTCTGCGTCGACATCAACCCCGCCACCGTCACGCAGCTTCTCGATCGCGGCTCCGCGCAGGCGGTCGGCATGGTCACCGACATCGGCACGTTCGTGCCCACGCTCGCGGAGTTCGTGCTGGAGGGCGACGAGGACGCGGCGGTCGCGGAGGCGGGTGAGAACGCGTGAGCATCGAGCTCCGCCCCTACGACGCGACGACCGACGCCGACGCGCTCTACGAGCTGAAGGTCGCCTTCGAGCGCGGGCTCGGCGAGAACACCGGCGGCGACGACAAGGCGGCGACGTATGCGGGAAAGCTCACCGACGAGTACCGCGAGGCGTGGCTCGCGTGGGTCGACCGCTGCGTCGCAGACGAGCCGCGCTGCGTGACCGTCGCGGTGGACGGATCGAGTGACTCCTCCCTCGTCGGCTACGTCTTCTGTCTCCCCGAGCGGCTGGCGTTCATATGGGACGCCGCCGTCATCAACGAGCTCTACCTCGCTCCCGATCACCGGGGAACCGGCGTCGCCGACGACCTCATGGACGCCGCGCTCGAGCTCGCCGCCGACCAGGACCTCCCGCTCGACCGGCTCGTACTCGACGTCGACCCGAAAAACGAGCGCGCACAGGCATTCTACGCGCGCCACGGCTTCGAGTCGTGGGGAGAGATGGTCGCCCGGCCGGTCGGGGAGAACGTCGACTGAGCGGCGTGGACGGAGCGCGGTCGTGACCGATCGCCGCCGCCCGAAGGCTATTGGCTCGCGACCGCGAAGAACGGGCGTGACCGACACCACGCGCGAGTGGACCCTGGCCGAACGGCCCCGCGGCGAGCCGGACCTCGACTGTTTCGACCTCCGAGAGCGCGATCGCCCGGAGCCGGACCCCGGCGACCTCCTCGTCCGCGTCCGCTACCTCTCCGTCGACCCGTACATGCGCGGTCGGATGCGCGACGCGGAGTCGTACGCGGAGCCGTGGGCGGTCGGCGACGCGCTGAAGGGCGGGATCGTCGGCGAGGTCGTTTCGAGCGCCGACGACCGCTACGACGCCGGTGACCTCGTCACCGGCAACGGGACGTGGGGCGACCACGCACTCTTAGACGCCGACGAGGTCGCCCCCGTCGACCCGTCGGTGGCGGACCCGCCGGCGTACCTCGGCGTGCTGGGGATGCCCGGGCGGACGGCGTACTTCGGCCTGCTCGAGGTGGGCGAGCCGAAGCCGGGCGACACGGTCGTCGTCTCCGGCGCGGCGGGCGCGGTCGGCTCCGTCGTGGGCCAGATCGCGAAGCTGAACGGCTGTCGGGTCGTCGGCTTCGCGGGCTCCGACGAGAAGACGGAGTGGCTCACGGAGGACCTCGGCTTCGACGCCGCGATCAACTACCGGACCGCCGAGGACTACGGCGCGGCGCTCGCCGAGGCCGCCCCCGACGGCGTGGACGTCTACTTCGACAACGTCGGCGGCCCGATCACGGACGCCGTGTTCGGGGAACTCAACCTCGACGCGCGGGTCGCCGTCTGCGGCCAGATCGCCCACTACAACGACGAGGAGACGCCGACGGGGCCGCGGAAGCTCCCCCTCCTCATCGCCCCGCGCGCGAGGGTCCAGGGGCTCTTGGTGAGCGACTACGCCACCCGGTTCGGCGAGGCCGCGGAGCGGCTCGCGGGCTGGGTCGCCGACGGCGATATTGAGCACCGCGAGACCGTCGTCGAGGGACTGGAGAACGCTCCGGACGCCTTCCTCGGGCTCTTCTCCGGGGACAACGTCGGGAAGCAGGTCGTGCGGGTCTCGTCGCCGGAGTGATCAGGCGAAGGGCTCCCGATCGGGCCGCGATCGTCCACGTATCGATGGCTTCGCGGGGCCCTCCGTGGGAGAAGTGCTGCTTCAGTTACTCAGGTCTGCCCGATTCACATGCGGTGGCGTCGCCGGCTTCAAGCGAGAGCTTCGCTCTCGCCCTGCGCCTGCGAGCGCCCGAGAGGGCGCGAGCAGCACGCGAGGGACGCGGTGAGCGCTCGGAGAGCGCGAACCGCGAGGCTGGGGAGGCGTGAGGTGCGGTGCTGTGCTGGGCGGGATTCAAAGGGGCAGCCGCGAGGACGAACTCCGCCGACGTAAGCACTGGAGGGAGCGAACGAAGTGAGCGACCGAAGCGCGCAGCGAGGCGCAGGAGTCCTCGCGGCTGGGGCTTTGGAGGAGTTCCCCGCGCAGGCACCAGAGTATAGCCGAGCGGCTGGGCTTTGGCGGTGTTCACCGCGTCAACGACGACCTCCGAGCGAACTGCTCCGCCGGGCACACACTCACGCCGCGATCGCCCACAGTCCGACGGCGACGAACACGGCCGCAGCGAGGAGCGGGAACGTGGCCCGCCACAGCCGCGAGAGCGCGAGCCCACGAACCGACCGGTCGGTGATCATGAGATCACCCGTGAGCCCGAGGCTCCCTCCCTCCTCACGCTCGACCCGTCCCGCGACGAGGTACGTCTCCCCGGGATCGATCCGGCGTTCGACGTAGCGACGAGCGCCGAAGAAGGGGATCGCCGCGATCCAGCCGGCGACGGGACCGAGCCCTTCGCGGGCGTCGACGAACTGGCGGATCCGGTCCGGAAGCGTTTCCTTCGCGCCGACGCCGACGACCGTCGACGCCGTGTCGAGCGCGAACCGCCGCGGCGACGGGCGGACGGCGAGACGCCCGTTCGACCCGTCCGGGCCCTCCAGCGCGAACGACCTCGTCGCGACCCCGTCGTCGAGGCGGGCGTCGAGCCACGGGATCCCGACCGCGAACGGCTGTCGTTCGGTCACCTCGAACTCGAATCCGAGGCAGTCGGATCCGGTGAACGGTGCCGAGACCGTCTCTCCCGCGGCGCGGGCGGTTCCGCGGACCGCCACGAACTCCCCGTCGTCGGCGTCCGTCACCGCCTCGGGTCGCCGAACCTCGGCTCGAAGGAGCCGCGGGAGCACCGCGAGCGGCCGGAGCCCGTACCACGCCATCGCGAGGCCGAGCCCGGCGAAGAGGGCCCCGAGGAGAGTTAGATACATCGGCTGGTGGCGGGGGAGTGCGGGAGCGTCGTAGCGGACGCGCGTGTGGATCGTCGATTCGTGGGTCGAGTCGTGGAGGGGATCACGTCGAGCGGTTCGGACGGGTCGGTGATAAACATCCACGACGCCGTGTCGGTTTTTCCCCCCGAAACTATTGCGTCCGGTTCCGTTGACGGACCATGGGACGCGTCAACGAGGCCGAGTTGGAGTGGACCGAGACCGATCGCGGCGAGGCACGGTTCAAGCGGAAACAGTTGGGCGAAGCGGCCGGCGGCGACGCACTCGGATGTAGCCTGTACGAGTTGCCCGCGGGTCACAAGTCGTGGCCGTTCCACTACCACACCGCGAACGAGGAGGCGATCTACGTCCTCGAGGGAACCGGATCGATCCGGCTGGCGACGGGGACCGACGATCCGGACGACGAGGTCCACGACCTCACGCCGGGTACGTACGTCGCGCTCCCGGCCGACGAGTCCGGGGGCCACCGGGTGATCAACGACTCCGAGGGGGTCCTCCGCTACCTCGCCGTCTCGACGATGGTCGAGCCGGACGTAACTGTCTATCCCGACTCGGAGACGTTCGGCGTGTTCGTGGGATCGCCGCCGGGCGGGCGGGAGGAACGCTCGCTGGAGGGGTACTACGACGCCGACGCGGACGTCGGCTACTGGGACGGAGAGTAGCGGAAGGTGGAACGCGACCTGGGGAGAGCGACGACCCGCGGAGAGTCACGACACGGGAACGCTCGACAGGAGTTATGTCGGTCGCGGCGGAACCTCCGGATATGCGTTACCTCATAGCCACCGACGGGTCCACGCTGGGTGACGAAGCGGTCCGGTACGCCGCGCGTCAGGCGGTCGCGTTCGACGCCACGCTCGTGATCGCGCACGTGCTGACGCCGGACTCCGAACTGATCGACGGCATGCTCGTCCTCCCGGGCGAGGAGGCGGCCGTCGAGGAGGGCGAGCGCGTCCTCGAGAACGCGCGGTCGGTCGCAGTCGACGTCGCCGACGGAGAAGGCGCCGAGATCGACGTCGAGACGCAGTTACTCACCGGCCGCCCGGCGGACGCGATCACGGAGTTCGCGGACGAGACCGCTGCCGACGCGATCTACGTCGGTCACCGCGGCCTCTCCGAGGAGCGCGAACAGGTCGTCGGCAGCGTCGCGAAGAGCGTCGTCGACAAGGCGGTCGTCCCGGTGACGGTCATACGATGACGGTCCTCCGATGACGGCCCTCCGGTGATCTCCGAAGGGCCGCCTCGAGTCTCCGAAACCGAAATCTACACCGACGCCACCGTGAGGACCGTCGATAGGCTTTAGTCCGTGGCGTCGGTAATGTACGGTATGGACAAGAACGTCGGCAGCACGGACAAGCTCGTCAGGACGCTCATCGGTGCTGTGCTGGGAACGGCCTCGCTCGCGACGGTCGCCGGAGCCGGACCGCTTCCGGCGATCGCGTCGCCGGTCCTCGGCGTCGTCTCGCTCGTCATGCTCGCCACCGCCGCGACCGGAACGTGCGGGTTGTACTCACTTCTCGGGATCGACACCTGTTCCGTTTCGCCCGGCGAGACGCGCTGATCGTCTCGCCCGCCGAACCGTTCACTCCCAGGCGTCGGGACCGAAATCCGGGTGGACCCGCCGGTCGTACCGCTCGATCCCGTCGATCCGTTCGAGTTCCTCGTCGGTTAGATCGAGGCCGCGGCTCGCCCAGTTGTCGGCGATGTGGTCCGCGCTCGTGGCCTTCGGGATCGCCGTTACGCCCCTCTCGCGGAGCCACGCCAGGCTGACCTGCGCCGCGCTCGCGCCGTGATCGGCGGCTATCTCCCCGATCACGTCGTCGTCGAACACCGCGCCGCGCGCGAGCGGTGAGTAGCCGACGATCTCGTATCCGTGCTCTTCAGCGTGCTCGCGAAGCTCCGTCTGTTTACAGAACGGGTGCGTCTCGACCTGGTTCGCGAACACCGGCGCGTCGAGGACGTCCATGGCCCGCTCGACGTGGTCGGGCTCGAAGTTCGAGACGCCGATCCGGTCTATCAGCCCGCGGTCGCGAAGCTCGTCGAACGCCGGGAGCGTCTCCTCGGGGTCGTACGCGCCGGCCGGCCAGTGGACGTACAGGAGATCGACGGCGTCGACGCCGAGCTTCTCGAGGCTCTCCTCGGTCGTCTCGATGACGTCCTCGTACGCGAGATTGGAGATCCACACCTTGGTGGCGAGGAAGACGTCCTCGCGGTCGACGTCGGCGGCGGCGATCCCCTCGCCGACGGCCGCCTCGTTGCCGTACGCCTGCGCGGTGTCGACGTGTCGGTACCCCGCCTCGAGGGCAGTCTCGACGCTGTCGGCGCACTGCTCGGGGTTCTCGTTCTCCCAGGTGCCGAGCCCGAGGACCGGCATCCCGTTCGTTCGAGTCACGCCGTCGGCCGACTGCTCCGAAGAAGGCATGGATCGAGGTGGGTGCCCGAGCGACTAATGGGTTCGGAAACCGGCTCGAAGTCCGCCTCGAACCGCGAGATCACGCCCCGATCTCGACCTCCTCGGGGACGAACGACTCGAGGTCCAGCCGCTCTATCGTGGCCGCCTCCGGGACGCCCGCCTCGGTCCAGCCGCGGATGTCGTAGTACTCCTCGAGCATCGTCTCGAACTCCGCCTCGGTGACCCGGTTGCCGTCGGCGGGACCGCCCGACTCCAGCGGCCGCGTCAGCCGTTCGGGGAGGCTGTCGTCGTCCCGTCCGAACCCCTCGCGCAGGTTGAACAGTCGAGTCATCGTCCACGCCCGCTCGCCGACCGTCTCGAGGTCGTCGACGGTCAGGTCGTAGCCGAACCGCTGGAGCCACTCGGCGACGCGCTCGTAGTCGTAGGCGGTGAAGTCGCACGCGACCATGCTGAACGAGAGCGCGCCCTCGTTCTGTTCGTCGACGACGGCCGCCGCGTGGCCCTCGGTGTCGAACGGGTCGCGCTCCCCGCCGAGCGCGTCCGACCCGATCGGGAAGGCGCGCTGGTGACACCCGCCGCGGTCGGAGGTCGCGTACGCGAGCGCCATGCTGAGCGAGGCGCGCGGGTCGTACGCCGGCAGCTCCATCCCCTTCACCTCGACCGCGGCCTCGCGGGCCTCGGGGGCGTCCGGGCAGAGGCGCTCGGCCGCGCCGACGGTCCCCTCCGCGAGCGCGTCGCCGATCCCCTCGCGGTGGGCGACCTGCTCGACCACCCGTGCGGCCGTCTCGGCGTCGCCGAACTCGATGTCGAAGTCGACGAGTCCCCGCTCGCTCGCCTCCATCAGCCACGAGATCACGTTCCCCAGCGTGATCGTGTCCATCCCGAGTCGATCGGCGCGATCCGCGAGCTCCGTCACGCCGGTCACGTCGGTCACGTCGGTGTTCGCGCCCATCATCCCGATCGTCTCGTACTCCGGGCCCCACGCGACGCTGGCGTCTGGGAACGCCCCGTCGACGTCCGTACCGGCGAAGTCGGTGACGTGCCCGCAGGCGACCGGACAGTTGTAACAGGAGTCGGGCCGCCGGTGGCCCGGCTCGAAGGCGTCGATGTTGAGCGTCTCGACGTCGTCTATCGTCCCCTCCGTCCAGTTGTGCGAGGGGAGCGCGCCGACCTCTTGGGTCCAGTCGACGATGAGCTGGGTGCCGCCCTCCCGCGCCCACTCGACCTCCGCGTCGTTGCCGAGCCGTCGCATGTGATCGATCCGGAGGTCCTGGAGCGCCCCGTCGTCCGGCTTCGTCCCGCTCGCGACCACCGCCTTGAGGTTCTTGCTGCCCATCACCGCGCCGACGCCGCCGCGGCCGGCGTGGTGTGAGGCCTCGTCGCTCGAGATCGTCGCGAACTTCACCTCGTTCTCGCCCGCCGGCCCGATCGCGGCGACCTTGGTGTCGCGGTCGGCGAACTCCCGGGCCGTCTCGCGAGCGTCGTGGCTCCCCCACAGGTGGTCGGCGTCCTCGATCGAGACCTCCCCGTCGTCGACGCGGAGCAGGACCGGCTCGTCGGCGCTACCCTCGAAGACGACGCCGAGGTAACTCGGCATCGCGAACCGGAACATCGAGGGGAAGTGCCCGCCGGAGTACGAGTCGACGAACGCGCCCGTCAGCGGCGACTTGGTCACCACGCCGTACCGCGAGGTGCCGGGCGCGTGTCCCGTGAGCGGACCGAACATGAAAAAGAGGGGATTCTCCGGGGAGAGCGGATCCGTTCCGGGCGGCAGCTCGTCGAGGAGCATCGCGGCCCCGAGCCCCTTCCCGGAGACGAACGCGTTCCGGTACGTCTCGGGGACCTCCTCGGTCTCGACGGTTCGTTCCGAGAGGTTCACCCGGAGCAGGTGACGCATCTCGCTCGGTACGCTGCCGGTCGTGGCCCCGTCCGTCGTGGTTGCCATTGACACGACATCAGCCCGATCGTACAAAAACGTGTGCGGCGAGGCGGTTCGGGCCGGTACCTCGTTGCGGTCCCGAAGGCCTCCGCTCGCGTTCCACGTGAAGACTCCGCTCACGGACCGTGTGAACCGTGTTCATGGGCGCTGAGCGCGATGAATCACAAAGCCCTTCTTCATCGCACCCGGTATCGTAAGCGAATGAGCGACTTCCCCGAGGCGATCGACGTCGACTACGCGGACGGCGAGGGCGAGGACCCGAGCGACTACCCGTCGCTCCAGCACAAGATCGAGAAGGCGATCGAGGTCACCCGGCGCGGCCTCGAGCAGTACGACAACCCCGCGGTCATGTGGACCGGCGGGAAGGACTCGACGCTCACGCTGTACTTCATCAACGAGGTGGCCGAGCAGTTCGGCTACGACAAGCCCACCGCGGTGTTCATCGACCACTTCCAGCACTTCGAGGAGATCACCGACTTCGTCGAGCACTGGGCCGACGAGTGGGATATCGACTTAGTGTACGCCCGAAACGACGACGTCGGGGCGTACGTCGATGAACACGGCCTCGAGCCGGGCGACGACGTTCCGGTCTCGGCGCTCTCAGAGCACAACCAACGCCACGTCCGGGAGATCCTCGAGTACGAGGAGGAGACGTTCCCGTTCCTGCTCGACACCTACGTCGGCAACCACCTGCTGAAGACGGTCGCGCTCAACGACGCCTTAGAGGAGTACGACATCGACGGCGTGATCTCGGGAGTCCGCTGGGACGAACAGGAGGCGCGCGCGGACGAGACGTTCTTCTCGCCGCGACACGACCCCGACATCTACCCGCCGCACGACCGGATCCAGCCCATCCTCCAGTTCGACGAGCGCGACGTGTGGGACGCGTTCTGGCAGGTCGTCGTCCCCGAGACGGTCGAGGGCTTCCCCGAGGAGGGGTACGTCCCGGAGTCCGCCGACGACCTCCCCGAGGGCGTCGAGCAGTCCGACGTGCCGATCTCGCCGAAGTACTTCGCCGGGTTCCGCTCGCTCGGCAGCGAGGTCAGCACGGAGAAGACCACCGAGGAGCCCGCCTGGCTCCAGGACCTCGAGAACACCACCGAGCGCGCCGGCCGCGCCCAGGACAAGGAGGACCTGATGGAGCGGCTCCGCGACCTCGGCTACATGTAGGACAGCCGGCGATCGATATCGCGCCGTCGGACGCACGACGCCGTCACAGGTCTCCGCCGTCCGTGCCGTCTCCGACGTGTTTTTCCACCGTGAGGGCGACTCTCGGGTATCATGGGCCTGTTCGATCGACTCCGCGGCGACGACGACCCGCGCGTCGTCTTCCTCGGCATCGACGGCGTACCGTACGACCTCGTCGCCGACCACCCCGACGTCTTCGAGAACCTCCACCGCATCGCCGACGAGGGAACCGGCGGCCGGATCTCCAGTATCGTTCCGCCCGAATCGAGCGCCTGCTGGCCGAGCCTCACCACCGGCGTCAACCCCGGAAAGACGGGCGTGTACGGCTTCCAGGACCGCGAGATCGGCTCCGATGAGACGTACGTTCCGATGGGCAAACACGTCCGGGCGACCCGGGTCTGGGACCGCGTGACCGCGGACGGCGGCGACGCGACCGTGCTCAACGTCCCCGTGACGTTCCCGCCGCAGGAGGACGTACAGCGGATGGTCTCGGGCTTCCTCTCGCCCTCCATCGAGCACGCCTCGAGCGACGCCGAGGTCCAGTCCGTCTTAGAGGACCACGACTACGTCATCGACGTCGACGCGAAGCTCGGCCACGACGAGGACAAGTCAGCGTTCCTCGAGAACGCCCACGACACGCTCGACGCCCGCTACGAGGTCTTCGACCACTACCTCTCCGCGGACGACTGGGACCTGTTTTTCGGCGTGTTCATGACGACCGACAGGATCAACCACTTCCTCTTCGGCGACTACGCGAACGACACCGACGACGCGGACGCGTTCCTCGAGTTCTACCGCTCGCTCGACGACTACGTCGGTCGGATCTACGACGACCTCCCCGAGGACGTCTCGCTCGTGATCGCCTCCGACCACGGGTTCACGGAGCTGGTCCACGAGGTGAACTGTAACGAGTGGCTCGCGCGGAACGGTTACTTGGATTACGACGGCGACGACCCCGACGAGCTCGCCGACATCTCTCCCGACACCGAGGTCTTCTCCTTCATTCCCGGTCGGTTCTTCGTCAACCTCGAAGGCCGGGAACCGGACGGTGCGGTGCCGGACGAGGAGTACGAGGCGGTCCGCGACCGGCTGATCGACGACTTGGAGTCGATGACCGGCCCCGACGGCTCGCCCGTCTGCGCGCAGATCCACAGGGGCGAGGACGTCTTCGACGGCCCGGCCGACGACATCGCGCCCGACGTGGTCGTCGTTCCCGAGGACGGCTTCGACCTGAAGTCCGGGTTCGGGCGCAAGGAGTCGGTGTTCAGTCAGGGGCCGCGAAACGGGATGCATAAGTTCTCGAACGCGTGCCTGTTCACCGACGACGACCGGGTCGCGATCGACGACGTGGACCTCTTCGATCTGACGCCGACGCTGCTCGAGATGCTCGAGGTCGACGCGGAGTCGGCCGACTTCGACGGGCGGAGCCTGCTCCGCTCGTAGACTCTCGAGACGTTCGGAACGCCTCGCCGACCGGGAGTCACCGGAGGTCGTCGAGCAGGTCGCGAACCCGTCGCTCTCCCTCCGCCGGGTCGTACCCCTCCATTCGGAGGTGTGCGAGCGGGGCGACGTACGGGTTTCGCTCCCAGTGTGCCCACACTTCCGTGGTTCCATCGGACGCGGGAAACAGCCGCACGTGGAGCTGGTGGTCGCCGGTCAGCCCGTCCGGCCGCCGGACGAAGCTGCCCACCTCGTGGACGCGATCGCCGTCGCGGTCGTACGCGTGAAAGTACGCGCGCACGAGCTCCGAGAAGCCGGCGCGGGGCAGTCGTCGTCGCGCCACCGCGGGCGGAACCGGAAGCGTTCCGACGTACTCGTCGGCGGGCGGCGGGAGGACCCGGACGTGGTTCGGAACGTCGTCGGGGAGCCGTGCGAGGAGCCGCCCCGCGGCGAGTCTGACGCGCCAGAAGCCGACGGCACGCCCCGCCAGAAACGCGACGACGGGAACGACGGCCGCCACGAACGCGAGCAGGGGTCGGCGTCGCGGGCGCATCGGACTCAGTTGTATCCGCGCCAGCGGCGGCCGCACTCCTTGCATTTAAAGAACCGAGTCGGCGGCTCGTCGGCCGCGCCGGTCTGTTTGATGGTGTACCACGCCTCGTCGTGGCCGCACGCCTCACAGACGACGTCGGTGGCGGTGGGTTTCCCCTCGAAGTTCGCCCCCTCCTCCGTCTCGATCAGCTCCTCGCCGGTCTGTTCGGTCGTCGACTCGAACCGTTCGGCGAGCTCCTCGTCGCGCTCGGTCGTCGCCCCGCAGTCGTCGTTTCGACACACCATCACGCCGTCCCGCGAGACCATCATCGAGCCGCAGTCGTCACAGAACTGCATTTCCTCGCGATACGCCCCCGACGGCCTTATGCTCCCCGTTGGTCGCCCGGCTTCCCGCGTCACTCGTCGAGCCGTCCGTGCCGATCGAAGCGAGGACCGTCGTCGGTCACCATCGGGCAGTCGCGGACCCGGAACTCCTCGAAGCCGAGCGCCTCGAGTATCGAGGCGTCCTCGTGGGTACAGGCGGTCTCAGGCGGGTCCGCGAAGTACGGACAGCGGTGACAGTACGTCCGCTTGTCGACGACGCGGTCGGTCGCTTCGCGCGGGGCCGCGGCCGACGCTCCGTCGGTTCCGTCGAGGTCGCTCACGTCCTCGTCCAGCGCCTCCCAGACGCCGTCGACGTCGACCTCGTCGACCTCCATCCGGTCGAAGAGGTCGGCGTCGTCCGCCGGGGACGCCCCCTCGCCTTCGAGCGCCGAGAAGGGGTCCGCGCCGACCCCGTCCGCCTCGTCGGGCCGAGTAAAGGGGTCCGTCTCGTGCTCGTCGTCGATCTCCTCGAAGGGATCGGCGTCCGTCCGATCGGTCGAGTCGTCCGTTCGATCGCCGGGACCGTCGCTCATCGTTCGCCCCGGTCACGTTCGTTGCCCTCCGGATCCTCGCGGATCCCCTCTCCCTCACGGCGGATCCCCTCCCCGTCACGACCATCTTCCTTTCCATCCCGGCGAGTCTCCTCTCCATCCCGTTCTCCCTCGTCGGCGTTCGAGGCGACGTCGCCCTCGAGCGCCGGCCTGTCGTCGACGGTCAGCGTCGACCGCCGGAAGAACCGATCCGCCGGGTCGAGGTCGTCGAACCGGGCCTCACAGTAGGGGCATTCGGGCTCCGAGAGCAGCGAGAGTCGGACCCCGTTCCCGCACTCGGCGCAATCGGCCTTTTTGACCCCGTGGCGGTTCGCCGTCCGGCGGATCGAATCAAGCCGCTCGCGGTCGGCGCGCTCGCGTCGAACCGTCCGGAGTTCCCGCTGTGCCCTGACGACCGCGCTCGCGACCCGCGAGAGCTTCTCCGAGCGGTCCTCGCCCGCCGCCGCGAGGTCCTCGAGACGGTCTTCGGCCGTGGAGAGGCGTTCCTCGGTAGTCGAGAGCCGGTCCTCCGCGTCCGCGACTCGATCGTCGGTATCCGAGATCCGGCCTTCGGCGCTCGCGACGCGGTCGTCGATCGCCCCGACGTTCGTCTCGAGGTCCGTCACCGTCGCGTCGACCCGATCGAGGGCCTCCTCGACCGACTCGACCCGCGTCTCCACGCCGTCGAGCCGCTCGGCGGCGGCCGTCACGTCGGCCGCGACCGTCTCCAGCCGGTCGGCCGTTTCGGGGTGTTCGTGGTCCGTCCCGGCCTTCCCTTCCAGATCACGGTAGAGTCGGACGAACCGCTCCCGGAGGTCCTCGACGTCCTCGTCGACGGCCGAGTCGAGTGACTCGAGGTCCGATCGCAGCGATCCGACGGATTCCTCCAGTCGATCGGTCGTCTCCCGGAGGTCGGCGAGCGCCGTGCGGACCTCCTCGACCTCCTCGGCGGTCGTCACGCCGCGGCCGTCGACCTCGGTGTCCTCGGCGTCCTCGGCGTCGACTTCGGGATCTCCGATGTCGACTTCCGAACTCCCGTCGGTGGCGCTCTCGATCGCGTCCTCGACGGCCCCCCCTCCGTCGGAGTCACTCATCGCGATACCCCTGCATCTACGCCACGTTCGGCGGCGAGACTTAAGTAACCTGTCGCGTGGTTCTCCGGATCGATACTCGCCGCTCACCGGATCTTCCGGACGTCGCTGATGTCGAACCCGCCGTCGTGGACCTCCGTCTCGAACCGGACGATGTTCTCCTCCTCGAGCCGCGAGAGGACGCCGCGGAACTCCCGGACGAACATGGTCCGGGCGCGTTTCGACCCGCCGCTCTCCCAGGTGAACTGGAGGGTCCCGCCCGCGGCGTCCATCAGCGTCCCGAACTCGCGGTCGGTGAGCGCGTCCTCGTTGACCAACACCAGTATCAGCCCCTGCCACCCGGTGGCGGCCTTCTTCAGTCCCTTCATCACCATCGCGACGTCGCTCCACTCCATGTCGTCGGAGGCGGCGGAGACGAGGTCGGTCACGGAGTCGATACAGACCACGTTGCCGGCGGCGTGTTCGGTCAGGTAATCGCCGAAGGCGGTGAGCACGTCGTCGTAGCGCCCGTGATCGCTCAGGTCCGCGATCGTCGTCGTCTCGCCCTCGTACCACTCCCGCGGGATCGGGCTGAGTTGGAAGAACTCCGGCGAGAGGTCGCGGAACTCGATCCCCTCGGCGGCGGCGTCGACGACCTCCTCGGCCAGCGTGTACCCCATCTCCCTCGTCAGCGCCGCCTCGCCGGCGGTAAACGAGAGGTAGTGGACCTCCGGCGGTATCGTCGCGTCGCCGGGGAGGTCGCCGTAGTAGAGGTCGAACAGCTCCTCGTCGGTCCGCCCGAGGGCGTTCATCGCCGCGCTCGTGTAGAGGAACTCCCGAGCGCCGGCCCCCGACTCGCCGGCGAGCAGCACCACGCTTCCGGGCGGCGCGCCGCCTTCCAGGATCGAATCCAGTCGGGCGACGCCGAACGGGACACTCGACATACCTCGGTACCGGTCGCGGGCCCGCTTAGTGTTGTCCCTCGTGGCGGCCGCGACCGGAGCCGTCCGGATCGCCGGCCGCGCCATCCGGACCGTCCGCGTCGCCCGCTCCCGCCCGAACTCGCGCCCCCTCGTTCTCGGCTCGGACGACGGCGACGCTTCCGCCGACGCCCGCCGCCTCGAGCGCGCGTTCGCCGGCCTCCCTCGCCGCGTCGACGCGGTCCGCGTCGGTGACCCCGTAGACCGCGGGTCCCCAGGAGGACTGCCCGGCCCCGAAGACCGCCGGCGACGCCGACAGCGACGCCACCACGTCGCCGACGGGCGGGCGGTAGACGCCGCCCTGCTCGTCGGCGTACCACGCGCCGTTGAGCCGCCCGACGGACGCGACGGCCGCGCCGAACGCCTCCGCGCGCCCCCTCGCGATAGCGGGCAGCACCCGACGGGTGACGATCCCGGCGATCCGGTCGGCGAGTCCCGGCTCCGCTCGCTCGACCGCCGTCCGCATCGAGGCGTCCTCGCTCTCCCCGTTCCGGCCCGGCTCCGCGTCCGGTCGGACGAGCAGGAACCGCCAGTCCTCGGGAACCGCGTGGCGCGCGGCGACCGGCGGGACGGTCCACTCCCCGTCGGCCGGCCGGTCCGTCGTGAACCGTGCGGTCGGGTGTCCGGCGTCGAGGACGAACCCGCCCGACTCGAAGGCCGCGACGCCGATCCCCGAGCGACCGCCCCGGCCCAGCGCCGGGGCGCGCTCGCGGATCGCGGGATCCCGACCGTGCGCCCGCGAGATCGCCGCGAGCGTCGTCGCGGCCAGTTGCGTGCCGCTTCCCAGCCCCGCGTGTCGCGGGAGCGACGACCGCACCGTGACCGCCGCTCCCGGAACGTCGAGGAGGCTCGCGGCGGTCGCGGCGTACTCGCGGACGTCGGCGCGAACGTCGTCTCGGACGCCGTCGCGGGTCTCCACGCTGCTCGCCGTCGCGCCGACTCCGTCGCCGAGCGCGCCCTCCTCGACCGTCACCGTCACCGACTCCGCAGGAACCGCCTCGACGGTCACTCGCGGCTCCGCGAGCGCCAGCCCGAGCGCGCCGTACAGGCGCTCGTGTGAGAGACTGAGGTTACAGAAGCCGAAGTGGAGCCGCGCCCCGGCGCTCGCGAGTGCCATCGTCGTCCCCGCTTCGATCCGGACGTATAAAAGGAACCGAGACGGGGGCGAAAACCGCCTTCTCGATCACGAATCGACCGTGCGGTGGCGCGTGCCCCCGAGCGCCCGACGGGGCGCGAGGGGACCGCGCGAGGGAGGTCGAGGTGACCCGCCAGCGGTTTCGGCGGGTCGCCGAGACCGAGGCTGGGGAGGCGTGAGGCGCGGTTGTGGTTGCGGCGAGCGTTCACCGCGGCGAGCGTTCACCGCGGCGAGTGCTTCACTCCTCCCAGTCCGGGTTCGGTCGCGGCGGCGCGAACACGTCGAACCCCTCGACAGGAACGTCGCCCTCGTTGACCGCCGCGTGCGGCTCTCCGCCGGGGATCGCGAACGTGTCGCCGGCGTGGACCGTCCGCTCCTCGCCGTCGACGACGAAGGTGAGCGCGCCGGCCGTGACCGTCCCCACCTGCTCGTGCGGGTGGTCGTGTTCGGGGACCTCCGCGCCCGGTTCGATGTAGAAGCGCTGGATGCTCGCCTCCTCGCCCGCGGCCCCCTGCGTGAGGTGAACGCCCGGGACCGCCTCCGTCGACTCGACCTCGTCGGATGACGCGATGTCCATACGACCCACCGCGACGCGGCGTCACTTAAACACGCGGGGCGGAGGGGCGAACGAGAGGAGCGGATGAGACGGGGGTTCCCGCCGGATCGCTCGGGGACGTTCACGGGAACGGGTGGTACTCCCGGTCGATCGCCGGCTCGAATCCCATCGACCGGGGGACTTCGCGGGCACGCTCGCCGAAGAACGGGTCGCCGGTGAAGAGCGGCTGCGCGCCGGGAACGAGGACGCGGACCGCCTCGAAGCCGAGCACCGCCACGTCGCGGGGGGTCGTGCGCGCGACGACGGGGTCGAGCCCGACCGATCGTACGCGGTCGACGACCGCCTCGAGTTCGTCGACGCCGCCGTCACCGCTTCCGGAGTCGGATTCGCCGTCCGCCCCGCTCCCGAGGTCGGGCTCGTCCAGGGTCGCAGCCGGAACAGTCGCATCGGGGTCGAAGAACTCCCGGGTCGCGTCCGGGAAGTCGGCGTGGCGGCCGATCGCGGCCCCCTGCTCGCCGGCGGTCTCCCGTCCCATCGATCGGAGCTCCGTCCAGTTCTGAAGCGCCTCCGCGACCGCGTTCCGAGTCGCGGCGACCGGGTCGAGGTTCGCGCCGGACCCGGCGGCGAAGCGCGGCCACTCGCCGTCGCGGTGGACGGCGGCGGCGACGACGGGGACGTCGACGTCGGTCGTGACGAGCAGCGTCGACACCGAGAGCGACTCCGCGCGGGCGCGCTTCTCGAGCCGATCGACGACCGGGTCGTCGACCTCGAGTCCGAGCGGCTCCGTCGTCGAGTACCAGGTCGTCATCGTGGCGTCCCGTTCGATCGTCTCGTACAGCCCCGACAGCGCCGCCTCCGCACCGGTGTTGCCGAGGCCGAGCCCGGTCGTGATCGCGGGGCGGTACCGGCGTTCCGGCGGCGGGAAGTGAACGAACTCCGCGGGGAGGCTGACGAGGGTCTCGGAGCCCGGCGACGGATCGCCGTTCCCCGGCGTCGACCTCGTCGACCCGATCAACCGCTCTCCCTTCGTCCACGCGAGCTCGTCCCCCGACGAGTACGCCTCGGCGTCGTCGGGGCGGACGAACGCGTCCGGCGTCACCGGATTCGGAACGTCGGCCTCGGTCGCGGTCGCGAACGACGCCGCCCGGTAGACGCCCGCGGCGTAGCGCTCGAGCCCCTCGCCGAGCGCCTTCATGAACGCGGCGTCCCAGTCGTCGTCGGCCCCGGCGGCGAACTCCGCGGCGCGGACGTCCGAAAAGGACGTGGTGTCCGCGACGTGCGAGACGTAGTATGGAACCGGGAACGACTCGCGTTCGCCCACTTCGCCGATCGGTCCGATCCGGGGATCGACCCCCCGCTCCGCGCGCTCTAACGCCGCCGACACCGACCGGGTCTCGCCGCCGAGCGGGAGCGCCGCGCCGGGTTCGGAGCCGCAGCCACAGCCGGGGACCGGGAGCAGGGACCGGGTCGGCCCGGGGACCTCCCGGACCGTGTCGCCGACCGGCTCACCTGCGAGCAGCCGGATCGCCGTCCGGCCGGCGACGGCGCCGGCGTACCGCACCGCGGAGCGCGTCCCCTGCGGCGCGTCCGTCGCCTCCGGGCCGCCGCTTTCGACCCGCTTCCTGAGGCAGTCGTAACACACGTCCTCGAGGACCGTCACCGCGGCGTCGACGTCAGCGAGCGGGGTCCCGCCGACTCCGCCCACCTCGACGGCGATCCAGCGGTCGAGCAGGTCGTTCGCGGCGTCGAACGCCGCCGACCCGGTCGTGTCGACGACGACGGCGAGGTCGAACCCGTCGAGCAGCGACGGCTCGACCGACATCACGTTCACGTCGACGTCGGCGAGCGCGGCCTCGACCGCCTCGACCGCGGGGCCGTCGCCGACCAGTCCGATGTCCATGTGCGGTCGACGGGAAGGAAGGAAAAAAAGCCCGCGGGGACGGGGATGACGGGAGAACGGCGAAGGGGCGAGGACGTGATCGCGGCGGGGAAGACAGTGACGACTACGCGAGCAGTTCGGCGGCCACGGCGGCGAACTCCTCGGCGTCGACGCCGACCAGCCGGTCGTCGCCGAGCTTGAGTCGGAGTCGCGGTCGGCCGACGTCGATCGGGACCTTCTCGGTGTCGATGACGCCGACGTCCTCGAGCCGCGTTTTCGTCCGGGAGAACGTCGCCTTCGAGGCGATCCCCACGTCCTCGCCCCACTTCGAGATGTCGTACAACAGGACGTCGTTGCGCGCGGCGACGAGGAGCGAGACGGTCACCTCGTCGAGCCCGACGTCGTTCCCGCTCGCGCTCTCCAGGGACGCGAGCACGTCGTCGAAGTCGTCGCGAACGTCCTCACCGATGTCCGCCGCCATCGTCTCGCGAACGCGGCTGATCGACGGCGTGCGGAGCGCGTACTCCTCGGCGTCCTCGAACGCGGCGCGGTGCGTCTCGAACACCTCGGAGACGAACGTCTCGTCCGTCGTCGAGAGGGCGGCGACGCGGTCGCCGGCGCTCACGAGCGCGACGACCTTCGACTCGGAGACGAAGAGCGCGTTCTCGACGTCCTCGGGGAGAACGCGGAGCGTCAACGCTCCGGATTCGAGGAGGTCCGCGGCCTTCGACGCGACGAGGAAGTCGTCCATGACGTCCTTCAGGACGCGCTCGTGGGCGAGCATCGACATCTCCGGGAGGTCGTCTCGATCGACGGCCGCGTCCACGAGCGAGACGATCGTCGACGCCGGCGGGTCGATCACGAACAGTTCCTCGTCCGAACCCGCGAACGCCGCGTCGAGGACGTCTTCCACGTCCGATTCCAATAAATTCGACACCATCTATCTCCTCGTATACAATCCGGATATCTATTTAATATTAACGGGATTTAGAGAGCGAACAACGCGTCCTGGGGGCTTCTACCCGATGAAATCGACTGATCCGGTGATATGGACGATCCTGGCGCTCCCGATCGCGGACGAACAGGCTTAATGTGTCGTCGGACGCGACGAGGAGTATGGACAACGAGAACCTCCGGGCGGTCGACCCGGCGGTGGCGGACGCGCTGGACGGCGAGCGAACGAGACAGGAGGAGACCCTCGCGATGATCGCGAGCGAGAACCACGTCAGTGAGGCCGTCCTGGAGGCGCAGGGGAGCGTCCTCACGAACAAGTACGCCGAGGGGTACCCCGGCGCGCGCTACTACGCCGGCTGTGAGTACGCCGACGAGGTCGAGGAGCTCGCGATCGAGCGGGCGACGGAGCTGTGGGGGGCCGACCACGTCAACGTCCAGCCCCACTCGGGGACGCAGGCGAACCAGGCGGTGTACTACTCGGTGCTCGAGCCGGGCGACAAGATCCTCTCGCTCGATCTGAACCACGGCGGGCACCTCTCGCACGGCCACCCGGCGAACTTCACCGGCCAGATCTACGAGGTCGAGCAGTACGAGGTCGACCCCGAGACCGGCTACATCGACTACGAGGACCTGCGCGAGACCGCGGAGGCGTTCGATCCCGACATCGTCGTCTCCGGCTACTCCGCGTACCCGCGGACGGTCGACTGGGAGGCGATCCAGGCCGCGGCCGACGCCGTCGACGCCTACCACCTCGCCGACATCGCGCACATCACCGGGCTCGTCGCCGCCGGCGTCCACCCCTCGCCGGTCGGGATCGCCGACTTCGTCACCGGCTCGACCCACAAGACGATCCGCGCCGGCCGCGGCGGGATCGTGATGTGCGACGAGGAGTTCGCCGACGACGTCGACAAGGCCGTCTTCCCCGGCGGGCAGGGCGGGCCGCTGATGCACAATGTCGCCGGGAAGGCCGTCGGGTTCAAGGAGGCGCTCGAGCCCGAGTTCGAGGAGTACGCGCAAGCCGTCATCGACAACGCCGAGACCCTCGCGGAGACGCTTCAGGGCCACGGGCTCTCCTTGGTCTCCGGCGGCACCGACAACCACCTCGTGTTGGTCGACCTCCGCGAGTCGCACCCCGATCTCTCGGGCGGCGACGCAGAGGACGCGCTCGCGGCCGCGAACATCGTGCTCAACGGGAACACGGTGCCCGACGAGACGCGCTCGCCCTTCGACCCCTCCGGGATCCGCGCCGGCACCGCCGGCCTCACGACCCGCGGATTCGACGCCGACGCGATGGAGGAGGTCGGCGACCTGATCTACCGCGTGATCGACGACGCCGACAGCGAGGACGTGATCTACGAGGTCGGCGAGCGCGTCGTCGAGCTCTGTCGGGAGTACCCGCTGTACGAGTGAGCCGCCGGTCGGACGGGGGAGCGGCGGTTTCGCCCGGCCGACGCGGATCCGTACGTACAAAGTAGGGTCGGTTCCGACGGGGTCGTATGGACGACCAGTCGTTTCTGGCCCGGCGTCTCGATCGCGCGGCCGCGCCGCTTGCGGTCGGCGACGTCCTCGTGTTGCTGGCGCTTCTGACCGTCGGAACGCTCAGTCACAGGTCGGCCGAATTCCTCGCGAACGAGCCGACCTACCTGCTCGGCGTGTGGGCTCCCTTCCTGATCGGGTGGGTCCTCCTCGCGCCGCTCGTCGGCGCGTACTCCGCCGGCGCGGCGGAGACGGCGAAGTCGTCGGTCCCGCTCGTCGTGCGCTCGTGGGTTCCCGCGGCCGCCGTCGGGTTCGTGCTGCGCGAGTTCGTCTTCCGCGGCGGGGTCGCGCCCACCTTCGTCGCGGTCATCCTCGTGACCGGTGCGATCGCGCTCGGCGGGTGGCGAGCGATCTACTTCCGGCTTCGGTAGCCCAATTTCCGCTTCTCGGCCTCGTTTCTCTTCCCGCCTCCGTTTCCGCTTCTCGGCCTCGTTCCTCCTTCTCGTCCTCGCTCCCTCCACTCCGTTCGCTCCGGAAACCGCCTCTCGAAAACCCCGCTCTCATCACCCCGACGACCGTCGGTTTGATGACGAGCCGAACGAACCCTTCGAGCACGCGTCCCATGCGAGTGTTCAGGTCGCCGGAGAGCCGCCGACGGGCCGTCCTCGTGGCGGCCGTCACGGTGATCGCCTTCGTCGGGCTCTACGCGTTCGTCCGCGAGTACGCCCCGTTCCTCACCGACGGAGCCGAGTTCCGGACGTTCATCGCGGGATACGGGCCGCTCGCACCTCTCGTCTTCGTCGCCGTTCAGGCCGCACAGGTGGTCGTGGCACCGATCCCCGGGCAGGTGATCGGCTTCGCGGGAGGGTACCTGTTCGGCCCGGTCCTCGGGCTCGTCTACAGCCTCCTCGGGGTCACGATCGGGAGCTCGATCGCGTTCTGGTTGTCCCGTCGATACGGTCGGCCGTTCGTCGAGGCCGTCGTTCGGACGGAGACGATGGACCGCTTCGATACGTTCGCGTTCGAGGCCGGGCTGCCGAGCATGTTCGTCGCGTTCCTCGTTCCCGGGATACCCGACGACGTCCTCTGTTTCACCGGCGGATTGACGGAGATCGACCTCCGGAAGCTGGTCGTCGTCATGGTCGTCGGCCGAACGCCCGCGTACGTCGTCGTCACCCTGTCCGGGTCGAGCCTCGCGAAGGGCGAGGTTCGGATCTCGCTCGTCCTGTTGACGGTGCTTTTCGGGTCCACCGTGGTCGGATACCTCTTTCGTGACCGGATCTTGACCGCCCTGGAACGCACCGGATGAACCGGCCCCGACGGCCCGTCAGCTTTTACCGCGCCGGGGGTGCTACGTGGGGTATGCCAAAGTACTCGACGGGCGACGGAGGCGGCGACGACGGCGGCGGTGCCTGCGAGCTCTGCGGACGCGAGACGGCGAACCTCCAACGGGCGAACGTCGCGGGCGCGCGCCTGCTCGTCTGTTCGAACTGCCGCCCGCACGACGACTCGAGACGAGGGTCGGGCGGCGGCGGTGGAGGCGGTGGCGGTGGCGGCGGAGGCGGCTCCGGCGGCGGAAGCGGCTCCGGCAGCCCCGGCGGCGCGGACGGGAGCGACGGCCCGCGCAGCCGCACGCAGGAGATCGCCAACAAGCAGGCGAAGATGTACGACGCCGCGACCGGTGACTCCTCCCACTGGGAGGAGGAGGGAACGAGCTACGAGGAGGACCGGCTCCCGTACCTCGTCTCGGGGTACGGCGACGTGACGACCGAGGCCCGCCAGGAGGCGGGTCTCACCGTCGAAGAGCTGGCCGCGGAGCTCGGGATCGACGAGGACGACCTGCTCGCGATCGAGGACGGGCGGGCGGCGACCGCCGGCGTCGGCGGCTCGGTCGTCCGCGCGGTTGCGGATCGCCTCGACGTGACGCTCGTCGACGAATGAACGCGATCAAGGACAGCGTCCACGGCCACGTCCGGCTGGATCCGGTCGCGGCCGAGCTGATCGACACGCCGGCGTTCCAGCGGCTGCGCCACATCAAACAGCTGTCCACGGTCCGGCTCGTTTATCCCTCCGCAAACCACACCCGCTTCGAGCACAGTCTCGGCGTCTACCACCTCGCCCGGCAGGCGCTCGACGGGCTCGATCTGGACCCCGACACCGCCGCGCACCTCCGGGCGGCCGCGCTGCTCCACGACGTGGGACACGGTCCGTACGGCCACCAGACCGAGGGGATCATCCGGCGACGAACGGGCCGGGACCACGACGACGTCGAGTGGCTCCTGACCGACCCCGAACGGGAGGTCACCCGCGTCCTCGAGCGCAACGGCCTCGATCCGGATCGCGTGGCGGCGCTGATCGCGGGCGAGGGCGGCGTCGGAGCGATCGTCTCGGGCGAATTGGACGTCGACCGCATGGACTACCTCGTGCGCGACGCCCACCACACGGGCGTCCCCTACGGCACCGTCGACACCGGGCGGCTGGTGAACGAGCTCCGGCTCGTCGAGGGCGGGAGCGGACGGGGCGACGGCGGACGTGGACGGGACGTCCGAGTGGGAGACTCCGACCCCGCGAGCGCCGACCTCGTGCTCGCCGAAGGGAACGTCGCCACCGCGGAGAGCCTGCTTTTAGCCCGGTCGCTGATGAACGCGGTCGTCTACCGCCACCACGTCTCCCGCGTGGCCGGCGCGATGCTCGAACGCGCCTGCGAGCGCTACCTCGACCGGACCGAAACGGACGTCGAGCGCTTCCGACGGATGGCCGACCACGACCTGCTCGTCGAACTCCGCGAGCACGTCCCGGATATCGGCCGGCGGATCGAGCGGCGCGACCTCTACAAGCGGGCGGTCTGGGCCGGACTCGCCGAGGTCCCCGCGGGCACCGTCGACGCCGATCACGGGGCGGCGCTCGCGGCCGAACGCGAGATCGCCGAGCGGGCCGGTGTCGACTCCGAAAGGGTCGTCGTCGACGTCCCGTCGCGACCGGGTCTCAAGGAATCCGGCTCCGCCGTCGTCGTCGACGGGATCACTCAGCGGCTGTCGGACGCCTCCGAGCTCGTCGCCGGGATCCGGGCGGCGGAGCGCAGTCGGTGGCGGCTCGGCGTGTACTGTCCCGTCGAGGACGTGAGCGCGGTTCGCGGCGCGGCCCGTGACGTGTTGGGACTCCGCGTCGCCGAGTGACCTGAGAGCGGTCGGATCCGCTCACCACGCTCACTCGGGAGTCGGCTTCGGGACCGCGAACACGGGGAGGTCACTCGAGAGGATCACGTCCTGGGTGACGCTCCCGAACACGGCCTTCCCGCTCGGGCGACGTTTCCGACCGGAGACGCAGATCGCGTCGGCGTCGACGTCGGCGGCTGCCTCGACGATCTCGGTTTCGGGATCGCCGCTCGCCTCGTGGTGGGCGACCGACACGCCCGCGTCCTCGAGCGCCTCGCGGGCGCGTCTGACCGCCGCGAGCTGGTTGACCGACGCCCCCTCGGGGTTGTCCGTGAACACGTGACAGAGGTGTGCTGTCAGGCCGTCTTTCGCGCCGGGGAGATCCGCGACGGCGCGCGCCTGGGCGGTCGCTCGCGCCTCGTCGTCGTCGATGGCGATGAGCACGTCGTACATGGCACACGATCGTTCGGGTTAGGTAATAAATCGTGGTACTCGTCGGGGGTTCACGTCACCGAATCCGCTCCTCGGGCGGTCCGCAACTCCGGACGCCCGCGTTTTTAACCGATCCCGACGAAGGACGCGCATGACCACGGTCAAGGACACCGTCCACGACCACATCGAGATCGACGGCGTCGGCGCGGCGCTGCTCGACACGCCGGCCGTTCAGCGGCTGCGACACGTCAAACAGCTCGGTACCGTCCGGCTCGTCTACCCCTCCGCGAACCACACCCGCTTCGAGCACAGTCTCGGCGTCTACCACCTCGCCCGACAGGCGCTCGATCACCTCGGGATCGGCGGCCGGCAGGCCGACCGGATCGAGGCGGCCGCGATGCTCCACGACGTGGGACACGGCCCGTTCAGCCACAACCTCGAGTCGCTCACCCACCGCCGGACCGGGAAGTACCACGACGACGTCGAGGAACTGCTCGACGGCGGCGAGGTGGGCGCGATCCTCCGCGAGCACGACCTCGATCCCGATCGTGTCGCCGGGATCGTCGCCGGCGAGGGCACGTACGCCGGCCTCGTCTCGGGCGAATTGGACGTCGACCGCATGGACTATCTCGTGCGCGACGCCTACCACACGGGCGTCCCCTACGGCACCATCGACACCGAACGGTTCGTCCGGGAGCTCACCTTCGTGGAGGGTGTCGAATCCGGGGGAGACTCGCCCACGCTCGTCCTGGACGAGGGGAACGTCCAGACGGCGGAGAGCCTCCTCCTGGCCCGGGCGTTGATGAACCCGGTCGTCTACACCCACCACGTGGCACGGATCTCGAAGGCGATGCTCCGACGGGCGGCCGCGGACCTCCTCGAGGCGACCGCGACGACCGCGGCCGAGCTTCGCCGGATGGACGATCACGACTTCCTGGCGGCGGTCCGCGACTGTCCGGCGACGGCGGAGATATCGCGGCGGTACGACGAGCGCGACCTCTACAAGCGGGCGGTATGGGCGGAGTACGGCGACGTCCCCGACCGCGTCCACGACGCCGACCACGCGACCGAGCTGGCGCTCGAACGCGAGATCGCCGAGGAGGCCGGCGTCGCCCGCGAGGACGTGATCCTCGACGTACCGCCGGAGCCCTCGATGCGCGAGTCGACCGCACGGGTGACGGTCAACGGCGAGGTCCGGCGGCTCGAGCGGCAGTCGCCGCTCGTCTCCGCGCTGCGGGTCGCCCAGCGAAACCAGTGGCGGCTCGGCGTGTACGCCCCCGACTCGGCGACCGATCGGGTCGGGCGGGCGGCCGCCGAGGTACTCGGGCTCGATCCCGACGCGCTCGTGATCGAGGTCCGGAAGGCGATGCCGACGACGCTCGACGAGTTCTGATCCGTCGTCGCGGGAGGAACGACCACCGCGACAATCCCGTCGATCGCGACCGCCGCGACCACCCCGTCGATCGCGACCGCCGCGACCTCCGTGACCGCCGAACCGTCCCGGTACGTTTTATGTTCGGGACGGAGACGCCGGCGTATGGACATCGAAGGGACCGTCCTCCGCGGCCCCGACTTCGAGCCCGTCGAGGGACGCGTCGTCGTCGAGGGGGACGAGATCGCCGCGATCGAGGAACGGGAGACCGAGAGCGACGCCGTGATCCTCCCGGCGTTCGTGAACGCGCACACCCACATCGGCGACTCGATCGCCAAGGAGGCGGGCGCGGGGCTCTCGCTCGACGAACTGGTCGCGCCGCCGGACGGGCTGAAACACCGCCTGCTGCGCGCGGCGAGCCACGAGGAGAAGGTGGCCGCGATGGCGCGGACCCTCCGGTACATGGAGTCGACGGGGACGGGGACCTTCCTCGAGTTCCGCGAGGGCGGCGTCGACGGGGTTCGCGCGCTTCGGGACGCGCTCGCGGGCGACGGGGTCGACTTCGGCGAACGGGACCTCGAGGCGGTGGTGCTCGGTCGCGACGACCCCGACGTGCTCCCGGTCGCGGACGGCTACGGGGCGTCGGGCGCTCGCGACGCCGACTTCGGGGCGGTCCGCGAGGCGACCCGCGAGGCGGGCAAGCTGTTCGGCATCCACGCGGGCGAGCGCGACGCCGAGGACATCGACCCGGCGATGGACCTCGATCCGGACTTCCTCGTCCACATGGTCCACGCGGAGGGTGACCACCTCGACCGGCTCGCGGAGACGGGGACGCCCGTCGCCGTCTGTCCGCGGTCGAACCTCGTGACGAACGTCGGCGTGCCGCCGATCCGCGAGCTCGCCGAGCGGACGACCGTCGCGCTCGGTACCGACAACGTCATGCTGGACTCGCCGTCGATGTTCCGCGAGATGGAGTTCGCGGCGAAGCTCTCCGATCTCCCCGCCCGCGAGGTGCTCCGGATGGCGACGCTGAACGGGGCGGCGATCGCAGGGCTCGACTGCGGCGCGATCGAGCCGGGACGGCGGGCGGACCTGCTCGTGCTCGACGGCGACTCCGACAACCTCGCGGGCGCGCGGGACGTCGTTCGAGCGGTCGTGCGTCGTGCGGGGAGCGCGGACGTCTCTCGGGTCGTTCTCGGCGGCGAGACGGTTCACCGGGCGTGACGCCGGTCGGGAACCCGTCGCGCTCGCGTCGGGGGAGCGCGCCGGAGAGAAATCGTTTAGTCGCTGGATCGACCCGGTGAGTCCATGCACGCGATCACGCAGTCCGGGTGGGTCGAGGTCATCTCCGGCTCGATGTTCTCCGGGAAGACCGAGGAGCTCCTCCGTCGGCTGCGGCGCGCGGAGATCGCCGGCCAGTCGGTGACCGTCTACAAGCCCGCGGTCGACGACCGCTACGGCGAGACCACGATAGGCACCCACAACGGCCGGCAGTGGGACGCGACCGTCGTCGACAACGACGGGGACGGCCCGCTGGAGATCCTGGAGCGTCCGGACGCCGAGGTCGTCGCGATCGACGAGGCCAACTTCTTCTCGGACGCGCTCGTCGAGGTCTGTAACGCGCTCGCCGACCGAGGATCGCGGGTTATCGTCTCGGGGACGGACCAGACGTTCCGCGGCGAGCCGTTCGAACCGCTGCCCCGACTCATGGCGACCGCCGAGTACGTCGACAAGCTCCGGGCGATCTGTACGGTGTGCGGCGAGCCCGCCACCCGGAACCAGCGGCTCATCGAGGGTGAACCCGCCCACGCCGAGGACCCGACGATCCTCGTCGGCGCGGAGGAGTCCTACGAGGCCCGGTGTCGCGACTGTCACGTGCTCCGGACCGGCGAACGGGAAGAGCGGAGCGAGCGCCCCGGGCGGGTCGGCGGGGAGAGCGCGGTCGACGACTGACTCGGGTGTCCCCTCGGGCGTCGATCACCCCTTGATGTTACACACCGGGAACGTGCGGGCGACCGTGTCGCCGATGCCGAGTTCGTCGCTGACACGGACCACCTCGTCGACGTCCTTGTACACGCCGGGGGCCTCCTCGGCGACGGTCGCGCCCGACTGGGCTTTCACGTAGATCGCCTGTTCGCGCTCGAGGTCGTCCTGTACGTCGCCGCCCCAGAACTCCTGTTTCGCCTGTGTCCGGCTCATCAGCCGGCCGGCCCCGTGGGCCGTGGAGCCGAACGAGACCGACATCGACTCCGCGCCGCCGCGGAGCACGTACGACCCAGCGCCCATGCTGCCGGGGATGATAACGGGCTGGCCGACGGAGCGGTACGCCTCGGGGACCTCCTCGCGGCCCGCGGGAAACGCGCGCGTCGCCCCCTTGCGATGGACGTACAGCTCGCGGTCGGCGCGGTCGACCGCGTCCTCGGCGACGGTGGGACGGCCGTCGGGGCCGACGGGGACCTCGTGGGTCTCCTTCTTACCGATGTTGTGGGCCACGTCGTACAAAAGCTCCATCCCGAGGTCGTCGATCGGATCGGCGTCGAAGACGTCGCCGAACACCTCGCGCGTCCGGTGGGTGATGAGCTGGCGATTCACCCACGCGAAGTTGATACACGCGCCCATCGCGCCGTAGTACTCCTCGGCCAGCTCGGACCCGGCGGGCGCGGCCGCGAGCTCCTTGTCCGGTAGCGACTCGAGGAGATCGGCGTGCTCCCGCTCGATCCGCCGGAGGTAGTCGTTACACGTCTGGTGGCCGAGCCCGCGGCTCCCGCAGTGGATCAGGACGACGATCTGCCCCTCCGAGAGCCCGTACGCCTCGGCGACCTCCTCGCGGAAGACGTCGGTGACGCGCTGGACCTCGAGGAAGTGGTTGCCGGAGCCGAGCGAACCCATCTGGTTGCGCCCCCGATCCGTGGCCTTCTGGGAGACGTACTCCGGCTTGGCGTCCGGCCGTCGCCCCTCGTCCTCGCAGTGCGCCAGGTCGCTCTCGATCCCGTACCCCTCCGAGACCGCCCACTCGACGCCGCGGGAGAGCGCGCCCTCGATCGCGTCGGAGTCGCCGTCGATCACGCCGCCGCCGCCGAGCCCTGACGGGATCGCCTCGAAGAGCGCGTCGACGAGTTCGGCCTCGCGGCCGCGGACGTCGTCGTAGGTCAGCGAGGTGCGGACCATCCTGACTCCGCAATTTATGTCGTACCCGATAGCTCCGGGAGAGATACACCCGGTGCGGGCGTCGATCGCGCCGACGCCGCCGACGGGGAACCCGTACCCCTGGTGGCCGTCGGGCATACACAGCGCGGGCTCGACCATCCCGGGGAGGTGCGTCGCGTTCTTGAGCTGTCGGAGGGTGTCGTCCTCGCCGATCTCCTCGAGGAGCGCCTCGCTGGCGAGCACCCGCGCCGGGACGTTCATATCGCCCTCGCGCGGTATCTCCCAGACGTGCTCTCGAAGCTTCTCGAGGCGGATCCCGTCGAACTCGCGCGTGGTCATGCGCGGAGGTTCGACGGCGGGGGGGAAGGGCGTTACGTGTGGTCGGCGACGGAACCGTCCGTCGGTGGCACGCCGCCCCCGTTCCGGTTCAGACGTCGAAGACGACGTAGGCGTACCACCCGTCGTCGCGACGTTCGAGCGTCATCTCGGAGTACGTGACCGCCTTGATCTCCCTTGCGGCCACCGCATCGAGGGGCACGCCGCGAGCGCCGGCCTCGACGATGTACGTCGGCTCGTCCTCGTCGTCGGGACCGATCGAATCGGGTTCGATCACTCGACACTCGTGGTCCGCGGGGAGAACGAGCCGCACGTCGCGCTCGTAGATCAGGCGATCGAGGTAGTCGAAGAGCAGCGCCTCGCGGCTCTCGGCAGCCTCCCGGAGAGTGAACCGCTCGCCCCCCTCCGCGGGGACCGACTCACAGCTCGCGGCGGTCAGTCCGTCCGCGACCGCTGCGAAAAGCGCCGAGAGACTCGGGGCGGTCGCCTCGACGGCGACGTCGGCCGTGTGATCCCGGAGTTCGTAGCTCACGGTCCGTCGTTTCGGGCGGGGTCGGTTTCGGTGTTGTCATCGTCGTCGAGCGCCGCCTCGTCGCTCGGATCGGGCGGGTCGAACCGCTCGTCGAGCCGGCCGGTCACGGACAGCTGGCGCAGCTCCTTGCCGGAGAGGCCCGTCGTCCCATCAGTTCCCTCGGCCTCTCCGGTCGCGTCCTCGAGTGCGACCCCGCTCGTCACCAACGCCCGGATCCCCTGTTCGACGGTCAGGTCGACGTCGACTATCCGCGATTCGGGAACGAAAACGACGTGTCCGCCCATCACCGGGTTCGGAGCCATCGGCATGAAGAGCGTCCGCATCGCTTCGCCGTCGGACGGATCGGCGACGGCCTCGGGCGTCTCGCTCGTGACGAACGCCAGGGTGTACGTTCCCTCGGTGGGGAACTCGACGAGGACGACCTCTCGGAAGTTCCCGCCGTCGGACTCCAGCATCACGTCGCTCATCTGTCTGAACCCCTCGTAGACGGAGCCGATGCCGGGAACCCGTTCCATCGCGACGTCGACGTAATCGACCGCGATCTCCCCGTATCGGGTGGATTCGACGGCCAGCCCGATGAGGACGATCGACGCGACGAAAACGACCGGCGTCGCGACCTCGATCAACAGCTCGCGTCCGACACGCCCGACGACCGGTAGCGTGAACTCGGGGAAGACGAGCACGAGCGCCGAGGAGAACGCGTCGAGGTAGTCGTACACCGCGTTGAACGCGATCGTGAGCACCACGAGCGTGATGACGAGCGGGACGATCACGGCGACGCCCGTGAGGAACGCCTGTCGGAGTCGCCCGCGACCCGATAACGATTCGCCGGCCATGGCGGAGACACGGCGGAGTCCGTCAAAACGCTTCGGTACGCTTCGGTCAGTCGATCGAAACGACGCGAGATCGGTTCGCGGCCGGTGGAGTTATATTCCACAGGCGTGTTACGTTTTCCCAGTGAGCGTCAACGTGGAGCGACGGACGGACCCGCCCGGCGATTCCGAACACGTCCTCGAGGCGTGGGAACTCAAAGAGCGGATCCACCGGGTCGACGGCGTCCTCCGTCAGCGACGCGGGTTCTTCACCGACGCCTATCGCCGGTCCACCACGCACCTCATACTCGAGGACGACGAAGTGATCGCATTCGCCTCGGTTCGCCGGGACGGCTACGTGCTCTTTCTCGCCGTCGACCCCGACCACCGCGGACGCGGGCTGGCCGAGCGACTGATCGCCGACGTCGCCGAGGAGTATCAGTCCGTCTCGTGTCACGCGCGGAGCACCAACGAGCGGGCGCTCGGCTTCTACGAACATATCGGCTTCGAGGTGAAACGCCGGATCGACGGCTACTACGAGGACGGCGGCGACGCCTACTACCTCACGCTGGGGCCGAACAGCCTCCGCGAACGGCTCTCGGAGTTCGTCCGCGGGTAGGAATATCTACGACCGTCCCTCGTCCCGCTAAGTACCCGAACCGACACGCATTAGCGCCCGCCGCGAGGAGACGCGAACATGACCGATCCCACAGTCGAGGACCTCCTCGAGCGCGTCCGCGAGGGCGACGTGCGGCTCCACGAGCTGGACGACCACGTCGACGCCGGGACGGCCGCGACCGTTCGCCGTCGGCTGGTCGCCGACGAGTCCGGGGCCGACCTCGACGTCGTCGGCGAGTACGCCTTCGACGCGGCCGCCGCCGACCCGAACATCGACAACATGATCGGCGGGGTCCAGGTTCCGCTCGGCGTCGCGGGACCGGTGGCCGTCGACGGCGGCGCGTTCGACGGCGACCGGTACCTGCCGATGGCGACGACCGAAGGGGCCTTGGTCGCCTCCGTCAACCGCGGCTGTTCGGTCATCGACGCGGCGGGGGGCGCGACGGCCCGCGTCACGAAGAGCGGGATGACCCGCGCACCCGTCTTCCGCGTGGCCGACGTGGCGGAGGCGGAGGCGCTCGTCGAGTGGGTCCGCGACAACGAGGACCGGCTCCGCGAGGCCGCCGAATCGACGACGAGCCACGGCGAGCTGCTCGGCGTCACGCCCTACGTCGTCGGCAACAACGTCTACCTGCGGTTCCGCTTCGACACGAAGGACGCGATGGGGATGAACATGGTCACCATCGCGACCGGCGAGGCCTGCGACGTCGTCGAGGCGGAGACCGACGCGGAGCTGGTCGCGCTCTCGGGGAACCTCTGTTCGGACAAGAAGCCCGCCGCGGTCAACGCGGTCGAGGGACGGGGGCGGTCGGTGACCGCCGACGTCGAGATCCCCCGCGAGGTCGTCGAGGAGCGGCTCCACACGACGCCGGTGGCGATAGCCGAGATCAACACGCGCAAGAACCACGTCGGATCCGCGAAGGCGGGCTCGCTCGGCTTCAACGCCCACGTCGCCAACGCGGTGGCGGCGATGTTCCTCGCGACCGGCCAGGACGCGGCCCAGGTCGTCGAGGGGTCGAACGCGATCACCACGGCCGAGGCGACCGCCGACGGCGACCTCTACGTCTCGGTGTCGATCGCGAGCCTCGAGGTCGGGACGGTCGGTGGCGGCACGAAGCTCCCGACGCAGGCGGCCGGCCTCGACGTGCTCGGCGTCCGCGGCGGCGGCGACCCCGCCGGCAGCAACGCCGACGCGCTCGCGGAGGCGATCGCGGTCGGCGCGCTCGCCGGCGAGCTCTCGCTTCTCGCCGCGCTCGGGTCGAGACACCTGGCGTCGGCGCACGCGGACTTGGGCCGGTAGTCGGGCGGAAGGGCCGGTCCGTTCAGTCCGTTCAGCCCTCGTCGCCGTCCTCGATCGCCCGCGCCGCCGCCAGCACGTCCTCGTGGAGGCGACCGTTGGAGGCGACGAGCCCGACCGAGTCGTGTCGCCAGCGGTTCCCCTCGAGATCCGTCACCCGTCCTCCGGCCTGTCGGACCATGAAGACGCCCGCGACGGAGTCCCAGGGGTTCGCGCGGAGGTTCGAGATCGTCCCCTCCAACCCGCCGGCGGCGACCGTCGGGAGGACGACCTGTGCCGCGCCGAGCCGACGCATGTCGCCGAACCGAGTCACGATCGCCTCGCAGGCGTTCGCGTACTCCCCTCTGGAGTCGTGATCCCACCACAGCGTCGGGTCGACGGTCCCGCGTCGGGGCTCGGCCGCGTCGCTGACGGACAGCCGCTCGCCGTTGCGGTACGCGCCGTCGTCGTCGGCGGTGTAAACGTCCTCGAGGGCGGGACATACCGTCGCGGCTGCGACCGGCTCGCCGTCGACGACGGCCGCCACCGCCGTCCCCCACACGCGGATCTCGCGGACGAAGTTGTGCGTGCCGTCGATGGGGTCGATCACCCACGCAGGCCCCTCGTCGGGCACGCGCTTGCGGGCGTCCTCCTCCTCGCCGACGACGGCGTCGTTCGGGAACGACTCGCGGATCGTCTCGATGACGGCGCGCTGGGCGGCCCGGTCGGCCTCGGTCACCACGTCGTCCTCGCCTTTCGACTCCACGTCGATGTCGGTCCGGAAGGCGTCGCTCGCGATTCGGGCACCCGCCCGCGCGGCCCGCTCGGCCAGCGCGGCCCGCTCGTCTACGTCGGTCATGGCCCGGATCCGACCTCCGGACGCGTATAAACGTCGATCCGGCGACCCGGGGCGGTCCGACGAACGCCTGGCCGACGGCGAATCCGTCGCCGGGACCGACTCCCGGACTGGTGCCGGGGTCGACGCCGGATCCGACCCTGGCAGTATTAACTCAGTTCCGAATCCGAGTACAGTTAAGTGCGTCGAGCGAGGACGTACGCATATGAGACCCGAGGAAGCGGTCCGGCAGCTGGAATACGCCATCGACGCCTCGCTCGACGAGATCGGTCAGCGCGCCGCCGCCGGCTACCGGCCGACGTTCGAGCGTGTCGCCGACCGCGCCGACGGGGCCGCCGTCTACACGCTGGCCGGCGAGCTCGCCGACGAGGTCGTCTGCGGCGACTGCCCGACTCCCGCCGAGGCGAACGAGGCGGCGGAGCGCGTGCTCGCCGATCGGGCGTACACCGACGGCGGCGCGTAGTCGACGCGATCCGAGTCCCGACGCTTCGTTTCTCCGGATTTCCTCCCTCGAGCCCGTCGTCTCCCGGTCCGTCTCGGTTTCCGGATCGTTCTCGATTTTCGGATCGTTCTCGTGTCCCCGAACCTCCTCGCTTTCCGGATTCCCTTCCGAACGTTCGTTCCGGGCTCCGTTTCCCGTCCGCCCCGTCACCGCGGGGCGCGCCGAACGAGGAACAGCGTGGCGAGCACGATGGCGACGAGTACCGCGAGTCCGGCGAAGTCCGCGGGGTCGAACGCGGCCGGTTCCGTCCGCTCCGCCCGTCCCGGTTCGACCGAGGGATCGGTGCCGTCGGCGCTCCCGCCGCCGTCCGACACCGACTCATCTCCGACGGACCCCGTCCCGCGAGTCGGTTCCGGTTCCGGAGCGGTGCCGTCGGATCCCGACTCAGTCCCGGAGTCCGCGTCTGCCCCGTCGACCGGACCCGTCCCGCCGTCGGATGCGGTCTCGGTCGAGCCGGGACTCGACTCCTCCGAGTTCGGCTCGGACTCCCGCACCGCGAGCGAGGCGACCGTCGCGGGGGTGTCCAGCCGATCGTCGTCGAGGACGAGATCGTACGCGCCCGGTTCGTCGAGGCGCAGGGTCACGTTCCGGGTGAGCGCCCCGCCCGGCGCGACGTCCACGGAGAGGGGGCCATCCGCGAGCGCGTCGACCGCAGTTCCGTCGTCGTCGACCGCCCGGACCGCAACCTGCTCGTCGCTCGCGGGGACCGGACCGACGTTCGAGAGGGTCACCTCGAGGGTGATCGCATCCCCGGGCGCGACCGTTTCGGCGGATACAGTCGCGTCGACGGCCTCGAGCGCGGGGCGCCGGGCACCGATCGCGAACGCGGAGAAGCCGTCCGATTCGACCGCGAGCCGGACCGCCTCGTCGGTCTCGGCGATCACTCTCGTCGCGGTCAGTTCCCAGTCGTCGCCCTCGTCTCCGCCCTCGTCGGTCTCGTGATAGGCGGCGAGTCGCTCGGGCTCGACGCCGTCTTCCCGGAGGCGGTCACGGTCCACGATCACCTCCGCGGTCGCCGTCTCGATCGGCTGATCGGGCTCCGCGAAGGAGACCGCGTAGTAGCCGAGCGGGTCGACCCCGGGGCGGTCCACGGGCGCGACCGACCCCGGATGCCCCTCGCTTCCCTCGACCGAGAACTCCACGTCGTCCGGGCGGTTCCGGACGAACGACAGCCGGTCGAGCCGGACCGCGGGGTCGCCCATCTCGAGTCCCTCCAGGTCGACCGCGGTCTCCGAACCCACCGCGACCGAGTACACCTCGACCTCGCGGGCGTCCGGAGCCGGTGAATCCACGAAGACCGTGGGGTCGGACGAGGCGTCATCGTCGTCTCCGTCATCGCCGTCTCCACCACTCCCGCCGCCCTCCTGCGTCATCGCCTGTGGTTCGGCGGGACGGGCGTGAACCGAGACCTCGTCGAGGACACGGTCGCCCGGCATCAGGTCGGCGACGCGGGTGTCGATCCTGACACCTACCGGGACGATCTCGTCCTCGGACGTCAGGAGCGCCGGTTCCCCGTCGCTTTCGGCCGGCTGGCCCTCGATCACGAACGTCACCGCCTGCGAGTCGTGTTCGATCCAGACCTCGGCGGGTTCGCTGCCGTTGTAGACGACGTAGAAGAGGTCGTCCTCGACGCTGACTGCGTCGACGTTGACGCCCCCGGTGTCGAGACGGGGGTTGTCCTCGGTGACGTCGACGACGAGTTCGCCGTCCTCGTCGAGGAAGGTGTACGGGTTGTCGCCGGGCTGGAGGGCGACGTCGTCGTTGAGGGGGTCGGTGGGGCCGTCGAGGACGACCGCGCCGGTGGAGGTTACGAGTGCGGTCGCTCCGATGAGGACGAGTAGCATCGTCGATCCACGGGGCGACATTGCGAGAAAGGGAACGGGCCATGGGTACCAAAGTAATCGGTCCTCGATGGAGCATCGAGGAATGCTCGGGATGCTTCGTAGCCAGTGTCGTCTCGAGATCCGTAGATCGCGTGTCGTCGGTATCGTAGTCATGGCGACGATCGTCGGCACGACCGACGGTAGCGTGGTTGTGTTCGTCGAGGAGTCATCAACCCGTCTCCGGGGCGGGGATCTGACGGCTACTGACGCCTCTGAGAACGAGTGAACTTCGAAGACGGGATACGATTAAAATAAAACGCGTCTGTTAGACGGCGGTCGCCGAGAGACTCAGGCTCCCCGAGATCTCGTCCGCCGTCGTGCCTTCCAGCGCGTTGACGATGAACGACAGTCCGATCGACTCACCGGTAGCCAGTTTCGTATCGAGCTGACCGGTTATCGGACTCGTCGCGATCCCCTCTCGTGTACCGTTTCCACCTTGGGAAGACTGTAGCTCGAAGGCGTATTCGGTGTTGCCGTCGATATCGTCGTTCAGTTCGAAGTCGATCGTGACAGAGAGATCTTCCGCGGATTGGTTCACGACGGCGAGTGCGGATTCGAGGGAATCCTGGCCGTCACTCATATCGGCAGGATCGTCGTCCGTGACCACGGAGAACGTGTCTCCCGTGATATCCTCTACGTCGTCGTCACTGACGAACGCCCCGAACTGGTAGACAGAACTGACGTTCACGCCGGGATCGTCGTCACCGATCGAGATCGTCAGTTCGCCGCCTTCGGTCATCCGAACGCCCGAAATCGCTTCGTTCGCGACCAATCCGACCAGCCCGTCGCTGTCGTCGACGACTTCGATCTGCGCCTGCCGGGAGACCTCCGCGGCGCTGAACGCGCCGGTTCCGGAAGCGAACGCTCCCGTACCGGCCAGCGCTCCCAGCCCGACTACGACATCACGTCGGTTCATGGTTGAATCCCTGTAGTAGAGTTACTGATCAGCGGTGGTGAAATCGTCGTGACTCCCCGCGCGAACAACAATATTACCACCCAGATCGTCATCCGTCTCCGCGTCATCGACGACGACGAGGAGGCTGATTTTGACGTCCTTCCCCGAATCGACATCCGTCGAGTAATCAGTGTCATCGGAGTAGATGATACTCGCCTCCCGGTCATCGGGCGTCGCCGACGCGATAAGTGAACTCGTCTGCTCCGGGTCACCGCTCCCTTCCTCGTACTGAGACACCATGTACACTTCAGCTTCCGACGGGAAGTCCGAGTTGGTCTCGTACTCCACTTCGATCGCTTGGTCCGACCCGGACTGGTTGAGCAGTCTGAAGGCGTAGTAGTCCTCAATATCGCTGTCCGTGTCGATCGCGACGTCCTCGACGGTGGTGTCCAGCGTCGGGTTTCCGGGGACTTCGTCGAGATTTCCGATTCCCCCGAGTCCGCCGACTTGGTACTTCGAGTTCGGATTGACACCGTCTCCGGGCCCATCCACGTCGAAATCGATGACGAGTTCGTTCCCGTTGGCACCTCCATCATTCGAGACGAGTTGGCTGGTACCTGCTTCGAGACCGATCAGCCCGTCCGTGTCATCCACGACCTCAATATTCGCTTTCCGGCCATCGAGTTCCGCGGCGGTGAACGCCCCGGTACCCATCGCGGCCGCGCTTCCTGAAGCCAATGCACCCAGTCCGATCACGAATTTGCGACGTTCCATGTCGTATCTCACCTGTGTTCACACACCCCCGCGCTCGGACGGCCGGGCCGGGAGTGCTTGGATGTCACATACGGGGGGAGGTACTTCGTTATGAGATCCTCGACATGTTCGCGAGGCTGTCTCGTCGGTTCCTCGAGGCGGACTCGTTGTGGCCCAAGCGCCCCTCGTGGTCTCATCGAGCGGGTCCTGCGGGCCGTGTAGGACCCCCATACCGATCGTTAGGGACTGTTTATACACGATCGACGATCAGCGAGGGAACCAGTATGGATTCCATACGTCCGTTCAACCTCTCCTCTCTCGAGCGACGAGAGACTCCATCTATTGATAGATCTGATAAATTAACAGATAAATTATCCAACTACTTTATGGTATCACCTCCCACACGCTACAAGCGAAATCAACCGGTTCGGAGGTCGGGGGACCGTCGGCCGGGAAAGGAAGGAGGTTTCCACACCAATGCTATCAGCTCTCGACACGACTGCCGGATCGAACGCGAACGGAGGTGAACTGTCTCAAGACGAGATATTCGACGTGCTCTCGAACCGCAGACGACGGTTCGTGATCCACGCGCTCAAACGCACGGAGGAACCGCTCGACGTCTCCGAACTCTCCACGCACGTCACCGCCTGGGAGGTCGGCGTCGAGCCGGAGGAGGTGACGTACGAGGACCGCCGGAACGTGTACAGCACGCTCCAGCGCACCCACCTCCCGAAGCTGGAGGAGAAGGACATCGTCACCGTCGACGACGAGAACCTCGTCAGGGCCACACCGACGCTGGAGAACCTCGACATCTACGTCGAGGTGTTGGGAAGCAGGGAGATCCCCTGGAGTCTCTACTACGTCGGACTCGCTGGCGTCGCCGTCTCGTTGCTTCTCGCGGTCGCGACCGACACGCCGGGGTTCGCCGCGCTCGCCCCGCTCGACGTTGGGATCTTCACGGTGACCGTCTTCGGCGTGTCGTCGATCGTCCACCACGTCGTCGGCCGACGCACCCGCCTCGGCAACACGGAGAGGCCGCCGGAACTCCGAACGCGCGAATGAGTCCACGGGACCGCCAATGAACGTGATCACCCGAACGCCGCCGGCCCGCACGAGCGCCCTGCGTACCCTGAGCGTCCTGCTCGCGTTCACGGCGGCGGTCGGGCTGGTGTTCGGCACCGCGGGCTTCTCCGCGATGGAGGCCGATCGCGGACTCGCGGTCAACGTGACCGACGACGAGAACGCGTACCTCGGCTACGAGCCGATCGCGAACGCGACCGGCAGCGGAGAGCCGACCGCGGTGGTCGAGTACCGAAACCGGTTCGGCGACTCCCTCGATCGGTTCGACGTCGACGTCTCGATCGCGAACGCCGAGCACGTCGACGCGTCGATCGAATCGACGACCGCGCCCGACGAACTCGGTGAGGGTAACGCGAGCCCGGTGACCGTCACCCTGTCCTGTTCCGCCGAAGCGGACGTCGAACTCTCCTTCGAGGCGGACGGGAGCGGTGGCGGGACGAGCGTCTCGCTGGAACGGACCCACACCGTGACGTGTCTCTCGCCCGCCGATCAGATCACTGTCGACTTCGTCGGCAAGGGCAACGGAAACGGTAACGCCCGGATCAACGGTCCGGAGCGGTATTACCCGCTCGACGTCGAAGTGGTAACGAATCAGGGAATTCAGAACACTACCGTTCACGCCCCGGGCGGGAAGGTGCGGAACGGAGGACACGTCTCGGGACGGATCCAGATGGTTCGGATCCCCGAGTACGGGATCGAAAAGCGCGCTCCCGACCCTTCCGCGGGTTAACGACTCGACTGCGGCGTACGCACGCTCCCGTCGAACCGGTTCCGCCTACAACTCCATTCGTTCGCCTAACACCGGTGCGCTCGCGTCGAACCCGTCCGCCCGGAGGTCCTCGGCGAAGGCTTCACACCGGTCGCCGTGATTCACCAGCACCCGCGCGTCGCGGTAGTCGTCGAGGAACGACTCCAGTCCCCCGCGGTCCGCGTGCGCGGAGAAGTCGAAGGAATCGATCCGCGCGCTGACGGGACGGACCCGCCCGTTCAGCTCCATCCGGCCACGTTCCTGTAGCTCCCGACCGGGCGTCCCCTCGACCTGGTAGCCCGTCAGCGTCACCGCGTTCGTCGGGTTCGCCCGGATCGCCGGGAGGTACGAGCGGACCGGCCCGCCGGCGAGCATCCCGCTCGTGGTGATCACGAGGGCGTTGTCGCCGGCGATCCGCTCGCGCCGGCCGTCCCGCCCCGTCACGAACCGCGCCGCCCCCTTCGCCCGTCGGAGGGCCTCGGGGTCGCGGAGGAACTCCGGGTGCCGGCGGAGCAGCCGCGTCACCTCCTTTCCCATCCCGTCGACGTAGGGCGACAGGTCGTTCGCGGCGGCGACGAGCATCAGTTCCTGGGTCCGGCCGATCGCGAACGCGGGCGCGACGACGGTGCCGCCCTCCCAGATCGTCGTCCGCACGCGATCGGCCCAGCGCGCCTCGACCGCCGCGCGCTCCTCGTGGGTCACGTCCGCGTAAGTCGATTCGCAGATCACGACGTCGGCGTCGGGCCGCGCCGTCGTCCCCGACACCAGCCGCTGATCGTCGGTGTGGAAGTCGCCGGTGTACAGCAGGCGGGTGTCGCCGTCGTCCACGAGCACGTGCGCCGATCCGGGGACGTGGCCGGCGTTGAGGAGCGTCACCTCGTATCCGCCGCCGTCGACCCCCTCGGCGACCGAGAACGGCTCTCCGTAGCCGTGGCGTACCTCCACCTCGCCGAGCCGCGCGACGTGTTCCTCGGAGAAGGGACAGAGCGGGCTGTTCCCGTGGAGCTTCAGCGTGTCGCGTGCGAGGACCCGCGCGAGGTCGGCGGTCGGCGGCGTCCAGTGGATCGGCGGTCGCCGGTTGCCCTTCAACAGCGCCGGCACCGCGCCGACGTGGTCGAGGTGGCCGTGCGAGACCACGACCGCGTCGGGCTCGGGCTCGCGGATCGGGTACCGCGGCGGGTCGGCCGTCAGCAGGCCGTAGTCGAGGAGCAGCGAGTCGTCGACGAGGATCGCGCTCCGGCCGACCTCGCGGGCCCCGCCGAGGAACTCGACGTCCATGGCGTCCGTAGCCCACGACCCCGTTAGTGTCCGTCGGTCCCGCCGCCACCGAGGACTGGAAGCGGACGGACCAGCGGCAGGGGGCCGACGAGCCACACCCACGCCGCGAGCATGAGCGCGCCCGGCAGCTCCGGCAGTGCGAGCCCCGTCACCGGCCAGAATCCCGCGAGGAACGTCGCCCAGACGGCGACGTGGACCGGGACGAACGCGAGCGCGACCCGGCCGGTACGGTCTCCCCACCGCGCCAGCCCGTCGATCCCGAAGGCGACCGTGACGAGCAGGTAGAACGCGACCGCCGCCGGACCGTGGAGCGGACGGGTGAGGTCGAAGACGCCGACGCCGGCCATCGCGACCATCGCGAACGCGAAGACGACCGCCCGAAGTCGGCCCACGGCGATCGACGCGCTCTCCCGCTCGCGGACCCACAGCCCAGCCGCGTAGCCGATCCCGGCGAGCCCGCCGAGGATCAGTCCACCGTTGAAGACCGGAGCGCTCCGTTCGCGGGTCCCGAGGTTCGAGAGCGCGTCGGTCGTCCACGAGAACGTCGGGTCGAGACGTATCGCGAGGGCGATCCCGCCCAGCGCGGCGAGCGTCGCTATCGCGCCGAGGAGGCGGGCGGCGGTCGGAGACGGGTCCTCGATCGGCCCGCCCGCCGGTCGGCCGTCGTCCATGATCGAACACTGTCCGACGACGTGTTAAAAGTCGGCTCGGTGGTGGAGCGTGAGGAGCGGCCTGGTGTCGGAGCGGTCCGGTGCCGGCGTCACTCGATCCGCTCGGCGGCGTCCCGCTCGACGAGCGGCGTCGCGTTCGCGGCGGGGAGCGTGACGACGTCCTCGCTCACGAGGTCGTACTCGCGCTCGTCGACGCCGAATATCTCGCCGACGTCGCGGGTGATCCTGACCGTCTCGCGGTCGATCGTCGGCGCGTCGGCGTCGGCCGTCGACGACGACTCGTCCTCGGACGGGTCCGGTCCGTTCGCCGACGACGACGGCTCCCCGTCGACCGATCCGGCCGCACCCGGCGCGCCGGGTGGCGCGGGATCGGGATCCACTGGCGTCGGGCCGCCGTCGGTGCTCGCGGCACCGGGTTCCGCGTCGGTCGCGGGCGCGTTCGACTCGGTCGGATCGGCCAGATCGGAGCGAGGGCCGCCGTCGGTCGATCCCGTCGGAGCGCCGCCCATCGCTCCCGCAAGCACGTCCGAGGACGGGTCGGCTTCCGGTGGGACCGGTTCGTCCGCCTCCGGCGGGACGGCGTCTTCCGCCTCCCGCGGATCCGGGTCGCCGGCGGTTTCCGGACTCGGAGACGAGTCGGGCGTTCCCGTCGACTCGCCGGCGGCGTCGCCGTTTTCGGAGGCCGGAGCTGTCTCGTCGCCTCCCGCGGACGGCGGATCGCCGGCCAGCGTCGCGAGCACCTCGGACTTGTTCTCGCGGATGCGGGCGACGAGGTCGTCGAAGAGCGCGCGCTCCTGGGTCGTCATCCCCTCCGTCTCGACGGACATCTCCGCCGCCGCGAACGACGCGAGCTTGACCACCTTGCCGACGCGCCGTTCGTACAGCGCCTCCGCGACCTCCTCGGCGGTCTCGAGCTCGTCGGACATCCGCCGGACGTCGTCGTCCGAGAAGGGGTTTTCGACCTGCTCCGCGCGCCGGTCGCGCGCGGCACGCAGGTCGGAGACGTACGCGGCGACGTCGTCGTAGAAGGCGTCCCGCAGGTGCTGGAGGCTGTCCTTGCGGCGTTCCTTCGCCTGTACCGAGCGCAGTTCGTCCAGATTCATCGTTCGGGGGCCTTCCGCGCCTCGCCGCGGGCCATCAGGAAGACGCCCGCGAACTCGGGTACGGTGTTCTCGCCGGCTTGGACTGAGACCCTCTTGCCGTTTAATTCTACCGTCGCGTTCTCGTCGACCTCGACCCGGATGTCGCGGCCGATGAAGCGGTCGGGGACCGCGTCTCGGAGCGGGTCGAACGCGTCGAGTTCGTCGCGTGCGATGGGCGTGACGACGAGTGCCGACCCGCCGTGAAGCGTTCCGGGCAGGCGGATGAGCCGGCGCGTGTCCGTCGTCACCGGCTCGTCGATCGGGGCGGCGTCGGTCGCGGCCACGCGGGCGGCGAGCGCGGAGACGAGCCGGCGCACGCCCGGCCCGCCGGCCTCGACGTTCCCCTCGCGGACCGCGTCGGGATTGCGGTCGAACGCGCCCAGTATCGTCTTCGCGCGGCCCTCGCCGATCCCGTCGAGCTCCATGAGCCGCTCGCGGGCCTCCGCGTCGTCCATCTCGCGCAGGTCGTCGGCGTACTCGACGAGTGCCTCGTGGACGCGCGCGCCCCACCCGCCCTCGGTGCGGAGCACGCGTTTCGTCGTTCCGCGGTCGGAGACGGTGCGGATCAGCCCGTCGACGTCGAGGTCTATCGCGCGGACATAGTCGACGACCTCCCGGCGCGCCTCGCTTCCCAGTTCCCGGACCGACTCGTCGCGGACGTGGACGTGGTAGCCGCGTCCGCCGGAGAAGACGACCGAGAGGTCCTCGAACGCGAAGTCGTTCTCGAGGAAATCGAGCAGCCGCAGGAGGGCCTCCTTACACGCCTCGAGCATCTCCCGGTAGGTCGCCTCCTCCGGGTCGACGGCCGGGAGGTGGTCGGCGTCGAGGTCGAAGACGAGGTCGGCCGAGCGCCACCCCTTCTTCGACATGGTCGACGCGCCCGGATCGTCGTACCTGGCGGCCGAGAAGTACGCGTGTCGCGGGGCGTTGTCGGAAAAGAACGTGTCGAGGTCGCCCAGGTCGTACGTCGACTGGTGGCGGACCATCGTCGTGCCCGCACCGGGCGTCCACGGGATGTGTCCCCACTCGCGGAGGTGGGCGTCAGGCGGCGGCGACAGCGAGATCTCCCGGTAGTAGTCGCCGAACCGACCCCGGAGGTACTCGCGCGTCCGATCGTCCATCGTTCCACCCAGTATCCGCGGTCGCCGTATAGGCGTGTCGCTCGCGGTCGAGCCGATCCGAACCCGGAGCGACCACAACCCTTTGAGTCGGGCTCTCCTACCGCTCGGTATGCGCTCCGAAGAGGAGGTCCGCGAGCAGTACGAGTTCCTGCGCGAGGAGTTGGCCGACGAGGACATGTCCCACCGCGGGGTCGAGGAGCTTTTCACCCACTACAAGCGCGCGCTCGGATGGGTGTTGGAAGAGGAACACATGTGAGTCGCGCTCGATAGGTTTATTACTATCAACCCAATACTGTCAGGTGACGCTTCGTCTGGAGGGCCGAAGCGTCAGCGGGGACCAATTTCGAACGCGCGCCTCACGCGGCTTTTTTCCGCGTGGGGCCTGCGTTCGTTCTCGACGATCGAACTTCGAGCCATCGGCTCGCCGACGCGCTCCGTTCGGTTCGCGGTGATCTTCTCGACTTCGTCGAATTCGTATCGATTCTCGAACACACTTCGAGCGCCGAAAAACGCCGTCTATACCGAACTGATAGTATATCATTTGACAGTACTGAACGGCTCACATCGGTGCGATACGTGTCGGATGCTTCCGTATTCGGGATCGGATGTAACGGTATATTTATTTATTTTCCACGTATATATCCGTCCAGCCGCATGTACGACCTCACAGGTTTCCAGCGCGACTTGCTCTACGTGATCGCCGGCCTCGAGGAGCCGCACGGACTGGCGATAAAGGACGAGCTGGAGGACTACTACGAAAAGGAGATCCATCACGGCCGGCTCTATCCGAACCTCGATACGCTCGTCGAGAAGGGTCTCGTCGAGAAGGGACAACGCGACCGCCGAACGAACTACTACACGCTCACCCGCCGCGGACGTCGCGAGATCGACGCCCGCACGGAGTGGGAAACGACGTACATCGAGCACTGACGGACCCTTTCTCCCGATCCGAACTCTCGACGTTTTCGATCTCGACCCTCCTCCCATGGTAGCCCCCTCTTTTTTCGCGGTCGGGTGACACCCTAGTGTATGGACCGTGACACGGTAACACCCGAAGTGACCGAATTCCCGGGAGAGCGAGCCCAGGAGTGGGTCGATTACCACCACCGATCGGCGGCACCGAGCACGTACGTCTACGAGTTCGTCTGGGACCGCACCGCGCCCGCGACGGGTCCCTTCTGTACCGACGTCGACGGAAACGTCCTCATGGACTTCACGAGCCACGTCGCCGCCGCGCCGCTCGGGTACAACAACCCGCTCATCACCGAGCCGATGGAGGAGTTCGGGATCGTCGATCCGACGAAGATCGCGGGTCAAGACTTCTACGTCTCCGACGGCAAGCCGCCGGGTGAGGCGACTCCCGGCCCCGCCGACCTCATGGACCGACTCACCGACATCACTTCCCACTACGACATGGACACCGTCTTCCTCTCGAACTCGGGGGCGGAGGCGGTCGAGAACGCGATCAAGATCTCCTACGACGACGCGGACGGCGCGAAGTACGCGATCACCTTCGAGGGCGCCTTCCACGGCCGGACGCTCGGGGCGCTCTCGCTCAATCGCTCGAAGTCCGTCTACCGGCGGGACTTCCCCGAGATGAGCGGCGTCCACGACGCGCCGTTCTGTGACGACCGGACGTGCTCGGCCGACACCTGTTCGTGCGGCTTCTTCGCCGACGGCGAATCGCGACTGCGCCAGAAGCTCGACCCGAAGACCGGCCACATCGACCCCGACGAGGTCGCGTACCTCATCATGGAGCCGATCCAGGGCGAGGGCGGCTACCGGTTCCCATCGGAGGCGTTCACGGACGAGATCGCCGACCTCGTCGAGGAACACGACATCACGCTCATCGCCGATGAGATCCAGTCCGGGCTCGGCCGCACCGGCGAGATGTGGGGTGCGGACAACTACGCGATCGAGCCCGACGTGATCACGAGCGCGAAGGGGCTCCGCGTCGGCGCGACCGTCTCCCGCTCGGACGTCTTCCCCGAGGAGACCGGCCGGATCTCCTCGACGTGGGGGGCCGGCGACGTCGTCGGCGCGCTCCAGGGGTCGCTCACGATCGACGCCATCCGCGAGGAGGGGCTCATGGAGAACGCGAGCGAGCGCGGCCGGCAGTTCCTCGAGGTCATGCGCGACGCCGACCCCGAGGGCGTCGTCGACGTGCGCGGCAAGGGCCTGATGCTCGCCGTCGAGTTCGACACTACGGACCGCCGCGACGAGGTCGTCGACCGGGCGGTCCAACACGGCCTTCTCACCCTCGCGTGCGGCCAGAAGGTGATCCGGATCCTCCCGCCGCTCGACGTCACCGAGCGCGAGATCGAGCTCGGCTGCGAGCTGTTGACGGCCGCGATCGCCGACGTCGCCTGAGGTACCCGATTTACCTCGGCGAGACGGACCATCACGGATAAACCGCCCGCCGCCCGACGGAGCGTATGACCGATCCCGACGAGACCGTGGTCTCCGGGCTCGCCGACGGCGACGATCCCTCCCTCCCGGCGGATCCCGAGGCGGTCCGCGACGCGCTCCGCGAGTGGTACGAGACGGACCACCGGGAGTTCCCCTGGCGGCGGACGACGGACCCCTACGAGATCCTCGTCAGCGAGGTGATGAGCCAGCAGACCCAGCTCGACCGGGTCGTCCCCGCGTGGGAGGACTTCCTCGAGCGCTGGCCGACCGCGGCCGACCTCGCCGCGGCCGACCAGAGCGACGTGGTCGCCTTCTGGTCGGACCACTCGCTCGGGTACAACAACCGCGCGACGTACCTCCACGAGGCGGCGACGCAGGTCGAAACCGAGTACGGCGGGGCGTTCCCCGACTCTCCCGACGAGCTACGGGAGCTGATGGGCGTCGGCCCCTACACCGCCAACGCGGTGGCGTCGTTCGCGTTCAACAACGGCGACGCGGTCGTCGACACCAACGTGAAACGCGTCCTCCACCGCGCCTTCGACGTTCCGGACGACGACGACGCCTTCGAACGGGTCGCCTCCCACGTCATGCCCGCCGGCGAGTCCCGAATCTGGAACAACGCGATCATGGAACTCGGCGGCGTCGCGTGCGGGAAGAAACCCCGGTGTGACGAGGCCGGCTGCCCGTGGCGCGAGTGGTGTCACGCGTACCAGACCGGCGACTTCACCGCGCCCGACGTTCCCACTCAGCCGAGCTTCGAGGGAAGCCGTCGACAGTTCCGCGGTCGGATCGTTCGACTCCTCGGCGAACACGACGAGATGGACCTGGACGCGCTCGGCCACCGGATCCGCGTGGACTACACGCCCGACGGCGAGCACGGACGGGAGTGGCTCCGCGGGCTGCTTTCGGACCTCGCCGACGACGGTCTCGTCAGGATCGAGGAACGGGACGATCAGATAACGGCTCGCCTCCGGTAGTGCGATCCGGACGCGTCGAACGGATTCTGAGACGTCGCGGGCGAGCAACGATGGGAGTAACCGATCGTCGTTTCATAACCTTCGTTGGATCCGGTTATAGGAACCGTATTTAATTATTCATTCTCGATTCCCATGGAAAGACATAGATGCGGAGAGCGGGACCTCCGTCCATGGACGTGGTCGATCCCGCGACCGGCGAGACGGTCGAGACGTACGAGGAGGACGACGCGGCGGACGTCGAAGACGCGCTTGACCGCGCGGAGGCGGCCTTCGACTCCTGGCGCGAGCGACCGCGACGTGAACGCGAGGAGCTGCTCGTCTCCGCCGCCGAGATCCTCCGTGACCGGAAGTCCGAGTACGCCGAGCTCATGACTCGGGAGATGGGCAAGCCGATCGAGCAGGCGGAAGGCGAGATCGAGAAGTGCGCATGGGTGTGTGAACACTACGCCGAGTTCGCGAGCGCCTACCTCGAGGACGAGTACCACCCGAGCCCGCCCGGCTCGGAGGTGAAGACCTCCTACGAGCCGCTCGGGCCCGTCCTCGCCGTGATGCCGTGGAATTTCCCGTTCTGGCAGGTGTTCCGCTTCGCCGCGCCGAACCTCGTCGCCGGCAACGTCGGCCTGCTGAAACACGCCTCGAACGTCCCCGGCTGTGCGCTCGCCATCGAGGAGGTGCTCCGCGACGCCGGCTTCCCGGAAGACGCCTTCCAGACGCTTCTCATCCCGTCGGACCTCGTCGAGGACGCCATCGACGACGACCGGGTGAAGGCGACGACGCTCACGGGCAGCGGTCCCGCAGGGAGCGCGGTCGCCTCGGCGTCCGGGAAGCGGATCAAGAAGTCCGTCCTCGAGCTCGGCGGTAGCGACCCGTTCGTGGTCCTCGACGACGCCGACCTCGAGACGACGATCGAGGAGGGCGTGTGGGCGCGCAACCAGAACTCCGGGCAGTCGTGTATCGCCGCGAAACGCTTCGTCGTCCACGACGACGTCTACGACGAGTTCGTCTCGGGGCTCGTCGAGGGGGCCGAAGCGCTGACCGTGGGCGACCCGACCGACCGCGACACCGAGGTGGGGCCACAGGCCAGCGCCGACCTGATGGCGGAGCTTCACGACCAGGTCGAACGGAGCGTCGAGGCCGGCGCGACCCTCGAGACGGGCGGGGAGCCGCTCGACCGCGACGGGGCCTTCTACCCGCCGACGGTGCTGACGGACGTCCCGGACGACGCCCCCGCCGCCAGGGACGAACTGTTCGGTCCCGTGGCGGCCGTCTTCCGCGTCGACGACGAGGAAGAAGCCATCGAGCGGGCCAACGACACGCGCTTCGGGCTCGGCGGGAGCGTCTGGACGACCGACCGGGAGCGCGGCGAGCGGCTCGCCCACGAGATCGACGCCGGCTGCGTCTACGTCAACCGCGTCGTCGCCTCCGACCCGCGGGTTCCGTTCGGGGGCGTCGGGATCTCGGGATTCGGCCGGGAGCTCTCGGAGGCGGGAATCAAGGAGTTCGTGAACCGGAAGACGGTCTGGGTCCAGTGAACCGGCGCGATCGGCTCTGAGTCGCGACGGAACCGTCACTCGTTTAGCGTCGGAACCGAACGGTCCAGTATGAGCGAGACCTTGGAGTCGGACCTCTATCAACGGACGAAGGCGCTCTTGGAGCCCGGCGACGTCGAACTCGTCGGCTGTATCGTCCACACGGAATTGTCGAGTCAGGAGGACCTCGAGATGCACGAACTCACCGTCGACGCCAACGAGGTCATCGCCGACCACGCCGGGAAGGGCGAGACGTACATCGAGGCGGGCAACGACGACACCGACTTCTCCTCGAACCAGTTCCAGGGGCGCACCCTCGACGAGGAGGCGTTCGTCTGGGAGTGTCAACAGCTCCTGCGTGAGGGCACCTTCGACGTGGTGTTCTACTACGAGGTCGGCGTCGATCAGGAGGCACTCGCCGCCGACCTGACCGATCTCGACGGCGTCGACCGCGTGACGCAGGTGCCCTGACTCCTCTTCCTCCCGTGAGCGACACCGTCCTGATACCGGGCGGCCGCGACGTGCGTGCCAGCCTCGACCGCGCCGCGATCGACGGAACCCGGTCGGACGCGGTCGTCGTCGCCTGTCCCCCTCACCCGCGTCACGGGGGCCACCGCGGGGACGAGCGCCTCGTCGCCGTCAGCGGCGCGCTCACCGACTCCGACGTCGACTGTCTCCGGTTCGATTACGGCGAGTACGACGGGGGGTACGGCGAGTGTACCGACGCCGACGGCGCCGTCGGCTGGGCGCTCGATCGATACGACCGGGTCGGGCTGTTCGGCTACTCGTTCGGCGGCACCGTCGCGCTCGTCACGGCCGCGAGCCGACCGGAACTCTCCGGCGTCTTCGCGCTCGCACCGACCGATCGGCTCGCGACCGACGTCGACGCGGTCGCCGCACTCGACGCTCTCCGGGCCGGGGACGTTCCCGTTCGGATCGGGTACGCGACCCGCGACTCGACGGCCGACTGGAAACCGGTGGTCGAACGGGCGAGAGCGCTGGGGATCGAGACCGTCTCCTTCGAATCCGACCACTTCTTCGTCGGGCGGTCCGCCGACGTCGGCGAGGCGGTTTCGGCGTTCTTCCGACCGCACTCGTGAGCGCGTTCGACGTCGTCTCGGAAACGCCCCGTCGTCGACTGTAGAGTTTTGTACCTCGCGTGCGTTGCGGGTGACATGAACGGAGATCCACCGGAATCAGACGCCGACGATTCGCTCTCGCGGCTCGGCCGGGTCGCGCTCGGACTCGGGCTCGCGCTTCAGGCCTCCGAGGACTTCCGCGACATGGAGGACACGGTCGCCTACGCCGACTCCGCGGGCGTTCCGCTCCCCGAGATTGCGGCCCCGATGGCCTCCGGCACGATGGTCATCGCCGGGCTCGGGATCGCGCTCTGGCGACTCCCTCGGATCGCGACCGGCGCGGCCGCCGCCTTCCTCGCGGTCGTCACGGCGACGATGCACGACTTCTGGAACGCCGACGAGGACGACCGCGGCGGCGAGCGGCTGGCCTTCTTCGGAAACCTGGCGATGCTCGGCGGAGTGTTCGTCTTCCTGCGACGGGCGTACCGGTCCGACTGAGCGAGCGCTCGCGCCCGTAGTTTTATTTCTCCACGCTGTGTGAATACGAATACACACGAAACCGATCATGTCCCACGACACTACCGCCGCCGACACGTCGCCGCTCGCGTTCGTGCCTCGCCGCCGGGTCGTCGCGGCGATCGCCGACGACGCGGTCGAATCGGTGACGGACCTCCGACCGCGCGGCCGCGCGGAGGAGATCGAAGCCGCGCTCCGTGAGACCCATCTCCCCGCGCTCGAGGAGGCGGGATACATCGAATGGGACCCGGAGACCGGCGAGATCGAACCCGGGCCGAACTTCTCCGAGGCCGCGGACCACGTCGCCGACCTCCCGATCCACGACCCGGAGTCCGCCGACGACTGATCGACGACTGCTCGACGACCGATCGAGGCGCCGACCTTCGGACCCTGACCTCAGCCGTCGAGGAACCGATCACGTTCCGCCAGCGCGAAGTCGGTCCCGTAGCGCTCGACGAGAGGCTCGGTCGCCGATCCGAGCGCGCGCATACACGCCGCCGTCGAGACGTACTCCAGCTCGTCTGCGACCGACTCCCACGGACGGCCCTGTAACACCTTCCGGACGAGCAGCCGCTCCTCGCGGTCGTCGAGGTCGACGTCGAAGCCGGTTTCCGTGTCGGTCGGTGCACCTCCGCCTCCGGTCAGCGTCGCGATCGCGAGGTCGCGGAACGCGCCGGGCGCGACGTCGTACATTCCCGGCCCGAACGACGCCGCGACGACGGCCCGCCACTCGTGGTCGGTGAGATCGACCGACACCGGCGCGGAACACGCCGCGAGGACGCCGCGAGCCGCGTCGGCGTCGACGTCGCGATGGGCGTCAGACAGGGCGTCGCGCTCGCGGTCTCGGAAGGCGATCGCGTGCCGATCGAGCAGGGCTTTCCCGGCGTCGCTCTCCGGCCGAAGCATGATCGCGGAGTGCTCTCCGGAGGCGTCGTTGCGGGTCGTCGAGAGGTGGACGCTCCGGTAGCCCGCCCGCCGCCAGAACCGGAGGAGCCGTGGGGTGGCACCGAAACCGACCGAGAAGTGGTCGACTTCCTCGTCGAACTCGTCGTGGACTTCCTCGAGTAGGCGCGAGCCGATTCCGCGGCCGCGGAGCGCGTGATGGACCGCGATTCGAACGGTTCGGAGCCCTCGAGACTCGGCGGCGGACTCGTCGCGGAGCTGGCTCGTGAGCACGTCCGGCACCATGTTGCCGCGGACGCGCTCGCCCTCGTACATCCCCGCCCGAGTCTCCGGGTCGAGCCCGCCCTCCCGCGCCAGCAACGCGACTGCGACGACTCGATCGCCCGAAACGAGCGCGCGCGCGACGAGGTTCGGGGCGTCGAGCAGCCGCGCGAGGTCGTTCGGCTCCGTTCGGTAGTGGGCGGCCACGAGCAGCCCGAACGCCTCGCCCAGCAGGGTCTCGTCCGAGAGCAACTCGTCGGGCGGAAGTGTCCGGTAACCGACGTCCGCGACGGTCGTCCCCGCAACCGCCTCCGGGACCGACGGGCGGGCGTCGAGCAACAGCGCGCGCGCGATCCACGACTCCACCGGGTCGTCGCGGGCGTACCGGATCGGCTCGTCGAGGCGGACGTCACGGACCGCGAATTCGCTCTCCGCGAGCCGGTCGCGAAAGCGCACCGAGAAGCCGCGGCCGGCCCCTTCGTAGCCGTGGACGGTCGTACAGAACGCGACCGCGGGCGCGGAGAGGAACCGCTCGAGCAGTCGAACCGGCAGCGCCGCCGCCTCGTCGACGACGACGCAGTCCGGGTCGTCGGGGAGCTCGGCCGCGGCCGCCGGCGGGAGGAATCGGACGCGACCGCCGTCGGCGACGCGGATCGTTCGGTCGTCCTCGACGTCGTCCGCGCCCGCACCGACGACCTCACGCGCACGAGCGAACACCTCCGCGGCGTTGCGGAAGGCGGGGGCGGTGACGAGCACGTCGTGGCCGGCGAGCGCGAGCGCGCCCGCGGCGAGTCCGGCCGCGCTCGATTTCCCGCGGCCGCGATCGGACTCGATCACGACCGCCGACCCCGGCGTCGCGAGCGACTCCAGTGCCCGGACCCCGCGCGACTGGTCGGCGGTGAGACACGCCTCGTACACCGCCGCTGGAAACGTCGCGGTCGCGGGGCGTCCCGGCGGCGACCGCGCGCGCGCCGCCGGCGGATCGGTGAGGCCGTCGCGACGGATCGTGGCCTCCGATCCGGTCGTTCCCGATCTGGTCGCTCCCGGTCCGGTCGCTCCGGATTCCGCCTCGCCCAGATCGACGACCGCGACGCCGGGGTGCGTCCGGATCGTCCCGACCAGCCGTTCGCGGAACCGCCCCGTCACGTCCGCGAGCGCGAACGGCGGGACCGCGAGCGACTCGTCGAAGCCGTCCCGACGCTCCGGCCAGTCCTCGAGCGGAGGGGTCAAGAGGACGAGCAGCCCGCCGCCGTCCACCGCGCCCGCGGCCCGCCCCAGCGCGTTCGGGACGAACCGGCCGTGACAGTCGAGGACGACGACCTCACGCGTGCGGCCGAGGAGTTCGTCCGCGGCCCGCGGGGCGACCCGCTCGAACCGAAATCCCTCGCGGGTCGAGACGATCGAGACGCGTTCGTCGTCGACACCGACCGCCTCGATCGCGTCGTAGGCGGCGTCGATTCCGCGGTCGCGATCGCCGGCGAGCACGAGGAGCCGCCGCTGGTTCGCCCGCTCGGCCTCGCGCTTCAGGTCTCTCGCCAGCTCCCCGATCATTCGACGGCCCTTCTCGGGCGCGGGGGATGTGTGTTGCCTTCCGGATCGCGGTCGGCGTGGGAGACGACCGTCGTCGTCTCCGCCGAGGGGAGGCTTCCGCTGAGGCGGGACGCTTACGACGCCGGGGGCCTTCTCTCCGACCATGCCCACGGTCACGCTCATCGGCTCGCGGCTCGCGGACGCCGGCCGCGAGTTCGTTTACGAGGGGGAGTCGCCCGACTGCGCGGGCTGTCCCTACCGGAGCCAGTGTCTCAACCTCTCGGTCGGGACCCGGTACCGGGTCACGGACGTGCGCGAGAACGCGCAGACGCTCGACTGCGCCGTCCACGACGCCGGCGTCCGCGCGGTCGAGGTCGAGCCCGCGCCGGTCCCCGCCAACGTCCCCTCGAAGGGCGCGTACGCCGGGAGCCGGGCGTCGCTCGCGGGACCGTGTCCGCACACCGAGTGCCCGAGCCACGAGTACTGCGTCCCCGACGGGGCGGACTTCGACGAGGAGCGCCGGATCGAGCGGGTGCTCGGGGACCCGCCGCACGACTCCTGCGCGCTCGACCGGGAGCTGACGCTCGTGGAGTTCAAAGCCGAGGAGGAGTGATCCCCGCTACAGCGCGGTGACCGCCTCGAGCGTGATTCGGATCGCGCGCTCGACGTTGTCTCTCGCCTTCTCGGGGAGTTCGTCATCGGAGTCGGCGCCCTTCTGGGTTCCCGCGACGAGGTTGCCGTCGACGGTACAGATCGCGCCGGCGGCGAGGCCCTTCCGGCGGGCGAGCGAGAAGACCGTCGCGGCCTCCATCTCGATCGCCAGCAGGTTCGCGTCCTCCCAGTCGACGACGTACTCGTCGCTCTCGTTGTAGAAGGCGTCGTCGGAGACGATGGGGCCGACGTGGACCTCCTCGCCGTTCGCCTCCGCGCCGTCGACGAGCGCGGAGAGCACGTCGTAGTCCGGGACCGCCGGGTACTCGACGGACTCGTAGCGCTTGCTCGTCCCCTCCTCCTTGGCCGCGCCGGTCGCGACGACCATGTCGCCGACCTCCATGTCGGCTTGGAGCGCGCCGCAGGTGCCACACCGGAGGAACGTCTCGACGCCGACGCGCGAGAGTTCCTCGACGGCGATGGCCGCGGAGGGACAGCCGATCCCGGTCGAGCAGATCGTGAGGTCGACGCCCTCGTAGCTCGCGTTGACGACCTTGTACTCGCGGTTTTCGGCGACGAGTTCGCTGTCGTCACACAGGTCCGCGATCCGGTCGACGCGGCCGGGGTCGCCCGGCACGATCGCGATCTCGTGGACGTCGCCCTCCTCCACCAGCAGGTGCGGCTGTTTCGCCATACGACCGGAGACACTCGCCGCGCGCAAAAACGACCCGGTACTCGGCGGGGATCATGCCCGCGATCACGATCGGATCGAGATTTGATATACCGATATAGAATGTATGATCGGCGGATCGGCCGGATCGGTGCCGACCGAATCGAGTCGAGGTGTCGTACCGAGAGTGGTTATCACGCGTGAGGCGCGGCTGCGGGATTTTATAAGTATTCGCGACCCAGGGTGGGCAATGAGTTTCAGACACGACCGTCGGGGCCAGTCGGTCGTGGTGGGGACGGTGATCCTCTTCGGCTTCCTGATCCTCGCGATGGCGACGTATCAGGTCCAATTCGTGCCGATGGAGAACGAGGAGATCGAATTCGAACACAGCCAGCAGGTGGAAGGTGAATTCTTAGAGTTGCGAAATTCCTTGTTGTCTGCCAGCACGATCGGTGATTCGAGACCCGTCTCACTTCAATTGGGGACTCGATATCCACCCCGGACGTTCTTTTTGAATCCACCACCTGTCTCGGGATCGTTATCAACGAGTGACTCACGTGAGCTACGGATCGAGAACGCTGACGTAACCGAAGACGGGAATACGGAGAGTTTCTGGACAAATGGGCCGAACAACGACGCCGGAAACCTCACATTCAACACCAGCTTGATTCGATATTCGGCGAACTATAACGAGATCCAAGGAAGTCCGAATCTGCTATATGAGCATTCTCTCGTCGTTGCGGAATTCGATGAAACCGCACTCGGACGCTCCGGACAGTCGATAGTTCGTAATGAACAGCGTGTCGTGATGATCCCACTGCTTGATGGAGAACTCTCGGAGAACGGTATTGATCAGCAGACTATCGATCCAAGGACCCTCTCAGCGAGTCAACGAACAGTCACACTGACGCGAGAAGACCCTACAGAACCATTAGAGATCGTTCTTCCAACGAGTATCTCCGAAGATCAGCAACTCGCTCGACTTACAAACGAATGGGATGATCGGATTGACAACGGTACTGCTAGCATAACCTCGAACGATAACATTCGACTGACAATCAACGCTGAATCGTACGAACTCAGGATTGGGAAGGTTGGTGTTGGTTCCGAGATCTCCGTTGAAGACGAATCGAACGGATACATCGTACGAATTCCGGAAAGTGGGACCACCATCATCGAAGTTCGTGATCGATATAATAATCCGGTTACGGATGCGACAGTGAATGTTTATGACAGTACGAACTCTGTAGCTCCCGAGCAGACGCTTCAGACAGATTCAAACGGCCGGATTCGTTCCGAGAGTGGAACAGTATTCACTATAAATGGTGTTGGCGCTGATGGTGCGGGCGGAAAAGATTACGAGAGAATCGTTATCTCTCCAGAGACATCTGAGATGGGAGGAAACGTTTCGGGTCCAAAAGTAAACAATACAATGATTTCTCCAGTGAACATCTCACGTGGAGAACCGTTTGATCTCACCGCTACGATAAGTAGTGTTGGACAGAGATCATTGATTCGAAGTGGGACTCCCATTCAAGCCGCAGAAATCATTGCCGAACACGAGAACGGAACATCATATCCTATCTCAATTACTGAGGATCCTGACACTACTGGGCGTGTATATACTTTATTTGAAACCGTTTCCACTGACTCTTGGGAAGTTGGTGAGTACGATCTGACCGTTCGCGGTCAGGATGCTAGCGGTCGCTGGACTGATGAATCGGAGGTCGGAACTGCCAGTCTGACGATTACCGAACCTACCAACGGAGAGCAGATCACTGAGTTCATCTCAGTCTTTGTCTCGAATATGGTCGAAAATTCAAATACTGAGAGCCAGACGTTCACCTTCTCGTTGAACGGTGACCTAGCAGAGGGCGAGGAAGTAGTGATCAACCTCGATGATCCGCAGGACGGTGCTGGTCCTCCGGGCAGTCGTGAGATCCAATACAACAGCGCAACCGTGACGGTGGACTCCGGGACGGGAACTGCCGAGATATCTGCTGGTGGCCCCAATGCGGAGGTAGTCTATACTGCGGGATCGGGCGGTGATCCGGGTGGAACCCAAATACAAATCACCGTTAACAGCGTGAATACCGGTGATATCGCGGGTGAACAGTATGATGTCATATTTGAACACCCAGCCACTGGGACGACGACATCAACCACGTTCGGCATCGCGTCCACAGCCGGAGATCGATCCGTGAGCGGTACCGTTAATGGAAACCTCTTTTCCACGGGTTCGCTAACTGTCGCACAGGACGGTGTCATTGAGGGGAATGCGGGTGCGAACGGAGATGTCACACTGAATCTTCGTTCGGAGGTGGACGGAACCGTCACGAGCGGCGGATCGATGACCGTCGGCCAAGATGCGGTCGTCGGAGGGGGGATCGATGCGAACGGAGATGTCACACTGAATCTTCGTTCGGAGGTGGACGGAACCGTCACGAGCGGCGGATCGATGACCGTCGGCCAAGATGCGGTCGTCGGAGGCGGAATCGATGTACGAGGTGACGTGACGATGAATCTCCGTTCGGAAGTGGGTGGAACCCTCACGAGCAACGGAGCGGTGACGCTCGGACAGAACTCGGATGTCAGAGGCGATGTTGTCGCCGGCAGCGACGTGACCGTCGGACAGCAGGCTACCGTTCAGGGAAGCGTGACCACTGATGGCCAAGTCTCTCTCGGCCAGTCGAGCACCATCGGAGGCGATGTATTCGTTGACACTGCCGGCGACATCAGTTGTGGTCAGAGTTCTACGATCAACGGGCAGGCCTGTTCCACGTACGTGAACGAGAATTATTAGCATCGCCAATATTCGACAACCGACGTAACACCCTATCGACACACCCATAAGCCCACCTCGTGAACGACCGTCCATGACCGCAGTGGGGATCGACGCCATCGAGATCCGATCCGGAAAGCTCAAACTCGACTTGCCGGGCACGTTCGCCCCGCAGAAGGGCGACGACCCGGAGAAGTACACGAAGGGGCTGGGGCTCACGAACTCCTCGTTCCCGGACGTCTACGAGGACATCGTCACCATGGGCGCGAATGCGGCCAAGCGCCTAATGGACCGCAAGGGGCTTGAGCCCGACGACATCGGGCGGATCGACGTCGCCACGGAGTCCGCGTTCGACCACTCGAAGCCCGTCTCGACGTACATCGCGGGCTGTCTGGAGAAGGTGTACGACGGCGACTTCGTCCACGCCAACAAGGGCGAGCGCAAGTTCGCCTGCGTCGCCGGCACGCAGGCCGTCGACGACGCGTACAACTGGATCCGAGCGGGGCGGAACCGCGGCCGGGCGGCGCTCGTGATCGCGACCGACACCGCGCTGTACGCCCGCGGCGACCCCGGCGAGGCGACCCAGGGCGCTGGCGCGGTCGCGATGCTCATCGCCGAGGACCCGAACCTCGTTGAGCTCTCGAACGACCAGGGGTACGGCTCGAAGGACGAGACGGACTTCCTGAAGCCGAACCAGCAGTTCCCCAGCGTCGACGGCAAGCGCTCGATGAAGGTGTACCTCTCGCGAATGCGCGAGGCGCTCGAGGACTACGAGTCGGTCGCGGGGAAGATCGAGCTCGACGACTTCGCGTACGCCCCGTTCCACACCCCGTTCCCGGGGATGGTCCGGAAGGCCGCCCTGCTCGCGTACCGCCACGTGATCCGCGACACCGAGTACGAGGACGACCTCGCCGGCGAGATCGGCCGCCAGCCGCGCGAGGACGAGTACGACGACCGCGAGGCCTACGAGGAGGCGATCCGCGAGTACATGGACGAGCTGAAGACGACGGAGCAGTACCGGACGTGGTACGACGACGCCGTCGAGCCGACGCTGGGGCTCTCCCGAGAGGTCGGCAACTGGTACACGTCCTCCGTTCACGTCGCCCGCGTGAGCGCCCTGCGCGACGCGCTCGAGCGCGACCGCGACTTCGTCGGGGAGACGCTGCTCGTCGCCTCCTACGGCTCCGGCGCGCAGGCCGAGATCCACGCCGAGACGGTCCGTGAGGGGTGGCGTTCGGAAGTCGACGCGCTCGACATCGACGACCAACTCGAGGACCGATACGACCTCTCGTGGGAGGAGTACGAGGACGTCCACGACATCCACGAGTACGACAAGGACCTCGACCGCGAGATCGAGGAGTTCACCGCTCCCGAAGCCGAGTTCGTCTTTACCGGCTGGGGCCGGATGAACGAGCGGAAATACGAGTACGTCGAGTAACGTCCCGGCGAGCCATCGTCTTCCCCGTTCTCCGTGAAAACGGCTCACACGACGGCTCTCGAATACGATGGGTTTAAACGACCTTGGGCTGAATTCTCCCCTAATGGTAACCATCTACGACGTGCCGGCGGACGCCCTCATCGAGGCCGTCGCGGCGCGACTCGAGGACCGGATCGACGAGCCCGATTGGGTGGAGTTCACCAAGACCGGCGCGGGCAAGGAGCTCCCGCCCGAGCAGGACGACTTCTGGTACGTCCGCTCGGCGAGCCTCCTCCGCAAGGTCGCCCAGAACGAGCCGATCGGCATCGAACGGCTCGCCACCGAGTACGGCTCGAAGAAGCGCGGCTCCAACCGATACATCGTTCGTCCCGGCGAGCACGAGAGCGGCTCCCGCAAGCTCATCCGCGCGTCGCTTCAGGCGCTCGAGGAGGAGGGACTCGTCACCACCGCCGCCGGCGAGGGTCGCCGAGTGTCCGACGAGGGCGAGGCGTTCCTCTCGGAAGTCGCGAGCGAGGTCTTCGAGAACCTCGACCGGCCGGAACTCGAACGCTACGCCTGAGTTCGCTTTCTTCTCTCCGTTTTCGTCCGTTCGTCTCGCCGTGAGCCTCCGGCTCGTCGGCCTCCTTCGTCCCGCGGCGTGGAACCGTCGCTCGGAACTTGATCGGTGTGTATACTTCATACTGCTATATCGAATATACTACTGGCCGGAGATCCGGCGACTACCGTGAGAGGAGACGTCAACCGGTGTTCTTCATTCCGGCCGCGATCCCGTTGACGGTGAGTCTGAGGGTCCGTTCCTCCGCTTCGGTCCGATGAGTCCGGCCGAGCAGGTCGACCTGGAGCAGGTTGAGCGGGTCGACGTAGGGGTTCCGCCGATCGAGGCTTTCCGCGAGCCACTCGCGCCGGACGAGTTCGTCGCGATCGCTGATCGCGAGCACGAGTTCACGCCCGCGTTCGTACTCCTCGACGAGCTTCGGGAAGAACCTCTCGCGGAGGTCGTCATCGGCCAGGTCGGCGTACTCCGCGGCGATCTCCGGCTCCGTTCGCGCGAGCGCGAGCGCGGCGTTGTCGAGGGTCGTCCGGAAGAACGGCCACTCCTCGTACATCTCCCGGAGCGTCTCTAAGCCGGCCTCCTCTCCCGCGTCCTCGAGATAGGCGTCGAGCCCGGTCCCCAGCGCGTACCAGCCGGGGAGGATGAGCCGGGTCTGCGTCCACGAGAACACCCACGGGATCGCCCGGAGGTCCTCGACGGTTCGCTCCCCACTTCGGGAGGCGGGCCGGGAACCGAGATTGAGGTCTTCGACGACGGAGATCGGCGTCGCCTGTCCGAAGTAGGAGACGAATCCGTCGGCGTTTAGCAGATCGCGGTAGGCGCTTCGAGCGGCCGGCACCATCGTCTCCATCGCGTCCACCCACTCGTCTGGAACGTCCTCCGTCGGCTCCTCGTCGGCCTCGTGGCGGGCGCGGATCTGCGCGTCGAGCATCTGCTCGAGTTCCCTCTCGGCGATCCGGTGGTTGGCGTACTTCTCGGCTATCGCCTCGCCCTGCTCCGTGAACTTCACCTGACCCGTGACCGTCTCGTTCGGGAGCGCGAGCAGCGCCTCGTTCATCGGACCGCCGCCCCGCGAGATGGACCCGCCGCGACCGTGGAACAGCCGGAGGGTGACCTCCTCCTCGCGGCAGAAGCTCGCGAGCCGGCGCTGGTTCCTGTAGAGGTCCCAGTTGGCCGCGAGAAAGCCGTTCTCCTTGTTCGAGTCGGAGTAGCCGAGCATGACCTCCTGGATCTCCCCTCTGGTCTCGAGGGCGGTGCCGTACGCCTCGTTCTCGAAGAGCGTGCCGAGGATCCGCTCCGCACCGTTGAGCGCGGACTCCGTCTCCAGGAGGGGGACGACGTCGAGTCCGCAGTGGTCCGGCAGGGAGACGACGCCGACCTGGTCGGCCAAGAAGAGCACCTCGAGGACGTGGCTCGGCTCCTCCGTCATCGAGATACAGTAGGTGTCTATCGCCTGCGTGCCGTACTCCGCCTGCCAGTCGGCGAGTTCGCGGAAGCGGCGGAACACGCGCTCCGTCGTCTCCGAGACGTCGCCGGGGTCCTCCGCGTCGACGACGGGCTCGGATTGGAGGATCGCCCCGGTGAGGAAGTCGGTGCGCGCCTCCTCGTCCATCTCGCGGTAGTCGACGCCCTCGGCCGCGACCGCCTCGGCGACCGCCTCGGTGTGGTTCTCGCGGTGGTCCCTGAGATCGAGCGACGCGAGGACGAACCCGAACGTGTCGACCTGGCGGCGGAGCGGCTCGATGAACGAGGTGCGGACCGCGTCGTTGCGGTCGACCGAGAGCGACTCCGCGACGACCTCGAGGTCCGCGAGGAACGCGTCGCCGTCGGGATACCCGCCCGGCCGCACGTCGTCGACGCGGTCGAGCCGCTCGCGCATCAGCTTCAGCTTCTGACGGTACGGCTCGTCGGGGTACCGCTCGCGGGCCTCCTTCACCACGGTCGGGAAGCGCTCGGCGTCCGCCGCGAGCGACTCCCGAAGGGGACCGTCTATCGCGTACCGGTCCCCGTCTTGACTCAACACCGCCGAGAGCCGTTTACACCGGTCCCGATACTTCTCGACGGCTATCTCGCGTTGCCGTTCGAGCGTCTCCGCCGTCACCTCGGGCGTGACGAACGGGTTGCCGTCGCGGTCGGATCCCGCCCACGACCGGAACTCGAAGAGCTTGGGACAGTCTACGGCCTCGTACTCGCTCGAGATGGTCTCCTCGAACTCCTCGTAGGCGTCGCCGACCACGTCGAACAGCGTGTTCTCGAGGTACCACTGGACGTTTCGGGCCTCGTCTTCGGGCTCCGGACGACGCTGGCGCACCTGTCTGGTCCCCCAGAGGCTCGTCACCTCGGCGGTGACGTCGCGCCAGACGGCGTTCCGCTCCCGGTCGGTCATGTCGCGTTCGTCCAGCTCCTCGAGGTGGGTCGCGATCGATCGGAGCTTCGCCTTGACCGTCGCCCGCCGCGCCTCGGTCGGATGGGCGGTGAACGTCGGCTCGATGAGCACGTCCGCGAGCAGGTCCTCGAACTCCTCGGCGTCGACGCCGGCCTCGGCGAGTCCCGAGACGGTCGCCTCGAGGGAGTCGTGTAACGAGCCGTCGGCGTCCGCGTTCCTGACCGCGCGGACGCGCTCGCGCTCCTCGGCGAGGTTGATCAGCTCGAAGTACGTCGTGAACGCGCGCGCGACGACGTCCTCGCGAGGTCCAGAGAGCCCGTCGATCGTCTCCTCGAGGGCGTCGCGGCTCGAGGCGTCGCCCCGGCGGTACGCTATCGCGTCGGTCCGGAGGTCCTCGACCGTCTCGTAGGCCGCCGTCGAAGTCTGTGCCGCGAGGACGTCGCCGAGCAGCGCGCCGAGCTCGCGGACGTCCGTTCGCACGCTCCGATTGTGCAACTCCATACCACACACGCTTCGGTCGGTTCCGGTTAAAACTGCCGTATCCCCGAACGTTTGCCTCGGATCCGAGTGAACGCTCACGATCGTTTGCGAGGGACGGCCCGCCGCGACTCCGTCGAAGCCCACGAGCCGAGCCGGGGAGAACCGGCGGGTTCGTCACCCTTTTTACCGGTCCATCCCGAACCGATCGTATGAGCATGTCCGACAAGTACCCGGCCGAGTCCGGGCGGCGGCGCTTCGTCAAGGGCGTCGTCGGCGGCGCGGCGCTCGCGGGGGTCGGCGCGACCGGGTCGGTGACGGTGAACACCCTGACGACCGCCGGCGGCGTCGGCGGCGGGCAGACCACGGCGATGACGATCGCCAAGGTGACCGGTCCGGCACCGCGCGGCCTCCCGCAGATCCCGGTGCGCGTCACCGACGAGGGGTACATCGAGGGGATCTGGCCCGAGGTCCAGACCATCGAGCAGAACGGGGTGGAGATCGAGGTCGCCCAAGAACAGCTCGGCGGCCGCACGTACTCCGGCGCGTGGTTCCAGTACTGCGGCGTGGAGTCACAGGAGAACGTGGCGCCGAACTTCGAGTCGGACAACCTCTTCCGCGCGGAGACGGGCCAGTACGAGTGGCAGGACGACACGTACGAGGGGGGCGACCGGATCCACGTCGACGATTTCCAGGACTACGACTCGTGGGGCAACGGCGTCGGCAACGACGGCGTCGGGAAGCCCGCGGCCGTGACGTGGCGCTCCGAGGACGCCGACTCGTCGCTCAACGCGACGGTCATCCGCTCGACGCGGATCGAGGAGGCCGCCCAGGAGGACGAGTGGATCGAGGCCTCGACCGACCAGGGGTTCATGGCGTACCTCAACGTCTGTACGCACTTCTGTTGTATCCCCGGCTACAAGCAGCTCGAGGAGTCCTCCCGCTACGGCGTCGGAGACGGCACCTACTGCGTCTGTCACCAGTCCGGCTACGACCCGTTCACGCTCGAGCAGGCGCTGTTCGTCGCGCGGCCGCGCCCGGAAGACTAGACCGCACGGTCGATCGATCCACCACGTTCATTCTCAGACGCGCCACGACCTTCCGCCCAGACGTTGCGTCATCGGACGACTCGGAGCGAGTCGCTTTTCCCTCGTTCACTCGAACTCCGTCCATGAGCAACCACGACGAGTCCTCCGAGGGACGCGACGGCGGGGACCGCGACGGCGACGAGCACGACGAGTTCGCCGCCGAACTCGAGCGCGCCAGCGACCTCCTCGACGACGACGGGATCGAGGCGGTCCACGTCGGCGTCGTCCGCGACGGCGAGGTGGACACCACGTTCGCCCAGCGAACCGCCGACGACCCCGAGTCCGAGGGGTTGCGTGCGCTCGCGCTGCTCGCGGCGCACGTCCAACTGGTCGCCGACGAGGCGGGTGTCGAGGCATCCACCGTCGCCGCCGACGCCGCGACGCTCGCGGGGCAGGTCGAGCGGATCCCCGCCGGCACCGACGACCTGCCCGAGGAATAGCCCGATCGACCGGTCGGTTAGCGTTCCGCGTCTTCGGGAGTCCGCCGCTCTTCGGTTCGAGTCGGAGCAGGCTCGGAGTCGTCCCCGTCGCCGACGCGGATCCGGTAGAGCTGGTGGGTCACGCCCGCGAGCGCGACGAACAGCACCGCGAGGTTGAACGCCGCGAGCGCGATCGGATGGTAAGCGGGGTCGAGCCAGGTCCGGATCGCCCTCCCGGTCTGGCTGTAGAAGCTCCAGCCCGCGATCAGCGCGAGCAACACCAGGGCGGCGAGCCCGATCCGATCGAGCAGCCCGCGGAGGTCGTCCGAGGAGAGCCGGGAGAGCCGCGACCCGCGCTCCTCGGACGGTTCGGGATCGTCCTCCGCGGTGCCCCCGTCCGGAGCGGTCGCGGGGGCGGTCGCCGGTTCGGTCGCGGGGGCGGTCGCCGGTTCGGTCGTCGTCGAGGCGGTCTCCGTTCCGTCTGGGGTGTCAGTCATGGCGTCGGTGTTCCGTGAGTCGCTGGTGTTCCGTGAGTCGCTGGCGTCGTTCGGCGCGTCAGTGGGATCCTCCGCCGGCGCGTTGAGGTGATCGTCGCTCATGACGACCTCCGTGCGAGGAGCGCCGCGGCGAGGAGTCCGGCGAGCGCGACGAGGGCGCCGAAGCCGGGCGTACTGTCGTCGGTGCTCCCGTCCGCGCGATCCGGTGCGCCGTCGTCGACCCCGCCGTCGAGGCCGCCGTCGCCGGTCTCCTCGGTGAAGTCCTCGATCTCAAAGGAGACGTCCCGGACCGTCTCGTTCGCGGTGATCCGCTCTTGCGGATCGAGGTTGGCCACGCCCTGCGTCTCGTCTATCAGGACGTCGTCGTCGAAGAGCGCGGCGTCGACGTAGTAGTTGTAGCCGTCGGGGGCCTCAAGCGTCGTGGTCACCGTGGCGGTGCGACCCGGACGCACCGACCCGACCGTCTCGGTCGCCTCGTCGGCGATCACGTTCGACTCCGCCTGTCGGAGCAGCAGCCGGAGATCGATCTCCTCGGAGGCGTCGTCGCCGCGGTTCGTGACCGACACCGACACCGACAGCGTCGCCGTCTCCTCCGTCGTCTCGGCCACGCTCACGGCGACCGTCGGCCAGACGTTCCCGTCGGAGAACTCGACCGGGGAGTCCGCGTACGTCGGCGTGAGCGCCGAGACGCCGGCGACCCGCGTGGTCCGTTCGCTCCGCCGCTCGCCGTCGGCGTAGACCACCGTTTCGAGGCGATACCCGCCCTCTCGATCCACGTCGAGGCTGCCGTTCACGGTCGTCTCCCCCTCGCGGTCGACGTCGCCGACGTCGACGATCGTCTCGTCGACGAGCAACCCGGAGTCAGCGTCGATCGCGCGGTGGCGAACGGTGACGTTCTCGACGGTCGATCCTCGATGTTCGAGGTCGACGAGGAGGTTCAGCGTCGCCGTCTCTCCGCGGATCTCGCCGGGAGCGACGACGACGTCCGCGAGAGCGATCTGTCCGGGACGCTCCGCGTCCGCTCGCGGGTCGTCGACGGCGTCGGGGACCGCGACGATCCCGACCGCGCCCGCGAGCACGACCGCGGCGGCGATCGCCAGGAGGGTGTTTCGCGTGTCCATGCGCTGACGATCCGGGCCCGGGGGTAAGTGCTTTGTCCGATTCGAACCGGATCCGTCGGAGTCACAGCGTCCGGTACCGCCCCCGCGACTCCGAGAGCTCCCCGCGGCGGGTCAGCTTCTCCAGGAGATCGCGTGCGGCGTCGGCCGGGACGCCGTGCTCGGTCGCGTACGCGACGATCTCCTCCTCGGTCGGCTCGGCCGCCTCCTCGACCGCGTCTCGAACGATCTCCTTCCGCGACGGCGTCGACCCCGCGTTCCCCTCCGCGCGCGATCCGGCGTCGAACACCGCGTCGGCGTCGAGTCCGGAGGCCTCGAGATACTCGCGGTCGTCGACGCCGGCGTCCTCGACGGCGCGTTCGAGTTCCGCGACATGGTCGACCGCCGCGAAGGCCTCCGAGTCGCCCCGTTTCTTCGCGAGCAGGGCCGCACGCGCCTCGCGGGCCGCGTCGCGGTCCTCGGACTCGAAGAAGCGTTTGAGCTTCGCGGTCCGGTGGGTCTTCTCACACCGCGAGCACCGGGCCGTCTCGCTCGCTCGCGGGTCGCGAACGAGCCAGAGGTTACCGCACCGGCTACAGCCGACGACCGCGTACATGCCCGGCCGTTCGCCGGCCTCCGATTTGAACCCTCGGCTCCGGACTCGGCGCCGCTCCGGGGTGGCGAGTCGGATCAGGTCTCGTCGGCGTTCGAAGAACCGCCCGCTCCGCTCGCTCCGCCCGATTCGTCGGTTTCGTCGGGGCCGCCCGCAGCGGGATCGTCGGGCAACGATATCAGGTTCTCCCGACCGAGCCGGAGCTTCTCGACCCGTCCCTCGTCCGCCATCGCCGAGAGGAGCTGGGAGACCTTCGCGTCCGACCACCCCGTCTCCCCGACGATGTCCGCCTGTCGCATCCGCCCGCCGTTCCGATCGAGCAGGCGCTCGACGCGCTCCTCGTCGGAGAGCAGCGAGAGGTCTTCCTCGGGTTCCGCGTCCTCGCCCTCGGCGGCGGGATCACCGCCGTTCTGCGCGTCCGAGCCGCCCCCGTCCTCGCCGACCGCCGAGGTTCCGGCCGCCGCTCCCGAGTCGGGGCCGCTCGATCCGCCGACGGAGTTCGGTTCGCCGCCGGAATCGAACCGTCGATAACCGATGAGCCCGCCGGCGATGACGAGAGCGGCGAGGACGATCGCGGCCGCCAGAAGCGTCCACGGCGGCGTTTCACCGGTCTCCGGCACCGACGTCGGCGAGTACACGACCGCCACGCGGTCGTCGTCGGCGAACACTCGCGGTCCCTCGATGACCACCGAGTTGTCCTCGAGTCTCACGTTCGCGCCCGGCGTCCCCGAGACGGAGAACCCCTCCGGCGTGGTCACCTCGATCGTCTGGCCGGATTGAAGCGACCGGAGCCAGGTCCCGTTCTCGGTGGTCGTCAACGCGTCGCCCAACACGAGGTACTCGCCGTCCTCCGCGAGGAAGTCCGTCCAGACGAACGTCAACCGTAGCTCTCCGGCCGCGGCGACGTTCTCGTCGTCGACGTCGCCGTCTGTTCCTCCCTCTCCATCACCGCCGGTCCCGTCGGTCTCGTTCCCCGTTCCGGGATCCTCGATGACCGCGAACTCGCGCTCGACGTCCACCACCGACATCTCGCGGTCGGCGTTCCGACTCGCCTCCTCGGCGAACCGCTCGAACAGCGCCGGCGACGGCCCCACCTCCCCGTCCACGAACCGCTCCCCGACGGCCTCGAACGCGGCGGTTCGGTTCGGATCGGCGAACTCGTATCGAACGACGACCTCCCACCGCGCGTCGCGGTTCGGTTGTAAGTCGATCCGTACCCGCGTCTCTCCCGTCGGCACGGTCGCCCCCTCGACCTGCGCTGCCGTACCGGTCTCTATCGAGCTCGAGTGCGTCGAATCCGGCGGTGACGGGTGGATGGAGGGTGCGGTTTCCCCGACGACGATCCCCGATCCGGCCACGAGGGCAACGGCGAGGAACGCGACGAGGAGAACGCGGGTCGCGGGATTCCGCATGTAGTTCGGGGGCACTCGCGCCCCGGGCAAAACGCTTTCTATAGCCGGCCTCTCCACTCGCCGAGAACCGCACCGGCGGCGGATCCTCGCCGCCGCAGACGGTGGATCTCGTGTCGTGACGGCGACGGGTTCCATCCCGTCGGCCGTACCGAGGCCGCAGCCGAGTTGGGGTGGGTTTTTCACCCTCGCCGGAGAAGCCGACGACGATGAGAGCCCTCTCGGTCGTCTTCGCCGTTCTCCTCCTCGTCTCCTCGATCGCCGCGGGGATCGCCCCTGCCGGGGCGTCGACCGACGTTCGGTCCGCGTCGTCGCCCGCCGTCGCCGGGTCCGACTCCGGTTGGACGGGATCGATCGGTCCGGGAACCGCGCCGGCCTCGACGCACGGCGAGAACTTCACGCTCCGCGTGTTGTCGACGCCGCCCGGCGTCGAGCCGCGGGTCGCGAGCCACCGGCGCGGCGTCAACCTCGGCACGTCCCTCGAACTTGCGGTCGGCGACTCGGACGCGGCCCTCCGCACGGAAACGGCGGTACGGCGCATCGAATCCGCCGAGACGAACGCCGAGCGGCAGCGACGCATCCTCTCCGCGATAAACGAGGTCGAACAGAACGAGGTGAGCCTCGACAGTCGACAGACGACGGCGATCAACGCACACGCCTCGGGAGAGCTGACCGACCGCGAACTCCTCGACGAGCTGGTTCGGATCGCGGCGCTCGCACGCGAATACGACGCCCGGCTCGACACGCTCTCCGAGCTCGCCGAGGAGACGGACGGGTTCAACACGCCGGACCGCGTTAGCGCGCTTCAGGTCCGGCTTCAGGTGTACGACGGTCCAGTCCGGCGGATCGCGCTCGAGACGGTCCGCGGCGATCGGACGGGAACCGAGATCCACGTCCAGTCGAGTTCGAACGCGCTGGTCCTCGCCGCGATCGACGGCGACCAATACGTCAGGGAGGCGTTCCGGCGCGATCGGTGGGACCGCGGTGGCGACGACCTCGGAAGCGAAGCCGCGATCAACGCGACGATCGAGAGCTACCCGGAGACGACCGACCTCCGGGAGCCGAACGCGCTCGGTGCGGGGGCGGTCCAGCGGATCACCGTCGACCACGACTTCGGGAGCCTCCGGACGTTCGTCAGCGGCGGCACGGAGCGGGTGTTCCTCGAACACCAGCGGATGTCCCTCTCGGCGTTCCCCGACACGGAGTCCGTGTCGACGTCGGAGGACGGGTTCAACGTCACCGTCAACCGGACGTACCCCGGTGGACCGGTGACCGTCTCGGTCCTCGATCCGGCCACGGGCGACCCGCTCGAGGGGATCACGGTGACGAAGAGCTCCGGCGGCAGTCCGAGCGAGACGATCGGGAACACCGACGAGGACGGCGTGGTTCGGACGCTCTCGCCGGCCGGTCCGTACCGGATCACCGTGGTTGACGAGCCGCGAGTCGCCGTGATCGACGACATCGACCCCATCGAGACGCCGCGGGTGACGGACGACGTCGCGGGCGACTCCGAGTCGGACGGCGACGAGTGACCGCCGTCGGCGGCGACCCCTTTTATCCGATCACGAACCAGACGGCCCGTGCCGTCCCGAACTCCAGTACACGCGTCGAACACGTCCGCTCCGCACCGCTCGGCGCGCGCGCTCGCTCCGCTCGCCGGGCTGCTTCTCGTCGCGATGACCGTCGTTCTCGCGGCCGGCGTCACGGCCGCGACGACGATCGGTTCGCCCGCCGAACCGGCCCCGACCGCCGTGATCTCGATGGAAGTCGAGGGGGATCGGATCGCGCTCACCCACGACGGCGGCGATCCGATCCCCGTCGACGATCTGTCCGTCCGCGTCAGCGTGAACGGAGAGCCGCTGGCGCGTCAGCCGCCAGTGCCGTTCTTCTCCGCGGCGGGCTTCAGGCCCGGACCGACCGGGGCGTTCAACGCCGCGAGCGGCGACGAGTGGATCGTCGGCGGGTCGGCGTCGTTTCGGATCGCCGGGACGAACGATCCCCACGTCGCTCCCGGCGATCGAATCGAAGTGCGGCTCGCCGTTCGCGAGCAACCGATCGCGACGCTGGAGGCGACGGCCCGTCCGGGATGAGCGCCCGGTTCGGGACGCGTCGGGGACTCCCGCGACAACTTCCTTTTCTGGGCTCCGCGTGACGACCTACTCCTCGGGGACCCGCGCGACGGTCGTGATCGCCCGCGGACTCCGGGGGGTCGCGCGCTGGATGTGGTGTTCGAACGTCTCGTAGCCGGCCTCCTCGAACATGCGATCGGCCTCGTCCTCGTCGTAAAACAGCATGATCGCGTCGGCGACGCGCTGGAGGACGCGGTTGTGCGGGTAGTCGGGACCGACGACGAGCACCTGTCCGCCCGGCTTCGCGACGCGCCGGAGCTCCCTGAGTCCCTCGACGGGGTTCGGCCAGTACTCGATCGAGCCGGACGACCAGACCACGTCGAAGGCGTCGTCGCGGAAGGGGAGCCGCTCCGCGTCGCCCCGGTAGAAGTTCACCCGGTCGCGCTTGCCGAACTTCTCGAAGGCCTTCTCCATCTGGTGAACGCTCTGATCGAGGCCGTGGACGTCCTCGGCGTGTTCCAACAGCCCCTCGGTACCGAATCCCGTTCCACACCCCACGTCGAGTACGCGGTCGTCCTCGCCGAACTCCAGCCACGAGAGCGCCTCCGAGCGCATCTCGTCGTTCCAGTTGAACCGGTTCACCCGGTCGTACACCTTCGAGAGGTACTTGTAGAACAGCCGGGCGTTCGACTTGTCCTCGAGGATCCCCATTGCTCGCCGATTGGGGAGCCGACCCCATAACGACACGGATCCGTCCGGGTCGGCGATTCCGCCTCGACGACGGATCTGATTCCGCCTCGACGACGGATCCGATTCCGACCGGCTTATCCGACGACCGGCCGTTCCGTCCGTATGAACCCGACGACGACCGGGCGGTTTCGGGTCCACGACCGCCGGTCACGACCCGTCGACGGCGGCGACGGTCCACCCGAGTTCGTTCTCGTCGAACTGCCCGAGGGGCCGGTCGACCCGACCGATCCGGACGCGGCGGAGGCGTACGACCCGCTGTACGCGACGGCAACCGGCTACGAGGGTGAACTCGGCGATCGGATCGCCGACCTCGATCCCGGCACCGTCGTCGACGCGACGCTGGCGTGGGAGGACGGCACCGCGAGATTCGCCGAAGTAACGGTCGTCCGCGAGAGTCGATTCCGGTTCGGCGACGACGTTCAGGGGATGTTCGAGGCGGCCGTCGACGCGTGGCGTGGGATCCGCGCCGACGGCGAGGCGGTGGGGTCGGTCACGACGCGCTCGACCGACGGCGAGCCGAACGGCGCGCTCTACCTGTTCGCCGACGGCCCCGGAACCGACACGTTCGCGGAGCTTCGAGCCGCCCGGATCCCGGTGGAACCGCTCGTGGATCGAGTCAACGAGAACCGGGCGGACGACGCGCCCCGCGAGGTGTTCGTGCTCCGGCCCGCCGCACACGAGTTCGTCGCCGTCTACGTCGTCTTCGAGCGCGACGGGATGCTCGCGCGGACGGTTCGAGACACCTACGGACTCGGAGACGGATTGGCTTCGGGGCTTGAATCGACGGACATCGACACGATCGAAACGCCCGGTTTCGAGCGATCTGAACCCGACGACGGCAACACGTCGGGCGAGCCGAACGGACGAGACCGCGACGAGGGTCCGAAGTTCGATCCGACCGATCGACTGTGAACCGCCGTTCCCGTTCCGACGGCTCTTTGCGAGTGTAGCGGTTAGGAGGCGTCGTGAGCGACGATACGACGGACAAACCTCCGATGCTCGTCCTGCTCGAATCGCTGGCGTTCTATCGGAACGTCCGCATCGGGGTCGTGATCGGGACGTCGTTGGCGGCGCTGCTGTATCTCACGCGTGCGCTGGAACTCCTCGGGCCGCTCGTGGAGGTCCGCGAGTACCCGGTGGTCGGTCCCGGCGTCTGGTTCGCGTTCTTGGCGTTCGTGTTCGCGGCCACGTCGGCGCTTCTGGTCGCGATAGCGCTCACCGTGTTCGAAGCGGTTCGGGGGGCCCGATCGGTCGGGCGTGAGGGGCGGAACTAATCGGCCGTACAGGAGGCATCCCGATCTCCGCTCGTGAACTCCTGGGCGGGCTCGGTGAGCTTATAGAGGTTCTGGCGGGCGTCCGCGAAGTAGACGTCCTCGTCGACGACGTCGATCCCCTCGAGCCGCTCGAGGGCGTAGCGGACGGTCCGGGCCGACAGCATCGATTCTTGAACGATCCCTTTCTGTGTCAGTGGTCCGTTGTATTCGAGTACCTTGAAGACGAGTTTGGCGCTCGGCGGGAGGTCGTCGAGACCCTCCGTTTGGGTTCCAGCCATCGCTACGAACCGAAACCGTACACGGGCATAAATGTTGATACAAAACCCCCGATCCGGAGCGGTTAACCGGTATTTATTGCTGGATCCTTGGACATGATTCGGAGTATTTTGCCGTCAAACGCCGCTAGACTGACCAGTCAGTCAGCGTTCGATCCTCGCGCGCGATCAGCACACGGGTCGGCTCGACGGGCTGGTCGAATCGGGTGCGATCGGTTTCGATAGATCCCCCAATCGGATAATCTATGATCTGACAATTTCGGCCGTTGATACGTAGGTGAGACGAGTCCGAACGATCGGGGGCCGATCGGTAGAACGGCGGGTGGAATGTGAGCGGAACGGTGGACGGAATACCAACGGAACGGCGGGTCGAATACGAGCGGAACGAACGGTTTTTCACGGGCGCTCGCGGATCCGTACGTATGAGCGACGAATCGGGGATCTCCGGGCACGCCCGGAGCGTGGTCGTCACCACGATCTGCTGTCTCGCGGGGATCGCCGCAGGCGTGGTGTCGGCCGCCTACGTCGGGACCGATCCCGCCGCCGCCGCCGACACGATGGCGCTCGTGGTGCTCGGCGCGTTCGTGTTCCTCCAGTACCCAGTGTACAGCGTCTTCGGGGTCGACATCACCGACTTCGGCGTCAAGGACAACTTCTACGTGGCGTTCATGACGTTCACGCTGTGGTTCATCAGCTACACCGTGCTTCTCACCTCGGCGGTGACGTTCTGAGATGGCCGACGACAGCATCGCGGTCGTGGACCTGGATCGGTGCCAGCCGGATCGCTGTAACTACGAGTGTGCCAACTACTGTCCGCCCAACCGGACGGGAAAGGAGTGTATCACCGAGCGCGGCGAGGACGCCGACGAGGGCGACCCCGACCAGATCCGGATCTCCGAGGAGATCTGTCTCGGCGAGACCTGCGGCATCTGCGTCGAGAAGTGTCCGTTCGACGCGATCGAGATCATCAACCTCCCCTCCGAGCTGGAGGAGGAACCCGTCCACCGGTACGGCGAGAACGCGTTCGCGCTGTACGGGCTCCCGACCCCCGAGCCCGGCAAGGTCACCGGCATCCTGGGTCCCAACGGGATCGGGAAGTCGACGGCGGTCCACGCGCTCGCCGGCGAGCGGGTCCCGAACCTCGGCGACCACGAGACGGAGCCCGACTGGGAGCGGGTCCTCGACCGCTTCCGCGGCACGGGCCTCCAGAACTACCTCGCCGCGCTCGAGGCCGGCGACGTCACCGTCTCCCGGAAGCCGCAGTACGTCGACCAGATCCCCAAGCAGTTCGACGGCAACACCCGCGAGCTCCTTGAGCGGACCGACGAGCGCGGCGCGCTCGACGACCTCATCGACCGGCTCAACATCCGGCCGGTGATGGACCAGGACATCGACTCGATCTCCGGCGGCGAGCTCCAACGCGTCGCCATTGCGGCGTGTCTGGCTCGTGACGCCGACTTCTACTTCCTCGACGAGATCACGCCGTACCTCGACATCGGACAGCGGATGGTCGCGGCGCGACTCATCCAGGAGCTGGCGAACGAGCCCGAGTCGGATCGGTCGATGCTCGTGGTCGAACACGACCTCGCGATCCTCGACCTCCTGGCCGACACCCTCCACGTCGCGTACGGGGAGCCGGGCGCGTACGGGGTCATCACGGACCCCAAGTCGGTTCGAAACGGGATCAACGAGTATCTCAAGGGGTACCTCGACAACGAGAACATGCGGATCCGGCCCTCCGCCATCACCTTCGAGGAGCACGCCCCGCGGGCCACCTCGAAGGGGACGCCGCTCGTGGAGTACCCGGATCTGGAGAAGTCCTACGGCGAGGGCGAGTTCGGGCTCCGCGTCGAGGGCGGAACGATACACGAGGGGGAGGTGCTCGGGGTCGTCGGCCCCAACGGGATCGGGAAGTCGACGCTCGCGAAGCTGTTCGCCGGCTCGCTGGAGCCGGATACGGGCAGCCTCGAGTTCGAACTCGACATCGCGTACAAGCCCCAGTACATCGAGATCGACCAGCCGATGCGGGTCGACGCGTTCCTCTCCTCGATCACCGACGAGTTCGGTAGCTCCTACTGGAACACGGAGGTCGCCCAGCCGCTCCAGCTCGACCGGATCATGGAACAGGACCTCACGGACCTGTCGGGCGGGGAGCGCCAGCGCGTCGCCATCGCGGCGTGTCTCTCGGAGGACGCCGACCTCTACTTACTCGACGAGCCGTCAGCGCACCTCGACGTCGAACAGCGGGTGCGCGCGACGACCGCGATCCGCCGGTACGCGGAGAACCACGACGCGACCGTGATGGTGATCGATCACGACATCTACATGATCGACCTGCTCGCGGACCGCCTGATGGTGTTCGACGGCGAGCCGGCCGAGCGCGGTCGCGCGACCCGTCCACAGGAGATGCGCGAGGGGATGAACGACTTCCTCGCGGACCTGGACATCACCTTCCGGCGCGACGAGCGGACCGGTCGCCCCCGGATCAACAAGCCGGACTCACAGAAGGACCGTCAACAGAAGCGCGACGGCGAGTACTACTACGCGCCCTAGGAAGCGATCCGGATCCAGCTCACCGCTCGTCGTCGACGCCGACCACCATCGTGGGAACCGTCCCGCCGCGTTGGACCCGTGTCGGGAGCGGTTCGGGGTGGACGAGTCGGTCCAGCCCGGTCCGACGGGCCGATCCGAGCACGACGAGGTCGACGCCGTGAGCGTCGGCGAAATCCAGCACCTCCTCGTGGGCGGTGCCGTAGCGGAACCACTTCTCGACGTCGACGCCGCGCTCGAGGCCGCGGGCCTCGGCGGCCTCGACGGCGGCCTCGCCCTCGCGCCGCTCGACCACCATGTCCCACGCCTCGGTCGTGTCGACGACGTACAGCGCGTCCACGGTCGCGCCGTGTGCGGCCGCGAGGTCGATCCCCGACTCGACGGCCGCCTCGCCGCGTTCGGTGCCGTCCGTGACGATCAACACTCGCTCGAAGAGGCCGGTGACGGCCGGTGTAGGACTGCTGCCGTCGTCCGGCTCGTCGACCGAGTTTGGGAGCTCCGATCGCTCGTCGGCATCGCGGTCGCGATCGACCGCGTCGAATCCCGTTCCCTCGGGGGTCCTGGCGGTCGGCTCTGCTCCGTGGCGGCTCGTGTCGGGGTCGATGTCTGCTGACATGGTCGGTGGTCGACGAGCCGTCCGGAGGACGCTCGCCCGTTCTACCGTACGATCCGCTCCCGGCTCACTTAACGATTTTCGACAGGATAGACGATTATCATTATCTATCCCGGCTCAGTTCCTGATAGATGATTATATTCGGATAGTAGGCGATCGTACGTTTTGATATTCTAACGAGATCTGAACATCTCCGATTCGGATCCGGATTCAATGGCGACCGTCCGTACGGGATCGGCTCCGAACCAGATTCGTACGGGATCGCTCCGAACGTGATCGGTCCGGCTACGTTCCGGACGTGATCGGTTCTGCCGCGATCCCGCACTCGGTGGTGATCGTCCGTACCGAAGCGATTAAGCGATGAACCCGCTAACCTCGAGATATGCGACACCTCATCGTCCGCGGCGACCCCGGCATTCGTCGGGACGCGATCATCGAGTACGAGGGCGAGGAGCTGGTCTGTTTCGGGATCAGCACGCAGGGCGGGTGGCACGGCCCCGACGAGCCGCAGCTCTGGTGTACCGTCGGCACTCCGGACGAGCGGGAGGCCTACGACAAACGCGAGTACGTTCCCCACTGGCTCGACGTCGACACGGTCGACGCCGAGGCGCTCGACGTGATCAAAGCGAAGGGCGACCTCTCGGTCTAGCGGCCGTCACTCACGCTCCGACTTTTTTTTACACCGGCGGGTCCGCGAGCCACGCCTCGACCGCCCCGGCCATCGCGCCGCGCCGGTGTATCGTCCCGTTCTCGGGGTCGACGACCGTGCTCTCGGCACCCGAGGTCTCGCCGCCGTCGATCACGGCCGCGACTCGGTCGCGCACCCGCTCGTCGAGGTCGGTGACGCGGGTGACGCTGCCGTTCCCGGAGACGTTCGCGCTGGTGGCGGTCAGCGGTCCCGTCTCCTCGAGCAGCGCGCGTGCCACCGGGTGGTCGGGGACGCGCACGCCGACGCGGTCGCGGCCGCCGGTCAGCACGTCGGGGACCGATTGGTCCCGCTCGACGACGACCGTCACCGGCCCCGGCAGGAACGCCCGCATGAACGCGGTCGCGAGCGCGGTCGGCCGGGTGTGGTTCGACGCGGCGTCGACGCTCGCGATGCCGAGCGAGAGCGGGTCGTCGCGGTCGCGGCCCTTCGTCTCGAAGGCCCGCTCGACCGCGATCGGGTCGAGGGCGTCCGCGCCCAATCCGTATACCGTCTCCGTCGGGTAGACGACGAGCTCGCCGGCCGCGACCGCGTCCGCGGCCCGGCGGAGCGTCTCGCGGTCTCCCCCGTTGCTCTCGTCGGCGTCGAGTCCGTCGTCCTCGGTACCCGTGTCGGCGTCGTCGGTCACGGGTCGTCGTAGGCGGTCGGATCGAAAAAGGATAGCGGGTCGGGTCGTTCGGGGGGCGTTTCGGGACCGCGTGGCCACGTCCTCACTCGAGGAGGTCATCGATCGCCGACTCGACCGCGTCGTAGTCGGGGAACGAGGGGTGCTCGCTCCCGACCCAGGCGTACCGGACGACGCGGTCGTCGTCGAGCAGGAAGACCGCTGGTCGCGCCTCCGTGACTCCCGCCATTCCGTCGATGTCGTGGGCGACGCCGTACGACTCGATCACTTCCGCGCTCGGGTCCGAGAAGACTTTCACGCCCTCACCCCGCTCGGCGAGCAGGTCCTTGTGCTCGTACGGCGAGGAGATCGAGACGCCGTAGACGGGGAGTCTGTCCGACCACCCGCGGTCGTCGATCTCGTTGTAGACGTACGTCGTCTGGAACGCGCCGTCCATCGGGTGGAAGACGAGAAGCGTCGGTCCGTCCACGATCTCCGACAGCGAGCGGTCCTCCCAGAACTCCTCGTCGACCAGCGGCCGAGTGAACTCCGGGGCGGTCCCCCCTGCCGTCACGTGGTCCGTCTCGGGGAGTTCGACGACGTCGAACTCGGGCATCAGGCGCCCCCCGCCGCGCCGGCGTCCTCGTAGGTTCCCTCGAGGTACTCCACGATGTTCGCGCTCTCGGACATGGTCACGCCCGTCTCCCGGTCGACGATCGCCGGAACGCTCCGCGCGCCGGAGACGCGCTTGACGACGTTCCGATCGGAGTGCATCGGCTCGACGTACCGCGACCGGTACTCGAGACCGAGGCGGTCGAGCGTTCGCACGACCCGCTCGCAGTACGGACACGCCTGTAGTCGGTACAGGGTGATCTGTGGATCCGTCATGTTCCCCGCTTCGGTCGCGGGAAGTGTAACCGTGTCGGCCGCGGCACGGCGGGGCGGGCGCACTCGGCGTTCGACGATTTCTCGTCTCGCCCGCGACCGGGGGTGTTCGAAGGTAACCCTTTAACTGCGTGCCCACGGAAATGGGGCGATAATGGGCTTATCGCCAAGCGTGCTGACAGTCGGTTCGCTCCAGTTACCGGTGATGGGGGACACCACTGTCGCCCTCCTCGGCGCACTCACGATCCTCGTGTTGATCGCGCTGTCGGCTTTCTTCTCGTCTTCGGAGATCGCGTTGTTCTCGCTTCCGCAACATCGGATCGACAGCCTGGTCGAGGACGGCGTCCCCGGAGCGGACACGGTACGGGCGCTGAAGAGCGACCCCCACCGCCTGCTCATCACCATCCTCGTCGGAAACAACATGGTCAACGTCGCGATGTCGTCCATCTCGACGGGACTCCTCGTCTATCTCGGATTCGGGCAGGGACAGGCCGTCACCATCGCCACGTTCGGGATCACGGCGCTCGTGCTCCTGTTCGGCGAGAGCGCGCCGAAGTCGTACGCCGTCGAGAACACCGAGTCGTGGTCGCTCCGGATCGCCCGTCCGCTGAAGCTCTCGGAGTACGTCCTCTTTCCGCTCGTCGTCCTCTTCGATTACCTGACGCGCGTCGTCAACAAGGTTACCGGCGGCCGGTCGGCGATCGAGACCTCCTACGTCACCCGCGACGAGATCCAGGACATCATCGAGACGGGCGAGCGAGAGGGCGTCATCGAGGAGGAGGAACGCGAGATGCTCGACCGCATCTTCCGGTTCAACAACACCATCGCCAAGGAGGTGATGACGCCCCGACTCGACGTCACCGCGGTCGCGAAGGAGTCGAGCGTCGAGGAGGCCATCGAGACGTGTATCCACGCCGACCACGAGCGCGTTCCGGTCTTCGAGGGGAACCTCGATAACATCGTCGGCGTCGTCACGGTCCGAGATCTGGTCCGCGAACTGCGCTACTCCGAGGGGGAGCCGTCGCTCGCGCGCGTGGTGAAACCCACGCTTCACGTCCCGGAGTCGAAGAACGCCGACGAGCTGCTCGCGGAGATGCAGGAGAACCGCCTCCAGATGGTAACCGTCATCGACGAGTTCGGGACGACGGAGGGGATCATCACCCTAGAGGACATGGCCGAGGAGATCGTCGGCGAGATCCTGGAGGGAGACGAGGACGCCCCCGTCGAGTTCCTCGAGGACAACGTCGCGCTCGTTCGAGGCGAGGTCAACATCGACGAAGTCAACGAGATCCTCGGTATCGACCTCCCGGAGGGCGAGGAGTTCGAGACGCTCGCCGGCTTCGTGTTCAACCGCGCGGGCCGGCTCGTCGAGGAGGGCGAGCAGATCGAGTTCGACGGCGTCCGGATCCGCATCGAACGGGTCGACAACACGCGGATCATGAAGGCTCGAGTCACGGTCCTCGAGGAGACGAGCGAGGCGTCGACCGCCGACGCGGACGAGCTACAGGCCGACGAGGCGGACTGACGCGACCGGCGACGCACCGACACGGACGAGGACGGCGAACGTCGATCGAATCCGCGTCGTCGGTCGTGTCCGATATTCGTCACGTCGTCACAAAATCACACGGCGTACGCGCGCGCGGCGGAGACGAGCGCCCTCCGGTAGGCGCTCTCGCTCGGATCCGGCCCGAGATCCAGAAATCGACGTTTGAAGCCGTCGACGTCGACGTCCGCGGCGTCGCTCTCGGCCGCGCGCGCGAGGTCGTACAGGCGGTGGCTCGGCTCCGCGAGGTCGTGTCGTTCGACGAGCGCCAGCGCGAACGCCGCGTTCACCGCCGTGATGTCCGGGTCGGCCCCGGCGGTCACCGGCGGCGATCCGGTCCGGTTCGGGTCGGGTCGATCCGCGACGGCCGTCGCCAGCGTGGACTCGAGGAAGCCGACCAGCTTGCCGGCCGGCGCGACGGAGAGCGTGATGTCGTCGGCGTAGATGTCCTTCATGTGGTTCGCGATCTGATAACAGTGCGCGAGCTTGCGTCGCTCGATGGTCTCGCCGGCGAGACCGAGGTACAGCGCCTCCTCGGTCGACTGGAGGTGTGAGGCGTGGCCCTCCTCGTAGCGGGCCATGTGCGAGAGCTCGTGGACCGCCAGCTCGCGAGCCATCGCGCTCGTGGCGGCGCGTCGGGAGACGTTGAGGACGTGGTGGTCGGCGTAGTGCCCGGCCCACGTCCGCTCGTCGGGGTCGTCTCGAACCTTGACGTAGACGGGATCCTCGAGCGAGAACTCGGTTTCGAACAGATCGGCGGCGCCGAGAAACGGGTCGGGGGGAACGTCCCCCTGTACGCGGAGATCCATGCTTACCGTTACCACGGTGTGGGGTGGTAAATCCCTTGCGGCGTCCACGCTTATGTTCTCGCCCGCCCTTCTCACGGGCATGAACGCGTACGCGGCCTACTCCGACGGTCTCCGCGTCGTCGACTTTGATACGGGACGCGTCGAGACCCGTCTCGACGGGCGACGGGTGGAGTGCGTGACGATCCACCGGGAGGCCCCCGAGCGCGTGTTCGCGGGGACGTTCGACGACGGGCTCTACCGCTCTGTCGACGCGGGCGAGTCGTTCGAACGGATCGCCGGAGACGCGCTCGGTCCCGAGGGAACCGGCCCGGACGCGGTCACCGCCCTCGCGACGAGCCCGCACGATCCGGAAACGACGTGGATCGGCACCGAACCCTCGCGGCTCTACCGGACCGCGGACGGCGGCGGATCGGTCGAGCACGTCGCGGGAGTCACCGACGTCCCCTCCGCGTCGGAGTGGTCGTTCCCGCCCCGTCCGGACACCCATCACGTCCGGTGGATCGAGCCCTGTCCAGACGATCCCGAGCGGTGGTACGTCGGGATCGAGGCCGGGGCGCTGCTCGTCACGTCCGACGGCTGCGCGACGTGGACCGACCGCCCGCCGGGATCGCGCCGGGACACCCACACGATCGCAACTCACCCGGACGCTCCGAATCGAGTGTACGTCGCCGCAGGCGACGGGTACGCCGAGAGCGACGACCGCGGACGCTCCTTCGAGGTCGTCGCCGACGGGCTCGACCACGGCTACGTGTGGGGGCTCGCCGTCGACCCCGGGGACCCCGACCGCGTCCTCGCCAGCGCCGCGAGCGGTGCGAACGCCGCCCACCGGCGGGGGGAGTCCTACCTGTATCGACGGGAGGCCGGCGACGACGGATCGACGGGCGGCGACGGGAACGCGGACGGGACGATCTGGGAGCGACTCGACGACCGGGGGATCCCGAGCGGCGAGGGGACCTACCGGGCCGTCCTGGCCTCGGGAGCGGAGACGGGAGAAATCTGGGCGCTCACGAACCACGGGCTCCACCGGACGACGGACGGCGGCGACCGGTTCGATCGGATACCGGCGGACTTCCCCGACGCCGTCCCGCGAGCGCTCGCGGTCGCCTAGAACCGTTTCCCGCCGGACCGCTACTCCCGGACCGCGCCGACGACGAGGTAGACGAACGGGGTGTCGAGCACGGCGATCAGCAGTTTGAGGAGGTACTGGCCGACGATCAGCGCGCCCACCGCGGCGAGCGGCAGCGCGTCCCCGACGCCGAGGAGAGTCGGGGCGACGAGGAACGCGATCGACACGAAGATGACCGTGTCTATCGCCTGGCTCGTCGCCGTCGACGCGAGGTTGCGGAGCCAGAGGTTCGCGGAGCCTGTCCGGTCGCGGATCGCGTGAAACAGCACGACGTCGACGTTCTGGCTGACGACGTACGCCAGCAGGCTCCCGGCGACGATGTTGGTCGTCGGCCCGAGCGCGGTCCCGAAGGCCGCGGCGACCTCGGGGTCGACGCCCGGCGCTGCGAGCGTCGACCACACTAACGCGAGCACGACGAAGTTCATCGCGAAGCCGACGTTCACGACGACCTGGGCGGTCCGGCGACCGTACAGCTCGGCCAGACAGTCCGACGCAAAGAAGGTGACCGCGTACGCTAACGCCGCGCCGGGGAGCAGTATCTGTGGACCGACCACGGGTAGCGCGACCGGCAGCGACAGCGCGAGCACCTTCGCGGCGGTGACCTGTGCGGTGACGAGTGCGGTGACGAAAAGCGCTACCAGTCCCACCGCCGCCACCGCGGGGCGAGAGAAGGGATCGACCGCGAGGAGCCGTTCGGCTCCGGAGTCGGCGGATCGGTTACTCATCCGAACCGTCCTCGTCGGTCAGCCGGCCGTGGCGAGCGTCGATCTCGTCGAGCGTGTCGAGCGTCTTGCGGATCGACGCCCGGACCGCGTCGCTGCGGTTCACGAACTTCCCGTCGTCACCGACGTGCTCGTCGAGGTCCGCCAACAGCTCGTCAGGAATCTCGACGCTTATCTTGGGCATATCGAGATATTCCCCGAGGAATATATAAAACGCTGACGAGTGCGCGCTCGGCCGTGATCGCGACGTGCGGAGTCGATTCGACGTGTAGAGTCGATGACGTCGTTCCGTGTGACCTCTCGGCACGCCCGACGCGGAGCGAAGCCCTTATGATCGAACGCGCGGAAATCTCGATCAACTCGCTGGTACGGACGTCCAGCGGGCACTCGCCGCCGGAGCGGAGTCGGTCCGACGACCTCGCTTCGGGACGAGACGACATGTGGCCGGGTTCCGGCCGAATCGCAAGCGTCCGTGGACAAGACAATGGCACGAAGCTTCTACTCGCACATCAAGGACGCATGGCGGTCCCCCAAGGAGGGGAAACTCGCGGAACTCCAGTGGCAGCGCAAACAGGAGTGGCGCGACCAGGGCGCCATCGAGCGGATCGACCGACCCACGCGGCTCGATAAGGCCCGCGAGCTGGGTTACAAGGCGAAACAGGGCGTCGTCGTCGCCCGCGTGAGCGTCCGCAAGGGCGGATCGCGCAAGCAGCGTCACAAGGCCGGGCGCCGCTCGAAGCGCCAGGGCGTCAACCGCCTCTCGCGGCGCAAGTCGATCCAGCGCATCGCCGAGGAGCGCGCCTCCCGGAAGTACCGCAACCTGCGCGTGCTCAACTCCTACTGGGTCGGCGAGGACGGCTCCCAGAAGTGGCACGAAGTGATCCTGGTCGATCCCGCTCACCCCGCGATCGAGAACGACGAGGAGCTCAACTGGATCTGCTCGGACGACCACAAGGGTCGCGCGTTCCGTGGACTCACCTCCGCCGGCACCAAGGGTCGCGGCCAGCGCACCCGCGGCAAGGGAACCGAGAAGACCCGTCCGTCGGTCACCGGCAACGACCGACAGGGCAAGTAGAGCCGACTCGGGATCCGCCCGGATCGGACCGACTGATATCCTCCGTTTTCCGATGAGTTAGTCGCGACTTCGGCGATCGTCCCGTCGGGCGATCCCGCGAACGCTCGAGAAACAGCCCTCCGTCGTCAACGACCTCGATCCCGCTCACCGCGACCTGCGTCGACTCGATAATCCGAGGAGCGAGAGCAGCGCGACGAGCGCGACGACCGGACCGAAACCGGTCACGCCGTCGTCGGTCGTCCCGTCGGAATCGTCGGCCGATCCGTCGGCGTCGCTCGCCTCGCCGGTCCCGTCACCGTCGCGCTCGACGGTCACCGTCGTCGAGGCCTCGTCGACGGGGCCGACGACGCTCACGGTCGCGACGTCACGGTCGCCCGATTCCGGGACGGTCACTTCCCGTTCGACGGTCGCCTCGGCGCCGACGTCCAGCCGGACCGGTTCGGTCCCGACGGTCTCGCCGTCGACCCGGAACTCGAGTTCCGAGCCCGCGGGGATCGACGCGTCGTTGGCGACGGTCGCGGTCACGACAACCGACTCCCCGGCGGTCACGCGGTCGGCGTCGGTCGAGACCCCGCGGACGAGCGCGTCCGCGGGATCGGAGACGGCGACGGTGAGCGTCTCGCTCCCGACCCGAACCGCGTACTCGCCCGCTTCCGTGAAGGTTCGCTCGAACCGTTCGGTCGTCTCCTCGTCGGCGTCGAGCGTTCCGTTTCGTGTCTCGATCGTCTCGCGGTCGACCGACAGCGACAGGTCGTAACTCCCCGTCGTGCCGCCGGTGTTCGAGACGTCGACCGCGAGCGCGATGGACTCGCCGGTGACGAGCCGAACCGGGTCGCGGTCGACGGTTCGGTTCCGGTACTCGCCGGTCGCGCGGACGCCGTCGTCGGCGATCGTGTACCCGATCTGCGCGGGGGTCTCGCCGAATGCCTCGGCGTGAGCGTCGCGGTCCCACGTCTCCGGGGCGGCGCTCGTCGTGATCCAGCGTTCTGCCGCCTCGCGGACCGCGGTCGCCGCCTCGTCGTCGCCGCTCTCCCCGGCAGCCGCCTCGACCGCGTCGAGGAACGCGCGGTTCGTGACCGGATCGGGATCGTCGTTGAGGTCGCGGAAGACGGTCGCGAGCGACGCCCGTCCGTCGCTCGCCAGCCGTATCCGCCGGTCGATCTCGCCGGCGACGAGCGACCCTTTGGTGTAGTCCGCGTTCCCCCGCCAACTTCCCGGGTCGGCGAGGACCGACGACGCGGCGGGGTCTCGCTCGCCGCGGGCCAGCGTCCGCTCGAAGGAGTCGAAGTCGGTCGCGCCACGGTCGAGCGCGAACAGCGCGGCGTAGTAGGTCGCGCTCGCCTCGGTGAACCACCGAGCGCTCGCCTCCGCGTCGTACGCCTGTCGGGTGTGGACGTACTCGTGAGTCCACACGTCGTCGGCGGTTCCGGTCGGCTCGCCGTCGCGGACCCACAGGTCGGCGTCGCCGGTCTGAAGCCCCCGAACGCTCCAGGCCACCTCGCCGGTGGGCGCCGCGATCGCGACGACTTCATCGTCGACACCGCCCGCCCGGAGGGAGTTCCCCGCGCCCTCGAAGACGTCGAACACCTCCTCGGGCGTCGCCTCCATCTCCGCCGCCTCGGGCACGATCAGCCGATACCGCTGTTCGTCGCCCTCGCGGACGCGTTCCTCGTGGGGGCCGAGAAACGCGATCGCCTGGGAGGCGACGCCCTCGCCGTCGACGACGTTCTCGCGGGCGGATCGGATCCGTGGCTCGCCGGTGTACGAGCCCGCGATCCGGGTTCGAGGGGTTCTAACGAGCGCCCACTCCCCCGTATCGACGAACCGGTAGGTGCCGCCGGTCGCGAGCGGGCCCGACTCCTCGCCCGAGACGTTCGCGTCCATCTCGTACGCCAGCGACGGGCGTTCGGTCTCGCCGTCCCACTCCCACGTCTCCGTCCCGTCCGCGTCGTCGACGCGCTCGAACCCGTCGGCCTCGACCGACTCGCCGTTCGCGGTCAGCAGGGTGATCTCGAGACCCGTGACGCGGTCGGGAACGTGCGCCGTCGTGGTGACGCCGACCGTCCCGGTCTCGTCGGTCGCGGAGAGCTCGTTCCGGACGCCGATGGTGTCCTCGTCACCCACGTCGGCAGCGTTCGATCCCGACCCGTCGAGCGACCCCGCCGTGGTCTCCGTGGAGGCGTCGTCGACGAACTCGAACGTCCCCGTCGGTTCGACCGAAGCACCCGGTCCATCCGAGGTACCCGGAGCGCCCGGAGCGCCCGGAGCGCCGCCCGCGACGGCGATCGCTCCACAGAGGAGAAGCGAGGCGGCCAACAACGCGACGACGACGGCACGAACGCCGGGAGACGACCCCAACCGAGACATGGCCGATAACCGTCCGTCCTCGGTTTAGTGTTATCCCTCAGGAGGACGCCTATCGCAGTCCGCGCTCGGGTCGAGAAAGGGGGGAGGGAGCGTGTGACGAGTCCCTCCGGGACGGTCTATGTGTGCGAGTACCATAGTTATTGGCACCATTTTCCGGATCTTCCTCGCTTTTCGACGAGGAACGACCGGAGTTTCCACTCTCAGACGGCGTGGATCCGGACGGTCCAGAAGTCGCGGAACGCGTCCTCGAGGGCCGCCTTCGGATCGCCGGTCGCGTCGGTCACGTCCGTGTGGTCGGCGAACTCGCGGACCTCGCCGAGCACGCTCCGCTCGCCGACGACGACGGTTCGTTCGACTCCTCCCTCGGCTTCGAGGTCGCCGAGGGCGTCGCGGGCGCGCTCGAGATGCTCGTCGATCTGTCCCTCGCGCCGTCGCTCGAATCGGCCCTGCGAGAATCCGCCCTTCGAGTGGGCGCCCTTCACGTCGGAGGTGAACCCCTCGAACTCGACTCGTTCCCCGTCCTCGTATACCCCCAGCGCGAACGTGTCCGACCGGACCAGCGCGAACGCGAACCGGCCAGTCGGGCGGAACCACTCGTCGGGTAGTCGGGGACGATCGGACCACCGATCGAACGGCTCCGGAGCGATCGGCGTCGAGAGCGCGGCGCTCACCGCGCCCGTGTCGTCGGCGACCACGACCGCGGGCGCGGCCCGCCGGACGAGCGGCGTGCGGTCGCCGAACCCCTCGCGGACGCTCTCGGGTACCGCGCCGTCGGGGACGAACGCGGTGAGCACGCCCTCGGGATCGTCGCTCTCGATCCCGCGGAGCCGACCGAGCGCGTCCGCGAGGCGGGGTCCGTACGCGTCGGTCACGCGGCGGAACTCGACGGTCTCCTCGTCGCCTTCAGCGCGCTCGACGCGATCCTCGAGCGACTCGATCCGCTTTTCGAGCCGGTTGACGCGCTCCTCGGCGCGCTGGCGGTCCGCGACCGCGTCCGACCGCCGCTCCTCCTCGGCCTCCGCGCGCCGCTCCAGGTGGCGCTTCTCCTCTTCGAGCTCCGCGATCCGCTCTTTCAGCTCGGCGCGCCCGAGCAGCCGGTCGATCATGAGGGCAGGTCCCACGCCGCCCTCAAAGGTGCGTCGACCGGCGATACTCGGGCGTCGATCGGAGAATCCCATTCGCAGTGCGGTGGCGCGCCTCCGAGTGCCCCAGCGGGGCACGAGGAGCCCGCGAGGGAGTCGGCCGGCCGGAGCAACGCGGAGGACGGCCGACGAGGCTGGGGAGGCGTGAGGTGCGGAGCGGAGTGGGCGGGGCGGGACTCAAAGGGGCAGTCGGGAGGCGGGCGCAGGCGACGTAAGCACCGGAGCGAAGGAGCGCAGCGACTGAGTGAGGAGCGCAACGAGCGTGCGCCCGCCTCCCGGCTGGGGCTTTGGACGTGTTCACCGCGCCGGCAACCACGTATAGCCGAGCGGCTGGGGCTTTGGAGATATCTTCTCCGATCGTGGTTTTAGCAACGTACAGCCGAACGACCGGATTTCGTAGATACTGTTCACACCGGAGAAGATCCCCGTCTCGAACGCTTCGATCGAGCGTCCTCAGACGTCCACGTACGGCTCCCACCCCTCCCACCGGAGGAGGTTCTCGGCGCGGTCGGCGTCCGCGAGCAGGACGTTCCGCTTGGACGGCAGGTCGTCGTCCGCGAGCGATCGGGGGACCGCGAGCGTTCCGCTGGGGACCCCCTCGTCGCCGTCGACCGGGATGTGGCCCGAATCGAGTTTCATCACCAGCGGCGCGTCGAGTCGCTCTACCCCCTCGCCGTCCGCGTACAGCTGCTCGTTGACCCGCTCGTGGTCGGCCCGCTGGATGGCGGCCCGGTCGCCGTCGTGGGGCTCCACGTACAGTTCGCCCAGGTAGTATCCGCTCGAGAAGCGTTCGAACATTCTGTGCGTGGTAACCTCTGACACGATCGTACATAAGCGTTACTCGCGGATGAACGATACTGATACTCGTCGTGTGACGACAACACGAGAGCCGGTGTTCGGGTCTCGGTTATTCAGTGGTTCCTTGCGCCAGGACGGAGGCCACCGCCAAAGTCCTAGTCGCTCGACCATACGCACTGAACCGGACGACGACGGAGAACACCTCCAAAGCCCCAGTCGCGAGGACTCGCGCGGCTCGGTGTGCTCCTCGCTCGTTCACTCCGCTCACTCGCTGCGGTGCTTCCATCGCCGTGCTTCGTCCTCGCGACAGCGAGGCGCTACGCGCCTCTGGCAGCCGGCGGCTCCGCCGCCGGCGACTGCTCCTTTGAGTCCCGCCCCCGCCCCGCACCACCGGAAGACGGTCCTGCTCGCTCACTTCGCTCGCTGCGCGGGCTGCGACTTCCGTGCTCCCGCTCGCTACGCTTGCGGGAACGCACCCGCGCCTCACGCCTCCCCAGCCTCGCGGCTCGCGCTCTCCGAGCGCTCGCCGCGTCCCTCGCGTTCCGGTCGCGGGCCGCCGGCCCGCTCCCGGGCGCGCCACCTCGGTAGACGAGTTCGACTCCGTTTCCCCAGTTCGCTACTCCTCTATGCTCCCGTCCTCCCGGCGTTTCACCTCGTGTCGCCCGAAGCCGTAGCGCAGCCGGTTTGCGAGCCGGCGCGAGAACCGGCCCTCGTTGCGCGAGTCGAACCGCTCGGCGAGCGCCCCGTAGATGAGCGGGACGGGGACCTCCTGCTCGAGCGCCTCCTCGACGGTCCAGGTCCCGGTCGACCCCCCGGCGACGTGGTCGGCGACGTCGCCCAGGTCGTTGCCCTCCTCGCGGAACGCCTCCTCGCAGAGCTCGAGCAGCCACGACCGGATCACCGCGCCGTTGTTCCAGGTGCGCGCGACGGACTCCATCTCGAGATCGTACCGACCCTCGGCGAGCAGCTCGAATCCCTCGCCGTACGCCTGCATCAGCGCGTACTCCACGCCGTTGTGGACCATCTTCACGTAGTGACCCGAGCCGGACTCGCCCATCCGGTCGTGGCCGTCGGGGCCGGTCGCGACCGCGTCGAAGACGGGCACGAGTTCCTCGTACGCCCACTCGGGACCGCCGACCATCAGCGAGAACCCCTCCTCGGCGCTCGCGGGGCCGCCGGAGGTCCCGCAGTCGAGGTAGGCCGCGTCGGCGTTCTCGGCGCGCCGGACCGACGCCTCGAAGTGGGAGTTGCCGCCGTCGACGACGACGTCCTCGCTCCCGAGGTGGGGTTCGAGGTCGGCGAGCGTGGCATCGACCGCGTCGCCCGCGGGCACCATGAGCCAGATCCGCTTGCCGTCGCCCGCGCTCGATCCGCCTCCGTCCCCCCCGCTCGACCCGTCGAGCCGGTCACAGAGGTCGGCGACGGAGTCCGCGGGCTCCGCACCCGCCTCCGCGGCCGCGGCCGTCGCCTCCGCCGAGAGGTCGAACGCGACCACGTCGTGGCCCGCCGCGAGGCTCCGGTCGACGACGATCCGCCCCATCCGCCCGAGTCCGATGACGCCGAGTTCCATGCGCGAGGGGTGGCCGCCGCCCGCCCTAGTGGTTCCGGTTCGTCGGGGCCGTCCTCGCTTCCGACGCGCGTCAGGCCTCGCTCTCGCCGACGTGTGCCCGAAGGGTGTCGACGTCCTTGTTTCCCGCGCCCGTGTTCAGGAGGACGACCGTGTCGTCCGGGCCGAACTCGCCCGATTCCGCGAGCGCGAACGCCCCCGAGGCCGCCGCCGCGCACGTCGCGCCGATCTCGAGCCCCTCCTCGCGGGCGACCGTGATCGCGGCGTCGAGGATCTCGCGGTCGGTCGTCGCGACCGCGCCGCCGTCCGATTCGCGGATCGCCTCGAGGATCAGCGGGCTCGCGCCCGGATCGGGGATCGCGATCCCGTTACAGGCGGTGTCGACCTCCCCGTCCGCGAGCGGCTCGTGGCGGTCCGCGCCAGCCTCGTAGGCGTCGACGACCGGTGCGCACCCCGCCGCCTGTGCGGCGTACATCGGCACGAGGTCGTCACACCAGCCGAGCGCGCGGGCCTCGCGGGCCGCCTTGTGCATCCCGACGAGCCCGACGCCGCCGCCGGTCGGGTACACCACCGCGTCCGGAGCTTCCCAGTCGAGCTGCTCCAAGAGCTCCAGCGCCATCGTCTTCTTCCCCTCGTGGCGGTACGGCGTGACGAACGTCTTCGTGGAGTACCAGTCGGGGTGATCGTCCATCGCCGCGGCGTACGCCCGGCCCGCGTCGCCGATCTGCGAGTCCCCGCCGACGGGGTCGGTCACGGTCAGGTCCGCGCCGTGGACCTCCGTCATCGCCTTCTGGGTGAACCCCGCCCGCGACGGCAGGAAGACGTGCGCGTCGAGGTCGGCGCGGGCCGCGTACGCCGCCGCCGCCTGCCCCGCGTTGCCGGCGCTGTTCAGCGCCACCTCGCTCGCGCCGTGCTCGCGCGCCGCGGTCATCGCGAGCGACTGCCCGCGGTCCTTGAACGTCCCCGTCGGGTTCGCGCCCTCGTCCTTCAGGAGCACCCGCCCGACGCCCATCGCCTCCGCGAGCGCGGGACACTCGGCGAGCGGGGTGTCCCCCTCCCCGAGCGTCACCGCGGCCTCGCGGGTGAACGGGAGCAGCTCCTCGTACCGCCACATCGACTCGCCGGGGCGGCCCTCGAGGTCCGCGGGCGTCAGGTCTATCCGATCGAGGTCGTAGCTCGGGTCCAAGATCCCGTCGCAGTCCGGACACCGGTGCGTGGCCGTCTCGGCGTCGAACGTCTCCTCGCAGTCGACACACGAGAGCCCCTCGAAGGCGTCGGTGGTCTCCATGGCCTGGGATCACACACCGGGGGACTTTGCTCCATCGGTCGGCGAACCCCCGATCGGTTCGGGTCGGCTTACTCTTCGACCGGCTCGGGGATCACGTCCGCCTCGACGAGATCGGCGAGGTCTTCGTCGGCGTAGCCGTACTCGCGGAGGACGTCCTCGGTGTGTTCGCCGAGCATGGGCGGGTGCCGGCGGACCGTCACGGGCGTCCGCGAGAACTTCATCGGCGACCCCGGCACCTCCACGGTGCCGACCTCGGGGTGGTCTATCTCGAGGCGCATGTCGCGCGCCTCGATCTGCGGGTCGTCGAACAGCTCCGCCATGTCGCGGACGTGGCTCGCGGGCACGTCGTGGCCGGTGAGCGTCTCGACGGCCTCCTCCGTCGTCATCGCGCCGAACTCGGCTTCGAGCTCGGCGTCGAGTGCCTCGCGGTTTTTCACCCGTTTCTCGTTGATCTCGAACCGCTCGTCGGCGAGCAGGTCTGGCCGGTCGAGCGCGTCACACAGCCGCGGCCAGAAGGAGTCCGCCGAACAGCCGACGACGACGTAGTCGTCCTCGGTCTCGAACGCGCGGTACGGCGCGATGTTCGGGTGTTTGCTCCCCATCCGCCCGGGCGACTCGCCGCTCGCGAAGTAGTTCGCCGCCATGTAACTCATCCAGGCGGCCTGGCCGTCGAGCAGGCTCACGTCGATCTTCTGACCCGTGCCGTCGCCGAGCTCGCGTTCCAGCAGCGCGGCCAGGATCGCCTGGGTGGCGTACATCCCCGCGCCGATGTCCGCGAGCGCGACGCCGATCCGGACCGGGGGGCCGTCCTCGACGCCCGTGATCGACATCAACCCGCCCTTCGCCTGCATCACGATGTCGTACGCCGGCGCGTCGCGGTCGGGGCCCCACTCGCCGTACCCGGAGATGCCGCAGTAGATCAGTTCCGGGTTCTCCTCGACGAGGTCGGGGTAATCGAGGCCCCAGTCGGCGGTCTTGCCCACCCGGAAGTTCTCGACGACGACGTCGGCCTCGCGGGCGAGGTCGCGGAAGACGTCCTGCCCCTCCTCGCTCGCGAGGTTCAACACGACCGAGCGCTTGTTCCGGTTGACGCTCGTATAGTAGGCGCTCTGGGCGTTCTCGCCCTCGCCGAAGGCCGGCGGCACCCACGTCCGCGTCTGGTCGCCCACGCCGGGCCGTTCGATCTTGATCACGTCCGCGCCGAGGTCGCCGAGCTGCATCGTACAGAACGGTCCCACGAGCACGCGGGAGGCGTCGAGCACCGTGACGCCGTCCAGCGGCCCGGTGTCGCCCGACGGGTCGCGCGCCTCACCGACCATGGTTGCCTCGCATTCCTCGCATACGCGCACCTCCGAGCCGACCGGCATAAAGCCCTCGTCGCCGGCCCCGGTGGCCGAGTCGGTAACCATTAACTCGTCGGGTGAGACAGTCGTCGTATGGATCTAGAGATCGAGGGCAACGTGGCGCTGACGACGGCGTCCAGCGACGGGCTCGGAAACGCGGCCGCGACCGCACTCGCCCGCGAGGGCGTCAACGTCGTGATCAACGGCCGCGACGGGGACCGACTCGAAGCGGCCGCCGAGGAACTGCGCGAGGAGGCGACGGGCGACGCGCGCGTCCACCCCGTCCAGGGCGACCTGACGAACGAGGACGACGTGGTCGGGCTCGTCGACGAGACGCTCGAGGAGTTCGGTCGGCTCGACCACCTCGTCACCTCCGCGGGCGGCCCGCCGTCCGGGCCGTTCCTGGACACCGACGACGACGACTGGTACCACGCGTACGACCTGCTCGTGATGAGCGTCGTCCGCCTCTGTCGTGAGGCGGCCGACCCGCTTCAGGAGGGCGACGGCGGCACCATCGTCAACGTCGCCTCCCGGTCGGTCAAGGAGGCCATCGACGGGCTCGTCCTCTCGAACTCCGTCCGCATGAGCGTGATCGGACTGGAGAAGACGCTCTCGAAGGAGCTCGCGCCGGACGTGCGCGCGAACGCCGTCCTCCCCGGCCCGCACGAGACGAGCCGGATCGAGGACCTCGTGAACCAGGCCGTCGAGCGCGGCGAGTACGACTCCTACGAGGAGGGGCTCGCCGCCTGGGGCGAGGGAATTCCCGTCGAGCGCATCGGCGACCCGATGGAACTCGGCAACACCGCCGCGTTCCTCTCCTCGCCGAAGTCGGGGTACATCAACGGCCAGTCGATCGTCCTCGACGGCGGCGCGGGCAACGCGAACCTGTAGGTCACTCCGACTCGATCGCACCCGGCCCGACGCGATCGCGCCCGGCCCGATTCGGTCGCCGTCCGATCGGACGGCTCCGCCTCGCCGGAACGGTCAACATCGCCGGACGCGTCCGGGCGGCATGGACGTTCTCCTGCGCCTCCTCTGGATGCTCGGGGTGCTGCTCGTCGGCACGGGACTCCGCGGCGTCGGCGCGTTGAACGCGTCTCGGACCGACCGACTCAACGCCGCCACCTACTACGTCGCGCTCCCCTCGCTCGTCTTCGTCGCGACGTACGACCGGTCGATCGCGGACCTCCTCTCCGGCGCGCTCGTCGTCGCCGTCCTCGCCTCCCTTTTGGGCACCGCCGCTGTCGCGTGGCTCCTCCACCGGAACCGGCCGACGGCGCGCCGCAGCGTGGCGGTCGTCCAGTCGTACCACTCGAACCTCGGCTACCTCGGCTTGCCGCTCGTCGCCGCGACGTTCGAGCCGGACGTGACCGCGCTCGCGAGCGTGGTCCTCGGCGTGGCGCTCTTAGTCCAGGTGCCGCTCACCGTCACCGTGTTGAGCACCGTCAACGGGGCCGAGACGAGCGTCGCCCGCGAGGCGAGCGCCCTCGCGCGGAACCCCGTCCTGATCGCGTTGGTCGCCGGGGTCGCGATCGGTGCCGCGGGGGTTCCCGTGCCCGTCGTGGTCACCTCCGGGCTCGACCTCCTCGGGTCGCTCGTGCTCCCGCTGGCGCTGCTCTGCGTCGGGGCGTCGCTCCGCGTCGACCTCCCGGTGACCGACCCCGGCGCGACCGGATCGGTCCTCGCGCTCAAGCTCGGTCTCGCCCCGGCGATCGCGTGGCTGACGCTCTCGGGGTTCGGCGTCGGGAGCGCGGCGCTGGCGGCCGGCGTGGTCATGCTCGGAACGCCGACGGCGGTCTCGACGTACGTGTTCGCGACCGAGCTCGGCGGCGACGCCGAGTTCGCCTCCCGGAACGTCTTCGCCACGACGGTCGCGTCGATCGCGTCGCTCTACGCGATCATCGGGCTGATCGGGTGAGGAGATCGGGAATCGAAGAAGGGAGGAGTCAGGCCGACAGCGTGCTGATGCCGTTGATCTCGATGTAGCCGAAGCCGCACTCCGGACACCGCCACTTCGTCTTCTCCCCGAGGTGGAGGGTCGTCGCCGCCGTCCGGTAGAACGAGTGCGTCTCCCCGCAGGCCGGACAGTCCACGTCCTTTTCGAGCGCCATGTGCGTGTACGGGTCCGGAGCCGGTTTCAAGCTATTGATCCCGCAGACGAAACGGTCGACGACGGGAGCGCGCCGATCGACGCTCGTCAGACCGCGGTGACCCACGCCTTGTACGTCTCCTCCAGCCCGTACACCTCCCGGAAGGCGCGCTCGATGAACCCCGCAACGCGGTTCGCGTCCGACCGGGCGGTGACGACCGCGTTCGTGCCCTCCGCCTCCTCCGGCGTCACGAGTTCGTCGATCCGGAACTCGGGGAACTCGTCGAGGAGGCCCTTCAGCCGGTCGAGTTCGTCGTCGGTACAGTCCAGGACGATCTCGGTGCCCACGAGCTGGATCCACGGCGGGACCTCCCCGCCGTCCGTGACGTCGCTGTCGGGGTCGACGTCGACGGTCATCACGTCGCTCGACCGGGCGCGGTGGGCCGCCGCCGCGTCCGCGAACAGCGCCAGTCGCTCCGACTCCGTCGCGGCGTCGAATCGGGTCATGTCGTCGTCTCGTCGCCCTCGGGACTTAAACTGCCGCGGTCGACGGGGCAACCTGCCGGCCACCTGCCATGCCGTCCCTACCGCTCCGTCTCCGCGAGCACGTCGTCGACGAGCGAGAGCGTCCGCTCCGCCTCGTCGACCCGATCGTCGACCTCGCCGCGCTCGATCAGGGCCAGTTCCTCGGCGTCGAGCGCGTCCCGCACGACCGCGGCGCGTCGGAGCCGCTCGTACTCCTCGTCGCGGGCGAGATCGCGGATCGACCGGAGTTCCGCGACCGCCTCGTCGTCGGCGATCCGCGAGACGAGCGGGACCAGCTCGTCGATCTCGTAGGCCAGCTCGTCGCCCGGGGCGGGCGGCCAGTCGAGCGTCAGCGGCTCCGCGTCGATCCGGTCGAGGAACGTCTGGTGGACGGCCACCGCGGTCCGGAGCGCCCCCACGTCGTCGACGTAGTGTTCGAGCTTCGAGTTGGAGTAGTCGGCGTACTCGAGCAGGGTGGGGATCGGCTCCTTGCCGGCGGGATGCTCGTCGACGTACTCGCGGAGGTCCGTCGGCGGGAGGTCGGCGTCGACGAAGGGGGTCGCGTCCGCGCGCTCGAGGAAGTCCAGGACGTCACGGGTGGACTCCGAGGCGTAGAACTCGCGGAACGACTCGCGGACCGCGTCGTTGTACCTCTCGATCGGCTCGCGGAGCCGCGAGACGTCGGCGTCGAGGTCGGCGTCCGCCATGTCGGCGACCTCACGCAGTTCTTCGAGCCGGTCGTCGAGGTCGTCGCGGGCGTCGGTGGCGGCCTTCCGGGCGCGCCGGTACGCGTCGACCGCGTCGTCGCGGTCGGCGAGCAACTCGACGTAGTCGCCGGCGGGCTCGAGCGCCTCGCGGGCCGCGGCGAAGTCGGACTCGGAGAGCCGGCGCTTGTCGACGGCCTCGTCGGCGTCGGCGAACGCGTCCGCCGCGGGCACGTCGTCGTCGACGTCGACCGCGTTCGCGAACTCCCCCTCGAACTGGACGTACGAGCCGAAGTCGCCGGTGCCGACCGCGTCCTCCTCGTACTGATCGAGCACGCGGTGGGCCCGGCGGTAGGCGTCGGCGGCGGTCTCCACGCGATCGCGTCCCAGCTCCGCGATACGTGACTCGAGCCGGGAGAGCTCGTCGTACCGCTCGCGAAGCTCCGCGGCCGCCTCGCCAGCGGACCGGGTCGCGTCGGCGGATGGGGGGTCGGGCTCCGTCTCGGAGTCACGACCGACTTCCGGAGGGGCCATCAGTACACCTCGTCGGGGTCGAAGACTCGCTCGCCGACGTTTTCGCCGTCGATCGTGCGGTGGAAACACGACCGGTGACCGGTGTGGCACGCGCCGACCGACTGATCGACGAGATACAGCAGCGTGTCGGCGTCGCAGTCGACGCGGATCTCCTCGACGCTCTGAGTGTGACCCGAGGAGCCGCCCTTGTGCCACAGCTCATCGCGCGAGCGGGAGTAGTAGTGGGCCTCGCCCGTCTCGCGGGTCCGCTCGAGCGCCTCCGGCGAGACGTACGCGAGCATCAACACCTCGCCGTCCTCGGCGTCCTGTGCGATCGCGGGGACCAGCCCGTCCTCGCCGAACTCCACCGTCACCTCGGCGTCCGCGTCGGCATCGCTCATACGTCGCCCGAGGCGGGCCCCTCGAATAGTCCTTGTGTCTGTTCCCGTCTCGGAGCAGCAGCGGATCGCTCGGTACAGGGCCAATTCGTTCGCTCACTTGACGGGATTCGGAGGGCAAGCCGCTCAATCCTCGTCTCGGAATCCCGTCTTTGCGGAACCGAGAGTTCGAAACGGCGACTCTAGGCGTTGTATTCGGCGGAGTACCCGAAACGGGGAATGAGAAGGGAACGCACGGAAGGCCCACAGAGCTTATCTTTCAGGTGTCGGAACGGGTCGTAATGACTGGTCCACCGCGTACGCGTTCCCTCGATCGCCGAGCCATACTCGGGCTATCGGTGGCGGGAGTCGCCGCACTTACTGGCTGTGGGGGTACGGATAACGCTGGGGAACCGAGCGAGCGGGATTCGGATAACAGTGAGCAGCCAAACCAATCAGAGACGGAGGATGAAGCGGTACGGGAACGGGACTTGGATGGAGGAATCGGTGCCACGAAGCGGTCAGATGCGAACACGTTGTTAGACGTTAGAGACACGCTCGACACCGACCATCCGCTGTTCGATCCGCAGAGTAAGACGTTCACTAGCGACGACTCGGCCGGCATAGATGCCGTTCCACTTCGATCGGCGTTCACGGTCGTCGCCTTCCAAAACGATAGTGAAGAGAACTTCATCGTCGAGACCGATGGGTCAGTAGGAGGACTCGTAGTCAACAGTTCTGACACGGCTGGAGCCGCCTGTTTCGCGGCTGATAGCGGGGACTACGACTTCGCCGTCGCGACCGAACGCAACTGGTCGATGACGGTCGGGCAGCCGTTTGCGCCACCGGAGGAGATTCGGACCCCAAGCGTCAGTGCCAGCGGCGACGGACACGCGGTAGTCGGACCGGTCGAGCTTGCGGAGACGACGACGTTCACTGGCGAGCACGAGTCCGACGGCGGGAACTTCGTCGTCGAGGTCTACAACGAGGACGCAAGCGGAGGGACCCCGGACGAGGTCGTGTTTAACCAGATCGGCGAGTTCTCCGGCGAGACGCGTGCGAGTCCGGCCGGTATTTCGTGGATCGAGGTCGAGGCTGACGGCGTCTGGCGGCTAGAAATAGAGTAGCGGGACGATTTTACCGATTCAGTTCCGGACACCGCACGTCGCTAACTGCTTTCCGTAGTGGTCACAGCTCCGCGATCGCGTACACATCGCCGGGCTCTGTCGCAACGTACACGACGCCGTCGACTACGGCTGGCCCATCAACGACTCCGCTCCGAGTATAGTCTCCGAAAGAGACGCTCCGCGTCTCGACGCGCCAGTTCTCGGTCCCATCTCCCGCCGCGAGAGCGAGGACCGTTCCGTCGCTTCGAGACCCCACGTAGACGGTGTCACCAGCGACCGTCGGTGAGCCGAGCTGGCCCACGTCGTCAAACTGCCGCTCCCACTCGATCGTTCCGTCCGCCGTCGAGAGACGCGTCACGTTCTCACCACCGGTCGCGAAGACCGACTCGGACGTGACCGCGACGGTCTCCTCCGACTCGTGAGCGAGTCTCGTACGCCATCGTGGTTCCCCGTCCTCGGCACGGAGCGCGGTCGCTTCGCTGTCCTCCGAGCCGAAGTACACCGTTCCATCGACGACGACCGGGGAACTGGACGTTCTGACGAAGGTGGGCCGTCGCCACTTCTCGTCGCCAGTTTCGCGGTCGATAGCACACACTATGCCGTTTTCGTCGAGGAGATAGACGGTGTCGTCGGCGACTGCGAGCGGCGATCGAACCGACCCGATCTCGTCGCCGTCGGGAGTCCACCGCCACTCCTCTTCGCCCGACGTACCATCGACCGCATATATCGGCGGCCGTCCGCGTTTCCCCAGTTTCCCCAGAACGTATGCGGTCCCGTCGGCGACGGTCACCCCTCCCAGTCCGCCGGCCTGTGAATCCGGCTCGAACGTCCAATCGAGCTCTCCGGTCGCGGGATCTCGTCCCTCGAGGTCGAACGTGGGGACGAAGAGGGTCCCGTCGGCGACGGTCGGCGTAGTCGTGTGGCCACCCCACTCCCCGCCGATCCGCTGGCCAGTTTCTCCGTCGAGGATCGATCCGCCAGCATACACGCGACCGCCGTCGACGACGACGCCCGATTCCGCCTCGGTGCGAGCACTATACCGCCAAGCGACTGTAGCGTCATCTCTCGGACCCGAAACGTCGGAATCGTACCCGGTATTGCGAGCATCACGCCTGTAGCTCGGCCACGAGGCTGTCGAACTGAGAGTGACATCCGACTCGTGAAGCGTTCGTCCGCGCTCGTTCTCTTCGCCGTCTTCGTCTCGAGAGAACACGCATCCCGCAAGACAGGCCGTCGCTGTAACGAGACCGCCGCGGAGGGCGTGGCGTCTCGAGTACGGAGACATACACTCTAGCTTTGATCGGTTCGGTATAGGCTTTGTCTGTGAGACGGGGAAGACGGGGCGATCTGGACTCTCAAAGCGCTGTTGGAATCATGTCTCCCCTGACGTGGCGTGGGACGATACTGCCACTTGAAAGCTACAAGCTGTACCGGGCATTTAGAGGACTTCCCAGACGCGGAAAGGCCGGTCGTCTTCGTTTCTTCGGGTCCGGGTACGCTGATCCTACTCGGTCGTCGTGACCATCATCGCCGCCGAAGGGACCGGAGTCACCGAACGTCGTCCGCCCGCGCGACCAGCTCCGCGACCCTGTCGGGGTCGACCGGGGCGGTCGTCTCGCCGCCCTCCTTCAGCGCGGTCCCGACGATGACGCCGTCGGCGACGCCGAGGAGGTCGCCGACCGTGTCGGGCCGGACGCCGCTGCCGACGAGGACGGGCGTGTCGAGCCCGTGTCGTTCGCGCTCGGCGACGACCGCCTCCAGCGCGTCGCCGTCGACCGCGTGACCCGTCCCCGACCCGGAGGCGATCACGGCGTCCGCGAGTCCGCGCTCGGCGGTGTCGGCGAACGACTCCGCGGAGTACTCGGCCGGCGTGAGCGGCGCGGAGTGTTTCACGTCGGTGTCGGCGAAGATCCCGATGTCGACGCCGAGCCGCTCGCGGAGCCGGACCGTCTCGTGAGCGCGCCCCTCGACGATCCCCTGGTCGGTCACGCGTGCGCCTGTGTGAACGTTCACCCGGACGTACGCCGCCCCGACCGCGGCGGCGACGGAGACGGCGGCCTCGGCGTCGTTCCGGAGGACGTTGATCCCGATCGGTAACTCGACCGCCGAGGCGACGGCCGTCGCGGCGCGAGTCGTCGCCGCAACCGTGTGTTTCGGCACGTCGTCGGGGTAGAAGGGCGCGTCGCCGAAGTTCTCGATCATCAGGCCGTCGACGCCGCCGGACTCGAGCTTTCTCGCGTCGTCCACGGCGCGGTCGACGGCGGCGTCCATCGCGACCGCGCCGTCGTCGGGCGCGCCGGGAGCGCCGGGGAGCGCGGGCAGGTGTATCATGCCGATCACCGGCGCGTCCGTGCCGAACGTGGCGTCGAAGTTCATGGCTTCTCCGACGACCGGGAGCGGTTTAACGCTCCCGTATACGGATTCATGGAACCGTTCGCACGCCGTCGGTGAACCGCTCACTACAGGGGAAAGAACGAGCGATCCTGCTGTGCGGTGGCGCGCCTCCGAGTGCCCCACCGGGGCACGAGGAGCCCGCGAGGGACGCGGTGAGCGCTCGGAGAGCGCGAACCGCGAGGCTGGGGAGGAATGAGGTGCGGGGCGGTTGCGGTTGGGTGGGACTCAAAGGGGCAGTTGCGAGGACGAAGCCTGACGACGCAAGGACCGCAGGAGCGAGGAAACGAGCGACGAGGACCACAGCGAGTCACGCGAGTCCTCGTGACTGGGGCTTTGGACGAGTTCACCGCGCCAGCAACTGTTCCCTTCTGTCCACTCGAAACACAACCGAAACATCCGTCTTATAAGCAAGCCAACTCTCGCGGATGGCTCCCGAAGACGATGGAGACGGAGTTCGATGGACGGGAGCCGACTCCCGGCGCGGAAGGTACAAACCCCTCCGAGTCCAACGGGAGCACATGACATCCTCGCTCGCCGACGAGCCGGTGGAGCCGTCCGCCGAGGACGACGAGCCGCTGACGCCGGAGGAGTACGCCGACCACCTCGACGAACTCGGCGACGCCTGGGAGGTGATCGAGGAGCACCACCTGGAGGCGATGTACCCCTTCGAGGACTTCGCGACCGCCCTCGAGTTCACGAACGACGTGGGCGAGCTCGCCGAGGCGGAGTGGCACCACCCCGACATCCACCTCTCGTGGGGCGAAGTCGGCATCGAGATGTGGAGCCACGACATCGACGGTCTCCACCGATCCGATTTCGTGATGGCCGCCCGGATGGACCGGCTCTACGACGAATACGACGGAGAGTGAGCGGGAGCGGCCGATACCGGCCGATAAACTGATACCGGCGGATCGGTCGCGGTCGGTCAACGAACGCTTTTAAATCCCTCCCGGCGAAAATGGGGACAATGAGCGACAACGTCTTTCTCGTCCCGGTCGATCCGGAGAACTTCGATCGAACGGTCCGGTCCGCGGTCGACCTCGCCGAGTACCCCGACCGGCCGGAGCCGCTCGCGGACGTCGAGGAAGTCCGGCTGTGGGCCGTCGACGACGACAGCGGGAACGGCTCGACGTTCGACCGCATGGAGTCCGGCGATCTCCTCCTGTTCTACCACGACGGCGAGTACGTCGCCACCGGCCGAGTGGGCGAGACGTTCGTCGACGAGGACCGCTGGGCCAGCGGCACGTTCTGGACCGCGTTCCCGACCACGCGGGTGTACACGGTCGAGTCGTTCACTCCGATCTCGGTTCCGAAACGCGGCGTCAACCGGATCTTCGACTACTCCGCGTCGTACACGCCGGGGTTCATGCGCGTCGCCGACGGCCGCGTCACCCGCGACCTGTCCACGATCGAGACGGCGCTCGACGCCTACACCAAGCGGAACGCCGAGGCTTGACATCCTCCCCGCGCTGAAGCGCGAGGATTCCCACGGCACCGCACCGCTGGTTTGGGATATTGTGGTTTACGACGTGACCTGTTCTTGAGGTGCAAACGCACCAGTTTCCTTGTCAAACAGGAACGTCGATGGCTGTGCCAACCAGCCGTTACTCCTATTCACCGAAAGATTCGGTGAACTCGGAGATACTTTCTGCCGAATGTTCTCAGCGCCGTTCACGTCTGCGTTCGCCACTGTACCGCACTCATCACAGACATACAGTCCGCGTTCAACACGGTTCGCCTTTCGTTCCCGACCACAGCACGAACACGACTTCGAGGTGTCCCGCTCAGACACTGGCTCAACCGTGATTCCTTCCATCTCAGCTTTGTATTCGAGGAGGTCGGTGAAGCGGTCGAACGCCCACGAGTGCAGGTCAAGATTCCCGTGTTTACCCCAGTTCTTTGACTCGCTGATCTCTTCATCCTCACGGATGCCGGAGAGATCGCCCACTACGATCGTTCCAATTTCCTCCTCAACACATCGTTGGACGATGTGTTTCGAGAGTGTGTGGAAGTAGTGTGTGCGGCGAGCCGATTTCTTGTGGTTCGACCGCGTGGCCTGCTCGGAGTTCGAGTTGTCGCACTGAGCGATCCGCTTGCTGAAGTAGTAGTCGTCCTGTTTCAAGCAGTTCAGCGGGTACAGTTCGCTGTGGCCGTCTTCATAGGCGAGTGCCGCAAAGTTGTTGATACCGAGGTCAACACCCACCGTCTTCTCACCGAGGGCGTCAGTCACGTCGATCTCGACCTTACAGACGAAGTGGAGTTCCCACTCCTCACCCGTCCAGACTGCCCGAACCTGTTGGACAGTCTTCACGGTGGAGAGGTCAACGTCGGGGCGAGTTTGGTACGTACACAGGACGAAATCCGACCAGTACTCTTTCAGGTTCGATCCTTTTGAGAGTCGGACGCGGTTGTACTGGGTGTCGAGTTTGAAGCCAGCGGCTTTGAACGTCACCGTCGAACGCGGATGTTCATCGCCGTGTTTGCGGTAGCCGGGCGGGTTCGCTTTCGTATCTCCGTTTTGCCGTTTGCCGTACCAGCCGTTGAACGCCTCAGCGAGTTCTTGAAGGACTCGCTGACTTGACTGAGAATGGAGGTCATCATAGCATTCGTGGGTTTTGAGGTACGTGGTGAGTTCGTTGTGGTTAGGGATGTGATCGATTTCATCCCAGATCCGACTACACGTCCACCGTCCGACGTTCCAGAGTTTTGAGGCGGCGAACCCGAGCGAATCAAGGTCGTCTTGCACCCGCGACTGGTTCCGTATGGAAGCAGTGTAGGTGCTGGTAACGACCTGTTTCGCCATACGTAACCTATGTAGATAAAATTACTTGATGGCTTGGATTGGAATATCGTGGAATATCCAGCTGTGCCATCGACCGGTGGAGTGTGAAAGGAAGTGTCGGATTCATCCCCGCGCTAAAGCGCGAGGCTTTCTCCTCGATTCTCCGTAAACCGCTCGGACGAGACGTAGGCCGGCCGGAGCGAGACGTAGGCCGCCCGGCCGACCCTGTCGTCAATAGAACTATACGACATCGGGCGGTAGCCCGGCGCATGTCCCTCGCGGAGACGCCGGTGGTGTTCGCGTTGCTCTGTGTCAACACGCTGATCGGGGCCGTGTTGGTGATCGCCGCATACGACCTCACGGACCGCGTCCTCGGCTGGACCGGGTGGATCGCCGGCGCTGCCGGCGGCGGGGTGGTCGGCTGGGTCGTCGTCCCGCGGGTCGCCTCGGGGACCGTCTCGACCGGCGGCCGGATCGGGTTCGCCGCGTCGCTCGTGCTGATCGGCGCGTTCCTCGGTCGTGGGCTGGTTCCGCTCGTCGCCCGGTTCGCCGTGGCGATCTCGGCATTCCTCTTCTCGACGCTCGCGACCCTCGTGTTGACGGTCGGCGAGTCGGTCCTCGATCGGGTGTACGACCCGGCGGGATCCGGAGCGCCGATCGTCGAGGCGATCGACCCGGCGGCGCTCGCCGGCTCCGGCCTGTTCGTACAGCCCGAGTTCCAGCGGTTCCTCCTCGCCTCGCTTTTCGTCGGCGTCGTCGCCGGGATCCTGGCGATGCGGTACGCCGACCCGATCATGTCGCTGGCGCTGACCGGGCTCGGCGCCGGCGTCCTCGCGACGGCGTACCCGGTGTGGCGGGCCGTCCTCGCCGGCGAGGTGCTCGCGATCACCCAGCAGGCCGCCCCCTCGATCCCGGCGTTCCTCGCGTTCCTGGTCGGCGGGGCCGCCGTCCAGTACCTCCGCCACGGCGACGACGAGGATCCCGTGTTCTCCGCCGCGGGCTGAGGTGCTCTCGCCGCGTGCCGGGTCGTCCCTGCCACTGCGCGCCGTCCGCCTCCGGCGTCGTGGGCGTCGCCGATCCCGCCGAAGACGGGTCGTTCGAAATCGACTGCCTCACGGGTTCTCGAACCGGATTAATCCGAGTTAATCCGAACCGAACCGGGCGAAGCGAGTGGGTGATTGAAGTCGATAGCGGCTCGAGCGCGACTCGCAATGAACGCCATTCGAACCGCGCTCCTCGGAGCGCTCGCCGCGGTCGTACTGATCGGAACCGGCGTCGCGGCCGGCGGGGTCGCCGCAGCCGGGTCGAACGCCCCCGCCGACGTCGGCCCGGACGCGAACGCCAGCGACGACGCCGGACCGCCGAGCGACCTTCCGGAGCCCGTTCCGGAGTTCGTCGGCGACCTCCTGAACGAGGTCGACGGCTTCCTGTCGGGGGAGGTCGAGAACCTCGGTGACGCGGTGAGCGATCTCGCCGGCAATGACCTCGACGGCGCGGGAGGTGTCTGACGTGAGCGACCGGTTCGAGCGCCTCGGGGCGATCGGCCGTCGTGAGTATCTCCGTGCGACCGGTGCCGCCGCGCTCGGAACGGCCGGGCTCGCCGGCTGTGTCGGCCGTGCGACCGGCACGCTCGCGACGTCGATCACCGACCAGCCGGCCGACATCGGCGACTTCGAGTCGCTCGTCGTCACGATCGACGGGATCTGGCTGGGGCCGGAAGGCGGCGACGGCGGCGGGGAGGGGGACGGAGACGACGAGGGAGACGTCGATGACGGCAACGAGACCGATCCCGGAGACGGAAACGAGACCGGATCTGACGGTAGCGACGACGAGTCGTCCGACGAGGACGGCCCGCAGGGACGTGAGTACCACGAGTTCGACGAGCCACAGGAGGCCGATCTCGTCCGGCTACAGGGCGAGAAAACCCAGCTGATCGACGAGCGTGAGCTGACCATCGGGACCTATCCGTACCTCCAACTCGACGTCTCTGGAACCGACGCGACCCTCGCGGACGGCGGGGAGGCGACCGTCGAACTGCCCGGGAACGCGCCGCTCACGTTCAACCAGGAGTTCGAGATCAGGGAGGAATCGGTCACGAGCTTCACCGCCGACTTCGCGCCCGTCGAGCGCGGGAACGGGACGTACCTCCTCCGTCCGGTGCCGCGGGGCATCGAGGTCACCTACGAGTCGGACGGGGGCGAGTAACGCGAACGCGAGGCCGCGCCTGAGGCCGAGGGACGTGGTCCGTTCGCGCACCTACCGCCCGCCGGACCGCCCGTCGGACCGACCGCGACAGCGCTTCGAGGTGAGCGCCTCCTTCGAGCGGAACCGACAACCGCACCCGACACAGCGGACGAACGGCTCGCCAGGCTCGGTCTCCAGGCGGTGATCGCCGACGACGAACGGTCGGGTGACCGTTCGCGGCCGGATGCGGTCTGGTATCGTGGTCTCCGGCGTCTCGCTCAGCGCGGCTCGGAGGGCGATGGTGTCGACGTCGACCGGGTCGAACCGACCCGCCTCGAGCGCGGCCTCGTGGTCCGCCACCTCGGTCCAGCCGGTGACGACGACCGGCGAGTCGGTCTCGGTGTCGCTCACGACCACGACGAATCGGATCCCCCCGTCGACCAGCGCGAATCGCCAGCCGTCCGTCCGGTTCCAGCGGAGCTGTCCACGCCGGATCGCCTCGGTCACGGTTCGCGTGGAGACGTACCGACCGGGCTGTTCCAACCGCTCGCGGAAGTGGTTCGTGAGCGCGTACGACCCGGGATCGCGGAGGGGTGGGTCCTCCGGCGTGCGCCTCCGCGGGGGCGTCGACCGTCCGCGGTCGGGATCGGTCGCCCGCTCCCGAGACGGGAGCGACTCGGGCGAACCGGGTCGCGCGGTCGACGCGCGGCGCCGATCGGCCTCGGGTGACGCGGTCTCGGGTGACGCCGTGTGCGGTGCGGTCCGACGCTCCGTCGATCCGGGACGGGGGACCTCCTCGGCCCCCGACCCGCCCTGTCGGGATGCCACTGCGTGTGGGTATATAGCGTATTCTTATGATTGTTACGGCGACCCACGGCGACTCACGACCGCCGAGTGGGGACGAACGGACGTCGGCGAGGGACCGGCGACCACCCGCCGCCGGTCTCACTCGTGTCCGGAGACGCGGACCGGCTCGTAGGGCTCCTCGAGCCACTCGACGTCGGATCCGGACAAGTCGATCTCGAGCGCTTCCACCGCGTCCTCGAGATGCTCGACGCTCGAAGTCCCGACGATGGGCGCGTCGACGACGTCCTTCTCGAGTACCCACGCGAGCGCGATCTGCGCCATCTTCACGCCCCGCTCGTCGGCCAACTCCTCGACGCGGGCGTTGACTTCCTCGCCGCCGCCCTCGCGGTACGGCCGGCCGATCTCCGTCTCGTGTTCCCCGCGCGTGGTCGCGTCGTCCGCCTCGTAGGGGCGCGTCAGGTAGCCCGCACCGAGCGGGCTCCACGGGAGGGTGCCGATCCCCTCCTTCTCACAGAGCGGGATCATCTCGCGTTCCTCCTCGCGGTACGCGAGGTTGTAGAGGTTCTGCATCGTGACGAACCGCTCGTATCCCTCCCGATCGCTCGCGTGTAGCGCCTCGGCGAACTGGTGGGCCCACATCGAGGAGGCGCCGACGTGACGGACCTTCCCGCGGCGGACCGCGTCGTCGAGGGCGGCGAGCGTCTCCTCGATCGGCGTCTCCTCGTCCCAGCGATGGATCTGATAGAGGTCGACCGTCTCCATTCCGAGTCGATCGAGGCTGTTCTCGAGTTCCTGTTCTATCGCCTTCCGCGAGAGCCCGCTCGCGTTCGGGTTCGACTCGTCCATCTCGCCGTACACCTTGGTGGCGACGACCTGCCGGTCGCGGTCGTACTCGGCGAGCACGTCCCCGAGTATCTCCTCGCTCTCGCCGTTCGAGTAGACGTTCGCGGTATCGAAGAAGTTCACTCCGAGTTCGATCGCGCGCTCGATCAGCTCCTCGCTCTCCTCCTCGTCGAGCATCCAGTCGTGCCCACTTCCGAAGCTCATACAGCCGAGACAGAGGCGACTCACGGTCGTTCCGGTGTTCCCGAGCGTCGTGTACTCCATGCGTTCGGTCTCCCCGCTCGAGGGATAAGTCCCGCGGCGCACCCTTTATACGACCGGCTGTGTTAGCCCCGCGTATGCCCCAGTGTGAAATGTGTGGTGCCGAGCAGGCCTCCCTGACGACGACGAAGGTCGAAGGCGCCGAGTTGGAGCTGTGTAGCTCCTGTACGGACTTCGGCACGGAGGTCCGTGAGGAGCCGAGCAGCTCCGCCGGGAGCAAGTACTCGACGAGTTCCAGTTCGGGAAAATCCTCGTCCTCCTCTTCGGGCGGTTCGAGCGGTTCCTCGGGCGGCTCGAAGCGTCGTCGCGACATGTTCGACGACATGGAGGAGATCGCCACCGACTACGACGACCGTATCAGGAAGGCCCGGGAGTCGAAGGGGTTGAGCCAGGAGGAACTCGCGGACGACCTCAACGAGAAGGCGAGCCTGATCCGCAAGCTTGAGCGCGGCGACACCCTCCCCACCGACGAGATCCAGCGGAAGCTCGAGCGCGCGCTCGACGTCTCGCTCGTCGAGGGCGAGGACGTCGACGCCGACTGGGAATCGAACGACGCCGGGACGATGACGCTCGGCGACGTGGTCAAACGGAAGGAGTGATCGGGTCGGCCGGGAGTGAAATCGGTCGCTCGGCGGTTGATATCAGTCACTCGGCGGTTGATATCAGTCACTCGGCGGTTGATATCAGTCACTCGGCGGTCGAAATCGGCTACTCGATCGGCGTCCCGCGATTCCGCATCGCGCTCCCACACTCGGGACAGCGTCCCGGATTCGTCCCGTCGACGACGTTCCCGCAATCGAAACACTCGTAGGCGGCCTCTCTATCGGCGTCCTGGGTCACGTCTCTCATTGTAACACGCGAGCACCGTCGGGTCCGATGCTCTTCCCTCGAGTACCGGCGGGATCCACCTGTACGGTGTGGTTCACTATCCAACCCATGATAGTTCGAGGGGTTGGATAGTGAACACTCACGGGGAGTCGGCGACCTCGACGTTCCGCTCGTCGAAGAGCGCCGAGAACAGCTTCCGCTGAACCGCGCGGGCGTGCTGGTAGAAGGCGGACGAGGAGATGTCGAGCGTCTCGGCGATCTCCTCGCCGGAGCGCTCTCGAGGTGACTCGAAGAACCCTCCGTAGTACGCGGTCTGGACCACCTCGAGCTGTCGGTCGGTCAACTCTCCGAGGAACCGCGAGTGGAGGTCGCGTCCGGCCGCCCGGTCCCGGGTCCGCTTCGAGACGAGCCGCGTCTCCTCGAACGTCTCCTCCAGCAGGCGACCGATCCGCGAGACGTCGACGCCCTCGGGGACGTCGATGACGACGTTCGTCGACGACGGCGTCGCGGACGCGCTGTGAAACACGACCCCGTGATCGGCCAGTTCCTCCGCGAGGAACGGTCGCGAGAGCCGCAACCGCAACACGCCTCCCGTCTCGGTCGCGTTGATCTCGCGGACGGAGTCCACGAAGAGGAGTTCCCGTGCGATCGCCGCGACCGACTCGACGGTCGCTCCCTCCACCTCGACGAAGACGTAGCTCCCTTCCGCGGTCTGGCGCGCACCCCCCTGATAGGACACCGTACACGAGGCGCCCCGCGCCAGCCGCGAGAGGAGGAAGGTCGAGTCCTCGACGGCGAACTCGACGCGCGTCGTGGACGTCGTCAAGAGCGCGTTCTTCCGTTCGATCGCGCCCATCGCCGAAGCGATCGTCTCGCCGAGCTCCGCGAACACCGCTTGAACCATCTCGGAGAACGCCTCGCGCTCCTCCGCGTAGACGGTGAGGACGCCGTACGTCAAGTCGTTGTATACGAGCGGCACGCTGACCACGGAGAGGTAATCACGCGACACGGCGGTCTTTCGCCACTCCTCCTCCCGAAGTCCGCCGGGGACGTTTCCGATCACGGTCATCTCGCCGGTCGCCGCCGTCCGACCGGCCGGCTCGACCCCGCTCGCCGCCACCGAGACGGACTGGTCGTCGAGGTATCCCTTCCCCGCGCCGGCCCACGCCCGCGGCGTGAGCGTCTCCCCGGTCGCGTTCGTCGAGCCGATCCAGGCGAAGCGAAACCGGTCGTCACCGGTCAACAGCTCACAGACGGCGTGTTCGACCTCCTCGCGGGTCTCCGCGTGAACCAGCGCGCGATCGACCTCGCGGATGGTCTCGTTGATCCGGTTCAGCGACGTGAGCCGGTCGTTTCGTCGCTGTAGTTCCCGGTCCTGTTCTCGGAGGCGCTCCTCCCGCGCGATCCGATCGAACGCGGCCTCCGCGGTCGCCGCGAGCAGGTCGGCGAGCTCGCGGGTCACCTCGTCCACCGCGCCGACCGACGTCGTGCCGGCGACGAACACGCCGTTCCCCCCGAGCGGGATGAACGCGGCGCTCCGGAGGTCCGTGGACCGATCCGAGAGCCGGTCGTCGGCGTGGACGTCCTCGAGGAACAGGCGCTCGTCCTCGACGAAGGCGTGACCCACGAGCGTCTCGCCGTCCGCGTCGACCGGCGAGAGCGACCCGTGGGCCTGCTTCATCCCGTCGGAGTACGCCGCGGGGCGGAGCGCGTTGGCGTCGGGATCGAAGCGGTACACCGCGGCGGCCTCGAGACCGAGCACGTCCGGCGTGTCCGCCGTGACGCGCCGGGCGATCTCCCCGTCGGTCCCGGCGTACAGGAACTCCCTCGCCGTCTCCTGGAGGGTCGCGAGCGCCTGCTCGCGCTGTTTTCGCTTGGTGATGTCCCGGCAGCTGTACAGCAGGGTCCCGTCGTGGATGGACACCTCCCGAACGTTGACCAGGAGCGTGTGCTCTCGACCCGCCTCGTCGCTCACGGTACACTCGATGTTCTTCAACACGCCCTCCTCGGCGAGCGCTTCCCGATCGAAGAGATCTTCGCCGAGGAGGTCGTCGATGGTGCCGAGTTCACGTATCTCATCGGCCGTGTACCCGAAAATGAAGTGTACGTTGGGGCAGACGTAGGTGTACTCCCCCTCCTCGTCGGTGATGAGAACGGTGTCGGTCATGTTGTTGAGCGTGACCCGGTGTAGCTCCTCCGACCGACGGAGGTCGCGCTCCACGTCGGCGTAGTCCGTGATGTCGACGCCCTCGACGACGACGGAGACCAACTCTCCACGGTCGTCGGTGACCGGACGCGCGGACAGTTCGATCACGGCCCGATCCGCGTCGTCTCCGTCTCCGACGGCCCGGTCGACGTCTCCGTCTCCGCTGTCGCCGGTCGATTCGCTCTCTCCCGTTCCGCCGCGGTCCGAACCGCGGATGACGACTGCGTTTCCGAACCCACCCTCGAGCGCGGCCTCGACCACCCGTCTGACGTCGCTCTGGACTCGGTCCGAATCCGACCAGTGCGGGTGCTCCCAGAGGGAGACGGCGACGGGGCCGTCGCCGCCGTCGCTGCCACCGGGGCGGCCGGACAGCTCGCGAGCCGTCCGATTCATCCGATCGACGAAGCCATCGGCGTCGAGGACCCACGTCGCGGTCCGTTCGTCGCGTAATATCGCGTCGAACTGCCGAGCGCGGTCGCGCCGGGCACGGTCGCGTCGGGCGGTCTCGATCGCGTCTCCGGTTCGATCGAGGAGCTTCGAAACCGAGTCGGCGGCGCCGGCGGCGGGATCGAGACGTACGTAGTCGGCGACGCCGGCGGCGATGGCCTCACTCGCGATGGCCTCGCTCCCGGACGCGGTCGCCACGATCACGGGGAGCGTGGCGTCCCGGTCGCGGACCTCCCGGAGCAGGTCGAGCCCGGAGGCCTCGGGGAGCCGATGCGCGGTGACGACGGCGTCCGGTCGCCGCGTGCGGATCGATTCGAGCGCGTGTGCTTCCGTCGAAACCGTCCGAACCGTCGCTCCGAGTTTCGTCTCTACCGCGTCGGCGAACGACTCGACCCACGTCTCGTCTCCGACCAACAGCAGCCGCGAGGAAGCGAGCGTGCTCGGTTCGAAGGTCATTACCCGTCCTTGAACGTCGGCGCGGTTCAAGACACCGGCCGACCTCGTGGCCGTACCGAACTGAGAGGACTCCGGTGTCGGGTGGAGAGGCTTCCGTCTCAGGTGAGGGCGTTCGGCGTCAGGCGGTCGCGTCGTCCTCGCCCTGGCGTTCGGACGTGCCGTACCGCTCCGTCAGGTAGTCGATGACTCGGTCGACGGTGTCCGGATCGTAACTCCAGAAGCCGTAGAACCGGTCGGGCTCGCGCTCCTCGGCGAGCAGCACACACTTCGCGCCGTCGAAGCCGCCGCCGTCGTAGGCGACGAACCACGTCTCGCGGATCTCGGCGGTGCGGCCGATGTGTACCTCGTACCGATCGGTGTTCGGGGCCTCTCCTTCCGCGGCCGCGTACGCGTGAACTTCGAGGCGCTCCTTCCCGCCGAGCCGATCATAGGTGTTCGACTCCCCCGTCAGGACGTCGAGCGTCTGGAACCCCGCGTGGAGCTCGCCGTCGCCCACGCGCCAGGCCCGGTCCTCGATCTCGCGGGAGGCGGCGACCATGTCCGAACGCGAGTACGAGGTGAAAAGCGTCTCGTCGAGGTGATCCAAGACCGGCTCACCGACCCGGCGGGAGGGTGCCCGGTCGGCCTCTCCGGGCGGTCCGTCGGCGTCCCCGCCGGCGGAACCGGGTAGGACCTCGTCCACCGAGACCGCAGTCACGAACTCGCCGCCGCGCGAGAGTACGGCGTAGCCGGTCGGTCCCTCCGCAGGGCGCTCCGCGACGACCCGGAGGTTCCGATCCGCGAAGTGCTCCGCGAGCGTCTCGGCGACGCTCGGGTCTCGATCGAACACCGTCAGTGTGGCCTCGCGAGCCTCGACTCCTGAGATGATCTCGATGAGCGACATGCGGTATCGGACCCGTCGAAACGCGGGTTCGTGTGTCGGTATCCCCGGTAGGTTAAGAGTGTTGCTCCGGAGGCTCCTCGCTTCGGGAGGCGGCCGCTTCGGTGCCCTCGATCCGTGAGAGCCGACCGACCACGAAGGTATTTGCGCCCCCGTCCGTTACCCGGCGTATGTTCATCCTGGTGAACCTCAAGGCGTATCCCTGTGATCCGATCGAGGTCGCGACCGCCGCCCGCGACGTCGCCGAGGCGTCGGGCGCGCGGATCGGCGTCGCTCCGCAGGCGGCCGACCTCGCCCGCGTCGCCGAGACGGGCGTCGAGACGTGGGCCCAGCACGTCTCGCCGAACGCGCACGGCTCCCACACCGGGTCGACGCTGGCCGAGGCGGTCGCCGACAACGGGGCCGAGGGGACGCTGATCAACCACTCCGAGAACCGACTCAAACTCGCCGATATCGACGGCTCCGTCGAGGCGGCAGAGCGGGCCGACCTGGAGACGATCGTCTGCGCGAACAACCCGGCGCAGGTCGGCGCGGCCGCGGCGCTCTCGCCCGACGCGGTCGCCGTCGAACCGCCCGAACTGATCGGCGGCGACGTCTCCGTCGCGACGGCGGACCCCGGAATCGTCGAGGACGCGGTCGCGGCCGCCGAGGCGGTCGACCCCGCCGTCGACGTGTTCTGCGGGGCCGGCGTCTCCACCGGCGACGACGTGGACGCGGCGGCCGACCTCGGCGCGTCGGGCGTCCTCCTCGCCTCCGGCGTCGCCAAGGCGGACGACCCGGCGGCGGTGCTCGAGGACCTCGTCTCCGGGCTCTGAACCGGCCGCTCGTTCCGCGGCGTCGGGCGGGGGTCCCCTTTCCACAGGGCGGCTGGGTTAGCGGGTCAGTATAAAGACACCGATGTGAGTGGCTACCACGATCGCGGAAAACGCAAGACTGCGTCGACATCGTATCGATCCGAATATCGGGGCGTCTAGTAACCTTTAACCGACACAAGCCGGTATTTGCGGGCAAGATGGCGACCAACAAGATCCTCGGTATCGACCTCGGTACCACCAACTCCGCGTTCGCGGTGATGGAGGGCGACGAGCCCGAGATCATCGCGAACGCGGAGGGCGACCGGACGACCCCGTCGGTCGTCGCCTTCTCGGACGACGGCGAGCGGCTCGTCGGGAAGCCGGCGAAGAACCAGGCCGTCCAGAACCCCGACCGGACGATCCAGTCCATCAAACGCCACATGGGCGAGGAGAACTACTCCGTCGAGATCGGGGACGACGAGTACAGCCCCGAGCAGATCTCGGCGATGATCCTCCAGAAGATCAAACGCGACGCCGAGGAGTACCTCGGCGACGACGTCGAGAAGGCCGTGATCACGGTCCCCGCGTACTTCAACGACAAACAGCGGCAGGCGACGAAGGACGCCGGCGAGATCGCCGGCTTCGACGTCGAGCGCATCGTCAACGAGCCGACCGCCGCCTCCATGGCGTACGGCCTCGACGACGAGTCCGACCAGACCGTCCTCGTATACGACCTCGGGGGCGGCACGTTCGACGTGTCGGTGCTGGACCTCGGCGGCGGCGTCTACGAGGTCGTCGCCACGAACGGGGACAACGACCTCGGCGGCGACGACTGGGACGAGGCGCTCATCGACCACATCGCGGCGGAGTTCGAGAACGACCACGGGATCGACCTCCGGGAGGACCGGCAGGCGCTCCAGCGGCTGAAGGACGCCGCCGAGGAGGCGAAGATCGAGCTGTCGAACAAGAAGGAGACCACGGTCAACCTCCCCTTCATCACCGCGACCGACAGCGGCCCGGTCCACCTCGAGCAGTCGGTCACGCGAGCGACCTTCGAGAGCCTCACGTCTGACCTCCTCGACCGGACGGTCGAACCGACGGAGCAGGCGCTCTCCGACGCGGGCTACGACAAGGGCGACATCGACGAGGTCATCCTCGTCGGCGGCTCGACGCGGATGCCGCAGGTCCAGGGCAAAGTCGAGGAGCTCGTCGGTCAGGAACCGAAGAAGAACGTCAACCCCGACGAGGCGGTCGCGCTCGGCGCGGCGGTCCAGGGCGGCGTCCTCTCCGGCGACGTCGACGACATCGTCCTGCTCGACGTGACGCCGCTCTCGCTCGGCATCGAGGTGAAGGGCGGCCTCTTCGAGCGGCTCATCGAGAAGAACACCACCATTCCGACGGAGGAGTCGAAGGTGTTCACCACGGCCGCGGACAACCAGACCTCCGTGAACGTCCGCGTCTTCCAGGGCGAACGCGAGATCGCCGAGGAGAACGAGCTGCTCGGCGCGTTCCAGCTGTCGGGCATCCCGCCGGCCCCCGCCGGAACCCCCCAGATCGAGGTCTCCTTCAACATCGACGAGAACGGCATCGTCAACGTGGAGGCCGAAGACCAAGGCTCGGGCAACGCGGAGTCGATCACCATCGAGGGCGGCGTCGGCCTCTCCGACGAGGAGATCGAGGAGATGCAAGAGGAGGCCGAAAAGCACGCCGAGGAGGACGAGGCCCGCCGCGAGCGCATCGAGGCGCGAAACGAGGCCGAGACGTCGATCCAGCGCGCGGAGACGCTCCTCGAGGAGAACGAGGAGGAGGTCGACGACGACCTCGTCGCCGACATCGAGGCGGCGATCGAGGACGTCGAGGAGACGCTCGAGGACGACGACGCCGACACCGAGGAGATCGAGGAGGTTACCGAGGCGCTCTCCGAACAGCTCCAGGAGATCGGCAAACAGATGTATCAACAACAGCAGGCCGCACAGGCCGGTCCCGGCGGCGCGGGCGGCGCCGGTCCGGGCGGAATGGGCGGCATGGGCGGAGCCGGCCCCGGCGGCATGGGCGGTGCGGGTCCCGGCGGTGCCGACGGCGACGGCGACGACGAGGAGTACGTCGACGCGGACTTCGAGGACGTGAACGACGAGGACGACGAGACCGACGAGTAGTCGCCCCGACCGGACCGACGCGCCGCCACCGGCCACGTCGACGTCTCCCGGCGTCGCCGTCGGCCGCGCCGCTTAACACGACCGAACCACGACCACACCACCAACGTAACGCATGAGCGAGGACTTCTACGACGTCTTGGGTGTCTCCCGGGACGCCGACGAGGACGAGATCAAGAAGGCGTACCGGAAGAAGGCCGCGAAACACCACCCCGACGTCAGCGACGAGGACGACGCCGAGGAGCGGTTCAAGAAGATACAGAAGGCGAAGGAGGTGCTCACGGACGACCAGAAGCGCCAGCAGTACGACCAGCTCGGCCACGAGCGGTTCACGGAGGCCGACAAACGCGGCGCGACCGGCGGCGGGGGCGGTCCCGGCGGCGCGGGAGGGCCGTTCGGTGGCGCGGGCGGCGCCGGCGCCGGCGGCTTCGAGGACATCTTCAACCAGTTCTTCGGCGGTGGCGGCGGTCCAGGTGGCCGCGGCGGCCGACGCGACGACCGCCCGCGACAGGGCACGGACCTCCGGACGGGCCTCACCGTCGACCTCGAGGAAGCCTTCGAGGGGACCGAAAAGCAGTTCACGATCACGCGACCGACGCGGTGTGACACCTGCGACGGGGAGGGGCATCCCTCCGACGCCGACGTGAACACCTGCCCGCAGTGTAACGGGCAGGGACAGGTGCGGCAGGTCCAACAGACGCCGCTCGGGCGCGTCCAGCAGACCTCCACCTGTCCGCGGTGTGAAGGTGCGGGCGAGGTGTACAGCGAGGACTGTTCGGACTGCGGCGGCGACGGGATCGTTCGCGAGGAGGCCACGCTCACCGTCGAGGTTCCAGCGGGGATCCAGTCCGGACAGAGCCTCCGGATGGAGCGGGAGGGCGCGCCCGGCGAGAACGGCGGGCCGAACGGCGACCTGCTGATCGAGGTCGACGTCGACGTCGGCGACCGGTTCGAGCGCGACGGCGACGACCTCCGCGTCAACGAGGCGGTCTCGTTCCCGCAGGCGGTCTTCGGCGACACGATAGACGTGGAGACGGTCGACGGCACCGTCGAGATGGACGTGCCAGCGGGCACTCAGAGCGGCGAGACGTTCCGGCTGAAGGGGAAGGGAATGCCCCACCTCCGGCGGCGCGGCCGCGGCGATCTGTACGTACAGGTCGCCGTCGTCGTCCCCGAGTCGCTCAACGAGGAGCAGCGCGAGGCGCTGGAGGCGTTCGCGGAGGCCGGCGGCGAGGATATCGACGTCGGCGGCGGATTCTTCGAGAAGCTGAAGAGCACGTTCTGAAACGGCGAAAGCGGATCCGAGCATAGGCTTTTCGGGCGTCAGGCCCAAGTGACGGTATGGGCTACGACGAGGCCACCTACACCGACGTCGAACCGAGAGCGCCCGGCATGTACTTCCTCCGCGAGGCGCTCGACTGCGCGGAGCTCGGCGTCACGGTCGTCGAGGCCGACGCCGACTGGGACGGAATGGAACACGACCACGCCGGGGACGGCCAGGAGGAGGTGTACGTCCTCCTCGAAGGTGAGGCGACGATGGAGGTCGACGGCGAGTCGATCCCGCTCGCGGCCGGAGACGCGGTCCGCGTCGACCCCGAGTCGAGCCGCACGCTCTCGTTCGAGGCGGACGGTTCCCGGATGGTCGTCGCGGGCGCGCCCTGAGGCGTGAACGGAACCGAGGTCGTCGGCGACCTGCTCGCGCGCGACCGGCGGAGCCGCGATCCGGCGCTCGTCACGCCGGACGGCCGCGAGCGGACCGCTCACGACCTGATCACCAACGCGTACAAGGCCGCGAACGTGCTTCGGTACCTCGGCGCGCGCGAGGGGTCGACCGTCGCCGTCGACCCGACCCCGGGGCTCCACGCGACGCTCGCGTTCCTCGGCGCGGCGGGGCTCGGCGCGGCGGTTCGGTTCGATCCGATCGCGGGCATCGCGGCGGGCGACCGGGTCGTGGTCGCCCCCGTCGACCGCGAGGGCTCGCTCGACCCGAAGCCGGGAACGAACCTCGCCGCGTTCGACGGCCCGCCCGAGCGATCGGAGACGACGCACTGGGAGCAGGAGCTGTGGAGCGAGAACCCCGCCACGCCGCCCGCGATGGTCTCTCCGAACGACCCCGTCGTCCGCAGTGAGCGCGGGGACGTCTCGCACCGCCGGCTGCTCGACGCGGCGGAGGTCGTGGCGACGGAGCGCGGGATCGACGCCGGGACGCGGGTCGTCGTGCGAACGACCTTCGCGGACCCGCGGACGCTCGCGGCGGGCGTGGTCGCGCCGCTCGCTCGCGGGGGCGTGGTCGTCCTCGCGGGGGCCGCGGGGGAAACGGCCCCGGAATCGACGTCTCTCGGCGATCTCGCCGTCGTCGACGACCCGGACGCGGAGCCGCCCGATCCCGCGCGGATCGACGTGTCGGCGCTGCCGGATCTGGTCCGTTAGGACCGGTAGGAACCGTCGTCTCGGTCGGTTCCGCGCGGCCGACCGCCGCGGTCCACGGGGGAGAGTTCCTCGGAGGGAAGCGGCAGGGAGCCGTGTCGGAGCGTGCCGAGCAACTCGGTCCGGTCGCCGTCGAGACCGAGCCGGAGCGTCGGCGCGAGCGTTCCGCCGAACCGGCGGCGCTGTTCGCTCTCGGGCAATTCGGCGATTCCGTCGAGGCTCTCGCCGACGTACTCGTAGTAGTTGAAGAAGCTGACGACGAGCACCTCTCCGCCGTGGTCGTAGGCGGTCCACGAGTACGACTGGAACGGCGCGTTCGCGGGGTTACTTGCGACCATGCCGTGGCCGTTCAGCGGGTGGTACTCGCCGCGGAGGTCGTCGGCGACGAAGCCGTACAGCGCGTCGTAGCCGACGATCCCCGGCGCGAACGTGTGCTGGTGGCTGGAGACGAACAGGTAGTAGGTGCCGTCGCGGACGACGAGGTGCGGTCGCTCCAGCTCTTGGTTGACGCAGACCGCGTCGAGGAGCGGCGGCTCCAGCTCCCACTCGATCGGGTCGCCGGTCGGCGAGCGCGCGATCCCGATGCTCCCGTTGAACTCTGCGGCCTCGGGGTCCCCGTCACAGGGGTCCGCCCCCTCCGGTACCGGCGTGTTCGCCTCGAAGAGGAGGTACGTCTCGCCGCTTCCGGGGTCCTCGAAGAACCACGGGTCGCGGAAGGTGTAGGTCATCCCCCGCGACTGCGCCTCGCGCTCGTAGAGGTCTCCGTCCGGCTCGAGCAGGACTTCGTGGTCCCACTCGCCGTCGATCCGGAGGCCGTCGTCGTCGACGTGGACCCTGCCGCCGGTCGCGCCCGCGATCCGCTGGGTGTACGCGAGGTCGTCCTCGCCGCGCTCGCCCGCGGCGGTGTAGAAGGCGTAGACGTCGCCGTCGTCGACCATCGTCGAGCCGGCCCACTGCCGCGACCCGAGCGCGTCGCCCGAGAAGAGGGGACCGCCGTGGCTCCAGGACTCCCCGTCCGGCGACGTGAAGTAGTGGATCGACGCCACGTCGTGGCGTTTGCCCGGGAGCAGGTCGTCGGTCGTCGTGAGCGCGCAGACGACGCGGTAGCCGCCGATCTCCGCGAGCGAGCCGTCGCGGTTCCGCAGGGGCCACGTGTCCCAGACGTGGAACCCGTCGAACCGGTCGGTCTCCGGCGGATAGATGACCGGTGCGACGGTGTCGTCCGTACGCTCGATCCGGCCGGCGGCCTCCCGCGTCCAGACGGCGCGACCGTCGCTATCGTTCGTCATACCGGCCCTTCGGCGGTGGGGCAAAAAACGGTTACTACACCCGTGAAAAATTGACTGTGCGGATCGGTGTGGCCGGGCTCGCGGGTCCGCCACGCGCTCGCGACGGATCCCAAGACCCTAGCCGGAGCCGGTGGTCGGTCCCGTATGGTCGACACTCATCCCGCACAGCGCGTCGGTATTCTCGCCGATTCACAGAACCTCTATCACTCCGCACAGAGCCGCTACTCGCGGAACATCGACTACTCGGCGCTGCTCGAGGAGGCGGTCCGCGAGCGCTCGCTGGTCCGGGCCATCGCGTACGTGATCCGCGCGGATTCACCGGAGGAGGAGAGCTTCTTCGAGGCGCTCCGCGACATCGGCTTCGAGGCCAAGATCAAGGACATCAAGACGTTCGCGGACGGCTCGAAGAAGGCCGACTGGGACGTGGGGATGAGCCTCGACGCCGTGACGCTCGCGAACCACGTCGACACCGTCGTGTTGTGTACCGGCGACGGCGACTTCGCCCGGCTCTGTTCGCACCTCAGACACGAGGGCGTCCGCGTCGAGGCGATCGGTCTCGGCAGCTCCACGGCTGACGAGCTGGTCGACGCCGTCGACGACTTCGTCGACATCGACGAACACGAGGACCGATTCCTGTTGTAACCGCTAGGTAGCCGTACGGATCCGTACGGACGCTCGGCCGCAGACGGATGCTCCCGGTGGTGTATCCCCGATTGACATCCTCTCGCGCCTGAAGACGCGGGAATCCCACGGCACCATACCGCTGAGTTGGGATATTACGGTTCGCGGTTCACGACCTGTTCTCGCGGGGCGAAACTGCCCTCTCTGCGGTCGAACGGGTGAACCGCTGGCTGTGCCAACCAGCCGTTATCCCTATCGCCGTCCCCAGAACGCTTCGCGTTCTGGTGTGCGGACGAGACGCGATGCGTCTCGTCAACGCCATCCGTGGCGAGACTCGGGAGTACCTTTTGTCGAATGTTCACCGCACCGTTCACGTCCGCGTTCGCAACCGTGTCGCACTCCTCGCACACGTACAACCCACGTTCGACACGTTGGTTGTCGTCTGTGTGGCCGCACGCCGAGCACGACTTCGACGTAGCGCGTTCCGACACCAACTCCACGTCGATACCCTCGGCTTCCGCCTTGTAGTCGAGTAGCGCCGTGAAGCGGTCAAACGCCCACCCGTGCAAGTCAAGATTGCCGTGGTCGCCCCAGTTGCGTGGTTCGCCGTTCTCGTCGTCCGCTCGGATCCCGCCGAGGTCGCCAACGACAAGAGTCCCGACACCTCGTTCGATACACTCCTTGACAATCGCTTTCGAGAGTGCGTGTAAGAAGTGTGTCCGGCGACCAGTCCGCGTCCGGTCAAGACGGGCGGCCTCACGAGACGAGGAATCGTCGCATTTTGCCTTCTTCTTCGTAAAGTAGTATTCGTCCTCTTTGAGTGCGCCACCGGGATACAACACCGATTCGCCGCCGAAAGAGACGGCGGCGAAGTTACAGATCCCGAGGTTAACACCGGCCACCTCGTCGCCCGGTGAATCCGGGTCGATGACGGTGCGACAGACGAATTGAAGACGCCACTCGTCGCGCTTGTAGATCGCGCGAACCTGTTGAATGTCCCACTCGGTCAGGTCAACATCCGAACGAGTCTGGTACTCGCAGAGGATGAAGTCTGAACGGTGTTCTTTGAGGTTGCGGCCTTTCGAGAGGCGAACGCGGGTGAACTGTGCGTCGTGCCGGCGTACGCCGGCGTCCCAAACTGGGACATCGGTCGACCACAGCGGGCGTTCGTCCGTCTGGCCGAGGCCGGACTCGTCCGCGGGCCGGTTCTCGACGTCGGCTGTGGCACCGGCGAGCTCTCGCTGTTTCTCGCTCGACAAGGCCACGAAGTCCTCGGCATCGATCTCTCACGGCTCGCCATCCGGCAGGCTGCCGAGAAGGCGGGTGCCCGCGCACTTCCTCGTCCGGGACGCGCTGGACCTCGACGGGCTCCGGGACGCCGGGTTCTCCTTCCGAACCGTCGTCGACTCGGCGATGCTCCACGTCCTCGGAGACGGCGAACGGAACCGGTTCGTCGACGGGCTGTCGGCGGTCGTCCCGAGCGGGGGGTTGTACTGCGTACTCGGTGACGCCCGCCGCGCCGGTGGAGGGTCGTACGGGATCTCGCCCGACGAACTCCGGGCCCGATTCCGGGCCGTCGACGGGTGGGACGTCGTCTTCGCCATCCGGACGACGTTCGAGCGTCGATGGAGCAGTAACCCGGCGTACTTCGTGGGCGTCAAGCGGAGATGACTCCGGCCGCCGCCGTGAGAGCCGCCGGAAAGGCTTTATTCACGACCGTTCTGGGCCGAGACGATGCCCTCCGACGACAACGACACGAGCTACTCGGTCTTCGGCGACGACTCGACGGACGCCGGGAGCGACGGCGGCGAGCGAGCGACCGGCGACGACGACGGCCCCGGTCCCGGTCGCGCCGAGTACGACGACGAGAGCGGAAATTGGAACGAGAGCCGCGCCGACGCCGACGCGGAGACGCTCGGATCGGATGGCGACTCGGGCTGTCCGAAATGCGGCAGCGAGGGGACCGAGACCGACGAGATCGCGACGAGCGGGACGGGACTCACGAAGCTGTTCGACGTCCAGAACCGCCGGTTCGTCGTCGTCTCGTGTGCGAGCTGCGGCTACTCGGAGCTGTACAAGGGCCAGTCGAAACACGACGCGATCGACTTCTTCGTCGGGTAGCGCGGGGCGAGCGGCCGAACCGATCGCGCACGTCCCGCCTCACCCGAACCGCGCGCGTACCCTGCGCGCCCCGCCTCACCCGAGCGTCCGGTGGAGGACGTCCGCGACCGTCGCGGCCGCGGCCTCGATCTCCCGAACCCTGACGTACTCGCGTTCGGCGTGAGCCACCGCACCGGCGTCGTCCGTGAGGTCGCCCGGCCCGAAGACGACGGTGGGCGCAGGCGCGAAGTACGAGGCCTCCGTGGCCGCACCGAACGGCCGAACCGCGCCGCCGCGACCGATCGGGAGTCCGGCGTCCGCGGCCGCCGACCGCGCCGCCTCCGCGACGGTGCCGACGAACTCGTGATCCGGATCGGTCGAGAACGCCTCGAAGAAGGGAGATTCACGGTCGGTGAGGGCGACGTCGACGTCGACGGCCGCCGCGCTCCCGTCCATCGAATCGATCGCGGCCCGGACCGCCTCCTCGAGCGCGCTCCGGAACCCCCCCGCCGTTTCGGGGGGGACGCTCCGCCGGTCGACCGTGACCGCGCAGTCGGCCGGCACCTGGTTCGTCGCCCCGCCGCCATCGACGACGGTCGGCGTGAGCTTCGGCGGGCCGAGTTGTGGGTGGTCGTCCGCGTCCGCGTCGAACCCGCGGATCGCGGAGAGCGCCCCCTCCGCGGCCGCGACCGCGTTCGCGCCCGCGAACTCTGCCGCGTGTGCCGCCTCGCCGGAGAGCTCGATCGTTCCCTGGAACCGACCCTTCGCGGCCGTACAGACGTCGAGGCCGGTGGGTTCGCCGACGAGGTACAGGTCCCCGTCGAGTCGGTCGTCCGTCCCCGGCAGCTTGCCGGTCAGCGCCGCGGCCCCCAGAGAGAGGGTCTCCTCGTCGGGCGTCACCGCCAGAGTGAGCCGGCCGCGCGCCGGCTCGGCGGCGAGAAAGCCGTACAGGATCGCCGCAAGCGGTCCCTTGGCGTCACACGCCCCGCGACCGCGGATCACGTCCGCGGGTCCAGTCCCGCCCGATATCTCCGTTTCTCCCGCCTCCGGACCGGTCGCCTCGCGGTCGCGCTCGAAGGGGACGTTCGGGGTGACGGTGTCGATATGCGTGTTCGCGACGACGTGCGGACCGTCCTCCGGGACCGGCGAGGCCTTCTCGGCGACGACGCAGCCGGCATCGTCGACCGCGGCGTCGACGCCGAACTCCTCGAGCGTCTCCACGAGCAGCCGACGCATCTCCTCGACGCCCTCGTGTGAGGGGGTCGTGACCGCCCTCTCGAGGAACGCCACCGGATCGAAGTCGGTTTCGCCGGTGTCGGGGGTGGGGGAGGCGTCGACCTCGTCGCGTGCGTCGGTCATCGCGGGTCCGCGGCGACCCGCCCCGAGAACTCGCGGGCGACCGGGCCGGTGAGGGTCGCGTGGTCGTCGTCCGGGACCGTGATGCGCAACTCGCCGCCGGGAGGACGGGTCACGGCCGTGTCGCCGTCGATCAGTCCCAACCGGCGGGCGACGGCGGCGATCGCGACCGCGCCGGTCCCACAGGAACGCGTCTCCCCCTCGACGCCGCGCTCGAAGGTTCGCTGGTCGATGACGGCCGGGTCGTCGCGGCCGTCCTCCCCCTCGCCGCCCGCGTCGACGACCGCCGCGAGGTTCACGTTCGCGCCCTGTGGGAAGACGTCCGCGTGCCTGACCGGGGGCGCGACCGCGTCGAGGTCGACGGCGTCGATCCCGTCGGGGTCGTCGCGGCCGCCATCGAGGAACGACACGGCGTGCGGAACGCCGGTATCGACCGCGGTGACGGTCAACCCCTCGATCGCCTCCTCGACGAGCGGTTCGTCGCGGTCGACGGGGACGGAGGTAGGATCGAACCGCGGTACCCCCATCTCGATGGTCACCTCGGTTCCGTCGGGGCTCACGATCGCGCGGCGAGTTCCTGCCTGCGTGTCGATCATGAACTCGTGGTCACCGGTCCGGTCGTGCGCCCAGCGGGCGACGACGCGCGCGCCGTTGCCGCACATGGCGGCAGTCGAGCCGTCCGGCTGGACGAGCGTCATCACGACGCGGGTGGGTCGGTAGCGCTCACCGATCTCCAAGAAGAGGACGCCGTCGGCCCCGCGGCGACCCGCGGAGTCGGCGGCGTCATCGGTCGCGTCTCCGTGCTCGCCCGCGCCGTCGATCGGGCCGTCGACCGTATCGGCCGCGACGCCCGTCTCGCGGTCGCAGTACGCCCGCGCGAACGCCGAGCGGTCGCCGACGCCCTCGCCGGCGTCGACGACGAGGAAGTCGTTGCCGGTGCCGTGGTACTTCTCGACCGGGACGGCGTGAGTGCTCATCGGCCCACCTCCGTCTCGGCCGTCCCGTCCGCCTCGCGCTCGGCCGTCGTGAGGTCCGCGAGCCGCTCGCGCCGCCGGACGACCGTCGCCTCCCCGTCCGCGAGCGCGACCTCCGCGGGCCGCGGCCGCGAGTTGTACTGGTTCGCCATCTCGTATCCGTACGCGCCTGCGACGCCGATCGCGAGGAGGTCCCCGCGGGCCGGGCGCGCCAGCGCGCGATCCGTACAGAAGCTATCACCGGTCTCACAGATAGGTCCCGCGACTGCGACGGACTCCGTCTCGCGGTCCGCCGGGGCCGGCTCGCCGTCGGCCCCGCCGAGGTTGCGGATCGGGTGGTACGCGTCGTACATCGCGGGGCGGAGCAGATCCGTCATCCCGGCGTCGACGCCGACGACCGTCCCCTCCGGCGTCGGCTTCACGGTGTTCGCCCGCGTCAGGAGGACGCCCGCGTCGGCGACGACGTACCGGCCGGGCTCGATCGCGAGCGCGAGTCCGCGGAGGTCGCCGACGGCGTCTCGCGTCGCGTCGGCGACGGCGGGCAGATCGAGGGGATCGTCGTCCTCGCGGTAGGGAACGCCGAAGCCGCCGCCGACGTCGACGTATTCGAGGTCGAGGGGATCGGCGTCGGCCGGATCCGGATCGGTCAGCTCCAGTGCGAGATCGCCCATCCGCGCGACGAGCTCGCGGTGGCTGTCGAGCTGGTCCGGATCGATCCCGGAGCCCGCGTGCGCGTGGACGCCCACCACGTCGAACCGCTCGGCCGCCTCGCGGGCGACGCCCGCGGCCCGGTCGTAGGGGACGCCGAACTTCGGCGCCGAGCCGGTGGTGACCTTCGCGTGGTGGCCCGCCCCGACGCCCGGGTTCACCCGGAGACAGAGCCGGCCGTCGTAACCGCGCTCGGCCAAACGGTCGAGGGTGTCGACCGCGCCGGCCGTTACCGTGAGCCCCGGCTCCCGCTCCGCGACGTCGACGACGTAGTCGAGGTCGCGGGCGGGCGGGTTGACCGCGGTGTAGTGGAGCCGGTCGCCGCCGAAGCCGGCCGCGAGCGCGCGGTCGACCTCCCCGGCGGAGGCGCACTCCGCGTCGAGGCCCGCCTCGCGGACCGCCTCCAGCACCGCGCGGCCGGTGTGTGCCTTGACGGCGTACCGCACGTCGGCGTCGGGGAACGCCGACAGCAGGCGCTCGCAGTTCTCGCGGACCCGGTCGAGGTCCTGGACGTACAGCGGCGTGTCGTGCTCGGCGGCGAGCGCGGCGAGCCGGTCCGCGTCCCAGTCGCTCACGCGTCGGACGGGCGGGTTCGCGTCGGCGTCCTCGGCGTCGGAGTTCCGCCGGCTCATTCCCGTAGTGCCCCCTCGCGCCGCGTCGCCTCCAGCGTCTCCGTCTCCACGTCCGTGGCGACGACCGCGGGCTTGTACGCGCCGCCCGAAAAGAGGTCGTGCTCGCCGACCGAGGACTCGACCATCCGCGTGAACGCCCGGCGCTCGGCGGGAAGGTGGCCGTAGATCACCTCCTCCTCGACGAGGTCGTAGACGGGGATCCGCGGCGTGAGAAGGGTGTTCTCCCCGACGATCGAGTTCTTGCCGACCCGGAACCCGCTCGTGACCCGACAGCCCGCGCCGAGCGAGACCCCCTCTTCGATCACGACCGGAGCGTCCTCGATCGGTTCGAGCACGCCGCCGATCAGGGTGTTCGCGCCGAGTTTCACGTCCGCGCCGATCTGCGCGCAGGAACCGACCGTGTCACAGGAGTCGACGAGCGTCCCGTCGCCGACGTACGCGCCCATGTTGAGAAAGGCCGGGCTCATCACGATACAGTCGCTCCCGAGGTACGCGCCGCGTCGGAGGACCGTTCCGTCGGGCGTGTTTCGGGTGCCGCGCTCGTCGAGATCGTCGGTCTCGCGGAGCGGCAACACGTCGTAGTAGGTCACTCCGCCGTACTCGCGCGGTTCGGTCTCGCGGAGCGCGAAGTTGAGCAGGATCCCGCGTTTGACCCACTCGTTGGCCGCCCACGTCGTCACGTCGTCGCCGGTCTTCTCGGCTGCGCGGACCTCGCCGGCCTCCAGCGCCGCGAGGAAGTCGTCGAGGACGGCCGCGTCGTCCGTCGTCGTCTCCGCCGCCGAGAGCCCGGCCTCGTACCGCTCCCAGAGGTCGGACACGTCGGATTCGAGCGTCATTGTTCCTCCCGTGGTCGACCGACGGTATTTACCCGTCGATGTGTGTCGATGCCTATCGCACTCATTCGCTCACACCGTCGCCGAGCACGTCGTCGAACTCGTACCGACCGGGCTCTCGTCCCGACAGCCACGCCGCGGCGTCGAGCGCGCCCTCGGCGAACACGCCGCGGTCGCCGGCGCGGTGGGTGAGAGACAGGGTCTCGCGGTTGCCCGCGAGCAACACCTCGTGTTCGCCGGTCACGTCGCCGGCACGCCTCGCGTGGACGCCGATCTCGGTCGGCTCGCGCGGGCTGTCGCCCTCGCGGCCGTGGACCCGCCGATCGAGACCGTCGCCTCCCGCCGAGTCTCCGCGGGCCTCCTCGCGGACGCCCTCCACGTCGTCGAGGAGCGTCTTCGCGGTCCCCGAGGGCGCGTCGCGCTTCCCGTTGTGGTGGGTCTCGGTCAGCTCCACGTCGTAGTCGGGGACCGCCACGACCGCCTCGCGGACCGCTCGCCGGAGCGCGGCGACGCCGCGCGCGAAGTTCGACGCCCGCAGCAGGGGGACCGCCTCGCTCGCGGCGCGGAGCCGCGCCGTGCCCCCGGAGTCGAAGCCGGTCGTCCCGGTGACGACGGCCACCCCGGCCTCGGCGGCGGTCTCGGCGTACTCGACGGCCGATTCCGGCCCCGTGAAATCGACGAGGACGTCCGGGTCGGCGTCGGCGAGCAGGTCGTCGAGCCGGGCCGCGTCCGCGACGTCGACGCCCGCGACGGGGTCCGTCGGCGTGCGGTTGACCGCGAGCGCGACCTCGACGTCGTCCCGAGCCGCCGCCGCCTCGATCACTTCCCGACCCATCCGACCGCCCGCGCCGGTGACGGCGATCCGGAGGTCGCCGTCGGCGCCGCCGGTCATTCCGCGCCCCCGGAGGCATCGGTCTCCCCTGCCGCTTCCGTCTCCTCCGGCGACCCCTCCTCGTACTCGGCGAGCAGCTCACGGAGCGGCTCGCGCCGTTCCTCGGAGAGCCGGGTGAGCGGCGACCGGACGTGCGGGCCGCCACGATCCCGGACGTACATCGCCTCCGTCACCGGGATCGGGTTCGTCTCGACGAACAGCTCGCGGACCAGCGGCGCGAGCTCGTGGTGGAGCTCCCGTGCTCGGTCGTAATCGCCCGAGAGCGCCGACCCGACCATCGCACACGAGCGCTCCGGCTCGACGTTCGCGACGACGCTTATCGTGCCCGTCCCGCCGACGGAGAGCGTCGGGAGCGTGAGCCCGTCGTCGCCCGAGAGCACGGAGAACGTCTCCCCGCGGGTGCGCTCGACTATCTCGCTGATCCGATTTAAGTCGCCGGAGGCGGCCTTGTACCCTTGGACGTTCGGGTGTTCCGCGAGGTCGACGACGACGTCGACCGGGATCGACCGCCCCGTCCGCGAGGGCACGTTGTAGACGACCTGCGGGAGGTCGACCGCGTCGGCGATCGTCCCGTAGTGCTCTCTGAACCCCTCGGGCTCGGGCTTGTTGTAGTACGGCGAGATGAGGAGGATCCCGTCCGCGCCCGTCTCCGCGGCCCGGCGCGAGAGCGAGAGCGCCTCGGCGGTGTTGTTCGAGCCGGTGCCCGCGATCACGGGCACGTCGTCGACGGCGTCGCGGACGGTCTCGACGACCTCGATGTGCTCGTCGTGGGTCATCGTCGCGGACTCGCCGGTGGAGCCGACGGGAACCACCCCGTCGACGCCGGCGCGCTCGAGGTAGCGGGCGTTCTCGGCGAGCTGCTCGTGGTCGATCCCGTTCTCGCCGGTGAACGGGGTCGTCATCGCGGGGTAGACCCCCTCGAAGGGTTCGTCGGTCGGTTCTCCGTCGTCGTCGCGGTCAGTCGTGTACGGTGTCGTGGTCGTCGTAGAGTTCGTCATCGGTGTCGTGGTCTCGGTGTCGCGTGTGGGTCGTCGGAACGAATGCGTGTTCGGTGCGGTAACGGTCGCGCGCGGGTCGGGGGTCGTCCGGGACGGGGTCGCCACTCCCGCCTGTGGACGCGTCACGCGCGTTTCTTCGAGAAGAGCCGCGTCGCTGCCGGCGGGCGCGGGCCGAGCGACGACGCGGTTCGAGTCACGCCCTGACGTACGTCGATGGGCCGTTTATGCGTTTCGTCACCGACCGAATCTGCCGTCCCCGCCGGGCGACGGCGGGTTCGTCGACCGACTCGTCCGCGGATCCGTCACGCCGTCACGGGAGAACGGTTTTTACTACGAGCGTGGTAACGAGGGATCATGACCGACGACGGACCCCGCCTCGGATTCCTCATCGAGGGGTCGACGGACGGGAGGAAGACGGACGGCGGGGCGACGAAAGGCGAGGCGGCGGCCGAGGGGGTGTCCGACGGAACGGAGGCGGCGGCCGCGCTCGCGTTCGCCCGCGACGTGGTCGGGGACGTCGAGACGGTCGCGCTCTCGGCGGTCGCGGCGGGAGAAGCCGATCTCGACCGTTTCGATGCGCTCTGGTGGCACGCCTACGATCCCGTGAGCGACCCCGCGACGGTCGCGGACTGCGCGGAGCCGATCCGGGCGTTCCTCGCGGACGGCGGCGGGCTGTTCTGCTCGGCGCGGGCGCTCGCGCAGGTGAGCGCGCTCGGGATCGACCCAGTCCCGCCGGACGCGACCGGGACCGAGGAGGTGACGGACCCGGTCGGCCCGCTGTGGCACCCGCTGTACGAGGGCCACCCCGCGGTCGAGGGGCTCTCCGGCCTCCGCCACCACATCCGTCCCGCGGGCTCGACCGCGCCCTACGCCCGGTACGAGGACGTGCTCCCCGAGCGAGCGGACGTCCTCGCGTCCACCCACCGCGGCGTCGAGGACGTCCCCGGCGAGGTGACCGTGCTCCAGTGGCGGATCGGGTCGGGGACCGTCATCGGGGTCGGCGTCGGCATGGAGTTCGCCCAGCACGACGACGCGACCACGGAGGCGAATCGCGAGCGATTCGCGGCCGACGTCATCCGCTGGCTCGCGGGGGAAAGCGAGTACGACACTGCCCTCGCGACGGGACGGCCGAAGAGCGGCCGCGAGCTCGAGCGTTACCGCGACGCTCTCTCGGGCGACCGCGACCGCCCCTCCTACCACGTCACCCCGCCGGCCAACTGGCTCAACGACCCGAACGGGATGATCCACCACGACGGGACCTACCACCTCTTCTACCAGTACAATCCCGCCGGTCCGTACCACGGCACGGTCCACTGGGGCCACGCCGTCAGCGAGGATCTCGTCCGCTGGGAGGACCGACCGGTCGCGATGTCCCCCGATCCGAGCGGCCCCGACCGGGACGGCTGCTGGTCGGGGTGTGCGGTCGCCGTCAAGCGCGTCGACGACGCGGACGGAGACGCGGGATCCGGCCCACGCGTGGTACCCGCCGGCGACGACGCCGATTCCTCCGTCGCTGCCGGCGATGCCGACGCGGTGTACGCGCTCTACACCGGGGGGCGCGACGGGTGGCAGCGGCCGTGTCTCGCGACCGCGACCGACGATGACCTGACGCGCTTCGAGCCCGACGCGGCGAACCCCGTGATCCGGTCGCCGCCGCCCGAACTCGACCTGTTGTCGACGCCCGGCGAACCGGCGCACTTCCGCGACCACTGCCTCTGGTATGAAAACGACCGCTGGCACCAACTGATCGGCGCGGGGCTCCAGGACCGTGGCGGTGCGGCGGTGCTGTACACGAGCCGCGACCTCCGCGAGTGGACCTACGAGGGTCCCGCCCTCGTGACCGAGGAGGCCGACCCCGGCGTCGTCTGGGAGTGTCCCGAACTCCTCCGCTTTTCGGACGGCGACCTGATCCACGTCTCGGACTACGAGGACGTGCGGTACTTCCGCGGCACGTTCGACGCCGACGTCGGGCGGTTCCGCGTCGACGAGGAGGGCGTCCTCGATCCGGGCGCGTTCTACGCGCCGCAGTCGCTTTCGACCCCCGACGGCCGAACGATAACGATCGGCTGGCTCCGCGAGGAGCGGTCGGCCCAGAGCGGGTGGGACGCCGGCTGGTCGGGGGCGATGAGTCTCCCACGCGAACTCGCGGTCGTCGACGGTGAACTCCGCCAGCGACCCGCCCGAGAGATCGAGCGCCTCCGCGAGACGCGGCTCGTCGACGACCGGCTGACCGCGGACGGGACCCCCGAGCGACTCGACGCGACCGTCGAGGCGTTCGAGGTCCGGGCACGACTCGACCCCGACGACGCGCCCGGTTCGGCCGTCTCCCTCCGAGTCCGTGAATCGCCAGACGGCGCGGAGCGAACCGCGGTCCGGATCGGGAGCGACCGCGTCGTCGTCGACCGCTCGGAGAGCAGCCTCGACCGCGACGCGCGGGACGCGCCCGTCGGCGTCGCCGTCGACGACCTGGATCGACCCCTCGACGTTCGGGTCTTCGTCGACGCGAGCGTCCTCGAACTGTTCGTGAACGGACGCCGGGCGCTCGCGACCCGGATCTACCCCACCCGCCACGACGCGACGGGCGTCTCGATCGTCGCCGACGCCGGGGAGGGAACTGATCCCGGTCGCGGCCCCGACGGGGGGACGAACGCCGACTCGCCCGGCGTCGACGTCGACCTCTCGATGTGGCGGATGGGAGGCGCGTGGCCGGCGGTGGGCGGCACGGATCGACGCCCCCGTCAGCGGTAGGACGCGGACGACACGCTACAGCCCACGACGGCACACTATTTAGGCGTCCGCCGACACGGTTATGACCTATGAGCGAGCCAGCCGAGGACGAACACGTCGCGAGACAGGAGTACGATCCGGCCGCGGACCACGCGTTCCCGGACGGTCGGGTCAACGAGGTGCTCGAGCGGATCGAAAACGATCCGGAGATCACCACGTACCTGGAGGCGCAGAACGTCAACGCCGTCGATCGCAAGGGGTACAACGACCACGGGACGAAACACGTCGAGATCGTTCGCAACCGCGCGCTCCGGCTCTACGACCTGCTCAAGGCGGGCGGCGTCGAGTTCAACGGGGCCCGCCAGCAGGGGCTCGAGGAGGCCGACGAGCCGGTGATCATCGCGCTGGCGGCGACGCTCCACGACATCGGCCACGTCGTCCACCGCGACGAGCACTCCTACTACTCGATCCCGCTGGCCGCCGACGTGCTCGACCGATTCCTCCCGGAGTTCTACGACGTCTCGGAGCAGGTTCGGGTCAAAGCCGAGGTGCTCCACGCCATCCTCTGTCACCACACCGAGGAGGAGACGCTGACGCGGGAGGCCGGCGTCATCCGGATCGCCGACGGCCTCGACATGGAACGCGGGCGCTCGCGGGTCCCCTACGAGAAGGGTGGACGGGGGATCAACACCGTCTCCTCACAGGCCATCGAGTCCGTCATCCTCCACCCCGACGAGGAGCTGCCCGTCCAGGTCGAGATCCGGATGAACAACGCCGCGGGGGTCTACCAGGTCGACTCGCTCCTGAAAGCCAAAGTGGAGGGATCGATGCTCCAGGACGTCGTCCGGATCGTCGCGATCAACACGAAGGAGAACGGCGAGGGCTCGCTCGTCGAGCGGATCGAACTGTAGGCGACGAGGTCGGTTTGGGAGCGTCCGCGGACGGAATCCAGCAGGGACCGCCGGCTCGCGCGGCCTTTACTACGTGGACCTCATTCGCCGAGCCGGTACTCGATCGTGGCCCGATTCGGTAACTCGATACGGCTCCTCGGCAACGCGGAGTTCGCGTCGCTCGCCGGGACCGCCTTCGCGCGCAGTCAAGCGTACTCGACGATCCTCATCGCGCTCGCGCTGTACGCGGACCTGTTCGGAACCACCGGGTTCATCGAGGGACTGTTCGGTACCGCCTTCGCGGCCGTCCAACTCCTCATCGTCCTCCCCCTCGGTCGAGCGGTCGACACGGGCAACGCCAAACGGTTCCTGCTCGCCGGCTTCCTGATCAACGTCGGCGTCTTCGTCGGATTCGCGTTCGTCTCGAGTCCGATCCACGTGATCCTCGTCCGGATGGCTCAAGGGCTCGGCGCGAGCGTGCTCTGGATCACCGGCGCGACGATAATCGGCGAGATCAGCCCCGACGACGAACAGGGGCTCTGGCTCGGGTCGTACAACCAGTTCGCGTCGGTCTCCTCGCTCACCGGCGACCTCCTCGGCGGCTACCTCCTGTACGCGTACGGGTTCACTGAGACGTACGCCGTGCTCTCCGTGATCACCCTCGTGAGCTTCCTCCTCGTCTACCGCTTCCTGCGGGACGATCCGGGCGGCCAGACCGACCCCGAGGCGGTCGACGGCGTCGGGACGTTCCGGTCGCTGTTGGCGTTGCCGATGCTCCGCTCGCTCGTGATCTTCCGGTTCACCTTCAGCGTCGGCAAGATGGCCGTCATCATCTTCCTCCCGATCTACGCCCGGACGACGTTCGGCATCTCCGCGTTCGCGATCGGGTGGATCATGGCCGGCGGGAAGGCGACGAAGGCGGTCACGCAGGGGTTCGTCGGCGACCTCACCGATCGGTACGGCAGGCGACACGCCTTCGTCGCGATCGGGGCCGTGTTGTACGGGATCGGCACCGCCGCGATCCCGCTGGCGACGTACTTCGAGGGGACCGTCGATCCGGTCACGATATCGTATCTCGGAGACACACAGACCCTCGGCGGCGCGTTCTTCTCGCTCTTTGCGGCCTACTCGCTGCTCGGCGTCGCCGACTCGATCCGGCTGCCCGCCAGCATGTCGCTGTTCGTCGACGAGGGGGAGCGCCACGACTCGGTCGCCAGTTCGATGTCGCTGCGCTCCATCTCCTGGAAGGTCGGACAGGTCGTCGGGCCGGTGGCCGTCGGCGCGACGATGGACTTCACGAGCACCGAGTCCGGGTTCCTGCTCGCGGCCGGGTTCATCGGGTTCGCCACGGCGCTCTTCGTCGTTCAGGCGCGGCGAGCGGCCGCGGCCGAGTCGAACGGACACGGAGCGTGATCCGCGTCCGTACCGGGACCGACGGCCGTATCGGAACCGATTTGCGCGCGGCGGCGGTACCGCGGCCATGAGCGACAGCGAGGACCTCGCCGACCTGCGGACCGGCGCGGACTACCAGTTCGGATCGGGGGCCGGCCGGGCGCTCTTCCCGCCCGACGAGCCGACCACGATCCGTCGGTCGAGCGGCGGACGCCCCCGGCAGGTCATCGCCGGTGACGTCGACGACACGCCGGGAAGCGCCGAGGGGGACCGGATCGTCACCTACGGCACCGACGGGCGGTTCACCCTCGGCGAGATCGGCGCGCGCCGGCTTCAGCGGCTCTTTCCGAAGCCCGCTCACCGCGTCGTCGTCGGCGAGGAGAGCGAGCCGTTCGTCCGCGACGGGCGAAACGCCTTCGCGAAGTTCGTGACCGCGGTCGACGAGGGGATCCGCCCCGGCGACGAGGTGCTCGTCGTCGACGGCGACGATTCCCTCTTCGCCGTGGGGCGCGCGGAGCTGTCCGGGACCGAGGCGCTCGCGTTCCAGAGCGGCGTCGCGGTGAAGGTCCGTCACGGCGTCGGCGGCGGTTCCTGACCGGTCGCGTCGGGTCGGCTTCCCGTAGGATCCGTCAGTCCGTGGCGAGCGACACCGCCCACGTCGTCGCCGCGACCGCGAGGAGGGCTCCGGTCACGACCAGCAGGTCGACGAAGGTCGGGAGCGCCCGCGGAACGCCGGGGATGAGGTCGGCGTAGTACGCCACGGTCATCCCGAGCGCGACGAGGAACAGGGCGGTCGTGAACACCGGTACCGGGTGTCGGCGAGGGAGGGATCCGACGGACATATTTGCCCCCTCCCGGACGACCGGTAAGTCCCTTGTGGTCGTCGAGGGTCGTACGTTCCAAGGTGCGAGTGTCTCCACCGGCTAGAACGCGATCGGGAGCCCGAGCGCCTCGACCAGCGAGACGCCCGCGACGAGCGAGCCGAGCAGGTACCCGCCGATCGCTCCGCCGTTGAGCAGGGGGAGTCCGGCGTGTGCCCGGCCCTTCATCACCCAGCGCAACAGGAACAGCAGACCGACGAGCGTGCCGCCCATCGCGAACAGCGCCGGGAGGTTGAGTTCGAGGAACGGGACCGAAAGCGCCGCGGCCGGCGAGAAGGTGGCCGCGCTGGCGACCATCACCGCCGGGATCACGGCGTCGCCGAGTCCGATGAAGAAGGCGTCGCGTTCGTTCCCTTCGGCGGGGGCGTCTCCCCCGTCGTCTTCGTTGGCGGGCGCGTCTCCCTCGTCGGCGGTTTCGTTCCCGTCACCCTCCGCGTCCTCCTCGTGAACGTCGTTCGCGTCCTCGAAGTCGTCCTCGAGGAGGGAGTAGGAGAGCGAGAGCGGGATCACGAGGACGACGGGGATGTTGAGGTCCATCACGCCCTCCGCGAGCGAGAGCATGTGTTCGGTGCCGTACACCGAGATCGCGTCGTAGACGGCGAGGAAGCCGAGAAGAACGAGCGCCGGCAAGATCCCGAAGGAGATCCCGAACAGCCCGGCGGCCCCCGCCCCCATCAACGCCCCGGCGGCGTCGATGACGTACCACTCCGGGTGAACGAGCAGGCCGACGGCGACCGCGACGGCGGGGATCGCCGCGAGAAGCGGCGAGGTGAACGCGGAGAACACGTACCACGAGAGCCACGCGGAGACGCCGACGATCAGCAGTCGGATCGCCCAGTCGAACTCGTAGCGGAACGCCGCGAGCATCAGCCCCGTCATGACGACGATGGCGACGATGTACACCAGGCTGTTCGTCGGGTCCTGGGGGTCTTCGACGGGCTGATAGCCGCTCTCCGTGAACTCGGGGACTAACGCCAGCGCGCCGAGTTGGACCACGAGGAAGAGCCCGACGGCGAAGGCGACGCCGCGGTACTCGCGGGGGAACATTCGAGCGAACGTACTCGACAGGGACGTATCGACCTTGCGCTTCGACGACGGCGTCGCGATTCGACGAGGATCCGGTGTCACGACTCGGCGGGTCAACTCGGTTCCGGGAAGAGGGATCGGTGCTTCCACGCCTCGAACGGGTCCGGGTGGTGGTGGGAGCGGGTGGCCCGAACCCACGCCGACGGACGACGGACGGTGGAAGCGAGTGGTTGAGCCGACCATGCCCGAAACGGGTGATCGGCCGGATTCGCCCGCGGCGTTCGTACGCAGGCCGAAACGGATGAAGAAGGTGTCGCTCGAATTATCCACGCTGATACTCCCGTCGCTATCCGGGGAGGTTCGACCGGAACCGACGCGAATCGAACCGCCGATGGACGACATCGGCGATACACGAAGTCGGCGAGAGGCGAAAAGCGGCGAGAGTTGAGGCGTGATGAGAGGCGAAACGGGAGGCGAGCGGACGGGTGACGGCACCGAACAGCGGACCCCCAGGCTGTATCGGGCCGTCGCCCGAGGCGGGACGGGCGCGGGTCGTTGTCGCCGAACTTCGACGAGAAAAGCGTCGAACTTCGGCAGCCTCCGGTACGTCCCGCTCGCGTATAAAACCACGGAGACCGGATCGGCCGACGCGTCGACCGGTTCGAGCGGGACTCAGGCGTCGAGCGTCAACGACCCGCGGAGCGCCGCCTCCAGGTTGTCGAGCTCCTCGTCGAAGTTGCGCTTGAAGAAGGACTCGACGCCGGGGAGCTTCCCCTCGACGACGAACTCGTTCGCGAGCCGGCAGCCCCCCTCGGTCTCCGTGATGACGTGTTCGCCGGTCACCCGGAAGGCGCTCGATCTGCCCACGAACTTCACTCGGTTCGGCGGGTCGCGCTCGACTTCCTCGGTCTCGACCGTGATCGTCGACCGCATCATCGGGATCGGGAGCGCGACGTGCCACGTCGCCGTCCCGTCGCCGTGGACCTCGAACGTGTCGACTACGCTGATCGCTCCTGCGCGCTTCTCCGCGTCCGAGATGAACGCCCACACGTCCGCTGCGGGCGAGTCGAACTCGAACGTCCGGGAGACTCGGACGGTCATGGATCGGAGTACGAACGCGGAGAGATTAAAAGGGTGGAGTCGCGGATCCGACCGCCGGCTCCGAGCGTACCCGATCGGTATCCAGGTCGAGCCGCCTCAGCCCTGGCTCACGCGCCACGTCGTCGAGCGGGCGCGGCCCCACTTCTCGATCTCGACGTCGTCGGCCTTCTCGGCGAGCCGCGGGAGCCGGGAGCCGACCTGCTTGGCGGTGAGACCGATCGCGTCGGCGATCGTCTTCGAGCGGACGTACCGCTCGCCGCGAGTGATGCTGTCCGTGAGGTACGCGAGGATCCGCCGCTCTTCCTCGGTGTACTCGGTCATCGTCGGACGTTGGCGTCAGACGCGCTTAACGGTTTCTCGTCGAGCCGCCTCACTCGAACGCTTGGACGGCGACGACCGCCAGCAGCGCGAAGACGAACGCCGCGGCGAATCCCCATGCCTTCCCGAACTGGGTCGGGTGGCCGTACATCACGACTGCGCCGACCACCGCGACGGCGGACAGCGCGAGCGTCACGCCGATCCCCTTGTCGGATTCGATGGATCCCTCGGTCATACGAGTCGCTTCGCGGGTGGACACTTAGTTCATGCGAACTTGGCGATCCGCGCGGGGGACGAGACCCGCAGGGCGTCGACTGTCCGACTAGACGATGTCGACGTGGTCGGACGCCTCGTTGAGCGCGAGGTTGGCGGCGATCTCGGCGTTCCGCATGGCGTATTCCGCGGTGTGCTGAAGGCTGACGAGCACCTCGCGGGTCATCAACAACACGTCGTTGTCGAGGTCGTCGGGGAGTTCGCCGAGGATCTCCTGTTCGCGGTCCTCGAGCCGGGCGAAGAGATCGCGACACTCGACGGTGAGGTCGTAGTCCCGCTCGACGACCGCCCGGACCGCCAGCGCCGTGAGCTCGTCGACCTGGTCCGTGAACTCGCGGATCTGTCGCATGGTCGCCTTGTCGACGTCGAGAGTGTGGCCGTCGGCCTCCATCACGATGTCGGCGATGTCCTCGGCGTTGTCGGCGGTGAGTTCGAGGTTCTTCGCGACCGACCGGTAGCCGATGAGCGGGAACCCCTCCTCCAGTCCGACCGCCCGCGCGAGGTTCGGGTTCTGGTAGGCGGTGAAGATCAGCCGCAGGAGGAGCACGAAGATCTTGTTCGCCTGCCGCTCGCGGTTGAGCGCGCGCTGGGCGAGGTCAGCGTTGCCGTGTGCGAGCGCCTTGACGGCCTCGCCGCGCATCGTCGAACCGGTGTTCTCCAGCCGCTCGAGCAGGTTGTCGAGCGTGAAGTCCTCGGGATCGACGGAACACCGGATCGAGATGTCCTCGGGCGTCTCCTCTATCACGCCGAGTCCCATGAGCTGGGTCTCGGCTTTGTACACCGCGTTGATGTGCTCGCTGTCGAGGGTCCCCTCGCTCCGGACGTGGATCACCCGTCGGCCGAGCACGTACTGGGCGACGACCGCGCGTTCGAGCGCCTGCGCGTCGAGCCCGTCCGCGTTGATGACCGCCTCCGACTCCTCCGAGCTCACCGACTCGGGCAGCACCGTGAGCGTTCCCTTCCCACCCATCCGCAGGGAGACCTCGTCGCCCTTGTTCACGCCGTGTTCCTGTGCCCACTCGGCCGGGAGCGTCATCGCCAGCGTCGACGGCCCGAGCCGTTGGACCTTCCGCGTTTCCATATCCATCGGTATCGTGTGAGATACCTTAACCTTGTTCCTATGTTCATTATACGCTCGATCAAATATACAAGGTGATCGAACGTCGAGGCGTGCGTCCGCCAGCGACGCCCTCGGGCGCGGTCCGGAGGTTCCAGAGTCGATCCGCGAGCTTATATCGACCGCCGGCGACGAGTCGATATGACCGAACGGGTACTCGTCGTCGACGATTCCTCGTTCCAGCGGACCGTCGTTCGGGACGCGTTGGAGGGGTCCTTCGACGTGGTCGGCGAGGCGGAGAACGGCGCGGAGGCCGTGGAGCTCTTCGAGGCGTACGAGCCCGATGCCGTGTCGATGGACGTCGTGATGCCGGAGATGACGGGGATCGAGGCGACGCGGAACATCAAGGACCGATGGCCGGACGCCGTGGTCGTGATGTGCACGAGCGTCGACCAGCAGGAGAAGATGATGGAGGCGGTGAAAGCCGGCGCGGACGGCTACGTGACCAAGCCGGTGGACCCCGACGAGCTGGTTCCGGAGCTGAAGAGCAACCTCGACTGATCGGGGCTCCGTCAGTTCTCAGCCGGGTGTGACGGCGTCTCTCGGGGGCATAAATAAGAAAGGCCTTTGAGTAGTCCGGGAGAGGTATTGGATATGACCGAGGACGAGGCGGTTGAGACGTTCTACTCCGAGGAGCGCTGGCAGAACTGGCTCGACAGGCTCGCCGACGAGGATCTCGATCCCGAAAACGAGGACTCGGCGCGGTTGCTCTTGAACCTCCAGGACGACGCCGCGATCGCGATCGCGAAGGTCCTCGCGGCGCTGGAGGACGACCGGATCGACGAGGACCGCGCGGTCGAGGAGATCCGGGACGTGAGCGACATCGTCCTCGCCGAGGTCTCCTTCGACGACGAGGACAAGGTCATGCTCATCGACGGGGTCCAGACCTCGCTCGTCCCCGTCTTCTACGCGGCCGAGGAGTTCGTCGTCGGCGGGGTCGTCGAGGGCGACGTCGACGAGTTCGTCCACGCGGCCGCCGACGCCGAGGCCGACGAGGACCTCGACGCCGCGTTGGGGTACGTCGTCCAGGCCGGTACCCGCGTCATCGACGGGGAGCGTCTCGACATGGAGCTCGTCGAGGAACTGGAGTACGGGCTCGTCTCCGAGTGGGTCAACGGGCTCGACTCGCTTCAGTCCGCGATCGAGGACCCCGAGGTCGTCGAGGAGGACTGAGCAGCGGCCGCTCCACGTCCTGCGCTCAGATCCCGCTCGAACCGCGTTTTTCGACTGGTTCTCGAACTCGCTCTCCGACCCTGCCCGACCCCCGCTTTTCGACCCCGTCCCGCTCCGCTCTCAAGGCGTCACGGTGAACAGGAGCAAGTTGTGGACGGCCGGGCCGAGTCCGACGGCGGCGACGAAGCCGAGGAGGAGCAGTCCCTCCGCCGGCTCCTCGCGGACGTACGGAACGAAGAGGTACACCACGGCGCTCGCGACCGCCAGCTTGACGAGGAGGAACAGCCACCCTTCGCCGAGCACCGGAACCGCCGGAATCCAGTCGAGTTCGAGGATGATCCGCGAGAGGGGGCTGCGCTCACCGAAGCCGAGCTGGGTCACCCCGACCGCGGTCGAGAGACCGTCGAGCGCGTGCCCGAACACGGCGAGCGCGCCGACGCCGCCGGTGACGGCGACGCCCGGCTCGATCCGGGCGAGCGCGCGCCAGACGAGCGCCGCCACCGGGACGGAGGCGACCGCCGCGATCGCCGACCAGTACGCGCCAGACCCGGAGACGCCGCCCGCGACCGCGACGGCGACGACCGGAGCGAGGGCGAGCGCTCCCGCGGTCGCGAGGACGATCGGAACGCGGTCGGCGTCGTCCGCGACCGCGTCGGCGGCCAGCCAGGTCGCGCCCGCGAGCGTCGCGACCGTGGGGTACACCGTCGGCGACCCGCCGAACGGCGCAAGAGGATCGGGAAGCGCTCCCACGACGTACAGCACGTGGAGCGCGGATCCGAGGGCGATCCACGGCGTCAACGCGAGCACGTGTGAGGCACCGATCGTCGGTCGTCGCCGGCGGAGCGCGACCGCGACCCCGCCGGCGGCGACGAGGACGACGAGGAGGTACGGGAGCGGTGGCAGCGTCGTCCCCGCCGGGAGGAAGGGGAGGTCGCCGATCGTCGCGAGAGGGGACCTCGCGGTCGTCGGTGACGTTAGCGTCGGGATCACACCGAGAGGACCGGCTGGCTCGCGTACAGCAGGACGTACTCCGCGGCCTTCTCGAGCACCTGTCCCGGCTCGCCGGTGACCGGTTCTCGGGGCACGACGATGAAGTCCGACTCGAGCTCCTCGGCGGTGTCGAGGACGACGCTTCCGGGGTGGACCGTCTTCATCTCGGTCGAGAAGCCGTACGCCATGGAGTTGCTGTGGGCGATCCCGGCGGCCTCGGCGCGCTCCGCGACCGACTCGGTGAAGGCGGCGGTGTCCTCGGCGACGTCGCGCTCGTCTATCGATCCGGACTCCAACGCCCGGACGACCTCCTCGTCGAGGACGTACAGCGCGTGGACGCTCGCGCCGTACTCGCTCGCGATCCCGATCGCGTAATCGACGGCCTCGTGGGACGCCTCGCTGCCGTCGACGGGCGCGAGAACGAGGTCGATGTCGAGCTTCGTCATACTCGACTCGACAGCGGGGAAGGTCAAAAAGCCCGTCGGATGGCGGACCGTGGATGCGCGGGCCGTCGACGGGGTCGACGACTCACCGCTCCTCGAAGGTCGACAGCGCGCGCTGTCCGTCGGCGAGCCGAGCGGGTTCGGGCACGTTCGTCGCGATCACCTCGTCGACCGCCTCCCGACCGTCGCCGTCGCTGTTGATCGCGCGGGTCGCGTCCACGGTGTCGACGTGAAAGCCCGCCTCGGCGTACCTGTCGTACGTCACGCCGCTGTTCGAGACGAGGACGTTCACGCCTCGGTCGTCGAGGGTCGTCGCGACCTCGATCAGGCGTTCCTGGTCCTCGCGGTCGAATCCGTCCGCGCTGTAGGCGGTGAAGTCGGCCGTCGGACTCATCGGCTCGTACGGCGGGTCGAAGTACACCAGATCGCCGGCGTCGGCGACGTCGAGGACGTACTCGAAGTCTCGGTTGGACACCTCGACGTCGGCGAGCACGTCGCTCGCCCGTCGGATCCGATCGCGTTTGACCCAGTCCGGGTTCGCGTACCGACCGATCGGGACGTTGAACCCGCCGTCGGCGTTCTCGCGGTAGAGGCCGTTATAGCAGGTTCGGTTGAGGTACACTAAGAGCGCCGCCTCCTCGAGGGGGTCGTACTCACCCGTGTACGGTCGATCGTTGAACCGCGCGCGCTGCTGGTAGTAGTAACTCTCCACGTCGCGGCCGCGTTGGGTCGTCTCCGCGTACGGGAGGTCGGGATCGGGATCCGATTCGGGGTCTTCGAACGACTCCAGCCGCTCGATGAGCCGGTCCGGCTCGTCGCGGACCCGCTCGTACAACGAGACGAGCCGAGAGTTCGCGTCGTTGATCGTGCCTGCGCTCGGCTCGAGGTCGAAGAAGAGCGCTCCGCCGCCGACGAAGGGCTCGTGGTACCGGTCGAACGACTCGGGAAACCGCGCGTACAGCGCATCGAGCAGTTGTCGTTTCCCGCCGGCCCACTTGAGGATCGGCTCGGCCATGCGATATCGCTCCTCGGCTACGGTCGGAAATAAACGTCCCGACACCGATCTTCGTTCCGCGAACGACCCTCCGCGAGGAGTCCTCTGCGAACGTTCCTCCGTGTCCCCCGAGGGGATACGTTCATAGCGCCTGACGACGTTGTTGACGTAATGACACGAACGATCAGATTGAATCAGGTCGACGGCGTGCTCTCCGAACTGGCCTTCCCCGTCAAGCCCTCGACGGTCGCGACGGAGTGTGATGACGTGACGATCCGGCTGGCTGACGGCGAGGTCAACCTCGGTGCGACGGTGAACGGATCGACCGCGACCGAGTTCGCCTCCCCGGAGGAACTCACCGAGGAGCTGATGAGCCTCCTGCCCCGACGCGCGGTCGGCGAACCGTATCAGTCGGACGGTGACGCGTGATCTCCTCCGATCGGAGTGACGCCGGCCGTCGGATCGTCGACGTGACCGGGACGCGATACGCGATGTGGCGGTGTGCGTCCTGCGGCGAGATGGGACGGCTCCGTCGAGCGCTTCCGGCGACGTGTCCGGGCTGTGACGGCGAAACGGAGTCGCTGTTCTACTTGGCGGAAGACTGAGAGTCCCGAAGGGAAGTCGGACCGTTCTCAGATCGTCACGACGTCGCTTCCGAAGAAGTAGATGTACGCCCACCAGGCGTAGCCGACGCCGAGGACGAGCGCCGTGAGCACCTCGAGAACCGTCACGTAGGTGTCCCCGTGCGTCTCGCGGAACTGCTGGATCAACTCGATCCGCCGCCAGGCGGGCATGAGCGGCTCCGGAATTATCTCCTCGAGTCCGCCGACGTTCGACGTGTCGACCTGGTCCTCGGTGGAGTCCTTCGTCGAGCTCATTGGTTCACCCCCGATCCGAACGGAAGGCTCATTCCGCGCACCATCACCTTCTCGCCGACGAAGACGGCCACGAAGACGGCGATGCCGGCGAGCTTCACGGCGAGCATCGGGTACGTCATGATCAGGACGCCGACGACGCTCAACCCGATGCGCGTGAGCGTGAGCCGCCCGACGGACAGTTCGAACGGGTAGTTCAGACCGTAGATGATCGTGATCGCGCCCATCATCACCAACGCGCCGAGGAACACCGTGTTCCCGCCCGGCGACATCGAGATCAGCCCCGGGTTGTAGACGAACGCGACGGGAAGGACGAAAAGCGGCGCGGCGATCTTCAAAGCGGCCCCGCAGGTCCGCCAGAAGTTCGCCTCCGCTATCCCGGCCGCGACCACCGCCGCGGTGGCCACCGGTGGTGTGATACCGGCAAGGATCGCCGCGTAGAACATCGTGTAGTGGGCCGTCTCACGGGCGATCCCGAAGTCGGAGACGAACGTCGGAACGATGAGGATGGCCACGATGACGTAGGCGGCGACCGTCGGCATGCCGACTCCCATCACGATGGCGACCGCCATCCCGAGCAGCACGGCGAAGAGTAGGACGCCGCCGGAGAGGTTGATCAACAGGAGCGCGATCTTCGCGGGGACGCCGGTCGTCGAGAAGAGGTTCACGACGCCGCTCACCACCACGAGAATGATCGCGATCGGCGCGAGGATGATCGCCCCGCGGCGGAACCCGTGTATCGTGTTCTTGATCTGCGTCACGAACTCCGAGACGAAGCCCGTTTCGGAGCCGTCGACGAGCCGCTGTACCGGCGGCATCAGGACGCCGGTGAGCACCATCGCGATGACGGTGTACATCGCCGAGGTCATCACCGTGTACTGCGCGATGCCGAGGTAGTAGATCAGGACGCCGAACGGGATCCCGAATCGAAGTCCCTCGATGACCTTCTGGCTCGACGTCATCTCCTCGTCGAAGAACTCGGAGAACTCCATGTCCTGGTCGCTCGCGTCGCTGATCGCGGTGTAATGAACCGCGATGGCGATGGACGCGACCAGGATCGCCGCGGGAACGATCCCGGCGATGACGATGTTGAGGTACGCGACGCCCAGGTACGACGCCATCACGAACGCGGACGCCCCCATCACCGGCGGGAGCACCTGTCCCGCCGTCGAGGCGACCGCCTCGATGGCGGCGGCGCGGTGGCCGGCCATCCCGCTCTCTTTCATCGTCGGAATGGTGAACGACCCGGTCATGGCGGCGTTCGCGGTGTAGGAACCGTTGATCGAGCCGATGACCGCCGAGGAGAGGACGGCGGTCTGTGCGACGCCGGACCGGATCTGGCCGGCGGCGACGATCGCGAGCCGGAGGATCAGATCGAACGCGCCGTACGCGAACAGCAGCCCCGCGTACAACAGGAACGGCGCGATCCACGACGCGGTCAGCTGGGTCAGCGAGCCGTAAAAGCCGTACAGGTCGGTGACGAGCGCCTGGAGCAGCGTCAGTTCGCTCATCCCCGCGTGGCCGAGGACGCCGGGGACGCTGTCGCCGAAGATCGCGTACAGCATCACGCCGACGACGAGTCCCAGGAACAGATTCCCGAATTCGCGCCACGTGAGGTACAGAAGCGAGACGATCACCAGCCGGGCGAGCATGTACTCGTGAGGCGTGGCGAAGCCCTGGCGCAGGAGGTAGACGGTGTCGAAGTTCGTGAAGAAGTACGCCGACGCCGTGATCAACACGCCGGCGGCCGGAAGCAGGACCGCGGCGTCGACCCAACTCCCCTCCTCGAGCGACTCCTTCGTTTCGTTGAGCGCGTACACCGTCATGATGCCGCCGACGAATATCACGCCGTACTTGACGGGCGACCACGTCTGCGTGTATATCCAGCCGAGCGCTATCGCCCAGAACAGGACGGCGGCGAGCGTAACGGTGACGTCGAGGCCGCGAAGCCAGGCCGACGGTCCGGTCGTGTGTTCCGCTTGTGTATCCATGTGTGTTGTCGTAAAATTTGAAAGTGTGGTGTCGTTTACCGGCTACGCGATCGAAGCGGGGGGATCAACTCGGGGCGTCTACTCGCCTTCCTGGAGGCTGTCGTCCCACGCGTCGTTGTCCCGGTAGTACTGCGCCGCACCGGGATGGACGGGGATCCGCTCCTGGGCGTATCCGAGCATGTCGGCGGTCGACTCGTAGTCGTTGAACTGGGCCTCGCCCTCGTTCACGACGTCGTTGTGCTCGTCGACGACGCGACACAGCTCGTAGACGGCGTCGGCGTTGGCCTCGGGGTTGAACGTGTAGAGCACCTCGAGGTCCCAGGTGAACACTTCGTCGGTGCCGATGTCCGCGTTCGCGATGGGCCAATCGTCGTAGCTGGTCGTCGACGTCCCCGCGCCCGCGAACGACTCCGCGGACTCGATGAGGGCGTCGGTCGGCTCGACGTAGTGGAGGTCGATACGGGAGGCCATCTCCTGAACGAAACCGGTGTACCGCACGCCGGGCGTCCCGTACGCGATACTGGCGTCGATCGTCCCCTCCTCCATCGCACCGGGTGCGTCACCCACGCCCATGTCCTGGATGTTCATCTGCTCGTAGACGTCCGCGGTGGGCTCCTGCGACCAGACGTCGAGGGTGGTACCCCGAGTCGAGTAGCCCGGCTCCGCGGGGTAGACGTTCGCGCCGGCGAGGTCGTCGAACGTCTCGATGCCCGTGCCGTCACGGGCGACGATGTAGATGCTGTACGGGAACGCGGAGAAACCGTACTGAGGGACCCGCGACACCGGCTGCTCCCCGAACTGGCCCTCCTCGTCGAGCGCCTTGTTGAGCGAGTTGTTGTCGGTGATGCCGGCGTTGAACTGCTCTTGGGCCATCCGGTAGATGGTCCCGATGTAGCCCGGACTCTCGATCGTCGAGTAGTCGAGCGTGTCGCTCTCCTGGCTCACGGCCCGTTCGACCGCCAGCCCGACGTCCTGCGTCCCGCCGGCCGACGTCCCGACGCGGAGCTGGAGGCTCGCCTCGCTCGATCCGTCACCGGAGCCGTCGTCCCCGCTGGAGCCGTCGTCGCCGGAGCCGTCCCCGCTGGAACCGTCCCCGCTGGAGCCATCGTCGCCGGAGCCGTCACCGCCGCCTCCGCCGCCACCGCTACATCCGGCGAGTCCCGTTACCCCCGCCGCGGCCGTACCGTACAGGAACTTTCGTCTGTTGACGTCGTTGTCAGCCATGTTCGAATGTTATGATCACATCGGTACATAATAAGGTATCTGTTTGTTCCAATAGTTATTAATTAGTCAATAACTGTAACGTGTAAACAACCGGTCATTCTCCCGCTGGACGTCCCCGGCCCGTTGGCCGATCACACGATCTGATCGAGAACAATATTCGACGTATTTGTCGATTTTCTCGAGGTATAGACGTGAAGAAACGCCGATCGTACGAAGACTCACGGCGGCGTCGTGCGGATGTCAGTACGCAGATATTATTCGGTGAGAGAGACCGTTACGGGGCAATCCGCCGAGAGCATCACCGACTGGGTGGTACTCCCGAACAGGACCTTTCCGGTCGGGCTCCGTCTCCGGCCGCCCATCACGATCCCGTCGGCGTCGATCTCGTCGGCGACGGCCAGGATCCGTTTCGTCACGTCGCCGTGTTCGCGGCGTTTCGAGACGTCCACGCCGGCCGATTCGAGGCGTTCGACGACCGAATCGACGCTCTCGGGGAAGTTCGTCTCGTCCCAGACGTCCTCGGAGTTCACCTGGCCTCCTTCCCCGGTGACGTCGAACTCCTCGAAGACGTTCACCACGACCGCCTCGACCTCCTCGGCGGCGTTCGGAAGGTTGCTCACGGCCTCCGCCGCGGCCATCGATCGCTCCGTGTCGTCACCGACGGGAACCAGCACTCGATACATGTGCCTGTGTGACGCGGGTCGTCAGATAAAGCTTCCTGCGACGTCCGGGATCGCGACTCGGGGAGCGATCCCGTTTCCGGCTCGGTACCTCCGCTCCGGATTCCTACCGACTTCCTACCGCGTCACGGGCGCGTCGACCGACCCGATGGACTCCACCACCGCGCGCACGTGATCGCCGGGGTCGATCGGCGCGGCGCCGGGGGTTCCGGTGCTGAACAGGTCGCCCGGTTCGAGCGTCATCACGCCGGAGTGGAACGAGACGATCTCGGCGGGGGGAAACAGCATGTTCCGGATCTCGTTTTCCGCCTCGACCTCGCCGTTGACCTCGGTCCGCACCGACAGCGACGACAGCTCGAGCGGCTCCTCGGGCACGACGATGGCCGGGCCGGGAACGAGGAACGTGTCGAAGCTCTTCGCCCGAGTGAGGAATCGCGGGTTCCGCTGGAGAACGTCCTCCGCGGTCATGTCGATGATCGGCAGGTAGCCGGCGACGACGTCGTCGACGTCGTCCTCCGCGACGTCCCGGCAGGTTCGGCCCATCACGACGCCGAGTTCCGCCTCCGCGGTCACCCGGTCGCTGCGATCGGTCGGCGGCAGCCGGATCGGGCCGCCGGGTCCGGTGAGGACCGTCGAGGGCTTCATGAAGCTCGCCGGCTCCTCCGGGCGGTTCTCGTCGAGGTCGCCCGCGTGCTCCTCGTAGTTCAGTCCGATCCCCCAGAGCTTGCCGAACCGCTCGAGGGGCGCGGCGAACGTCAGGTCAGCCGCCGGGACCGGCTCGGCCGTCGCGTCGTCGACGTCGCCGAGCGTCCCGTCTGCCGCCCGAGGCAGCGCCTCGCGGACGCTCTCGAGGTCGGGTTCGACCGACGCGAGCGGGACGAACCCCTCGTCGTCGCCGAGCAGCGCCTCTCCCGTCGCGGACCGCGCGAGGTACTTCACGCTCATTCCTCCCGGTCCGTCCAGAAGTCGAAGGAGCGTCCCGGAGCGAACACGTCGAGGCCGACCGCGCGCTCCTCGCCCGTGTTCTCGACCCGGTGGGCCTCGTTCGACTCGAGCAACACCGAGTCGTTCTTCTGAAGGGCGACCGAGTCGTCCTCGGTCGCGACGGTGAGCTCGCCCTCGAGACAGAGACACACCTGCTCGTTCTCATGGTCGTGCATCGGCGAGCTGTGCCCCGGCGGCTTCTCGAACCACTCGAAGGAGAACCGGTCGCTTCCCGCCATCGCGACGCGACGCCAGCCCTCGTCGGGCTCGTACGTCTCCGCCTCGTCGAAGGCGACCGGTCTCATCGCTCCCCCGTCGGTACGTCCGCGGTGTCGCACGTCTTTCGAGCCATGATAGGCCCGAACACGACGCGGCTGATAACGTTTATCGTCCCGGTGGACTGGGCGCGTCCGGGACTGTCACGACCCGGAGATCCGCGCCGTCCCGTCCTCGAAGGTCACCGTCACGTCGCGTTCCCGCACCGCCGCCGCCTCGGGGAGGTCCTCCACGACAGCCTCGGAGACGTGGAGCTCGCCGAGGTCCTCGGTGTTGCGGATCCAGACGATCCGGACCGTCTCGGGGTCGTACCCGCCGAGTGCGGCCAGCGCGGTCCGGAGCGCGAACTCGTCGTCGGGCGCGACCACCGGCAGCTTCGACTTCGCGAGCGACCCGCTCGTGAGCGCGTTCGCGTAGGCCTTTTTCACGTCCAGCTGGTCGATCGCCGCCCGCCGGGTGAGGTCTGCGAGCCCGATCCCGTTGCCGTTACCCTTCGTCGCCTCGGTGAGCCCGCGCACGTAGATGAGGTCGATGTCGGGCGTCTCCGGGTCGGGCGCGTTGAGGACGTGGTAGCGACCGATCACGTTCGTATCCATCCCCGCGCCCGAGATCTCCTTGCCGATCTCGTCGACGACGAGGAGATCGATCTCCTCGACGGGAAGCGTCGGCATCTCCTCGTAGGCGCGTTCCAAGAGCTCCGGCTCCCGGTCGAGGAACGACCCCGCCGGCACCGCCTCGACGTGGGAGAGCTCCTCCTCGAAGTTCTCGACGAGGGCGATCCCCCCGAGAAGCGGGACCGCCTCCTCGATGACGTCGAGCGCGGCCGTCAGCGTCTCCACGTACCCCTCCGCGATGGCCGTCGAGTGGAACGACTTCGCGCCGCGCTGTTTGCCGAGGCCGACGACGGTCATCTTCGCGAGCCCGCTCTCTATCGGTCCGCTGAAGTTGGTGTGCGCTTTCACCCGGTTCACCACGACGACCGCGTCGGCTTCGAGCGCCGCCGCCGAGAAGTACACCGGCACGTTCGCGTCGCCGACGGTCACGGTCTCCAGCTCCTCCGCGTCCATCCGCGCGTCGATGGGGGCGCCGACGCCACGCTCGTCGATCCCGAGCGCTTTGAGCACCTCCCGTTGCCCCTCCGGCGTCGCCCCGCCGTGGCTCCCCATCGCGGGCACGACGACCGGGTCGTATCCCCTCGCCTCCGTCCAGTCGACGGCCGCGGCGGCGATCTCGTCGATCCGATCGATCCCGCGGCTGCCGACGCCGATCGCGACGGTGTCGCCCGGATCCAGGTCGACGTCGTCGAGCCGGTCCAGTTCCGATCTGGCCGTGCCGACCGGGTCCGCGAGCGTCTCGCTCGGCGGATCGTATCGAACCCGCGCGAACGACGGGAGCGGCTGTGCGTCGATGAGGTGGTCGACGTCGCTGCGGTCGGGAAACTCCATGCGTGGGCTCTCGCGGGGCCGACACAAATAGTGTTCGTGGACGACGCGGAGCGATACCGTTCGTGGACGACGCCGGCGGCGAAACGACGTTGCGGAGTTGATACGAGACGGCTCGATTCGACTGATATCGGCGGATGGCCACGAATTTCTTGCCCATACAACGAGGTATATACGGACGGAATTAGCGGCTCACGTATGGAGATCACACAGGTAGAGTCGTTCCCGATCGAGCTCCCGTTGGAGTCCCCAGTCTCCTTCTCCAACCGGACGCTCACGTACCGGGACCACGCGATAACGTACGTTCGAACCGCCGACGGCCGCGAGGGCGTCGGCTACTCGCTGGGCTACGAGGGCGCCCACCTCGTCGCCGACGCGGTCGAGTCGATGCTCGAGCCGATCGTCCTCGGCGAGGACCCGCGCGACACCACCCGCCTCTGGCGCGAGATGTACGAGGGCAACGTCCAGATCGGGCGGATGGGCGTGATGCTCCGTGCCATCTCCACCGTCGACATGGCGCTGTGGGACTTGAAGGCGAAGGCGGCCGGCCAGCCGTTATACAAGCTCCTCGGCGGCAACAGCGAGTCGGTCCCCTCCTACGGAAGCGGGGGCTACTACCGCGACGAGAAGGGTCACGAGGCGTTACGCGGCGAGGTGCGCCGGTACGTCGACGAGGGCCACGAGGTCGTGAAGATGAAGGTCGGCCGCCTCTCCGTGGACGAGGAGGTCGAGCGCGTCGCCGCCGTCCGCGACGAGGTGGGCCCCGAGACGACGCTGCTCCTCGACGCCAACGGCGTCTGGGAGTCGACGACCGAGGCGGTCCGCGCCTGTCGCGCGTTCGAGCCGTACGACCCCTACTTCATCGAGGAGCCGGTGATGATCGACCGCGTGGAGACGATGGCGGAGGTCAACGACGCCATCGACTACCCGGTCGCCACCGGGGAGTTAGAGGGAACTCGTCACAACTTCGCGCGGCTCAACGACACGGGTGCGGCGACGATCCTCCAGCCGGACGTGACCGTCTGCGGCGGGATCACGGAGTGGCTCCGGATCGCGAACTACGCCGCTGCCTACGACGTGCCGATCGCGCCACACTACAACTGGAACATCCACACCTCGCTTCTCGGCGCGATCGACAACGGGCTGTGGATCGAGTACTTCTACCGCGACATGGACGTGAAGGCGTTCGACGACGTCGTCGCGGAGCCGCTCGCGCCCGGCGACGACGGCCGGATCGCGATGCCGGAAGAGCCGGGACACGGCGTGACGCTCGACGAGGACGCCCTGGAGGAGTTCTCGGCATGAGGGACTACTCGGATCGGATCGACGTCCGCGACGCGGACCGAGACGTGGAGATCACGAGCATCGACGCCTGCGTCGTCGAGGGCAACTTCGAGTGGAACCTGATCAAGGTGGAGACCGACGCCGGCGTGACGGGCATCGGCGAGTCGTACCGCGGCGGCGGGATCCCGGAGATCGTCGAGTACGCGAACCGCTTTTTGGTCGGCGAGAACCCGCTCGACGTGGAGCGGCTCGTGCGCTACATCTTCCAGGAGATGTCGGGTCACGGCGGCACGACCGGGAAGGTCGTCACCGCCGCCTCCGGCATCGAGATCGCGCTTTTGGACGCCGCCGGAAAGATCCTCGACCTCCCGGTCTACCAGCTCCTCGGGTCGAAGTACCGCGACGAGGTCCGGATCTACTGCGACTGTCACGCCGGCGAGGCGTACGCGGTCGAGGACGGCGCGACCGCGTACGCCGAGGCCGAGGCGTACTCGCCCGAGGCGTACGCCGCGGAGGCGGCCCGCGTCGTCGACATGGGCTTTTCGGCGCTGAAGTTCGACCTCGATCTGCCCGCCGACAACGAGAACGACCCGTACAACGGCCGGCTGACGAACGCGGCGATCCGCGAGAAACGCGAGATCGTCGAGGCGGTTCGCGAGGAGATAGGCTACGACGTCGACCTCGCGTTCGACTGCCACTGGGACTACTCCGTCGAGAGCGCGAAGCGGCTCGCCTACGAGCTGGAGGAGTTCGATCTGATGTGGCTCGAGGACCTCGTGCCACCGGAGAACATGGACGCACAGAAGGAGGTGACGAAGGCGACGCGGACGCCGGTCGCGACCGGCGAGAACCGGTTCCGCGTCTTCGAGCTCTCGGATCTCATCTACGACCACGGCGTCGACGTCGTCACCCCCGACCCGACGACGGTCGGCGGGCTCCACGAGACGATGCGGATCGCGGACCGCGCCGAGGAGAACTACATGCCCATGTCCCCGCACAACGTCTGTAGCCCGGTGGGGACGATGGCCTGCGTCCACCTCGGCGCGGCGACCCCGAACTTCGACCTGCTGGAGTACCACGCGCTCGAGGTCGACTGGTGGGACGATCTGCTGGTCCGCGAGGAGCCGCTCATCGAGGACGGCCGGATCGCGGTTCCGGAAGCGCCGGGACTGGGGATCGAACTCGACATGGACGTCGTCGAGGAACACCTCCTCGAGGGAACGAGCGGGTTCTGAGCCGGCCGCCATCCCTCGGCAGGCAGCCGCCACCATCGGGTTCTCGCATGGGGCGTCGACCGCGGCCGCGCCGTCCCGGAGGGTTATTTATTCGTGGGTACGTAGCCCCGTACATGATCGATTATTTCGATTTGGAGGCGTCACTCTCCCAGGAGGAACGGCTGCTCGTCGACTCGGCGCGATCGTTCGTCGAGGGGGAAGTCGACGACATGGGGGAACACTGGATCGAAGGCACGTTCCCGACGGAGATCATCCCCAAGATGGGCGAGATGGGGTTTTACGCGCCGAACCTCGAGGGCTACGGCCTGCCGGGCGTCAGCGAGACTTCCTACGGTCTCCTGATGCGCGAGCTCGAGGCGTGTGACTCCGGGCTCCGGTCGATGGCGAGCGTCCAGGGCGCGCTCGTGATGTACCCGATCCACGCGTTCGGCAGCGACGAACAGAAGGAGGAGTGGCTCCCCGCGCTCGGCGAGGGCGAGGCCGTCGGTTGCTTCGGCCTGACCGAGCCCGAACACGGGTCGAACCCCTCGGCGATGGAGACCCGCGCCGAGAAGGACGGCGACGAGTACGTCCTGAACGGCTCGAAGACGTGGATCACGAACTCCCCCATCTCGGACGTCGCCGTCGTCTGGGCGAAGGACCACAGCGAGGAGGACCACCCGGTCCGCGGGTTCCTCGTCGAGACGGACCGCGACGGCGTGACGACCAACAAGATCGACGAGAAGCTCAGCCTCCGTGCGTCGATCACCGGCGAGATCGCCCTCCAGGACGCCCGGATCCCCGAGGAGAACCGCCTGCCCGGCGTCTCCGGGATGAAGGGCCCGCTGTCGTGTCTGACGCAGGCGCGCTACGGCATCGCGTGGGGCGCGGTCGGCGCGGCCCAGGACTGCTTCGAGACCGCCCGCGAGTACGCCACCGACCGCGAGCAGTTCGGCAAACCCATCGGCGGCTTCCAGCTCCAGCAGCGCAAGCTCGCGGAGATGGCCACCCAGATCACGCTCGCCCAGCTGCTCGCCCACCGGCTCGCCGAGCTCAAGGAGTCCGGCGAGATGCGCCCGCAGCACGTCTCGATGGCCAAGCGAAACAACGTCCGGATGGCTCGCGACCAGTCGCGGATCGCCCGCGAGATGCTCGGCGGCAACGGGATCACGGCCGACTACTCCCCGATGCGGCACATGACGAACATGGAGACCGTCTACACCTACGAGGGCACCCACGACATCCACACGCTCATCCTCGGCGAGGACCTCACCGGGATACAGGCGTATCAGTAGCGGAGGAAGTCCTCGCCCTCCGTGGATGAAGGCGGCGGGTCCGAGGCGGACTGCGTTTTCCGCAGTTCTCGCGTGAATCATCCGGTCTATCCTGCCTGCTTGTAGTACGGTTGTTTTGATGGTGATCGAGGTGAGTAGAAGGGGATCGTTGCCGGCGCGGTGATCACGATCATGGAGAACACTTCCAAAGCCCCAGCCGCGAGGCGCTACGCGCCTCTGGCAGCCGGCGGCGGAGCCGCCGGCGACTGCCCCTTTGAGTCCCACCCGCCCCGCGCCTCACACCTCCCCAGCCTCGTCGCTCACTGCGTTCGCGACGTCCCTCGCGGGCGGTTCGCGGGTGCTGTCGCACCCGCTCACCGGCGCGCCACCGAAACGATTGATCGCTCGTTGCTTAGGCTACACTGAGCGAAGAGTCCATCAGGATCGCCTCTCCTCTCAAGCGACCCGGTTTCGAAGGTCGTCGTACTCGCCCGTCTCGGCGACTCGCTCGACGTTCTCCACGAGGATGTCGGCTCGTCGCTCCCAGTACTTCGGGGTGTGTCCGGAGACGTGCGGGGTGAGGAGGACGTTCCCGAACCCCCACAGGTCGTGGTCGGTCGGGAGCGGCTCGGGGTCGGTCACGTCGAGGGCCGCACCGTGGATCGCGCCCGACTTGAGCGCGGAGACGAGCGCGGGCGTGTCGATGACGCCCCCGCGGGCGATGTTGACCACGATCGCGTCGGTCGGGAGCGCGTCGAGTTCGGCCTCGCCGATCAGCCCTTCGGTGGTCTCGGTGAGCGGACACGAGAGGACCAAGACGTCGGTTCGGACCAGCGCCTCCTGGAGGCCGCCGTAGCTGACCACCTCGTCGGTCGGGCTCTCCTTCTCCGGCGTGTGGCGGACACCGATCGTCTCCACGTCGAACCCCTCGAACCGCTCGACGATCGCCTCGCCGATGGATCCGAGGCCGACGACCGTGACGGTGCTGCCCGCCAGCTCGGTGAACGATTGGAACCGCCGCCACTCCCGACGCTCCTGTCGCCGGATCCCCTCGTCGAGCCGGCGAGCGAACGTGAGAACCCACCCGAGCACGTGCTCGGCGATGTTGGGGCCGTGGACGCCGGAGGCGTTCGTGACGGCGATCCCCCGGTCGGCCAGTTTCTCGAGCGGGAGGTGGTCGACACCGGCGGCGTTACACGCGAACAGCCGCAGGCTCTCGGCGATATCGAGGTCCTCGTCGGTCACGGTCCCGCCGGCGACGACCGTCGCCTCGGCGACGTACTCCCGCCGTTCCGCGGCGGTCCGCGCGAGACGGACGGTGTGGTCCGGGAGCCGTTCCCGAAGGATCTCGGCGTAGTCGGCGGCGGGGATCCCGTGTGCGTCGTGGTCGAGCACCGCGATGTCGGTGGTGGTCGGCTCCGTGCTCATCGTCCGGGCGTCGACGCGGGGGGACAAAGTACCCGCGGTCGCGGCGGGGGACGGGAACCGTCGGAGTGAGGGGAGGGGCGCTCACCCGTCCATTCGGATCGGCGGCGCTCGGCTCATCAACACCAGACAGCCGATCCCGACGACCGCGCCGACGACTCCGGTCGCGACGCCCACGATCCGCACGGCGGGAACGAACTCGATCCGGGCGCTCGCGACCGCGATGGCCCCGCCCATGAGGATCGGCGTCAGCGTCGCGCTCGCGCGACCGGTCCCCTCGCTCAGGCTCACGAGTCCGCCCCGCAGCGCGGTGGGCGCGAGATCGGTGACGATGCTCCGGTAGATCGACAACACGAGCCCGAAGCCGACCCCCATCAGGACCACCCCGAGGGCCGCTATCGGCAGCGCCGTCGCGAGGAAGACGAGCCCGAGCCCGACGCCTATCGAGAGGTTTGCCGCGATCAGCGGGTAGAGCCGGTCGTCGAAGGCGGCGGAGATCCGCCCGGTCTGGGTCGCCGCCAGCGCGTACGAGAGGCTGGCGAGCGCGGCGAGGATCCCGGCCTGCGCGGGCGTCCCGCCGAGGACGTCGACGACGACGATCGAGTTGTAGGTGAGGAAGCCGAACCACGCCAGGTTCGCGGTCCCGCGGGCGACGACGATCGTCCACGCGCGCCGGTGTGCGACGAGTTCTCGGAGGTCGGCGAGCTGTGCCCGGAGGTCCTCGTCGGAGCCGTTCGCAGCCTTCTCGTCCATCGGCTCCTCGAACCGGAGGTAGACGACCGCGGCGATCGGGAACGCGATCGCGTACAGGAGGAACGGGTACTGCCACGCGAACCCGACGAGGACGCCCGCGATGAGCGGGAAGACGGTCTGTGAGAGCCCCGACCCGGTGAACCGGAGCCCCTGTGCGGTCGCCTCCTTCGTCCCGGTGTAGAGGTCGCCGAGGCTCGTGATGATGATCGGGGTGAGCGCGGCGAACCCGATCCCCTGGAGCAGGCGGAGAACGATCGCCGCGTAAAAGGTGGAGACGAACGCGATCGCAGTCCCGGTCAGCCCGAACCACACCAGCCCGAAGATGAGGACCGGCCGTCTCCCGTACCGGTCGGCTATTACCCCGGCGATGGGGATGACGACCACCGCCGGGCCGGTGAACGCCGACATCAACAGCCCGATGTTCGCCGCGGACGCCCCGAGCGGTTCGACGAGCGAGCCCAACACCGGCGAGAGGAGTGCGGTCCCGAGCGGCGGGAGAACGTTGATGAGGAGCAACAGCTGGAAGGGACGCTCCCGAACGATCCCCGAATCGCTTCCCGCTATCGACGGCGTGGAGACCACGGATACTCTCTCGGAAGGAGGTGGCATACATGGGACTACGTCTTCCGGCAGAGATCGTTGCGACCGACGAGGAGCCTCGGTCGCTGTGTGCGGCGGGCCTCACCGGACGCCGACGCACTCGCCAGCGACCTCGACGGCCTCGTCGGCCACCGTGACCGTCCCGTCGAAGCGCGCGCAGGTCCCGGCGTCCCACGCGAGCCGACCCACCCAGCCGTCGCCCGAGGCGGTCAGTTCGTGGCGGCCGTCCGTTCCCACGACGACCTCGAACGCGCGGGCGACGCCGGGGTCGAGGCGGTCGGACTCGTCCGCGTGGGTCGTCCCGTCGTCGCCGACGACCTCGACACGAACGTCGATCGGTTCCGATCGCTCGTTCCGCACGGAGAGGTCGAGGCGACCCCCCTCGTCGTCGCCGAAGCGACCCGTACACCCGGTGGCGAATCCGGTGAGTGCGGTTCCGGCGATCGCGAGAAGGCGACGACGGTTCATCGCGGTTCGACGCTCACGGAGAGGTCGTCGACGTAGTGGGTCGCGTCCGCCTCCCAGATCACGGCCGTGCCGACGGCAAGGTGGAGGGTGTCGACGTCCAGTCGAGGCGTCGTCCACTCGAACCCGTACTCCCGCCACCCGTCGGCGAGCCACAGCGGCTCGCGGAGCCCGCCGTACGGGGTCTCGCCGAAGTCGGTCGTGTCGACGCCCGGCTGCGGGAAGTCCTCCTCGGCCGCCGGCGGATCGGTCCCGAGCCGCATCAGGGCGTGGCGGATCGTGTTGAACGACTCCGACTCGCTCCAGAACTCCCCCGCCACCTCGATCCGATAGGCCCGCCCCGACTCGATGGAGACCGGATGATCGACCCACGTCACCCCGTCGTCGTAATCTCCCTCGTTCCAGATCCGCAGCGAGCGCTCACCTCCCGCCGCCTCGGCGTCCGAGACGTCGACTTCCCACTCGAACTCCGCGAGGTCGACCTCGGGACCGATCGCCGCGCCGGCCTCCCAGTCGCCGATCCCGTCCTCGAACCCCTCGGCGAACGTCGACGGATCGCCGTCCGTGTCGCCCCCCCACCCGGCACACCCGGCCACGCCCGCGAAGGCGAGGGCGGCACTCGCGCGAAGCGAGTTACGTCGTAACATATCGTGGGATACCTCCCGGAGCGGCATAACTCTCCCCACGTCGCCGCACCGCCGGGATCCTCGCACGCGGAGGTCCGTTTTAGCCTCCGCCGGAGGAACGGACCCGGTTTTAATACGGCCTGTCGGGAACGTCGTCGGGAGCAACGTCTTCAACGTGCTCGGGGTCCTCGGCGTCGCAGCCGCGATCCGCCCGCTGACCGTCGGCGGTGTGGCGATGGAGACACTCCTCTGGTTGACCGTCCTCACCGTGTTCATGGTCGCTGCGCTCTGGTCCGGCCGGCGGCTGTCGCGTCCGGAGGGCGCGCTGTTCCTGCTCTCGGAGGTCGCCCGGTGGGTGCTCGGGCTGCTCCGGATATTCGGGTGAGCCCCCGGATGGCGGGACCGTCCGGGTCGGAGAGCCGTCTCACCCCGGACGACGCACGGCGACGGTAACTGGCACCTAACAAAGCATCTGCGCTCCAACCGAGTGGTATGTTACTCTCGGATCTGGCGGAGTCCCTCGAACGCGAGCTCACCTACCCGATCGGGTCGGAAGCGGTCGTCGCCCGGATGGGAACGGTGCGGATCGAGGGTCCGAGCGGCGACGGCGACCAAACGATCGATTCGATCCTCGATCCCCTCGGTCAGACTTCGTTCGACTCCGCGGACGGGCTCTTCGCCACGATATACGGTAACCTAAGCGACGAGCACATCGGTCGGAAGTACTACGACGACCGGGGGACGACAGGACGGGAGACCCGTGGCGGTCCCTCCGAGACGGAGGACGTCTCGTTTTGACGGTGGACGGCGACGTCCGACCCGTCCCGACTCTCACCGTTCCCCTCGAGCGGACCGCCGGAACCGGTCCAGCCCGAACGTCAAATCGGACACGATTCCCGGAGACGGGAGCGACTGAGAAGCAACGATGAGCCGGGGTTGAGGCGTTTTCGCGTCCGATGACGCTCGCGGGATGACGGTAGGATCCAGCTACTTCGACGGGAGCGCTTACCGGCGGTCGCGTCGACGAATAGTGGCTATCTAACTAACCGGACGTTCCGCGTGGATTCCGGTATGAGGGACACTGGGATCGAACGACGGCGCGTCATCGCGGGCATCGCGGGAACCGGACTCATCGGGATGGCAGGGTGTTCGGGCGGTGGAAACGGCGACGACGGCGGTGACGACACCGGCGACGAGGGGCGGATCATCACTTGGCACGCCGGCGGCACCGGCGGGACGTACTTCCCGCTGTCCGGCGAGTTCGAGGGGATCATCGAGGACGTCACCGACTACGACCTCCAAGTGTCCGCGACGGGAGCCAGCGTCGAGAACGTCGGGAGCCTGGCGAGCGGCGACGCCGACTTCGCGCTCATCCAGAACGACATCGCGTTCTTCGCGCGGAACGGGAGCGGGCTCGCGGCCTTCGAAGGCGACCCCATCGAGAACCTTCGAGGGGTCGCGACGCTGTACCCGGAGACGATCCACGTCATCGTCGGGCCCGACGCCGACATCGGCTCGTTCGCCGATATGGAGGGGGCACGGATCAACACGGGGGACCTCGGAAGCGGAACGCAGGTGAACGCCCTCCAGATCTTGGAGTCGGTGGCGGGGCTCACCCCCGAGGACTTCGACGAGCAGAACACCGACTTCACGCAGGCGGCCGATCAGATCCGGGACGGCGACGTCGACGTGGCGTTCGTCGTCGGCGGTTGGCCGGTCGGTGCCGTCGAGGAACTGGCCACGACCGTCGACATCGGCGTGTTGAACATGAGCGACGACGAACGGGAGGCGGCGCTCGACGGTGCCTCCTGGTTCGCCGAGGACACCATCCCGGGCGGCACGTACGGCGGGATCGACGGCGACGTAGACACGGTGTCGGTACAGGCCATGATCGCGACACGGGCGGAGCTCGAGAGCGATATCGTGGAGACCGTTACGGCGGCCATCTTCGACAACGTCGATCGCCTAGAGATCAAATCGGCGTTCATCGACGTCGAGACCGCACAGAACGGGATGTCCATCGAGCTCCACGAGGGCGCGGCCCGCTACTTCGAGTAGCGTGACCCGACGTTCCTGGATGTACGTCCTCGCCGCCGTTGCGGTGGCCGTCCTCGTCGGGACCGCCGTGGGGACGTCTGTGGGCGAGGAGACCGGGACCTCGACCCTCGTCGTCGCCGACGAGCGGGGCATCGACCTCCTCGACGTCCCCGTTTCGGAGGGTGACGAAGTCACCGTCGAGTACACGCACAGCGTCGAGAAGACCCTCGTTACCGACGTGTACGTCGTTGACGACGGGACGCTCCTGATGGATCGGATGCTGTTCAGTTCCTACGGGGCGGGCCTTCCCGCTCAAGCACCGGTGGACCGGGACGGCGACCGCTTCGTCTACCGTCCGCCCGATCAACGTCACGGGAGGTTGTCGGTGTCGACGGGCCCAGTCGCCGGTCACGAGCTCGTCGTCGGCGGGACGCGGTACGACCTTCACGAACTCGCGGACGGCCGCACGGTCTCGCTCGGCGTTGAACGCCGACACTCTCTTGAGTTATGACACCACCCGAAATCACTCCGACAGTCGAGGGGCCTGACGAACGGGACCCGGACGAACTACTCGATGAGATCGAGCGTCGACGAACGCTCCGGGGTCCCGCACTCGTCGCCGTCGCCGCCGTCGGGATCACGTTCTCGCTGTTCCAGCTGTGGATCGCCGCTCGCGGGTTCGTTTTCGAACTCACGCTCCCGGTCGTCGGGAGGTACCGGCTGACCGCGCTCGCACAGCTTCAGGTTCGGGCCATCCACGTGACGTTCGCGCTCGTGATGGCGTTCCTGCTGTTCCCGGGATCGACCGGCGACGGTTTCTTGGTGCGTCGACTGGCCCGGGGAGCGACGGCCGTCGATGAGCGGCTCGGGGAGGGTGTCCCGGCTCGCGGGCTGGCCGCCGCGCGCGACGCCGCCAGTCGGGCGTTCGTCGACGGCGACACCGACCGGGTAACGGCGTCCGACGTGGGGCTCATCGCCCTGGCGATGCTCCCGATGGCGTACTACGCGACGCGGTACCGTGAGGTGACGGACGTCATCCGCGTTCGCGGGCTGGGCGGTGCCGGGACGCTCGGGGAGGTGTACCCGGCGTTGGAGCCCCTCGCCGTCGGTCCCCTCGCGAACTGGCCGTTGGCGTACCTGCTCGGCGTGCTGGCCGTTCTGCTCGTTCTGGAGGCGACCAGGCGTTCGCTGGGACTGCTGTTGATGAGTCTGGTCGCCGCGTTCATGGTGTACGGTCGGTACGGCTTCCTCATCCCGCGGGACGCTCCGGTCGTCGGTCTCCTCTCGATCAGGGAACTCCGCTGGGACCAGCTCGTTCAGAACCTCTGGTACACCATCGAGGGGATCCTCGGGCTCCCGGTCGGCGTTTCGGTACGGTTCATCTACATATTCATCCTCTTCGGGGCGTTCCTCGAGATGTCGGGCGCGGGGAAGTGGTTCATCGATCTGGCGTACACGATCACCGGTACGCGGAAGGGTGGTCCCGCGAAGGCCAGCGTGGTCTCCTCCGGCTTCATGGGGATGCTCTCGGGGTCGTCGGTCGGCAACACCGTCACGACCGGTGCGCTCACGATCCCCCTGATGAAGCGGTCCGGGTACTCGCCGGAGTTCGCCGGTGCCGTGGAGTCGTCGGTGTCCTCGGGCGGACAGATACTCCCGCCCGTGATGGGGGCCGCCGCGTTCCTCATCGTCGAGTTCACCGGCACACCGTTCCGTGACGTCATCATCGCCGCGACGATCCCGGCCGTCATGTTCTTCTTCGGCATGTGGGTCATGGTCCACTTCGAGGCAGCCAAACACGGTATCGGCGGGCTCCCCCGAGCCGAACTGTTGGACATCGGACCGCACATGAGACACGGGTGGTTCTATCTCGTTCCGCTGGGCCTGCTCCTCTACTACATCGTCTTCGCACGGCTCTCGATCGGCCGTGCCGGGTGGTTCACGATTATCGCAACGGTCGCCCTCGTCTCCGCGGTCGCGGCGTATAACGAGGAAACCGGATCGTACCTCGGCGGCGCCATCGCCGCGGCGCTCGGTGCCGTCGTCGCCTCGCTGTATCTCACTGGCACGACCCCGCTCGGTCTCCTCGCGGGCGAGGGCGGCAGCGGGCTCTCGATCGGGGCGGCTCTCGGTGCGGCAGCCGGATCGCTGGGCGTCGTCGTCATCGGTGTCAGCGTCCTGTTCCTCCTGATCCGTCCGCGGGGAGACGCACCGCTTCTCGAGCTCGACGACGACGTCTACGACGCCGCCGCGTGGTTCGACGGGACCGTCGGTCGCGAGGTCGCCTCCACCCGTGCCGGGAGCTTCCTGACGTTCGTCCTCAAATCGCTGGACAACGGCGCGCGGACCGCGACGGTGATCGTCATCGCCGTCGCCGCCGCGGGCGTCATCCCCGGGATCATCAACATCACCGGACTCGGCGGGAGCCTTCGGGCCCTGATCCTCGACGTCAGCGGTGGATCGTTGGTGTTGCTCCTGGTCCTCGCCGGCGTCGCCTCCGTCGTCGTCGGAATGGGGATGCCGACGACGGTGATGTACATCATCATCATCGTCCTCCTCGGACCGACGATCCCGGAGTTCGGCATTGCCATCCTCGCCGCCCACCTGTTCGTCCTGTACCTCGGGCTGATGGCCGACGTGACGCCACCGGTCGCGGTCGCGGCTTACGCCGCCGCCGGGATCGCGAAATCGGACCCGTTCGAGACCGGGAAACTGGCGTTCATGCTCTCATTGAACAAGATCCTCGTCCCGTTCGCCTTCGTCTTCGCCCCGGGGATCCTCCTCCTTCGCGGCGGGGACACCTTGGGTGGATCGGCCGTCATCACTCGAGCCGACGTCCTCGACCTCGGGTTCTTCGTTCCGGAAGTCATCGTCCCCGTCGTGGCCGTGTTCGCCGGCGTGTACGGGTTGGGAGTGGCCATCATCGGGTACTACCGGACCCACGTCGGTCGCGGGGGACGTCTACTGCTCGGATCCTCCGCCGTCCTCCTGTCGATCCCGTCGATGCTCTTGTTACCCGCCCAAGGCGCGCTCGCGACGGCGGGGATTGCCGTCTCACTGGATACCTTGACGGCGGACCTCCTGATGCGCGCCGCGGGCGGCGTGCTGTTCGCGAGCCTGCTCGTCCGAAACTACAGACGGGCCACGAACGAAGGCGGGAGGGGATCCGATGCCGACCTCGAGACGGCCTGAGACACCGTTCTCGACCACGACCCACGGTCGGACCCGCTCGCTTCGCTGCGTGTGTCCTCTCCGATCGATCCCCGGCTTCCGGCTTTCTTCGTCACTCCGTTCCTCAGAAGGTCCGGGTGCGAGAATCGAACCCGCGTCTCAGCCTCCACAAGGCTGAAGGATAGTCCACTACCCTAACCCGGACACGCACCCTCACGTATCCCGTTTCGACTGATAACCGTTACGACTCGTGGTTGGGCGTGTGAGCGTCCCGCGTAGGGGCGCATCGACCGATCGCGAGACGCTACGTCTCTCCGTCCGACGACTCCTCCTTGCGGATCCGGACCGTCGAGACGCGCGCGCCGTCGACCGCCAGCACCTCGATCGTGTACCCGTCCTCGGGAACGACGTCACCGGCCTCGGGCGGTCGACCGAGTCGGTCCAGCACCAGCCCGCCGACGGTGTCGAACTCGGCGCTTTCGAAGTCGACGCCGAGCGTGTCGTTGACCGCCGACAGCGACACGCCGCCGTCGATCTCGTAGCCGTCGTCGCCCGATCGCCGGATCGAGGGCTCGTGGAGATCGAAGTCGTCCCGGAGATCGCCGACGACCGCCTCGACGGCGTCCTCGATCGTCGCGAGCCCCTCGAAGGCGCCCCACTCGTCGATCACGACCGCCATCTGTTGGTGCTCGTCCTGGAACCGCACGAGGAGCTCGGCGACCGTCGTCGTCTCCGGGACGAGCACCACCTCCCGTGCGAGTTCGCCGGCCGTCGCGGTTCCGTCACCGTCCGGGTCGCTCGCGACCAGGACGTCCTTGACGTCGACGAAGCCGACGACCTCCTCTCCGTCGCTGGAGGTAACCGGATAGCGCGTGTGTCCGACCTCACGGATCGTCTCTCGAAGCGCCGATATCGAGGCGTCGGAGGGGACGGTCACCACGTCCGGCCCCGGGACCATGATCTCGGTTACGGGGGTGTCGTCCGTCTCGAACACCCGCTCTATCATCTCCACTTCCGCGTCGGCCACGTGGCCCGCCTCGCCCGCCCGAGCCAACACTCGGCGGATCTCACGTTCGTCGAGCGTCTCGTCGGTCTCGGAGGCCGGAGGGATGCCGATCAGACTGGTGAACGCGTTCGCCGTCCCGTTGAACACGACGAGCCCGGGGTAAAACAGGAGATAACAGAGCTTCATCGGCGGCGCGACGAAGAGCGAGAGCCGCTCGGCCTCCGCGATCGCGATCGTCTTCGGCGCGAGTTCGCCGAAGACGACGTGGAGGAACGTGATGAAGCTGAATCCGACCGCGAACGCCACCAAGTGGATGAGGTTCGCCGGGAGCACCGACTCCAGGAGAGGTTCGATGAGCGAGGCGACGGCTGGCTCGCCGGCCCACCCCAGACCGAGCGAGGCGAGCGTGATCCCGAGCTGCGTCACTGCGAGGTAGTTGTCGAGGTTCGCCATCACCTCCTCGAGCGTGTCCGCGCCGGGGCGATTCTCCTCGACGAGCTGCTCGACCGACGTCGAGCGGATCCGGACGAACGCGAACTCCGAGGCGACGAAGAAACCGTTCACGACGACCAACACCAGCGCGAGCAGGAGGCGCGAGCCGGAGACGACGAAGTCTACCATCGCGACCCTCCCGTCGCGTCACCGTTCGAGCGAGGAACACGCATGTCTACTCGTGTCTGTACGCACCTACTTAAACGATCGACCCGCTTCGGCCGCCGCCGACGGATCGTCTCCGATCCCGCCGTCCGTCCCGCTCGGTTGCTTCGCCGACGCCCGCTCGCCGCCCGAGGGCTTTATCGACCGTCGCTCGCGAATCGAAGACGATGAGCGCACACGACCCGCCGATCAGCGGCGACGGAGATCGACTCGCCCGACCGAACGTGACGACTTCCGCTCGGGTGACGGCTCGTGAGTGAGCGTTCAGCCTCGGAACGCTCGGCGGAACTCGAGCGTCTCGCCTGCGACCTCGTGCGGATCCCCACGGAGAACCCGCCCGGAAACGAGGGCGCGGCCGCCGAGTTCGTGTCCGACTGGTTCCGTGAGGAAGGGATCGACGCGACGCTGCTCGAGGAGCCGGACCCGGACCGGCCGCAGGTCGGCGCGCGCGTGGGTGAGAACGGGCCGACCGTCGTGTTGAACGGTCACCTCGACGTGGTTCCGGCGGGCGATCCCGAGGCGTGGACGACCGATCCGTACGGGGGCGCCGTCGAAGACGGTCGGCTCTACGGCCGAGGAAGCGCCGACATGAAGACCGGCGTCGCGCTCGCGATGCTCGTCGCCCGCGACCTGGCACCCGAGATCCGATCGGGCTCGCTGTCGGGCTCCGTCGTCGTCCACGCGGCGATGGGCGAGGAGACCGCCGACCCGGGCACCCGGACCCTCCTCGAACGCGGCTTCGACGGCGATTACGGGATCGTGCTCGAACCCACCGACTTCCGCGTCGCGACGAGCACTAAGGGGCTCTCGGTCTACCGGATCGCCGTCGAGGGCATGGCGACGCACGCGAGCCAGCCCGACGCCGGGACGAACACGATCGACGAGGCGCGGCCGCTGCTCGATGCGATCGACGAGTACGACGCCGACCTCCGCCAGCGCGAGGGTTCCCTCTGTGGCGGCGCGTTCGCGACGGTGACCGAGATCGAGGCGGGGACCGACTCGAACCTCGCGGTGATCCCGGACCACGCCGAACTCGTCCTCGACAGGCGGGTGCTCCCCGGAGAGGATCCGGACGCGGTCGACGCCGAGGTCGAGGCGTTACTCGATCGGGTGCGGGAGGAACACGGCGTCGAGACGACGTGGACGCGGATCCAGACGTACGCCTCCTCGTCGATCCCGGTCGATCACCCGCTGGCGACGAGCCTCCGTGACGGGTCCGCGGAGGCGGTCGGCGCGGACGGCGGCGTCGGCGAGCCGTGGGGGATCGAGGCCGCCACCGACGCGCGGAACTTCGTCAACGACGCCGAGATTCCGGCGGTGACGTGGGGGCCCGGCGACCTCGATCAGGCGCACACGGTCGACGAGTCGATCGCTCTCGCCGACGCCGACGTCGCGAGGAACGTCCTCGAGGACGTGGTCCGAGCGTTCATCGAGTAGCGGAAGTGCTCGCCCGCCGATCCCGGGTGTCCGGGATCGGCAGGTCGAGACGGGGCGACCCGAAGAGATCCGACGGGACGCCACCGACGTGACGGGGAGGTTTCGGCGCGATCGAGGTCGATCCGTGCGGTCGCACGGGAAGACCCGGTGTGGTTAGATGACGCGGTTCTGGAGGTAATCGAGGTGCTTCGCGTTGTAGACGATCTTGACCTCGTCGGCGGCCGGGCTGCCGATACAGGTCAGTCGGACGTTCTTCTCCTCGACCTCCTCGTCCGAGAGGATCTGTTGCATGTCCATCTCGATCTCGCCCTCCTTGACGATGGACGCGCAGTTCGCACACGCACCGGCGCGACACGAGAAGGGCCAGTCGTAGCCCTGCGCCTCGGCCGCTTCGAGGATGTACTCGCCCTGGTTGACCTCGAGGGATCCGTAGTCCTCCGCGTCGAGGCCGGCGTCGGCGGCCTCCTCGAAGAGGTCATCGTCGTCCATCGACCAACCGTGGTCGTCGAGCACTTCGTAGTTGAGGTATTCTACAGTGGGCATCAGCCGTGAGTTCAACCCCCACCTCATTAGGCTTTGCTGTTCCTCCCGTGGCTCGACAACGAGTGACCCGACGCCCGTTCGCCGAAACTCCGAGGAGCGGGGGCCACGGCTCCCGCGACTCCGGGGAGTACCGGGTCGATGATGGTCTCGGTGCTCGATGGAATATCAGTTTTGAGACGGTACGGGTAAGCCTAAATACGGAGGTCCCCCAATCGCGGTCGATGGAGGAATCGGTGGTGGCCGATTTCGTCGGGCGGGTACACACGTCCGACGTCGGGGGAGACGAGCCGGTCCGCGGCCGGGTGCTGTTGAGTCAGCGCCGACTCGTGCTCGTGACGGGCGACACGCGAACGACGGCGCCGCTCTCGAGGGTGTTCGACGTGGTCGTCGGGACCGTTCCGGGAGACCTCCGATCGTTCTTCAGCGACAGCGTTACGCTCGCGTACGAACGCGGAGGGACGCGCTCGACCGCCCTCGTCGAGGGCGAGCCGGACGACATGGATCGGTTCATCCGGGTCCTGTTCAAGGCGCTGTTGCGGGACGTGACGGTGACCGTCCGGCACCCGGCGAAGGTAGGCGGGCGAGTCACGGACGCGACGGACCGAAAGGCGAGGCTGTCGCTGTCGCCCGGGGAGATCGGCTTCGTCGGGACCGACGAGCCGTTCTCGGTGGACCTCTCGACGGTGATAGACTACGACCGTACGACCCGAACGCTCGCCGGAAAGCGGCGGCCGGCGCTCGTCTTCCGGCACGTTCCGGAGAGCCGGACCGTCACGTCGATCGTCACGGTCCCCGACGAGCGGACCCTCAACGTGCTGGGTCGGTACATCAGGCTCGAGTACGAGGAGGTCCAAACCGAGGTCGAGGAGCTCGACCCGACCGAGGACGAACTGGAGGTCCTCGTGTCGATATACTCGGCCGGGGGCGAGGCGTCGGTCTCGCAGGTCGTCACCGGCGACGCCACTCGGACGTCGATGATCCTCGACTCGCTTCGGGAGTCGGGACTCGTCGTCGACGGCGAGGGAGGCGCGGCGCTGACCCGGAAGGGACGGATGGTCGTGACGACGTATCTCGAGTCGGTGAACTCCTAGCCGTCTCGGACGGCCTCGGGTCATCCCGGAGGCGACACCGATCGCCGCCCTTGAAGCGTCGGCACGCCGAGTGTCGACCATGGACCAGATCTACGCCCCGTGGCGGATCGAGTGGGTCGAACGCGACGAGGACCCCATCGACGGCTGTCCCTTCTGTGTCCTTCCCGGGCGCGAGAACGCCCGCGAGGCCCGCGTCGTCGCGCGAAGCGATCACAACTACGTGCTGTTGAACAACGCGCCGTACAACCCCGGACACGCGATGGTGATCCCGGACGCCCACGTCCGCGACTGGACCGACCTCGACGACGCGACGATGCTCGACCACGCCCGGCTGAAGGCCGCGACCCTCGCGGCCACGCGCCGCGCGGTCGACCCCCACGGGTTCAACACCGGCCTCAACCTCGGCGGCGGGGCGGCCGGCGGCTCCGTCGATCACTTACACACACACGTGGTCCCCCGGTGGGAGGGTGACACGAACTTCATGCCGGTCGTCGGCGACACCAAGGTGATAGTCGAGGCGGTCGACCGGAGCTACGAACACCTCCACGGAGGGTTCGCGACGGGTGACGACGTCGTCGACGCCGGCGACCTCGAGGCGGGCGAGGCGGTTCGGATCTCGTTCGGAGACGGGTGAACGAGGCCCGACCGACGACGAGGGGCCCTACGAGATCGATCACCGAAGATCGACGTCGCGTGTCGCGAGGAACGCCTCGAGCGCCTCGCGAGTCGGAAGTCCGGTCTGCGTGAACCGCTCCGTACAGTTGATCGCGGCGACCGCGGCGGCGAACCGGACGGCGTCGAGCAGGTCAGTCCGATCTCGCCCGCCCGCGGACTCGCGGTCGGTCAGGAGCCACCGGTCGATCAGTCCGGCGAGGAAGGCGTCACCCGCCCCGGTCGTGTCGACGACGTCGACGTCGAACCCGTCGATCCGTGTCGATTCGCCCTCGGCGACCACGGTCATCCCGTCCGCGCCGTGGGTGAGGACCGCGGGGCCGACGGAAGGCGTGCGGACCGCCCTGAGCCGGTCGATCGCCGCCTCGCGCCCGCCGAAGTAGGCGGGCGCGGCGACGCCGCCGGCAACGAAGAGGTCGGCGCGGTGGAGGTAGCCGTAGACCGTCTCCGGCTCGGTCCCGCGCCCGGCGAGCTCCTCGACCGGCCCCGAGAGGTCGAAGACGAGCGCGGGGCGGTCGGATTCGGGTACGTCGAGGACCCGATCGAGGACCGCCCGCGCGACCCGGTCGGGCGCGTACGCCGTGATGAAGACGACCTCGCTCGCGACGATCGACTCGAGCGTCGGCGGATCGAGCCGGAGTTCGCGGAAGCTCTCGCCGGCGGTGACGATGGCGCGCTCGCCGTCCGGCGCGCTGAGGATCACGGAGCGCGTCGTCGGTTCGTCCCCGACCGCCACCCGGGACCCGTCGACGCCGCTCTCGGCCAGCCACGAACGCGCCAGGTCCCCGTACTCGTCGTCGCCGACCCGGCTGACGAGTCCGACGTCGCGGCCGAGCCGGTCGAGGCCGACTGCGACGTTCGCTCCGACCCCGCCCGGGGCGGTCTCGACCTCGCTCGCGTACGCCCCGCCGTCCGGCTCCGGGAGGTTCGAGACGGCGTACCACTCGTCGACCGCGGCCGCGCCGATGGCGGTGACGCGGGGCGGGTCGTGGTCGTCCTCGGTCCCACCCGTCACGCTCCGAAGAAGGCCTCGTGGACCGCCATCGCGGCCTCGGTCGCGATCGGCCCCTCCACGGTCGCTTCGCCGTCCGCTCGCCGGATCACCTCGGCGGCGGGGATCGGGATCGCCCCGCCGGTGAGCTCGTGGAGCGTCTCGCCGGCAACCCCGAAGACGACGCGGCCGATCCCGGCGTAGTGGATCGCGGCGGTACACATCGGGCACGGCTCGGTGCTCGCGTACATCGTACAGTCGGCCAGTTCCTCGGCCGAGAGCTCGCGACCGGCCCACCGCGCCAGCTTCAGCTCCGGGTGAGCGGAGACGTCGTCGTCGGTCAGGGTCGTGTTCTTCGCCTCCCGTCGAACCTCGCCGTCGACGACCAACAGCGCACCGAACGGGGTGTTTCCGTCCTCGACCGCCTCCTCCGCGAGTTCGATCGTCCGCGCGACGTGTTCCTGATCGATGGTCATGTCGATCCCTTCGGCCCTCGGAACCTAACGCTTCCCGTCGCCGGCGGAGTCGGTTTGATCGTCGTCGCCGAGGGCGGGATCAACCGATTCTCGGTCGCCGGTCGCCTCCTCCGTGGCCGCCTCCTCCCGAACCGACCGGAGCTTGTCGACCGCGTCGTCGGTCGCGGTCGACCGGGTCTCGGTCACGGCATCGGGGTCGAGCCGGTCGTCCTCCGGTTCCTCCGGCTCCGACTCCGCCGTCTCCTCGTCCGTCGCGTCGTCCGGTTCCTCCGGCTCCGAACCGAGGAGGCCGCCGATCCATCTGCGGAGCGTGGTGATCAGTCCCATGGATCAGTAGTTCCGGAACAACAGCGCCCGCACGTCGTCCTTGGTGCGGGCCGTCTCGACGCTTCCGTCAGGCAGTTCGACCTCGTAGCGCGCGTCGCCGTCGCCCTTCCGCCACTTGTCGTCGTGAGTGTCGAGCAGGCTCATCATCGCGTTCAGTTGCCCGGCACCGCCGTCGGCATCGTTGGCCTCGTTGTCGGCGGCGCCCGCCGTGTCGTCGCCGGCACCCTCCGGGCCCGCCCCGTCGTCGTCCGCGCTCTCGTCGTCCGCCGGATCGGTCGCCGCCGACTCCGTCTCGTCGTCGCCGCTTCCGTCCGCGGCGTCGGGGACCGCAACGTCGACGCGGGCGAAGGGATCGACCGCCAGCTCGGCGGCCGCGTCGAGGATCGCCTCGACGAGTTCACCCTTGGTCATGTCGCTGCGGCCCGAGACGTCGAACTCGGCGGCGATGGAGTACAAGTCCGAGCGGTCCGCGTCCTCGGGGTCTCCGTGTCGCCGGTTGCGTTCTTCGAGCGCCGCGCGCGCCGCCTCGCGGTCGAACGGGGAGCGATCCCCGTCGCCGTCGCCGGTCGCGTTCGAGCCGTCCCCCCGGCCGGCCAGGCGGTCGGCGTCGGCCGAACGGTCCGGGTCGTCGACGGCGTCGGCGAGGTCGAGCAGGTACCCGAGCACCTCCTCGGTGCCGACCGTCGCGTACGGCCCGGCGTGTCGGTCGGCCAGTTCCTCGCGCAGGCGCTCGATGCGTTCTCGGTGGTCGTCGGTGATCTCGATCGGTGGCATGCGTTACTCCTCTCGCTCCGTCTTCTCGCGGTCCCCTTCCGTCGCGTCTGCGTCTTCATCGTCCGCGTTCTCCCGCTCCGCTTCCATCTCGTCCGCGTTCTCCCGTTCCGATTCCCCGCCGTCCTCGATCTCCCTGCCGAACCGTTCGAGCGCCTCCTCCCAGCTCTCGACGAGGCGGGGTTCGCCGGAGTGGTCGACCTCGACGCCGGCGTAGCCGCAGGCGTCACAGCCGACGGCCTCGGCCCCGCCGAGCGTGAACGTCGTCAGCGCGGATCCACAGCGCGGGCACTCGGTCGACACGGTCTCTCGGGTGAGCCGTGGACGCCGGCCGTGAAAAACACAAGGGTCACGGGGAGCGTTCTCGTGGGGATCCCTCACGAACATCTTGGCTGTATGAACCGATACTAATATATTAACTCGTTCTGTAGTATCATTTGAAATGGGAGCGAACGGGGCCGATCTTCTGGGCGTGCTGGAAAGCGACACGGACACGATCACGGGCGCGGTGACTTCCGGGCGGATCGACCTCGACGACCTGGATCGGTTCGTGGAGAGCGTCGATCGCGGTGACCTCGAGGCGGACCGCGGCGTCGACGAGGTCGTCTGGATCGTCGGGTCGCTGCTGCGCGGCGACGCGGCCGGCTGGGAGGAGATGGAGCCGGCGAGCTGAGTACGGAACGCGAGGGGACCGATCGCGGGCTCCCGGCGGGATCGACTCGCGGGCTCCCGGCAGGATCGACTCGCGGGGGCAACAGTCATTAGACTCGGCGGAAACGACGAGACATGAGCGACCAGAGCGAGACGAACCCGCTCTTCGGCTACTACCGACGGTACATCGGCGACCCGGACCGAGCCGTCGACGTGTACGCCGGGTTCGGTCTCTTCTTCGTGGGACTCGGTCTGGGGATCGTCGGGATCGCCGTGTTCCTCTACAGCGCGACGTTGCCGGCGAACACCCTCTCGACCTACTCGGTCAGACAGGTAGCCGCGGTCGCCGCCGCGCTCGGCCTACCGGGACTGCTCCTCGGCGTCGTCGTCCTCCTTCCGGTGGACCGCCGCATGCTCTATCTCGGAAGCGGCGGGGCGGCGATCTGTCTCGCCGCAGTCGGGTGGTTCGTCCGCGTGTACCCGCACGACTGGAACGTCGCCGAACCGCCGGACTACAGCGCGCAGGTCGTGGCGCTGTACAGCGTCGGGCTCGTCGCCGTCATCGGCGCGACCGGGGCGGCGCTCGTCGCCCACCGCGTCGAGCAGGCGTCGGGCGCGGCGGCTGCCGGCGGAGCGGCGGCCGGCGGCGCGGCCGGCGACGTCGGGTCGGGCGGCGATCCGGAGTCGGGAGCCGAGACCGTCACCGACGAGCAGGTCCGTGCCGACATCGAGCGTGAGCTCGACGACGCCGAGCTCACCTGGGGCGGCGTCGAGCGTCCGACGGGCCGCCGGCTGGAGCTGAACACCACCGTCGTCGACGACGCCGAGATCGATAGCGACGCGCTCGCCGGGTCCGCGACCGAGACCCGGACGACCTCTGGCACCGTCGACGACGCGGTCTCACAGCTCAAGGGGCTCCAGGGCGGCGAGACGAAGACCGCGAGCGGCGAGGGGACCGACGATCAGGCCGCCGCGCTGCGCGAGCTTCGCGAGCAGCAGCGCGCGGAGGAGCAGGCCGAGGCCGAGGAGTCGTCGGTCGTCGACCGGATCCGCGGGCTGTTCGACTAGCGGGCGGGGTCGCTCCGTTCCGCGACGGGTCGTTTCGCGACGGATCCGCGGCGTCCCCGCATCGGATCCTTATATACGACCGCCCGCCTATCCGGGGGCGTGTCCAGCGTCACCGTGAGGATCGACCCGCACGTCCACTCCGATGACAGCTACGACGGCCACGAGCCGGTCGATCTCATCTTAGAACACGCCGCGGACATCGGCCTCGACGCGGTCGTGATCACCGACCATGACACGATGGGCGAGTCGAAGCGGGCGGCCGAGCTCGCCCCCAAATACGGGCTGATCGGGATCCCCGGTGTCGAGGTGTCGACCGCGGACGGCCACCTGCTCGCGGTCGGCGTCGACCGGATGCCGCCGCGCGGGGAGTCGTACGCGGCGACCGTGGCGTGGATCCACGACCGGGGCGGGGTCGCGATCGTCCCCCACCCCTTCCAGCGGTCGCGTCACGGCGTCCGCAGACGCGACGTCCCCTTGCCGGGGTCCGACGGCGGCGAGGACGCTCGCGGCGACCCAGCCGCGGGCGACGACGCAGTCGACGAGGTCGACGCCATCGAGGTGTTCAACGCCTGGCTGTTCACCGGCTACCGCAACCGGCGCGCCAGGCGGTTCGCGGCGCTTCACGGCTACCCCGGCGTCGCCGCCAGCGACGCCCACCACCTGAACTACGTCGGCCGCGCGTTCACCGAGCTGACGGTCCGGGGCCGCTCGTCGGTCGACGACGTGACCGCCGAGGACGTGCTCGCGGCGATCCGCGAGGGGACGACGAGCGCGAGCGGGAAGCGCGCGCCCGTCCCGATGGCGGCGAGACACTACCTGATCGCCGCCGGGCGCAAATCCGGGTACTACGCCCGGACGGGAGCGAACCGGGGGACGACCGCCGCGGTTCGCGCCGCGAGCGAGGCCGCCTCGATGACGCGAGTCGGCCTCTCACAGGGAGTCCACCGGTTCGGGCGGGTGCTCTCGTGGTTCCGATAGGTCCGGCGCTCCGGGCGGGCGACAGGCGCGGTTCTGAGCCGGCGACGTCGCCGGGGAAGCGGGGTTTTTGCCCGCGGAGTCGAAACGGACGGCCATGAGCCACGACAGACACGAGGCCGGGTTCAAACGGCGGACCCGCGTCGCGGAGGCGCGCGCGACGCTGCTCGACGCCGCCGATGCCCACGGCCGGACCGAGACGGTCCCCCTCGCGGACGCCGACGGTCGCGTCCTCGCGGAGCCGATCGACGCGCCCGCGCCGGTGCCGGGGTACGACCGGGCGGCGATGGACGGGTACGCGGTCCGTGCCGAGGACACCTTCGGCGCGTCGGACCGGTCGCCCGCGGTCCTGCGGGAGCGGGACCGCGAGGACGGGTCGGTCGCGCCCGGCGAGGCGGTCCGCGTCCACACGGGGAGCGCGCTCCCCGAGGGCGCGGACGCGGTCGTGATGATCGAGCACGTCGAGACGCTCGGCGACGAGGTCGAGACGTTCGACGCGGTCGCCAGCGGCGAGAACGTCGGCGCGGCCGGCGAGGACGTGGCGGACGGACAGCGGCTCTACGAGGCGGGCGAGACGCTTCGCCCGTCCGACCTGGGGCTGTGTAAGTCGGTCGGCCTCGAGGAGGTCGCCGTCCGCGAGCGTCCCACCGTCGCCGTGATCCCGACCGGCGAAGAGCTGGTTCAGTCCGATCCGGACCCCGGCGAGGTGATCGAGACGAACGGGCTGACGGTCTCCAGACTGGTCGAGCGCTGGGGCGGCGAGCCGCGATACCGAGAGGTCGTCACCGACGACGAGGACGCGCTCGCGGCCGCCATCGAATCGGACCTCGACGCCGACGTCGTCGTCACCACCGGCGGCTCCTCCGTCGGCGAGCGCGACCTCCTCCCGGAGGTCGTCGACGGCCTCGGCGAGGTGCTCGTCCACGGCGTCGCGCTCAAACCCGGCCACCCGGTGTGTCTCGGCCGGGTCGAGGGGACGCCGGTGGTCTCGCTTCCGGGCTACCCCGTGGCCTGTATCGTCAACGCGGTCCAGTTCCTCCGGCCCGTCCAGAAGCGGGTGGGCGGGACGACCCCCGACCCGTTCCCGACCCGGCGCGCGCGACTCGACCGGAAGGTGGCGAGCGAACCCGGCACGCGGACGTTCGCCCGGGTGAAGCTGTCGCGGGAGGGACCGGACAGCGGAGACGGCGAGAACGGCGAGGACGACCCCCACCACGATCCGGACGACCCTCCGTACGTCGCGACGCCCACCCGCGCGAGCGGGTCGGGCGTCCTCTCGAGCGTCGCGCTCGCGGACGGCTGGGTCGTCGTGCCGGAGCCGCGCGAGGGCCTCGACGCCGGCGACGTCGTCGACGTCGAACTCTGGGAGGTGACGGAATGACGGAGCGCAAGGAGTTCCGCGACCTGGCCGAGCCGGAGGCCGCCCGCGAAGCGATCGCGTCGCTGGACCTCTCGCCCGATCCGGAGTCCGTTCCCCTGAACGAGGCCCGCGGTCGGGTGCTCGCCGAACGCGTCGACGCCGCGATCGACGTGCCGGGGTTCAACCGCGCGTCGATGGACGGGTACGCGGTCCGCGCCCGCGACACGTTCGGGGCCGACGAGGCCGACCCGGTCGAGCTCGACCTCGTCGGCGCGGTCCACGCGGGGGCGACCCCCGAGGTGACCGTCGAGCCCGGCACCTGCGCGGAGGTGTCGACCGGGGCGGTGATGCCGGACGGCGCGGACGCGGTGGTGATGGTCGAGCGCACGGACGAGCGGCCGGCCGAGGGGAGCGAAACCGGCGGAAACGCCGGGAGCGACGACGATGGAGCTGGCGACGATGGAGCTGGCGACGATCGACCGGCCCGGATCGCGTTCCGCACGTCGGTCGCGCCGGGCGACCACGTGATGGCCGCGGGCGCGGACATCGCCGCCGGGGCCCGCGCGCTCGGCCCCGGAACGCGATTGACGCCCCGCGAGATCGGGCTGCTCTCCGCGCTCGGGGTCGACGAGGTCCCGGTCCGCGGCCGGCCCACGGTCGGGATCGTCTCGACGGGCGACGAACTGGTCCGCCCCGGCGACGACCTCGACCCCTCCCGCGGGGAGATCTACGACGTGAACTCGACGACGATCGCGGCGGGGGTCTCCGAGGCGGGCGGCGAGCCCGTCCTCTACCCGCACGCCGGCGACGACTACGCGGAGATGGAGCGGCTGCTCCGTGAGGCAGCCGACGAGTGCGACTTGGTCCTCTCGTCGGGGTCGACCTCCGCGAGCGCGGTCGACGTGATCTACCGCGTGATCGAGGAGCGCGGCGACCTGCTGCTCCACGGCGTCGCCGTCAAGCCGGGAAAGCCCATGCTTATCGGGCGGCTCGACCGCGAGGACGGCGGCGAGTCGGCCTACGTCGGGCTCCCCGGCTATCCCGTCTCCGCGCTGACGATCTTCCGGACGTTCGTCGCGCCGGCGGTCCGTGAGGCCGCAGGACTCCCGGAGCCGCGGACCGCGACCGTCGAGGGGCGGATGGCTCTGCGCGAGCGCTACGGCGAGGGGCGGCTCCGGCTGATGCCCGTGGGCCTGCTCGATCTGGGAGACGACAGCGCGGCCGATGGTGAGTCGGCGGACGGCGCGGCCGATGGTGGATCGGCGGACGACGCGGCCGCGGACGGGCCGGCGGGCGATCCCGACCGGCCGCTCGTCTACCCCGTCGACAAGGGATCCGGCGCGACGACGAGCCTCGTCGAGGCCGACGGCGTCGTCGCCGTCGACCCGGACACCGAGTACCTGGAGGAAGGCGAGTCCGTGACGGTCCAGTTGTTCTCGCCGGACGTCCGCCCGCCGACCCTGCTCGGCGTCGGCGAGGACGATCCCGCGGTGAACCGCCTCCTCGACCGGCTCGAGAACCCGCGATACCTCCCGGTCGGCTCACGCGAGGGATACCGCCGGCTCCGCGACGGCGTCCCGGACGTCGCCGTGACCGCGGGACCGACCGACCGCGACGTCGACAGCGTCGCGCTCGGCGAGTGGGACCGCGAGTGGGGGATCGTCGTACCCGAGGGGAATCCCGAGGGCGTCGAGGGGCTCGCGGACCTCGTCGACCGCGATCTCCGGTTCGTCAACCGTCCGACCGGGACGGGACTGCGTCGAGGTCTCGACGACGCGCTCGAGGACCTCGCGGCGGAGCGCGGGGACTCCCGGGGCGACCTGACCGACCGCATCGACGGCTACGGGCTGACGCTCCGGGCGTTCGAGAGCCCTGTCCGGCGGGTGCTCGCGGGCGAGGCCGACGCCGGCCTCGGTCTGCGTGAGACGGCCGAACGACTCGGCTGCGTGTTCGTCCCGCTCGGCGATCAGCGGGTCGTCGTCCGCGCGGCGACCGACCGGGCCGACCGTGAGGCGGTGGCGTCGCTCGCGGCCGAACTCGACGACGACGGGATCGCGGACCTGCTCGCGGAACTCGCGGGCTACTCGGCGTAGCGGCCGCGTCGACGGCGCGGAACGGGACTCCCGGATCAGTCCCGAACGACCGGCTCCTTCCGGACGATCAATCCCGAACGATCAATCCCGGACGATCCGCTCCTCGCCGTCCTCGACGACGACGTCGAGGCCGTGTTCGTGGACGAAGGCGGCGGTATAGTCGGGGACGATCCGCTCGGCGGCGAAGCGCGCCCGGAGCAGCGGGATCGTGTCGAGGAGGTCCGCGCGCGTCTCGAGCGAGGGGAGCGACTGGACGAACTCCACGTCGAGCCCGGCGTCGCGCCCGCGGGCGGCGAGCGTCGGGAGCGCGGGCGCGTCGAACGCGCCCTCGAAGTCGATCGGCTCAGTGAAGCCCGCGTAGTACGCCCGCCCGCGGGTCGATGGCCCGATGACGACCTCGTTCGTCCGGAGCTTCATCGCCGCGGAGTCGACGACCGTCCGCGAGAACAGCGGCGCGGTCGGCCTCACGACCGCGACCGAGTCCGCGTTCTCCTCGCGGAGCAGGTGCGTGACGGTGTTGCCGGCGCGCGCGCCGAACGTCGACCCGACCTGTCGCTCGAAGCGGACGTCGCCCGTCCCGCCGAGCGTGTCGGCGACGATCGTCCGGAGCTCGGCCTCGGGCGGCGTGTCGGTCCGGTGTGATTCGGGGAGGGCCTCCTCGTCCGGGTAGTTGACGAGCAGGTCGCCGCCGGAGCGGTCGACCGCGAGCACGGCGTCGCGGAGGGCGGCCTCGTACAGTTCGGCGGCCTCGGCGGTCGAGAGCGGCGTCGACTCCGCCAGCCCGGTCGCGACGAGCCCCTCGCGGGGCGGGTTCGCAAACACGACGACGACGGTCATACCGGAGGGAGTCGGGGCTCCGCCTTCAACTCGTGGTTTCTCGGCGACGGGTGGAAGAGGGAATGGAAGCCGAAAACGCGTCGACTGCTACGAGAAGTCGCGTCGCATCGCGATCTCGAACCAGGGGCAGAGCCGGAGCTGGCGGTACAGCGCGGGGTTCTCGTGGAGGTGGTCGTAGTCGACCCACATCCGGCCGCCGATCTCCGCGGGGTCGGGATCGAGGTCGGTGTCGGACAGGGTGACCTTCAGGACCGCACACACCTCCCACTCGACGCCCTCGTTGGGGTAGTAGCGCTTGTACTCGAAGCGATCGGTGACTCGGAGGTCATCGTACTGGTCGGGCGTGATCCCGAGTTCCTCCTCGAGTCGCGTCTCGGTCGCGTCCTCCTGGGACTGTCCCTCGACGGGATGTGAGGCGACGGTGCCGTCCCAGTGGCCGTCCCACAGGCGCTTGGTCGGCGCGCGCTGGGCCAACAGGATCCGGCCGTCGCCGTCGAAGACGAGGCAGGTGAACGCCCGGTGGCGGATCCCGTCGCCGGTGTGGGCGTCGAGCCGGTTGACGGTTCCCTGCGGGGCGTCGTCGGGGTCGACGGCGACGACGTCCTGGGCGGCGTTCTCGTGGTCGATGTCGGCGTCGGCGCCCCCGCCGGCGGGATCGGGGGCCTCGGCGTCGTCGGAACTCATACGTTCCCGTCTCACACCGAGACTAATAAGCGTTCGATACGGTGCGACGAGCGGGAACCGGTCCGATTCGACTCGCGGTTCGACGCGCTTAAACGCGTGCCGCGGCTACCTAACGGGGATGAGTGACCCGGCGCTCGACGTTGTCGAGTTCGTTCTGACCACCCACTTCTACAGCGAGAACCGCGACCTCGACGAGAACGACCTCCCGCCCCGGTTCCGGCGGGTGTTCTGGTCGGCCGACGCCGCGGAGGACGCTCCCGGCGGCGTCGAGCGACCGTTGAAGGCGACCGACGCCAGCACCCGCACGGCGACCGGCGTCGAGCGGCCCTGGGACGCGGTCTCGGACCTGCTTTTCACCCAGCACACCGAGTTCTCCGGCGAGATCACGCTCACCCAGCCCGAGATGGGGTTAGAGTGGTACCGCGATCACGCCGAGGACGACCGGATCGGCTCGAACCCCACGCTCGTCGCGGCGCTCTCGGCCGTCGACGGCCTCGAGGCACCCGTCTCCCACGAGGAGGCGCGCGACAGCGTCCGGCCGATCCAGGCGGACCGCGTCTGGATCGACGCGCTCCTCGAGGAGTACTTCGACGAGGACGAGGACGGCGAAATGCTCGACCTCGTCAACGTTCGCGCGCCCGAGGAGATAGAGACCACGCTCGCCGACCTCGTGTTGACCGGCGATCAGGAGGAGGAGATCCAGAAGATCGTCAAGGCGATCGAACACCGCGAGTACCTGGCGAGCATCGGGCTCCGCGAGATCGGGAAGCTGCTGTTCGTCGGCCCGCCGGGCACCGGGAAGACCACGGTCTCGCGGGCGCTCGCCCACCAGCTCGGGATCCCGCTCGTCGAGGTGAAGATGTCGATGATCACGAGCCAGTACCTCGGCGAGACGGCGAAGAACGTCGAGAAGACCTTCGAGGTCGCGAAGCGGCTCTCGCCGTGTATCCTCTTCATCGACGAGTTCGACTCGGTCGCGAAGACGCGCCGATCCGACGAACACGCCGCGTTGAAACGCGCCGTCAACACGCTGCTCAAGTCGATCGACGAGGTGTCGCTCGTCCGCGACGAAGTGCTCCTCATCGGCGCGACGAACCACCCGGACCAGCTCGACGCGGCCGCGTGGCGTCGCTTCGACGAGATCGTCAACTTCCCCAAACCCGACCGCGACATGCGCGCGGACATCCTCAGAGTCGTCACCCGCGAGATGAAGATCGCCGACTTCGACCCCGAGGAGGTCGCCGACCGGACCACCGGGCTCACGGGTTCGGACCTCCGGATGGTGCTTCGGGAAGCGGTCCTCGGCGCGCTGACCGAGGACCGCATGACGATCACCCAAGCGGACGTGATGGAGGCCGTCGCGGACTTCGAAGAGAGAGATAACCTCAAGAACATGGACATGATCGACGGCGAGGGCGCGGAGGTTCTCGGCCAGACGGACGACAGCGGGGCCGACCACGGCGGCGGCCACGACCACGGCGAGGGCGACGGCCACGACCACGGCGAGGAGAGCGACCACGCGCACGGACACCCGCAGGACTAGTTGGGACCCCCGAATCGTCCCGTTCTATATCGACCCGCCGGCTCTCGAGCCGTCCGCTCTCGACCCTCCTACGCCTCCTCGTCGACCCGAACGCCCGAAACGGTGTAGCCGAAGCCGCGGTCGACGACCGCCGGATCGAGTCCGACCGCCGCCATGTCGGTCGCGAGCGCGTCGGGCGTCGAGAACCGCGACCTCATTCCGATCGCGTGCTCGCCGGCGACGAGCAGCCGCCCGAGCGGGTGTGCCGGGTCGAAATCGCGAACGACGAGGACGCCGCCGGGCGCGAGCACTCGCACGATCTCTCCCAGCGCGGCCTCGCGGTCCGGCAGGTGGTGGAACGCGTCGACGACCATGGCGGCGTCGACGGAACCGTCTCGGAACGGGAGCCGCCCCGCGTCGCCGGCGACCGCCGACAGCCCGCGGGCGGTCCGGGCCCGCCGAAGCATCCCGGAGGAGGCGTCGACGACCGTGATATCGGGTCCCGTCAGCGCGGCCGACGCGCGCCCGGAGCCGCCGCCGACGTCGAGGAGGCGGTCGATCGGTCGCTCCGCGCGGTCGAACCCCGCCGCGAGCGCCGCGCCGCTCGCGGGCGGCATGACGAGGTCGTACAGCGGCGCGATCCGGTCGAAGAAGCGAACGTCGCCGAGGCCGTACATGGCGAGCACTGCGTCCGGCGCGGAGTTATAGGTCCGGATCGATACGGCCGCCGGCGGTACCCCGTCGACGCCGGCGATTCCACGTCGCCGCCGCGCACGCTCCCGGTCGCGTTCCGCCGCGACCGCCCGGACCGTTTACGTCCCCCCGCCCGTAGCGACGAACATGGTATCGGATCGCACGGAATTCGCGGTCGCGGGCGCGCCGGGCGAGGGAGCGACGTGTCGACTCGACTACCGGGCGTTCGCGTACGCCGGGAAGTTCGTCGTCGGCGACACGGGCAAGGCGTTCCTGCGGACCGTCGACGGCTCCGACGCGGCCCCCGAGTGGGAGCCCGCGCAATCCGTCCCCGAGACCGTCAACCCGGACGCGTTCGAGACGGACGTGCTCGCGGCGGTCTCTTTCTCGCCGGACCGCACCGACCCCGCGTGCTGTCGGCTCCGCTACGTCACCGTCCACGTCGCGCGCCGCGGCGAGGAGCTCGGTCCCGATCTGGTCCGGCGGACCGTCTCGTGGCTCGCGGACGCGGGATACGAGCGCGTCCGGATCGCGGTCAACAACCCGTTCGCCTACGAGGCGCTCTACAAGTGCGGGTTCGCCTACACCGGGGAGGAGACGGGCCTCGCGGAGCTCGAACTGGAGCGACCCGCCGACGCGCCCGCAACGACTCGTGACGACGCCGAGCGGTACCGCGCCGGGCTGGCCGTCTTCCGCGACCGCGAGGACGACCCTCCGGAGGCGGTTCGTCGGTTCCTCGCGGACCGGCTCGGCGACGGGGGGGACGGCCCCGCCGATCCGCCTCGCCCGCCGGATTCACCGGATCCGCCTCGTCCGCCGGATTCACCGGATCCGCCCGACTCGCTCGATCCCGCGGACGCGCCCGACTCCCGCAACACACTTACCGACGAGGACCCCTCCTAGCCCGTATGTACGGCGTCGTCGGCGGCGGGCTCGCGGGACTCGCGGCGACCGCTCGGCTCCGCGAGGCGGGCCACGAGGTCCGGCTGTTCGAGGCGACGAACGCGGTCGGCGGGCGGGCGCGCGCGGTCGACACCGCCGGCGACCCGGTCGAGCGGTTCCCGCACTACCTCTCGCGCGGCGACGACGCCCTGACGTCGCTCGCGGCCGACCACGGGCTCGACGACCGGATCGCGTGGCGACGCGGCCGAACCGCCCGCTACCGCGACGGCGCCGTCCACCCGCTCGACGCCCCGTGGGAGCGGCTGGCGTATCCGGGAACCGGCCTCGTCGACGCGGCACGAGCGAGGCGCCTCGCCCAGGCGGTTCGGAATCTCGACGACGCTGACGGGGGCCACGACGACGATGACGACCGCGACGCCGGATCCGACCCCCGAACCGACCTCGACACGACGACCGTCGAGGCGTTCGTCACCGACCGCGCGTCGCGGGCGACCTACGAGGGGTACGTCGAGCCGGTCCTTCGGGCCGAGTTCGGCGACCGCGCCGGCGACGTCTCCGCGGCGTGGCTCGCGGAGTGGCTCCGGTCGTGGGAGGGGCACGACCGCGACGGGATGGCGGTCGGCTGCGTCGACGGCTCGACGGCTCGTCTCGCGGACGCGCTCGTCGAGGCGATCGGGGAGGAGGCGGTCCGGACCGGGAGCCGGGTCACCGGAGTCGACGCTTCCGGCGTCGACCGCGACCACGACCGCGACGGCGGCGACGGAGACGGGATCCCGATGATGGTCGAGACGCCGACGGGCCGCCGCGTCGTCGACTGCGAGGGCGTCGTCGTCGCCGCCGGCCCGTCGACGCTCCGGGACGTGACGGGAGTCGATCCCGGCGTCGAGGCGATCCCCGGGACGTGCGCGCTCGTCGCGACGGACGAGCCGATCGTCGACGCGTGGCGGGTGACGGTGGAGCCGGGGGCGCTCTCGACGGGCGAGGACGCCCCCTTCGGAACGCTGTTCGCTCACACGAACCTGCTCTCACCCGAGCGATACGGGGGCGACCACCTGACGTATCTGGTCGGTCGCGGGGGGTCGGCCGAGGACGCGGACGGCGCGGAGGACGGGGGTGAGGAGACGGTTCGAGATCGGTGGCTATCGGCGCTCGAGGATCTGTTTCCGACGTTCTCGTCGGAGGAGGTGCGGTCGTTCCGGGTCGCGCGCGATCCCGCCGCGGCCGTCGTGGCTCGCCCCGGCGAGCGCGTCCCGATCGACCTCGGCGAGGCGGGGCTTCCGGGCGTCGCGTACGCCGGTCCCGGAAGCCGGCTCGACCGGTTCGGCGGGTCGCCGGGGGCGCGGATCGCCGCGGGGGTCGCGGCCGCGGAGGCGGTGGCGGACGTGGGAGCCGTGGCGGACGCGGAGACGGAGGTGTTCGGAAGGGGATCCGGCTTCGAGTGGGGGTAGGAGCGGCGAAGCCGTCTCCGCCCCTCAGGCGCTGGCCTCGTCCTCGTCGAGACCGGGCGCGACGGCGGGGTCGACCTCCTCGGGCTCCTCGGTGTCGCCGCCGACGACCGTCTCGCCGTCGTCGGTCTCCACGTACACGTCGTCGGCGAAGCCGGCGAGCGCGTTCTCGTACTCCGCCGTCTCGAGTCGCTCCGGGGTCTCCGGCGCGTCCGCGATCCCGCCAGCCGGGCGGAACTCGCCGAGCGGGTCGTCGATCGTGATCCCGTGTTCCGTGAAGAACGACTCGTACCGCCGGTAGTGCTCCTCCAGCTCGTCGCCGGGGATCTCCATCATCTCCGTCCAGCCGTGGTTGAAGAAGTCGAAGTTGGCCTGGACGTGAGTGATCTCGCGGGCCTCGGCCTCCGGGAAGCCGGCCTCGAGGGCCGCGACGTACGCGTCCATCGTCGCGTCGAAGAAGTCGTCGAGGTGCTCTCTCCGCTCCTCGCGACGCTCCTCGTCGGCCTTGTTGAGGAAGATGCTCGTGTGGAGGTCGACGAGCTTGTCGTTGGCGACGTCGCCGACCACCGGGGTCGTGAGCGCTTTTTTCGCGGCCCAGTGGCGGATGTTCTGCCGGATCTTCATACGCGTCGTTGGGCGGCGACGGCCTTGAATCTGTGGCGACGACGGAGCGATCCGCCGGCCGGCCAGCCGGATCGACCGGTCGGGAACGTCGAAACGGCGAGGGAGCGAGGGACTATCACGGTTCTGAACGCGGATGACAATCCACATTAACCCCCAATCCGAAACGCCGTCCATGAGCGATTCGTACGTGATCGTCGGGGACGGGATCGCGGGGGCCTCCGCCGCAGAGACCCTCCGCGAGGAAGCGCCTGACGCCGAGATCACGGTCATCACCGAGGAGGGGGAGTCCCTCTACAACCGGATCCTGATAAAGGAGTTCGCGAAGGGGAAGCTCCCGGAGGCGCCCATCTCGATCCACGACGAGTCGTGGTACGACGACCACGACGTCGACCTCCGACTGAACACGCTGGTCGTCGACGTCGACGTCGAGAACGACGCGATCCGGACCCACGAGGGCGAGACGATCGAGTACGACTCGCTGCTCTTGGCGATCGGCGGAACGCCCCAGCAGCTCCCCGTCGGGAACGCCGACGCCGAGGGGATCCACCACTTCTGGACGTTCCAGGACGCCCGGAAGATCAAGGAGAGCGTGGAGGACGCGGACCGAGGCGTCATCGTCGGCGCGGGGCTGCTCGGCATCGACTTCGCGGCGATCTGCGGCGCACAGGACGTGGAGGCGAAGTACCTGATGCGCGGCGACTCCTGGTGGCGCTACGCCCTCTCCAACGAAGGCGCGGAGATCATGCACGAGGCGATGCGCGAGCGCGGCGTCGAGCCCGTCTTCGATTCGGGCGTCGACCACTTCGAGGTCGACGACGACGGTCACGTGGTGGCGGCCGTCGACCCGAACGGCGAGCGGTACGAGTGCGACTTCGCGGGCGTGGCGATCGGGTTGGACTTCAACACGGAGATCCTCGAGGACACGCCCATCGAGACCGACGACGGCGTCATCGTCGACGAGTACATGCGAACGAACGTCGACAACGTGTTCGCCGCTGGCGACATCACGGAGTTCCACGACACGGTCCTCGGCGAGCGCGCCCAGAACGGCGCCTGGGGGTCGGCCAAAGAGCAGGGGACGATCGCCGCACACAACATGATAGACCACGGCAGCGAGCCCTTCAAGTGGGTCTCCTCGTACTCCATCACGCACTTCGATTTCCCCTTCCTCTCCTTCGGCCACCCGACGCTCGGCGACGACTCGGTGGAGGCCACCACCGACGAGGGCGAGTGGCGTCGCGTCGCGCTGAAGGACGGCCGCGTCGTCGGCGGCGTGCTCATCGGCGACCTCTCTCCGCAGTCGGCGTTCAAACAGCTGATGCGCGAGAAGCGTGACGTGAGCGGGCAGAAGGAACTCCTGATGGAACCCGGGTTCGCCGTCGACGACCTCGCCGCCTCGACCGAACACTGATCGACCGGCGCTCCGGGAGGAAGCCTGGAGCGCGTTCCCGGTCTCCGAGGGGAGCCAGTACCTTTTCACGTCGCCCTCGCTTGACGGATCGACAATGCCATCTCACGCCCCCGCCGACCGGCCGGACTCGTTCGGAGACGGGTTCTTCGAGTCGTTCGTCGAGGGGAGTTCCGACCCGGTGATCTCACTCGACGAGGAAGGAACGGTCGTCTACGCGAGCCCGGCGGTCGAATCGGTCCTCGAGCACGCCGCGAGCGACCTCTCGGGTCGACGGCTCGCGTCGTTGGTTCCGGAAACGACCGCCGAGAAACGCGATCGCTCCATCCGTGCGCGCCTCGACGATCCGGAGCGTCTCGTCGGCGAAGGGGACGTCACGGTCCCACTCGCGTCCGCCGACGGGAGCGCTCACTCCTTTTCGGTCCGGTTTCACGACCACGAGGTCGACGGGAGACGCGTCTACACCGGCAGCTTCCGGGAGCGCACCGAGAGCGACAGGGGCCGGGAGCTTCGGACGTTCCGGAACCTGATCGAGCAGGCCGGCCACGCGATCTACGTCACGGACACCGACGGAACGATCGAGTACGTCAATCCGGCGTTCACCGAACACACCGGCTACGAGGCCGAGGAGGCCATCGGGGAGACGCCGGCGATACTCAACTCCGGGGAGATGTCGGACGAGTACTTCGAGTCGCTGTGGGAGACGATCCGGACGGGCGAGGTGTGGGAAGAGGAGATCGTCGACCGCCGCAAGGACGGCGAGCAGTACCACGCCCACCAGACGATCGCGCCGGTGCTCGACGACGCGGGGACCGTCTCGCGGTTCGTCGCCATCCAGACGGACATCACGGAGCGGAAGGCGGCGGTGGGGCGGCTGAAACAGTACCGTGACATCGTCGAACAGTTGGACGAGCCGATCCTGTTACAGGACCGCGACGGCGAGTTCGAACTGCTCAACGAGGCCGTAAGCGAGTTCGCGGGCGTCTCGCGCGAGGAGCTGTACGGGGACGACGAGTTCGCGTTCATGAATCCGGAGACGGCCGCGACGATCGACGACCGGCGGAGGGAAGTCCTCGAAACGGAAGAGACCGCCGAGTACGAGGTCTCTCCGACGTTCGAGCGCAGCGAGCGCGAGGCGACCTTCAGCACGCGGCGGTATCCATACTACGACGAGGACGGAGAGCTCTCGGGGACGTTCGCGATCTGTCGTGACGTGACGGACATCAAGTCGCGCGAACGAGAGTTAGAGCGGTTCGAGCGCGCCATCGACGGCGCGACCGATCTGATAGCCGCCGTCGACCGCGAGGGGCAATTCCTGTTCGCAAATCGACAATACCGGACGTATCACGGCATCGACGAGACGGACGTGAGCGGACTCACGGTGGGTGACGTCGTCGACGCCGACCAGTTCCCCGACGTGAAACGGCACGTCGACCGCGCGCTCCGGGGTCACTCGATCGAGTACCGGACGACGCGAACCCATCCGGATCGGGGGACTCGAACGTTCGACGTGCGCTACTACCCGCTCGAGGCGTCAGATGAGGACCGAGAAGGCGAGGTAGTCGGGGTCGTCGGCGTCCTTCGAGACGTGACCGACAGCGAGAACCGGTCCCGTCAACTCCGCGTCGTCGACCGGGTGCTCCAGCACAACCTCCGGAACGCCATGACCGTGATCCGCGGCCGGGCGGAACAGATCGCCGACGGAAACGTGAGAGGGTACGACTCTCCGGAGGACGGTTCCGCGGGTCCCGCGGACCCCGCCGACGCAGCGTCTGACATCGTCTCGCGTGCCGACGAACTCCTGACGACGAGCGAGAAGGCTCATCACATCACCGAAGTGCTGAGCGATCCACCGACTGCGGAGCGGGTCGACGTCGGTCGAACCGTCGATCAGCTGGTCGAAGCGACCGCCGCGGAGTTCCCGAACGCGTCGGTCTCGGCGTCGACGCCCGCCGCGGGCGAGGCGATCGCGTCCGCGACCGGCTGGATCGATCGGGCGATCAGGGAACTGATCCACAACGCGATCGTCCATCACGACCGCGACCGACAGTCCGTCGAGGTCGCCGTGGAATCGACGGCCGAGGCGGTGGTGATCCGGGTCGTCGACGACGGTCCCGGGCTGAACGGCATGAACCGCGACGTGTTGGAGACCGGGCGCGCCGTCGACGCGCTGTATCACGGCAGCGGGCTCGGACTGTGGCTCGTGTACTGGGTGCTCCAGCAGTCCGGCGGATCGGCGACGGCCGCGGACGCCGAGCCCCGCGGCACCGTGGTGACGGTCACGCTGCCGCGACGCGAGGACTCCGTGAGCGGCTCGTGACTCGTCGGGCCGTTCGTCGGAGCGCACCTGCTGTGTGAACTGCATGAACGAGTTACCACATTTCATGAAATACGTTAGCATACATCGATCCGTGAGGAGAGACGATGGATGCGGCTGCGTCGAACCGGGAGGGTACCGTCCGACGCGCGGGTCCGTCACTACGACGAGCTCGACGAGCGGACGCAGGCGGTCGTCCCCGAACTGGCCGATCGACCGCGGACCGCCCTGGAATCCGCCGATCTCGAGGATGGCGACGTGGTGAAGTTCACCGATTGCTCTCTGATCCGAACTCGGTGATCCGCCTGCGGTTCCCCCGTCGATCTCCTTGCGACTCGCGACACGCGTGAGAAGCGAAGTCGTTTTCGCCCGCGATGCGAAACGTGACGCATGGACAGCGGCGGATCAAGCGACATGACGTTGGCGTTCGAACTGGAGGCACTGAAGGCGCTCGCCGACCCGAACGCCGTGTTCAGTGGCGCTCGACAGTGGACGGAGTACGTGGGAGTCGTGAGCGAGAAGCCCACGTACGTCGTCACGAACTTCACCCGGAAACACCGCGTGCGCCAGGACTTCTTCTCCGGGCCACGCGGCGTCGAGGAGAGCCTGGAGAACATCAGGAGCCAGTTCGACACCGACCGACACGTCTTCGTCGGCGTCGACGACGAGGACGCCGCGGTCGCGGAGGCGACGGACTGGGAGTTCCTCCACGTCGAGGACGCCGCGGAGGCCGCCGGGTGGACCCTCGCAACGCCGGAGAAGACCGAAGAGCCCGAGGAACCCTCCCGAGACGACTGGCCGTGATCGATTCGCTTCGTTAGAGGTACCAGTGCCGGCCGGGACGAACGGGATGTCACGGACGGATATTTCACCTGGACGGAGATTTCACACCATACGAGCGAAGAAGTGAGCGACGGCTCAAGCGGTGTAACCGCGAGCCGCGAGCGGCCCGCCAGGCCGCTCACGACTCGTGCCATGATCACGCGATTCGTACCGCTCACACGCGAGATATACCGTCCTTTCGGAAGAGCCGGTCCCAGAGAGGAGTTCAGTCGGATCGGTCGAGTGGAGACGAGACGAAAGAGGACGACGGTTCAAGTGGAATGACGCATCAGACTCCCCGTGACCTGAGAGCCGCCCCGCGGCGGTCGAGGCGGGTGCGTGGCGACCCGTCGCGGGACCGAAGTCACGCCGCCTGTTCGCCAGTCGTCCGGCCGGTTCCGGCGACGCGACCCGTCCAGCGGCGCTACTCGCCCCAGTTCTCGACGCGCTTCGGCCGGTCCGACACCGCCATCACGTCGAGATCGTCGCTCGCGTGATCGATCGCCTCGAGCGCCGCCCTCGCGCTCGCGTGCGTCGAGAAGTAGGTGATCTCCTCCTCGACGGCCACCTCCAACAGCTCCCGCTGCCGCGAGACGATGAGGTCGATCTCGCCGCGCCGCGCCGCTTCGATGAGGTCCGTCGCCGTCGACAGCTCGAAGTGCTCTGAGAACCCCTCGACGAGCGCTTCTCCGTCCGCCGTGTCCGGGTTCGGGAACTCCTCCGCGGAGAGGTCGACGACGGCAGTGCCCGATTCGGGGATCGGCTTGCCGGTCGCGTCCTGGGCCTTGTCGTACGCCTTCCCGAACGAGCGTGCGGTGCCCATCACCTCGCCGGTCGATTTCATCTCGGGGCCGAGCCGCGGGTCCGAGCCCGGCAGCCGGTCGAACGGTAGGACGACCTCCTTCACGCTCAGGTGTTCCGGGATCTGCTCATCCACGTCGAGGTCGGCCAGCGACCGCTCGGTCATCACCTTCGCCGCGAGCTTGGCGATCGGAACGCCCGTCGCCTTCGAGACGAACGGCACCGTCCGCGAGGAGCGGGGGTTCGCCTCGAGGACGTACACCTCGGCGTCCGATTCGGGATCGTGAACGCCCGTCACCGCTAGCTGGACGTTCAACAGTCCGACGGTGTCGAGCGCGCGGGCGATGTCCTCGGTCACCTCGCGGACCCGTTCGAGGGTGTCGTCCGCGAGCGAGCGCGGCGGGATCATACAGGCGGAGTCGCCGGAGTGGACGCCGGCGCTCTCGACGTGCTCCATCACGCCGCCGATCAGCACGTCCTCGCCGTCCGCGACCGCGTCGACGTCGAGTTCGACCGCGTCCGCGAGGAACTGGTCGATCAGGATCGGTTTGTCCGGACTGACACGGACCGCCTCCTCGATGTACTCCTCCAACTCCGCGTCGTCCTCGACGACGCGCATCGCGCGGCCGCCGAGCACGTAGGAGGGGCGCACCAACACGGGATAGCCGACCTGATGGGCCAGATCGAGCGCCTCCTCGCGGCTCGTCGCCGTCCCTCCCTCGGGCTGGGCGACCCCGATCTCGTCCATCAGAACGTTGAAGCGGTCGCGATCCTCCGCCAGATCCATCGCCTCGACGCTCGTTCCCAGGACGGAACAGTCGAGCCCGCGACGCTCGATCTCCTCTTCCAGCGGTTCGCCCACGTTGACGGAGGTCTGGCCGCCGAACTGGACCATCACGCCGTCCGCGTCCGTCGTCTCGATCACGTCCGCGATCTCCTCGGCAGAGATGGGTTCGAAGAAGAGTCCGTCGGAGGTGTCGTAATCCGTCGAGACGGTCTCCGGGTTGTTGTTGACGACGTGCGCGTCGATACCGAGCTCGCGGAGCGCCCGGACCGCGTGGACCGCGCAGTAGTCGAACTCCACGCCCTGTCCGATCCGGATCGGGCCGCCGCCGACCACGACGACGCTCTCGACGTCGGGATCGACGCGGACCTCGTTGGCCGCGCCGGCCGTGTCCGCCCCCGCGAGGAACTCGGGTAGCCGGGCCGAGTAGTAGTACGGCGTCGACGCCTCGAACTCGCCCGCGCAGGTGTCGACCTGCTTGAACGTGCGCTCGGGGACCGCGGACTCGACGTCGCCCACCGCCGTGGTTGTCCCGCCGTCACCAGCGACCGCGGCGATCTCGGCGTTCGTCCGGCCGGCCATCGCGGCCGCGGTGAAATCGCCCTCGGCGGCCGCCGCGGTCGCGTCGGCGACGTTCGCGAACCGTTCGACGTACCAGCGGTGGATGTCGGTGAGATCGACCACGTCGTCGACGCCGTAGCCGCGGTCGAACGCCTCGAACATCGCGTACGGGCGGTCCGGGCTCGGCCGCTCGAGGTACTCCGTCTCCAGTCGTTCGTCGGAGACCGCCGCGAAGTCGACGGCGGGGTCGTACTCCGAGGAGCGGAGCGCCTTCGTGAGGCTCTCCTCGAACGTCCGACCGATCGACATCGCTTCGCCGGTCGATTTCATCGCCGTCCCGAGCTCGAAGTCGACGTCGTCGAACTTGTCGATGGGCCAGCGCGGTACCTTCGTCACCACGTAGTCGATGGCGGGCTCGAAGGCGGCCGTCGTCTCGCCGGTGATCTCGTTGTCGATCTCGTGGAGCCGCTTGCCGAGCGCGACCTTCGCGGTGACGCGGGCGATCGGGTAGCCGGTCGCCTTCGAGGCCAGCGCGGAGGAGCGGGAGACACGGGGATTCACCTCGACGACGCGGTACTCGCCGCCGGGCGTGCCGTCGTCGTGCCACGCGAACTGGATGTTACACCCGCCCTGAATTCCCAGATCGCGGATGACTTCGAGCGCCGCGTCCCGCATCTCCTGGTGGCCGTCGTCCGGGATCACCTGCGAGGGGGTGACCACGGTGGATTCGCCGGTGTGGATCCCCATCGGGTCGATGTTCTCCATGTTACAGATGATGATACAGGAGTCGTCGGCGTCGCGCATCACCTCGTACTCCAGCTCGACCCATCCCGAGATCGATTCGGTGATGAGGACCTCGCCGTTCCGCGAGAGCCGGAGCCCTTTACGGACGCGCTCGACGAGTTCCTCGAAGTCGTCGACGACGCCGGATCCGGACCCGCCGAGAGTGTAGGTCGTCCGTGCGATGACGGGCAGTCCGCCCACCGCGTCGACGGCGGCCTGAACGCGCTCTCGGAGCGCGCCCTCGTCGAAGTCGGTGACCGACTCGTCCTCGTCGAGGGAGATGGTCGTCGACTTCGGGACCGGCTGACCGAGGTTCTCCATCCGCTGACGGAAGAGGTCCCGATCTTCGGTCGCGTAGATCGTATCGAGCGGCGTCCCCATCACGTCGACGTCGTACTCCTCCAGGATTCCCTGCTCGGCCAGTTCGGCGGTGACGTTGAGTCCGGTCTGTCCCCCGAGTCCGGCGATGACGCCGTCGGGCTTCTCGATCCGGATGACCTCCGCGATCGCCTCGGGGCTGATCGGCTCGATGTACACCCGGTCGGCGGTCTCGGGGTCGGTCATGATCGTCGCCGGGTTCGAGTTCACGAGGACGACTCGCGCGCCCTCCTCCTGGAGCGCACGACACGCCTGCGCTCCGGAGTAGTCGAACTCCGCCGCCTGTCCGATCTGGATCGGCCCGCTGCCGATGAGCAGTATGGTCCGGTCCTCGCTCATTATCGCGTCCGAGTACGCTCATCGTAATAAGGTCGACGATAAAGTACGAATCTCGCAAGCTATTTGCGATTTTCGCAAGCCACTCGTCCACACGGACCATGGTACCACTCGATCGGCGCCGACGACTCGGTCGAGAGCGGCCACCGCGCTCCGCTCGGTGGCTAAACGACCCGAACTCGGACCGACCGTGGCCGTCGCTCCCGATCGCGGCGGCCCCGGTGACCGCTCGCGAGAGCGGAGCGACCGCTGTGACCGCTACGTGTTCAGTTCGTAGCGGTACGGCTGCCCGACGATCACGTCCACCTCGCCGCGTTTCGCCCACCGTCCCAACACGGTCGCGACGCGATGCGGGCTGTCGATCCCTTCCGTCTCCTCCAAGAGCGCCAGGATCTCCCGCGCCGTCAGCGGCTCCTCGGCGTCGGCGAGCACACCGCGGATCTGCTCGTATTCGTGGGTGTGCATGTGTCTTACGTACGCGCGCCGACGGTATAGGTTTCAGTGAGACACGAGTCGGACGCGTGTCGGACACAGGGGACCGCTAGCGACCGATCCGACCGGTTCCACCCGTCGGGATCGGAGACCGCTCAGGCGTAGGGATCTTCGGCTTCGAGGTCGCGCTCCGCGCGGTACTGCTCGACGAACTCGCTCACGTCGAACTCCATCATCTCCCGCTCGAACTCCGAGAGGGCGTCGTCGTCCTCGGCGTGACTGACGGCGTGTTCCATCAGCTCGACGACGAGTTCGACGATCACCTCGTGGAGGCGGCGGGAGTCGAAATCGGCCACCCACACCATCGCGTAGCCGACCTCGCCGTCGCCGCTGGCGTCGTGTGTGACGATCGACTCGGGGAACTCCTCCAAGACGACGCCGAGGAGGTGCGGCGTGTCGAACTCCGGCATCTCCTCGCTCGTCGTCTCTATCGCCTCCCGGAGGACGTCGACGAGGAACTCGGGGAGGAAGCGCTCCGGCGGATGGACGTCCATCACGACCGCGTGCGTCTCGCCGCAGTCGCATTCGAACTCCCGCATTCCGAGGTCCAACTCCCCGAGGCCGACGGTCTCGCCACACGGGAGCTCGAGCGCGTGGTCGTCGTCGCCGGGAACGCGCGGCTGGGCCATGCCGCGTCTTTGCCGTTGCGGCGGTTAAAAGGCGCGGAAACGGGCGGACCGAGTCGGCGACGTGAAAGGATGGACGCGGACTCCTACTGGAACCCGACCCGGCCGCCGGTGTCTCGGAGCGCGTCGCGGCCGCCGCCCTTGAACTCGCGTTCGACCTCCTCGTAGTAGGACATGATGTCCTCGGTGATTGTCGGCCGGACCGACTCCATCGCCCGCCGGAAGTGTTTCATCTCCACTTCCTCGGCGTCGTCGTCGTCCCGCAGCGCCTCGATGGCGGCCTCGCGGGCGATCCCCTCGAGGTCGGAACCGACGTAGCCGTCGGTGATCTCAGCGACCTCCCGAAGGCTGACGTCGGGTGCGAGCGGTGTGTCACCGGTGTGGATCTCGAGGATCCGCTCGCGACCCTCCTGGTCGGGCTGACCGATCATCACGAGCCGGTCGAAGCGGCCGGAGCGGATCAGCGCGGGGTCGATCATGTCGGGGCGGTTGGTCGCGCCGATCACCATCACGTCGCCCATCTCCTCCAACCCGTCGAGCTCCGTCAGCAGCTGGTTGACGACGCGCTCGGAGACGTTGTTACCCATCTCCTGGCCGCGCGAGGGCGCGAGGCTGTCCAGCTCGTCGAAGAAGATCACGGTCGGGCTCACCTGCCGGGCCTTCCGGAAGGTCTGGCGGATCGCCTTCTCCGACTCGCCGACCCACTTCGAGAGCAGCTGCGGCCCGCGCACGGAGATGAAGTTCGCGTTCGTCTCGTTGGCGACCGCCTTCGCCATCAGCGTCTTCCCGGTCCCCGGCGGCCCGTACAACAGCACGCCCTTGGGGGCCTCCACCCCCATCCGTTCGAACTTCTCGGGGGTCGTGAGCGGCCACTCGACGGACTCTTGTACCTGTTGTTTCGCCTCGGTCAGGCCTCCCACGTCCTCCCAGGAGACCTTCGGCAGTTCGACGAGCACCTCCCGCATCGCGGAGGGTTCGACCTCCGTGAGCGCGCCCGCGAAGTCGTCGCGTTTGACGATCATCCGGTCGATGAGGCTCGGGGGGACCTCCTCCTCGTCGAGGTCGATCTCGGGGAGGTACCGCCGGAGCGCCTTCATCGCCGCCTCCTTCGTGAGGCTCTCGACGTCGGCGCCGACGAAACCGTGCGTCTCGTCGGCGAGGTGGTCCAAGGAGACGTCGTCGGAGAGCGGCATGCCGCGGGTGTGGATCTGGAGGATCTCCTTGCGACCGACCTCGTCGGGGACGCCGATCTCGATCTCGCGGTCGAATCGCCCGGGCCGACGCAGCGCGGGGTCGACGCTGTCGACGCGGTTGGTCGCGCCGATGACGACCACCTGCCCGCGGGTTTCGAGCCCGTCCATCATCGTCAACAGCTGGGCGACGACGCGCCGTTCGACCTCGCCCGTCACGTCCTCGCGTTTGGGCGCGATGGAGTCGAGTTCGTCAATGAAGACGATCGACGGCGACTCCTCTTTCGCGTCCTCGAAGATCTCCCGGAGCTGCTGTTCGGACTCGCCGTAGTACTTCGAGATGATCTCCGGGCCGGCGATCGAGAAGAACGAGGCGCTCGTCTCGTTGGCGACCGCCTTCGCGAGCAGGGTCTTCCCGGTTCCCGGCGGGCCGTGAAGAAGCACGCCCTGCGGGGGCTCGATCCCGAGCTTCGAGAAGATCTGCGGGTGTTTCATCGGCAGCTCGACCATCTCGCGGACGCGCTGGATCTCGCTCTGGAGCCCGCCGATGTCCTCGTAGGTGATCCCGCTGCCGGTCTTTTCGAACCCGGAGATCGGTTCCTCACGCAGTTCGACCTCCGTGTCCTCGGTGATGAGACAGACGCCGTCGGGCTCGGTCTCGACGGCGATGAGCGGGATCGCCTGGCCCGGCGAGCGCATGAACGGGTGGTTCGTCGAGGACATCACGGGGACGATGTCGCGCTCGACGACCGGCCGCTTGAGGATCTGACGTTTCACCATGCCGGCGGCATCCGAGCCGAACTGGACCGACGCTTCCTCCGGCGGGGCCAGAACGAGCTTGTCGGCCTTCTCCGCTTCGGCCTTCCGGATCGTGACGCGCTCGCCGATCCCGACGTCGGCGTTCTGACGGGTGAACCCGTCGACGCGGACCGTGTCGGTGTTCCAGTCCTGGCGGTCCGCGCGCCACACCTTCGCGGCGGTCGTCTCCGCGCCCTCGATCTCGATGATGTCGCCGGGCGAGAGCTTGAGATGGAGCAGGGTGTCGGGGTCGAGTCGCGCGATACCGCGCCCCGAGTCGTTCGGGTACGCCTTCGCCACTTCGAGTTGGACTTCGTTCATGGTTCCTCGCGGGGGATAGCCGTACCTGCACCCGGTTCGGGAATAAGCCTGTTGCTCCGAGGGGTCCCTCCCGTCGATCGGACGGTTCGTGGGCCGTCCGCGATGAGGTGTGCCATCTTATCTCATGGTACAGCCTCCGCGTTTAAAACCCCGTCGTCACCGTGCGTTTTCACCGGGGGACCGGGAGCGCGGTCGGTCGACGAGACGGCGGTCAGTGAGACGGCGGTCGGCGAGCGGGCCGATCGATCAGTCCGCGACCTCGAAGACCGCAACGTCCTCGACGGTCAGGCCCTCGGCCGCCGCCCGCGACTCGCCTGAGACGAGGTCGGTCGCGTCGACCGCCTCGTCGATCCCGACGACGGCGGGTTCGGATCCGAAGTTGAGCAGCACGACGTAGCTCGTCTCTTCGCCCTCGCGAGCGAAGGCGACGACGTCGGCGGCGTCGGTGTCGGCCGTCCCCGCCGTCTCGTAGTCGACGCGGGCGAGGTCGCCGGCGGAGCCGAGGACCGGATGCGCCTCGCGGAGCGCGAGCAGGTCGTCGTAGTGGTCGCGGATCTCCTCGCGGGCGTGATCCCACGCGAGGGGGTCGCGGTTGCCCCGTTGGCCGAGCTCCTGGCCGCCGTACAGCATCGGGATCCCCGGGAGGGTGAACAGCGCGCCGGCGGCGGCCTTCGCGGCGTCGTCGCCGCACTCGACGAGGTACCGCGTCTCGTCGTGGTTCTCCAAGTAGAGCATGAACGCGGCGTGGTCCGGGAAGCCGGAGCGCGCCCGGCCCTCGATCGCGTCGAGCAGGGAGTCGGCCGGCTCGTGGCCGCGGCCGACCTGTCGGAGGGTGAAATACAGCGTGGTGTCGAAGTGGACGTCGAACATCCCCTCGTGGAAGTCGGCGATGTACGGGATCGTCTCGTCCAACAGCAGGAACTCCGGATCCTCGGCTTTGAGCCGCTCTCTGAGTTCCTTCCAGAACGACTCGGGGACCGCCCACGCCATGTCACACCGGAACCCGTCCGCGACCGCGGCCCACGTGTCGGCGGCGTCGAGGAGGTGCCGGCGGACTTCGAGGCTGGTGAAATCGAAGTTGGCGATGAGCTCCCAGTCGAAGTAGGTGCCTGGCTCGCCCGACTCCTGCCACTCGTAGCGGTCGCGGTACGGCGAGTCGGGGTTTCCGTAGGCGTCCCGGAACCACTCGTGGTCGCGCGCGGAATGGTTCAACACGAGGTCGAAGAGCACCTTCATCCCCCGGTCGTGGGCCGCGTCGACGAACGCCTCGTAATCCTCGCGGTCGCCGAGGTCGTCGGCGATGGAGAAGAAGTCCGTGATGTTGTAGCCGTGGGGCGCGCCGTCGTGTTGGAGCACCGGCGTGAGCCACAGCGTGTCCACGCCGAGCTCCGCGAGGTAGTCGAGCCGCTTCTCGAGCGCCTCGAAGGTCGTCTCGGCCTCGTCGTCGTCGGCCGCGTAGCCACGGACGTAGATCTCATACAACGTGGCGTCCGTCGCCCACGCCGGCGGGTCGTTGAGCCGCGTGACGCCGAAGTCGTCGCCGTCGCCGAGCCGATCGACGCTGACCGCGTCGGCGACGCTGTAGCTCGCGCCGACTGCGACCCCGTGGACGCGGAGCCGATCGTCGATCGCCGCGAGCGGGACGCGAAGCTCGCGGCCCTCGATCGTCACGTCGCCGCGGGTCACGCCGTCGCGGTCGTCGAGGAGGAACTCCACGTCGAGGTCGCTCGCATCTCGCAACGAGTCCGGGTGCGGCGTCGGGGTCGCCCGGACGACCGCCTCCTCACCCTCGATATCGGCGTCGAGCCGGACGCGCGGCCGGCCGTCCTCGTGTTCCGTCGGCTCCTCGCGCGCACCCGATCCGGAGCCCGAGGCGAAGCCGCTCTGCCCGCCGCTCTTGCGGGCGGAGCCGCTCCGCCCGCCGTACCCGCTCTCCCCGCTGTGTCCGCTCCGTCCGGTGGCCCCGGCACCGCCGGCCCCCTCGCCGGTGGGTCTGTGGTCGCCCGGAAAGACGCGGATCGTCAGGTTATGGCGTTCCGCGGGCGTCTCCAGCGTGATCCGGTACCGTCCTGGCGTGTCGGGAACGAACTCCTCGACCGCCCCGTCGCCGACGGTCGCCTCGCTCGCGATCGGTGTCTCGGTGACCGTCCACCGGTAGGTGGCCTCGGGGTCGGGGTCGCGTGGCGCTAACTGTATCGCGTCGCCGACGGCGACGAACTGCGGCGGGCCTGGATGGTCCATATTACTTCCCGACTCGGCCACTTCGGGCTTAGGTGTTCGGAAATCACAGCGGGCAGACATACTGAACGTCCCTGATCCATATTCGGGTCGAAAGAGACGTTCTTCGCCGTTTCGTCGACGTTCGACGAACCGGTATCGTTCTCGAAATGTGATTGATATCCCGTGTAGTGGCGACCTATCCGTCCGTGGGTTCGGATCCGACGGCCGGTGTCGCGCCGGCATCGAGTGGGACGGCTCTTTATTCATCGGCCGTGTTCGTACCCCCATGCGTACGCTCGCTTTCGACGGTCGGACCGGCGCGGCCGGCGACATGATCTGTGCCGCGCTGATCGCGGCCGGTGCCGACCCGGCGGCGCTCGATCCGGTCGAGGAACGACTCTCCGTCCGCTACGCGGTCGACGAGACGACCAAAAACGGGATCCGGGCGACGACGGTCGACGTGCTTCTCGAGGAGGAGTTGGACGACGCCGACCGCGGCGCTGACGGGGAGAACCACGGCGACGGCAGTCCTCACGGTCATTCTCACGGTCACGGCCACGATCACGACCACGGCCATTCTCACGACCACGACCATAGTCATGATCACAGTCACGACCACGGACACACGCACGCCGAGGGAGCCGGCGTCCACCGGACCTACCCGGAGGTCGTCGAGGTCGTCGAGTCGATGGGGCTGCCCGCCGCGGTCGAGTCGACCGCGCTCGAAGCCTTCGAACTGCTCGGTCGGGCGGAGGCGTCGACGCACGGGACCGACCTCGAGGAGACGGCCTTCCACGAGGTGGGCGCGGACGACGCGATCGCCGACGTCGTCGGCGCGGCGCTGCTCCTCGACGATCTCGACGTCGACCGCGTCGTCACCACGCCCCTGGCGGCAGGCGGCGGCGAGGTCGAGATGGCTCACGGCGTCTACCCGGTTCCGGCTCCGGCGGTGGTCGGGATCGCGGAACGCGCCGGCCTCACGCTCGTCGGCGGCCCGGTCGACCGCGAACTGCTGACGCCGACCGGGGCGGCGATCCTCGGGGCCGTCGCCGAGGCCGTCGACGCGCTGCCGGAGCTCCGCGTCGACGGCGCGGGGTACGGTGCGGGCGACGCGACCTTCGACCGCCATCCCAACGTGCTCCGCGCAGTCGTCGGCGACGGCGGGACGGGGACCGAATCGATCGAGGAACGCGGCTCCGGTTCCGGCGGGCTCGTCGACGACGACGTCGCCGTTCTGGAGACCAACCTCGACGACGCGGCGCCGGAGGTGCTCGGCGGCCTCCAGGAGTCGCTCGCGGCGGTCGGCGCTCGCGACGTGACGGTCGTGCCGACGACGATGAAGAAGTCGCGGCCGGGCCACCTCGTGAAGGTGATCTGTAAGCCGGGGGACGCGGCGGCGGTCGCGGAGCGGCTCGCTCGGGAGACCGGTACCCTCGGCGTGCGACAGGCGGGCGCGAGCCACCGCTGGATCGCCGAGCGCGCCTTCGAGACCGCGACGCTCTCGATCGACGAGGTCGATCACGAGGTGTCGGTGAAGGTGGCCTCGACCGCCGACGGCGACGTCTACGACGTGAGCGCCGAGTACGACGAGGCGGCAGCGGTCGCCGCCGAGACGGGAATCCCCGTCCGCGAGGTGCTCCGCCGGGCCGAGTCGCGCGTCCGCGACGAACTCGCCGAGGTCGACGCGGACGAGTGAGCCGGGAGACCGCCCGGATCCGCGCGTACGACCCGTTCACCAACGCGAGGACGCCGGAGCTCCGACGCGAAGACGACAGGCCTATGACCGACGCCCGGCCACTCGGAGGTAAGCTACCCTATGATCGAGCGAATTCACACGTCGGAGGTCGACCCGGACGCGGACGAGGTCGCGATCGCGGGCCACGTCCACGAGATCCGGGACCTCGGCGGACTGGTCTTCCTAATCGTGCGCGACCGCGAGGGACTCATCCAGGTCGTCTTCAAGGAGGAGCGGGAGCCGGAGCTGTTCGAGGCCGTTCAGGACGCGGGCTCGGAGGACGTCGTCCGGGTCGTCGGTAAGCCGCTCGAAAGCGACCAGGCACCGGGCGGGGTCGAACTCGCGCCGACGGCCTACGAGGTCCTCGACGAGGCGGACTCGCCGCTTCCGCTCGAGATATCGAAGGACGTCGACGTCGACCTCTCGACCCGGCTCGACAACCGCGCGCTCGACCTCCGCAAGCCCGAGACGCTCGCGGTGTTCTCGCTGCGCTCGAAGCTGATGACCGCGATGGAGGAGTGGTTCGACGAGGAGGGGTTCGTCGACATCAAGACGCCGCTGATCTCGAAGGGCGGCGCGGAGGGCGGCGCGGAGCTGTTCCCGATCCTCTATTACGACCGTGACGCGTTCCTCTCGCAGAGCCCGCAGCTGTACAAGCAGATCCTGATGGCGGCCGGCTACGAGGCGGTCTACGAGACCGGCACCGCGTTCCGCGCCGAGGACTTCGCGACCTCCCGGCACGTCTCCGAGATCGCGATGTTCGACGTCGAACTGGCGTACATCGAGGACCACGACGACGTGATGGACGTCCAGGAGGAGTCGCTCCGGCACGCGATCCGGGCCGTCGTCGAGAACGCGGAGCGCGAACTCGACCTGCTCGACGTGGACCTGACCGTCCCCGAGGAGGACTTCCCCCGGATCACCTTCGACGAGGCGCTCGACCTCCTCGAGACGGAGTTCGGCCACTTCCCGGAGGACCCGACCGACCTCGACACCAAAGGCGAGAAACTGCTGGGCGAGCACTTCGCGGAGCAGGGGCACCCCGCCTTCTTCGTCGTCGGCTACCCCGACGAGAAGTTCTACTACATGCAGGACGTGGAGGGCGACGAGATCGCCTCCCGGAAGTTCGACCTCATCTACGAGGGCCAGGAGCTCTCCTCTGGAGGCCAGCGCGAACACGACGTGGAGCGCATGGTCGAAGTGATGGAAGAGGAGGGCGTCGAGCAGGCGAACTTCGAGTTCTACATCGAGGCGCTGAGCTTCGGGACGCCCCCGCACGGCGGGTACGGGCTCGGCATCGACCGGCTCGTCCAGCAGGTCGCCGGCCTCGACAACATCAAGGAGGCGATCATGTTCCCGCGCGACCCCAACCGGCTGGAGCCGTAGACGCCGGGATCGGCCTACTCCTTCGTTCCGGTCGCTGCCGCCCCGAGCAGCGCCTCGTACGCCGGCTCGTATCGATCCGCGACGACATCGGGATCGCCGCGCTCCCCGCCGGACAGCGCGGGCAACCGAGCCGTCGCGAGCGGCTCGATCATCTCCGTCACCGTTCCCGTGTGCTCCTCGAGGCTGCCCTCCCGCGGGCTGCCGGAGGCGACCGCGCGGGCCTTGCGGTACCGGTCGCCGGCGTAGATCCGCGCCCTACCGGGTTCGACGACGGCGACCGCGTCGTACTCGACGGACAGCGGGGCAGCGACGTCCCCGTAGGACTCGACGACGACCGGGACGGCCGCGTCCTCGACGCGCTCCGCGAGCCGGTCGAACGCGGGGAGGTACGCCTCGGCGGTCGTCTCGTCGAGTTCGGCCACGTCATCGACGCGGACCGCGTCGGCGAACGGGAGACGTTCCCGGAGCGTCTCCGGGATCAGCCCCGCGTCCGTGGCCGCGCCGTTGAGCACGAACCGCGATCCGCCCCCGTCGGCCGCCGGGGACGTGACCCGGTCACAGAGGAACGTCCGATCCGACTCTCCCAACATTCCGGTCCGGCCGGGCGTCGGTCGCCACAGCCGGTGGAGGGGGTTGATCGACTCCGGCGTGACCGCGCCGCGAGCGGGCGATTCGTCGTGACCGACGGCCTCACCGCCCGACGCGCCCAGCGGGCAGGTGCTCGCGGCCGCGAGCTTTCGCGCGTCCTTGCCGTACAGTCGGCCGGAACCGGTGGCAATCCGGACGTCGTCCTGGTCGAACCAGTAATCGTTTCCGGCGCGGGGTTTCACCCCGGTCGCGTCGCCGACCCGCGCCGCGAGCGTCGCGAGCAGCCCCGTCGAGAACGTCGTCTTCCCGGCGTCGACGCGCGCGCCGCCGGCGACGAGCAGGGTCGGCGGATCCGACGGGTCCTCGCCGCGTGCGTTCGCGCTCACCGTTCGTCGGCGGCGTCGGCATCGTCGCCGGGAGAGCCGGTGGCCGCATCCGTCGCCAGCCCGTAGTATCCGGGACTGTCGTCGGTCGGCGGCTCGGCGACGACCATGTCGTCGGCGTGGACCATCACCCACGGGATCGCCCAGTCGATCAGCACGGCCTCGGTGTCCGCGTCGATCTCGGCGTCGGGCTCGAGCCCCTGGAGCAGTCGCCCGATCTCCGGGATCGTGTACAGCAGGTCCGGATCGAACAGCTCGGCGGGCTCGTAGAAGTCACACGGAAAGGTCTCCTCGAAGGCGGATCTCGGTCTCGGCATGTCCGTCGGCTACGCGTGCGGTTGCGTAAACGCTGGCGATGTTCGACGCGCTCGACGAACTCGGGGACGATCAAACGGCCGCCGCTGGCGACCGTGGCGGTTCGAAAAAAACGTCGGGATTCGACGCGCGGGGTGGCGCGTTCCGGCTGTCGGGTTACTCGAACAGCTCGACGGCCTGCTCGTAGCGGGCGGACGGCTCCTCCCAGTCGACGACCTCGAAGAAGTTGTCGACGAACTCGCCGCGGGCCGGGCCGTAGTCGTGGTAGTAGGAGTGCTCCCAGACGTCCAGTGCGAGGATCGGGTGACCGCCCCAGATCGCTCCCTGGTCGTGTTTGTCGACCACGACGTTGCGGAGCTGGTTCGAGAACGTGTCGTAAACGAGAAGCGCCCAGCCGCCCGCCGCGGAGGCCGCCGCCTCGAACTCGCCCTTCCAGGCGTCGTACGAGCCGAAGTCCTCCTCGATGCGGTCGGCGAGGTCACCTTCGGGCTCGTCACCGCCCTCCGGCGACATGTTCTGCCAGAACAGGTCGTGGAGAATGTGACCCGAGGAGTTGTGGGTCACGTTGCGGATCGCGCCGCCGGACGAGGAGAAGTCACCCTCCTCGCGGTTGGCCTCGAGCGTCTCCTCGGCCGAGTTCCAGCCGTTCACGTAGCCCTGGTGATGGGTGTCGTGATGCCATTCGAGCACCTGCTCGGAGATGTGCGGTTCCAGCGCGTCGTAATCGTACGGAAGCGGATCGAGTTCGTAGCTCATGTCTGTATCACCTACCTCCGACATCGGTCGGAAACCTGTTAAAGATAATGCGGCACCTGATACCATACGTCACCGGACGCGAGTGTTACCGGACGTCGACGAACGAGGACGGTACGCTCGCGGTTCAGGCGAAACGGCGCTTCCGCAGACGACTGCGAGGAGGCCGGGTCAACCCCGCCGGGCGTAACTACTACCAGTTACACACAGAATCGGAGACGACGGCACCGCGGGACCACGTCGCGCGTTCACGGTGGGGCTGGGATTCGAACCACGGTCGCTCCCGTTCGCTCGCTCACCTCCCGCTCTCTGATTCGAATCCGCTTCACGAGACGCGCGCGACGAGAACTGCGTCACGCGCTCACGGTGGGGCTGGGATTCGAACCCAGGAAGCCGTGAGGCTACCGGTTTTCAAGACCGGCGCAATGGGCCGCTCTGCCACCCCACCTCGAGTTCACGTGTCGCGACCCTCCGACTAAGGGGTGTCGGTGTCGACCCGTCACGACCTCGTCGCCGACTCGAAAACCCCTAAGTCACGGCGACCCAACCTCGGGTATGGTCGAGGCACCAGCGACGGAGGAAGGGTGGTTCGCGCTACACGAGTTCCGGTCGATCGACTGGGACGCGTGGCGGGACGCGCCCGACCGGAAGCGGGAGCGCGCCGTCGAGGAGGGCCGGTCGTACCTGCTCCACCGTGAGAGGCTCGCGGCCGCCGACGCCGGCGACTCCGCGCTCTTCTCCGTGCTCGGGCACAAGGCGGATCTGCTCACGATCCACTTCCGCCCGACGCTCGACGAGCTGTCGACGATCGAGCGGGGCTTCGAGAACACCGCGCTCGCGGAGTTCACGACGAAGGAGTCGTCGTACGTCTCGGTCACCGAGGTGTCGGGGTACGTCTCGGACGACTACTTCGAGGGCGACGAGGAGGCGGTCGACGAGGGACTCCGCCGGTACATCGAGGGGAAGCTGAAACCGGAGATGCCGGACGACGAGTACGTCTCCTTCTACCCGATGAGCAAGCGCCGCGGCGAGGAGTACAACTGGTACGACCTCTCCTTCGAGGAGCGCGCCGAGTTGATGTCCGGACACGGCGACACCGGCCGCGAGTACGCGGGGAAGATCAAGCAGGTGATCGCCTCCTCCGTCGGTTTCGACGACCACGAGTGGGGTGTGACGCTGTTCGGTTCCGACCCGACCGACATCAAGGACATCGTCTACGAGATGCGCTTCGACGAGGCCTCCTCGCGGTACGGCGAGTTCGGGCAGTTCTACGTCGGCCGTCGGTTCCCGCCGGCCGACCTCGGCGCGTACCTGGCCGGCGAGGCGGTCCCGACCGGCGAGGGCGATTCGACTCACGGCCACCACGATGGGGACGACGCGCACGGCCACCACGGCGAGGACGACTCGGCTCATGGCCACCACGATGGGGACGACGCGCACGGCCACCACGGCGAGGACGACTCGGCTCATGGCCACCACGATGGGGACGACGCGCACGGCCACCACGGCGAGGACGACTCGGCTCACGGCCACCACGATGGGGACGACGCGCACGGCCACCACGGCGAGGACGACTCGGCTCATGGCCACCACGATGGGGACGACGCGCACGGCCACCACGGCGAAGACGACTCGACTCACGGACACCACGGCGGTGGTGACGGCGGAGGCGACGCGGATGGGTCCGCCGACGCCGACGAGATCCGCGGCGAACTCGCCGATCTCGACATCTACGCCGGCAAGCCCCACGGCGAGGACGTGTTCGCGACGGTGCTGTACAGCGAGGCCGACGCCGACGAACTGTTCGAGGAGGTCCAGGGCCTCCGCGCCAACTTCGACCACTACGGTACGCACGTGAAGACCGCGGTGTACGGGGGTCGTTCCACCGACCGCGCCGCGGTCGTCTCCCTCTGGGAGACCGCCTCGGCGGCCGAGACCGCCGCCGGGTTCCTCTCGGAGTTGCCGGACGTCGTGGGTCGCGCCGGCGAGGAGTCCGGCTTCGGGACGATGGGTATGTTCTACACCGTCAAACCCGAACACCGCGAGGACTTCACCGACACGTTCGACGAGGTGGGCGAGGCGCTCGCCGGGATGGACGGTCACCTCGAGACGGACCTGATGGTGAACGTCGAGGACGAGAACGACATGTTCATCGCCAGCCAGTGGCGCGCGAGGGACGACGCGATGGAGTTCTTCGGATCCGACGACTTCCGCGAGACGGTCAAGTGGGGACGGGAGGTCCTCGCGGACCGACCCCGGCACGTCTTCTTAGCCTGAGACGGATCGAGTCCGTCCCGGCGGACCGTCTCGACTTCGACCCGCGGAGCGCCACCGACCCCGCCCCGCGACCCGTCGCCGATCCCGCGACCGCCCCCTTTTAACTTCCGCGTCGGCGAACCGTCGGCCATGTTCGACACGATCGTGGTCGCGACGGACGGCTCCGACAGCGTGGGTCGGGCGGTCGACGTCGCGGTCGACGTGGCCGCTCGCTTCGACGCGACGGTCCACGCGCTGTACGTCCTCGACACCGGCGAGGTCGAGTCGTCGCCCGACGAGGTGCGCGAGGACCTCCGAAACGCGCTCGACGACCACGGGGAACGGGCGCTCGCGAACGTGGTCGAGAGCGGCACGGAGCGCGACGCCGACCTCGAGGTCGTGACCGGCGTCCGCGAGGGACGGCCGGCGAGGGAGATCGTCTCGTACGCCGACGAGATCGACGCCGATCTCGTGGTCACCGGGACGCGCGGGCGACACGGGGAGAACCGATTTCTCATCGGGTCGGTCGCCGAGAACGTCGTCAGAACCTGTCGCGTCCCCGTCCTGACCGTGCGGCGGCTCACCGAAGAGGACCCCCGACGAGTCACGTTCTGAGCGACGATCCGGACGGCAGATCAGACGAGGGCCGCTCAGAACACTCGATTTCGGAGTTCCTCGCCCGCGTCGAGTCGATCGAGGTTCTCCGCGAGGATGCCGGCGAGGCGGTCGAAGTACTCGGGCGTGTGCCCGGCGTTGTGCGGCGTGATCGTGACGTCCGAGAGCCCCCACAGGTGGTGGTCTTCGGGGAGCGGCTCGGGGTCGGTCACGTCGAGGGCGGCCCCGCGGATCCGGTTGTTCCGGAGCGCTGAGACGAGCGCGTCGGTGTCGACGACGCGGCCGCGCGCGACGTTGACGAGCACGGCGTCCGCGCGCATGGTCCGGAGGACGTCGCCGTCGACCAGTCCCTCCGTCGCGTCCGAGAGCGGACAGGCGAGCACGACGTACTCGGCGTCGGCGACCGCCTCGTGGATCCGGTCGAAGCCGACGACCTCGTCCGTCGGACCGCCCTTCTCCGGCGTGTAGCGGACGCCGACCGTCTCGACGTCGAACGCGGAGAGCCGGTCGACGATCGTCTCGCCGATCGCGCCCAGACCGACGACGGCGACGCGGGAACCGTACACCTCGGTCGTGGGGTACGAGCGCCACTCGCGGCGCTGTTTCTGGCGCTGGGCGCGGTGGAACCCGCGGGCGTGGCCGATCATCGCGCCGACGACGTACTCGGCGATGTTCGGCCCGTGAACGCCGGAGGCGTTCGTCACCGCGACCCCGCGCTCCTCGAACGCCTCGCGCGGGAGGTGGCCCGTCCCGGCGTACACGCAGGCGAAGAGTTCCAGGTTCTCGGCGGCCGCGAGGTCGTCCTCCTCGGCCGCGAAGCCGGTCGCGACCCGCGCCCGCGAGAGGTACTCGCGCTCCTCGGCTGGCGTCCGCGCGAGCGCGACCTCGCGATCCGGGAGCCGATCGCGGAGTCTCTCGGCGTAGTCGCTCCCCTCGATGCCGTGGATCTTCTGTCGCAGGACGACGACGTCCGGGTCCGTCATGGCCGTGGAGACGGCGAGGGGGACCAAAAGGCTCGGCACCGCGGCCCCGACTACCGGGACCGGCGGATCGTCCGCGGTCGGCTGGTTCCTCCCTCCGGAGAAGAATTCACGTGTTCGGATTTTAATTGTCTATTAAAATCATAGTAAAGTATATATTAAAACACTCACATTGGGTAGTGGTACCATGCCTAGTCCGAACTTTCCGGCGGAGCTCGCATCGATACCGTACGAGGAGGTCATCGGGACGCCGTTGCGCGCCGCCGTCGAGGCGAACGCGAGCGCGTCGATGACCGCGGCGGAGTTCATCCGGACGGTCGGGTTCACCGAACCGGTCGTCGGCGAGGCGGAACCGGTGACGGTCGATTTCGCCTACGAGCGCCGCGAAGTCGACCCGGAGACCGGCAGCGAACGGATCGAGAGCCACACGATGACCGTGCCGCTGCTTCTGTTGATCCACGTCCCGTACTTCGAGGTGGAGACCGTCACGATCGACTTCAACGTGAAGCTGAACTCGGTCGAGGCGTACTCGCGCTCCAGCGAGTTCGAGTTCGACTTCAGCAACCAGTCGGAGGGCGGGTTCGATCTCGGGTTCCTCGACGGAAAGACGAAGACGTCGGTCAACATGAGCTATCAGTCGTCGACTCGCCGCGGACGGGAGGTGGAGCGGACCTACGACCAGCGCGTCCACGTCGAGGCCGGATCCATCGACCCGCCGGAAGGGGTCTCCAAACTGTTCTCCGCGCTGGAGACCACGATCACCGACGTGACGGACGACGGCGACGGCGAAGAGGAGTGACCCGGCGTGAGCCCGACCGACACGCTCGCTGACCTCCCGCTCGCGACGCTGTTCTCCGCGCCGCTGATAGCGGCGATAGACGCCAGCGCGCAGGCGCAGACGGAGACGATCGACCTCCTCCGCGAGGTCGGGTTCGAGTCCGACGGGACTCCCGCGACGGTGTCGTTCGAGTACGCGACGACGGACGTTGACGACGCGACGGGCGAGCAGCGGCGGCGGCCGAAGACGCTCGAGGTCCCGCTGTTGTTGTTCCTCTCAGTGCCCGAACTCGTCGTCCACGAGATCGAACAGACGTTCTCCGCGCGGATCGTCGACGTCGAGGACGTCGAACGCGAGGACGACGATGAGGACGCAGTCACCGGTCGCACGAAGTCGCCGTCGCTGCGCCCGCAGCGGCTCCACGTCGCGCCCGCCGGACAGTCGGAGACGTTCGCGCGCCGGACCAAGACGACGTTCGATCTCGACGTCACCATGCGCGCCGAGGTGGAGAACCGCTCGACCGGGATGGACCTGCTCGAGCGATCGCTGATGACGACCGTCGTCGACGGCGACTCCGAGGCGGCGGGAGCGACGCCGACGGAGCGAGAGAAAGCGAAGCGGGCGAAGGCGGAACGCAAGGAAGCGAGACGAGAGAAAACGAGTCGAGAGGAGGCGACACGTGAGAGATCCGAAGATCCAACGATCAAGGGGGACGACGAATGACTGAGCTCAGACACTTCCTCACGTCGCTTTTCGACGCGGTCTCGGAGGCGGAGATGCAGGCGCTGTTGAACGGGCGAACTCGGCTCGAACGGATGGTCGAGTCCGGGCGATTTCCGGAGGACGTGAGCCTACCCGTCTACCACGCGAACGACCTCTCCGTGTCGCTCGACGTCGGACTCGAGGCCAAACGGACGAAACGCGGGATCCAGCTGTTCGTCACGGAACCCGGCGAGGGCGACGACACCGCCCTCGAGTTCGACCTCGAGGTGTACGACTTCCTCGAGGCGGGCGACCTCCCGGACGAAGGCCTCGAGCGGAGGAAACCGGACCACCGGACCGTCGACGTCCACGTGCCGCTCGAGGACCCCCCGGCGGGAGCCGGCCGCGAGGCCGATCCGGACGACTACGGGACGAGCGGAGAACGAGTCGATCCGAAAGAGGAGTACTATCGAAAACAGGAGCGTGAGGAGCAGAAACGGAAGGAACGCGAGGAACGCGAACGGCGCGAGGAACGCAAGGAACGCGAACGGCGCGAGGAACGCGAGAAGCAGTCGAGCGAACGAAGCGGCGCGAACGATGAGCGAACCAATGACGACACCGAAACGGACCGACGGCGGTCGGATCGATCGGCGGACGACGAGAAACGGGCTGAGCCTCCCTCGAGAAAGCGGAGATCGTCCGATCGAGGTGAATCCGGTTCGAGCCGGCCGTTCCTCGGGATCGACCTCCCGGAGGGCTGGCCGCTCCGGCGGGCGGGGACGCTCGACGCGACGGACGAGGGAGACGAACCGACGGGGGAGAAGCGATGACTGACGACGACGTCGTTCATCGGTACTTCGAGCCGCTGACGACCGACCAGCGCGAGTCGCTGCGGGCGCGCATGGAGCGGTACCGCGACGGACTGGAGAGTCGCGGGTACGCGCTCGCGCTCGCCGAGGGCGTCGGCGGACTCTTCGCCGGCGTCCTCGTGATCGACGACGAGCGGGGGCGCGCCGGATTCCTCGAGGCCAACGGCGCGGTCACTTGGCTCGACGGGTCGACTGGCGGGCTCGGCGCGCTCGGATCGGCGATCGCACAGAACCACACCGACGCGCTCGACGCGGCGGTCGACGTCCCCGACGGCGTCGACATCGAGTAGCACCCCGCCCGGATCGGACGCGGCCGAACGCCCGCCCGCTCACTCCAGTGCGGCGTCGAACGCTCGCTGGAGGTCCGCCTTCATGTCGTCGACGTGCTCGATGCCGACCGAGACGCGGATCAGCCCGTCGGTGAGCCCGGCGGCGAGCCGCTCATCGCGAGGGATCGCGGCGTGGGTCATCGCGGCCGGCTGCTCGATGAGGCTCTCGACGCCGCCGAGCGACTCCGCGAGGGTGAACACCTCCGTCTCCTCGACGACCGTCGAGGCCTGCTCGAGGCTGCCGTCGAACTCGAAGGAGAGCATCCCGCCGAAGTCGTCCATCTGTTCGGCGGCGAGGTCGTGGTGCGGGTGCGACTCGAGTCCGGGGTAGTAGACCCGGCTCACGTCGTCGTGGCCCTGGAGCCACTCGGCGAGCTCGGCGGCGTTCTCGCAGTGGCGGTCCATCCGCACCGGGAGCGTCTTCGTGCCTCGAAGGACGAGGAACGCGTCGAACGGGCCGGGCGTCGCGCCGACCGAGTTCTGATAGAAGCCGATCTCCTCGTCGAGGTCTGCGTCGTCGACGATCAGCGCCCCGCCGATCGTGTCGGAGTGGCCGCCGAGGTACTTCGTGAGCGACTGGCAGACGACGTCCGCGCCGTGCTCGAGCGGGCGCTGGAGGTACGGCGTCGCGAACGTGTTGTCGACCGCACACAGCGCGTCGTTCTCGTGGGCGATGTCGGCGAGCGCGCCGACGTCGTTCACGTTCATCAGCGGGTTCGTGGGCGTCTCGACCCAGACCAGCTCCGTGTTCGGCTCCATCGCCTCGCGGACCGCGTCGTGGTCGGTGGTGTCGACGAAGGTGGTCTCGAGGTCGTACTTGTCGTACACCTGCGTGAGGATCCGGTGGGTGCCCCCGTAGACGTCGTCGCCGGCGACGACGTGATCGCCTGCCGAGAGCAGGTTGAGGACGGTGTTTATCGCGCCCATGCCCGAGGAGAAACAGCGGGCGTGACTGCCCGATTCCAGCGCCGCGAGGTTCTCCTCGAGGTCGGTTCGCGTCGGGTTCCCGGTCCGGGAGTACTCGTAGCCGCGGTGGTCGCCCGGACCGTCCTGCTTATACGTCGAGTTGGCGTGGATCGGCGTCATCAGCGCGCCCGTCTCAGGGTCCGGATCCTGACCGGCGTGGATCGCCCGCGTCTCGAATCGGGCGTCTTCGGAATCGACGTCGTCGCCGCCGTCGGTCGCTGGGTCGCGGTCGCTCATGCCTGGGTCCTCGGCGGCCGGGGTCGTCACTCTTGTCCTTCCGGTCGGCGACGGGGAGGAAGCCGGCGGCTCCGAAGTCGGCTGCGCGAGAAGTGCTCGGTCAGGGATTTGAACCCTGGTCGTCGGCTGTCTTCCGAACCGGCACGGCGACGTACCGCGTTCGTCGAAAGGCCAACATGATTGGCCGGACTACACCAACCGAGCGCGTTCACCCGTTACGACGGGGTCGATTTAACTCTTCTCAACTCTCTTCACCGAGACACGCGTTCACACGCCCGCGAATCGAGACAGAGCTGTCGCGATCGTTGGTCAGTCACGATCGTCAGTCGGCAGTGACCGTCGATCGGAGGCCGATCACCACGCAGTCACGAGTCGATCGTGGGCCGATCACGCTCATATATATCTCTGGTTCAATATATGTATTCGGTAGAAAGCAACCGACTTCCTCATCCGAAATGATCCAGTCTCGCGACGCTCCACGCGTGGGGCGGAAGCCCTTTCGAATCGAACTATATATTTCCAGTACAGTCTTAAGTCGAGGCGACCACAACTCGCGTACATGGAAACGCGGAAGGTGCAAGTCACCGGCGGCTCGACGTACACGGTCTCGATCCCGAAGTCCTGGGCGACCGAAAACGACGTGGGCGCGGGCACCGAAGTCGAGTTCTATCCCGACGGCGACTCGCTGTTCCTCACGCCGCGCTCGGAGGAGGAGCGGACCCGAGGCAGCCTCGAGATCACCGACCTGACCGGTCAGGACCTCACCCGCGCGGTGACGACGATGTACGTCAGCGGGTTCGACGTCATCGAACTGACGGGCGGCGAGATCACCACCGAACAGCGCTCGACGGTCCGGGAGGCGGTCCAGAGCCTCGTCGGCCTCGAAGTGCTGGAGGAGACTCGCGACCGCGTCGTGGTCCGGGACCTGCTCGATTCCTCGGAGCTGTCGATCCACAACGCCGTCACCCGGATGCGGCTGATCTCGCTGTCGATGCTCCAGGACGCGATCACGGCGCTCTCCGAGCTCGACCACGACCTCGCACGCGACGTGATCGGCCGCGACGACGACCTCGACCGGCTGTGGCTCGTCGTCTCGCGGATCTTCCGGGCCACCCTCCGGACGCCGAAGGCCGCGGAGGAGCTCGGACTCCCCCGCGAGGAGTGTTTCGACTACCACTCGAGCGCCCGCCAGCTGGAGCGGATCGGCGACCACGCGACCAAGATCGCCCACCTGACGCTGAACATCGAGGAGCCGCTTCCCGAGGACGTGATCGACGCCATCGACGACCTCCACGGCGACGCCGTCGAGGTCGTCGACACCGCGATGGACGCGCTGTTCGCCGAGGACAACGACGAGGCCACCCGGCTGGCGAACGAGGCGCGAACCGGCGTGCGGGCCATCGACGAGCGCGTGCGGGCCATCGACGAGCTACTCCGCGGGCTCGACCCGACGCGGGCACAGCTTCTGGGTCTCGTGGTCGACTCCGTCCTCCGGTCGGCCGACTACGGCGGAAACGTCGCCGAGACCGCCCTCCAGAAGGCCGCGCCGACGCCGTGAATCGCCGGACCGTCCGTCGGCGATCCGGGCTCGAACGGGTAGCCGTGTCTTTTTGTCCGTTGACGCCGGACTCCGTGGCATGCCCGAGATCGAGTTAGGCGTCCCGCGAGGGGTCATCGAGTCGTTGCCGGAGGGAGACGAGACCGCCGAACGGGACATGCGGCGGGCCATCGCCGGGATCCAGTCCCGGCTGAACGAGGAGATCGGCGGGAGCGACCCGGCGGACGCGGCGGCGGTCGTCGTCGACGCGGTCGAACGCATGGAGGAGCAGGCGAGCACCTACCACGAGTTCGTCCCCGAGCTCCGCGCGTGGGGACAGTCGCCGATCTACGCGATCGCCTGGCGGAACCTCTACGTCGAGCTGATCGGGCAACTGTACGAACACGAGTGGCTCGCCGGCGAGCTCGACCGCGAGCGCAACTTCCGGCTCGTCGACGACGGGATCCGGCTCTCGGACCTGTAGCGACCCGACTCACAGGGGAGACGGAACTCGGCTGGTCCCCGGCTGGTCCCCGCGCTCCGCTCACTTCCCGTCGTCTCCGCTCTCCGCCGCTCGATACAGCCAGAGGTGGCCCCCGCCCTGCGGGAGGTCCACCGGTCGGTAGGTGCGACGGAGCGTCCGACCGTCGGCGAGGTCCAACCGCTCGTCGTAGACCGGCTCTCGATCCTCGACGACCGCGTTGATTCGCGTGACGAACCCCTCCGGGTCGGCACACCGGTCGCTCACCTCGATCGCGAACCGTTCGCAGTCGGCACCCACCGCCTCCTCCGGGTCGCCGTCGACGTCGAACAGGTCGTACAGCCGGTCGTTGACGGCGAGGACGTTCCGGTCGGCGTCCTCGACGAGCACGCCGTGCGGGAGCGTGTCGAACACGGTCGAGAGGACGGCGTTCGTGCGCTCGAGTTCGCGCTTCCGCTCCTCTCGTTCGGTGATGTCCTCGAACTGCGAGAAGACCCGGATCACCTCGCCGTCGTCGTCGGTCACCACCTGGTTGTGCCACGCACACCGGATCCGCTCGCCGTCGCGGGTGACGTTTTCGTTGACGCTCCGGTACCCGCCGCGGTCGGCGAGCAGACCGCGTTCGATCTCCGCCACGCGACGCCGCTGGTCCTCGGGGACGATCGGCATCCACGTGCCGCCGACGAGCTCCTCGGCGTCGTAGCCGGTTATCTCCTCGGCGATCGAGTTCACCCGAACGATCTCGAACGTCTCGTCGTACTCGATGGTGCCGAGCGGCGACTGCTCGATGAACCGCGAGAGCCGGTCCTGACTCGCCGCAAGCGCCCGCTTGGAGCGGTGCTGGTCGACCGCGTTTCGCACCCGGTTGGCAAGCACGGTGTACTGGTCGGTGCCGCCGTCCTTCTGGAGGTAGTCGGTGACGCCCGCGGAGATCGCCTCGCTCGCGATCTCCTCGCTTCCCTTCCCCGTGAACAGCACGAACGGGACGTCGACGTCTCGCTCGCGGACCGTCTCGAGGAGCTCCAGTCCGTCGGTCCCCGGCATGTCGTAGTCGCTGACGATACAGTCGATCCGTTCGTCTCCCGCCTCGAGCGCCTCCAACGCGTCGGCCGCGGTGGTCTCCGACCGGACCGAGAAGGCGTCGTCGATACGCTCGAGGTACGTGGCGACGAGTTCGGTGAACGACGGATCGTCGTCGACGTGGAGGACTCGGATCCCGTCGTCCCGGACGGTCTCCGACCGGTGGAGGGGATCGGCCATGATAGTACGACAGACTGTCGCGTGAAATATATCTTCGGGTGGGAGGACCGACGTGCGTCGTCTCGAGGTACCGGGACCGTCGATAGACGATCGAACGTGGTATTATGATCCGGAATCGGTCGGATAATTCCCGGCGTCTCGCGCGTTCGGTTTCGACCCGTCGGCGTTCGCGAGCCGGAAGAGCCCGACGAGCGCGCCGGCGACGACCACGGCTCCCTCGATCCGGGCGGCCGCGAGGACCCACGACTTCGGCTCCGCGTCCTCGGCGTTTCGGTAGGCGACGCGGGTGAGCACTCGGACGAGCGGACCGGGCGCGACCGCCTCGATCAGCCCGAGGATCCCGGCGGCGAGGAGTAGGTGAGCTCGCATGCTCGCCCTACCACGGGAGACGACAAAAGCGATGCGGCCACGCCGGGAAAGGTAGCTTTTACTCCGTCTCCGGGGAAGGTTGAGGTATGGATGAGGACTACCGCACGGAGGAGGACAGCCTCGGGGAGATGCGAGTGCCGGCCGACGCCTACTGGGGCGCACAGACCCAGCGGGCCGTCGAGAACTTCCCCGTCTCGGGGATCGGGTTCGGACGGCGGTTCGTCCGCGCTCTCGGCGTGGTGAAGAAGGCGGCCGCGCAGGCGAACCGGGACCTGGGGCTCGTCGACGACGACACCGCGGAGGCGATCGTCGCCGCCGCCGACGAGGTGATCGCGGGCGATCACGACGACCAGTTCCCCGTCGACGTCTTCCAGACGGGCTCCGGCACCTCCTCGAACATGAACGCCAACGAGGTGATCGCCAACCGCGCCGCCGAGATCGCGGGCGCGGAGATCGGCGACCGCGTCGTCCACCCCAACGACCACGTCAACTACGGGCAGTCCTCGAACGACGTGATCCCGACGGCGATGCACGTCGCCGCCCTCGAGGCCGTCGAGAAGGACCTCGTGCCCGCCCTCGAGACGCTCCACGCGGAACTGGAGGCGAAGGAAGCCGAGTTCGACGGCGTCGTCAAGACCGGGCGCACCCACCTCCAGGACGCGACGCCGGTCCGGCTCGGCCAGGAGTTCGGTGGCTACCGGACGCAGATCGTGAAGGGGATCGAACGCGCCGAGGCCGTCCAGCCGAACCTGCGCGAGCTGGCGCTCGGCGGCACCGCGGTCGGCACCGGACTCAACACGCACCCCGAGTTCCCGGCGCTCGCGGCGGAGTACATCTCCGAGGAGACGAACACGACCTTCCGCGAGGCCGACAATCACTTCGAGGCGCAGGCCGCCCACGACGCGATGGCCGAGGCGCACGGCGCGCTCCGCACCGTCGCCGGGAGCATGAACAAGATCGCGAACGACCTGCGGCTCCTGGCCTCCGGCCCCCGAAACGGACTCGGCGAGGTCGAACAGCCGGAGAACCAGCCCGGCTCCTCGATCATGCCCGGGAAGATCAACCCGGTCGTCGCCGAGTCGGTCAACCAGGTCCACAAGCAGGTGGTCGGCAACGACGCCGCCGTCTCCGCGGGCGCGGCCCGCGGCGAGATCGACTTGAACCTGTACAAGCCGGTCGTCGCGCACAACTTCCTCCAGTCGGCCGAGCTGCTCTCGAACGCGGCCGAGACGTTCGGCGAGAAGTTCGTCGCGAAGCTGGAGGCGAACGAGGAGCACTGCGAGACTCGCGTCGAGCAGTCGATGGCGCTCGCGACCGCGCTCAACCCCGCGATCGGCTACGACAAGGCCTCGAAGGTGGCCAAGCAGGCGCTCGCCGAGGACAAGAGCGTCCGCGAGGTCGCCGTCGCGGAGGGGTACCTCACCGAGGCGGAGGCCGACGAGGTGCTCGACCCCGAGGCGATGACCCACCGCGTCATCCTCGGCGACGAGGAGTGAACTGAGACGCGTTCCGCGACGCGTCGAGCCGGAATCGGCACCATTTAAGCCGGCGTCGCCCGCTCTTCGAAACGGATGAAACTTCACGAGTATCAAGCGAAGTCTATCTTCGCGGACGCCGGGATCCCGGTACCGGACTCCCGGCTCGCGACGACCGTCGAGGAGGCCCTCGACGCCGTCGACGAGATCGGGTATCCGGCCGCGATCAAGGCACAGGTCCACGTCGGGGGACGCGGGAAGGCCGGCGGGATCGAGATCGCGACCGACCGCGAGGAGGCCGAGGAGTACGCCGAGCGGATCCTCGGGATGGACCTCAAGGGGTACACCGTCGAGAAGGTCCTCGTCGAGTCGGGCGTCGACTTCGTCGACGAGCTGTACGTCGGCGTCACGATGGACCGCGGCGAGGGCGAGCCGGTCCTGATGGTCTCGACCGAGGGCGGCGTCGACATCGAGGAGGTCGCGGCGGAGAATCCCGACGCGATCGCCCGCGAACACGTCGATCCCGCGTTCGGGCTCCATCCGTACCAGGCCCGCAAGGTCGTCTACGAGGCCGGCGTCGACGCCGACGTGGCGCTCGACGTGGCGTCGATCCTCTCGACGCTGTACGACCTCTACGAGGACAGCGACGCCTCGGAGATCGAGGTCAACCCGGTGATGATCACGAGCGACCGCGACGTGATCGCGGCCGACGCCGTGATGAACGTCGACGAGGACGCGCTGTTCCGCCAGCCCGAGCTGGCCGAGATGGCCGAGGAGTCCTACGAGGACGACCTCGAGCGCAAGGCCGGCGAGTACGGCTTCGACTACGTCCGCCTGTCGGGCAACGTCGGCATCATCGGCAACGGCGCGGGCCTCGTGATGACGACGCTCGACCTGGTCGACTACTACGGCGGGAAGCCCGCCAACTTCCTCGACATCGGCGGCGGCGCGAAGGCCGACCGCGTCGCGAACGCGCTCGACATGGTCTTCTCCGACCCCAACGTCGACAGCGTCGTCTTCAACATCTTCGGCGGGATCACCCGCGGCGACGAGGTCGCGAAGGGGATCAACGAGGCCTTAGAGCAGTTCGACGAGATCCCGAAGAAGGTCGTCGTCCGGCTCGCCGGCACGAACGCCGAGGAGGGGATGGAGATCCTGAACACGGAACTCGTGGAGGTCGAGGAGACGCTGGAGGACGCCGTCCAGCGTGCGGTGGCAAACGCCGAGGAGGTGACCCAATGAGCATTTTCGTCGACGACGACACGCGCGTGGTGGTCCAGGGGATCACCGGCGGGGAAGGCAAGTTCCACGCCGAACAGATGATCGAGTACGGGACGAACGTCGTCGCCGGCGCGGTGCCCGGCAAGGGCGGCCAGGAGGCCGCCGGCGTTCCGGTGTACGACACGGTCGACGAGGCGGTCGAGGCCGAGGACGCCGACGCCTCCGTGATCTTCGTGCCGCCGGCGTTCGCCGCCGACGCGGTCTTCGAGGCGCTCGACACCGACCTCGACCTCGCGGTCGCGATCACCGAGGGGATCCCGACCCAGGACATGGCGAAGGTGAACAAGCGGCTCTCCGAGACCGACACGCGGCTGCTCGGCCCGAACTGCCCCGGAATCATCACGCCGGGCGAGGCGAAGCTCGGCATCCTGCCGGGCAACATCTTCGCCGACGGCAACGTCGGGCTCGTCTCCCGCTCGGGGACCCTGACCTACCAGGTCGTCGACAACCTCACCGAGCGCGGGATCGGCCAGACGACCGCCATCGGCATCGGCGGCGACCCGATCATCGGCACCTCCTTCATCGACGCCCTCGAGGCGTTCGAGGCCGACGACGAGACCGACGCGGTCGTGATGTGCGGCGAGATCGGCGGCGAGGACGAGGAGGAGGCCGCGGCGTTCATCGGCGAGCACATGGACACCCCGGTCGCCGGCTTCATCGCCGGCCGAACCGCCCCGCCGGGCAAGCGCATGGGCCACGCGGGCGCCATCGTCTCCGGCTCGGGGACGGGCACCGCGGAGTCGAAGATCGACGCGCTCAACGACGCGGGCGTCCCCGTCGGCGACACCCCCGAGGAGGTCGCCGACCACGTGGAGAGCTTCCTGTAGGGCGTTCCAGCCGACTCGGACGCGGCCCCATCATTTCTGATATTTTCACAAAAACTTCAAATAAACACGACCTGTTTCGGCTCGTATGGTAGCACGCCCCGGGAGCGACTCCGAGGAGTCGACGGGGGGGCGGGACGGGAGCCGGAACGAGCGCACGACGCGGCCCGCGAGCGACGCGAGGGGCGCGGTCGTCACGGACGGGGGAACCGCGGACCGGCGGGAGGTCGTGCTCGTCGTCGACGACGAGCCCGGCGCGGCGGATCTGGCGGCGACGTATCTCGAACGACTCCTCGACGGGATCGAGACGATCACGGTGACGTCGCCGACCGCGGCGCTCGAGCGGCTCCGGGAGCGGCCGATCGATTGCGTCGTCAGCGATCACGACATGCCGGAATCGACCGGGTTGGAACTCCTCGAGACGGTTCGTTCCGAGATAGGCGAGGTTCCCTTCCTGCTGTTCACGGGGAAGGGGTCGGAGGAGATCGCGAGCGAGGCGATCTCCGCCGGCGTCACGGACTACCTCCAGAAGGGCGGCGCGGACGGGTACGAGATGCTCGCGAACCGCGTGGACAACGCGCTCTCCCGTCGACAGGCCGAATCGGACCTGCGGGAAGTCAACCGGAAGGTGACCGCGATCCACGATTTCGCGACCGAACTCTCCTGTGTCGACACCGTCGAGGAGGTGTTCGAGCGGGTCATCGACGTCGCGTCCGAGGTCCTCGAGTTCGACCGCTGTCTCACCGCCCGACGGGAGGGAGAGTACGTCCACCCGGCGGCGCTCTCGGAGGGCGTCACCGAGGACGACGTGCGCCGGTTCGAACTCGGCGAGGGGATCGCTGGTCGAACCGTGGCGGAGGAGCGGACGTTCCTCGTCGAGGAGGTCGAAAGGTCGCCGGACGCCGACCCCGTCGCCGACGACATCGAATCGGCGATCAGCGTGCCGATCGGCGGGTACGGGAACTTCCAGGCGATCTCCAGCGGACGGGCCACGTTCGACGAACGGGACGTGGAGTTCGCGGAGTTGGTCACCGCACACGCCGCGGAGGCGATGGAGCAGATCGAAACGGAGGGGGCGCTCCGGGCCGAGCGCGACCGGCTCGCGGCGCTCTTCGACAACGTCCCCTCGCCGGTCGCACGGCTCGCTATCGACGGATCGGGAGCGCGCACGCTCGACGCGACGAACGACGCGTTCGAATCGACGTTCGGCTGTGCGGCCGGCGAGGTCACGTACGAGGAGATGTGTGCGAGGATCGTCCCCGACGGCGTCGACTCGATCGAGCCGGACTGGTCCGACACCGATCTGGACCCGATCCGGACGGAGGTCGAGCGCCGGACGTCGTCGGGGGTCAGGGACTTCATCCTGAACGCGATCCCCACGGAGCGCGACGACGAGGTGCTTCTCCACTTGGTGTACGCCGACATCGACGAACAGAAGCGGATCGAGCGGACCCTCCGCCGGCTCCACGAGGCGACGCGGGAGATGTTCTCCGGCGAGGGCCGCGAGACGGTCGCCGAGATCGCGACGCGGACCGCGATCGACACGCTCGGATTCCCCGCCAGCGGGATCCGGCTGTACGACCCCGACTCGGGGACGCTTCGACCCACGGCGATAAGCGAGGAGGCGACCGCGGTGTTCGGCGAGCGGCCGCCGTTCGGTCCGGGCGACGGGCTGGTGTGGGACGCGTACGATCGCGACGAGACGGTCGTCGTGGACGATCTCCGAAACGAGGAGACGAGCGTGGGGTACGGCGACCTCCGGAGCCTGCTCGTCGTGTCCCTCGGGGGTCACGGCGTGATGCCGCTCGGCTCGCCCGACCCGAACTTCTTCGACGACACGGGCGTCCAGCTCGCGCGGGTGTTGGCCGCGAACGTGACCACCGCGCTGGACCGCGCCGAACGGACCGAACAGCTCCGCGAGCGCGACGCCGCGCTCCAACGGGAGCTCGACCGCCTCGAGAAGTTCGCGGGCGTGGTCTCACACGACCTCCGAAATCCGCTCACGGTCGCGAGCGGGCGCGTCGAGCTCCTCCGTGCGCTGATCGACGACGACGCCGACGAGGTCCACGAACAGATCGACCGGATCGAGAACGCCCACGCGCGGATGGGCGAGCTGATCGACGACCTCCTCGCGCTCGCCAGGGAGGGGAGGACGGTCGACGAACCGGAGCCGGTCGCGCTCGCCGACGCCGCTCGGGAGGCGTGGAGGACCGTCGATACGGACGGCGTCGCTCTGGAGGTCGAAACCGGAAACGCGACCGTTCACGCCGACCCCGAGCGACTCCGGACGATGTTCGAGAACCTGTTTCGGAACAGCGTGGAACACGGTCGTTCGAGAGACGGCGTCGCCGTCTCTCGTGATGACGAAAACTCCTCCTCGGAGTTTTCGAACCATTCCACGAGCAGTCGGCCTACGGCCGACGACAGCGTCGAACACGGTTCGACTGGCAGCCGGATCTCACCCGAATCGGACGGCGACCCGGACGTCACCGTGACCGTCGGACCGCTGCCGGACGGCTTCTTCGTCGCCGACGACGGACCGGGGTTCGACGGGGTCGATCCCGATCAGGCGATGGAGTACGGCGTCTCGAGCGCGGACCACGGCTCCGGGCTCGGACTGGCGATCGTCAGGGAGATATCCGACGCACACGGGTGGCGGATCGCGGTCGGTGAGGGCGGAGACGACGCGGACGAGAACGGAAATGAATCGGGGGCGCGCTTCGAGTTCCGAACCGACGGATAGCGTCCGCGAACGGAGTGAGCCGCGGGCTCGGGATAGCCACCATCGGACGTGCGCAGCCTACGCACACCCGGACCACGGTTATGGCCGGCTCGCCCCACCGATCGGTATGGACGACGACGCGCGCGAACGGCTCGAACCGCTCCCGCCGAGCGCCAAGCTCGTGTACTACGTGCTGGACGCCGAGGGGCGGTTCGACCAGACCGGGCTCGCCGAGGAGACCCGACTCTCGACGCGTACGGTCCGGTTCGCCATCGAGAAGCTCGCCGAGGCCGACCTCGTCGAGGAGGGCTTCTGCCCCACCGACGCGCGTCGATCGGTGTACGAACCCGCCGATTCCGTTGACGCGGAGTCCGCTCGCGGTCCCGCACCGTCCGCGGTCGTCGCCGAGGACTGACCGTCACTCGGATACGTCCGCCATCGCCTTCGTTCGCCGATCCGTCGCCCTTTTGCCCGCCCGCCGGGTATGACGGGTAACCGATGGCGACGTACCACATCGAGACGTACGGCTGTACGTCCAACCGGGGCGAGAGCCGCGCGATCGAGCGCGCCCTCCGCGACGGCGGCCACCGCCCCGCGGACGGTCCCGAGGAGGCCGACGTCGCCATTCTCAACAGCTGTACGGTCGTCGAGAAGACCGAGCGCAACATGCTCCGGCGCGCCGAGGAGCTGGCCGAGGAGACGGCCGAACTCGTCGTCACCGGCTGTATGGCGCTCGCGCAGGGCGAGGAGTTCCGCGAGGCCGGCATCGACGCCGAGGTGCTCCACTGGGACGAGGTACCCGAACACGTGCTCAACGGCGAGTGTCCCACCCACACCCCCGACACGGAGCCGATCCTCGACGGCGTGATCGGCATCCTCCCCATCGCGCGCGGCTGCATGAGCAACTGCTCGTACTGTATCACCAAGTTCGCGACCGGCCGGGTCGACTCCCCGTCGATCGAGGAGAACGTCGAGAAGGCCCGCGCGCTGGTACACGCCGGCGCGAAGGAGATCCGCGTCACCGGACAGGACACCGGCGTCTACGGTTGGGACACGGGCGACCGGAAGCTCCCCGAGCTGCTCGACCGGATCTGCGCCATCGACGGCGAGTTCCGGGTCCGACTCGGGATGGCGAACCCCGGCGGGATCCACGGGATCCACGAGGAGCTCGCCGACGTCTTCGCGCGAAACGAGAAGCTGTACGACTTCATCCACGCCCCGGTACAGTCCGGCTCCGACGACGTGCTCGCGGACATGCGCCGGCAACACCGCGTCGACAAGTTCCGCGAGGTCGTGGCGGCCCTCGACGACCGGCTCGACCACTGGACGCTCTCGACGGATTTCATCGTCGGCTTCCCGACCGAGAACGAGGCCGACCACGAGGCGTCGATGGATCTGCTCTCCGAGGTCCGCCCCGAGAAGATCAACGTCACTCGCTTCTCGAAGCGGCCCGGAACCGACGCCGCCGAGATGAAGGGGCTCGGCGGGACGGTGAAAAAGGAGCGCTCGAAGGCGATGTCGGAGCTGAAGATGGAGGTCGTCGGCGAGGCGTACGAGTCGATGGTCGGCGACGAGTTCGAGGCGCTCGTCGTTGAGGAGGGAACGGGCGACTCGGTGAAGTGTCGAGACTCCGCCTACCGGCAGATAATCGTCCAGAGCGCGACCGATCGCGGGGTCGAGGTCGGCGACTTCCTCACCGTCGAGGTGACCGGTCACAACACCGTCTACGCGTTCGGGGAGCCGACCGGCGAGCGTCAGCGCCCCGGCGGTTCCAGGTCGTCGGCGGCGGGGAGTTCCCAGCCGTAAGTGACGGCCGCGAGCCGCGTGACGACGGTGACGGCCGCACAGAGGGCGGCGGCGGTACCGCCGGCGACTCCGACGGCTCCGGCGGCGACGTAGACCATCCCGCCCGATACGGCACAGCTCGCGTAGAAGTCCTCGAAGAGGATGAACGGGGCGCGGTCGAGAAGCAGGTCGGCGAACGCGCCGCCGCCGACCGCGTTTATCGTCGCGATCGCGACGACGCCGAACGCGGAGACGCCCGCGTCCGCGGCGACGATCGCCCCCGTGGTGGCGAACGCGGCGAGCCCGATCGCGTCCGACACGAGCGTTATCGGGTGCGTGTCCGGCGCGGCGAGCACGGCCCGCAACCCGATCGCCAGGGCGACGCCGAGCAGTCCGAGCGCGATCTCGACGGGCGACTGGAGCGCCAGCGGCGTTCGCATCACGAGGAGGTCCCGCGTCGCCCCGCCGGCGAACGCCATCGCCAGCCCGACGATCGCGATCCCGAACAGGTCGAACTCCTCGCGGATCGCCTTCGTCGACCCGACCAGCGCGAACGCGACGAGCCCGATCGTGTTCATCACCGCGAACGGATCGCCGAACAGCGCCACGAGGAGTCCCCGGCTCACTGGCGAGTGCTCCGCGAGCCGAAGGCTTGAATGTGCCGTCAGCGGATCCGCGGGTCCGCCGGGGACGAGTCGGACGGGTTCGCCCCCCGCGAGGCGATCAGCCTCCGATCACGTTCACGTCGATCTCTGTCGGCCCTGTGTCGACGTCGAGCGACGTGGCGACGTACCAGACGAAGGCCCCGATCGCGGGGAGAACGAAGACGGTCGTCGTGAACGCCGCGGAGACGAGATCACCCTGGGCGTAGTGCATCCGACCGACCCGCGACCAGAACAGCGACCAGCCGGCGAGCCCGAGGCCCACCAACAGCACGGTCGCCGCCTCGACGACGTGGGTCGTAGCTGTCGACGCGGTGCGTCGGACCGAATCGACGGCGTTTCGGATCGTGGACATCGTCGGCGACGTTCCGGTTCGAGCCTTGTGAAAGTATGATAAATTTAGATATGTATAACAAGGATGAAATTATGCGATCGGTGCGAAAAACTCGCTCGCTGCCGTGACGAACAGCATGGAACGTCGGGCGTTCGCCTCGAGGCGCTCGACCCCCTACTCCTCGTCGTATATCATCTCGATCTCGTCGGCGAACCGGTCGAGGATGTTCCGACGCTTCTTCTTCATCGTGGGCGTGAGGAGATCGTTCTCCTCGGAGAACTCCTCGGGGACCAACCGGAACCGCTTGATCCGTTCGTAGGGCTCGAACGCCTCGTTCACCGCGTCGACCTCGGTCCGGAACCGGTCGCGGACGCGCTCGTCCCGACAGATCCCCCGCCGATCGTCGGGGAGATCGATCCCCTCGTCGTCGGCCCACGTCTCGACCGCCTCGAAGTTCGGAACGAGGAGCGCCGAGACGAACTTGCGGCCGTCGCCGAGCACGACGCACTGCTCGACCAACTCGTTCGCGGCGAAGCGGTCCTCGATGGGCGCGGGCGCGACGTTCTTTCCCGTCGAGAGCACGAGCAACCGTTTGGCCCGTTCGCGGAACGCGACGTACCCGTCGGGACGGAGCTGGACGATATCGCCGGTGTGGAACCACGGATCTTCGGGGTCGCCGTCGCGCTCTCCCGGCGGCGTGCCCGCCACCGTCGCGTCCGCGGGGAGCGCGTCGTGTGCCGAGAACGCCTCGCGGGTTGCGTCCGGTCTGTTCCAGTACCCCGCCGTCACCTGTGGGCCGCGAACCAGCAGTTCCCCCACGTCGCCGGGGACGTCCGCGACCTCCTCGCCGACGACGCGGCCGTCGATCGCGACCTCGGTGTCGACGACCGGCGGTCCGATGGTCCCCACTTTCGGCTCCTCGGGGGGGTTGACGCAGATCACAGGCGACGTCTCCGTGAGCCCGTACCCCTCGAGGATCGGGAGGTCCATCGCGTGATACAGCGCGCACAGCTCCGCCGACAGCGACCCGCCGCCGGAGATGAAGAAGTCGACGTTCCCGCCGATCGCCTCCCGCACCGACGAGAAGACCAGCCGGTCGGCGAGCGCCCGCTTCGCGTCGAGAACCGGGCCGGGGTCGTCGGCCGCGTGGTGTCGCTTCCCCGCGTCGACGGCCCACTCGAAGATCCGTTCTTTCACCGGCGACGCCGACGCCTGCTCGCGGATCGCGTCGTAGAGCTTCTCGTAGACCCGCGGGACGCTGGTCGTCGTCGTCGGCCGGACGAGCCCGAAGTCCTCCCGGAGCGTGTCCGGGCTCTCGGCGTAGCCGACGGTCGCGCCGGCCGCGAACATCATGTAGTGGCCCGCGAGCCGCTCGAGGACGTGCGCGAGCGGGAGAAACGAGAGGGTCGTCGTCTCCGCGGAGATCCCGGGTACCCCCTCGTCGCGGTCGGGCCGGTCCGCGAAGCGCTTGTAACACTGGTTCACGTTCGAGCGGAAGTTCCCATGGGTGAGCCGGACCCCCTTCGGTTCCCCGGTCGTCCCGGAGGTGTAGATGAGGCTCGCGAGGTCGTCGACGGCGGTCGCGTCGAGCCACGAGTCGTAGGTTTCCTCGTCGAACGCGTCCGCGCCGAGTCCGTGGACCTCGCCGAGGGTGTAGACGTCGTCGTCTCCATCGGCGCTCTCGTCGGTGTCGCTGTCGTCGCCATCGACGAGTTCGTCCATCGTCACGATCGCGTCCAGGTCGTGTGCGAGGTCGTCGCGGACGTCGAGCACCTCCCGCAGGAGCGCCCGGTTCTCGACGACGACGACCGTCGCTTCGGGGTCCTCGAGCAGGTAGCGGACCTGCGAGGGCGACGAGGAGGCGTACACCGTCGTGACGACCGCGCCGGCCGCGAGCGCCGCGAAGTCCACCTGTGCCCACTCCATGCGCGTCTGTGCGTACACCGCGAGTCGAGTGTCGTCCTCGACGCCGATCTCGCGGAACCCGGTCGCGAGGTTCCGAACGATCGACCGCATCTCCGCGTAGGTGAGGTCGGCGTAGTCGCCGACGGGCGCGGGATCGAGGACGCCGGCGGCGACGAGTGACCGGTCATATATCCCGCCCTTGTATCGCTGAGCGACGCGGTCGGCGTTGCGGGCGGCGGAGCGCTCGAACGTGCGAGGGAGGGTCTCGCGGGCGACGGCGTCGTCCGCGAACCGGCGCTCGGCTTCCTGCCAACTCATACCGCCGAGACTCACGGACGTGTGATAAACGATCCGGTGGTTGTTCGTTTCTTTCGCTCGACCGGTCCGGTCGAGGGGTCTTCAAGGGTTCTCCGAGGGTTTAATTCCCGGAGCGCGCGAGGGGGTCGTGTGGACCCCGATCGGATCCCCGCGGAGTTCCCGGCTCCGAGCTTCCGCGGCGCACAGGAGCGCGCGCTCGCGGACGTCCGGGACGCCTTCGCCGCCGGCAACGACGTGGTGTTGGTGCGCGCGCCGACCGGCAGCGGCAAGTCCCTGCTCGCGCGGGCCGTGATGGGCGCGGCCCGCGAAGTCGCCGACGCGGCCCCGAGCGAGCCGACCGACGCCTACTACACCACGCCGCAGGTCTCCCAGCTCGATGACGTGGCCGCGGACGACCTCCTCTCCGACCTGAAAGTGATCCGCGGGAAATCGAACTACGACTGCGTCCTCCCCGGCGAACACGACACGCCGGTCGACCGCGCACCCTGCGTCCGCGAGCAGGGGTTCGACTGCTCGATCAAACACCGCTGTCCGTACTTCTCGGACCGCGCGATCGCCTCGTCTGGGCGGTTCGCCGCCATGACGCTCGCGTACTTCATGCGGACCGCGGGGTCGGAGACCTTCCGCAAGCGCGACGTCGTCGTGATCGACGAGGCGCACGGGCTCGCGGAGTGGGCGGAGATGTACGCGACGATCGACCTCTCGCCCGAGCGCGTCCCCGTCTGGGACGACGTCGGCGTCCCGGACGTGGAGCGGGACGCCGGCGCCGACGAGGACGCGCTCGACCGCACCGCCCGGTTCGTCGAGAGCCTCCGCGACGTGGCGAAGCGCGCGAAGGACGACCTCGTCGGACGGCCCGAACTGAGCCGCGAGGAGGTCGCCAGACGCGATCGGCTCCAGGAGCTGATCTCGGAGCTCGGCTGGTTCCTCGAGGACTACCGCGACCTCGACTCGCCGACGACGTGGGTCGTCGACCAGCCCGACGGCGAGGGGTCGGCGATCGCGATCAAGCCGCTCGACCCCGCCCGCTACCTCAGACACACCGTCTGGGACCGCGGCGAGAAGTTCGCGCTGCTGTCGGCGACGATCCTCTCGAAGGACGCGTTCTGCCGGGGCGTCGGACTCGACCCCGCGAACGTCGCCCTCGTCGACGTCGAGCACACGTTCCCGCTCTCGAACCGCCCGCTCTACGACGTGACGCAGGGGTCGATGACGTACGAGCACCGCGACGAGACGGTGCCGAAGATCGCTCGACTGATCGTCCGGCTGATGGCCGAGCATCCGGACCAGAAGGGGCTGATCCACGCCCACTCCTACGACATCGCGGGGCGGCTCGTCGAGAAGCTGGGCGAGTTCGGCGTGGCCGCGCGCGTCCGCCGACACGCGCGATCGAACCGTGACGCCGAACTCGAGGCGTGGAAGGCGAGTTCGGATCCCGAGGTGTTCGTCTCCGTGAAGATGGAGGAGGCGCTCGACCTGGAAGGGGACCTCTGCCGCTGGCAGGTGGTGTGTAAAGCGCCCTACCGGAACACCAACGACTCCCGCGTCGCTCGACGGCTGGCGGACGGGCAGTGGGCGTGGTACCACCGGACCGCGCTGCGCACCGTGATACAGGCGTGCGGGCGCGTCATCCGCGCGCCCGACGATCACGGCGCGACGTACCTCGCCGACGACTCGCTCCTCGATCTGTTCGACCGGGCTGCGGCTGACACCCCGCCCTGGTTCCGCGATCAGGTCGACGCGATGACGACTCCCGACCTCCCCGAGTTCGACCCGTCGGCCGCGCTCGCCGGGCTCGACGCCGACCCGTCCGGTCCCGGTCGAGCCGGACGCCGACGGTCGAGCGGCTCCGCCTCCGTCGGACTGTCCGGCGAGGGTGACGATCGCGACGGAACGTCGGGCGGATCCGGCTCGGCGAGCGACACCGACGGCGGCGAGACCACCCGAACCAGATCGGAAGCCGACGCGGAGCGACGGGAGAAGCATCCGCTCTCGGACGTCTGGGGCGACGGGTAGCGGTCGTTCGGGAGCCGGGTCCGTCCTCCGCGTGGCGGTCGAGCCGAGCTTTAGAGGAAGCTGATGCCCCAGGCGACCATCGAGCTCACCATGAGGAACGCGAAGAACAGCGCGATGGCCTGCTGTCTGTCCATGTCCCGCCTCGGCCGTAGAGGCTCATAATTCCTCCGGGCCGTCGTCGTCAACGAGCTCTGAAGACGATCGATCATTATATATTTCCACTGGTGGCTGTGTCACCTTATATCGTATAAGGTGTATCATGGTCCTGAATGAATTAGTAAGCTTCATAAACGTTCACACAGGATAGGTGGGTATGGCAACGAACGCGCTGTCGAGTGCGCTGACCCTGTACGGTGCGCGAACGCTGACGCTCGAACAGGCGGCGACGCAGGCGGGCGTCAGCGAGTCGGAGTTCATCCGGCAGCTGGAGCGGCGCGGCATCGAGGTAACCGAAGCCGAGCGCTCGGCAGCGGCCGGGAGCGACCACACCGCCCGCGCGGACTGATCGGGCGATCGATCCGGAATCGACCGACCAGGACCCTCACGCAGACTCGCGTTCGTCCTCACTTTTCGCGGATCCCGCACTCGCGAGCGGTCCGCTCTCCGGTTCCGTCTCCCTCCGAAAGCCTCCCGAGTGACGATCGCGACGCTACTCGTTGGGGACCAGGTGGACCTCCTCGCCGTGTTTGAACGCCAACACGGCGTCCGCGTCGTCGTCGACGAACGCGGGGTTCGGCACCGTCCGCGCCTCGTACGTCTCCGGGTCGAGCACCTGGATCGCGCGGTCGTCCTCGACGGTCACGACGGTGGTCTCGGTCGCGTCCTCCCGACTACCGAGCCGCGTCGCCTCCGGCGTTTCGCCCTCGTCGAACGCCGACTCGTACTCCTCGCCGGTCGCGAGGCGGACCCCTCGGATCCGGCCGGAGACGCCGGTGACGAGCACCGGTCCGTCGCCGTCCTCCGGGTCGACGACCTCGCCGGGCGCGTACCGGGGGAGCCGGACCGCGAACGTCACCCGGTACACCTCGTTGCCGTCGCCATCCTCGGTGACGAGCGTCGGGTACGACTCGAAGCTCCCGCCCATCTCCTCCGTGATCCGCGTCGCGACGTTCTGTGCGAGTCGGTTCGAGGAGACCTTGACGTCGGGACCGTCGTCGGTCTCTTTCACCTCCGTGATGAACGCCTCCCGGTCGCCCTTCGACTCCTGTTCGGCGACGTACGACTCCGCGATCTCGAGCGCCTCCGCGCGCTCCTCGGCGGTCAGCTGGCGATCGTCCGCGCGCACCTGAACGACCCCGGCGTAGTAGCCGCCGGCGATCCGGCCGCACCGGTCGCAGGTCCCCCGAGACACCTTCACCGGAACGACCGCCTCCGCCGAGCGGAGCGTCCCGCGGACGACCCCGGAAAAGCGGCAGTGCATCCGGACCGTGTTCTCGTCGACCTGTTCGGGCTCGACGCCCCACTCGACGTCCTCGGCGGCGACGTGGACGCCGAGCGCCTCCGCCACCTCGTCGACCGCGACGTCGGTGTAGTCGCGCGCGCCCACGTCCCGCCAGGACTCCCCGCGGCGGACCGCCCCGCAGCCCGAGCAGACGAGCACCTCTATCCGGTCCGGCGCGTCCACGAGCTCGAAGTCCTCGAAGTAACAGTCGTCACACAACAGCGCGTCCCGCCCCGCCGGATCGCCGGGTAAGGGGTCGCGACGCTCCGGAACCGCGTCGCCACACCGGGGACAGAACTCCCGCGACTCGCTCATGAACGCGAATACGGCGGTGAGCCGTTTAAGCGGCCCGAAGCGTCGGTCGAAACGCCGTCGGTTCTCCGGGGCGTCGGGACGCGGTCGATCCTCCGAAATCGTTTTTCGCCCGGACCGAGAACGGACGGGTATGAGCGGTAACTCCGACGACGAACGGCTCGAGGAACTGCGGGAGAAGAAGATGCAGGAGCTTCAGGACCGAGCGGGCGAGGGCGGCGGCGACGCCGAGGCCCAACAGGAGGCCCAACAGCGCGCGGAGGCCCAACAGGAGGCCGTTCTCAAACAGTACCTGACCGACGGCGCGCGCCAGCGTCTCAACGCGGTCGAGATGTCGAAACCGGAGTTCGCGAAGAAGGTCAAACAACAGGTCGCGGCGCTCGCACAGAGCGGTCGCGTCCAGGGGCGCATCGACGAGGACCAGATGCGCGACCTGCTCAAGGAGCTCCAGCCCGAGCAGAAGAGTTTCGACATCCGGCGGCGGTAGATGGAGCTCGCGCTCTTGTACAGCGGGGGAAAGGACTCCTCGCTCGCCGCGGCCCTGCTCGACCGGTTTTACGACGTTCGGTGCGTGACGGGCAGCTTCGGGCTCACCGACGACTGGGAGCACGCCGAGCGCGCGGCCGCGGAGATCGGCTTCCCGTTCGAGCGGATCGAACTCGACCGCGCGATCGCCGAGGAGGCCGCGGAGCGCATGATCGCCGACGGCTACCCTCGAAACGGGATCCAACGGGTCCACGAACACGCGCTGGAGACGATCGCCGAACGCGACGTCGACGCGATCGCCGACGGCAGCCGCCGGGACGACCGGGTTCCGACGGTCTCGCGCGCGCAGGCACAGAGCCTGGAGGACCGTCACGACGTCGACTACATCTCGCCGCTCTCGGGGTTCGGCCGGCACGCGGTCGACCGGCTCGTGGAGGCGACCTTCGAGGTCGAACAGGGCCCGAGCGAGCAGGTCCCGAAGGCCGACTACGAGGACGAGCTGCGCGCGCTCATCGCCGAGGAACACGGCGAGGAGACGGTCGCGGACGTGTTCCCGGACCACGACCAGACGTACGTCCACGGGCGGAACGACTGAGCTACGGGTAGCGGTCGAGCCGTGCGTTCCTGTCGGATGAGAGGAGCCGGAACGGCTTTCGGTCCACGGCGACTACGTGTTGGCATGGCATCAGACCGCGTCGTCGACCTGCTCCGGAAGGCGTACGCCGACGAGATCGAGACCGTGATGAACTACCAGACGAACGCGATCGTTCTCGACGGCGTCCGAGCCGAGGAGATCAAGGAGAGCCTCCAGACGGACATCCAAGAGGAGCTCGGCCACGCGGAACAGCTCGGCCAGCGGCTCAAACAGCTCGACGCGCGACCGCCGGGGTCCGCGGAGTTCACTGCCCGCCAGGACTCGCTCCAGCCGCCAGAGGACTCGACCGACGTGCTCGCCGTCATCGAGGGCGTGCTGGACGCCGAGGAGGACGCGATCGCGACCTACCGGGACCTGATCGACGCCGCCGAGGAGGCGAACGACCCCGTGACCGAGGACCTCGCCGTGACGATCCTCTCGGACGAGGAGGCCCACCGCACCGAGTTCCGCGGCTTCGAGAAGGAGTACCGGTCGGAGTAGCCGAGGCTCGCCGCGGTCCGTCCCGCCCGCTCCCGAAAGGATGGTTTCAAGCGGGCGCTCGTCGAAGCCGCGTCCATGTACGAGGGACTCAAAGGCTTTCGCGACTTCTACCCCGGGGAGCAGTCGGCCCGCCGGGAGGTGACGGACGCGATCGAGGGCGCGGCCGCGCGGTACGGCTTCCGCGAGGTCGCGACGCCCGCCTTGGAACGGACCGAGATGTACGTCGACAAGTCGGGGGAGGGGATCGTCGAGGAACTGTACGCCTTCGAGGACAGGGGCGGCCGCGAGGTGTCTCTCACTCCCGAGCTCACGCCGACCGTCGCCCGGATGGTCGTCGCCAAGGGCCAGGAGCTCTCGAAGCCGATCAAGTGGACGTCGACCCGGCCGTTCTGGCGCTACGAGCAGGTCCAACAGGGGCGGTTCCGCGAGTTCTATCAGACGAACATCGACATATTCGGATCGTCCGCGCCGGAGGCCGACGCCGAGGTCCTCGCGGTCGCGGCCGACGCCCTGACCGACCTGGGACTCACCGGAGACGACTTCGAGTTCCGCGTCTCCCACCGGGACGTGCTCGGCGGACTCGTTCGCGCGCTCGCCGAGGATCCCGACGCGGTCGACACCGAGGCCGCGATCCGCGCGGTCGATAAGCGCGCGAAGGTGGACGACGGCGAGTACTTCGGCCTGCTGTCGGACGCCGGACTCGACCGCTCGACCGCCCGCGAGTTCGACGACCTCATCTCGAACGTGGACGACCCCGCGGACCTCGACGCGGTCGCCGAGGCGGGCGGCGAGGACGTCGAGGACGCCGTCTCGAACCTCCGGAGCGTGCTCGCCGCCGCCGACGACTTCGGCGCGGGCGAGTTCTGTGAGATATCGCTCACGACCGCCCGCGGGCTCGACTACTACACCGGCGTCGTCTTCGAGTGTTTCGACTCCACCGGCGAAGTCTCCCGGTCGGTCTTCGGCGGCGGCCGCTACGACGACCTGATCGAGAGCTTCGGCGGCCAGCCCACGCCCGCGGTGGGCGTCGCGCCCGGGCACGCCACGCTCAAACTGCTGTGTCAGCGCGCCGGCGTCTGGCCCGACGAGGAGCTCTCGACGGATTACTACGTCCTCTCGGTCGGCGACACCCGCTCGAAGGCGGCCGAGATCGCCCGAGACCTCCGCGCGCTGGGCGACGACGTGGTCGTCGAAAGCGACGTCTCGGACCGCTCGTTCGGCGCACAGCTCGGCTACGCCGACTCGATCAACGCCGAGACGGTGGTCGTGGTCGGCGAGCGCGACCTCGCGAACGGCGAGGTGACGGTGAAGGACATGGAAAGCGGCGACGAGACGACCGCGCCGGTCGAGGAGTTCCCGCCGGAGTCGGGTCGACCGACGTACGACGACTACGAGTAGGTCGATCGACCGCGCACGCAGACCCGTTCCAGAAGCGTCGCCGTCGCGGGCTCGTCGAACCGCAGCGGTCGCCGCCACCACGGTCCCTTCCCGGAGTCGCTCGAGCGGTCGGTGACGAGTTCGTTCGCGTCGGATCCCGACTCCGGCGTGCTCAGCGGAACGACGCGTTCGAAGAGCCCGGACTCCTCCGTGTCGCCGGCAACGACGACCCGGGCGTCGAAGGGGTCGCGTTTCAGGTGGGCGTTCGTCGGGACGGCCTCGGCGGCCGCGGCGCGCTCGGGGTTCTCGATCACCCGATCGACCCGGATCCCGGCGAACAGGTACGCGCCCCAGTCGGGCGCGAGGTCGTCGTCGACGCGCTCGGTAACCGAGCCCCCTTCGGCATCCGGACCGCCCCACCCCGCCGGCCGGAGCGAGAGCGTCGCGTAAAAAAGCAGCCAGTCGCCCGGCTCGAGTTCGCCGATCGGACCGGCCTTGATCCCGTGGGGATCGCCGTACGTCGCGTGTTCTCGGCCGTGGACGCCGGGGAACTCCGGATCCATGTGGACCGGCCGGTCACGGAGCGGGTCGGGGAGCGCGAACGGGACGTCGAGGTCGGCGTACGTCGGGAGCGGTTCGTCGACCGGGAATCGGTCGCGGGGAAGCGTCTCGGCCGATTCAGGGATCGGGACGTACGCGAACGACCCGTCGGGGTACACCGGGCCGCGGAAGCCGGGATCGTTGGTGTTGGCGGCGACGTTGACGGCGACGGTGCGGGGCTCGAACTCGTCATTCACTGCGCCGACGTACGAGACGGGGTCGCATAACGGTGCTGGCTGCCCCGCGTCGGGAAAGCCGTTGTATCCGAACCGTCGGGAAAGCCGTTATACCCGATCACCTCCCACGTCCATCCATGAGTCTCTCGCTGGACGCCACGCAGCTCGACCGGTACTCCAGACACATCATCATGGACGAGGTCGGTCCGGAGGGACAGAAGCGACTCCTGGAGAGCAGCGCGCTCGTCCTCGGCGCGGGCGGGCTCGGCGCGCCCGTGATCCAGTACCTCGCGGCCGCCGGCGTCGGAACCCTCGGGATCGTCGACGACGACGTGGTCGAGCGCTCCAACCTCCAGCGACAGGTGATCCACGGCGACGCCGACGTCGGCGAGCCCAAGGTCGAGTCCGCCGAGCGGTTCGTCGACCGGCTCAACCCCGACGTCGACGTGGAGACCCACGAGACCCGCCTCGACGTGGAGAACGCCCGCGAGCTGATCGGCGGGTACGACGTCGTCGTCGACTGCGCGGACAACTTCCGGACGCGGTACGTCGTCAACGACGCCGCCCGGATCGAGGGCGTCCCCGTCGCTCACGGCGCGATCTACAAGTTCGAGGGGCAGGCGACGACGCTCGTCCCCGACGGCCCCTGCTACCGGTGTCTGTTCCCGGAAGCACCCGAGCCGGGAACCGTCCCCGACTGCGCGACGACCGGCGTGCTCGGCGTGCTCCCCGGCACGCTCGGGTGTATCCAGGCGACGGAGGCGGTCAAACTCCTGCTCGACGCCGGCGACCCGCTCGCGGGCCGGCTGCTGTTTTACGACGCGATGGACATGACCTTCGAGACGGTTCCGTATCGGCGGAACCCGGACTGCCCGGTGTGTGGCGAGGGCGGGATCGAGACGATCGAGGGCGTCGACTACACCGGCGGCTGTCGCATCGACGCGGACTAGTCGCCGGCGTCGACGGCGAGGCCGCCGGTCCGGCCGAATCGACCGGTCAGTACGAGGCAGCGCGTTTGTCGAGGCCCGCGGCCGCGATGTCCTCGCCGTCGACGGAGGTTCGGAGGACGTCCATCCCGTCGTCGCGGTCGATGTCGAAGTTGCGCGCGTACAACTCCTCGAGCCGGTCGTACTCGGCCTCGGAGATCGGGGGCACGTCGCTCGCGGCGCTCCACTCGGCGATGTCGTCGCCGTCGCGGAACGTCGGCGTCACGGAGGCGACCTCGTCGTGTGCGAGCAGCCACCGGATCGACGCCTGACTCAGGGTTCGGGTTCCCTCGGCGTGGTCGGGGTCCTCCAAAAAGCGGATCGACTCGACCTTCTCCCAGCCGGTCTCGTACCACTCCGTCGGGCGATGTGAGCGGTGATCGCCGTCCTCCAACACGGTGTCGGGCGTCACCTGCTCGTTGAGCAGTCCCGAGGAGTGCGGGACGCGCGCGATGACGGAGGTGTCGGAACCCGTCTCGCGGATCGTGTCGATGAAGTGTCGGCCGGGCTCCTGTTCGAAGAGGTTGAACACGGTCTGGACCGCGTCGAACTCGTCGTACTCGACGGCGGCGTCGCCCTCGGCCAACCAGCCGATCGAGGGACCGAGCGCCCAGCCGAGCGCCCGTACCCGCCCCTCCGATTTCCACTCGCGGAGGAGGTCCCGCACCTCGGGCGTGACCTCGTCGACGTTGGCGTTGTGAAGTTGGAGCAGGTCGACGTAGTCCGTGTCGAGTCGGTCGAGAGAGGACTCGAGCGCCTCGCGGAGGTACTCCTCGTTCAGCTCCTTCGGGAGTTCGCCGTGGCCGGCCTGCGGGTTGTCGTAGAAGTCGTAGCCGACCTTCGTCGCCAGCGTGACCTCCTCGCGGCGGTCGGCGATCGCCTCCCCGACGATCCGTTCGCTGTCGCCGTGGCCGTACACGTCGCCGGTGTCGACGTAGGTGACGCCCGAATCGAGGGCGTCTCGGACCATCGACACCGCCTGGTCGTCCGAGCGGTCGCCCCACCAGTCCGTCCCGACGACCCACGCGCCGAAGCCGATCTCCGACACCTCGACGCCGGAGGTCCCGAGTTCTCGGTGCTGCATGAAGCGCCGTTGGAAGCGAGGACACTTATCGGGCGCGGTCGTCCCCGGTCGCTGGGATCGCGGGACTCCCCCGGCGTGTCGACCGCTGTGGCCGACGAGACGGCCGCGCGGTGGCACGTGCGCCACACAACCGAACCCATTTGAGGGTCCCGGCCGAAATCCTTCCGATGACAAAGCGACACGTGTCCCTGCCGGACGACGCGGAGGCGTCGGTCCAGGGCTTCATCGACGAGGTCGACGACAGGCTCTCCTCGAACGAGGACACCTGCGACGTCGTTCGGGACACGCTGATCGACCTCCACGGCGACCGCGAGGCGTGGGAGGCGTGGCAGGCGGGCGAGGACGTCTCGAAGGCCGAACGCGTCCGGCTCCAGGGATACGACCCGTGTAACGCCACGCTCGAGTCGGAGTACTACGCCGAGAAGGACGAGGAGGAGTTCCGGCGCTCGAAACACCTCCAGTGGCTCTGGCGGCAGTTCGACGCCACGCCGATGGCCGACAACGTCGAGTTCGCCCTCCGGTTCCGACGGATGCTCGGCAACCACCTGTTCGCCGAGTGCGGCGACGGCGTGCGCTTCTTCAAGGGGATCTCCTTCACCTACGGGCACAACATCGAGATCGGCGACAACGTCGTGATCCACGACGACGTCCACCTCGACGACCGCGGCAGGCTGACGATCGGCGACCGCGCGTCCGTCTCCGACGGGGTCCACGTGTACAGCCACGACCACGACCTCGTCGATCAGACCGAGGTCCGAAACTTCCACACCGTCATCGCCGCCGACGCCAGAGTCACGTACGACGCGATGGTCCGAGCCGGCTGCCGGATCGGAGAAAACAGCGTCGTCGGTGCGCGAGCCGTCGTCCAGGGCGACGTCCCTGACCACCACGTCGCGGTCGGGACGCCCGCCCGCAGCATCCGCGTGAAACCCGGCTGGGAGGACGAAGCCGAGGACCTCGAGGACGGTCGGCTCCCCGACCGGAGCGACGAACGCGAGATCGAATACGAACTCCCCGACGACCTCGACCGATTCGACGAGTTCCAGCGAGACCTCCACCGGCCGAATCAGTCGCGGTGACGCCGGCGACGGCGCCGTGGTCGGCGGCGTAGTCATTGTCGGCGTGGCCGCGGGCGTGAGCGTGGAGTCGACTTCCCCTCCGGCCACGAGGGGTTTATAACCTCCACTCCACAAACCCGGAACGGTGGCCGTGACGACGTGTTACCCCCACTGAGCCCCTTGTGACGACGGGTTTCCACCGAGCCACCACTTCGAACCCGGAGAGCCGCGCGCACGATCGTCGATGAACGGATCGGGCCCTCCGGGTCGGCGGCGTTGCGTACGCCGGGACGGGCCTATCCGGATCGGACCGGTAGCTCCACGCACGTCGGGTGCTCGGCCCCGTGGTGGATCGTGTTCGTCGCGGTCCGGTACTCGCGGTCGCCGTAGAGGTCGCCGCCCGTGTTGTGGTTGACGTCGTACCGCGGGTAGTTCGACGAGGAGACGTCGAGCCGGATCCGGTGTCCCGGCTCGAACGCGTTCGCGGTGGGGTATAACTCCAGCTCGAACTCGTACACCTCGCCCGGTTCGAGGAGGTCCGGCTCGGCCCGGTAGTTCCTGTAGCGTCCCCGGCAGATCGAGTCGGTGAGGTTGAGCGCGAAGCCGGAGGGGAACTCCTCGCTCGCCGGGTACTCGTCGATCAGCTTCGCGGTGAAGTCGGTATCCGGGCCGTCAGTCGACGCGTGGAGGCGAACGCGGACCGGCCCCGCGACCTCGACGGCCTCCTCGAGCGGCGGCGTTCGGAAGACCACGACGTCGTCTCGCTCCTCCAGCGGGCCGTAGGGCGGGTCGGCCCCGAACGTCTCCGGGCGCGTCCGCTGGTCGTAGCCGCCGCGACCCGTGATGCTCACCGTCGGCCGGTCCGCGAGCGGGAGGTCCTCGATCCGCTCCTCGCGGGGCTCGAAGGTGTAGTACGACGAGCAGTTCCCGCCGAGCGTCGGCACCGGGTCCCGCGGGTCGAACTCGTAGGTCGTCGACGCGCCGACCGCCTCCGGCGGGTCGGTCGCGAGCGTGCCGTCGCCGTGCGCGTAGTAGGCGGTGACGTCGGTGTTCGGCAGCGGCCAGTCGCTCCCCGCCTTCCACTCGCCGCCGTGGCGGAGCTTCCCGTCCCCGGTCGCGGTGCCGTCGCCGGCACCCATCCGGAAGTACTGGACCCGCGGCTCGTTCCACGTGTCCAGCCCCTTGAGATAGCGATCGAAGAAGCGCAGCTTCGTCTCGAGGTAGTCGCGTTTCATCGCGTCGCCGAAGGCGGTCTCGCCCGAGTACGGTTTCGTCCACGTCGACTGGCCGCCGTGGGTCCACGCGCCCATGACGAGGAAGTGATCGCTCGCCTTGCGCTTCGAGAGCGCCTCGAAGTTGTCACAGGTCGCCTTCGCGTAGGAGTCGTACCACGAGCCGGCGTAGACGGTCGGCACGTCGGCGCTCTCCTCGTAGTGCGCCTCGAAGTTGATGCTCGGGTCCTCCCAGAACGCGTCGTCGCCGGGCGTCCGCGCGAAGTCGAAGACGTACTCCTCGTAGTTCGGGAGGTGTGAGAGGGGCGACTGGCCGGGGAGCACCGGCTCGTTCGCGAGCATGTCGCGCGTGTCGACGTCGGCGATCCGCCGCCGGAGATCCTCATCCTCGAGGACGCGCTTCGCGAATCCGCCGCCGATCGTCAACGACCACGTGAGCCACCGCAGCTCGAGGGCCCCGTGGTGTCGCAGCGTCGCCTTCCACGCGTTCGCCGCGCCCTGGTTGACGAACATCGCCGCCAGCCCCCGCGGCCGCTGGGTCGCCAGCGCGTTCTGGACCCACGCCATGTAGGAGGTGCCCATCGTCCCGACCTGGCCGTCGCAGTACGGGCGGTCGGCCAGCCACTCGACCGTGTCAGCGCCGTCCTCGGCCTCGTTGACGAGGAGGTAGAACTCGCCGTCGCTGGCGTACCGGCCGCGAACGTCCTGGAGCGCGACCACGTAGCCGCGCTCGGCGTACCAGTTCCCCGCCTGCTCGACGCGCTCGCGGGCGCGCTTGTCGTACGGCGTGCGGACGAGAAGCGCCGGCTTCGGCTCGTCGATCGGCTCGCCCGTCTCCGGGTCGGCCGGGCGGTACACGTCGGTCGCGAGCGCGACGCCGTCGCGCGTCTCCACCGTCGCGTCGTGACGCACCACGACTCCGTACTCGGGCGATGATACCATACGTCACGCTCTCGGACGAGGATCTTGAACTTTGCCCCGACGCGGTGGCCGTGACGACGTGTCTCCCCCACGATCCCGTCGTGACGACGAGGTTCCACCGAGCCGCCACCTTCCGACCGCCGAGAGCCGCGGCGGCACCCGCCGGTACCGCCGGAGACGCCCGTTTTTAAGCCGCCGCGGCCCGACCGGATCGACATGGAACTGGAGTTGCGGTTCTTCGCGACGTTTCGGGAGGCCGCCGGGGGGAAGACCGTCGTCCGCGAGTTCCCGGACGGGTCGGACGTCGGGGACGTGCTTCGCGCCCTGGAAGACGAGTACGACGGGATGGACGGTCGGTTGATCGTCGACGGCGAGTTGGCCCCGCAGATCAACGTCCTGAAGAACGGCAGGGAGGTGTTACACCTCCAGGGGCTCGACACCGATCTCGCCGACGGCGATCGGCTCTCCGTCTTCCCGCCCGTCGCCGGCGGGACGACCGGAACCGATGCCGTCGACTCCGAGGAACCCGCATCCGAACCGCCCGCCGAACGGGGATGGGTCCGCCGCGAGGTCGCGTACCGAGGGATATCTCGCCGGCTCGCGGCCCACTACCTCGAGAACCTCGGCGGCGAGCTCGTGGGGACTGACGACCCCGCGGAAGCGACGCGCGTCGACGGCGACGGTTGGCGGGCGACGCTGTCCGCGAGAAAGGTGACCGCGGCGGCGTCCATCAGGCTCACCGAGGTGACGGTGTCGTTCGCGGGCGAGGAGGGCGTCCTCGAGGAGCTCCTCCCGAAGTTCGAACGGAAGGCGATGCGTGCGGGCGGCTGATGGGCGCGGGATCGACCGGAAACGACGGCGGGGACCACCCGATCGACGGGACCGCTCTCTTGAAGGCCGCGGCGCTCGCGAGCGTCCCCGCCGACCGGCTTCCCTCGTTGCTGGCGCGCGTCCAGGCCGATCTCGGGCCGCGGATCGACGAGTACCGACGGCGGTACGAACGGATCGAGGCCGCACCCGACCGGGAGACGTTCCTCGTCGAGCGCGACCACTGGGAGGCGATCGCCGTGCGACTCGGCCTCTCCGAGCGCGAGCGCGACGCCGCCGAACGCGCCCACGAGACCGCCGTTGAGCGGTGGGGATCGACGACGGACCGGCGAGCCGAGTTCGAGACCGCCCTCGAGATCCGGTCGGCGGTCGTGATCGGCGTCGACGGGAGCGAGGAGTGAGACCGCCCGTACCGACGGACCTTTCTCGCCCGCCCGAGGACGGATCCGCATGCGACTCGCCCGCCTGCTGACACCCGATGGACCGGTCGCCGGTCGATACGAGGACGGAGCCGTCGTCGCCGACGACGGCCGGTACGAGGTCGGCCGCGACGGTCGGCTCCTCCCTCCGTGCGAGCCGAGCGCGCTCTACTGCGTCGGGCGAAACTACGCGGAGACGCTCGATCAGATGGAGTACGAACGCCCCGAGGAGCCGGACTTCTTCGTCAAGCCCCCGACGAGCCTCCGCGCACACGGGCAGTCGGTCCGCTACCCCGAGTGGACCGACGAGCTGACCTACGCCGGCGAGCTCGTCGCCGTGATCGACGAACGGTGTCGCGACCTCGAACCCGAGGACGTGCCGGACGCGGTCCGCGGATACACCGTCATGAACGACCTCGACGCCCTCGACCAGCAGGGGCGGACCGCGCGGAAGGCGTTCGACGGCTCCGGTCCCCTCGGCCCCTGGATCGAGACCGACGCCGACCCCGCGGGGATGGCGATGTCGACGACGGTCAGCGGCGAGCTACGGCAGGACGCGAACACGGACCTGATGCTGTTTTCCCCCGACGAGATCGTCTCGTATCTCTCCCGCCGGTTCACCTTTCGGCCGGGCGACTGCGTCGCGTTCGGGAGTCCCGCGAATCCCGGGCTCGTCGAGCCGGGCGAGCGCGTGGAGATAACCTACGAGGGGGTCGGGACGCTCTCGAACCGGATCGTGGCCGGGTCGGGCTCGGAGTAGTCACATCGGCTGGCGCTCGCCGTAGGTGAGCGTCCGCCAGAGCCACTCGACCGGTCCGAACCGGTATCGACGGAGCCACAGCACCGAGAGGACCACCTGTACCGCCCAGAAGGCGACCACCATCCCCAGCGCCTCGATCCGGCTCACGGAGCCGAACAGGCCGAGGCCGTGCCCGTAGAAGACGGTGGTCGCGACGACCGTCTGGAGGAGGTAGTTCGTGAACGCGGTCCGGCCGACGGCCGCGAACGCGCGGGTCGCGGGGCCGTCCGGACGCCAGCGCGCGTAGAGGGTGACGACGCCGACGTAGCCGCCGGCGACGAGGAGGCTTCCGACGTAGTTGAACTGCCGCCAGAACAGCGCCGCGTCGGCGCTCCAGTCGTTGGATTCGACGTACCAGACGCCGGCGAGAACGATCCCGACGCCGACGACCCCGCCCGCGACGAGCCGCCGATAGAACGCCGAGGACCGCTCGGCGGTGAACACCCCCCACTTGTAGAGGCCCATGCCGAGCAGGACGGTCCCGCCGACCCGCCAGAACGTCCCGCCGAGAAAGCCGACGGTCTGTCGCTCGAAGGCGGTGGGAACCCGGTGATCGAGTTGGGCGATCCAGCCGCTCCGGTAGGTCTCGACCTCCGCGCGGAGGATCGATTCCGCCGGTTGCCACTGGCTCGCGATCGCCTCGCCGCCGACGGTGAGCCCCGCGAACACCTCCAGAAGGGGCGTAACGAGGAGGAAGACGAGAGCCAGCCCGGCGAGCGCCCGCGGTTCCCAGTCGTGCGCGAAGACGAGTGCCAGCCCGCAGAACCCGTAGGCGACGAGGATGTCCCCGTACCAGAGCAGGTACGCGTGTGCCAGCCCGATGACGATCAGCCAGATCGTCCGGCGGTAGTGAAGCCTCATCGCCGGCTGTCCCTTCCGCTCCTTGCTCTCGATGAAGAGGACGATCCCCGCGCCGAACAGCGCCGAGAAGACCGTGATGAACTTCTGTTCGGCGAGGACGTGCCCGACGAGCCACGCCCAGTAGTTCACGCCGGAGAAGTCGCCGTACACGGTGGGGTTGAGGAGCGTCGTCTCGGGCATCGAGAACACTCGAATATTGATGACGAGGATGCCGAGGACGGCCACGCCGCGGAGCGCGTCGAGGCTCACGATCCGTTCGGAGGGAGGGGTGGGTCCGGGCGAGTCGCTCACGATACGCGGGTCGACGGACTACAGCGACGAATAGGTTCGTGATCCGGAGCGAAACGGATTCGCGATTCGATCGGCGGTCGATCCCCTCTTCCGTGTCAGTCCAACTGGACCGCGCGGCCGGTCTCGGAAGAGCGATAGATCGCGTCGATCACGCGCTGGACGGCCAGTCCCTCCTCGACCGTGTTGATCGCGGGCTGTTCGCCCGCCGCGACGGCCTCGAGGAAGACGTCCTGTTCGACCCCGTGGCTGTTGTCGTCGCGCGTCTCGACCTCCGTGTCCGAGAGGTGGTGTCCGCCGCCGACGCTCGCCTCGTGGAGCGTGAGCTCGTCGCGGCCGCGGTCGAACGTCGCGCCCGCTTCCGTGCCCCGGATCACGAACTCGTCGGTCGCCGGTCGGTTCGTCGCCCACGCCACCTCTAACGACACGGTGCTGCCGTCGGCTCCGCGGATGAACGCCGAGGCGGAGTCGTCGACGTCGAACCCCTCCGGTCCGGCGTCCTCCCCCCAGCTGTCGATGTACGCGTAGTCCTCCCGGTCGCCGAACTCCGATCGCGCCTCCCCGGTGACCTCGACGATCTCGGGGTGATCGAGGAAGTAGAGCGCCAGATCGATCGCGTGAACGCCGATGTCGATGAGCGACCCGCCGCCCGCGACGTCCTTCGAGGTGAACCAGGATCCGCGGCCGGGGATCCCGCGACGGCGGACGTAGTTGGCCTCGACGTGGTTCGTCTCGCCGAAGCGCCCCTGGTCTTGGTGGTGTTTGATGACCCGGACGGGGTGCCGAAAGCGGTTGTTGAACCCGACCATACAGAACCCGTCGGCGTCGGCGGCCGCGTCGGCGATCCGCTCGGCGCTCTCGAGGGTGTGTGCGAGCGGCTTCTCCAAGAGCACGTCGAGGCCGGCGTCCAGCGCCGCCGTCGCGTACTCCTCGTGGAACCGGTTCGGCGTGGTGATCAGGACGGCCTCGCAGTCGGCGTAGAGGTCCTCGGCCTCCTCGTAGGCGTGGAGGTCGAACTCCTCGTGGAATCGGCGACGGGCGTCGGCGTCGATGTCCATGCCGCCGACGAGGTTCGCGTCCCGCTCGAGGAACTGTCTCGCGTGGTGGGTGCCGATGCCGCCGAGGCCGACGATCCCGACGGCGACGTCGTTGGCGCTGGTCATGTCTCGAGATTCACAACGGGTGTTGTTAAGACTCACGCTCCGGTCGAAACGGGAGACGACGCCGATAGGCGGAGTCTCGGGACGCGTTCGTTCGGCGGCCTACCGTTCCCGAGTCATCCACTCGCTGGCCTGCGGCTCGTCCGGGTCGGTGACGATCTCGACGAGCGCCGGTCCGTCGTGCGCACGCGCGCCGTCGACCGCGTCGCCGACGACGGCGAGGTGGCTCACTCCGCCACGTTCGTCTCGCGCACCCGGACGCCCTTGCGCGCGAGGTGGCGCATCTGCCGCTGGGCGAACTCCTCCTCGCTCGTCCCGCGGGTCGCGAGCACGTACACGAGCGCCGACCCCTCGGGGCGCATCGTCCGCCCGGCGCGCTGAGAACCCTGTCGACGGCTCCCGCCGAGGCCGCTCGCGACGACCGCCAGCTCCGCGTTCGGGAGGTCGATCCCCTCGTCGCCGACCCGCGAGACGACGAGCACGTCGAGGTCGCTCCCTTCCTCGCGGAACCGTCGGAACAGCTCCGCGCGGTCGTGGTGGGGCGTCTCGCCGCTGACGAAGGGCGCGCCGATCGCGTCGGCGATCGCCTCGCCGTGATCGAGGTACTCGACGAACACGAGCGCCTTCTTCCCCCGGTGGGCGGCGAGCAGGTAGCGCACCTCCGCGACCTTCGCGGGGTTCTCGGCGGCGAGCCGGCGACGCTCCCGCCCGTCGGCGCTGACGTACTCGTTTCGCGCCAGCTCCTCGCGCCACGGGACGTACCGGATCTCGACTTCCGGTTCTTGGACGAACCCCGCCTCGAACAGCGCGTCCCAGTCGGCCCCGATCGGCTGCCCGATCAGGGTGTATATCTCCTCCTCGTTGCCCGTCTCCCGGACCGGCGTCGCCGACAGCCCGAGCCGGTGTTTGCTCTGGAGTTCGGCGGTGCGGGAGTAGACGGGCGCGCTGACGTGGTGCGCCTCGTCGAAGCAGATCAGTCCCCACTCGCGGGAGTCGAACAGGGAGCGGTGGCGGTCCATCCCGGCGATCTGGTAGGTCGCGATCGTGACCGGCCTGATCTCCTTTTCCCCGCCGTGATACAGCCCCACGTCGGCGGGGTCGACCGTGGAGTGAGCGAGGAGCTCATCGCGCCACTGTCCCGCGAGCTCGCGCGAGGGGACCAAGATCAGCGTCTCGCCGCCGACGGCCGCGATCGTCGCGATCGCGGCGATCGTCTTGCCCGAGCCCGGCGGTCCGACGTACACTCCCGAGCGCGACTCGAGGAAGGTATCGACCCACGTCTCCTGGTAGTCGCGAAGCTCGGTCGTGAGGTCGATGTCGACGGGATCGCCCGTCTCCAGGTCCCTGTCGTCCTCGACGGGATAGCCCGCGTCGTACAGCGCGCGCTTGACGCTCGCGACGGCGTCCTCGTTCACCCACGCCTCCGTCTCGGAGATCGGCGCGCGGAGCTGGCCGTCCTCGAGGTGGCTCTCGGCGACGTTGCCCATCAGGCTCTCGTTGGCCGCCTCGAGAACGACGTAGCCGTCCTCGTGGGTGTACAGCCGGAAGCGGTGCGCGCGCCGCCACTGGTCGCGGACCCACTCCTCGAGGTGGTCGGCGCGTCGCGGGAGGACGGCACGCAGGCTCCCGATCAGTCCGTCGGCGTCCTCGAACGGCGCGGCCCACACGTCCTCCTGACGGATCCGGTAGAGGTACCCCCGCGTGCCGGGCTCGGTCCCCGTGGTGTCGACGAGGTACGCGAACTGCGAGAGCCGCGCCCGGGTGAACTGCGTCGGCCGGTCGACGACGATCTCCCGGCGGCTCGGGAAGGCGACCACGCGCTCGCGGGACGCCAACGCACCCCAGTCGCTCGGGTAGAAGACGACCGGATCGCTCTCGACGTCGAGCCGGTCCACGTCCCCGCGCTCGACGAGGTCGGAGAGCGCGTCGCGGGCGGCGGCCTGCGTCGTCCCCAGCCGACGGGCCACCTCGCTGGCGGTCGCGACGGGGCGTTCCTCGGCCTCGAGCGCCTCGTGAAACCGATCGATCGGGACGTCGGTGGGGTCCCCTCCGGTGGCGGGGTCGTCGTCGGAGGCGGCGGGCTCGCCGGTGTCGTCGGTCATCGTGGGCGGTTCGGTCGCGACGCGGAAATGGGTAGCGTCCGCGCTCGCACGAACCGGCGACCGATCGCGGACCGCCCTCGGCGACTCAGCCGTCCCCGTCCGCCGGTCGGTCCCGAATCGCCCGATACAGCGGTCCAGCGAGCAGAACCGCGCCCGCGAGTCCGAACGCGACGAGCAGGCCGGGGTCGGCGACGGCCAGCTCCCCGCTCGCGAGTCGATCGGCGGAGACGCCGACCGCGACGCCGGCGATCACCCACGGAAACTCGCCGATCGCGGTTCCGGCGAGGAACGCTCGAGGACCGACGTTCGACACGCCGGCGGTCACCGAAACCGCGTCCGCGGGCACGGGGAGAAACCGGGTCCCCGCGACCGCTCGGAGGCCCCCCGCGTCGGCGACGAGTCGTCCGCCGGCCGACGAGACGCGCTCGACCGCCCGGGACCCGTTCACGAGACGGACGCGTCCGATCCGGGCGAGCCAGTAGGGCGGGACCGCCGTCGCCGTCAGGAGAACCGCGCCGACCGGGACGCCGGCCCAGCCGTACCCGAACCCGGCGACGACCGCGATAAGCGTCGTCGGCCACGCCAGAAACGGACGGATCGTCGCCAGTACGACGAGCGCGATCCCGAACCGGAGCGGGTCGGCCGCGAGCCACTCGAGCGTCGCGAGCGCCGCCGTCGGCGACGCGGCCCACGCCAGCAGAACCGCGACCGCGACGACCGCGCCGCCGAGGACGTACCGACGGTTCACGGAGGGGAGACGAACGGGCGCGATAAACGCCTTGTGGGAGCGAAAGAGCTCGGGGGAGACGTCACCCCTCGAAGTCGGCCTCCTCGACGAAGGCCTCGCGGAACTCCGCGGAGAGGTGCCGCCGCTGCCACGCCCGCACCTCCGCCTCGCCGAGCCGGCTCGCCCACAGCGTGAGCAGGCTCGCACAGAGCGCGATCCCCGGAACGACGAGGGCGGCCGCGTCGATCAGGAGGTCGGGGCGAAAGAGGAAGAATCCGATCCGATCGCGAAGCGCCCCCCACGCTGGTCCGAAGGCGAGCCAACGGGCCGCGAACGGGACGACCCCCACCGTCGCGATCGGGTACGCGAGCACGTCCGTCACCGGACCTCCCCTGCCGCGCACGAAGGCGACGGCGTAGACGGTCCAGCAGGCGAGCGACGCGAAGACGGACGCGACCCGCCGAGGGGCCGCCGATCCGCCGTGATCGAGCGCGCCGAGTCCGAAGAACAATGCGGCGGAACCGACGTATCCGACGAGACACGCGAGGGCGCCGAGCGCGAGGACGAGCGCGTGATCGCGGGGAGATTGATCGGCGAACGGTCCGAGCCCGAGCGGGAGGTTCATCGCTCGCGGGTCGGGTCGGCGGCGGGTTGAACGTTGCGCGTCGCCCTCGGCCGGAACGGCCGTCCCGTCAGGACAGCTTCTCCAGCGCCTCGAAGAAGTCCGACTCCGGTCCGGCGATCCGCATCGGGGGCGTGGTCCGCTCGATCGTCACCTCGACCGGCCCGGTGAGCTTCCGGGCGTTCCGTCCGTCGCTGACGACGACCGCCTCGTTCGGGTCCGACACCGACACCGTGACCGTCGCGTCGACGTCGACGACGAGGGGGGGCATCCCCGCCTCCGGAGCCATCTCGTTGACTATCAGGCCGTCGACGTCGGGGTGGACGAGCGGCCCCCGTTCGGAGAGGTTGTACGCAGTGGAACCGGTCGGCGTCGCCACGAGGACGCCGTCGGCGTGACCGCTCGCGTACCGCGATCCGTCGACGCGCAACTCGTAGTCGACGCCGCCGCCGGGACCGCGGCGCCCGCCCTGAACGACCACCTCGTTGGCCGCGGGGACGGACTCCCAGCCGTCGGCGCGCGCGGCGAGTCTCGGGACCTCCCGAACGGCCATCGCGCCGTCGAGGAACCCCTCGACCGCCGTGAGCACCGCCTCCTCGGCGGCTTCGGGCGGAACGGCGTTGAGGAACCCGACCTCCCCGAGGTTGACCCCGAGTATCGGCGTGTCGCCGGCGTTGCGCGCGACGAACAGGAACGTTCCGTCCCCGCCGACCGCGACCGCTAGGTCGCAGTCGGAGAGCGCGTCGACGGCTTGCCCCTCGACGTCGAGGTCGATCGCGGTCTCCTCGTCGATCCAGACCGCCTCCCCGGCGTTCCGAACGGCGTCGCGTATCCCGGCGGCGACCGACGCGGCTTCGGGGTTCCCCTTCCGCGCCACGATCCCGACTTCCATGTCCGCGGATTTCGCCCCGCCGAGTAAAAGCGTGTGGACCTCGCTGCCGCCGGAAAGGTTCAAGCCGGCGGCCCTCGTTCCCCGGTACATGGCGATCCCGAACGGACGCCTCGAACCATGAGCGACGAGGAGGAGGACTGGTTCGAACGCGCGCTGCGGGAACTCGACGACGAGAGCGATCTCGACGCCGACGAACGGGATGACGGCGAAGGAAACGCCGACGAACGGAACGGCGAGGAACCGACCTCGGAAGCCGAAGACGGCATCGACCTCGACGACGGGGCGGTCGGAGACGACGACGGAACCGAGCGCGGCGGCGCTCCGAGCGGCGGTGATCCAGCGCCCGAATCGGACGTCGAGACGGCGGACGAGGGCGACCCCGAGGCCGAGCGAGATCCCTTCGGTGGCGGTAGCGGCGGTGACGGGGACGGCGGTGGCGACGGTGACGGGGGCGGCACCGTCGACCGTGATCCGTTCGGCGGCGGTGGCGGCGAGAGCGGCGGTGCGGGATCCTTCGGCGACGACGACCCGTTCGGTGGCGGCGGTGGTAGCGGCAGCGGAGGATCCTTCGGCGAGGGAGACCCTTTCGGTGGCGGCGGTGGCGGCGGTGGCGGGTCCTTCGGTGAAGGAGATCCCTTCGGTGGAGGCGGTGGCGGGTCCTTCGGTGAGGGAGATCCCTTCGGTGGAGGCGGTGGCGGTGGCGACGCTGGGTCGGACGGGCCGACGGGGTTCGACGAGGCGGACGCCGAGGAGTTCGAGTCGGACATCGACCGGACGGACATCGGGATCGACGGGCTCGACGAGATGATCCTCGGGGGCGTGCCGAGCCGGTCGCTCCTGACGGTCATCGGCGGCGCGGGGACCGGCAAGACCACGTTCTCGCTACAGTTCCTCAACGAGGCCCTCGAATCCGACGAGCGGGGGGTGTACATCACGCTCGAGCAGAGCCGGGAGTCGATCCTCGCGACCGCCGAGGAGAAGGGGTGGCCGTTCCGGGAGTACGTCGAGGAGGGGAAGCTCGCGGTCGTCTCGCTCGACCCCATCGAGATGGCGAACTCGCTGGCGTCGATCCGCAACGACCTCACGCGGCTCATCGCGGACTTCGGCGCGGACCGTCTCGTGCTCGACTCCGTCTCGCTGCTCGAGATGATGTACGACCACCCCGCCAAGCGGCGCTCGGAGGTGTTCGGGTTCACCCGACTGTTGAAGGAGGCGGGCGTGACGACGCTTCTCACCTCCGAGGCGAGCGACGAGACGCCGTACGCCTCGAGATACGGCCTCGTCGAGTACCTGACCGACGGCGTGTTCGTCCTCCAGTACGTCCGCGGCTCCGATTTCCGGGAGACCCGTCTCGCCGTCGAGATCCAGAAGATCCGCGACGCGAACCACTCCCGCGAGACGAAACCCTACGAGATCACGAACGAGGGCATCTCGGTCTACCGACAGGCGAACATCTTCTGAAGCGGAGGCTCAGTCGAACTCTCGTTGTTCGGACGTTTCTTCCGCTGAAACGGTCGTTATTGGGACATCTTTCGGAAGGAACGGGCAAATCTATCGCCAGAACCGGGTGAAATACAGTGCTGCTCCGTCGAGGAAACCTAGTCCGTTGAGCACGAAGAGGACCGCCAGTACAACGCTCATCTCAATGGCCCGTGTCGTCGCCACGAGATGAATGATTCCCGTAGTGAAAGCCAAAAGAGTGGACCGGGAGGCCGCCCGCGGGATTTGTCGTCAGAGCAATGAGAGAGCGAGACATCGATCTCAGCGACCGAACGCCACGAGAGGTGACGCCAGACGAGCTCCAGGCGATCGATCTCGTCGTCAGGATGGGACGTTCGGCATCGAACGTGTGCCCGGCGACGTGGAACGGCGAGAATTGCGATTGGGGGCTCGACGACCCCCACGAGCGTCCGATCGAGCAGGTTCGTGAGATCCGTGACGAGATCGAAGAACGTGTCGTCTCGCTGTTCGACGAACTCCTGTCGCAAACTCCGTCCGCGGAGTGACGATTGGCAGGGTCGTCAGCCGGAACGACTTTTGTGATCTCCCCTAACAGCAGCCGTCGTCGTCGGCGCCGCAGACGCTCCCGTAGTCGACACCAGTCTCGTCGCCGATCGCCTCGTTACACTGCATCACCATGGTGGTGAACGTGAACTCCGAGGAGGACTCTTTCGCCGCCGCAAGCTCCTCGCCGAGCGCCTCGGCGGCCGCGACAACCTCTTCGTCCGTCACTTCTAACTCGCTAGCGTCCTGACCGGAAGCGCTCAACAGCACCCACCTCCGGTGGATCGCGCGAACTCCTCGCCGATCTCGTCGCTGATGGTGTCGTTCGTCCGCTGAAGCAGTTCTATCAGATCGGCCTGTGCGGCCTGCTGACGCTGGATCGTCTCGTTGTTCGACATTTCAGTCTGGAGCTGCTTCAGCTCGGCCATCACCGACTCGTCGAAGCCACCACGCTGCATCTGTTGTTGCTTTCGCTGGTACTCGCGGAGCAGCGCCATCGCGTCGTCATCGTCCTGTAACGCCTCGTCGGCCGCGACGAACTGTTGATACGTCTCAGACTCGCTGAGCGCGTCGAGGAACTCGCGGAGTGCTGCCTCAACGTTGGCTTCTACGTCTTCCTCACCGGGTACGCCCACGCTGTCCTCGGCCGCACCTTCCACGTCCTGTGCGTCGCTCACGAGGGCGTCACCTCCGGTGCGTCGGCTTCGACAACGTCTGCGAGTCCGGTAATCTCCTCACCGAAGGCGCTGAGTTCGTCGAGCCCGATTGGTTCATCCTGCCGGAGCGGCGCCAACATCAACGGTGCGTCGAACCGGCCTCGAATCTCTTCGAGATACTGGACCTGCTGGGCGCGCCGGTTCGCGAAGAAGGCGTTGTCGCCGTACTCCTCGGGGAGGAGGTAGTTGGCGACGACCAGCGAGGTCTCGATGCCGACCTGATCTTTGAGGTCGGCGGCAGCCCGGTACGCCTCCATCATCGGGGTGTACTCGGGGTACATCACGAACGCGAACGTGCTCCGTTCGGGGTCTTTCATCGTCTCGATGACTTCGTCGTACTGGTCACCCTTGGAGGGCGCGGCGCCCTTCGTTAGCGAGCCGAGGTCCATGAACCCCTTCCAGTCCGAGGGGAGTTCGAGCAGGCGGAGCGTGTGGCCCGTCGGCGCCGTGTCGAAGACGACGACATCGTAGCCGTCCTCGTCGAAGTAGCTCACGAACTTCTCTAAGGCGGCCATCTCCTCGGCACAGGGTGACTCCAACTCCTCTTCGACGTTCGCGATCGCAGCGTCGACGTCGATCTGCGTGTCGTCTTTGTCCTCGTACATCTCGGTGACGTGGTCGAGGACTTGCTCGCGGTACTCCGCAAGCGCTTTTTCTTGGTCGATCCGCGCCGCGTCGAGGTTCTCCTGGCCGACCGAGGTGGGTTCGTGGCCCACGGGCTCACCGAAGATGTCCTCTAAGTGCGCGGCCGGATCGGTCGTGACGACGAGCGTCTCGTGGCCCGCCTCGGCAAGTTTCGTCGCCGTCGTCGAGGCGATCGTACTCTTGCCGACGCCGCCTTTCCCGGTGAAGAAGAGGTACTGCGTCTCGTCGCCCGGCGTGAGTTGATCGACGACCGCGTCACGGTCCGCCATCGAATCGAACTCGGCCGCGCCGTCAGCATCGACGTCAGTCGCGGTCCCGACGTCGACGGTCGCTTCTTTGCCGTCGTAGAGGACACCACCCACGTCCGCGAGCAGGTCGAGCCCGGCGATCTCGCCGGGCTGGAGCGGGTACGTCGCCGTTGCGTCGGCATCGAACTCCTCGCGGGCGCGCTCGATGACGGCCTGCTCGTCCGCGCGTTTCCCCTCGAAGAAGGGGTCGTCACACACCGACTCGGTCAGGTAGCCGTTGAGGATCAACAGCTGTGACTCGATCCCGAGATCGCCGAGGTCGCTCGCGCTGCGTTCGATCTCGTCGATCGAGGAGTCCTCCGGCTTGCCGACGAAGGCGAAGGAAGTGCGCTCGTCGTCCTGGAG
>NZ_FXTD01000001.1 GCF_900182635.1 Halorubrum cibi | reverse complement strand
TCGAGGATATCGATTTCCATGGCAGGTTCGATTTCCTCGGCTTCACCCTTCTAAACCGGTGATATCCGCTGATAAGATCGCTCTTCAACAGAGCATAAGCAACGATCATTGGTGGTGCGGTGGCGCGCCGGTGAGCGCCCGGAGGGCGCGAACCCGACCGCGAGGGACGCGGCGACCGGAGGGAGCCGCGAGGCTGGGGAGGCGTGAGGTGCGGGGCTGTGCGGGTCGGGGTGGGACTCAAAGGGGCAGTCGCGAGGGCGATGCCTGACGACGCAAGCACCGCAAGGAGCGAGTGAAACGAGCGACTGAGGAGCACAGCGAGTCACGCGAGTCCTCGCGGCTGGGGCTTTGTGAGTGTTCACCGCGTCAGCAACGATCCTCTTCTATCCATCCGGTTCACCCACGAAACACCCGTTCTATAAGCAGTCAAATCATATCGGCCGTCTCGGACGAGGACAGATCTGAAAACATATAAGACGGAACGAGGAGCCGAACGACGATCCTACTCGACGTGCTCGCGTATCCACGCGGCCAGGTCGTCGCCGGGGATGAACCCCTCCGCGCGCCGCGCGACCGGCTCGCCGTCGACGAAGAGGACGAAGAGCGGGACGCTGCGCACGTCGAAGCGCTCGACGAGCGGCGGGTCGTCGCGGGGGTTGAGAAGCGCCACGTCGACCTCGACCGTACGCGCGACGTTGCCGAGGACGGGCTCCATGCTCGCACAGATCCCGCATCCTTCGGTGTAGAACTCGACGAGCGCGGCGTCGGTGCCCGCGAGGAAGTCGTCGAGGGCGGCCTCGTCGGCCAGCGCGGTCGGTCGACCGTGGGTGGTTCCCTCGGCGTGATCGCCGCCATCCGACGACACAGTATTGGAACTCATACACACTATTGGCTTCGAAGCGTCTTAAAGGCTCGCTTCGGGAGGGGATCGCTCTACCGCCCTACTGCCCTACCGCCCTATCTGCTCTGCCAACGTCGCCGGTAGCCGGGCGTACACCTCGGCGTTGCGCGTCAACGCCTCGAGGGTGGTGTACTCGTCGACCGCGTGGACCGTGTCGGTGCCGAACGCGAACTCCACGGTGGGGACGCCGGCGTGACGGAACGTCTTCGCGTCCCCGCCGCCGGTGGCGCTCCGGCGGTAGACGCGCTCGCCGGAGACGGCGGCCGCGGTGTCGGCGACTGCCCCGACGAGTGGCCCGTCGACGGGCTCGTAGCTCCCCACCGACCAGCTCACGTCGGCGATGGAGACGGCGGAGAACTCGGCGAGACAGTCGCGGACGTCCGCGAGCACGTCCGCGGTCTCGACGCCCGCGGTCAGCCGCACGTCCAGCCGGGCGGTCGCCGCGTCCGGGACGGTGTTCACCGCCTCGCCCCCCTCGATCGTCCCGAGGTTCACGGTCGGGTGTTCGAACAGGTCGCGCGCGGCGGCCGCGCCGAGCGTCGGCTCGTAGTACTCTACCGACTCCTCGACGATCGGTCGGAGCGCCGCGTCGAGGTCGAACTCCCGCGCCGTGAGCCGCGAACGGAGCAGTGAGACGGCCTCCCAGAGGCGGTCGATCGCGTTGTCGCCGAGCGACGGACGCGAGCCGTGCGCGGCCGTCCCCTCGGCGCGCAGCGTCAGCCAGATGCTCCCGCGGTCGGCGACGGTGACCGAGTGGCTACCACGCGAACAGGTCGTCTCGCCGATGACGCAACCGTCGGGGGCGACCCGGTCGAACGCGTCGCTCCCGACGAGCGTGTCGACGCCGGCGTCGCCGCCCGTCTCCTCGTCGCCCACGACCGCGAACGCGAGGGTGACCGAGGGGTCGGCGTTGTCCGCGGCGAGCGTCTCCCCGGCGGCCAGCATCGCCGCGAGCGGTCCCTTCATGTCGGTCGCTCCGCGGCCGTATATCCGGTCGCCGTCGCGCTCGCCCAGCGGATCGCGCGTCCACGCGTCGGCGTCGAACGGGACGGTGTCGACGTGGCCGTTGTACAGTAGGGTTCGGTCCGTCCGGCCGGGCAAGGTCGCGAGCAGGTTCGGCTTCGCCGGATCGGTGGCGACGCGCTCGGTCTCGAAGCCGGCGGCCGACAGCAGGTCGTCGACGTGATCGACGATCTCGCGGACGTCACCGGGCGGGTTCCGCGTGTCGTACCCGAGCAGGTCGGTCGCGATCTCGACGACGCGGTCGATCGGGACAGACGGTCCGTCGTCGACGGTGTCGGTCGAGTCGATCGGATCGGTCGAGGCGGTCGAGTCGGTCGAATCGGAGCGTTCGTTCGTCATGGTGGTGTATCGTGTCGTGAGCGCGGCAACGGGCGAGAGAGAAAGAAGCGACAGGAGGACGGACCGGGACGCGGAAGCGAGCGCGTGGGTCTAATCGTCGCTCGGCGCGGCCGCGCTCGCGTCGGCGGCGTCCCGGCTGCGCCAGACGCCCTGTGCGTACGCGCCGATGAACATCCCGCCGATCGCGTAGAGGATCGGCCAGTTGCCGACGCCGAGGCTGGCGTAGGCCGCGCCGGGACAGATCCCCGAGAGCCCCCAGCCGACGCCGAAGATCGAGCCGCCGACGAGGACGTTCCGGTCGAACGACTTCAGCCGACGGCCGTACGGTCGCCCCGTCAACGGGGCCGAATTCCGCAGCTTCGGCAGCGTCCAGAACGCGATGCCGGCGACGATCGAGCCGCCGAACATCACGAACAGCAGCCCGAAGTCGTCGAACGTCAGGAAGTCCAAGACGACCTCCGGACGGGCCATGTGGCTGAACCCGAGCCCGAAGCCGAAGACGAGCCCGCCGACGAGTATCAGTGGCATGAAGAGGGGATGTCGGCTCAAAGCCCCACCCCCAGCGCCGAGACCGCGTTCGCGGTCACGATCGCGACGACGAGGAACGTCGCCACGCCGACGAGCGACGTGCGGGAGACCGACCCCACGCCGCAGATGCCGTGGCCGGAGGTACACCCCTTCCCGACGCGGGTGCCGATCCCGACGAGGATCCCGCCGAGGAACAGCCGCCACGGCGAGACCTCGGTCGTCCAGGCGCTGCCCGCGATCGACCAGGGGTCGCCCTGATAGATCAGCGCGTAGACGGCCGCACCGCCGATTATCCCGAGGGTGAACACGACGCGCCAGTCACGCGACGGGCGGTACTGCGTGAACCGGGACCGCCCCGAGACGTACGAGAGCGTCGACTCGAGGAACGTGCTCGCGCCCGCCGTGATCCCCGTACCGAGGTAGATCAGGACGGTCCCGAGCCCGACGAGCAGCCCGCCGATCGCGTACCGCGAGATCCCGTTCGGAAACAGCACGTCGACGGTCCCAGCCCCGAGCAGGTCGGCGAGAACGCCGGCGATCATCGGCGGTCACCTCCGATGTCGGACGGATCCGTCGCGTTCCGTGTCGCGACCTGATCGGGGGTCACGGTCGGATCAGTCGTCGCTCGTGAGCGCATCCTGGCTCGCGGCGCAGTTGTTCGGGCCGAGCTCGAGCGTGAACGCCTCGTCGTCGTCGACGGCGTTCTGCCCGAGATTGGTTGCGATGACCTCCTCGTAGTTGGCCGGTCGGGGCGGCATGTCCGCGAGGACGGTCTCGACGAAGGTATCCTCGTCGGCCGAGAGCGCGTCCATGCGCTCGCGGAGCTCGCCGATCGGCGCGGTGTACGTCCCGTCAGCGGCGGATTCGGCCGCGTCGCTGAAGTGCGCACCGCCGACGAGGACGTCGTCATCGAACGCCAACACGCGGTTCTGTAGCGAGTCGTACAGCATCCGGGCGGCCTCGGGGGCACCCTCGTCGCCCTCCTCGAGGTCCGGGCGGGCGACGCTCTCGATGAAGAGGCCGTCGCCGGTCGCGAGCAGGCTTCCGCCGAGCAGATAGGAGGTCATCCCGGTGGTGTGGCCGGGGGTGAACACGGTCTCGACCGTCGCCGACCCGACCGCGAACTCGTCGCCGTCGGTCGTCAGCGTGACCTCGTCCGCGTAGGTGACGCCGCGGTCGGCGGCGGCGGACGGCAGGACCGCCTCGACGCCCTCGTCGGCCAGTTCGCGGAGCCCCGAGACGTGGTCCGCGTGCACGTGCGTGTCGAACGCGTACGTCAGTTCGACGCCGAGCTCCTCGGCGTCGGCGAGGTACCGGTCGGTGAACGCGCGAAGCGGGTCGACCACGGCGGCCTCGTCGCCGTCGTACAACAGGTAGCCGAGACAGCCGCTCGAGGGGCGCTGGTACTGGAGGAGCGTTCCCGGCCCGTCGTAGTCGGTGACCTCGTGGGTCTCGTAGATCGATGCCCAGCCGTTCATGCCGTCCTCGAGGTGATCGACGTCGTAGCCGCGGTCGGCGAGCGCGCCCGCGACGTACTCGCTCGCGCCGCCCTTCGCACAGAGCACGGTGACGTGCTCGTCGTCGGGGATCGAATCGAGGACGGCGTCGTCGATCTCCTCGTCGAGGAAGTGGAAGTAGGGCGCGTTGATCGATTCGACGTTCTCGCCGTCGATGCGCCACTCCTCGTAGTCGCTCGACATCCGCGCGTCGAGCAGCGTCACCGACTCTCCGTCGTCGATGCGGTCTTTGAGCGTTTCGGGTGCGATCGAGTCGACGTCCGAGTCCGGCGTCGGAAAGTCCATCTCGTCTGCGTCCATGTACACCACCCACTATCGGACGTACTGACTTAAATGTTCTCATAATGGTGTACAAGATATACAATATACATAGAGAGACGTGCGATAGAGTTCACGCATCTCTATGTGTTTTATCGGTCGATCTATCCGTTCTCGCGCGTAGCAATCTATAATATAGTAGGATCGGGCCGTGGTGTCGTTCAGTTGTTCAGGTCAACCACAAGAATCGACACACTTATCATCAGACACCCAATATTGTGTGGTAGCCCCAACACGGGGATCCCAACCATGAGCACGGAAACTGCGACCGAGACGCTCGACGTGAAAGGACAGAACTGCCCGATGCCGGTCATCAAGACGAAGGGGGCGTTCGACGGCCTCGCCGCCGGCGACGTCCTCGAGATCGTCTCGACGGACTCGGGGAGCATGAGCGACATCAAGGGCTGGGCCGAGTCGACCGACGGCGCGGAGATGGTCGACCAGGAGGAGGCCACCGAGGACGGGACGGCGGTGTACAAACACTACGTCCGGAAGGCCGAGTGAGATGAGCGCGGACACACCGCCGTCGTCGGGCGAGAACTCGCCGTCCGACGACGTCGCCGATCTGCGCGCGCAGATCGAGGCGCTCGAGACCGAGGTCTCCGACCTCCGGAGCGAGGTCGACGAGGGCAACGCCGACAAGATGGTGATCATCGCGACGAAGGGAACGCTCGACATGGCGTACCCCCCGCTCATCCTCGCGAGCACCGCCGCCGCGTTCGGCTACGACGTCACCGTCTTCCACACCTTCTGGGGGCTCGAGATCCTCCACGAGGAGAACTCGAAGGACCTCGGGTTGAGCTCCGTCGGCAACCCCAACATGCCCGTTCCGAACGCCATCGCCGCGCTTCCGGGAATGGACCGGATGACCGCCCGGATGATGCGCAACCGGATCGAGGACAACGACGTGGCGTCCGTCGAGGAGCTGATCGAGACCTCCCTCGCGAGCGGCGTCGACCTCCAGGCGTGTCAGATGACGATCGATCTCCTCGGCTACGACGAGGACGACTTCTACGACGGCGTGACGACCGGCGTGGGCGCGGCATCGGCCTTCCAGGACATGGCCGACGCCGACATCCAACTGCTCGTCTGAGCCGCCTCGGCGACGCACGAACCGACCCGTTTCGACCCGAGCGAAGAACGCGTGTTCGGAACCGTTAGGACTCGTTTTCCGGCGACCGCGACCGCCCGATGGCCTTCGACAGCGCGAGCACGTACCCCAGTCCGTACTGGATCTCGGGGTCGCGGAGCCCGCGCGCGAGCCCGACGGCACCCACCCTCGAGGGCTCGCTCTGCTGGGCCGCACCGAGCCCCTCCAGGAGCGTCTTCGTCCCCTCGCGGACCTCCTCGTCGGCCGCGGCGTCCGCGACCTCGCCGAGCGCGGCCCCGGTGCCCGCGAGCGATCGGACCATTCCGTCGTCGAGCGCGGCGGTCGCGAGCGAGCCGACCTGTCCGAGCTCCGCGAGCTCGTCCAAGGTGCCGCTCCGCTGGAGCTCGATCAGCGTCTCCATCGCCTCGCGGAGCTCGTCGCCGTTATCGCCGACGGTCGCCGCGAGTCCGACGGTCTCCTCCGTCGCCAGCCCGTCCGCCGACTCCGCGAGCGTCGACGCCGTGCCGGCGAGTTCGACCGCCATCTCGTCGGTCAGCGCGGCCTCGCCGAGCGCGACGACGTCGAGCAACTCGTTGACCGCGTCGAGTCGATCGACGAACGCCGCGACCGCCTCGGGGTTCTCGGAAACGATCGCCTCGAGGTCGTCGCGGTCGAGGTCGTCCGTTTCGTCGGCGTCGACGTTCTCTCCCGGCATCTCAGAGCAACCCCCGTGCGGTGAGCCAGTAGGACTCGTTGTACGCCAGCTTCGACCAGTGGAGCTTCTCCGAGGCGGGTGCCGGCGACGGCGGGTTCTCGTAGTCGAACTCGACGAACGAGGCCGAGTCCATCCCCGTCTCGATGAAACACAGCGTCTTGCCGTCGTACGTCGCCGTCGCGGGACGGTCGCGGACCTCGCTCGCGATCCGCCGGGCCACGACGCCCGCCTGGTAGTGGGCGACGCTTCCCGCCTTCGGCACGCCGGTCGTCGCGGCGTCGCCGATCGCGTAGACGCCGTCGGCCGCCTCGGCCTCAAGCGTGCGTTTATCCACGTCGACCCAGCCGCGGTCGCCGAGGCCCGCCTCGTCGACGACGTCGACGCCGCGGTGCGGCGGGATCCCGACGAGGAGGTCGTAGTCGAGTTCGGTTCCCTCCATCGACGCGATCGTTCCCGCCTCGGGATCGACCGACTCGGCGTTGAAGAACGTCTCCACGTCGATGTCGCGCTCGTCCATGAGCGGCCGCGCCCACTCGGCGATGTTCGCGTTCCCGTGGACGCGATTGATCGGGTAGGTGTAGGTGATCTCGACGTCCTCGCGCAGTCCGCGCTCGCGGAACCAGTCGTCCGCCATGAAGACGAACTCCAAGGGCGCGGCGGGACACATGTGCGGCGTGCCGACGACGCTCAAGACGAGGTGCCCCTCGGTCATCGAGAGCAGTTCCTCCCGGAACGCGAGCGCGCCGGACTCCGAGTAGTAGTCGTGGGCGCCCTCGACGAGCCCCGGGACCTCGGCCGGTGCGAGCGTCGAGCCGGTCGCGACGACGAGGTAGTCGTACGTGAGCGAGCCCGGGGCGTCGCGGAGCGCGAGCTTCTTCTCGTCCGTATCGATCTCGGTCACCCGGTCGATCGCGAGGTCGATCCGGGAGTCGACGAGCTCCCGGAGCGGTCGCCGGCCGTCGGCGGGCTCGCGCTGCCCGAACGGGACGTACAACCACACCGGCTTGTACACGTGGTCGGGGTCGTCGTTGATCAGGGTCACCTCGACGTCGCCGGCGTCGATCTCCGCGGCGAGCCGGTCGGTGAGGTCGTTCGCGAGCACCGTCCCGCCGGTGCCGCCACCGAGGATCGCGACGCGCCGGACCATCTACGCGACCTCCACGTAGAAGCCGTACTCGTCGCCCGTTTCGTCGACGGCGAGCAGGTCGTTGTCGGTCTCGTCGATCCACTCCGAGACGTCCGTGAGCGACTGGTCGTTATCGCTCAACAGCAACACGACGTCGCCCGGACTCGCCGAGCGGACTCGACCGATGAGGTCCATGAGCGGCCCGGGGCAGGCGGCTCCGCGCGCGTCGACCGTGTCCGTGGGTTCGATGTCGATGTCGGTCATGAGTACGTTCGAGGATCCGATCGCCACGGAAGTAGTCTTGTATCTATATTCCAACAGTGTGGAATTCTGCCGGAAGGTATATACGATGTCGGGGACGGCGGCGGGTGGATCTCGGAGCAGATCGAGGATACCGGAGGGGAGAAAAGCGGGTCGGGTGGACGACTACTCGCCGAGCTCGTCGCGGAGGTCGCCCATCGTGACCTCGCGCTCGGCGTACGCGTTGTGCTGGTGGATCGACTCGTCGTTCGACTGCTTCATGCGGATCACGGCGTCGTCGGCGAGATGATCGAACTCCGAGAGCGTCCCCTCGGCGAGCGCGCGCACGCAGTCCTCGACGAACTTGGCGTTCGCGTGGGCGTGGTAGGTCATGTGGTCCTCGTCGGGGCGTTTCGCCATGTTGTAGATCCGCGCGCTCATCGAGTCGCGGGCGACGTCGATCACGTCTCGGAGGTCGACCTCGGGGCTGCCGTCCGTGGTGATCGTCAGCGTGGCGTGACCGCGCTGGGAGTGACCGGGCTGCGGGACCGCCTCGAGGAAGGCGTCGGTCGTCTCCCCGTCGACGCCGAGTTCGGCGAGCTTCTCTCGCGCCCGCGACTCGCTCATCCCCTGCGAGCAGGGACACACCGTCATCCCCGTGACCTCCGCGCCGATCTCGGCGCGGGTTCCCTCCTCCGTCGCGGTCGCGCTGGCGACGATGGTCGCCGTGCTCTGGGTCTCGAGTCCGGAGGCCGGGGTGTCCTCGCGGGTGACGAGCTCCGCCGTCATCGACACCTCGGCGGTGGTCGTGTAGTCGTGTTTCTCCAGGAGTCGCTCCGCGGCGTCGCCGCAGACGTCCTCGACGCGGTAGGCCTCCTCGCGGGTGATCTCCTCCAGAATCTCGTCTATCGTCGCGAGGTTCCGCGACATGTCGATACCCTTCCGGCCGCTCGGGAGGTCGACGAACACCTCGAACTCGGCCATGAGGACGATCGGTCGGTCGTCGCCGCGGGCGAGTTTGACGAGTTTCTCCACGCCGGTGACGCCGACCTGCGAGAGCCCGACGGTGACGTCCGGGGCCGACGCCTGTACGTCCGGCAGCTGATGACTCATTACGAACGTATCAGGGGAGACGCGTGATTAGGGCTTTCGATAGGGGGTCTCGCGTCGGTCTTTCACTCACTCCCGGAAGCGTTCACCCGGCCCGTTCGGGGCCGAACGCCGCCACGTCCGGTTCCTCCGGGACGTAACGCACCATTTATACCTGCGGCAGCGGAACCGTACCCCAACGACCATGCCGAGTTCCAATGGACCCCAGAAGGCCACTCGAGACAAGCTGTCGAACAAGCCGAGAGACCGCGGAACCTCGCCGCCCCAGCGCGCGATCCAGGAGTTCGAGGAGGGCACGCAGGTCCACCTCAAGATCGACCCGAGCGTCCAGGAGGGTCGTTTCCACCCCCGGTTCGACGGACGGACCGGCACCGTGACGGGCAAGCAGGGCGCGGCGTTCAAAGTCGAGATCACGGACGGCGGCAAGACCAAGACGCTCATCGTCCGCGCCGCCCACATGAGCCAACAGTAGCACGATGACGATCTTCAAGGAGAAGCTGGACGAGGAGTACCTCACCACTGCGGAGGCCAAGGACATCCTCGCCGATATCGAGGCCGACCGCGCGGACGACGAGGAGCGCGAGCTCCGGTACGAGCTGGCCCGCGCGATCGAGCACGTGAACCGGTTCGGCCACCTCGATCCCGAGGAGTCCCGCGAACTCGTCGAGGAGCTCGCCGAGCTCGATCGTATCGACGTGCCGACCGCGGTCAAGATCACCGACCTCCTTCCCGAGGACCGCACGGAGCTCCGCTCCGTCTTCGCCCAGGAGCGGTACTCGCTCGACGGCGAGGAGCTCGACGAGGTCCTCGACGTCGTCGCGAAGTACGCCTGAGGCGGCGGATCGGCCACACCGCCGGCTTCGGCTCGACGTTTCCCCGACGGCAGCGGTTTTTTACCCCTCGGACGCGGAACCTGTTGGCATGAGTGACAACCCGACGGACACCGTCGACGAGCGCGGCTCGGCCTCCGGGGACGGAACGGAGGGGCGGTCCGTCGCCGTCCTCCTCGACGTCCTCCCGAACGGCCGACCGGACGACGGCCGGCCGGGCTACCAGAAGTCTCCGGTGGCGTACGCCCTCGGCACGGCGTCGTTCGGGCTGTACGAGCTGTCGCTCGAGGAGGACGCCGGCGTCTCCGTGAGCGACCGGATCGACCTCGACGGACCGGCCGTCTCGCGGTACCGCGAGGTCGATTTCGAGGGCCTCACCCGGAACGCGGCCGCCGAGATCGAGTACGCCGTGGAGGCGATCGTCGACGGCGACGAGCGTCGGTTCGTCGACTTCTACAACGAAGCCGGGGCGATCACCCTCCGGCTTCACCAGCTCAACCTGCTTCCCGGGATCGGCAAGAAGCTTCGGAACAGGGTGCTGGACGAGCGGAAACGCGGCCCCTTCGAGAGCTTCGAGGAGGTCTCCGAGCGGATCTCGGGACTCCACCGCCCCCGCGAGGTGATCCTCGAGCGGATCGTCGAGGAGATCCGCGAGGACGACCTGAAGTACCGGACGTTCGTCGGGAACGAGGAGTGACGCCGGTCGACCCGAAACCGGCGGGACGCGATCGACTCGGAAACGGGACTTTTACCCCGAACCGACGTGTAGCGCGGCCATGACCGATCGATCGGCGGGGACCGCGGACGCGTACGGAACCCGCGACCCCGACTCGCTCGCGCGGCGGGCCGGCACCCGCGCGAACCCCGACAACGATCAACACTTCCTCGTCGACGACCGGGTCCTCGACCGGCTGTCCGCGTACCTCCCCGAGGACGCGGACGTGAGCCACGTCCTCGAGGTCGGCGGCGGGGCGGGCGCGCTCACGGACCGGCTGCTCGCGACGGTTGGCGCGAACGACCCGGATCCCGCCGGCCGGGTGACCGTGATCGAGCGCGACCCCCCGTTCGCCGCGTTCCTCCGCGAGGAGTTCGCCGACGCGGTCGACGCGGGAACCCTCGAGGTGATCGAGGGGGACGCCCTCGCGGTCGATCTCCCGCCGTTCACCGCCTGCGTCGCGAACCTGCCGTACGGGATCTCCTCGGAGATCACCTTCCGGCTGCTCCCCGAGGGGAAGCCGCTCGTGTTGACCTTCCAGGCGGAGTTCGCCGACCGGATGGTCGCGTCGGCCGGCGAGTCCGCGTACGGGCGACTCTCGGTCTCCGCACAGCACTACGCGGACGTCGAGATAGTCGAGCGGATCCCCAAGGAGGCGTTCGACCCCCAGCCCGCGGTCGAGAGCGCGGTCGTCCGCTGTACGCCGCGGGACCCCGACTACGAGGTCGGCGACGAGGCGTTCTTCCTCCGGTTCGTGAAGGCGCTTTTCACCCAGCGGCGCAAGACCGTCCGGAACGCGATCCGCAACACGGCGCACATCTCGGGGCTCGATCGCCCCGACGCGGTCGTCGACGCGGCCGGGGAGGACGTCCTCTCCCGACGGCCGGGAACGCTCGATCCCTCGGCGTTCGCGGCGTTGGCGGAGCTCGCCCGCGAGCACGGGTCGCCGGCGGAGGCGTGAGACGATGCCGTGGAGCCGTGAAACCGTGATCGGCCGGAGCCGAACCGGAGGCGTGAGACGATGACCGGCGGGGTCGGAGCCCTCGTCGGCGTGCTCGCCGACCTCGACCGGCTCGTGAGCGGGAACGTCCGGCGGATCCTCCTCACGGCGGCGATCCTCGCGGCCGTCGTCGGCGTCCGGCTGGTCGTCGGGCGGCTGAAACGGCGGGACGAGGAGCTCTCCTCGAAGCGGCGGCTGGCGCTCTCGACGACGGTTGCGGGGACGACCGCCGTGGGGGTGCTCTCGCTCCTCGTCGTCTGGGAGCGCAGTGGAGCGCTCGTCGACGCGTTCCAGTCGGCCGCGATCGCGGACCAGCTGTCGAACGTCGTGCTGGCGGTGATACTGCTCGCGAGCGCGTACGCGATCACCGACTTCCTCGGGGGCGTGATCCGCGAGCTCTCCGTCGAGAGCACGGCGATCTCCGAACACCAGGAGGAGATGCTCCGACGGATCGTCCAGTTGAGCGTGTACACCCTCGTCGTGCTCGTGACGATCGGACTCTTCACCGACAACGTCGGCAGCCTCCTCGTCGGGGCGGGGTTCCTCGGGATCGTGGTGGGGATGGCCGCCAGACAGACGCTCGGGGCAGTCCTCGCCGGGTTCGTCCTGATGTTCTCGCGGCCGTTCGAGGTGGGCGACTGGGTGTCGATCGGCGAGTTCGAGGGGACCGTCACGGAGATCTCGATCATCAACACGCGGCTCCGCTCGTTCGACGGGGAGGTGGTGACGCTCCCGAACGACGAAGTCCGCGCCGGCGCGGTCGTCGACCGGTCGCGGCGGAACCGGCTCCGGATCGAGATCGAGGTCGGCGTCGACTACACGACCGACCTCGACCGGGCGGTGGAGGTCGTCGAGGAGGCGATATCCGGGATCGACGGGGTGGCCCGGATGCCTCAGCCCGACGTCGTGACGAAGCGATTCGCCGACTCGGCTGTCGTCTTCGGGGTCCGCTACTGGATCACGAACCCGAGCATGCGCAAGCGGTGGCGGACCCAGACCGCGGTCATGGGCGCGATCAAGACCGCGTTCGAAGAGGAGGGGATCACGATCCCCTTCCCGCAGCAGACGCTCTCGAGTCGAACCGAGGGGGCCGACGCCGAGCTGGAGGCCCGGATCGGCGGCGGCGTCGAGGGCGAACCGACGCCGTCGGGTGAGACGGACGGCTCGGAGGGATCGTGAACCGCCTCGACCGCGACGGACCGACGGTGTACCAGCCCGCCGAGGATTCCGGACTGCTGGCGGAGGCGGCCGTCGAGGGCGCGCGCGGCCGCGTGCTGGAAGTCGGCACCGGCTCCGGCTGGGTCGCCGAACGGATCGCCGAGGAGCGCGGACTCAGCGTCGTGGGCAGCGACCGCAACCCGCACGCGGCGCGGGAGGCTCACGACCGCGGCGTGGAGGCGGTCGTCGCCGACCTGCTCGAGCCGTTCCGCGACGACGCGTTCGACACGGTGTGTTTCAACCCGCCGTACCTCCCGACCGACCCCGAGAACGAGTGGGACGACTGGATGGAGCACGCGCTCTCGGGCGGCGAGTCCGGCCGGGAGCTCATCGAGCCGTTCCTCGCCGACGTGGGGCGGGTGCTCGCGCCAGACGGCGTCGTCTTCCTGCTCGTCTCCTCGCTCACCGGGTACGAGGAGGTGCTGGCGTTAGTCGAGGCGGCCGGCTTCGATCACGCGGTCGCCCGCGAGGAGTCGTTCCCGTTCGAGACGCTCACCGTGTTGCGGCTCGACCGACGCGTCTGACCTTCGCGTCCTCGCTGCCGCTCCCGTCCGCCTCGAATCGGTCCGGGTGGATCAGGCCCGCGAGCGCCTCGAGCGCGTCGACGACCCGGTGGCTGTGGCGGTTCAGGTAGGCGGTGCCGTCCATCGCGTACACCCGTCCCTCCCGCACCGCGGCGGTTCCGTCGAACGACTCGCGTTCCAGCAGGTCGCGCGCCCGTCCGTGAGCCTCGTCGACGTCGGCGCTACAGGGGCCGACGACGAGCACTTCCGGGTCGAACGCGCGCAGTTCCGCCGGGTCGACCGCCCGCGAGCGCTCGCCGGCCGCCACGAGCCCGGGTTCCCCGCCGGCGATCCGGATCAGGTCGGGGATCCAGAGCCCGCCGTGGCGGATCGGGTCCGTCCAGTCGAGGACGGCGACGCGAGGGCGGGAACCGGGGTCCGTTCCGCCCCCCGCGATTCCGTCCTCCACGGTTCCGCCCCCCGCGATTCCGTCCTCCACGGTTCCGCCCCCCGCGATTCCGTCCTCCACGGTTCCGTCCGGAACCGCGCCGGCGACGGCGTCGATTCGGGTTTCGAGATCGGCGCGCAGTTCGGCCGCGGCGTTCGGACGACCGACCGCCTCGCCGATCCGCTCGACGTTCGCGAGCACGTCCGCGAGATCGTCCGCGTGAACGTCGAGCACCGTGGCGTCGAGATCGAGTCGCTCGACCGCCCGGCGGGCGAGCCCGGCGTCGAGCGCGCAGACGGCACAGACGCCCTGAGTGAGTATCGCGTCCGGGTCGGCCGCCGCGAGCGCGTCGCCGTCGAGGTAGTAGGTGTCGTCGTGGGCGACGTCCCGGTCGAGCGTTTCGGGGTCGTCCTCGAGGTCGCGAACGAGTCCGGTGAGCGTCGGGCGGTCGGCCGCCGCCGGCGGGCGGTCGCACTGGTGGGAGACCGCGGCGGGCGTGACGCCGAGCGCCGCCGCGACCTCCGTCGCCGAGGGGAAAAGCGAGACGACGGACATGGGTGGCGGTTCGACGCCATCGATGGTAAGGGTTCGGCTCCGATCGCGTCGCGATCCGTGGAATAACCAAGGGGCATGAAACAGGTTCGGAAATATTATACAACGGCATATCCAACGCTCGGTGATGACTGAACGAGTCGCGGCCACGCCGGGGATCTATCCGCTCCCGGACTGGGCGAAAGGGACGCTTTCGGACCTGAAGGGCCACCAGAAGGGCGATCTCCTGAGCGGCGACGAGGAGGGCGAGATCACCGAGACGTACGACGAGGTCCGCGCGGAGTTCGTCGACGATCAACTCGAGGCCGGCCTCGACCGCGTCGCCGAGGGGCAGGCCCGTTGGGACGACATGATCGCCCACCCGCTCACGGTCCACGAGAGCGTCGAGACCGGCGGGATCGTGCGGTACTACGACAACAACAACTTCTACCGCGACCCGCGCGTCGTCGACGATCTGGACTTCTCCGGCGACGTCGCCGGCGAGTTGGAGGCGGCCGCGGACCTGATCGACGGCGTGAACGCCGGCGACGCTCCGCTCGCGGCGACGCTACCGGGGCCGTACTCGCTCGCCGACCTGGCGACCGACGAGCACTACGGCGACGACGCCGAGTTCCAAGCGGCGATAGCCGACTTCCTCGCCGGCGAACTCGAGGCGTTCCCGGCCCACGAGACGCTGTTCCTCCTCGAGCCCTCGCTGGTGACGAACCCGCCGGCGGACGGGACCGAGGAGCGCGCGACCGACGCGATCGCGACGGTCGCCGCGGCGACCGACGCCGACGTGGTCGTCCAGACGTTCTACGGCGCGCTCGACGAGAAGCTCTACGCCCACCTCGTCGACGAGGCGGACGCGGACGCGCTCGGGCTCGACCTCGTCGCCGGCGATCGCGAGGACACGGTGTACAACGTCCAGGAGTACGGCGCGACCGACTCGGTCGCGCTCGGTCTCGTCGACGGGCAGAACACGCTCGTCGAGGAGCCGGAGACGGTCGCCGAACGCGTCGAGTGGTTCGAGGGACAGGCCCCCGCCGCCGACTTCGAGACGACCTACCTGACGCCGAACACCGAGCTGTTCTACCTGCCCGAGAACAAGTACCGCGCGAAGCTGTCCGCCCTCGCCGCCGCCACGGAGGTGCTCGAATAATGGTCCGCAACCCGTCCGCCAACCGCGAACAGTTCCGCCCGCACGACCACCCGAACGACTCGTTCCTGCTCACGACCGTCGTCGGCTCGTACCCCAAGCCGAAGTGGCTGAACCGCGCCGACGAACTGGTCGAGGACCCCGACTCGAAGTTCGACGAGTCGGACCTGGCGGAGGCCCACGACGACGCCTGCCGGCTGATCACCCACGAGCACGAGCGCGCCGGCCTCGACACGGTCGTCGACGGCGAGATGCGCCGCAACGAGATGGTGGAGTTCTTCGCCGAGCGCATCGACGGCTACGAGTTCAACGGCCCGGTGAAGGTGTGGGGCCACAACTACTTCGACAAGCCCTCGGTCGTCGAGGAGGTCGAATACGACGAGCCGTGGCTCGTCGACGAGTTCGAGTTCACCACGAACGTCGCCGAGCGCCCCGTCAAGGTGCCGATCACGGGGCCGTACACGCTCGGCTTCTGGGCGTTCAACGAGGCGTACCCCTCCACCGAGGAGCTCGTCTACGACCTCGCGGACCTCGTGAACGAGGAGGTCGAGAAGCTCGTCGAGGCCGGCGCGCGCTACATCCAGATCGACGAGCCCGCGCTGGCGACGACGCCGGAGGACCACGCCATCGTCGGCGAGGCGCTCGACCGGATCGTCTCGGGGATCGACGAGGACGTGCGGATCGGCTTACACGTCTGTTACGGCGACTACTCGCGGATCTACCCCGAGATCAACGACTTCCCGATCGACGAGTTCGACGTGGAGCTGTGTAACGGCGACTACGAGCAGATCCCGACGTTCGAGGACCCCGAGTTCGAGCCGGACCTCGCGCTCGGCGTCGTCGACGCCCACACCGCCGAGGTCGAGCCGGTCGAGGAGATCAAGGCGAACATCCGCCAGGGGCTGCGCGTCGTTCCCCCGGAGAAGCTGACGATCTCGCCCGACTGCGGGCTGAAGCTGCTTCCCCGCGAGATCGCCTACGGCAAGACCGAGAACATGGTCGAGGCCGCGCGACAGGTCGAAGCCGAGATCGACGCCGGAGAGATCGACCTCGACGCGCCGCTCGCGGACGACTGATCGGCCGCCGTCCGGTTTCCCTCGAATTTCTCTTCAGTCACCCGATCACACTCCCGTTACCGCGCGTTTATGCGGGTCGAACCCGTGTCTCCGACATGGCAAACGTCATCGTCGTCGGCGGCGGTCCCGCGGGTCTGAGCGCAGCCCTCTTCGCGGCGAAGAACGGTCTCGAGACGACGGTCTTCGATACCGACGGCACGTGGATGCACAAGGCGCACCTGTTCAACTACCCCGGAATCGGGTCGGTCGACGGCACCCTCCTCGTCGACACGATGCGCGACCAGGTCGACGACTTCGGCGTCGAGCGCCACCAGGGCGTCGAGGTGACGGGCGTCGAGGCGGCCGACGGCGGCTTCGTCGTCTCGACCGCCGAGGAGGAGTACGCCGCCGACTACGTCGTGCTCGCGACGGGCGCGAGCCGGGACCTCGCCGAGGACTTAGGCTGTGACCTCTCCGAAGACGACACCGTCGACGTCGGCGTGAACATGGAGACCTCCGTGGAGAACGCCTACGCGACGGGTGCGATGGTCCGCGCCGAGGAGTGGCAGGCGGTCATCTCCGCCGGCGACGGTGCGGCGGCCGCGCTCAACGTCCTCTCGAAGGAGAAGGGCGAGCACTACCACGACTTCGACGTGCCCGCGGACGCCGAGCGCGTGCTCGGCTCGCTCGTCGACGAGGAGTAACGGGTCGAGTTCCGGCGTCCGTTTTCTTAAGTCCCCCGCGGCGCAGCCGATCGGTATGGACATCGGCGTGACCGTCGGCGACGACCTCGACCGGCTGGCGGCGTCGCCCGCGGCGTTCGACTTCGTCGAACTCGGCGTGGGCGCGGGCAGCCTCCCGCCCGAATCGATCGACTCGGATAGACTCGACCGGGCGCTGGCGGGCCGCGACCTGATGGTTCACCTCCCGTACAGCCAACCGCTCACGAGCTACGCCCCCGAGGTCAACGATGCCATCGTCGCCTACCAGCGGAGACTGCTGGAGGCGGCCGGCGACCTCGGCGCGGAGAAGGCCGTCCTCCACGCCACCTCCGCCGACCGCGACGACGTCGAGTTTCGGGAGGTCGCCGCCGACCAGCTCCGGCGCGTCGCCGACGCCGGCCGCGAGGCGGGCGTCGAGGTCGTCGTCGAGAACGTGGGCCACCAGCACCGCGGGATCCAGCTGTCGGTGCTCGGCGACGTCGCCCGCGAGACGGACACCGCGGTCTGTTTCGACGTCGGCCACGCCTACATGGAGGGCGGAAACGGGGCGATACGGCGGTTCCTCCGGAGCCACGGCGACCGCGTCTCGCACCTCCACTGTCACGACGTGCGCCGACGCGGCGACACCCACATGCCGGTCGGCGCGGGCGAGGTCGACTACGAGGGCGTCAGCGACGCGCTCGAGGAGTTCGAGGGGACCGTCGCGCTGGAGGTGTTCACCGACGACGGCGCGTTACTTTGCGACTCCGCCGAGCGCGTCGCCGACCACCTCGGCGCGGAGTGGTGACCGGGCCCGTCAGCGGTCGTCGCCGTCGGAATCTCCCTTCTCGCCGCCGTCATCCACCTCGTTGCCGCCGGCATTCGCCTCGTCGCTCTCGGAACCGTCGTCCGCCTCGCTCTCCCCGTCGTTCTCGTCGTCGAGTTGGCTCTTGATCGACTCGAGCTCCGACTCGACGTCGACCTCGGGTCGCTTCCCGACGTCGGGCTCGTCTCCGCCGCCCTCGTCCGCCGAACGGCCTCCCCGCTCGTCGTCCGGGTCGGTCACGTCGATGTGGACCGCGCCGTCGCCGCCTCGATCGCCCCGCCGTGTTCGGTCGTCCCCTCCCCGATCCGACCGCCTCGTTGCGTCCGCCTCCCGGCGCCCCTCCTCGATCCGCGCTTCGATCTCCGCGGAGAGGTCGCGGGCGTCCTCGATGATCGACCGCGAGGCGGCCTCCTCGGGAAGGTCGGCCTCCGCGAGCGCGGTCCGGAGTTCCGAGAGCGAGCGCGCGAGCCCGGCCGCCGCCCCGTCGCGAGCACCCGCGAGCGGGCCCGCGATCGCGTCCGCGTCCTCGCGCAGGTCGCGCCCGGGATCGAGCAGCCGGAGGGTCCCGCGCAACAGCTCCAGCGACGTGATCGTGGTCTCGAGGAGGGCGATCACCGTCGGGATGGTGTACTCCTCGGTGAACCGGACCAGCTCGGAGAGCCGCGGGGGTCGCGGCGGGCCGGACGGGCGGGGCGAGCGGACGGGACCGGATCGGTCGCGGCCCTCCCGATCGCTCGATCGCAGGTCCGCCCGGAGCTCGGAGAGGACGTCCTCGAGCTCGTCGAGCCGCTCCTCGAGGTCGTCGTCACGCGGGCCGTCGCGGGAACCACGGGAACTCATGTGCGCCCGTACGCGGCCGGGAGATAAAAAGCCCGTCCGGAGGAAGGTACCCGGTCAGAGAAGGCGCCCGGCCGGGGAGGACGAACGGAACGGCCGACCCGCCGCTACTCGAACCGGCCGCGGCGGTACTGTACCGGCCACTCGATCTCCGCACCGAGCTCGTGGGCGGCCTCGAGCGGCCAGTACGGGTGACGGAGCATTTCGCGGCCGAGCGCGACGAGGTCGGCCCGCCCGTTGCGCACGAGCGCGTCGGCATGGGTCGGTTCCGTGATCCCGCCGACCGCGGCGACCGGCACGTCGGTCCCCTCGCGGATCGCCTCCGCGTACGGCACCTGGTAGCCCGGTCCCGAGTTCGGTAACTGCTGGTCCGGGTGGATCCCGCCGCCGGAGACGTCGATCAGGTCCGCGCCGGCCTCGGCGAGCAGGGGGGCCAGCCGAACCGAGTCGTCCACGTCCCACGAATTGCGGTCGGGGAGCCAGTCCGTCGCGGAGATCCGGACGAAGACGGGCTTGTCGTCGGGCCAGACGCCGCGGACCGCCTCGACGACCTCGCGGACCAGCCGCGTCCGGTTCTCGAAGCTCCCGCCGTACTCGTCGTCGCGGTCGTTAGTGACCGGCGAGAGGAACTGGTGGAGGAGGTAGCCGTGGGCGGCGTGGACCTCCGCGATCTCGAAGCCGGCCGACAGGGAACGCTCCGCGGCGGCCGCGAACGCGTCGACCACGTCCGCGACGTCGTCGGCGTCCATCCGGCGGGTCGCGGCGGGCTCCTCGTCGGGGTACGGCTCGTCGGTCGCCGAGATCGTCTCCCACCCCTCGTCGTGATCGATCGGGAGCGCGTGGCCGCCCTCGCTCGGGGGAGCGTGGGAGGCCTTCCGGCCGGCGTGGGCCAACTGGATCGCGGGGAGCGCGCCCTGTGACCGGACGAAGGCCGTGATCGGCTCGAGCGCCTCGGCCTGCTCGTCGGACCAGATCCCCAGACATCCCGGGGTGATGCGGCCGCGGCGCTCGACGCCCGTCGCCTCCGTCATCACGACGCCCGCGCCGCCGACCGCACGGGTGCCGAGGTGGACCCGGTGCCACTCGTTCGGCATCCCCTCCTCGGCGGAGTACTGACACATCGGAGAGAGCATGATCCGGTTCGGGACCGTCGTCTCGCGCAGCGAGAACGGCGTGAAAAGCGAGTCCGTCATCGTCCGATCGACGCCGCCGTCGGGGTAATGCCCTCCGATAACCCGTCCGGATCGCCGCCATCGTCGCCGGCGTCCCGTTCGGATTTAGGCCGACCGAAATCTATAACCACGGCCGTCCCCGAGCGGTCGCTAATGAGTAGCGGAGAACGCGTCGAACGCGACCCAGGCGTCCCGGACGACGAGTCGCCGGCCGTGGCGATGAGCCGCACCACTCCCGATCGAACCGTCTTCATCGAGGAGGGAAACACCGACGCCTGGATCGCGACGGATCTGACGGTCGAGACGGAACGGTAGTCGTCGACGTCGAACGGTAGTCGGCGATTCCTGGCGCCGCACGGAAACCGAGGCGATCGACGACGAACACGGTCACGCGTTCGAACCGGCCGCGACGGGGCGGGTTCGGCGGACGTCGACGCGAAGGGAAACGTCTTAATGGACTACGCGCGCATTCTCCGGTATATGAGCAACGGCGACGACGAGCCGGCCGATGCCTCCGAGGAGGTCGACACCGACGACGCGGCGGCGGCCGACGAGCCCGAGGCGACCGCCCCGACGCTCCCCGACGAGCCGACCGAGGAGTCCCTGACCGAGTACCTCGAGGAGATCGAGGCGGCGCTCGATGACGCCGAGACCGAGGCGGACCTCGACGACGTCGAGGCGCTTCTCGACGACGCCGAGGAGGCCCTGTCGGACGCCGATCTCCCCGAACCCGACGAGGACGACGAGGACGCCGACGACCCGCGCGGCGAGCTCGAGGACCGGATCGCGGAGCTCCGTGAGGGAGTCGAGGACGCCCGCGGCCCCTACGCCGAGGACGTCGTCGAGGCGATCGAGACGGCGGCCTCGACGCTGGAGGACACCGAGTGGACGGCCGACGGCCGAGCGGACGCCGCGGATGCCGTCGAGACCTTCGTCGACGCGGCCGCGGAGGCGGTCGACGACGCCGTCGAGGCGGACGCGATCGAGACGGATCCGGACGCGGCGGACGCGGACGACGGTGCCGATGCGAACGCCGACACGGACGGCGAGTCGGACGCCGCCGCCGACCGGATCGCCGTCCTCGTCGACGCGCTCGACGCCGTCGCGGCGGGGATCGGCGACGCGGATCTCGACCCCGACGACGACGCGGAGACGATCGCGGCGCTTCTGGAGGCGACCGACGCGCTCGAGGACGGACTGGAGGACGCCGAGGAGTGGGACGACCTCGAGACCCACGAGCAACTCCGCGCGCAGGGGTACTACGACGTGCTCGGTCACTACAAGGACTACCCGGTCGAGTGGGCCGCGCTGAAGGAACACGAGGCGCGGGGCAACGTCGACATGATCCTGCTCGCGCTGGATTCGCTTCAGTCGGAGTTCATGGAGCGTCACTGTCTCGAGGCGTTCGAGCGGATGGGCAAACGCGGGAAGACCGAGGACTCGGTGGAGGAGCTGCTCGGCCGCGCCGGCAAGCGCGACGAGTTCGCGATCCGCATCCTCGGGAAGATGGCGGCAGAGGAGGCGGTCGAGACGCTCTTAGAGTACGTCGACGAGGACTCGAATCCGCAGCTCCAGAAGGCGACGTTCAAGGCGCTCGGCGAGATCGGCTCCGCGGACGCCGTCGGCCCGCTCGCGGAGAAACTGGAGATGGAGAACGACCACGTCCGCCCGCTCGCCGCGCGCGCGCTCGGGCTCATCGGCGACACCCGAGCGATCGACCCGCTCGCCGACGCGCTCGCCGAGGACGACTCGGACGACGTCCGCGCGGCGGCCGGCTGGGCGCTCCGACAGATCGGCACCCGTGAGGCGCTCGAGGCGGTCGCCGAGTACGCCGACGAACGCTCGTTCATCATCCAGACGGAAGCCGAGAAGGCGCAGGCGACCCTCGACGCCGCGGCGACGCCGGCGTAGTCGGTCGATCGGGTCTCGTTTCCCTCGTTTCGAACCGTGAATCGCCTTCGAACCGCTCGTAGCCGTCGGCTCGAGGACGCGTCGACATCGACGTCAGCGACGGCTCGGCGTCCGACGCGGACGCTGCTCCGTGCGTGATATGCGTGAGAAACTGGGTCGCGTCCGGGCGCCCTCCGATGAGGACGAAACGGGCTCGATGGTCGTCGTGTGAGGTCTCGGGGCGACGGTCGCCCGACGGAGCTTAGTTGCGGACGACGTTCGTCGCGCGGGGGCCTTTCGGCGACGACTCGACGTCGAACTCTAACTCCTGTCCCTCCTCGAGGTCCGGGCCGCCAACGTCTTCCATGTGGAAGAACACGTCATCGTCCTCGTCCTCAGTCGAAATGAAACCGTAGCCGCCAGTGTCGTTGAAGAAATCAACCTTTCCGTTTGCCATTGCAAACAAACGTACGACCGATTCGGGGATAACCCTTGCGAGGGTCGTGGTACCACGAGGGGGCCGCCCGGACGTTTATGTTCGATACCGCAACCAGAGCCCGTATGCCTCCCTCGATCGACCGATCCCGCCGATCAGTTCGGTCCGGTCGCGCCGTCCGGGTCGCCGTCGCGGTCGCGGTCCTGCTCGCGACCGTCGCGTCGGCCGCGGGCGTCGCCGGCGTGGCGGGAGCGGCCGCGCCGACGGGGTCGCCCGGAGCGATCGAATCCGAGCCGCCGACCGACGAGACGACGGCGTCGTCCGGCGCGGCGAACCGCACGGCCGATCCCTCCGATCCGCGGATCCTCGAGCTGTATCCCAACCCGACCACCGAGGGCAATCGCGGCGAGTACCTCGTCGTTCGGCTCCCCGCACCGGGAAATTGGTCGCTCTCGGACGGCTACCACGACGCGATGCTCCCGCCCGACGCGAACGGAACGGTCGCGCTCTCGATGGAGCCGAAGCTCGCTCGCGACCACCTCGCCGCGGGGAGAGGCGAGCGGACGCCGCCGGGGGTCCGACAACTCGACGCGTACTTCCCGCTCTCGGCGAGCGGCGACCGGATCGAACTGCGCCGCGACGGCGACGCCGTCGACGTCGTCGAGTACGGCCGCGTTCGGGAGGGGTACCGCTGGCGAGCGACGTGGGGCGAGTGGCGACCGATCGGGTACGAGCCGCGCGAGCCGGAGCGCGTCTCCGGCGCGTCAGTGACGCCGTTCGTCCTCCCGGACACCCCGGCGACGCCCGTCGAGCCGCTCGCGACCGCGGACGATCGGATCTACCTCGCCGGCTACACGATCGAGTCCGAGCGCGTTGCGGACCGACTCGTCGACGCGGCCGCTCGCGGGGCGGACGTGCGGGTCCTGCTGGAGGGAACCCCGGTCGGCGGCTTCCCCCGGCGAGGCGCGCGCGTCGCCGACCGGCTCGTCGACGCCGGCGTCGAGGTGCGCGTCCTCGACGGCGACCCGGACCGGTTCCGGTTTCACCACGCCAAGTACGCGGTCGCCGACGACCGGGCGGTCGTGCTCACGGAGAACTGGAAGCGGTCGGGGACCGGCGGGGAGTCGAGCCGCGGCTGGGGCGTGATCGCGGACGACCCGGCGGTCGCCGAGGACCTCGCGGCGCTCTTCGAGAACGACGCGACCGGTCCCGACACCCGGTCCTGGCACGCGTTTCGCGAGGAGACGACGTTTCACGGCCCGCCGAGGTACGGGGACGACGACGGCGACGGCGAAGGCTCGGGAGACGAGGACCGACCGTATCCCACACGGTTCGACCCGCCGACGCCAGCGCCCGCGGACGTGGAACTGCTCACCGCGCCCGGCAACGCCGGCGACCGGATCGTCGACCGGATCGACGCGGCCGACGACCGGGTCCTCGCGGTCGTCCCGCGGACGGGCGGGCCGAACGAGCGGATCGTTCGGGCGCTCCGACGGGCGGCCGACCGCGGCGTCGACGTCCACCTTCTGTTGTCGAACGCGTGGTACGACCGCGAGACGAACGGGGAATTGGCGGAGACGCTGGCCGCGGAGCCGATCGACGTCGCCGTCGCGGAGCCGCGCGGCCGGTACGACAAGATCCACGCCAAGGGGCTCGTGATCGACGACACCGCCGTCGTGGGGAGCCTCAACTGGAACGAGGGTGCGAGGACGGAGAACCGTGAGGTGCTCCTCGCGGTGGAGAATCCCCACGTCGCCGACTTCTACGCGCGGACGTACGCGGCCGACTGGCGCGGCGGCGGGATCCACCTCCCGGTCGGGACGGTCGGCGGACTGCTCGGGACGGTGGTCGTCGCCGGAGCGGTCGCTCGTCGCGAGGTGACGTTCGTGTGAACGGGATCGAGCGAACGAGATCCGAGCGAGCCGAACCGGACCGAACGTCCGGGACGCGGGATCAGTCGTCGATGACGGCGGTCGACGAGAGCGACTCGTCGATCTCCGCCTCGGCCATCTTCCCGACGAGCGCGTCGATGACGGCCTCGCGACGGCCCTTCACGAACTTGATCGAGCCGACGACGAGGTGGCCGCCGCCGGAGACGCCCGCCTCGGGAAGCTCCTCGTTCAGCTCCGTCACCATCGTCGGGATGTCGAGCCGGACGCCGTCCGAGCGGAGGACGGCGAAGTCCGGCCCGTACCCGATCGTGATCACCGGATCGCCCGTCTCCTGGACCCGCGTGTCGTGGAGTTCGCCCGTCGTCTTCCCCGGCGCGGGGTACGTGAACCGGTGGGCGTACTCGTCGACGTCGATCCGGTAGAGGTGCGCGCCGGAGGCGAGCCGCTCGTGTTCGACGTGATCGTCGACGGCCTCGAGCTGGCGGTCCACGTCGCGTTCGGCGCGCTCGGCGAGGAACTCGACCAGCTCCTCGTGGCGCTCGGGGTCGTCACAGCCGACGTTCAACGCGTCGTTGACGAGCGTCTTCCCCTCGGAGTAGCGCAGCCAGTGGGCGGCGTAATCGAGCGCCTCGCCGATGTCGAGGAGGTCCTCCTTGCCGTAGCCGGCCTCGGCGGCGAGCTCGACGTAGTCGTCCATCGCCTCGGCCTTCGAGCGGTCCGAGAGGCCGGCGACGGCCGGCACGTGTTCGAGCTCCTCGGTGAGCGACGGGTCGATCAGCCGCGCGAGCTCGACGCACATCATCCCGGTGGTGACCCGGTAGTCCTCGCCGTGGAGGTAGGGGTTGACGTGGGCGTCCAGGAGCGGCGCGACCGCGTCCGGGTCGGGGTGGTGGTGGTCGACGACCGCGATGGGGATGTCGTAGTGTGTGAGGTTCTCGTAGGCGGGGACGTCCTCCTCGGTCGACCCGTTGTCGAGCATGAGAAGCAGCGGGAGCTTCCGGCCGTGACGGGCGCGCCCCTCGAGCGCGAAGTTGAGGTCGCGGGTGACGTCCTCCATCTCGTAGTAGGGGGCCTTGCTCGGGAGCCGCTTGAATAGGTGCTGGGAGGCGTCAGGGTCCTCGTGGACCTCGCGGACGAGCCGCTCGAGCGCCAGCTGGACCGGGATCGCCGCGCACATCCCGTCGCCGTCGGCGTGGTGACGGACCCGGATCGGCCGTCCGGCGAGCACGGTTCGCCGGAGCAGTCGGGCCAGCTCGCGGAGGTCGTCGTGGATCGACTCGAACGCCTCCCACTCGACGAGCGGGTCGACGTCGGCCGGCTCGGCTCTCTCCTCGAGCGCCGCCTCGAACGTCGTTCGGGCCTCCTCGGCGCGGTCGCCGGAGAGCGGCTTCAACGAGTCGACCTCGAGCTGGAGGCCGCCCTCCCGCGTCTCGACCGTGCCCGAGACGTGGACCATGTCGCCCACCTCGACGGCGGGGTACGCCCGCACACCGGCCTCCTCGAAGGCGGCACAGGAGACGACGCCGGACGCGTCGGCGACGCCGAAGATCGTCGGGCCGCCGGTCTGTTTCGTCTGGACGACCTCGCCCTCGACGGTCACCTCGTCGCCGGGGACGAGCCCGCGGACGCGCGATATCGTCGGTTCGTGCTCGACGATCTCGGTCGTGTAGCCGCCCGGCGACGCCTCGTCGAAGGCGACGTCCCCGTTCTCCTTGACCTCGGTCAGCCGGACGATCAGCCGGTCGCCGACCGCGTACTCGCCCTCGAGGTTCGACTCGTGGACGAGCCCGCTCACGGCGTCGGAGACGTCGACGAAGACGCCGTACTCGACGACGCCGTTGACGGCGGCGTGGTACAGGGCGCCGGTCTCGACGTCCTCGAGGGTACAGTCGGGCGCGAGATCGCGGACGACGTCTCGGCTATCGCGTTTCCCCTCCGCCATCACGGCGTCGGGTTCGGGACTCGAATCGTCCCGCGTGCCGGAATCCCCGGCGGTGTGTTCGCTCATACACGCCGTTCGGGATCGGACGGTGTTAAGCTTGTTATATCGCGCTCATCGGACGGAGGCGGTCGAGGCGGCCGTAGCGTCCGATCACGTCCGGCCGCGTCCCGGTGGTCCGGAACCCATATGAGTCGACGGCGACTCTCCCGGGACATGCGACTGTTCCGGTCGGACGACCTCCTCGGGATCGCCCGGGAGACGATGGAGTTCGTCCTCGAGGCCAGCGAGGAGACCCACCCCAACGAGTACATGGGGTTCCTCCGCGCGGACGATGCCCGCGACCTCGACGTCGACCGGGACGGACAGGTCATCACGGACGTGCTCGTCATCCCCGGAACGGAGTCATCCCCGACAAGCGCGTCGGTCCGCTCGCACATGAAGCCGAACGACATGCGCTCGGTCGGGTCGGTTCACTCGCACCCGAACGGCGTGCTCCAACCGAGCGACGCCGATCTCGCGACGTTCGGCCAGGGAGAGGTCCACATCATCGTCGGCGCTCCCTACGGGTGGGGCGATTGGAAGGCGTTCGACAACGAGGGGAACCAGCGCACGCTCGAGGTGCTCAACGTCGAGATGCCCGACGAGCACTTCTTCGATTTTACCCAGGAGGACATCGACCGCGAGCTGGGGGACGCGAACGACGACCGCGGCGGATTCCTCTCGTGGCTGCGATGACCCGGGTCGTCGCGCAGGGGACCTTCGATCTGCTCCACCCCGGACACGTCCACTACCTCGAGGACGCCGCGACGTACGGCGACGAGCTCCACGCGATCGTCGCCCGAGGGTCGAACGTCACCCACAAGGCGAAGCCGATCCTCTCGGACCGCCAGCGACGGGACATGGTCGCCGCGCTCGCCGCCGTCGACGAGGCCCGCCTCGGACACGACGAGGACATCTTCGTGCCGATCGAGGCTATCGACCCGGACGTCATCGTGCTCGGCTACGATCAGCACCACGACGAGGACGCCATCGCGGCCGCGCTCGAGGACCGTGGGATAGACTGCCGGGTCGAGCGGGCGTCCGGTCGGGAGCCCCGCCACGACGACGAGCTGCTCTCGACGGGCGACATCATCGATCGGATCCTCGAGCGCCGCGGGTGAGGTCGAGTTCGGGTGGGCGCGGGCGGGACGGCGTCGCGGCCGACCGTGACCCGCGAAAGCGCGGGACATATATGGACCGACACCCAAGCGGATCCACGTGACGATACCCGACCGGTTCCCCGCGATCCTCGCCGCGGCGGCGATGGGCGTGTACCTCCTCGTCGTCGTCGGGGCGACGACCTCCCTGACCGAGGCCGCGGCCGCCTGTGGCGGCTGGCCCGCCTGTGGGGGTGGCTACGCGCTCCCCACGGAGCCGGCGGCTTGGATCGCGCTCGGCCACCGTGCGGCGGCCGCCCTCGTCGGAGGGCTCGTCGTCGCCGCCGCGGCGTTGGCGTGGGTCGCCGACGCGGACCGCCGAGTCCGCGCCGCGCTCCTCCTCGCGCTGGCGCTGTTCCCGGCACAGGCCGGGATCGGGGCGGTCGTCGCCCTCGGCGACACCTCGTTCGCGGTTCCGGGCGGGACGCTCCCGCTCGGGCTGATCCACCTCGTCCTCGGCGTGACGATCTTCGCGAGCGTCCTCGCGGCGCTGGCGTGGTGGCTCGAGGACGCAACCGGCGACGCCGACGACGCGCCGACCGACTTCGAGCCGGGAACCGACGACCTTCCCCCGGTCGAGGACGCTCCCGAGCCGTCGGTGCCGACGGCGACGGTGCCCCGGCTGCGCGCCACCGCGGCCGCGTACTTCCGGCTGATGAAGCCACGGCTGATGTGGCTGCTCTGTCTCGTGGCCGCCGCCGCGATGGCGCTCGCCGGCGGTCCGGGGTTCACGCCGTACGCGGTCGCGGCGACGCTCGCCGGCGGGGCACTCTCCATCGGCGCGTCCGGGACGTTCAACCACGTGTTCGAACGCGACGTCGACAGGCGGATGCAACGGACCAGCGACCGCCCGCTGGCGACCGATCTGGTCCCGGTTCCGCACGCGCTCGCGTTCGGCGGGCTGTTGACGGCCGTCTCCCTCGGGCTGTTTTGGAGCGTGAACCCGCTTACCGCCGCGCTCGGGCTGGTCGCGATCCTGTTCTACAGCGTCGTGTACACGCTCGTTTTGAAGCCGAACACGGTCCAGAACACCGTCATCGGCGGGGCGGCGGGCGCGCTCCCGGCGCTCATCGGCTGGGCCGCGGTCACCGGCGAAGTCGGCGGCGGGGGGCTGCTTCTCGCCGCCGTGATCTTTCTGTGGACGCCCGCGCACTTCTACAACCTCGCGCTGGCGTACAAGGAGGACTACGAGCGCGGCGGGTTCCCGATGATGCCGGTCGTTCGCGGCGAGACCGCCACTCGGCGACACATCCTCTGGTACCTCGGGGCGACGCTCGTCGCCGCCGCGGTGCTCGCGCTCGTCGCCGAACCGCTCGGCGCGCTGTACGCGCTCGTCGGCGTGGCGGTCGGCGCGGTCTTCCTGTGGGCCGTCGTCCGGCTCCACTACGAGCGGAGCGAGTCCGCGGCGTTCCGGGCGTTTCACGCGTCGAACGCGTACCTCGGGCTCCTGTTGTTCGCGGTCGTCTTCGACGCGCTCGTGGTCTGAACCCGAACGGTCCGGGCTCGCCGGGGCAGCCGTTTTATGCCGGTTCGGCCCCAACTGGCGCGTATGACACGAGTCGAGATCGAGTACTGCGTACCGTGCGGCATGCTGGACCGGGCACAGGACGTCTCACGGGCGGTCCTCGAACAGTTCGGGGAGGAGCTCGAGGAGGTCGCGCTGGTGACCGGCGACCACGGCGTGTTCGTCGTTCGCGTCGACGGCGAACTCGTCTTCGACAAAGAGGAGGACGGATACGACGTCGACGACATCGTTCGCGCGGTGAAGCCGCACGTCGGCGCGGCCGTCTGAAACGCGTCCGCGTCGCTCGGGGGAAAGTAATTGGTACTCGGTGACGAACCACACGCTCGATGGGGGATCGGGCGGGACGTACATCGACCGGGTCGAACGCCGACGGAGCGGCCGGTGAGCGCCGCGGCTCGGTCGGTTCGGGAAGCGAATCGCCTGGCGGCGGCGATGCCGCGACCGCCGCGACCGACGACACGGCCGACGACGAGGCCGACTGGGCGGCACGGACGTGGTACCGCTCGAAGGTCGGGCTCGCCGTCGTCGGCGTCGACCTCCTGGCGACCGCGCTCCTCGCCGGGGCGACCGTCACTGCCGCCGTCGATCTCTCGGCCGCCTCCGGCCGGATCGTCGCCCCGTACGTCCCCGTGTTCAGCCTGCTCGGCGCGCTGGGGTTCGTCTTCACGGCGCTGGTGGACGACTTCGAGAGCACCGTCGGCGACGTGCTCCGGTACAACTTCCGGCTCCCCGCCGCGCTCCCGCTCGGCGTCGGGATCTTCCTGCTCTCGGACGTCGTGCTCGGCGAGACGGCGGCCGACGCTCCCCTCGTGATCGGGACCGTCTTTCTCGCCGGGCTCTACGTCAACCTCGCGTACAAACGGCTCGGGGCGTTAGCGCGGCGGCTCCTCCCGAACGGGCGCAGCGACGGGGGCGATACGGACGCAGGTGGCGGCTCCGGATCGAAGGCGGACGCCGACGACGACCGGTCCGATCCGAGCCCGGCGAAGTGAGCCGGGTCGCGGTCACTCCTCGCCGGCGACCGATCGGGACGAGTTGCTCACGACGAGCAGGCTGCTCGTCCCCATCGCGAGCGCGGCCAGGAGCGGGTTGAGCGCGCCGGAGACGGCGAGGGGTATCGCGATCGCGTTGTAGGCGAACGCCCAGCCGAGGTTCTCCCTGATCCGTCGGTTCGTCCCGCTCGTGATATCGAACAGCTCCGGGATCGCGGAGAGCCGGTCCTCCAGGAGGACGGCGTCCGCGGCGTCGGCCGCGAGGTCGGTCCCGCTCGCGACGGAGACGCCGAGGTCGGCGGCCGCGAGCGCCGGCGCGTCGTTGCTGCCGTCGCCGACCATCGCGACGCGCTCGCCCGCGCCGAGCCGCCGAACCGTCTCGGCTTTCGCCTCCGGCGGAACTCCCGCGAACACCTCGTCGATCGCCGGGTGCTCCTCGAAGCGCTGCGCCGCCGCGGCCGAGTCGCCGGTGAGCACGACGACGCGCTTCCCGCGATCGGCGAGGTCGGTCACGACCGCCTCCCACCCCTGGCGGACCGCGTCGCCGACGACGAGAACCCCGCGAACGCGCCCGTCCCAGCCGACGAAGACGGGGACGTTCCCGTCCGCGGTCGCGCGCTCGCCGGCCTCGTCGAGGCGACCGGGGAGCGCCCACCCGCGGTTCGCGAACAGCGAGCGGTGGCCGACGACGACGCGGTCGCCGTCGATCGTCCCTGCGACGCCGCGGTCGGTGACCTCGACGTCGCCGACGTCGACGCCGTCGACGCCGACGGAATCGGCGGAGTCGGCGGGGCCGACCGATCCGTCCGAGGGATCGGATCCGTTCGGGTGTCCCGTTCCGGTCGCGGGCTCGGTTCCGCCGTCGGCGACGGCCGCGGGGGACGCGGGATCCGACCGGTCGGTCGAGTCTCGATCCGTCGCGGCCGCGTCGACGATCGCCTCGGCGATCGGGTGTGCGGAGGCGCGTTCGAGCGCGGCCGCCCGCCGGAGGACCCGGTCGGCGTTCGCGTCGGCGTCGGGGTCCACGTCGAGGTCAGCGTCGGGGTCCACGTCGAGATCGGCGTCGGAAGTGGCGGTGGAGTCGAAAATGGACGATCCCGAGTCATCGTCGAGAACCGTCTCGAGCAGCCGCATCTCGCCGTCGGTGAGCGTGCCGGTCTTGTCGAGCACGACCGCGTCGATCTCGGCTCCGGCCTCGAAGACGGCGTCGGAGACGATCACGATCCCGCGACGGGCGGCGTCGCGGATCCCGGCGGCGATCGCGAGCGGGGTCGCGAGTCCGAGCGCGCACGGGCACGAGACGATGAGGACGGTGAGCGCGACGAGCGCCGCCTCGGTCGGTGCGCCGCCGAACGCCAGGGTCCCCGCGCCGGCCACGACCGCGACCGCGACCACGAGCGGGACGAACACGGTCGCGAGCCGGTCGACGAGCCGCTGGATCCCCGACCGCGAGCTCTGGATGTCCCACAGCAGGCGCACGAGGGTGTCGAGCGTGCTCGTCGCGTCCTCGCCCACCTCGAGCACGAGCGGGGAGTCCGTGACCACGGTCCCCCCGCGGACCGCGTCGCCGGGGCGTTTCGTCGCCGGGAGCGACTCGCCGGTCACGAGCGCCTCGTCGACGGCGGCGGTCCCCTCGGCGACGCTTCCGTCGAACGGGACGCGCTCGCCGGGGCGCACGAGCAGCCTGTCGCCCGGTTCGACCGCGTCGATCGGGACGGTCTCGCCCGACTCCCGTCGGACCTCGCTCTCGGCCGCGGTCGTCAGCTCCGAGAGCATCCCCGTCGCGCGCGACTTGATCCGCGACTCGTACTGGTTTCCCGCGGTGACGACGAGGATCACGGCGATCGTCACGTCGAAGTAGAGGTCGGTCCGGCCGAGCAGCATCGCGAGGGTGCTGTAGGCGTAGGAGCTGACCGCCGCCAGCGACACCAACAGATCCATGTTCGGTCGGCCAGCTCGCAGGCTCACGTACGCCCCGCGGAGGATCGGGTAGCCGGTGTAAAAGAGCACGATCGAGGTGAAAAGCCAGATCTGCGTGAAGAGGTAGAGCCCGCTCACGCCGCCGAGATCCAGGAGCGGGTCGTAGCCGAAGTAGGTCGGGTATAAAAAGAGGACGTACCACAGCATCGCCATCATCCCGAAGAAGCCGCCGCCGATCAGGAACCGCACCACGTCGACGTCGTCGCCCGCGGGCTCGGGGTCGGCGCGGTCGCTCGCGGTGTAGCCGGCGACCGAGAGCGCATCGGGCAGGTCGTCGGCGGTCACCCGGTCGGGGTCGTACTCGACGCGGATGGTGTCGGTGGCGTAGCTCGCCTCAGCGGCCGCGACCCCCTCGCGCTCGGCGGCGGTCAACTCGAGGAACGACTCGCAGGTCGCACAGTGCATGCCGTCGACGTGGAGGAAGGCCGTCTCGCCGTCGAAGGAGTCAGAAGGTTCCGCGTCCGGGGCCCGCGCCTCGAGGTCTTCGAGGTCCTCCACGTCCTCGAGCGAGCGCGCCACCGCGAGACACCCCCGACAGCAGTACTCGCCCTCGACGGCCGGGTCGGTGTGCGGGTCGGATCCCGTCGGCAGCTCACAGAGGGTACAGTTCGGCATTGGTGGTGGCTTGATCCGCCGGTGGCATCCGGACGGGGTCGCGAGGGTTTCGACCGCCTACGCGTCCTCGATGTCGCTCGGCTCGAGCCTGTCGTCGTCGCCGCCGGGACGGAGGCTACCGCCGGTGGCGACCCGAAGGCTCGCCCAGATGAGCACCACGTTGAGGAACGTGACGGCGACGACGTACTCCGCGCGCGAGGCTATGTAGGCCGCGGCCGGGAGCACGCCGCCGAGCACCAGGAAGACCGCGTGCTGGAGCGAGAAGTCCATACGAACACGTGTGCGGCCGTCACCATATAGACCAAGCGGATTTTCATACCACGGGAACGGGTGGATATTATATAGTTGGCTGCCCGTAAGCGAACCCATGAGCCGAACCGAAACGGCGGACGCGCCGGCGGACGACGCGGGCGGCGACGAGGAGTTCGATCCCGTCGGCACGCTCGCGCTCATCGCGGTGTACTTCGCGATCCTCGTGATCGCCTGGGTGTTCATCTACTACGTCGAGTTCCTCGGCCGTGACCTGGTCGTGGTGGGGTGATCACGGATGCACATCCACGCCTACGAGAAGATCTGGCTCGCGTGCTCCATCCTCCTGATCCTGTTGCTCCTCGGGTCCGTGACGTACGGGGCGGTCGGGCCGGGGGTGGCGATGGTCGCCGACAGCGAACCACAGATCGACGCGAACGCCCTCGACGAGGACGAGCGGTTCACCGAGCCGCGCGTCGAGCAGGTCGGCGAGAACCACTACGAGGCGTACGTCGTCGCGTTCCAGTTCGGATTCCAACCCGACCCGATCGTGGTGCCGGAGAACAGCACGGTGACCTTCCAGGTCACCTCCCGCGACGTGATCCATGGCTTCGAGGTGGTCGGGACGAACGCGAACACGATGGTCGTTCCCGGCGAGGTCTCGGAGCTCACCGTCGAGGTGGGTGAGCCCCAGGAGTACGGCATCCTGTGTAACGAGTACTGCGGGGCCGGTCACCACGCCATGGAGGGGAAACTCCACGTCGTGCCCGAGGAGGAGTTCGAGGAGACGAACGGAGGTGAAAGCGCATGAGCGACGCGCTCGAGGCCGAGAAGACGTTCTACGACGAGTTCCCGGCGGAGGCGAAGGTCGTTCGATCGTCGCTTCTTGGGGCCTTCCTCGCGCTCACGTTGGGGGCGGTCTTCGGGATCATCCAGACGCTCCACCGGACCGGGATCTTCCGCGGGCTCATCTCCTCGACGGACTACTACACCTCCCTCACCGCTCACGGCGTGTTCTTAGCGCTCAGTTTCACGACGTTCTTCCTCGTGGGGCTGTTCACGTGGGCGGTCGTCCGCAGCCTCGATCGACCCCTCGTGGACATCAGGATAACCTGGACGTGGTACGCGCTGATGGCCGGCGGGATGACGATGACCGGGATCTCCGTTCTCGCCGGCTTCGTCGACTCGATCGACATGAGCGCGGACGTGCTCTTCACCTTCTACGCGCCGCTTCAGGCGCACCCGCTCTTTTATACGGGACTCGCCGTGTTCATCGTCGGGAGCTGGCTGGCCGGCGCGGACTGGTTCCGCACGTGGCTCGCGTGGCGCGAGGAGAACCCCGGAGAGCGGATCCCGCTCCAGACGTTCATGGTGTTGACCACGATGATCATGTGGTACATCGCCTCCTCGGCGGTCGCGGCGTCGGTGCTGATATTCCTGTTGCCGTGGTCGCTCGGGCTGATCGAGTCGGTGAACCCGACGCTCACCCGGACGCTGTTCTGGTTCTTCGGTCACCCCGTCGTCTACTTCTGGCTGATGCCCGCGTACCTCCTGTGGTACACGGTGCTGCCGTCGATCGCCGGCGGTCGGCTGTTCAGCGACCCCCTCGCGCGGGTCGTCTTCGTGTTGTTCCTGCTGTTGTCGACGCCGGTCGGCATCCACCACCAGTACCTCGACCCCGGCATCGCCGAAGGCTTCAAGTTCATCTCGATGACGAACACGATGTTCCTGCTGTTGCCGAGCCTGCTCACGGCGTTCACCGTCGTCGCCAGCGTCGAGTACGGTGCTCGCCAGCGCGGCGGCACCGGGATCTTCGGGTGGCTCCGGTCGCTCCCCTGGCGTGACCCCGCGTTCACCGGGATGATGCTCGCGGGGCTGATGTTCGCAGCCGGCGGATTCTCCGGGATGGTCAACGCCGGGATGAACATCAACTACATGATCCACAACACGATCTGGGTGCCCGGCCACTTCCACCTCACCGTCGGGACCGCGGTCGCGCTCACGTTCATGGCGGCGACCTACTGGCTCTGGCCGCAGATCACCAACAAGCCGATCTACAGCAGCCAGATCGGGCTGTTTCAGGTCGTCCTCTGGTTCATCGGGATGGCGCTCATGTCGAACGCGATGCACGCTCAAGGGTTGCTCGGCGTCCCCCGACGGACCGCCGAGCCGGAGTACTCCGGCTTCGACTACCCGGTCGCGTTCGGCGGGTTCGAGGAGCTGAACGTCCAGATCGCGATCGGCGGGACGCTGTTGTTCCTCTCTACCGTCCTGTTCATCGGAAACCTCGTGCTCACGATGGGGAACCCCCGCGTCTCCGGACTCGCGGAGACGCTTCGTCCCGCGCTCTCCGGCCCCGACGACGCCCCGGAAGTGCTCGACGATCTCCGGATCTGGGTCGGGATCGCCGTCACCCTCGTCGTGCTCGCGTACGCGCTTCCGCTCGCGGCGATCATCAGCGACGGCGGGCTGCTCGGTCCCGGCGTCGGGACGTATCCGGTGTGGATCGACGCCGCGGTTGGCGCACTCGCCGAGGTCGCCGTCCCCGCGGCGTGGTCGCTCGTCGACGCGCTCGCGTTCGTCGGCTCCCGCCTCCTCGACGTCGCCGCGTCCGGGGTGGTCGCATGAGCGTCGACGTCACCCGCGGCGGACTGCTCGTCGGCCTCGCTATCGTCGGCGTCATCGTCTACGAGCTCCGGACGGTGCTCGACGCCCTCGGACTCAGCCTCCCGATCGTCCCGTACCTGGCCGGGGTGTTCGTTCTCGCCGGGGCGGCGGTCTGGGTAGTGATACTCACCGGCGGCTGGCGGACCGAAGCCGACGAGACGGACTGACGCGGACGAACGCGGACGAACTGAAGCGGACGAACGCGGACGAACTGAAGCGGACGAACGCAAACGGTCCGACGGGTCGGGGCGACCCGCGCCGATCCCGCGATCGGAGCGGTTTTGCCCGTCTCTTCCCTCGATTCGATATGGACCGAACGCGCGTCGTCGTCCGCTGTACGGACTGTCGCTTCGAGGCGACACACGACCGGCTCCGGTCGGCGAGGGAGACGCTCGCGGACCACGAGGCCGACACGGGCCACGTCGTCGACTGGCGGATAGAGTCGCTCTCCCCGGGCGTCGAGCGCGCGGGCGAGGACGCGGGCGTGTGCGGCCGACCCGAGTGTGCCAACGCCGACTCCCCGCTCGTCGACCGCGATACCTCCGACCGCTGAGGCCGTTTTCGGGGGACTACCCGAAGGAGAGCGACTCCGCCTCCGCCCACCGCGGCTCGAACTCCTCGCTGACGCTGGCGGCGAACTCGGCGTCCTTGATGTCGATCATCGCGAAGGGCTCCTCACCCGAGAGCGGGTGTGGTACCTCGATACACACCTCGAGCCCGTCGAAGACGTTGAACGTCCCGTCGACGCCCGGCGTCGTCCGGACCGAGAACCCCTCGTTATCGGCGAGCTCGGCGGTGTACCGGCGGCCGACGTTCCGCGGGAGCGCGTCGACCGTCTCCGGCGAGAGCAACACCCGGATCTCGACGCCGCGGTCGAGTGCCGCCTCCAGCTCCGCGGTCACCCGCTCGCCGACCGTGCCGAGGTCGAAGCCGGTCGCGGGCGCGCCGGCGACGACGACCATCCGTCGCTCGGCCGCCGCGATCCGCTCCAACAGGAGGTCCGTGGCGTCCTCCGCGCCGACGGCGGCCGTCCAGAACTCTCCGTCGACGGGGTCGGTCGCGTCGAGTTCACTCGACAGCTCCTCGACGACCGACGCGTACTGTTCGGCCTTCGCCTCGAGTTCACGCTGTTTCTCCTCGAGCAGCCGGTCGAGCGCGGCGTCCGGCTCGACGCCGACGTACTTCTTCGGGCGGCTCGCCGCCTGACTTCGGACGAGGTCGTGACTCTCGAGGCTGTTGAGGACGTCGTATATCCGGCCCATCGGAACCTCGCTGGCCCGCGAGAGGTCCTTCGCCGTCGTCGGTCCGGTCCGCAGCAGGGCGCGGTACGCACGGGCCTCGTACTCGGAGAGACCGAGGTCACGAAGGGATGTCATATCCCACGATGTCGCGGTATCGGTATAAACGCGTCGGACGTTTACGGGCGTTCTGGAGGACTGAGCCGCCACGGATGGCACGGAAGCGGGCGGACCGGTACTCGTACGAGACCTCGGAGACGGCCGTTGAGCGGGATCACTCGACCGTCTCGGCGACGCGGGCCATCAACTCGTCCGGCGTTGTCGCGGGGGCGGAGACGTCGTCGCTGGCGATCACGACGGCCGATCCCTCGGGAACGGTTCGCGGCGCGGGCGCGTCCTCGCGGTGGGCGTTCGGGACGACGACCTTCTCGTGGTCGGCGACCCGCCAGGCCGCCCGGTGTAGGTCGCTTCGGGGCTCGGTGCCGACGGCGATGACGGTCGTCCCGCGGAGCAGCCGCCCGACGAGACTGCCGTACCCCGCCACTTGAACTCCGAGCCGGTCGGTCGCGCCCGCGAACGACTCGGCGGTCTCGCGGGCGACCTCTCGGTAGCGGTCCTCACCGGTGAGCGCCGCGAGGTCGACGAGCGCGGACGCCAGTTCCACGTTGCCGTCGAGCGGTCTGAAGGGGCGATCGAGCAGCCCGGCACCCGAACGCGGTCCGTCCACGAACGAGCCGTCGACGTGGAGTTCCTCGATCGCTCGGTCGGCGACCGCGCGGGCGACGTCGGCTCCCTCTCCGAGCACGCCCGCGGCGCGGACGTACGCTCCCACGACGCGCGAGACGTCCTCGAGGAGGTCCTCCGGGGCGTCGTCGCCGGCCCCGTCGTCACCTCCCGCCGGTCGGTAGTGGGTCACGACGCCGGAGTCGGGGTCGACCAGGTCGCGCTCGAGCCCGTCGAGGACCCGTTCGGCGTACTCGCGGGACCGATCGTCGTCGGTGTACGCCGCGAACGCCAACAGCGCGTCGGCCGCGAGCGCGTTCGCGCCGGCGAGGACGGTGAGGTCGCGTCGGGGCGAGTCGAGCTCCGCCCGCTCCTCGGCGGGCGCGGCGTAGTAGGCTCGGCCGAGCCCCGGTCCGAGGCTCCCGCCGACGCCGTAGCCGGTCCAGAGGTCGTCGGTGAGGAACTCGACGGCCGCCGCGGCGGGCTCGCGGTAGACCTCCTCGCCGGTGTAGAGGTACGCGTTGGCGAACGCCCGCGTCACCGCCGCGTTCGCGTCCGCCGGCTTCTCGTAGGCCACGTCGCTCCAGTCGCGCTCGCCGGCGAACCGGAAGAAGCCGCCGTCGACCTCGTCGGCGAGGTGGTCGCGGACCGCGTCGAGGGTGCGGAGCGCGCGGTCGCGGTCGCGCTTCAGCGCGAACTCGACGGTGCGGGGGAGCGGGAACTTCGCGTCGGTTCCCCAGCCGGCGTACTCCGCGTCGTACTTGTTCTCGAGCTGGCCGGCGAGGTGGCTCTCGACCGCCTCGGAGAGCTCGCCGGCCGGCGGCCGGTCGCCGTTCAGCGCGCGCGGGATCCGGCCGGCCTCGCGGCCCTCGTCGTCCCACATCCGGTGGACGGACTCGAGCACCTGGCGCATCCCGTCGACGCCGAGGTAGCCCGCGCCGGTGAGCAGCTCGCCGTCGGGCGTGAGGAAGGCGGTCGTCGGGAACCCGCCCATGTTGTACCGCTCGCGGACGCGCGGGCGGCGGTCGACGTCGACCCGGACCGGGACGAACCACTCGTTCACGTTGGCGGCGACCCGCGGCTCGGCGTAGGTGGTCGCGTCCATCTCGTGACAGCCCTCACACCAGGTGGCCGAAAGCGAGAGGAGCACCGGTCGGTCCCGCTCGTCGGCCTCGGCGAACGCCTCGCGGCCCCACTCGCGCCACTCGACCCGCGTCGCGTCGGTCATGGCACACGCTCGGGTCGGCGGGTGGGTAAGCGCTTCGAGATGCCGACCGAGAGCCGATCGGGAGCCGATCGCGGGTGGGAGACGGAGGGCGGAAAGAGTCGACTGAGGGCGGACGACGGGAGGGCGGCGTCGCCGGTCGGGTCGCGATCGGGTCCGGTCGGTCCCGGATCAGGCGTCGACGTCGTCGGATCGTCTCCGGGCGTCGGTGGCGCGCCGACGCGTGTCCGACGCGCTCGGAGCGTCGCCGCGATCGGGACGGTCCGTCACGCCGCGGGCGTCGGACGAGCCGGGGTCGTAGTCGTGGCCGATCTTGAGCGCGACCGCGTTCGCGGCCAGCAGCCCAACGAAGTACAGACCGTTCGTCCCGTCGAGTCCCGCGGAAAGCAGGAACGGGTAGCCGATCGGGAGGACGATCGCGACCCAGAACGCGACGGCGCGGACCGCGTGAACCATCCGGTCCGCGAGCGGGAGGTCGAAGGCGAGTCGGTTGAGGGGGACACGGGTGGACATCTGACGACTGGGACGAGGGGCGGTACCCACATATAGCCCGCCGAGGGTTCGGCGTAATTCACACCTTGTATCGGGTTTCGCGACGTTTTAAAACTGCCTCAGAGACTCCTAAAAAGTTTAGAACGCCCTCTGGATATTTTTTCAATAGCTGACGTGCCGATACCAACTCCCGGGCGATCCGAGTCGAACCGAGGCCCTCGAGGACGGATCGAGGTCCGCCCGTCGAGCGGGGAGCGGAGCCGACCGCCGACGCCGGATCGGAACTCGGCTGCCGAGGGGCGAAGCGATTTACCCCTGCCGCGGCCACCGTCGGCCATGACACGCGACGAGGTCGAAGTGGAGAGCGAGCGCGGGGCCGGAGAGAACGAGTGCGAGGTCGGGGAGAACGAGCGCGAAGAGGGGGACCGACCGCACGTGTGCGTCGTCGCCTGCGGCGGGACGATCGCGTCGGAGCCGGGAGACGACGGCGCCGCGCCGGCGAAGACGGGAGCCGACCTCGTCGAGGCGGTTCCGGGCGTCGAGCGGTACGCGACGGTGTCGGCCCGCGAAGCGTGTTCACAGCCGGGGTTCGACGTGCGCTGGCGGGACGTGTTCGCGACCGCGGCCGCGGCCCGGGAGGCGATCGAGGAGGGCGCGGACGGGGTCGTCGTCACCCACGGCACCGACACGCTCTCGGACACCGCCTACGCGCTCGACGTGCTGACGGACCTGCCCGCACCGGTCGTGGTGACGGGCGCACAGCGTCGCCTCGACGAGCCCTCGAGCGACGTGCCGGCGAACCTGACGCTCGCGGTGCGGGCGGCGGCTGACGACCGGTTCGCGGACGGCGTCCACGTCGGGTTCGACGACGAGCTACACGCCGGCCGCGACGTCGTGAAGTCCCACAGCAACGCGCTCTCGACGATGACCTCGCCGGCGACCGCGCCGGTCGCGACGTTCACCCGCGCGGCGTCCGAGATCGTCCGGGAGCCGCGACGACGCGTCGCGATCGACCCCCTCTGCGGGCCGGAGGGGCCGATCGACCCGTCGGATCCGGTCGCGGCGGCCGACCGCGTTCCCGAGGTCCCCGTGATCCATTCGGGGACGGGAGCCACTGCGGCGGGGATCGAGCGCGCCCTCGCGGCCGACGTGGGCGGGATCGTGATCGAGGGCACCGGCCTCGGGAACGCCACGGCCGCGATCGGCGACGCCGTCGCGGAGGCCGTCGAGGAGGTCCCCGTGGTGGTCGCCGGGCGACCCGCCGGCCCGACCGAACCGGTGTACGGCACGCCGGGCGGGGCGGTCACGCTCGGGGACCACGGCGTCGTCTTTGCCGACGACCTCCCGGCCGCGAAGGCCCGCGTCGGGCTGGCGCTCGGACTGGCCGCCGGCGTCGAGCGGGCGGAACTGGATCGGGTGTTCGGCCGACCTTAGCCCGACGCCGACGGGATAGCACAGAGAGTCGTTTGTGCCTCCACGAAGCCCTTATCCGGGACCGGCGTAGCCTCGGGCATGAGACGGATCAGCCGACGGTCGACGCTTCGCGGCATCGGAGCCGTCGCCGGGGCGATCGGGATCGCCGGGATCGCGGGCTGTCTCGGCGAGCCCGGTTCCGGATCCGACGACGACGACGCGGACGACGGAACCGACGGAAGCGACCCGGACCCGGAGATCGCGATCCACCAGGTCGGCGGGGCGCTCTCGGGGCCGGCGTGGCGACGAACGGAACGACCGGGCTTTTGTACCCTGTTCGACGACCGGAGCGGTCCCGAGTGGCTCCTCGGGGAAGCCCGTCCGGAGACGGTCGGCTTCGTGGAGGAGATCGACTTCGACGAATCGGTCCTCGCCTACGTCGAGTCCGTCGGCCGGAGCACGTGTGAACGCGTCGTCGAGTTCGCGGACGTCGCCATCGAGGACGGGACGCTGACCGCGGAGGCGACCGTGGTCGACGCCGACGACGGGGACGTCGCGTGCGGGCAGGCGATCACGTACTCCGGCGCGTTCCTCCGTGTCACGGCCGATCCCCTTCCGGAGTCGATCCGGGTCGGGATAACCGACGGCTGGGGGAACCGCGCCGAGTTGACCGGGACCGACGGCGTCCGCGACCCGGCGTCGCTCGACGGCTTCGTGCGACCCGACGGCGATCCACCGAGCGTCCCGTCCGCGCTCTCGTGTCCGGACGAGGGGTTCGAGCGACATCCCGCGGCCTACGAGGGGGAGGTGAACTGGGGCTCCGGTGGCGGCGTCGACGGGGAGTCGGGACTCGAACTCCGGGTCGTGGATCCCGAGTACGACGACGGCGGCTCGGCCGGATCGAGCGACCCGGACGGGGCGCTCCGATTCGAGCGCGGCGACGCGTTCCGGATCGAGATGACGAACGTCTCGGCGCGGCCGATCGGCGTCGGCAACCGCGCGAAGTACGTCCTCGAGGTCGAGACCGAGACGGGGTGGACGGACGTGCGTGGGAGCGACGACGGCCGGTTCGAGTACACCGACGAACTCGTCTCGATCCGACCGGGAGCGACGGTCGAGTGGTCGTTCTCGATGGACGAGGCGGGCCTCGTGGCCGAACATCCGAACGACGACCTCCGCGTGTGTCCGGACCTCGACGCCGGACGGTACCGGTTCGTCTTCTTCGGAGCCGACGACCTCGCCGTCGCGTTCGATCACGTCGAGTGAGATCGGGCGCGTCGGAGATCCGCTCTCAGGCCGGGTCCGTCCGGTCGGCGGCCGCGGCGGGCCGTTCGGTCGAGAGCCGGGTCACGGCGGTCTCGACCTCCTCGACCATCCGCGCCTGTCGCTCGTTGGCGGCCGCCAGTTCACCGATCTCGTCGGTGACGCGGGCCGACCGCTCGACGACCTCGTCGACCGTGGCCGCGATCTCCTCCGCGGCCGCCGCCTGGTCGTCGGTGACGTCGGACACCTCGCGGATCCCCGCGGCGGTCTCCGAGACCGCCTCGGCGATGTCGGTCAGGTCCGCCATCGCGTCCTCGACGCGGTCGACCCCGCGGGAGACCCGCTCGTTCGCCGCCGTCAGGCTCTCGACGGTCTCCTCCGTGTCCGATCGGATCCCGGCGACCATCTCCTCGATGTCGCCGGCGTGCCGCTTGGACTCCTCGGCGAGCGACTTGATCTCGTCGGCGACGACGCCGAATCCGGAGCCGGCATCGCCGGCGCGGGCGGCCTCGATGGAGGCGTTGAGCGCGAGCAGGTTCGTCTGCTCCGCGATCCCGTTGATGGCGTCGACGAACTCGTCGATCTCGCCGACGCGCTCTTGAAGCGCCGTCACGTCGTCGGCGGCCCCGTCGACCGCCTCGCCGATGTCGTCCATGACCTCCGCGGCGTCGTCCGCGGCGTCGCGACCGTTCTCCGCGAGCGTCTCCGCGCGGTCGCTCGCGCGTTCGACCTGGTCGGCCGTGGAGGCGACCTCCTCGACGGTCGCGGAGAGGTTCCCCACCTCCGCGGCGATCTCGCGGATCCGGTCGGACTGTTCCCCGGAGGCGTCGCGAATGGTGCCCGCGCTGTCGGCGACGTCCGTGGCCGACGTCTGTAGGTCCTCGATCGGGTCGCGAAGCTCCTCGTGGACCTCGGTCATCAGCCGCTCGTTCCGTCGAGCCTCCGCCTCGATCTCCCGGCTGTACGAGTGGATGTACGTGTCCGTGACGACCTGCATGTCGAGGTTGACGATCCGCAGGATCGAGAGGACGTCCTCGATGGCGTCGTCGACCTCCGCACGGACGATCTCCTCGACGTCCCCCTCGCCGGGGCCGCCGCGGTCGTCCCGGGCGTCTCCGGCCGGCGTCGCCGTCGAGTCGCTCGGTCCCTCCTCGGCGACCGCCAGCCCACCGTCCGTGGCCGCGCCGGTCAGCCGCTCCGTGAGCGAGTCGACGAGGCGGTCGCCGACGATCGGCAGGATCAGGTCGTAGTAGACGCCGTACTGGCCGAGGTAGTGTTTCATCGGCATCTCCAACAGGTCGTGGATCTTGCCGATCCGCGCCCGGTCCGCGAAGTAGTCGGCGCCGTACTCGCCGTTCGCGAGCGTCACGAGGTACGCCGACTGGGTTCGCTTGAGCTGCTCGATCCCCTTCTCGGAGCGGCCGATGACGTCGACGGTCTGCTGGTGGCCCGTGAGGTTCTCGTAGAAGTCCTCGGCGACCCGGTCCGCGTTCGCCGCGAACGCCTCCTCGTACCGCTCGAGACGACGCACGTCCTCCTCGTCGAAGCCGAGGAACTCCTTTCGCCACTCGATCTCGTCGTCGTCGAGGCCGATCTCCCCGACCAGCTCCTCGACGTTCAACCGGTCGTTCAATCCGCCCTGCCCGAACTCTCTCCGTCCGTACTCCCCTGAAGCGGTCATGGATCGGCTCCGGCCCCGATCGCACATAAACGATCGCGGCGAGATCCCAGATCGGATAATCGGAGGACTGCGATCCGTTGAGCCGGGCGTCGTGGGTGGCTAGCGGGGGACCGCGAACGGTCAGGCCGCGCCGCTCGCGATCGCCGTCTCGAGCGCGGCGCGGTCCTGTGCGCCGACGAACCGGTCGACCGGCTCGCCGTTCGCGTACACGATGAACGTCGGCACGCCCCGAGCGCCGAGCTGCTGGGCCAGTCCGGGGAGGCCGTCGACGTCGACCTTCGCGACGACCGCGTCCGTCTCCGCCGCGAGCGACTCCACGGTCGGCTCCATCATCTGACACGGACCACACCAGTCGGCGTAACAGTCCACGAGCACGACGTCGTGGTCGGCGACGAGCCGCTGGAACTCCTCCGCGCTCTCGACCTCGACCGGCTCGGTCGGCGTTTCGGTTTCGTCGTCCGCTCCGCCACGCTCGTCACCGCCGCCGGCGTCGGATCCGTCGTTCGACGCGCCTTCGAGGCGCGCGCGCAGTTCCTCGCGTTTTCGCTCGCGGATCCGTTCGCGTTCGCTCGATCGGGATCCCTCCCGCTCGGTTCCCGCCTCGTCCGCGCCCTCTCGGTCGGCTTCACTCATGGGCCGATATTGTGTCTTTTGAACAATATAGGTTGCGGTCGGGGCGACCGCAACGGAGCTAGTCGGATCGTAACGGAGCTATATGGTGACGGACACCGTAATCGGGGGTATGAGCGACATCGACACGGTCCGCATGGACGACGACGAGCGCGACGAGTTCCTCGGGCGGTCCGGGACCGGCGTCATCTCGCTCGCGACGCCCGAGGGCGAACCGCCCCACAGCGTCCCGGTCTCGTACGGATACGACCCGGTCGAGTCCGTCCTCTACTTCCGGCTCTCGGTGGGCCCGGATCGGGCGAAAGGCGACCTCGACGACCGCGCGGCGACGTTCGTGACGTACGGCGAGCGCGACGGCCGGTGGCGGAGCGTCGCGGCGAGCGGCCGGCTGGTGTCGACGACGGACGAGTCCGTGTCTGCCGAGACCATCGAGGGGCTGGAGCGAACCGGCAGGATACCGATCGTCGACGTCTTCGGCGAGCCCACGAGCGAGGTGGCGTTCGCGTTCTACCGGCTCGATCCGGAACGGTTCACGACGCGGATCGAGCGGTCGATGGAGCCCTGAACGCGGACCCGCCGGCGCCTCCCGCCGGAGTCATCGAGCCGCTCAGATCTGTCCGATCGCGACGAACCCGACGTAACAGGCCGCCACGAGCACGCCGGAGTGGAGGAGTGCCCCGTACCTGCCGCGCGCGGCGGCTCCCGCGAACCACCCCGACGCGAGCATCGTCGCCTGCGCGACCACGTAGAGGCGGAACCGTTCGAGTTCGGGATGGACCAGTTCGGGATCGAAGGGCGCGTCGAGCGCGGCCGCGAGCGCGAGCAGGCGGTCCGTCTCCATCACCCCCGCGTTGATCGCGGCGACCGCGCCGGCGACCGACAGCGCCGCGACCCAGCCGACCACGACGTAGCGGCGCATCGCGCCGCGGAGCGCCCGCTTCTCGTGGGTCAGCCGGTCGACCTCGACTTGGAGCGTCTCGAACACCTCGTCGACGGTGCTCCCGGCGTTCAACGCCCCGGCGACCAGCCCGACGGTCCGGGCGGCGAGCGGCGTCCCGACGCGGGCGACGAAGCGGTCGAGGGCCGCGGCGCGCACGTCGCTGCCGGCGGTCGGCGCGTCGATCCCGGAGCCACTCGCGCCGAGAGCGTCGCCGTCGGCCGCCCCGCCGTCTCCGGTGGTCGTAAGAGAGAGGTTGAACGCGAGGTCGGCGACGTCGTCGCGCAACACCCCGAGATCCGTCTCGCGGGCCGCGGTCGCGACCGCCTCGGGGAACGGGCGGCCGACGGAGGCGTGCGTGGAGACCGCGTAGACGAAGTCGGCGACCCGGCGGTCCTTCGCGTCGTCGATCCGGCCGCGACGGGCGGCGACGAGCCCGACGGGGAGCGCGAACGCGACGTACGCCAGGAGCGAGACGTTCACGAGCGGGTACCCCGCGTACGCGAGCCAGCCGGCCGCGACCGCCGCGGGGACGGTCGCGACGGCCGACGCGCTCGCAGGGTTCGACGGCGCGGACGCGAGCGTCCCGCGGACGCCCCTCGGGCGTCGATAACTCGTGCGGGAGTCGACGGGTCGGAGCGCGCCGGTGGCGGCGATGCCGACGAGCCCGACCGCGAGCAGGAACCCGACGGAGGCGTAGACGGCGACCGCGCGCGGCGAGACGGTCCCGACCGGCGTGTCGACCAGCCGCGAGAGGTCGGGCGCGAACACGCTCGTCACCGTGACGGCGACGACGAGCAGCGCCGGCAACACGAGCACGAGCACGAACAGCTCCGCGATCGGTTTCAGGTACCGCCGCGCCCGGGTCCGGGCGTGTTCCTGCCGGTGCGCGAGCAGGCGGCTCTCGGTCCGGAGGAACTCCGCGAGCGCCTCGTCGCCGGCCGAGACGTGCTGGCGAAACTTGAGCAGGAACGGGGCGAGGAGATCCCGCGAGGGCGTGTCGCGGGCGACGCGGCGGAGTCCGGCGTCGAGGCTCCCCGTGAGCCGCGCCGCGTTGAGCGCCTTCCGGAACGACACGGCCGCGCCGCCGTAGGCGTCGTTCTCGGCGACCTTCGCGATCAGGGTGCGGGCGTCGTCGCTCCCCGAGGAGAGCGCGTCGAGGTACCTGACCGCGCCGGGGAGCGTCCGCTCGATCCGCGTCCGACGCGCGGACACCAGCCACCGGAGATAGAGCCCCCCGGCGCGGACCGTCGCCCGCTTGACCAGAAGTCCCGCGGCGGCCGATAGACAGACCGCGAGCGCAGTGGGTGGAACGACGGGAACGGCGAGCGACACGCGCGCGCCGAGACCGGACGCGAGCGCGACCGAGACGTCGGGAGCGACCGCGAACGCGACGAGAAACGTCGGAAGAACCGTCGCGAGACACGCGATCCACGAGAGCGCGTACGTTCGCGCGAGGTACGTCTCGAAGTCGGTCGACGGGTCCGCTCCGCGGTAGCGCTGCCTGTCGACGTCGTGGCGGCGGTCGTCGGCGTGGCGAGCGAACAGCGCGTGGACGAGCCGGTCGATCCCGGCGGATCGGGCGTCGCCGAGGGAGGGTTCGGCCCCGCGAACCGACGTCCGCGTGCCGCCGCTCACGGCGCGCCCCTGGACCGGGAGCCTCCAGAGCGATCGTCATCGGAACGTCCGTCTCCGCCCGCTTCGCGCCGCAGCGAGCGCGCGGCGCGCTCGACGGTCGCGGCCTCGTCGGCCCGGAGGTCGGCGAGGAACTCGAACAGCTCGTCGAAGTCGTCGAGGCCGTCCCGAACGAGGTACTCGACGTAGCGGTGTTTGGCGGCGAACTCCGACTCGACCGCGTCGAGGTCGCGGTCGGTCCGCTCGGCGAGCCGCGCGAGCGCGTGGAGCCGACGACGGTCGTCGGCGTACGACGTCGCGGCGTCCGCCGTCGGCGCACCGTCCATCCGGAAGCCGCCCGCGGGGTCGCGCCACGCGACGGTGTTGTAGTGGACGGTCGTGTCGTCGCGCTCGACGAGGCCGGCTCCGCCGTGTTTCGGATCGCCCGTCCGGCTCTCCGTCGCGGCCGGGTCGAGCGCGTCGTACTCGGCGGGCGAGAGCGGCTCGACCGCCTGTGCGACGTAGCGGTCGCCGCCGACCTGTCGCGGGAAGACGACGAGGTCGATCTCTCGGAGCAGATACGGCGGGAGCCCGCGCTCGATCGCGCGGTTGACGAGCGTCTCCACGTCGGCGGCGTGGGTGGTGCCGACGACGCCGTGGCCCGTGTTGACCGTCTCGGCGAACGTCTCGAAGCTGGCGGGCGTGTTGATCTCGGCTATCACCTCGACGTCGGGATTGAGGTAGTTGGCCTCCGTCATCAGCGTCGCCATGCTCACGGCCTTGTAGTCGTTCTCGTGGTCGCGAGTTGTGAGCGCCACGCCGGTCTCGTGAGGGAGCCGCACCTCGCGGGACCCCTCGTCGATGGAGATCGGCCGGTCGTCGAAGGGGATGAAGGGCATGTGGGCGTTCATCAGGGTCGTCTTGCCCGCCCCCGTCGGCCCCGCGAAGAGGACGACACCGCGGTGTTCGTACAACAGCCACAACAGGGTGACGAGCTCCGTCGAGAGCGCGTTCCGGGCGATCAGATCGACCGGCGTGAGCGGGTCGGGCGCCTGCTTCCGGATCGAGACGTGCGGGCCGTCCGCGGAGATGACCGGCAGCGCGACCGCACACCGGACCGTCTCCGAGACGCCGGCGACGTCGAGGTTGACCTTCGCCGAGGGCGTGGAGGCGTTCAACTCCACGCCGTCGCGGGCCGCGAGCCGCGTCACGACGTCCACGAACCGCGACTCGTCGGTGAACGCGAGGTTCGTCGGGATCCGACCGCCGCCCGCGAGCGGGTCGATCCCGTCTCGGGCGCTCGCCGAACCGTCCGCCACGGCGTCGGCCTCCGAGTCGTCGACGGCGCCGTCCAGCGCGCTCGACAGTACCGCGGGTCGGGGAACGACCTTCACGCGCTCGCCGACGCGGTTGGCCTCGACGTCCTCCAGGTGCGGATCGCGGATCGGAACGGTGAGAACGCCCTCGCCGACGAAGTCGCGGAGCACGTAGTACACGAGGTCCTCGAGCCGGTCGTCGGCGTAGGTCGGATCGACGCTCGGAGCGACCAGGCCCCGATCGGCGAGGGCGCTCCGAGCGCGTTCCCGGGCGGTCGCGACCCACCCCCGTGGCGAGGACCCGCCGGCGAGCCGACGCGAGAGGTACCGGCGGGCGTGTTCGGCGACGAACGCGGTCCGGTCGTCGATCAGCCGATCGACGGGCGTCTCCCAGATCCGGCGCTCGCAGTCGCGGATCAGCGCCTCGTCGCCGGGGAGCAGGTCGGGCTCGAGCGCGGCGTACTTGGTCTCGAAGGCGTCGGAGCCGAGCAGCCGCTCGCGGTAGATCACCACGTCGACGGCGAAGCCGGCGAACTCGACGGCGTACCGCGCGAGCCGCTCGCCGGCGACACGCTCGACGTACTCGGCATCGGCGTCGACGCCCGTCTCGAGCGGGGCGAACGCGTCGGTGTGGACGATGAGCTCGCGGTCGTCGCCGACGTCCGCGACCGCGATCCGACCGTCGAGCGCGACGGGCGTGAGGTCGCCGAAGAGCCGGATCTCACACAGCGCGTGGTAGCCGATCCGTCGGCGGGCGGCCGCAGTCGTCGAGATCAGCCGGTCGAGCACCCGCTCGTACTTCGGCTCGAAGCCCGCCTCCGCCCGCTCGATAGCGCCGGCGCGAGTGAGCGGCCGGCGGCCGCGAACCGCGGAGAAGTGCTCTCTGATCCGGTCGAGGGCTCGCTCGTCGGCCGGCGCGAGGGGCGGTTCGCGGACGTCGTAGCCGAACCGACCGCCGTCGCGCTCGCGGATCGTCGCGACGACGCCGGGCGCGGACTCGTACTGCGCGCGGACGTCCGGGGCGTACCAGGCTTCGGGGTCGTCGGGCGGGACCGGCGCCGGAACCGAGGCGTCGTCGCCGCCGGAGCCGCCGCCGATCCGCAGGGTTGGACTCGTCACGTCTCTGCGCTCGTCTGTCCGACCGGAGTCCGGCGATCCGATATAACTATTATCTTTTCTTGACATTTAATTTCGGGATGCTGAAACGTGGATGGCGGCCGAGCCGAGGGCGTCTCGAGTGCCAAGAGGTTTGTCGTCGGGGGCGAAACCGGCGCGGTGGATGGTCTCGAGCGAGGACCTCAGGCGGCGGGCCGACGCGCTCGACGGCTCCGTGGTCGTCTGCGGGGTCGGCGGCGACGCCGCCGTCCCGAACGGGGCGTTTCCCGGCGCGCGCGTCACGACGGTTCGCGAACTCGTCGCCGGGCGGGACGCCGATCCGGGCGAGGGCGACGACGCCGGCGGCAACACCGTCGGTTCCGCGCCCGACGACGCCGCCGGCGTCGCCGCCGTGCTGGTCGCCGCGGATCCGCCGCTCGAGACGGACCGCGTCCTCGACGCGCTCGCCGGCCTCGCCGACCTCGACGCGTTCGTCGTCGCGGTCGCGCCGGCGGGGGTCGACCCGGAGTCGCTGGCGGCGGTGCGCCGACGGACCGACGCGACGCTGATCGCGGGGGACGGTGGGCCGGCGGCGGCGATCCGGACGTTCCTCGAGGCGGTACAACGCCCCGGGTTCGTCAACCTCGACCTGGCCGACGCCCGGACGGCCCTCTCGACCGGCGTCGCCGCGGTGGGAACCGGAACCGTCGCGCAGCGCGGGGACGTGGACGACGCGCCCGCGGTCGCGGTCGACGCCGCGTTCGGGCGACTGCCGGCAGGGATCGATCCGGCGGGTGCGAGCGCCGTCCTCGTCGACGTGGTCGTCGACCCGGAGACCAGCATCGCCGCCGCGACCGACGCCATCGCGGCGGTCCGCGAGCGGGTCGGGACGGACGCGAACGTGATCTGGGGCGGCGCGGTCGACGAGTCGGCCGAGGGCGAGATCGCCGTCCGGATCGTCGTCGCGGACGTCGGGTACGCCCCGCCCCGCTCCGGCGGTGATCCCTGTCCGCGCTGTGGAACCCCGCTGTCGGCGTACGCGTTCGGCGCGCGAGAGACGCTCTCGTGTGACGGCTGCGGCTACTCCGGGATCCCGGTCGGGCGCGACTGACGGACCGGAGGATACGTCATCATCGTTAACGATGGATTTATTCGACGGTCGACGCCCTGTTACGGTATGGCAACAGACCCCACATCGGGGAGCGAGCCGGCGGGGGGCGACCCGTCGGCGGCCGCGCTCGGGCACGACAGGCCGGACGTGCCCGCCTACCGGGCGCTCGCGTCTGCCCTCCGCGAGCGCGTCGAGGGCGGGGTCGAGTTCGACGAGTACGCGCAGGTGCTGTACGCGACGGACGGAAGCATCTACTCGGCGCGGCCGGCGGGCGTCGTCTTCCCGCGATCGGTCGCGGACGTCCGGGAGACGATGCGGGTCGCCGCCGACCACGACGTGCCCGTGCTCCCGCGCGGGGCGGGGTCCTCGCTCGCGGGACAGACCGTCGGACCGGGCTGCGTCGTGTTGGACTTCTCGCGGCACATGGACGGGATACTGGACGTCCGCCCGGAGGAACGCCGGGCGGTGGTCGAGCCGGGAGTCGTCCAGGACGACCTCGACGACCGGCTCGCCGAGGACGGGCTGAAGTTCGCGCCCGACCCGGCCTCCTCGGCGCGGGCGACGGTCGGCGGCGGGATCGGCAACAACTCCACCGGCGCGCACTCGGTCCGGTACGGGATCACCGACGCCTACACTGAGGAGCTGCGCGTCGTGCTCGCGGACGGCTCCCTGATCCACGCCCGCGAGGTCGTCCTCGACTCGCCGGAGTACGAGTCGATCGTCGCGGGCGAGGAGGGCGGCGAGCGGGAGGCGGCGCTGTACGAGACGGTCCGCGAACTCGTCGAGGGGAACGAGGCGGAGATCGAGAAGCGGTATCCGACGCTCAAGCGATCGGTGTCGGGGTACAACCTCCACAAGGTCGTCTACGAGAACGACGACGGGGAAACGGTCATCAACCTCTCGAAGCTGTTCGTCGGCGCGGAGGGCACGCTCGGGGTCGTCGTCGAGGCGGAGGTGTCGCTCGTCACCCGGCCCGAGGAGACGGCGCTGGCGCTGTACTGTTTCGACTCGCTTCCGGCGGCGATGCGGGCGGTCCCGGAGGCCCTCGAGTTCCCGGTGAGCGCGGTCGAGCTGATGGACGACGAGGTGTTCGGGCTCGCGGCGGGCTCCCCGCAGTTCGCGGAGTACGCCGAGCCGATCCCCGACCGCGCCGCGGCGGCGCTGATGCTGGAGTGGGACGACGAGCTGGTCGACGACTTCGAGGGGGCGGTCGCCGACGCGAACGACCACTTCGTCGAGGCGGGCGACGCCTTCGACGTCCTCGAGGCGTACACGGAGGAGGACCAGGCGGACCTCTGGAACCTCCGGAAGGCGGCCATCCCGCTTCTGATGGGCATGGAGGGCGACCCGAAGCCGTACCCGTTCATCGAGGACGCGTCGGTACCGCCGGAGGAGCTCGCCGAGTACGTCGGCGAGTTCGAGGCGGTGCTCGAGGCCCACGACACGTCGGCGGCGTACTTCGCACACGCCGGCAGCGGCACCCTCCACATCCGGCCCATCCTCTCTCTGAAGGAGGAGGAGGGGATCGAGAAGATGCACTCCATCTCGGAGGACGTCACCGACCTCGTCTTGGAGCACCACGGCGCGTTCTCGGGCGAGCACGGCGACGGCCTCGCGCGCACCGAGTTCAACCCGAAGATGTACGGCGAGGCGCTCTGGGGCGCGTTCCAGGAGCTCAAATCGGCGTTCGATCCGGAGTGGCGGCTGAACCCCGGCAAGGTCGTCTACGTCGACGGCGACACGGCCGCCGAGCGCGGCTACCCCGACACCGCCGCCGACACGGACATGCGCGAACACCTCCGGTACGGGCCGGCCTACCAGTCGATCGAGCCACGGACGACGCTCGATTTCGACGACGAGGGCGGCTTCTCGCACCTCGTGGAACTGTGTAACGGCTGTGGCACCTGCCGCGAGACCGACTCGGGCGTGATGTGTCCGACCTACCGGGCCTCCGGCGAGGAGATCCAGACGACGCGGGGGCGCGCCAACATGCTTCGCGCCGCCATCAGCGGCGACCTCGACGAGGGGGAGATCCACTCCGACCGCTTCCAGGAGGAGGTGCTCGACCTCTGTGTGGGGTGTAAGGGGTGCAAGAGCGACTGTCCGACCGGCGTCGACCTCGCGAAGCTCAAGGCGGAGGTGAAACACGAACACCACGAGGAGGAGGGGTCGGGGCTCCGCGAGCGGCTCTTTCGCGACATCGATCGCCTCTCGGCGGTCGGGAGCGCGCTCGCGCCGGTGTCGAACGCGGCGGCGAAGCTGCCCGGCGCTCGCAGGGTGATGGACGCAGTGGCGGGGATCGCGCCCGACCGCGAGCTACCGACGTTCCGCTCCGAGAGCTTCGAGGAGTGGTTCGCGTCACGGGGCGGCTCGACCGTCGCACCCGCGGACGCCGAGGACACCGTCGTGCTCTTTCCCGACACGTACACGAACTACAGCTATCCGGCGGCCGGGAAGGCGGCCGTCGCGGTATTGGAAGCCGCGGGGGTCCGCGTGGAGGTTCCCGATGACCTCGCACCGTCGGGTCGCGCGGCCTTCTCGACCGGCTTCCTCGACGTGGCTCGCGAGCGCGCGGCGGCGAACGTCGCGGCCCTCTCCTCTCGCGTTCGGGAGGGAGAGTCCGTCCTCTTCGTCGAGCCCTCCGACGCCGTGATGTTCCAAGACGAGTACCTGGACCTCCTCGACGGCGAGGACGTGCGGGCGGTCTCGGCGGCCGCCTATGGCGTCTCGGAGTACCTCGACGCCGGCCGGGTCGACGAGCGACTGGCGTTCGACGCGCCCGAGGAGTCGCTGGCCTACCACGGCCACTGTAACCAGAAGGCGACGGACAAGGACCACCACGCGGTAGGCGTGCTCCGGCGCGCGGGCTACGCGGTCGACCCGCTGGACTCCTCGTGTTGCGGCATGGCGGGGTCGTTCGGCTACGAGTCGGAACACTACGACCTCTCGAAGGCCATCGGCCGGATCCTGTTCGATCAGGTCGACGAGAGTCCGGGCGAGACGGCGACCGCGCCGGGGGCGTCCTGTCGCTCGCAACTCGGCGACCGCGACGGAGCCGCCGAGACCCCACCCCACCCGATCGAGAAGATCGCGGAGGCGCTGGTCGATCCGGCGGACGGGGGATCGACGGATGCGACCGCCGCCGCCGACGACTGAGGATCGACGGACTCGACCGCCGCCGGCGACGACTGAGAGGCGTCTCACCGGCGACGACGCTTTCCATGCCCCGACCCTCCTCGCGGTATGCCGAGCGTCAGCGACACCTACATCGAGAACCGCCAGCGCGTCCAGCCGACCCACACCAACAACTACGCGTCGGCCCACGGGGGCAACGTCGTCAAGTGGATGGACGAGATCGGCGCGATGTCGGCGATGCGCCACGCCGGCGAGACGTGCGTCACCGCGAAGATCAGCGAGCTCGACTTCAAGCGACCGATCCCGCAGGGGGACACCTGCGTGATCGAGTCGTACGTGTACGCCGCCGGCCGGACGAGCGTGCGCGTCCGGCTCCGGGCGTTCCGCGAGTCGCCCCGGACCGGCGAGCGTGAGCTGACGACGGACTCGTACTTCGTCTTCGTCGCCGTCGACGCGGACGGGTCGCCGACGCCCGTCCCCGAACTCACCGTCGACGGCGAGCGATGCCGGGAACTGCGCGACGACGCGCTCGCGGCGGAGCCCGACGAGGAGTAGTCGTCGACGGCTGGAGACGTTCATCGAGAATAGTCGATGTCTTTGATGTCGGTCTGGCTCGATTGGATCCTCGTCAACGGACGGACATCGACCCATCCGCGGTCGATACAGACGAAGGAACAAGCGATCCGCGGTGCGGTGGCGCGCCTCCGAGTGGCCGCGTGGACGCGGCCACGAGGAGTCCGCGAGGGACGCGGCGAGCGGTGAAACCGCGAGCCGCGAGGCTGGGGAGGCGTGAGGTGCGGTTGTGGTACGGTTCAGGGGGGATTCAAAGGGGCAGTCGCCGGCGGCGGATCCGCCGGCTGCCAGAGGCACGGAGCGCCTCGCTGTCGCGAGGGCGAAGTCCGACGAAGCAAGCACCGAAAGGAGCGAACGGAGTGAGCGACTGAGGAGCACAGCGAGTCGCACGAGTCCTCGCGACTGGGGCTTTGGCGGTATTCTTCCCAGTCGAGTTCACCGCCCCAGCAACTGTTCCCTTCTTCTCACCTCGATCACTTACGAAACACCCGTACCACAAGCATCTTTCATCGACCAGCCGTTTCACATGAAGATCATCTTAAAAACAGGATCTCAGCGAAACCATTGGGTTCGAACGGTCGTGAAGGGGACGGCTAGCGAGTCCCACATCGAATCGAAACGACCGCAACACTAAAGTTAAATCGGGTTTTCTCAATATGTATGTCGATGCTAGATCGGCTGTTCGGCGGCGGTGAGAAAGAAGACGACTGCTGTGACGTGTGTATCGAGGAGATAGACCCGGAAAGCGGCGAGGAGGGAGCGTGAGCGACCGAACGAAACGAGAAGACTCATCGAACATGTCCAATCAGACCAACGGCAAACGCGACGGAACCGAAGACGGGATCGACGACGGAACCGGATCGACGACCGCGACGCTCGGGCGGCTCGAGGAGGGGAGCGGGAGGGCCTGCTGTGCGGGGTCGGTCATCGACGATCGCCGACCCGACCCGGAGGCGGTCGCGAGCGAGGAGGCGGTGTTCAAGGCGCTCGCGAACGAGAAGCGGCTCGCGGTCGTCCACGCGCTCCGGGACGGCGAGCTCTGCGCCTGCGACCTGGAGGCCGTCCTTGACGCGCCGCAGTCGACGGTGGCCACCCACCTCCGGAAGCTCCGTGACGCGGGGATCGTCCGCACGCGGAAGGACGGGAAGTGGACCCACTACCGCATCGCCGACACCGCGAGCCTCCAACTGATCGACCTGGCCGCGGCGTTGGGAGGGGAGTCGTGATCCCGCCGGGCACTGAAGCGGCGCTCGCCGACTCCTGGGAGTACTTCGTCCACCTCGCGGTGGTCCTCGCGCCGCTGTTTCTGGGGGCCTCCTTCCTCGTCGGGCTCGCCCAGGAGTACCTCCCGCCCGAGCGGGTCGAATCCCTGCTTCGATCGCGGAATCACGGCAGCGGGAACGTCCTCGCGGCGGGGCTGGGGGCGGTGACGCCCTTCTGTTCGTGTTCGACCGTCCCGGTCCTGGCGGGACTGTTGAGCGCGGGCGCGCCGATCGGGATGTCCTTCTCGTTCCTGCTCGCCTCGCCGATCGTCAACTGGATCGCGGTCGTGTTGCTCCTCGGCTTGTTCGGCCCCGCGGTGACGGCTGCGTACGTCGTCGCGGCGCTCACCTGTGCGATCGTCGGCGGACTGGTCGTCGGCGCGCTGGACCTCGATCGCTACGTCAAGGACGTCCGGATCACGACCGGCGGACGGCAGGTGGCGACCGACGGTGGGACGCCGACTGGCGGCACGGCCGCGACCGGCGGCTGCTGTGAACCCGACCCGACGCCGGTGACGGACGGGTGTTGCGAGCGCGACGCGACCGCGACGGCCCGAACCCACACCGACCGGGTCTCGGCGGCTGGCCGCGGCGCGCTCACGTTCTTCCGCGACACGCTCCCGTACCTCCTGCTGGGGATCACCATCGGCGCGTTGATCCACGGCGCGGTCCCCGCGGAGACCCTCCAGCGGGTGGCGGGCCCGGGCAACCCGCTCGCGACCCCGCTCGCGGCGCTCGCCGGCGCGCCGATCTACGTGAGCCTGAGCGGCATGCTCCCGATAGCCCACTCGCTGACGGAGGCGGGTATCCCGATCGGGACCGTGATCGCGTTCGTCATCGGCGGCGCGGGGATCAGCGTCCCGAACCTGATCCTGTTGAACAAGCTGTTCGAGCGCCGGCTGCTCGTCATCTACGCGACCACGGTCGTCACGATCGGCGTCGTCGTCGGCGTGAGCTTCAACACGGTGCTGTCCGGGCTGCTGTAGTCCGCGGTCGGAAGCACCACGCTACCGACCCGCCACTCTGCCACCCTGCCGATCACCACGACACCGCTCCCCTTCCGCTTTCTCGACGTTTTTGCCCTGAGGGTCCGAAGGAGATGATGATGGCGACACCACTCGACGAGATCGACCTCGAGTTCGTGAAACTCGACGGCACCGGCCTGTACACCAGCGAGCTCCAGTTCGGCACCTGGCGGTTCGGCAAGGAGAACGAGGCGGGCGAGATCGAGATCGGCGAGGAGCGCGCCCACGAGCTGCTCGACGCGTACGCCGACGCCGGCGGGCGCTACGTCGACACCGCCGACGTGTACGGCGGCGGCACCTGCGAGGAGTGGATCGGCGACTGGCTCGACGGGCGCGACCGCGAGCGCTACACGATCGCCTCGAAGATCTACTGGCAGACCCGCGACGGCGACCCCAACAGCCGCGGAACGAACCGAAAGAACCTCCGACACCGGCTCGACGCGCTGCTCGACCGGCTCGGCACCGACTACGTCGACGTGCTCTACATCCACCGCTGGGACGACGCGACCGACGCCCGCGAGACCATGAAGACGCTGAACGGGTTCGTCGAGTCCGGGAAGGTCCACTACCTCGGCGCGTCGACGCACCGACCCAACGCCTGGAAGGTCGCCCGCGCGAACGAGATCGCCCGCGCCGAGGGATGGGAGCCGTTCACCGTGCTCCAGCCGCGGTACAACCTCGTCGACCGCGAGATCGAGGGCGACTACCTCGAGTTCGCCCGCCAGCGGGACCTGGCCGTCTGCCCGTGGAGCCCGCTCGGGCAGGGCTTTCTCACCGGTAAGTACGACCGCGAGGAGGACCTGCCCGAGGAGTCGAAGGTCGCGTCCTCGAGCCGGTTCCGAGACGCCTACCTCACCGAGGAGAACTTCGACGTCCACGACGAGCTCGACGCGGTCGCGGCGGAGGTCGACGCCTCGCCCGCGCAGGTCGCGCTCGCGTGGCTCGCCCACCGCGACGGCGTCACCGCCCCGATCGTGGGCGCGCGTACCGTCGACCAGCTCGAGGAGAACCTGGCGGCCGCGAATATCGACCTCTCCGACGAGCAGGTCGACCGGCTCACGGACGCGAAGGCGAGCCCCTACGAGGGGTTATAAGAGTACGACCCTACCGCTCGGCGCAGTACTCGACGAAGTTCCGTAAGATCCGGAGCCCCGTCTCCCCGCTCTTTTCGGGGTGGAACTGCGTGCCGAAGACGTTGCCCGCCTCGTTGGCGACGACCGCCGGGAAGTCGACGCCGTAGTCGGCGGTCGCGACGACGGCGTCGGGATCGTCCGGCTCGGCGTAGTAGGAGTGGACGAAGTAGGCGTACTCGCCGTCGACTCCCTCAACGATCGGGTGGTCGCGCTCGACCGACAGCTCGTTCCATCCCATGTGGGGCACCTTGCGGTCGACGTCGAACCGGACGTTGGTACCAGGCACCAGATCGAGGCCGGTCACCTCGCCTTCGCCCTCGTGGTCGGCCTCCTCGCTCGAGGTGAGGAGCATCTGCATCCCGAGACAGATCCCGAAGAGCGGCCGGCCGGCCTCGGCGTGGTCGGTCAGCGCCTCCCGCAGCGGCCCGGCGTTCTCCATCCCCTCGCGGAACGCGCCGACGCCGGGGAGGACGACGCCGTCGGCGGCGGCGAACGCCTCGGGATCGTCCGTGATCTCGACCGACGCGCCCGCGCGCTCCAGTCCGCGGGTGGCCGAGCGCAGGTTGCCGAGCCCGTAGTCGACCAAGACGACGTCCGCCAGCGTCTCCGCGGGCGGTTCGAAGGTGCTCATACCACCTCTGGGAGGGGGACGGAAAAGTCGGTTTCCCTTGGGGCAGCCGCGTTCGGCCGTCCGTCACCGAAGGGATCGGGTCCGAATCGGCCGGGTGCGAACCGGTCAGGTCCGAACCGGCCGACTCCGAATCGCCGGGAGCCGCCCGGTCACTTCAGCGCGGCCTCGGCCATCCGCTGGGGGAAGCCCAGTAGCAGCGCCACGATCCCCTGCGCCTCGTCGCCCTCGCGGAGCGCGGACCGGATCCGCTGAGAGAAGATCTCCACGGAGATGATCAACACGAGGATGACGAGGATCGTCGCCATCATGTTGGTGAACGCGAACAGCCCCTGCTGGACGGAGAGCACGTTGCCGAGCCCGCCGCCGCCGATGATCCCGAGCGAGACCGCGATCCGGACGTTGATCTCGAAGATGTACAGCGTCCACGCGATGAACGGCGTGGTCACCTGCGAGAGCATGCCGAAGGTGATCGTCTGCGGCTTGTTCGCGCCGGTCGTCTCCATCGCCTCGATCGGGCCGTCCTCGATCTCCTCGAGTTCGTCCGTGAACAGCCGGCCGAGGTTCCCGATCGTGTCGGTGGCGATCGCGAGCGTCGCGGTGACCGGTCCGATCCCGCCGAGCGGGATGTAGATGAGCCCCCACACGAGCGCCGGGATGGCCCGGATGGAGGACATGATCCCGCGGAAGATGAAGTTGAACGGGAAGGGGGTGACGCGGCCGGAGCCTAAGATCCCGAACAGCAGCGCGAGCGGGAATCCCATCACGGTGCCGGCGAAGCCCATCGCGAGCGTGATCCCCGCCTCGCCGAACAGCGGGATGTCGCCGCCGAACCCGCCCCAGATCAGGTTCCGCTCCTGGATGAACGCCCAGTAGTCGAGAAAGCCGCTCGGGTCGATGAAGGGGAACGAGGGCGCGAGGAACGGGAAGAAGTCGCGTAAGGCGTTGAGGAAGTTCGGGACGTACTCCGGGATGTTCGCCGCGAAGAAGCCGACCGAGATCAGCGCGTAGTAGAACACGCCGGCGAGCGCGGCGATCCCGACGACGAAGACGAGCGCGCGGACCCGCCGCGCGAGGACGATCTCCTCGTAGCGGTCGCGGACGCGGTCGCCGTAGCTCATCTCGTCACCCCGCTCGAGGAGCCGCCCGACGCCGCGGTCGCCGCGTCCGCCCCGCCGGCGTCCGCGTCCGTCTCCTCGTCGGGAGCGAACATGCCCTCCGTGTCGATGTCGCCGTAGATTTCGTCTATCACGTCCATGTCGAACTCGTCGCGGTAGCCGTCGAACACCTTCTGCCCGTCGCGCAGTCCGATGAACCGCTCGCCGAACTTCCGCGCGAGGTTCACCTGGTGGAGGCTGATGACCGCCGAGAGGTCGCGATCGCGTGCGGCGGTTCGGAGATACCCCATCACCTGCTGGGAGGAGCCCGGGTCGAGGCTCGCGACCGGCTCGTCGGCGAGTAGGATCGTCGGATCCTGTACCAGCGCGCGGGCGATCCCGACGCGCTGTTGTTGACCGCCGGACATCCGCTGGGCGCTCTGTTGGGCCTGATCCAAGAGTCCGACCGTGTCGAGCGCCTCCAACGCCTGGAGTTTGTCCGACTCGTCCTGTCGCTGGAACAGCGAGTCGATGAACGTGTTCCGGTTGAGCGACCCGGTGAGCGCGTTCGAGTACGCGCTCATCTGGCCGATGATGTTGTGCTGTTGGAAGATCATCGCGACGTCGTCACGGGGACTCGTGACCGGCGTCTCGTCGATCCGTATCTCGCCCTCGGTCGGCGTCTCGAGGGCGTTCATACACCTGAGCAGGGTCGACTTACCCGACCCGGAGACGCCGAGAACGATGACGAACTCGCCTTGCGGAATCTCGAAGGAGACGTCGTCGAGCGCGACCGTCTCGCCGAACCGCTTCGTGAGTCCGTCGACTGTGATGCGACTCATGAGGAGTGAATGGAGAGGGTCGTTACGCGAGGTCCTGGAACTCGAGCCCCAGCTCGTCGAGCACGGTTCGGATCATCTCGTAGTCCTCGATGGTCCCGTCCTGGACGCCGGTGAACCAGAGCGGCTCTCCGTCGTAGTCCTCGCCGTGGCTGAGGTCGTCCTCGGAGACGTTCAGGATGGCCTCCTCGAGTTCGCCCTTCACGGGGTCGTCCCAGTTGGACCGCGTCACGAGCGGCGCGCGCGGGATCGGGTCGGAGACCGCAAGCAGCTGAAGCTCGGTGCCCGACGACTCTATCTCGTCGCCCGCGCCCTCGTACTCCGCGGAGATGTCGACGAAGTCCTGGGACATCTCCTCGAACTGTTCCTGGGGAACGTACGGCGCGGACGAGAACGCGCCGGTGGTCGCCGCCATCACGTCCTCGCGTTGAACCATCTGCTCGCGGGCGGTCGTGTGATCCGAGTACTCCGCGTCGAAGTCCTCCGCGTCGCCGTCGGGCGCGTTCCCGATGTCGAGGCCCGCGTCCTGTAACACGGTGAGCGGGACGAGCGTGCCCGACACCGAGAGGATGTCGCCCATGTAGATCAGCTCGCCCTCGAGGTCGGTCAGGGAATCGATGCCGCTGTCCGGCGTCGTCGTAGTCGTCGAGAAGTACTGGGCCGCGCCGTAGGCGATCCGAATGCCGACGATGTCCAGGATGTCCTCGCCCGCGATGACCGCGGACGGCGAGATGTCCGCGATCTCGCCCTGGTCGTTGCGCATCGCCTGGAGGGTCGCGGTGTAGCTCTCCGCGCGGTCCGGCTCTATCTCGACGTCGACCTCGGACTCGAGGTACTCGAACATCGGCTGGTACTGCTCTTCGATCGCGACGTCCGCCTCCGCCGGGTTCAGGATGAACTGCGCCGTGGGCGTGGACTCCGTGTCGCCCGCGGTTCCCCCGTCAGAGCTCGATCCGTCGCCGGAACTCCCGTCGTCTCCGGACCCGCCGCCGCCGGTACACCCGGCGAGGCCGACGACGCCGCCCGCCCCCGCCGTTTTAACAAACGTCCGCCGGTTCGCCGACCACCTGTTGTCGGACATACACCGGGGAATCAAACTGGCGGGACTAATCGTTTTCTATGTTCACTAGGGAGACATCCCCTGAAAACGGTACTCACGCCCTCACGCGTCCGGAGATCGAACGGGTCGAACGGAAATTCCGGACCGAACGGTGGTTCCGGACCGAACGAATCGAGCGGGCGTGCCGACCCAGATGGGTCCGTCTCAGAACTCGCCGAGCCGCGACTGTCCCCCCGATCCGCCATCTCCGCCCGCGGCGACCCCGCTCAACTCGCCGGCTCGGGCGATCGTCTCGAGGAAGCCGTCGCGCTGGCTCCGGTCGTAGAGGGTCGCCGCGGGGTGGACCGACAGCAGGACCCGCCGTGACTCGCCCCCGATCCGCGCGTCGACGACGTCGCCCGACTCGGCCGTGATCCGAACCGACCGGTCGAGGAGGTGTTCGCTCGGGACCTTGCCCAGCGTCACGATCAGTTCCGGGTCGAGCCCGACGATCTCCGCCTCGAGGTGGCCGCGACAGTTCGCGAGCTCCTCCGTCGTCGGGTCGCGATTCTCCGGGGGGCGACACCGCACGCAGTTCGTGATCCGCACGTCGGCCCGCGCGAGCCCCGCGTCCCGCAACGCCTCGTCGAGCACGTCGCCCGATCGGCCCACGAACGGCTCGCCCTCCTCGTCCTCGGTGGCTCCGGGACCCTCGCCGACGAACAGCAGGTCGGCGTCCGTCGGGCCGACGCCCTCGACGATCCGGCTCCGCGACTCGACCAGCGCCGGGCACCGCTCACAGGAACCCACGCACAGATTCGAGTCGAGCGCGCCGTCTCCGGGGGCGTCACCGACCGCACCGCCTCCGACCGCGTCGGCCTCCGCTCCGTCCTCGCTCATGTCACGGACTGCGGGAGCCGGCGGTATAAGTTCGGACGGTCTCACTCGACCTCGTCCGTCACGACAACCGCCCGGAGGTCGTTGACGTTCGTCCCCGTCGGGCCGGTCCGGAGCAGGGCGTCGGCCTCGTCCAACAGCGGGGCCACGTCGTGCCGATCGAGCGCGTCCCTGGCGGCGGGAGCCGAGAGGGTCGCGGCGTCGACGACCCCGCCAGCGGCGTCGCTCGCCCCGTCGATCCCGTCGGTGTCGACGCTCGCGACGACCGCGCCCTCGCGGTCGAGTTCGATCCCCGCGCTCGCGACGAGCTCGGCGTTCGGTCCGCCGGAGCCGGGGTCGACGGCGTCACCGTCCCCGTCACCCGGGCCGCCGCGGGAGAGCGTCACGGTCGTCTCCCCGCCCGTGAGCAACACCGCGGGCGGGGAGGTCGGCGTCCCGTCGGCGGCGCACCTTTGGGCGAGTTCGGCGTGTTCCCGACCGGCGTCGCGCGCCTCGCCGACGACGTCGTCCGCGACGACGACCCCCTCGTACCCTCGGTCGCCGGCGGCGGTCGCGGCGGCGTCGAGGGCGGTCCGAGCGTTGCCGACGACGAACGTCCGGGCGCGCTCGAAGGCCGGATCGTCGGCCTCCGGCGTCTCGGGGCGCTCGCCGGCGGCCCCCGCGCGGAGGTGATCGCGGACGGCGGCGGGGAATTCGAGGCCGTATCGCTCGACCGTCGCGAGCGCGTCCTCGTACGTCGAGGAGTCGGGGACGGTCGGGCCGCTACCGATCACGGCCGGATCGTCGCCCACCACGTCGCTCACGGCGAGCGTGACGACCGTCGCGGGGGCCGCCGTCCGGGCGAGTCGCCCGCCCTTGACCGCCGAGCAGTGTTTCCTGACCGCGTTGATCTCGTCGATCGACGCTCCGCAGGCGAGCAGGGCGTCGGTGAGATCGCGGAGGTCGTCGACGCCGATCGGGTCAGCCGGGGCGGCGAGGAGCGCGCTCGCGCCGCCCGTGACGACCGCGATCACGAGGTCGTCCGGGCCGGCCGCCGCCGCGGCGTCGACGACGCGCCGGGCGTTCGCGACGCCGCGCTCGGTCGGGAGGGGGTGATCGCCGGCGAGGACCTCGAACGACCGATCCGCCTCCGGCCCGTCCGCTCCCCCCGGTCGCTCCGGTTCGTCCGCGATCACCGTCCCGCCGGCGAACCGACCGCCGAGAGCCGGCCTCAGTCGGTCGGACAACGCCGCCGCCATCCCGTCGGCCGCCTTGCCGGCCCCGACGATCCGAACCGTTTCGTACGCATCGAGGTCGTACCCGCCCGTCTCGCCGTCGACCGCCGCGATCCGGAGCGTTCCGTCCACCACCGAGACTGCGTCGGCGACGACGTTCGCCGGGAGCGCCGCCTCGATCCCCGCGGCGAGACAGTCCAGCGCGACGCCGTGGGCGGGGGTGCGTTCGATCCGATCGCGGTCGCGGAAGGTGACGTCGCCCATGGCGGGGCGGTGGGCCGCGGGGAACAAATAGCCGCCCCCGACCCGACACGTTATATGTTAACAGCCCAACTGAGAGTAGATGCACCGAACGCGACACGCACACTACGGAGCGACGGCGGGCGAACGACGCGGGACCGCCGCCGGTGACGGATGAACGCCGCCGCCGATCGAAACGGAGGCGGAGGCGGGAACGGAGGCGGAGGCAGGAACGGGAGCGACTCCACCGAACCCGACGCGGTGGACCGCGAGACGGCCCTCCGTCGGGCGCTGGGCGGGGGCGTCGTCGGCGCGGCGTGGGTCGCCGGGCTGTTCGCGGCCGCGCCCCTCGTCGGCGGGTTCGGGATCGAGCCCGTCGCCGAACGGGCGATCGCGCTCTCGCCCGGCTGGCTGTCGACGCTCGCGATCGACCTGCTCGGCTTCTACGCGACGCCGACGCTCGTCGCCGCCCTGGTCGCCGGCGTCGTCGTCGCGGCCGCCGCCGGCGGGGTCCTCCTCCCCGTCGCGGCCGATCGGGCGGGACGACGAGCGGGCGAGCGGACGGGGAACCGGTCGATCCCGAACGCGCTCCGCTCACGGACCGGCACCGCGGTCGCGGCGGTCGGCGTCGCCGCGACCCTCCCGCTGTTTCTCGCCGTCGGCGCGGGGGTCTCCCTCGCGCTCGGGGTCGCCGTCGCCGTCGCCGTCGCGCCGCCCGCGCTCGTCGCCCGTCGGGTCCGAGGGACCGACCGGCTGCGTGGTCGGCGGGGATTCCTCCGGCGCGTCGGCGGCCTCGCGGTCGCGGGGAGCGTCCCGCTCGCGGGGCTCCGGTTCCTGTTCGGTCGCCTCGGCGGTCCGGAGGAGAGCGAGCGGGTCGGCGAGTCGCTCGAGCGGTCGGTGTCGCCGCCGAGCGGGGACCCCGCGTTCGACTTCGGCGGGATGCCACCCACAGTCACGTCGCCGTCGGACCACTACGTCGTCGACGTCAACGTGAACCCGCCGGTGATCGATCCCGGGGCGTGGAGTCTGGACGTCGACGGCGCGGTCGCGGAGCCGTACTCGCTCGCGTACGACGACCTGGTGGGCCACGAGGAGAGCCTCGAGCAGACGACGACCATGGTGTGTATCTCCAACGAGGTGGGCGGCGACCTGATCGGGACGGCCCACTGGACGGGGGTCCAACTGTCCGACCTCGTCGCGGCGGCGGGGCCGGCCGAGGGCGCGGTCGACGTGGTCACGTACGCCGCCGACGGCTACAGCGAGGCGATCCCGATGGAGATCGTCGAGCGCGACGACATTCTGATCGCCTACGGGATGGGCGACCGGACGCTGGAGACCGAACACGGGTTCCCGGCGCGATTGCTCGTCCCCGGGCGATACGGGATGAAGATGACGAAGTGGATAGAGCGGATCGAGGTCTCCGGCGTCGACCACGAGGCCTACTGGGAGGAGCGCGGCTGGGACGAGGAGGCGGTCGCGAACACGATGTCGTACGTTCGGACCGGCGTCCGCGACGGCGACCGGGTCGTCGTCGGCGGGGTCGCCTTCGGCGGGTTGGAGACCGGTCTCGAGGAGCTGGCGAGCGTCGAGGTCAGCGTCGACGGCGGGGAGACGTGGAACGGGGGGGAGCTGGAGCCGCAGGTCGCCCCCCACGCGTGGCGGCGCTGGCGGTACGCGTTCGACGCGCCCGACGAAACCGCGTTCGACGTCGTCGTCCGCGCGGTGCGGCGCGACGGGACGGTCCAGACCGAGGAGCGGACGGGGCCCCGGCCGGGGGGGTCGACGGGGTGGCACCGCGAGACCGTCGAGGTCGCGCCGAACTCAGGGTAAGGAGGTGTCCGGAACCGCCTCCCGGTGGGCGCTCGCCGCGATCGACGCGACCCGGAGCGGCTCTGGCCGGCGGAACCCCTCGCGGACGAGCGACCGCACGATCGCGGCCGCGCGGTCGTCCGCGACGCCGACCGCGCGAACGAAGAGCGGGTCCGCCGGGTTCGATCCCTCGAGTACGACCCGGCGGCGGGGCGGCAGCGACCGGTAGACGGCCAGCCGCTCGGCGAGGTCGTCGTCGACGTTGCCGTCGCTGTCGCTGTCGCCGCCGCCGAACGCCTCGCGGAGCGCGGGTTCGAGGCCGGTACTCGCCTCGTAGCTCACCGCGGAGACGGGGCGGTCGAGCTCCTCGCGGATCCGCCGCAGGTCGAGGAGGTTGAACCACGCGGGCGCGACGCCGGCGACGCAGACGTGGCGAACGTCCGCCCGATCGAGGTCGGTCGCGAGATCGACGACCGCGTCGGTGGCGTCGGTGCCGCCGACGGTACATGCGCCGTAGGCCAACCCGTCGAGGGCGCCGTCGGCTCTGAGAATCGCGCCGGCGACGCGGCTCACGCGGTCGCCGTCGGAGAAGGCGACGCCGAGGGTGCGGCTCGGCGGCTCACTCACGGGTCCGAGAACGTCTCACGATACGTCACGTCTCCTCGGATTTGATCTCCTTGAGCCGGTCGAGCAGTTCGTCGTTCGACGCGCCGGGCTCGTACTCGACGGACCCGTCGTGGGTTTCCTGGGCCGCTCGGACGCCGTCGTCGTCGTCGAAGTCCGCATCCAGGTCCTGGTTCTCCTGTTCGGATTCGTCGTAGCTTCCGAAGCCCATGTGTACCCGTGAGTAGTGGACCGTAGCGTATAAATCCCGTGGCGGATCAGTAGTCGGGCGGTTTCGTCGTCGGCTCGCGACCGCGCCGCCGTCGCACACGTTTTTGTCCGGCGGGACGGGTAGGGCGTGTATGGAGCCCATCACCGTCACCGCCGACGCCGAGGAGTTCACCTGTAACGCGTACCTGATCCCCGGCGAGGCGACCACCCTCGTCGACGCCGGGACGATGCCGGGGGTCGCGGACGTCGTCGCCGAGCACGTCGACGACCTGGACCGCGTCGTGCTCACCCACCAGCACCACGACCACGTGGGCGAGCTCGACGCGGTTCTCGACCGGTTCGAGCCCCGGCTGCTGGCGGCCGCCGACCACCCGCGCCGGGACGTGGCGCTGCGCGACGGCGACGAGGTGCTCGTCGGGAGCGAGCCGTGTACGGTGGTGGAGACGCCCGGTCACGCCGACGACCACGTCTCGCTCGTGGGCGAGGAACGCGTCTACACCGGCGACGTCGTCGTCTACAACGACGGCGCGTTCGACGACGGCTCCTTCGGCCGGACCGACATGGCGGGGCAGTCGCGCGAGCGCCTGATCGAGAGCCTCCACGACCTCCTCGAGCGCCTCCCCGACACGGTCGAGGCGATGTACCCCGGCCACGGCGACGTCTACCGGGCGAGCGAGGGAGACGACACCGTCCGGGAGGTGATCGAGCGCGCGACCGAGCGGGCCGAGCGCCGGGAGCCGAAGTACCCCGACAAGTGAGGAACGACGGCATACGCTCTTAAGTGTCACACGGCCGAACCCGGAGGTATGGACCTGTCGACGGCCGTCACGGCCACCGTTTCGACCCTCCGACGGCGACCGGCGGACCTGCTCCCGTTCTACTTCCTCGGGACGGCCGTCCCCGTGATCGCCCGCACCGCCCTCCTCGTCGCGCTCGCGGGCGCGTACCTCCACGCCGAACTCACCGGACGGCTCGCCGCCGCCGGCGACGCGCTCGCGGGAACCGACCTGACGCCGCCGGACGTGGAGGACCCGGAGGCGGTCCAGCGCTGGGCCGAGGAGATCGCGCCCGCCCTCGAGCCGCTCGTCTCGCCGACCGCGGTCGCGCTCGTCGCCGTCGGGAGCATCGTCGCCGTCCTCCTCGCGGTCCTCGCGTATTCGGCCGTCTCCGCGGGCCAGATGAGCGCCGTGATCGCCCGGCTGCGGGGAGAACGGGGGCTGACCGCGGGGATCGCCGGCGTCCGCGGCCGCTGGCTCACGTTCCTCGGCCTCTACGTCGCGGAGACGCTGTTGTGGCTCGGCGTGATCCTGCTCGCGGGGGTCGCCGTGGGCGTCGCGTCGGTCGCCGGCGGGCCGCTGGTCGGCGCGCTCGTCGGGCTCGTCGCGTTCGTTCTCGGTGGGATCGGGCTGCTCCTCGTGCGGATCGTCTTCGCGTTCGCCCCCGCGGCGATCGTCGTCGACGACGCGGGCGTGGTCGAGGCGGTCGAGGGGGCGGGCGGGTTCGTCCGCGCGAACCCGGTCGACGCCATCGCCTACCTCGTCGTCGCCGTCGGCGTCGTCGTCGCGATCTCCTCGGCCGCGTCCGCGCTGGCGTTCCTCGGCGGCGGCGCGGTCGTCGCGCTCGCCAGCGCGGTCGTCGCCGCGCCGGCGTTGGACCTCCTCAAGACCGTCCTCTACGGCGACCACCGGGGCGCGGTCGACCCCGTCGACCCGCCGGAGGCGGGCGTCCGCGCGCAGGTCACCGGCGGGGTCCGCCGCGGCGTGAGCGAGACGCTCGCGTTCGCCCGGCGGACGCCCGGCACCCACCTCCTCGTCGCCGCCGTCGGCGTCGCGGGCGGCGTCGCGGGCTGGACGCTGGCCGAGCCGTTCGTCGGGACCGTCCCTACCTCGATCGAGGCGCGGCTCGTCGGACACCTCCCGCCGGCCGCGGCCCTCCAGTTCTTCGGGAACAACTGGACGGTGACGATCGCCACGGCGTTCGGCGGCGTCGCGCTCGTCCTCCCGGCGCTCTCGTCGATCGCGTTCAACGGGATCGCGCTCGGTGCGGTCGCCGCGCTGGAGGAGAATCTCCCCGCGCTCGTCGCGTTCGTGGTCCCGCACGGAATCTTCGAGATCCCGGCGATCGTCGTCTCGGGCGCGCTCGGTGTCCGGCTGGGCGTCGTCGCCTGGCGCGCGTTTCGGGGCCGGCTGAGCCGCGTCGGGTTCGCGGACGCCGTCGAGAACGCGTTCTGGGTGACCGTCGGGATCGGCGTCTTCCTCGCGGTCGCCGCGCTCATCGAGGGGTTCGTCAGCCCGTACTACTGGCGGCCGTTCCTCTGAGAGCGACGGGTCGGGTTCCTCCCTCCCCCGGCCGCCCACACGTTCAAGTCGATCCGGATCGAATCCTGACCCGTATGACCCGACGCGATCCCCTCCGCGAGATCGAGGAGCTGTTCGAGCGCATGGACCGCGAACTCGAGAAGATCGGCTCGGGCCTCGACGTGCCGACCGACTCGAGCGTCGACGTCGACGTGATCGACGGCGAGGAGGCGGTGACCGTGCTCGCCGATCTGCCGGGGTTCGACGAGGAGGAGATCAGCGTGGAACTCAGAGACGAGACGCTCACCGTGGGGGCGACGCCGAGCGGCGACGCGGGCGACGCGAGCAGCGCGAACGATCCGGACGACCCGGTCGACGGGGAACGCTACCACCTCCGCGAGCGACGTCACGGGTCGGTCTCCCGGCGGGTCCCGTTGCCGGCAGCGGTCGAGCCGGACGCGGCGAGCGCCGCGTACGACGCCGGCGTGTTGACGGTCACGCTGCCGAAGCGGTCCGCCGACGGCGGGAGCGGCCATCGGATCGACGTGAACTGATCGCGGGACTCCGGCCGGGTTCGATCGGGATCGCCGCGTGGCACGGCGGAAGTTAGCAACCGTCTATCTCAGTTTAATATCTCAGCGAGCCTCTATAGGGACGAACAGTCATGAACGGATCCAACCCCTTCGAGGAGATAGAGCAGTTCTTCGGACGAAGCCCCTTCGGCGAGGGACTGAGCGGGGGCCGCGGCCTCCGGACCGCCGACGTCGACGTGGCCGAATACGACGACGAGATCGTCGTGATGGCGGACCTGCCCGGATACGACCGCGAGGACATCGACGTCCGCGTCGACGACGATCGACTCACGATCCGCGCCGAGCGCGATGCGGAGCGGGAGACGGGAGACGACGAGATGGGAGACGGCGAGGGTGGGCACCGGTACCTCCGTCGCGAGCGGCGTCACGAGTCGGTGACCCGGACGATCGATCTCCCGGCCGGCGTGGAAGCGCAGGATGCGGAGGCGACGTACCGGAACGGCGTCCTCACCGTCACCCTGCCAAGTAGGCGGGACGACCGCGAGGACGGTCACCGGATCGACGTCGAATAGCGACCCGTCCGCGAACGGCGGGTGGCACGGAACGGCGTCCGGACCCCGCCGAACGATCCGGTGTATCGCTCAGTACAGGGCGAAGAAGTGACTGATCGTCTGCGGTGGCGCGCCCGGGAGCGGGCCGCCGGCCCGCGACCGGAACGCGAGGGACGCTGCGAGCGCTTGGAAAGCGCGAGCAGCGAGGCTGGAGAGGCGTGAGGTGCGGTCGCGGTGCTGTGCGGGGCGGGGTGGGACTCAAAGGGGCAGTCGCCGGCGGCTCCGCCGCCGGCTGCCAGAGGCGCGAAGCGCCTCGCGACTGGGGCTTTGGCGGTGTTCACCGCCCCAGCAACTGTTCCCTTCTTCTCACCTCGATCACTTACGAAACACCCGTCCTACAAGCACGCCCGACGTACCGGATCACCCCCTCGTCGAACGGGTCCGGAACGCTCCGAAACGGTCCGATCGAACCCCCTTCACGCCGATAGGTTCTCCACGAGGGGAGTGATACTTCGTAGCATGGGCGACGTCGATCACGCCGCGGAGCGCCGACGGCTCGTCGAGCACCTCCGGCGACGGACCGACGCGAGCGAGCGGACCCTGTCGGCGATCGCCGCCGTCCCCCGCCACGAGTTCGTTCCGGAGAAGGACCGATCGCACGCGTACGCGGATCGACCGCTGCCGATCGGCCACGGCCAGACGATAAGCGCGCCGCACATGGTGGCGGTCATGGTCGACCTCCTCGAGGTCTCCTCGGGGGACCGGGTGTTCGAGGTCGGCACGGGCTGTGGCTATCACGCCGCGGTCGTCGCCGAGATCGTCGGCCCCGGAAACGTCTACAGCGTCGAGTACGTCTCGGAGCTCGCCGACGCCGCCCGCGAGCGACTGGACCGGCTGGGCTACGACGTGACCGTTCGGGCCGGAGACGGACGGACCGCCTTCGCGGAGTGTGACCCGTTCGACGCCGCCTACCTCACCTGTGCCGCTCCGGGCGGCGTTCCCCGGGAGATCGTCGATCGGACGCGGCCCGGCGGCCACGTCGTCGCGCCCGTGGAGACCGACGGCGACGCGGGCGGACTTCTCGGGCGCGTCGCCAGCGGCCGCTCCGGCACGAGCCAGCGGCTCGTCCGGCTGACCGTCCGTGACGACGGCGGCGTCGACCACGAGGACCACGGCGCGGTGCGATTCGTTCCGATGCGGTGAGTCGCGGACCCCGCCCGTCAGGTCGCCCCGCGCGGAGCGTGCGGTTTTAGACCGCGGACCGCCGAGAGCGGACATGGACGAATCGGCGCTTCGGGTCGACATGATCGAGGGGCTCGAACACCAGCTCGGCGAGCCCCTCGGCGCGTCGGTGCTGTCGGCGCTCCAGACGGTCCCCCGCGAGGCGTTCGTGGACGACGCCCCGTACGCGAACGACGCGAGCGAGGAGGCCGGAACGCGGGCGCTCGCGCCGGCGACCGTCGCGCGGATGCTTACCGCGGTGGACGCCGAGGAGGAGGACGACGTACTCGTCGTCGGAGGCGGGATCGGCTACACGAGCGCCGCGCTCGCCGAGATCGTCGGCGCGCGCCACGTTCACGCGATCGACATCGATCGACGTGCCGTTCACCTCGCCCGGTCGAACCTCGCGGACGCCGGCTACGGTGCCGTCCTCGTCGACCGCCGCGACGGTGCGGGGGGACTTCCGGAGTACGCCCCGTACGACCGGATCCTCGTCGAGGCGGCCGTCGTGACGCCGCCCCGAGCGCTCCGCGAGCAGCTCGACGACCACGGGCGGATCGTGTACCCGCGCGGAGCCGGCGATCAGACGATCGTCGCCGTCGAGCCGGCCGACCGTGACGATCGTGCCGACCGTACCGACGGCGACGCGGACGGGGACGACGATCCCGCCCCCGACGGCTTCCGAACCGTCGAGGAGGCGGGCCCCGCGCGGCTCCGTCCGATGCTCGTCGACGGCGAGCAGGCCGGCGTCGAACGGAACCGGACGCGCCGCGAGGACGCCGAGTTCGCCGAGCAGGGATACTTCGCGAGAACCGGCTGGGAGCAGGAGTGGATCGATTGGGACGACCGGCCCTGATCCCGGCGATACCGACGGATACGCCCCCGCTCCGCGGCGGTCGGTCTACTCGGCGACGACGAGCACCTCGGTGTTGCCGCGTTCGTCGACGAAATCGCTTCCCGCGGGCGGTTTGACGTCGATCGAGAGCGTCCCGTCGAGCTGGTTCGCTCCGAGCTTCGGCGACACGTCGACGCTGGCTATCCCGTCCGGACCGGACTTCGCGGTGGCGAGCCCGTCCAGTCGCGCCGAGCCGCCGCGGACGATCACCGTCGCGTCCGAGACGCGGTTGCCGTCGGGGTCGACGACGGCGACGTCGAGCGTCTGTGATCCCGGCGTCGTCACCTCCGGCTGGGGTTGCGCGTCGACCTCCGTCGACGACAGCCCGTCGATGTCGCCGATCATCCCCATCATCACGCTGAGGCTCGCGACGCCGACGACGAGGGCGATCACCAGTCTGACGGGCAGCCCCTCGATCGCGCGGCGGTCGTCGAGAAACGATCCTACACGGGCCTTCGAGTCCGACGTGTCCGACTTCGAGTCGAGCATACGACCGGTGGCCGCGGATTAGTATATAAACGATCGGACGGGGTCGGAACCACGCGATCACCCACTCTCGCCGCCGCGTGACGGCTTTTATTCGATGCCGCACGATCCCGCGCATGAACGTTCTCGGACGGGATGACGGCGGAGACGGGGCGAGTGACGGGGAAGACCGACCGCCGGCGATGGTCCGTCTCGGCACTTTTCTGGCGCGGGACGGCAGCGACGGAGCGGCCGTCGGGATCGACGCCGACTCCCCGCACGCGGCGGTGGTCTTCGGGAAGCGCGGCACCGGGAAGTCGTACACGCTCGGCGTCATCGCGGAGGAGCTCGCGGACGCGACCGGAGTGGCTCCGGTCGTCGTCGACCCGATGGGCGTCTTCGACGGGCTGACCGAGATCGGCGGACGCGTCGTCGAGCCCGTCATCCGACCGGCCGAGGTTCCGGCCTCGGTTTGGCCCGACCTCGTGGGACTCGACCCCACGGACGGCCCCGGAAGCCTGCTGTGGCGGGTCGTCGCCGACGCGGTCGAAACGGCGGGAAACGACGGCGATTCCCCGTCGATCGAGTCGCTCCGGTGGGCCGTCTCGGAGACCGACGCCCCCGACCGGACGCGCCGGGCGGTTCGGAACCACCTCCGGCTGGCGGAGTCCTGGGGCGTCTTCGACGCGGCAGCCCCGCCGGTCACTTCCTTCGCCGCGAGCGGCGACCCGACGGTGCTCGACCTGTCGGGCGTACCCGAGTCCGCCGCCGGGGCGGTCGTCCGAGCGGTCGCCCGCGGCCTGTACGACGCGCGAGTGAACGGGACCGTCGACCGGCTCCCCTGGCTGCTCGTCGACGAGGCGCACGCCTTCTTCGACGGCGTCGCCGACCCGGCGCTCCGGACGCTTCTGACGCGGGGACGCGCACCGGGCGTGTCGATCGTCTGTGCGACCCAGCGTCCGAGCGCGCTGCCTGCCGTCGCCGTCTCGCAGTCCGACCTCCTCGTGGCACACCGGCTCACGGCCGGACCCGACGTGGACGCGCTGGCGGCGGCGGAGGCGACGTACCTCTCCGGCGACCTCGCCGCCCGGCTGCCGACCGGCGTCGGCGAGGCGCTCGTCGTCGACGACGCGAGCGAGACGGCCCACGCGGTCCGCGTGCGGGAGCGCCGAACGCCACACGGCGGCGAGAATCCGCGCGCCAGCGACACGGAGGCGGCGCGAACGGGGCGATCGACGGAACGAGCAGAGCAGCCGACGCGAGCCGAACGGAGCCGCGGCCGGTGAGCATCGGAACGCACAACACGATCCGTCCGGAGGAACGGCCATGGAACGGACGGTTCCCGGGATCGGCCTCGTGGCGCTCGGCGGGTTCGTCGGCGCGCTGGCGCGGTACGGCGTCGACGTCGCCGTCGGCGACGCGACCGGGATCAGCACGCTCCTCGTGAACGTCGTCGGCTCGTTCGCGCTCGGCTTCCTCGTCACGCGTGCGGTCGGTCCGCGGACGCGACTCCTCGTCGGCACCGGCGTGATCTCCTCGTTCACGACGTACAGCACGTTCGCGACCGACGCGGTCGCGCTCGGTACGACGGGCGGGACGGCCTATGTCGCCGCGAGCTACGGTCTCGGGTTCGCGGCCGCGCTGGCGGGGCTCGCCGTCGGGAGGCGACGGTGACGGCGACGGGTCCGCTCGTCGGAGCGCTCGCCGTCGGCCTCGGCGGCGCGGCGGGCGCGACGTGTCGACACCTGATCGGCCTCGCTATCTCGGGCCGTCGCTCGCTCGTCGCCGTCAACACCCTCGGGAGCCTCGCGCTCGGAGCCGTGCTCGCCGCACCCTTCGACTCCGTCGTCGCGCTGACGCTCGGCGTCGGGTTCTGTGGCGCGTTCACGACGTTCTCGTCGTTCGCGGTCGAGGCGGTCACGACGGCCGAAAGCGACGATCGGAACGTCGCCATCGGATTCGCATTCGGCGTTCTGCTCGCCGCGATCGGCGCCGTCCTCGTCGGGTCGGCGGTCGTCGTCGCGATCACGTGACCGCGGGCGGAGCGACAGGTACAGGACGGGCGAGACCGTACGCGACGACGTGAACGACGACGCCGACGGATCGACGGGATCGCCGAGGGAGGACGGCGGATCCGGCGTCACCGACCCGAGCGGAACGGACGCCCCGAGCGACGTCGCCGACGTGGACTTCGCGGACCTCTCGTTGCCACAGCGGGTGTTCGTCGCGGCCGTCCAGAACCCCACTCGCGGCGTCGTGGTCGCGGTGCTCCTCGCGTTCGGGTTCTCGTTTTACATCGCGCTCTGGATGGCGTTCCCCCGCGTCGCCGTGCTGTTCTCGGCGGTCGGCGTCGTGGTCGTCCTCGTCTTGCTCGGGCTCTACTACCTGACTCGCGTCCTCGGCCGCGCCTGAATCGACCGAACCCGATCCGACTGAACCCGATCCGACCGCACCGCCGACTCGATCGGTTCTACCCGATCTCAGGCCGGTTCGCCCGGCCTCACGGGTGCGGCTCGTAGAACTCCCGGAGGTCCCTTCCGAACCGGTCGGCGAGCGTCGCCACGGCGTCGCCGACGAGCACGTCGCGGTCCGCGAACGCCGGCTCGATCTGCGCGCCGAGTGCGATGTCGCCTGCCGCGTCGCTCTCGAGGTATCCGCGAACCGCGGAGAATTCGCGTTCGCGCTCGACGACGTATCGGTTCCCGTCGATGAACGGTCCGTACGTGTCGGGATCGACGTCGTCGGCGTACGATTCGTAGAAGCGGTCGGCGTGTTTCCGCACGGCGACCGGCGGCCCCTCGTGGCGTTCGACCGCCGGTCGAGTCGCCGTCTCGACCTCGACGTAGAGGGCGGCCCGTTCCCCGTCGTCTCCGACCATCGCCCGAGCACGGAGCGGGTCGAACCCGCGCTCGTTCAGTCCACGGACGGTCCCGTCGAGCGACCGCCGGAGCTGGGGCCACAGCTGGTCGTCGACGAGGTTCGGGGCGTCGAAGACGACGGCGACCGGCGTCGTCTCGCGCCTGTCGAGGTGGTCGCGGACCTCGCCCGCGTCGAGCGGATCGAACGCCCGAGGTTCGAACAGGCCTTCGCGAGGGTTCGCGAGCAGGTCTCGAGCGTAGTGTTGGAACCGCGCGAGGTTCTCCGCCGACAACACCGCCGCGACGTTGCGCGTCGGGTCCGTCGGGTCGACGACGACGAGCGGGTCCTCGAAGGTCCGTTCGGCGTGCCCCTCGGGATCGAACTCCACCGGCGGGTGCCAGCTCCGGGCCGACTCGACGAGCGGGACGAACCCGCCGAACTCGGCGACGAGCAACTCGGTGAGGTACCCCGAAAAGCCCTCGGTCCGGAGGTCGCTGCCGTACGCGCCGATTCCCTTGAGAAACGCCTTCGTGAGGACCACGTCGGCGGCGAGGTCGTCGTCGAGCCGCTCCGTGAGGTACGCGTCGTGGAAGGGCGTGCGGTCGACCGCGGAGATCAGATCGCCCGCCTCCGCGACGTCGTGACAGGGAACCAGGTCGACGTCGAAGCCGTCGTGAACGCCCTTCACGTAGGGATGTTCGGCGTACTCCTCGTGGCCGTCCGGTAGGACCGCGTGACCCACCGCGAGCCCGTACTCCTCGAGCTCCTCGCGGTCGATGTCAGCCGGAAACCGCACGAAGAGGTCGACGTCGCGGTCACCGGAGACCCACGTCCCGCGCGCGGTCGATCCCACCTGGACCACGTCGGCCTCGACCGGAAGGTCCGCGATCGCCGCTCGAGTCCGCTCCGTCAGGTCGGCGGCCGCCGTTCGCAGCCGCTCGCGTTCCTCCGCCTCCGGAAGAACGCGCTCGCGGACGCGCGACAGCACCGCGTCGAGGTCGGCCATACGCGGGCTTCTCGCGGTCCGGCCGAAAGCGTGTCGGTCGTAAGGGGCGGACGAGGTTCCCGGCCCGTGTCGGGCGGAAACGAAAGCCCTATCAAAACCACACGAGTACCTGAAATCGAGCCGAAGTAGCTCAGTTGGTAGAGCGCCTCGCTGTTAACGAGGCGGTCCCAGGTTCGAGTCCTGGCTTCGGCGCTTCCTCTTGCGTCTCCGATCGTGACACGCGTTTTGTACGATGACGACCGAAGCGTCGTATGTCGCGTTACGAGCAGTACGACCGACTCGGAGAGCCGCAGAAGCGCGGACAGGCGACGGAGGCGATCGTCAAAGCGGAACTGATCGCCCGCGACGTTTCCGTACTCACGCCGGCGTACGACAACGAGCCGTACGACCTCGCGATCGAGATCGACGGTGCGTTCTACCGTGTCCAAGCGAAGACGGCGTTCGAGGCGACCACGGACGGGGCGGTGCGGTTTCGGACTCGGAGCGTCCGAACGAAGGGTTCCGGATACGAACGGGAGGGCTACGACGGGAAGATAGATTACTTCGCGGTCTACGCGCCGACCCGTGAGGAGACGTATTTGGTTCCGATCGAGGAGGCCGGTGAGACGCAGATGACGATCCGGTACAGACCGGCCGGAAACGGGAACACGTAGCGCGTCAACTGGTACGAGGACTATCTCTTCGATGCGGTCCTCTCCTCGATCGAGGAGAACCCGGTAGGCTAAAGGGCGAACAAGAGCTACCCGTCGATCAGGGCCTTTAGCTTAGTCCGGTTAAAGCGACTCGCTCATAACGAGTTGATCGCCGGTTCGAATCCGGCAAGGCCCATTCTCACGGCCGACGAGTAGCGAGCCGCGATCGCGACGCTATTCCAACAGGTCCACCAGTCCGTTCACGTCCTCGAGAACGGCATCGGCTCCGTCCTCCGTGAACGCCCGCGTCCCCGCCTCGCCGGTCAGTCCGCCCGTCAGGACGCCGATCGCATAGTAGACGCGCGAGTCGTCCTCACGGTCGGCGTTCCGGGCGGTCCGCACGTCGTCGAGGGTGTCGCCCGCGAACGCGACCCGATCGGCGTCGAACCGCTCGGCGAGTTCGACGAGCGCCCGCGGGTGCGGCTTCCCCTCCTCCCAGTCGTCCATCGTGAATCGGTGACGTTCGGGAACGTCGAGGTCGACGCGCTCTAAGGCGATCTCGGCCTCCGCGGCGGGCCGTCCCGTCAACACGCCGACGTCGAAGCGGTCGGTCAGGTCCGCGATCGTCGCCGGCTCGACGAGAGTCGGCTCGTCGTGGATGTAGCCCGTCGCCGACACCGGCGGGTCGCCTCCCTCGAGTTCGCGGTACAGCTCCTCGCCGAGATACAGCGCCTGGAACACGTCGTGGAGGCGGTCGGTGTCCCACTGGTCGCGGACCCGCGCCTGCGCGACGCTGGGGAGGTCGGAGACGACGCGCTTGGCCGCCTCGAGGCCCCCGCCGTCCTCGTCGGCCGCGATCCGGTCGGTGAACGCCTCGACGTCCATCCGGAGCCCCTCGCGGCGGGCCAACACGAACAGGGCGGCCGCGTACGTCAGCTCCCAGTCGTTGTTGAAGCCGCCGGCGTCCTTGAACGACTGGATCGCCTCGCGGTCGATCGTCTTGCCGCAGACGCGGTCGACCGACTCGATGATCGCTCGGCGGTAGGAGTCCGCGACGTCGACCAACACCCCGTCGATATCGAGTACGACAGCGTCGACCTGCATACCCGTACGCCGGCAGGCGGAGAAATGAACGTTCGGGTTCCCGCGGTTCGTTCCACGGAAGCGGGTCCGATCCGCGGCACGGGGGCGGATCAGCGGTCACGAGCGACGTACAGCGTCATTCCTGGTATCGATCGGCGCTCCACGGGGACGATCGGCTCCTCGAACCCGAGCGTGGTGAACAGGCAGGCGGCCTCGAGGCGGGCCGCCAGATCGACGGTGGGGCGTTGAAGCTCCGCCGGGAGGCGCCGAGCGTACACCGCGTCGATCCCGGTCCCGTCCGCGTTCCCGCTCGCGAGCGTCGACGAGGGGTCGGCCGCGTCCGCGAGCGCGACCACGTCGCCGCGGCGGACGCGGAGCGAACCGTCGGCGGCGGCCTCACCCTCGTCCGCCGACCGGTTCTCGCCCGCCGGCTCGTCCGTCACGCCGCCGGGATCGTCGTCGACCGCGACGTCGATCGCGACCACGTCGCGGCCGCGGTCGGCGAGGTCGCTCGCGACGCCGAGGCGGTCGCCGCAGCCGACCTCGAGGAGTCTGTCGAACCGGTCGAGTTCGGTCACGAGCGCACGACGTGAGGGGGATGTCACGGCGGGGGGTTTATGACCGCGGCGGTCAAAAGCCGTTCCATGCTCGTGGACATCGTGCCCGTTGGGGAGGTTTCCCCGCGAGTGAAGCGGGAGGCCTCCGCCGTGTTGCGGTCGGTGTACGACTGTGACGTGACGGTCCACGACGACCAGGCGGTCCCGGAGACCGCCTACGACGGCGGCCGAGGACAGTACCGCGCGGAGGACCTCATCGAGGTCGTGGGTCGCGTCGGCAGCGGCGAGAAGAACATCGGGATCACCCCGCGCGACCTCTACTACCGCCGGCGGAACTACGTGTTCGGGCTGGCGTACCTCAACGGCAGCGGCTCCGTCATCTCGACACACCGGCTTAGAACCTCCTCCGACGGCGGCGTGTCGACGAAGCCCGCGATCGACGTGTTCGCCGACCGCGTCCGCAAGGAAGTCGTCCACGAGATCGGCCACACGCTGGGCCTGGAACACTGCGACAACAGCAAGTGCGTGATGTCCTTTTCGCCCACGGTCCGCGAGGTCGACGTGAAAGAGGAGAACCTCTGTGGGACCTGCTCGCGGCTCGTCCGGTGAATCGACCGTCGCCGGCAAGCCGTCTCGTCCCGTTCCGCCGGTAGAGGTAAACCCCGCGCGGTCCATGTTCCGGACATGGCCGCAAAGTCGGAGTACCGCGACCGGCCGGACGTCCAGGTCGCGCTGCTCGACGCGTTGGTCGACCGCGGCGACGAGGGGATGACGGTGTTGGAGCTCCGGGCGGCCGTCGACGCCGACATCGACGCGGTCGAGGACGCGCTCTCCGCGCTGAAGGAGGACTCCCTCATCACCGTCGAGAGCGGTGAGCGCGTCCGCGTCTATCCACACGACCGGGTCGTCCCGGACCCCGATCCGGGCGACGAGGAGCCGGCCGGCGGACTCCTCGAGACCCTCAGAAGGCGGCTCGGCCTGTAAGCCGTCGGGAGCGATCCTCGAGTCCGACGGCTCCGCACCCGCGAACCGCGACCTTTTGGCCGTGCCGCGATTGGAGGGAGCCATGACGCTCGTCTCCGACGCCCACGAGGATCACGGCGCGCGCTATCGCGACCGCGGCGGCAGAGAGGTGGTCGACCACTACGGCAAGCCCGCCCGCGTCGGGAAGGCCGTCCGGAACGTCGTCGGCGCGATCGAGATGGGGTACGGCGTGCTCTCGGTCACGGGCGAGGACCGCGTGGAGTTCGTCGACAACGCCGTCAGCAACCGCGTCCCCGTCGAGGACGGACACGGCGTCTACGCGCTGCTGTGTGACCCGCAGGGCGGGATCGAGACGGACATGTACGTCTACAACGCCGACGAGCGACTGCTCGTCTTCGTCCCTCCCGAGCGCGCCGAGCCCGTCCTCGAGGACTGGTCTGGAAAGGTGTTCATTCAGGACGTCGATATCGAGGACGTCTCGGCGGATCTCGGCGTGTTCGGCGTTCACGGACCCAAATCGACCGAGAAGGTCGCCTCGGTGCTCGGCGGCCCGGGCGCCCCCGAGGAGCCGCTGTCGTTCGTGCGGGGATCGATGGTCGACGCCGGCGTCACGGTGATCGCGACCGACGCGCCGCTCGGCGAGGAGGGATACGAGGTCGTCTGTGCGGCCGCCGACGCGCCCGACGTGTTCGACACGCTCCTCAGCCGCGGGCTCAACGCCGCCCCGTTCGGCTACCGGACGTGGGACGCACTCAGCTTGGAGGCCGGTACGCCCCTCTTCGAACACGAACTCGAGGGGACGGTCCCGAACGTCCTCGGGATCCGCAACGCTCTCGACTTCGAGAAGGGGTGTTACGTCGGCCAGGAGGTGGTCTCCCGCGTCGAGAACCAGGGTCGACCCAGTCGGCGGCTCGTCGGGCTCGCCCTCGACGGCCTGATCGACGATCTCTCCGGGATCGACGGCGACGCGGACCCCGACGCCGTCACGGAGCGCCTCCCGGACCCCGGCGCGGCCGTCTTTGAGGGCGACGCGGCGGTCGGCGAGGTGACCCGCGCGGCCGTCGGCCCCGCCCTCGAGGAACCCATCGCCTTCGCGCTCGTCGACTTCGACGCGGCCGCGGAGTCGGTCACCGTGCGCGTCGACGGCACCGAAGCGAGCGCGAACCGGACCGACCTCCCGTTCGTCGAGGGGAGCGCCCGCTCCGGGAGACTGCCGACCTACCCGAGCGACTGAGAGGTAACAAGACGCGGTGGCGCGCGCCTCCGAGCGCCCGAAGGGTGCGAGGAGTCCGCGCGAGGGAGTCGACCGGCCGGAGCGGAGCGAAGGTCGGTCGACGAGGCTGGGGAGGCGTGAGGTGCGGGGCTGTGCGGTCGGGTGGGACTCAAAGGGGCAGTCGTGAGGACGAAGCACGGCGAAGTAAGCACCGCAGCGAAGGAGCGATAGCGACTGAGCGAGGAGCGCAACGAGCCGCGCGAGTCCTCGCGGCTGGGGATTTGGCGGTGTTCGCCGCGACAGCAACCAAGTATAGCCGAGCGGCTGGGGCTTTGACGGTGTTCGCCGCAGTCACGCCTTCCGCTTCGGACGGCCGATCGGAGGCCCCGCCCCACCGATCACAACGCCAACCGGACGACCGAGTAGACGCCGAACCCGAGCGCCAGCGACCCGGCGAGCGACGCGACCCACGCGAGCACGGTGTACCCCATCTTCGACCGGCTCACGCCGGCGTCGCCCGCGGCGTATCCCGCGCCGACGATCGCCGAGACGATGATCTCGTTGAACGAGACGGGGATTCCGAACGCGACCGCGGTCTGCGCGATGGCGAACGACGGGATGAGCGCCGAGATCGACCGCCGCGGCCCCATCGAGGCGTAGTCCTGTGAGATCGCCTTGATCATCCGCGGCGCGCCGGTCCACGACCCTGCGAGCAGGCCGACGCCGCCGCCGACCAGCAGCGCCCACAGCGGCACGCCCACCTCGGAGAAGATCGGCACGAGCGGCCCGATCGCGAGACCGACCTGTGACCCGCCGGCGGAGAACGCCACGAGCCCCCCCATCACGAGCAGGAAGCGGCGCTGTGCGCCCTCGCGGTCCCGGCCGATGTCGACGTACACCGCGGCCGCGACGAGCGCGGCCATCGCGACCGTGGCGGCGAGGACGCCGACTCCGCCGGGGACGCCGAGTTCGACGGAGACCGCCTCGGCGATCGACGCCTGCTCGCCGTCGGGACCGAGCAGCGCGAACCCGACGTTGGCGACGATCGCGCCGACGACGCCGGCCAGCGCCGCCGTGAGCGCGCGCTCCGGGAGGCGGTCGCCGATCAGGGTCCGGGCGACGCCGTAGGCGATCCCGCCGCCGACGAACGGGGTGAGTACCCACAGCGTGAGGATCTCGGTGTACTTCGGCCACGCGGGGTCGCCGCCCATCGCGAGGCCCACGCCGACGACCGCGCCGGTGACGGTAAACGCGGTCGCGATCGGGTATCCCGCGAAGACGCCGATCGCGACGAGGATCGCGGCGGTGACGAGCGCGACGATGGCCGCGGTGGCGGTGAGCGTGACCCCGCCGATCAGCTCGGTGCCGACCGCCTCGGTGACGTTCGCTCCTTGGAGGATCGCGCCGAAGAGGCCGAGGACGCCGACGACGAGGCCGGCTCGCATCACCGAGATGGCGTTGGCCCCGACGGCCGGGGCGAACGGGGTCGATCCGGAGGAGCCGGCTCCGATCGACCACGCCATGAAGAGGCTCGCGACGCCGGCGACGAGGAGCGTGAGAGTCGTGACGACGACCATCGCTATCGCTGCCCGTCCTCGTAGCCTTCACGCAGCCCCATCAGGGTGCGCCGGACGAGAAGGAAGCCGAAGAAGAACAACCCGAGCAGACCGGCGAGAACGAGCACGAACAGCGGCTCGACCGATATCATACGACAAGTAACCGTCGGCACCGAGTTAGGCGTTTCGACCCGAAGATCGGTCGAACGCGGCGAACGGGCCGTCGATCCGGACCGTCACTAAAACGCGTCTTTGTGCCTCGAACACCTATAATACGATACCGGGACGATACCGAAGTGCGACCCCCGCTTCGGCCCTCCGCCGAGTACCGATCGACCTCGGTACCCGGGAATCGCTTCGCGATCGAGGCACACGTCCGCCCTCCGTCCGCCCGGACGATCCCCCGTCGTCCGGGCGGTCGACGCCTCTGGGACGACGGTCGTTCCCCCGACGACCGCCGATCCGACCGGCCGAAGCGGGGAGTCGCGGCCGTCCGTCCCCGCCGCGTCCGACCGATCCCCCTCCGTCGAGACGCGGGACGGACGCGTGCGCTCTTCCTCTCGAACGCGACCGACGCTACGTCTCGATCCGGAACCGCTCGAACACCTCGCCGGCGGGCGTGACGAGCCGACCGTCGAGCCCGCCGTCCGCCGGCTCGAGTTCCGCGTGGGCCGGGCGGTTCCCCCGCGGCTGCGCGTGGCTCCCCGGGTTCAGGATCGGGACCGCGGGCGAGTCGTCGAAGCGCGGACGGTGGCTGTGTCCGCAGACGACGGCGTCGGCGTCGCGGCCGCGAGCGAGCATGACGAGGCCGGTGTCGCCGCTTCGGTGTCTGTGCGTCACCGCGAGGCGGACGCCGCCGAACTCGACGGTGCGGACCTCCGGGAGCCGCTCGCGGATCGCCGCTCCGTCGTTGTTGCCGAACACGGCACGGAGGGAGTCACTCGCCCGCTCGAACGCGTCGAGGACGGGCTCGCGGTAGAAGTCGCCCGCGTGGACGACGACCTCGGCCGCTTCGACCGCCTCGCGGGTCCGACCGCGGAGCTTCGGGTCGTCGGTGCTGTGGGTGTCCGAGACGACGACGAGCATGCCGTCGGGTTCCGGCGCGCGGCGGTTAAGCGTCGCGGGTCGACGGACCGCGTGAGCGAACCGGCGACGGATCGCTACCGGACCGTCAACAGCCGCCGGAGGATGTCGCCGTAGGCGGGCCGCGTGATCAACACGCCGATGAGCACGCCGAGGATGGTGAAGATCGCGAACCCGGAGAGATCGCCGAGGCTCAACACCATCAGCGGCGACATGGCGACGATCGTCGTCGCCGCGGCCGCGCCGATCACCCAGAACGCCCGGCGGAACCGCGAGTCGAACACCGTCCGGGAGTTGACCTCGCCCTCGCTCATCACCTCGTCGGCGATGATCACGAGGTCGTCGACGCCCGTCCCGACCACGGCGATGAAGCCGGCGATCACCGCGAGTTCCAGCGGGTAGCCGACGAGCGCGGCGAACCCGAGCAGCGCGTACACCTCGGCCAGTGCGGTGACGATCATCGGAAGCGCCACCTTCGGCTCGCGGTAGCGGAGGAACACCACGCCCGCGACCGCGAACACCGCGAAGACCCCGGCGATCGCGGAGTAGAGCCGGAAGTTCTCCCCCTGCGTCGCGGAGATCGTCGAGGAGGTCCCCTGCCCGCTGATGTCCAGCTCGGCGGGAAGCGCGCCCGCCCGGAGGTTGATCGAGATGGTCTGTGCGTCGGCGAAGGAGGTGGTCGTCAGCCGGAAGTTCCCGCTGTCGGCCCAGCCCCCGCTCGCCATGCTCCGTGCGAGGCCGTCGTCCATCCCGAACGCGTTGACGACCTCACCGTCGACGACGAGCAACAGACAGGAGTCGCTGGACTCGCCGAGCGAGTTCGTCTCGAGGTCGTAGTTACAGCGCGCGCCGCCGGAAGCGCTCGCGACGCCGTACTCGACGACCGCGTCCTGGAACTGGACGGCCGGCGATCGCTGGCCCTCGGGGGCCTCGTTGACGACCGAGACCGGTACGTACGCGCCGGACCCCGCCTCCCGCCTACTCGCGGTTCCGATGTTCTCGAAGTCGTCCTGGGCGAGGATCCCGTCGGTTCTCGCGGTGCCGTCGCTCGCGTCCGCGTCGGGGTACGCGATGGCGATCTCGACGGTCCCGCGCTCCTCGAGGAGGTCGATCACGTCCTGGCGGCCCTGTCCGGGCACCTCGACGAGGATGAAGTACTCGCCGGTGATCGACTGGACCTGCTGAACGCTACCGCCCGAGAGGCCCGCCTCGTTGATCTTCCCCTGGATGACCTCCACCGCCGCGTCGCGGGTCTCCTGGGTCACGCCGCTTCGGATCGTGTCGTAGGCATACCCCGAGGCGTCCATCGCCGCGCGGAACTCGCTCTCGCTCACCGACGTGTCGGTGACCTCCACGGCACCGGCCCCGTCGGAGCCGGTCCCCTCGTCGTCGCGGACCGCGTCGACCTCGCGGGTCGAGACGCCCTCCAGCTCGGCGGCGACGTCGCTCGCGACCTGCGTCGGTGTCTCGCCCGCGAAGTCGACGCCCGTCGCGGTGTAGCCGAGGAGCGGCGCGCGGATGCGGGTCCCGCCCGCCAGATCGAGGCCGTACTGGAGGTTCGTTATCCCCTGCGTCGCGTTCTCGGCGGACTCGCCCGGCGCAGTCTCGGGAGCGAACTGCGGGGCGAAGAGCGCGACCGTCGCGCCGAGCACGACGACGACGAGGAGCAGCACGCGCCAGTTCTCCTTGATGGGCTCGAACATCAGCGTTTCACCCCCTCGAACTTGTACCAGCGCAACAGCGCCACGTTCAGCAGGTACGTGTTCATCAGGTCCGCACAGAGCCCGATCGCGAGGATGATCCCGATGTCACGCAGGAGGCCGACGCCGAAGACCGTCGCGACGATCGCCATCACGAGCATCGCGGCGATGGAGGTGACTGTCATCGTCACCCCGGTCCGCATCGCGCGGCTCACCGACTCGTAGAACTCGCCGGTCCGGCGCAACACGGAGTTGTTCAACAGGATGTCCGAGTCGACGCTGTACCCGATGATCATGAGGAGGGCGGCGACGATGCCGAGCGTCATCTCGATGCCGAGGAGGTTCATCGCGGCGACGGGGATCACGAGGTCCGAGAAGGCGGAGGCGACGACCGCGATGGAGGGGACGAACGTCCGGAACAGCGCGAAGACGAGCACGCTCATTCCGAGGAACGCGAGCGCGAGCCCGAAGATCGTCGTCCGCGCCGTGTCGGACGCGAAGCTCGGCGACACCTGGTCAATCGCCTCGACCGACAGCCCCGCCGCGTCCGCCTGCGATTCCAGATCGCTCGCCAGTCCCTCCGGGTCGTCGGCGGCCGCGCGGAAGGTCACGACGTACACGTCGTCGGCGGGGATCGAGCGGATCGAGTCGGGTTCGCGGTCGAACGCGGTTTCGATCCGTTCCTCGACGTCTCCGCCCGCGTCATCGGCGACTCGGAGCTCCACGCCGCCGGTGAACTCCAACCCGAGGGTCGCCGGCGCGCCCGTGACGGCGTACCACCCGCCGATGACGAGCACCGCGAGCGCGAGCACCGCCAGTGGCACGAGCACGAGCTGCCGGTTCGAGTACTCGGTGTAATCGACCTCCGGTACCTCGATCGCTGTCATGAAACGGGTTCGTCCGTGAGCCCGAATAAGCCTTCTTATCTCTCGAGTCCGTCGAAAACGGAAGTGCGAACCGATCGGGCGTTCAGGGCAGATACCGAACGCTGAGTACGCCGGGCTCCGCCCTGACCTCGACGCGGTTCACGCCGAGCCGCGCGGCCCGCGAGAGCGTTCCCTCTCGGTCCGAGAGCACGTCGTCGGCCGCCTCCTCGGTCGCGTCCTCGGGCGGAGACAGCACGTGGATCTCGCCGATGCCGGCGCGCGGCTCGCGGGTCAACTCCCCCGTCCCGAGGTCGGTCGCGAGTTCGCGTTCGTGAACCGTCGGCGGTTCCTCGCTCCGTTCGAGCGAGAGCGACCGCCGCTCCTCGAGTTCGATCACCCGATAGGTGACCTCCATCGGCGGGTCGGGCGCGACGGTCGCCTCGACGGCGTCGTCGACCGCCAGCCCCGGATTCGAGCTCAGCGTGTGGACCTGCCCGTCGTGAGCGTCCTTCAGCACCGCGGAGTCCTCCTCGACGTGGGTGACGAGGAACGTTCCCTCCTTTTCGTCGGTCATCGTCGGTGCTAGGTCGCCGAGCCATTTCCGGGTTTCGAGCCGTCCTCGACGTCGCCCCGGAGCCGGTAGTGCGTCCAGAACACGACCGCGGCGGCGAGGACGGGAAACAGCGCCCCGACCGGTCGCGGGAGCGCGTACAGCGCCGACAGCAGCACGGACTCGGTCGGGTCGCGCAGGTCCGCTGGCGCGGTGACGATCAGTCCGAGGTACAGCGAGGCCAAGAAGAGAAATCCCGCGTACGCCAGCTTCCGGTCGTAGCCGGCCGCGACGGGGAGCTCCCGACGGTGTCGGCGGGCGACGAAGAGCAGCGGGGCCAAAAGCGGGGCGACCGCGGCGAAGCCGAGAACGACGTACAACGAGCGCGTGAACAGGTACGTCCCGCTCGGGACGCCGGCAGTCTCGGCCATCCAGACGACGAGCGCGAGCGTGACGACGAGCGCGATGGCCGCGGTCGCCAGCGCGCCGATAACCCCGTAGACCCGCATCGTCCACGAGTCGGTGTTGCGGATCGCGTACGGGACCGCGCCGAACACCCCCCGGTAGCTGTCGATCATCACGCGCCCTTGGGGCGACGGTCGATTAAACCCCTCGTCCGCGAGCTTTTACACCCCGCGGGGCGATCGACGACCGTGGGTCTCTACGACGCGTACCTCGGCGTTCGCCACCGGCTCCACGAGGGGGAACCCCCGGAGCACGTCGCGATCGTCATCACCGAGCGCGACCTGCTCGCCGACGGCGCGTTCGACACCCTCGCCGCGGCGCTCGGCTGGGCGTTCGACTACGGGGCCGAGCGGGTGACCGTCTCCGTCTCCGTGCTGGACGAGGCGGTGGTCCCCTCGCTCGTTCGAGAGCTTCGGGACCTGGACGCACCGCGACGGATGTCGGTCCGCGGACCGGACGACACCGAATCGGTTGACGCCCCGATCCGAATGAACGTCGGCCTCGGCGGGAAAGCCGAGTTCGCCGCCGCGGTCCGCGACATCGCGACCGACGTAGACGCCGGCGAGTTGCGCCCCGAGGAGATCGACGAAGCGGCCGTCACGGACCGTCTCGTGTTCCCGACGGAACCCGATCTGGTGATCAAAACCGGCGCGGAGCGGCTCTCCGACTTCGCCATCTGGCAGTCGGTGTACGCCGAACTCTACTTCACCGACGTGAACTGGCGTGACTTCCGGCGGCGGGACTACCTGCGGGCCGTCCTCGACTTCCAGGACAGACAGCGTCGGTTCGGGCGGTAAGGGGGGCGACTCGCCGCGACCCGGATCCCCGTCTCACCAAACGAACCGGAACAACAGCCCGAACGCGACGAGCGCGCCGAGCGTCGAGAGCAGCGGGACGACGTTCTGTAACACCACGATCCGGGCGGTCGTCGACGGGTTGAACAGGTCCGCCGCCGCCGGGATGTCCGCGGGGTCCTCCTCGCCGATGCCCTCCGGTTCGTCGCCGGGTTCGTCGGCCTTCAGCGCGCCGACGGAGACGTTGGTCTCCGCCTCGCCGCGGATCCCCTGGCCGACGGTGGCCGTCCGGGTCGCGCGACCCCAGCCGAGCCCGACGATCGACATCGTCGCGATGATGACGAACGAGGCGGGGATCCCGATGGCCGAGAGGCCGACGACGATCCCCGAGGAGACGACCGCGACGACGATCGCGGCGGTGAGCGGGAGGTCGGTGATGTCGTTGCCGAGGGTGTCGAGGGTGCGCCGCGCGATGGTGAACGCGCCGACCGCCACGGCCGCGCTCCCGAGGAGGATCATGGGGTTCATGTCGACGACTCCCGCACCGACGAGCGGCGCGATCGCGTTCGCGATGTTGGAAGTCCCCGAGGAGAACGCCATCAGACAGCCGATGGCGACGACGACGACCGCGCCGCCGACCTCCCGGCGGGTCGTGTTCGGGCCGAGCGTCGGCCGCGGAACGGCCCCCGATCGCTCGTACTCCAGCAGCGGTCCGTCGGTGGTGTCGATCGCCACCCACTGGTTGATCCGCGGGTAGAAGTAGCGGCCGATGACGCCCGAGACCCAGAAGCCGATGATCGGCGCGACGATCCACCAGACCGCGATCTCGCCCATCACGCTCCAGTCGAGGCTACCGGTCGCGACGCCGAGCCCGGCTATCGCGCCCACGGCCGTCATCGACGTCGACGCCGGAACGCCGTAGTAGTTTCCGACGAAGAGCGCGCCGCCGATGAAGAACAGCACGACGATGCTCGTCTCGAGGGTGAAGACGCCGCCGCGCGTGACGAGTTCCCGTCCCAGCGTGTCGACCACGCGTCGCCCGAGCGTTCCCGCGCCGATGAAGAAGAACACCGACATCAGCGCGGCGGCCCCGACCTTCGAGAGGACGCCGGCACCGACCGCGGGCCCGAACGCCGGCCCCGTCGTCGAGCCGCCGACGTTGTATCCGACGAACACCGTGACCGCCAAGCCGACGACGAGAAGAAGTTCGACCATATACCCGATCGGAGTGTACTCTCACGGTTAAGCCGTCCGTTTTCCGGAAACATACGCCGCCGAAACGGCGCGGACACGGCCGCGAGACGCCCCGTACTCGGTCGTCGATGTCAGTCAACGAAACATCTGATCGAAGGGAGTGCACCGGCCGAGATTTGAACTCAGAATCAGACGTGCTCGCTCACGGCTCGCTTCGCTCGCCAGTTCGCTGCGCGCGACTGATAGCGTTCAAATCACTCGGTGATTTCTCTCACTACGTTCGAGAAATGCACCGGCCGAGATTTGAACTCGGGTTGCAACCATGGCAAGGTTGCGTGATACCACTACACTACCGGTGCGTGCTTCGCATTGGGAGATGGTCGGGACGGATATTTAAATCTGTCACATCGGGACGGCGCCCGGATCACCGACGGTTCGCTCCCGGATCGATCGGGGTACGGGCCGCGGTGACGGTCGTCGATCGGACGGGTCGCGGTCAGGACCGTCGCCGTCGCGTGGGCGGTTTCCAAAGGTCTTTGCCCTTGCCTGCCGAACGGATCGCTAATGGACGATGTCGCGCGGGCGCGTGATGCCGCACGCGAGGCGCTCGCGAACGTCGAGCCCGAACGCCTCCGTGAGACCCTCGACGACCGCCTCGTCGACGCCGCGGTAACTCCCGGTGTCCTCTCGCTCGTCACCGCCCGCGCGCTCGACCCCGAGGTCGACCTCGAGGAAGTCGTCGACCGGGCCGCGGGCGTCCAACTCATCTACGAGGGGCTCCGGCTCACGCGGTGGCTCGCCCACGAGGAGCCGTGGGCGACCGCCGCCACCCGCGAGTCCGACATCGACGCCGACATGGACGTGCTGGCCGCGGACGTGCTCGTCTCCCGCGGGTTCTCGCTTCTCGCACACACCGGCGCGGCGGCCGCGGCCGTCGAGGTCGTGCGCGCGTTCGGCCGCGACCAGACGGAACGCGAGGCGGAGGGCGTCGATCCCGCCGAGGCGGCGGCGCTCGATCGGAACCTCGAGGTCGACGCCCTCGAACTCGCGGTCGTCGCGGGCACCACCGCGGTCGGCGGCGACCCGCCGGCGGAGCTGCTCGAGTACGCCCGCGAACTCGCCGCCGACTGCGACCGGGAGTTCCCGCCGCCGGGACGGGCGCTGCCCGAGACGACCGCCGACCGCATCGCCGACATCTCCGACCGGGCTGTGAGCGCGACCGACCGGTAGGCGTGGAATCAGACGACACGGACGGTGTGGATCGAAACCCCTAAAGTCGGTTCCGGTCAACGACGTATTGCGCGCCTGGGTAGCTTAGCGGTAAAGCGCGTCCTTGGTAAGGACGAGACCCCGGGTTCAAATCCCGGCCTAGGCTCTTTCTACTGTACACTCTTTGTACGCACACTTTTCTGACTACGATCGCTTGAACGAAACCCGTTCAAGATTCGCTTCTCTCGCTAAACAGGGAACTCCTCGCCGTAATGCGATTCGGTGAATTGTCAGTACTCACAAATTAATTCACGGACAGCGCCGGTATTGCCCCGAGATCGACCGGAGGCGCGTCCCCTCAAGCGACACCCCTGATTTCGTTAATCCACACTCACAGGACGGACGATGAACCGTAGTCAGGAACGTGATAGAAATGCCCCTCGATGCGGCTATCCACGTCGGTTACGCGGTGAGTGATGTTCCGCCGAAACGACTATCGGTAAGACCAGCGTATTACGTCTATATGTCTGAAGCAGCCACGAACGACGACGACGGCGGGGACGACATCGCCACGGTGAATTTCAAACTCACCGAGTCGTTCCTCGAACAGATAGACGATACGTGGCAGGGACGCGGGTTCAACAGTCGGAGCGAGTTCATCCGGTACACGCTTCGGGACGCCGTCGAGTTCCCGACGTTCGACCGCGACGAACTCGTCGCCCTGCTCGAAGCCGAGGAGGACATCCGCGAGGGACGAACGACGAGCGCCGAGGAAGCCCGCGAACGGTTCGGCACGGATGAGTGAGGGCGGGTGGACCTGGGAACTCTCCTCGACGGCCGAAGACGACCTCGACGGACTCTCCCCCGCCGACCAAGACCGGATACTCGACAAGCTCGATGAGATCGTCTCCTCGCCGTGGCGCGACCCGCCGGATTACGGCGAGCCGCTCCAGAACAGCCCGTACAAAAAGATACGCATCGGGGAGTTCCGGCTCTCCGTGAGCTTCAGGCAGGACGACCGACGGCTCGTCGTCGCACGTATCAAACGTCGTGGCGGCGCGTACACCGCTGACGACGACTGAGTGACGAAAACCCCTCGATACGGCGAGATATGGGGGAAGGATTCGGTGGATTTGGCACCGGTGGTCGTCGGCCGTGAACCACGTCATCGAGGTGGACTGTTCCTTCTGTCCCTCGGTGTAGAGTTCGGAAAGTACAGCAGAAGAACCGAGAACGTCAAACGCCGCACAGTCTTGCGATCCCAGAAAGTATCGTAGCACACGAAAAGACACGTGTCCGATGACGGATCCGTCCGATTTGCGGAGTTTTCCCCGTGGACAAACACTATAGGTGAGGCTCGCCCGGATCGAACCGGGAGAGATTCATGATGGACCCGGACTCCTTGCGCGCGTTCTTCGAGGAGATCGAAGCCCCCGATCGGTCCCTCGTCGTGCTCAACCGGTCGTCGCCGGATCCGGTCAGAGGGCTGCTCGACTCGCTGCTCGAGGGGCAGCCCGTGTCGATACGCGACGCGGAGGTCCCCGACGGCGACGCGGACGTGGTCGCGCTGGTCGAGGACGGCGAGGTGCTCGCCCACTCGACGCTCGACGAGCTGTTGGAGTCGGTGCTTCTCATCAACTCCGACCTCTACCGGACGGGCGCGATCGGCCTCGGCGAGGTCGACCTCCCCGACGTGCTCCGCGGGCTCGACGAGGTGCCGTTTAGGGTACGGGGGTACCCCGAATCCAACAAGGAGAAGCTGCTCTTGATCGTCATCTCGCGGGTGATAGAACGGATCGCGAACGAGACGGGCGGCGGGACGCTGCGGGCGTCGTTCCAGCGGCTCTCGCGGCTCAGGGACGAGCGGGGAACCTACGAGGTGTACGAGTCGGTCGCGCGAAGCGGCGTCGACGTCCACGTCTACGGCGTGGACGACGCCGACTCCGCGGAGACGCTTCCGGTGACGGTCCACACGGGTTCGTCGTACCCCTACCGCCGATCGTGGTTCGTGGTCTTCACGCCGCCGGATGGAGCCGACGCCCGGAACGGACCGAACGGCGGAAACGGGGATCACGCCGCGCTCGTCGCGCTCGAGGACGAACCGAACGTCTGGGACGGATTCTGGACGTTCCGGCCCGAACTCGTGGACCGGATCGACCGCTACATCGCCGACCGGGTCTGAGCGGACGGCGATCCGCAGCACGGACGTGTCATCTTGCTGGAAGCCGTGTCATCTCGCCGGAAGCGGTGTCGTTTCGCCGGGAACGAGCAGTCGGCGAACGGATACCCCTCCGTAACATATTATACCGGCGGGGAATTTTTCACGGCATGGCAAATCGACACGAAGCCGCCGACGAGAGTCGGCGTCTCGACCGGCGGAACCTCCTCGCGACGATCGGGGCCGCGGGGACCGCCGGGTTCGCCGGGTGCGGTGGTCTGGGGGCCACCGAACCCTCGGGGTCCGCCGGCTCCGATCCGGATGACGGCGGCCTCTTTCCCCTCTCCGTGCGTCTCGAGACCGGCGGGACGGACGAGCGCATCCGGATGGTCGAACTCATCGCGGAGTCCCTCCAGCAGACCGGGTACTTCGAGACGGAGGTGGAGACCTACGAGTGGAACGCGTACCTCGATCGGGTGATCAACCCGGAGTATCAGGGAAACGGTTACCTCCCCGCCATCGGCCTCTCCGGCACGTTCAACCCGCACAGCTTCTGTAACGTGATCCACAACTCGGCGAACGTCGGCGCGTGTTGTAATCTGACGGGGATCGCCGACCCCGAACTCGACGAGCTTCTCGACTCCGCCCGGTACGGGATCGAGGTCGTCGAGGACCCGCAGTTCCGCGCGGAGACGTACGACGAGATCTGGCGGACCCTCGCCGACGAGCGGTACACCTCCTTCACCCACTTCGGCGTGGAGACCGCCGTGTCGAACGCGGACGTCCACGGGTTCGGGATGTGGCCGTTCCAGGAGGGACTGTTCGGCTACGCCCTGTACGCGCCACAGGACGAGCAGGTCGTTTGGATCAACCGGGATCGCCGGGCCGGCGATTCGGACCTCGCGGACCTCGTCGAGGGCGGGACGCTCACGGGTGCGGTCTCGACGAACCCGAACTCGTTCGATCCGCCCCACAGCAGCGACACGACGTCGACGATGCTCCAGAACCTCCTCTTCGAGGGGCTCGTCGTCAACGACGCCGAGGGAAACGTCTACCCGTGGCTCGCCGAGCGCTACGAGCTTCGCGACGTTCGGAACGTCGACCGCACGGCCTACGAGGAGTACATGCGGACCGCGGGGACCACGGCGGAGGGCGCGGTCGACGTCGACGAACAGGTGATCGTTCGTCACCCCGAAGACGACCCCGCGACCGCCGACGAGGTTCGCGTTCTGCTCCCCGAGGACGCCCGCGAAGCGGCCGCGGACGGGACGTACGGGATGCGGTTCCGCTACGAGCTCCGGGAGGGCGTCGAGTTCCACGACGGGAGCGAGCTGACCGCCGAGGACGTCGTCGCGAGCTACGAGTACTACGAGAACTCGGCGACCGCCCCGCAGACGTTCGACTCCGTGCTCGCCGCGGTCGCGGTCGACGAGTACGTCGTCGACGTGTACGCGCAGGTCCCCGACGCCGAGGCGGAGCGTGAACTGCCGGGGATCTACGTCCTCAGCTCGGACCAGATCGCCGCCGTCGAGAAGGGCGGGATCGACCCTCGCGAGGGGGTCACGCCGATCGGAACCGGCCCGTACGAGTTCGGCGAGTTCGTCGACGAGGAGTACCTCGAGGTCGCGAGGTTCGACGACTACTGGGTCGGATCGCGGGGCGTCGAGGCGGCGTTCGAGTGGTTCGACGGCCCCGACGCGTTCCCGGACGGCCCCGTCGTCGACGGCGTGGAAGTGGAGGTCGTCCCCGACGACGCGACGCGGGCGGGTGCGCTCCGGAGCGGCGAGATAGATCTCACGTACGACGTCGCGAGCGGGACGCTCGCGGACTTCGACGACGCCGAGGGGTTCCTCGTTCACGTCGTCGAGGCCGGAGGGTACGACTACCTCCAGTATCCGGTGAACGTCGAGCCGTGGGACGACCCCCGGCTCCGGGAGGCGGTCAATCACCTGATCCCCCGTCAACGGATCGTGGACAACGTGTTGAACGGCTGGGCGGAACCCGCTTGGACGCCGATCCCGCGGATCGCTCGCGGGGCGGGGACGACCGATTACGACGCGCTCGAGGAGGCGATTCGACCGCTGAACGAGTACGACGTCGACCGCGCGGAGGAGTTGCTCGAGGAGATGGCCGCCGAGTACGGCGAGTCGTCGTGACCGCGGAGCCAGTTCGATGAGTCTCAGACGGTTCGTTCTCCGGCGCGGGCTCGCCGTGGTCCCGGTCCTGTTCGGCGTGTCGGCGGTCACCTTCGGACTGTTCCACCTGACGCCCGGAGACCCCGTCTCGCAGGTGGTCGCGTTGAACCCGGACGTGAGCGCCGCCGAGGAGGCGCGGCTCCGCGAGCGGTGGGGGCTCTCGGGGCCGGTGTGGCGGCAGTACCTCGAGTGGCTCTCGAACGTGCTCGTCGGCGATTTCGGCCGGGAGATCCGGACGGGACGGGCGGTCTCGGCCGTCGTGTGGCGGCGTGTCCCGGAAACCCTCGTCTTGGGGCTCTTCGGCTGGGTCTTCGCGGTCGCGATCGCGATCCCGACGGGGATCTACGCGGCGGTGAACAAGGGAGAGATCGGCGACCTCGCGAGTCGCGTGTTGGCGCTGTCCGGCGTCTCGATCCCGAACTTCTGGCTCGGCCTGCTGTTGATCCTCGTCTTTTCGCTGCGCCTCGGGTTGTTCCCCGTGTTACCGCCCTCGCGGCTGCCGCTGTATCACCCGGAGACGCTCCGGTACCTCCTGTTACCGGGAGTGACGATCGGGACCGCGGCGGCCGCGACCCTCACCCGCGTGATGCGGACGTCGATGGCCGAGGAGCTGAACGAGGAGTACGTCACCGCCGCGCGCGCGAGGGGACTGCCCGAGCGAACGGTCGTGTTCAAACACGTCCTGCGGAACTCGCTCGTCTCCGTCGTCACGCTCGCGGCCGCGCTGACGGCCGGCATCGTCGCCGGTTCGGTCGTCGTCGAGAGCGTGTTCAACTGGCCCGGGCTCGGTTCCGAGTTCGTTCAGGCGATCGACCGACGGGAGATCAACGTCGTGATGGCGATCACGCTCGTGACCGCCGTATGCGTCGTCCTCGCGAACTTCCTCGCGGACGTCCTGTACGCCGTGCTCGACCCGAGGATCAGGTATGACTGAGAGCGACGACGGGGCGACCGATTCGAAAGGGAACCGAATGCGCCGCCGAACCGCCGAACGAGGGCGGATCCGGATCGTCGGGTTCGACGCGGACCGCGTCCGCGAGCGCGACCCGCTCTCCGAGTGGAGCGAGGCGGGCGACGAGCCGACCGGCGAACGCGACGACGGCGCGAACGCCGGGAGCGACGGCCGCGAGAACGGCGAGAGGGTGACGAACGGCACGACGGTCGGGCGGTGGCGGCGGGGATTCCGGCGGTTCCGACGGAACCGCTCGGCGATGGTCGCCCTCGGAGTCGTCGTCGCGATGGCGCTCGTCTCGCTTCTCGCGCGGCCCGTCGAGGTCTTCGGCGTGGTCGTCCAGCCGTTCGCGCTCGCGCCCTACGACCCGACGACGATCCTCTACCTGTCCGTGGACCCGAGCGTGAGCCCGTACGACCCGCCGTCCGCGCGGTTCCCGATGGGCGTCGACGGGGCCGGTCGCGACCTGTTCTCGCGAGTCCTCGTCGGGGGTCGCTACAGCATCTCGATCGGGTTCGTGGTCGTCGGGCTGACGGCGGCGTTCGGGCTGTTCTACGGGGCGATATCGGGGTACTACGGTGGGCGGGTGGACGAGGCCATGATGCGGATCGTCGACGTGGTCTTCGCGTTCCCCGGTCTCGTGTTGGCGCTCGTCGTCGTCGCCACGCTCGGGGGCGGCTACTGGCAGCTGGTGCTCGCGTTCAGCCTCTTCGGGTGGGCCGGGTACGCCCGCCTCGTCCGCGGGGAGGTGCTGTCGATCGCGGAGCGCGACTACGTGTTGGCGGCGAAGGCGGTCGGCGCGCGCGACCGTGGCGTCATCCGCCGACACGTCGCGCCGAACGCGCTGTCGTCGCTCGTCGTGTTGGCGTCACTCAACGTCGGCAGCGTCGTGATCGGCGTCGCCGCGCTCGGCTTCCTCGGGCTCGGGATGGACCCGAGTACCGCCGAGTGGGGCACGATGCTCGACGCGACGCGCGAGACGCTGATCCGGGGGCCGGGCGGGGCGATCCCGTGGTGGGCGACGGTGTACCCCGGCGGGGCGATCTTCGTCTTCGTGCTGGCGGTGAACGTGATCGGCGACGGGATCAACGACGCGCTCGACGCGCGCGCGATCGGCGTGGATCGCGGGGGACGTGGGGGACTCGAGGGACGCGGAGACGCGCGCGACGGCGGAGGAAACCACGAGAGCCGAGGTGACGAGCCGTGACGGCCCTCCTCGAGGTCGAGGACCTGACGGCCCGGTTCGACACCGACGAGGGGATCGTCACCGCCGTCGACGGCCTCTCCTATCGGGTCGAGGCGGGCGAGACGTTCGGTGTCGTCGGCGAGAGCGGCGCGGGAAAGAGCGTGGCGGCGCGCGCGGTGCTCGGCCTGATCGACGATCCCGGACGGATCGAGCGGGGGGAGGTCCGATTCAAGGGAGAAGACCTCCTGTCGATGGACGAGTCCGAACTCCGGTCGGTCCGCGGCGATCGGATCGCGCTGGTCTTTCAGGACGCTCGCGCCGCGTTGAACCCCGTCTACACCGTCGGCGAGCAGATCGCCGAGACCGTCGAACACCACCTGGAATGCGATCCGGAAGTCGCTCGCGACCGGACGATCCGGCTTCTCGACCGCGTCGGGATACCCGACGCCGACGCCCGGTACTCGGACTATCCCCACGAGCTCTCCGGGGGCATGTGCCAGCGAGCGACGATCGCGATGGCGCTGTCGTGTGAGCCGGACCTGATCGTCGCCGACGAGCCGACGAGCGCCCTCGACGTCACCGTCGAGGCCCGGATCCTCGATCTGCTCGCCGACCTGACCGACGAGTTCGGCGTCGCGGTTCAGCTCGTCTCCCACGATCTCGGCGTGATCGCCGGAACGTGTGACCGAGCGATGGTTATGTACGCGGGCGAAGCGGTCGAGACGGCGGCGATCGAGGAGCTGTACTACGACCCCAAACACCCGTACACGGCGGGGCTGATGAGCGCGATTCCGCGCGTCGGCGACGGCCGCGATCGGCTGCCGACGATCCCGGGGACGACGCCTGACCCGATCGACGTACCCTCGGGCTGTCGCTTCCACCCCCGGTGTCCCTTCGCCGAGGAGGCGTGTACTCGAAGGAACCCGTCGCTCGTCGACCCGGAGACCGGCGAGCCGGCGACGATCGGGACCGATCGGGCGGCCGCCTGTCTCGAGTACACCGACGGCCTCGAGGGCGGGCTGGACTACTCGGTGGAGATCGACGGAGCGACGGGTGAACACGCCGAGAGAGGAGGCGACTGCGATGGGTGATTCGACCGAATCGGTCCTCCGCGTCGAGGGACTGAAGGCGCACTACGACTCGACGGACGGGTTCCTCGACCGGCTTCTCGGACGGTCGCGGACGGTGCGGGCCGTCGACGGCGTGGACTTCGAGTTACGGGAGGGCGAGACGCTCGGGATCGTCGGCGAGTCCGGCTGCGGGAAGACGACGCTCGCCCGGAGCGCGCTCCGGCTGATCGAGCCGACCGCCGGGTCGGTGTATCACCGGGGCGAGGACCTGACGGCGCTGTCGAGCCCCGATCTTCGGGACCACCGGAGGGATCTCCAGTACGTCTTTCAGGACCCGCTCTCGAGTCTGAACCCGCGACTTACCGCCGGCGACGTCGTCGGCGAGCCGCTCGAGGTCCACGGGCTCGCGACGGGCGCGGAGCGCGACGAGCGTGTCCGCGAGCTGTTGGAGACGGTTGGCTTGAAGCGGAGTCACGCGAACCGCTATCCACACGAGTTCTCCGGCGGACAGCGGCAGCGACTCGGGATCGCCCGCGCGCTCGCGGTCGATCCCGAGGTGATCGTCTGTGACGAGCCGGTGAGTGCACTCGACGCCAGCGTTCAAGCGCAGATCCTCAACCTCCTCTCGGAGCTCCAGGCGGAGTTCGGACTCTCGTACGTGTTCATCGCGCACGACCTGCGCGTGATCGAACACGTCGCCGACCGAGTGGCCGTGATGTACCTCGGGGAGTTCGTCGAGCGCGGACCGACGGAGACCGTGTTCGAACCGCCGTACCACCCGTACACCGAGGCGCTGCTCTCGGCTATCCCCGAGCCCGATCCGCAGTGGGAGCGCGACGGGGTCCGCCTCGACGGGACGGTCCCGTCACCGATCGATCCGCCCTCGGGGTGTCGGTTTCACACCCGGTGTCCGCGAATCGTTCCCGACGCCGACTACGACCTCTCCTCGGAGGTCTGGCGGGGCGTGACGGACCTGACGCTCCGGGCGCGAGAGACCGACGACGCGGCGTCGGTGACGGCCACCCGAGCCGATCCGACCGAGACGCCGTGGGAGACGTTCGACGGGTCGGTTCGCGAGGAGTTCGGCCTCCCGGGAACGCTTCCGGACGCCGACGCGGAGGGGGCGCTCGCGGAGGCGATCGCGACGCTCCACGACGGCCGAGTCGAGGCGGCCGCGGCGCTGCTCGACTCGGCGTTCACCTCGCCGTGCGAGCGACACCACCCCGCGGAGTACGAACTCGACACGGGCCACGGGATCGCCTGTCTCCGGTACGACGACGGGTTCGACGAGGAGAGCGAGACGCTCGCGGACGGACCCGAGTAGTTCACCGGCGCCCGACTCCGGTCGATCGACGCGACCGCCGTCACGGCCAACGTTTACGGTTCTCACACCCGTGGGAGACGTATGTACCCACGCACCCGCCCGCCGCACCCGCGAATCCGTCCGCTCTCGCGGACGGATCGGCCTCGACACCGGGCGATCGATCGCACCGACCCCGTCTCTCGGAGTCGGTCGCGACGATGACCGCACGCCGACTGCGGTTCACTGCGCCGCGGACGGTCGAGGTGGAGTCGGTCGCGGACCCGGTTCCGGAGAGCGACGAGGTCCGTGTTCGGACGACGGTCTCGGCGATCAGCTCCGGCACGGAGCGGCTCGTCTACCGGGGAGAGGCGCCGACGGACCTCCCGGCGGACCCGGCGCTGGAGTCGCTCGACGGCGACCTCTCGTTCCCGCTGTCGTACGGCTACGCCGCAGTCGGCGAGGTCGACGCGGTCGGCGAGGACGTCGATCCCGATTGGCGCGGACGGCGGGCGTTCGCGTTCGAGCCGCACGCGAGCGCGTTCACGGCGTCGCCGGACGAGCTCCAGCCCGTCCCCGACGGGGTCACCGACGCGCAGGCCGCGCTGTTCCCGACCGTGGAGACCGCGGTCAACTTCCTCATGGACGGGAACCCCCGGATCGGCGAGCGCGTCGGCGTGTTCGGCCAGGGGATGATCGGCCTCGCGACGGCGGCGCTGCTCGCCGACTCGTCGATCGCGGAGCTCGCCACCGTCGACGCCTGTCCCACCCGTCGAGAGCGATCCGAGCGGATCGGCGCGGACCGGAGCCTGCCCCCCGGAGCGGACGCGGTCGAGCGCCTCCGCGAGGGCGACCCCCCCGGACGGGACCTCACCTACGAGCTGAGCGGCGCGCCCGACGCCCTCGACGACGCGATCGCGGCCACCGGGTACGACGGGCGGGTCGTCGTCGGCTCGTGGTACGGGACGAAATCCGCCGAGCTCGACCTCGGACGGAGCTTCCACCGCGACCGGATCGCCGTCGAGAGCAGCCAGGTGTCGACGATCGAGCCGGCGCTCCGTGGTCGCTGGTCGCTGGAGCGACGCCGGGAGGTCGCCTGGGAGCGGCTCACGGGACTGGATCTCGACCCGATACTCACCCACCGGATCCCGTTCGCGGAGGCCGCCGACGCGTACGAACTGCTCGAGGAGCGACCCGAGGAGGCGGTCGGCGTGCTGTTGACGTACTGACCGAGATCGCAGGAGATTGCGGATTCCCACGACCGCGATTCCCGGTTTGTAGGCGGTGGCGCGTGCCTGCGAGGCCGCTTCGCGGCCGAGCAGCACTGCGCGAGGGACGCGGCGACTGGAAGGAGCCGCAGCGAGGCGCTCCGCGCCTCTGGCAGCCGGACGTAGTCCGGCGACGAGGCTGGGGAGGTGTGAGGTGCTGGGTGGGGCGGTGCTGGGCGGGGTGGGACTCAAAGGGGCAGCCACGAGGAGGCCGTAGGTGACGCAAGCACCGCAACGAGGAAGCGAACGAAGTGAGCGACCGAGTGAGGAGCGTGGTTCGAGAGAGCGGAGCTCTCTCGTCATCACGAGACGGCTTCGCCGTCTCGAACGACAGCGAGCGTACGGCCTCCTCGTGGCTGGGGCTTTGGTAGTCTTCTCTGCGGTCGTATTCGTTGATCAGTACAGCCGAGCGGCTGGGGCTTTGATGATGTTCACGCGCCAGCAACTACGCACCACCGAGTATTCCGTATCGACCGATCTCGTATCGACCGATCTACTCCCCGACTACCGTCTCGTAACTCGCGGCCGCGGTTTCGTCCTCCCACATCGTGACGGTCGCCGTCTCGATCCCCTCGGTCTCGATCCCCTCGAGCAGGCGGTCACAGAAGACGCGGGCGAACCGCTCGACGCTCGGGTTGTTCCCCTCAAACCGCGGGCGGTCGTTGAGCGTCGCGTCGGCGTACTCGTCGACGAGCGCGTCGATCCGCCCGGCGAGGTCGTCGATGTCGACGAGGTAGTCGTGCTCGTTCAGCTCCGGACCGGCCACCTCCACGTCGACCTCGAAGCGGTGGGAGTGGAGTTCGTTCTCCGGGCCGGCGTCCGGCACGGTCAGGAAGTGCTGGGCGATGAACCGCCGGGAGACGCGAACCGAGTACACGGGATCACCACGGACCGAGCGATCAAAAGCGTGTCCCCGCTCATACGGAGATGATTCGAGTATACACCGTCTTGAAGGGACTCTCATGGCTCCGTCGTACTGATCGAGGGACGCGATCGCGACGAACATCTCCAAAGCCCCAGTCACGAGGGCTCGCGCACCTCGCTGCGGTTCTCGTCGCTCGCGTTGCTCGCTCCTGTGGTCCTTGCGTCGGTGTGCTTCGCCCTCGTGACTGCCCCTTTGAGTCCCGCCCCGCCCGCACAGCCCCGCGCCTCACGCCTCCCCAGCCTCTCGGCTCGCTCCGCTCGCCGCGTCCCTCGCGCGGTGCTGCTCGGCCGCGAAGCGGCCTCGCAGGCACGCGCCACCGCGATTCCGTCGCTGGTCCCTCTACCATTCGAGCGACCGCCGGCTTCCTCGAGCCGAACACGAGGTTTTTACCGGACTGCGGAGACCGAGAATTCGATGGATCCGATCGTCATCGTCGGCGGCGGCATCGTCGGCGCGAGCCTCGCGTATCACCTGCGCGATCACCCGCGACCCGTCGTCCTCTACGAGCGCGACGCGCTCGGCTCCGGGACCACCGGCGACTCCGTCGCGATATTCGTCCGCCACCAGTCGAGTCCGGACCCGCTGAGCCACGAGCTTCGCGAGCGCGCGTGGGAGCACTACGAGCCGCTGATCGAGGACGGCACCCTCGACTTCGAGCGGATCGGGACGCTCGACGTCGCCCGAAGCGACCGGGAGCTGGCCGATCTCCGCGAGGCCACGGAGGCGCTCGCGGACCTCGGCGTCGAGGCGTCGCTGCTGGAGCCGGCCGCGCTCGCCGACCACGGGCTCGACCCCGACGCGGTCGCCGGCGCGATGTGGACGCCGAACGACGGCTACCTCGACCCCGCGGAGATCGTCCGGTACTACGTCCGCGAGGCGACCGAGGCCGACGGCGGCGTGACCGTCGAGACCGGCACCGCAGTGACGGACGTCCGCGTCGAGGAGGGGGCAGTCGTCGGCGTCGAGACCGCGGAGGGAACGCGACCCGCGGCCGCCGTGGTGAACGCGGCGGGGCCGTGGGCACCGGCGGTGAACGACGTGGCCGGCGTCTCGCTGCCCCTCAGACACAACAGAGGGCCGGTCGTCGTCCTCGGGAAGGAGGACCCGTTCTCGCTTCCCTTCGTTCAGTTCGGCGACGGCATCTACGTCCGCGGCGAGGGACGAACTCAGGCGTTCGGCGGGAGCTTCGGCGCGAGCTACGAGGACGCTGAGCGCCTCGACCCGACCGACGCCCGATCGGTCGACCACGACTTCTACCTCGAGATCGGCGATCGGATCGAGGCGGCGATCCCGCGGCTCGAGGGGGCCGAAGTGGTCGCCGATTGGGTCGGCGTCCGGACGCTCACGCCCGACGGCGTTCCGGTGGTCGGCGAATCGGCGGTCGACGGCTTCTATCTCGCCGGCGGCATGAGCGGACTCGGCGTCACGCTCGCACCCGCGGTCGGCGAGTTCCTCTCGAAGCGGATCGCCGGCGAGTCGGTCGACCCGGAGATCGCGGCGTACCTGTCTCCGAACCGATTCGAGTGACGGGACGAGGGGTCCCGTCGCTTCCCTCCCCGCCCGCCGAAAGTGGTTTTCGCGACGGTCCCCTGGTGGACACGATGGCCCCGACGGACCGCGTCGTTCGCCGGCTCCCGATCGACGGCGGCTGGCGTCCCCTCGTCGCGCTGTGGGCGGTCCCGACCGGGATCGGCGCGGCGGGATTGCTCGCCGCCGGACTCCCGTTCGTCGCGCTCGCCGGCGTCGGGCTCGGCGGCGTGGTCGCGGTCGCGGCGATCCGGGTCGCGGCAGGGAGAGCACGCGAGGCGGCCGGCACCGAGCCGGTGACGGCGGCGACCGTCGTGACGACTCTCCGCGCGTCCGCGCTCGCGTTGCTCGGCGCGTACCTCGTGGTCGATCCGACCGCGGGCGGGAGTGCGATCGACTGGCTCGCCGCCGGGCTGTTCGCGATCGCCGCCGGCGGTGACGCGGTCGACGGCGCGCTCGCGCGCGCGACCGACGCGGTGACCGAACTCGGCGCGGAACTCGACGTGGAGGTCGACGGCGCGACCGTCCTCGTGGCCGCGACCGTCGCCGTCGTCGCCGGCGCGGCTCCGGTGGCGTTCCTCGCTGTCGGACTCGCCCGGCCGCTCTTCGCTTACGGGCTCCGCCGCCGACGACGATTGGGGCTCGCGACGCACGACCTTCGACCGAGCCGACTCCGGCGGCCGATCGGCGCGGCGACGATGCTCGCGACGTGGCTCGCGCTGTCGCCGGTTCCCGGTCAGGGCTTCTCGCGGGTTCTCACGACCGCCGTGGCGGTGCCGGTCGTCGCCTCCTTCGTGCGCGACTGGCTCGTCGCCAGCGGTCGGCTGTGAGTAGGCCGTGAGTCCGATCGCGTGAGGACCTCCGGCTTACCCCGGCTACGATTCCCGGCGGTACAGGACCACGAGCACCCCGATCAGGACGACCTGCGCGAGCTTGTCGGCCGCCGAAAGCGGGTTTATCGCGGGCGGCGCGGGGAGGCCAGGGCTGTTGAAGGCGTACCAGAGGACGATCTGTCCGGCGGTGAAGGGGATCCCGAGCAGGTAGACGGTCGGACGGAAGCGATCGGTGAGGACGAACCAGACGCCGATCAGGAACCCCGCGAACGCGACGAGGAAGGAGACGCCCATCGCCAGCGAGACGGTGAGCCCGGTCTCGAGGAAGTCGCCGAGGAACCCCATCCCCAACACGAGATGGACGAGCGCGCTCGCGACCGCGGCCGCGACGCCGACCCAGTGTGTCGAAGTGAGCGACCCGATTCGACCCGCGGTGGCGGTCGCGGACGTGTCGTCTACCATACCCCGAATACGGACCCCTCCCACATCGTTGTTTGGTATGATGGCGCATGGATCGGCGATCGAACGGCGTCGGAGACGAGGAGTCACGGCGGCGTCGGGAAAACCGGGGGAATCGGCACTCCACTCCGAGGTCGATCGGAGCGACGCGCCTGACGAGATCGACCGACTGAATGGACTTATATCCGCGTCAGACGTGTGCCCGCCGTCCGACGGGCGTCCCACGTCGCGGGCGGCGGTCCGCGTCACACGACCGATTCGACGATCCGGCATCCGGTCCGGAAGGTCGATACGTGCGGCGAGCGAGGGACCGATATGACCTTCGGCGACCTGTTCAAGCGCGCGACCGACTACGACGTCGACGAGGAGGCGATCTCGCGGATGCTCGCGGAGCGGCGCGCGGAACGGGACACGGAGGGGGACGAAGACATGAGCGACGCCGGCACCGACGCCCGACCCGACCCGAGCCCCGCCAGGGTCGTCGCCGACGCTGACGTGTTGGCGGCGGATCTCCTCGTCGGCGGGCCCGCCCGCGACGCGCTCGATCGCCTCAGGGGACACGCCTGGACGACGCTCGTCGCCAGCGACGCCCTCCTCGCAGACGCCGAGGCGGTCGTGGCGTCGCTCGCCGACCCGGAACTCGCCCGCGACTGGCGCGAGCACGTGTCGGCGTGGCGCGAGCCCGCGACCCATCCCGCGGGCGACCACCCGGCGTTAGCGTCGGCGTACCGCGGCGGCGCGATGCAGGTCATCAGCCTCGATCCGGCGCTGACAAGCGCGGTCGCGGCCGCGGGACTCACGAGTCGGTTCCCCGTGAGCGTGCGAGAGCCGCGCGCGTTCGCGAGCGTGTTCTCGCCCGAGCGGCTCTATCCCGAGGTCGTCGGCGGCGAGTATCCCGGCCCGGACCGGGACGCGCGGGAGTGGTGAGTCGGATCGACCGCGCGTCGCGTCAGCGGTCCGCGTACCACTCCGCGAACTTCTCCAGCGCCCGGCCGCGGTGTGAGACCGCGTTCTTCCGCTCGGTGTCCATCTCCGCGAACGTCTCGCCGTCGTGTTCGAAGATCGGGTCGTAGCCGAACCCGCCGTCGCCGCGCGGGGCGACGATCCGGCCGGGCACGTACCCCTCGAAGAGCTTGACGGGGAGCGGCTCGGCGCGTTCGGTCTCGGAGCCGGTTCCGTCGGGCCCGGGAGTCCCATCCGACCCCGCATCGTCGGGTCCCGCGGCCGCGGCGGCGACGCGGTCGCCCCGGTCGACCGGGTCCGGGCTGGCGGCGAACCCCGCGCCGTCGCAGTACGCGAGGGTACACCGGAACGCGGCCCGGCGGTCCTCGAGGTCGCGGGCGATCTCCCAGACGCGGTCGATCCCGAGGGTGTCCTCCACGTACGAGGAGTAGGGGCCGGGGAAGCCGTCAAGCGTCTCGACGAACAGCCCCGCGTCGTCGACGAGGACGGGCCCGCCCGCCTCCCGGTACGCCTCACGCGCGCCGCGCGCCGCGATCGGCGCGAGCTCGGCGGCCTGTATCTCCGCGTAATCGAAGTCCAGCTGGCTGACCGAGCCGTCCGCCAGGTAGCTCTCCGCCTCGCGGACCTTGCCCGGGTTCGTCGTCACGTACCGCAACATGGGGATCGCTGCGCGGGGACGACGGGAATAGCCGTCGATGGCGCTCGGTGGCGCGTCGATGGTGCGTCGACGACGTGTGACGGTCCGGAGACGGTCGGAGACCGACGGCGACACGCTTTTTTCAATTGGCCGAGCTATGTCCAGCCATGGCCGCCCTCCCCACGCTCGAGAAGAAGCGACTTATGGGACTGATCGCGGTGCTCTCGTTCGGCCTGACCTCGCTCTTCACGGTCCTCGAGCTCGGCGTGCTCGTCCCCGCGACGTTCGTGGTCGGCTTCCTGATCCTGCTCCCGCTCGTGGCGGTCCTCGGCGAGGACTTCCCGCTCGTCGAGCCCGCGGACGCGACGACGGAGACGGCGGCGAGCGCGGACGCCGGGCGATCGGAGAGTCACGCCGCTAACCCGGTCGCGACGCTCCGGCGGCGGTACGCGACCGGCGAGATCGGTGAGGAGGAGTTCGAGCGCCGGCTCGACCGACTCCTCGAGACCGAGGAGCTCGAGGGAACGGTCGATCGAGACGGATCTCGAGGACGAGAAGAAGGGATGACGGAGATCGAGACGGCGCTGGAGTCGGACTCCGCGTCCCCGTGAAATTCGACGGGGCGGCTCGGAAGCGTCCCGCGGGGGATCGGAGCCGGATCGGATCGCCTCCCGACGGGGATCGGGACGGGACTCGGAGAGCTACGCCGCGTCGAGTTCGAGACCGGTGATCTCGAAGCGCGCCCCGCCGGTCTCGCTCTCGGTCACCCGCACGTCCCAGCCGTGTGCGTCGACGACCTCCTCGACGATCGCGAGGCCGAACCCGGTTCCGTCCGCGCGCGTCGAGTAGCCGGACTCGAAGACCCGATCGCGCTCGTCCGGCGGGATCCCGGTGCCGTCGTCGGCGAGGTAGAACCCGTCGTCCAGATCGCCGACCGAGATCGTCACGTCGTCGCCGCCGTGTTCGACCCCGTTCCGGATCAGGTTCTCCAAGAGCTGCGTGAGTCGGTTCCGATCGGCTCGGATCGTGCGATCGGCGGCGACGTCGAGCGTCGCCGCGCCGGTGTCCACGTTCTCCCAGCAGTCCCGGACGAGATCGGCGAGATCGACCGGCGTCGAGTCGGTCGCGCCGTTTCCCTCGCGCGCCAACTCGAGTAGGTCGTCGATCAACACTCCGATCCGGTCGTGCGCCTTCGCCACCGCGTCGAGGTGTTCGCTGTCACACTCCGCCCGGGAGAGTTCGAGATTCCCCGAGGCCACGTTCAACGGGTTCCGCAGGTCGTGAGAGACGATGTTCGCGAACTCCGACAGCCGTTCGTTCTGTCGTTCGAGATCCCGGTGGTGCTCGATCCGATCGAGCGCGGTCGTCGTGTGCGCTGCGACGGTCTCGGCGAGCGAGACGTCCGTGTCATCGAACGCCTCGGGAGCGGTCGACCCGATGAGGAGCACGCCGTGGTCGTCGATCGGGAGGACGATCTCGCTCCGAACGGGCGTATCGGGGTTGAACCGTTCGGGGACCGTCGAGATGTCGTCGTAGATCAGCGGCCGACCCGTCTCGAACGCCTTTCCCGCGAGTCCCTCCCCGAGGCCGAAGACCGGGGGTTCCCCGACGATCTCCTCGGTCACGTCCGTCCACGCGACCGGCACCAGCGTCCCGTCCTCCTCGTCGTGGAGGTGTATGGCGCTCGCCGGCATGTCGAGGACGTCGTGAACGGCCTCTACGGCGATCTCGGCCGCGCGCTCCGCCGTGTCGGCCCGCATGACCGACTGCGCGGTCTCGTGTAGCGCGCCGATGACTCGCGTGTACCGTTCCTGTCCGGTGACGTCCGTGATGAACCCCTCGAGCGCCTCCACCCGGCCGTCGTCGGTGCGGATCGCCCGCCCGCGTTCCCACACCCACTTGAGGTCCCCCTCCTTGGTGTGGATCCGGTAGGTGATCTCGAACGACTCCCGCTCGTTGAGCGCGGCCTGTATCGAACGCCAGACCTCCGCTCGATCGTCGGGGTGGATGATCCGCTCGCCGTAGATCTCGGTCCCGTCCGTCAACTCGCTCGGACGGTACCCCGTCAGGTCGGTCACTTCCCCGCGAACGTCCTCCATCGGCCACCCGGGCTCGTTCACACACCGGTAGATCATCCCCGGCAGGTTGTCGACGAGCCGTTCGAGTTGCCGCTCGCGTCGCTTCCGCTCCGTGAGGTCCCGGCCGATCCCGATGAGCCCGATCAGATCCCCGTCGAGGTCGGTCAGGCGTGACGCGGTGAACTCGTAGGGGACCCGGTGACCGGCCGCCGTCAGAAGCGCGGACTCGACGGTCGTCTCTCCGGCGGCGAGCGCCTCGTTGAGTGCGTCGGCGACCCGTTCCCGGTCGTCCTCGGGGAAGAGGTCGGTCGCCCGCATCCGCCCGATCGCCTCGTCCGTGTGGCCGGTGACCGCCGTGAGGTGGTCATTCCACCGGCGGAACGTCCCGTCGGCGTTGACGACGTAGAAGACGTCGGTGAGCGAATCGAGGGCCTGATCGACGAAGTCACGCTCCTCGCGGAGACTCTCCCGCACCTCGAAGGAGTGGAGGACGTGAGCGACGTCGTTTCCGAGTTCGGCCAGGAGGTCGCGCTCGTTCGCGTCGAGCGCGTTCGGCCGGTCGGCGTAGACCGTCAACACGCCGTACAGCGTGTCCCGATACTCGAGCGGGAGGGCGGCCACCGATCGAAACCCGCGTTCGACGGCTTCCGCTTTCCACGGTTCAAACTCTGGGTCCTCGGTGACGTCCTGTGAGACGGCGACCCGCCGTTCCCGGATCGCGGTGCCCGTGGGACCCCGTCCGGTGGGACGCTCGTCGGTAGTGATGGTTATCCCGTCGAGGTAGCCGCGCTCCGTGCCCGCGGACGTTCGCGGTTCGACGCGGTTCGTCTCGGGGTCGATCTCGCCGATCCACGCGAACAGGTAGGGGTCGGAGTCGCTGAGTATCTCGCAGACGCGGGCCTCCACCGCCGCCCGCGAGTCCGCGCGCACGATCGCCTGGTTGACGTCGCTGGCGAGCGTGCGGATGCGGTCGAGTTCGGCGGCCCGCTGGCCGGTCCGGTACTGCTCGACCGCGTTGGCGACGCGGTTCGCGAGGACGGCGTACTGGCTGGTTCCGCGCTCCTTCTGGAGGTAGTCCGTGACGCCGGCGGCGATCGCCTCGCTCGCGACCTCCTCGCTGCCCTTGCCCGTGTAGAGAACGAAGGGGAGGTCCGGGCGCTCCTCGCGGACCGCCTCGAGGAACTCGATGCCGTTCCGGCCGGGCATGTCGTAGTCGGAGACCACGCAGTCGACGTCGCCGTCGGCGAGGCGCTCTAACCCCTCGCTCGCGTTCGACGCGGTCTCGACGTCGATCCGGTCGTCCTCACGTTCGAGGAAGGTCGCGACCACCTCCGCGAGCTCCGGCTCGTCGTCGACGTGGAGGACACGGATCGCGTCCGAGGATGCGCTCATGGGCGGCCTGTTCGCCGGCGATTGGACGCCGCGATAGATAAGAGGCGGGGGCGGATCGGACGCGATCGACCCGGAACGTCCGAAACCGATGGACAAGACTCTTGAGCGTCACCCGCCAGGAACGGACGGACATGTTGGTAACCGGAACCGTCGTCGCCGACGCCGACACCGTCATCGAGGACGGCGCGGTCGCGATCGAGGGCGACGCGATCGCCGCGGTCGGCGAGGCGGCGACCCTCCGCGAGACGTATCCCGACCACGAGCGACGGCGCTTCGACATCGTCACGCCCGGACTGGTCGGCGGCCACGTCCACTCCGTCCAGTCGCTCGGGCGGGGCATCGCCGACGACGACGCGCTGCTCGACTGGCTCTTCGAGGCCGTGTTGCCGATGGAGGCGGCGATGGACGCGGAAGCGACGCGCGCCGCCGCCGAGCTCGGCTACCTCGAGTGTCTTGAGTCGGGGACGACGACGGTCGTCGACCACCTCTCCGTGAACCACGCCGCGGAGGCGTTCGAGGCGGCGATCGAGACGGGAATCCGCGGGCGACTGGGGAAGGTGCTGATGGACAAGGAGTCGCCGGACGGCCTGCTCGAGGAGACCGACGAGGCGCTCGCGGAGAGCGAGGAACTGATACGGAAGTACCACGGCGCGGCCGGCGGGCGGGTGCGATACGCGGTCACGCCACGGTTCGCCGTCACCTGTAGCGAGGCGTGCCTGCGCGGCTGCCGCGATCTGGCCGACCGCCACGACGGGGTGACGATCCACACCCACGCCAGCGAGAACGAGGAGGAGATCGAGGCGGTCGAGGCCGCCACGGGGCGACGGAACGTCCACTGGCTCGACGAGGTCGGGCTCACCGGGCCGGACGTGACGCTCGCGCACTGCGTTCACACCGACGAGAGCGAGCGCGAGGTGCTCGCCGAGACGGACACCGTCGTCACGCACTGCCCCTCCTCGAACATGAAGCTCGCCTCGGGGATCGCCCCGATACACGACTACCTCGACCGCGGGGTCGCGGTCGCGCTCGGCAACGACGGGCCGCCGTGTAACAACACGCTCGACCCCTTCACGGAGATGCGTCAGGCGAGCCTGCTCGGGAAGGTGGACGCCCGCGACCCCACCAGGCTCCCGGCGGAGACGGTCCTCCGGATGGCGACGGAGAACGGCGCGCGCGCCGCGGGGTTCGACCGGATCGGCCGGCTCACGCCGGGGTACGCCGCCGACGTGATCGGGCTCACGACCGAGAAGACGCGGGCGACGCCCGTCCACGACCCGCTCTCGCACCTCGTGTACGCCGCCCACGGCGACGACGTGGTCTTCACCATGGTCGACGGCACGGTTCGGTACGACGGCGGCGAGCACGTCGGGATCGACGCCGACGCGGTCCGCGAGCGCGCGACCCGCCAGGCCGAGCGGGTCGTCGAGGCGGCCGGGATCGAGGGCTGACTCGGACGAGCGGGTCGCCGGAAGCGACGGAGTCAAAAAGCAGATCCCACGAACGTCCAGTATGACACGAAAACGGAGGGTCGTTTCGTGAGCATCGGAACCGACGGGATCCGGCGGGCGAGCCGGGTCGCGAGCAAGTACTTCGTCGTCTGGGTGCTCGTCGCCTCGGCGTTGGCGCTGTACTCGCCGGGGACGTTCACGCCGATCGCGCCGTACATCACGCCGCTCCTCGGGGTCATCATGCTCGGGATGGGGCTCACGCTCGAGCCCGCGGACTTCAGACGGCTCGTCGAGCGCCCCCGCGACGTGGCGATCGGCGCGGTCGCCCAGTGGCTCGTGATGCCGCTCGCGGCGTGGGGACTCGTCGCCGCCTTCGACCTCCCGGACGCGCTCGCAGTGGGGCTGATCTTAGTCGGGGCCGCGCCCGGCGGCACCGCCTCGAACGTGATGACGTACCTCGGGAAGGGCGACGTGGCGCTCTCGGTGGCGATCACGACCGTCACGACGCTCGCCGCGCCGGTCGTCATGCCCGCATGGGTCGTGTTCATCCTCGGCGAGAGCCTTCAGGTGACGTTCATGGAGATGTTCGTCACGATCGTCCAGATCGTCTTGATCCCGGTCGTGCTCGGGTTCGCGATCCGGTACGTCCTCGACCGGCGGGCCCCGCGCGTGGCCGAGGTCGGTCTCGACGTGTTCCCGGCGGTGAGCGTCGCGGCTATCGTCGCTATCGTCGCCGCCGTCGTCGGCCTCAACGTCGAGAACATCCTGACAGCCGCGGCACTGGCGTTCGCGGCCGTCGTGATCCACAACGCGGTCGGGCTCGGCTCCGGGTACGGGATCGGGAAGCTGACCTCGATGTCCGAGGACCGCGCCCGCGCCTGCGCGTTCGAGGTCGGGCTTCAGAACAGCGGGCTCGCGGTCGCGCTCGCGACGTCCTTTTTCAGCCCGGAGGCGGCGCTGATCCCGGCGCTGTTCTCGGTCTGGCACAACGTCTCGGGGCCGGCGCTGGCGAGCTACTTCTCGGCGAACCCGCCCGCGGACGCTGCGTCGGGGGCCGAGTCGGCGACCGCCGATTGAGTCCGGTCGCTCAGGCCGGCGAGGGCACGGGAAGGCGGCGGAGAGAACGCTCGAGGCTTACGGAGATGATCTGAGCGAGGTCGGCGAGTCGGGCGACGACTGCGCCCACCGGATCGCGGTCGCGGGGTCGTTGAACGCCTCGACCGCGATGTCCTCGATGGCGATCGTCCGCTGGAGGTACCGCCGTTTCGATCGCTCCCCGACGACGGCGAAGCGGTCGATGCCGCGGGCGACCGCGATCTGCGCGGATTCGCGGAGCACCCGCCGACCCGCGTCCGAGCACGGCCGACTCGTCCGCACGGCGATCACGACGGCGTCGACGTCGCGGTCGGCGATGAGGTTCCGCCACCGATCGAGGAGCGCCTCGCCGGCCGCGGGGCTGATCCCCGTTCCGTGTGGAAACTCGACGACGAGAACGCCATCGTCGACCCGCATCGACCATCGTTCGCCCGGTTCCATGTCACCGGCTATCAGTTCGATCGAAATAAACGCTCGTATGAAAGTATCAGAATTGATATCGACAGAGAACGCGATCGCGGCGTAAGAGAGTCGATCCGTCGGTTCGCGGCTGTCGGTGAATACACAAAGTCGATTGGAGACGACCTCCGGTTCTCGGCTCTCGAGATCGACGGTTCGGCGTCCGGCGCGTCGCACGCTTCGAGGCGCCCGCCGATCAGTCGTCTCCGTCCTCGGCTGCTCCGGGGGCGCCGCGTCCGTTCGATCGGTTCTCGACCGCCTCGACGACGTCCTCGGCGAGCGCCTCGAAGTCGGCCGCGTCGGGAACCACGTCGACGTCGAGCCCGAGCTCGGTCGCCGTTTCGGCGGTCGGCGGGCCGATCGCGGCGACGAGCGCGGCGTTCGCCCCGGCCAGCGCCGCCTCCCGGATCCCTCGGTCGGCGGCAGCTGCGAGGAAGTGCTCGACCGTGAGCGAGGAGGTGAACGCGAGCGCGTCGAGGTCGCCGGCGGCGGCGAGTTCAGCGGATTCACCCGCGTCGACCGGCCGCGTCAGCCGGTAGAGGACCGTCTCGGTGACGGTCGCGCCCGCGTCTCGGAGCCCGGCGAGGAGCACGTCGCTCCCGTGATCCGAGCGCGCGACCTCGATCCGCACGCCGTCGACCCGGTCGCGAAGCGCCGCCACGAGCCCCGCGGAGGTGTATTCCTCGGGAACGAGATCGACGGTCCAGCCGGCCTCACGGGCCGCGGCAGCCGTCGACGGTCCGATGGCGACGAGGAGCGCGTCGCCGGGGGTCCACCCCGCCGACGCGGCGAGCTCGACGCCCGTCTTGCTCGTGAGCACGACGAACGCGGCGTCATCTCCCGGGACCGCGTCCGTCGGTTCGACCGCGAGCATCGGGTCCGGAACGGGACGCGCCCCGAGCGACGCGAGGAGGTCGACCGCCTCGTCGATCCGCTCGTCGTCCGGGCGGAAGACGGCGACGCGCGGGCCGTCATCGTCGCCCGCGCGGAGGTCGTCGTCACCGCCGTCGTCGTTCGCGCGGGAGGCGTCGCCGCTGGCGCGGTCGGCGCCGTCGCTCACGCGCCGTCACCTCCGGTGTCGCCCCCGTCGGCGTTCCGCAGGAACGCGATCACGCGCTCGCGGGTCGCGGCCACCTCTCCGATCACGGTGATCGCGGGCGGCTCGATCCCGGCGTCGTCACGGACCTCGACGATCGTCTCCAGGGTGCCGGTCGCGACGCGCATGTCGGGCCACGTCGCGCGCTCAACGAGCGCGACCGGGGTGTCAGGGGCCATCCCGGCCTCGCGGAGTTCGGCGGCGTAGGCGGGCAGCTTGCCGACGCCCATCAGGACGACGATCGTGCCTCCCGTGTCCGCGAGCGCGTCCCAGTCGACCGCGGACTCCTCTTTCGTCGGGTCCTCGTGGCCGGTGACGAACGACACCGAGGAGGCGTGATCGCGGTGGGTGACGGGGATCCCGGCGACCGCGGGGCCGGCGATCGCGGACGTGATCCCCGGGACGATCTCGAAGGGGATACCCGCCTCCGCGAGGTGTTCGGCCTCCTCGCCGCCGCGCCCGAAGACGAACGGGTCGCCGCCCTTGAGCCGGACGACTCGCTTCCCCTCGCGGGCCAGTTCGACCATGCGGCGGTTCGTGTACTCCTGGGGCGTCCACTCGCCGCCGGCGCGCTTTCCCACGTCCTCGCGTTTCGATTCAGGGATCTCGCCGAGGATCTCCGGGCCGGGGAGCTTGTCGTGGAGCACCACGTCCGCCTCCTCGATCAGGCGGGCCGCCTTCACCGTCAGGAGGTCCGGGTCGCCCGGCCCGGAGCCGACGAGAAACACCGTGCCGACCTCCGCTCCGCGGTCTCCCGCCGAGCCCGCCGCGTCCTCAGGCATCCGCGTCGACCTCCTCGCGTGCCTCGGCGATCAGCTCGGCCGCGCCGCGGTCGGCGAGGTCGGCCGCGAACGACGCGGCCGCCGTCGCGTGCGATCGGATCGGGAGGTCGCGGGTGCCCGCCACCTCCTCGGTGCCGTCCGTCGAGAGCACGCGAACGCGGGTGTGGACGTGTTCGCCCTGGACGAGCGCCGAGACGCCGATCGGAGCGATACAGCCGCCGTTGAGTTCGGCCAGCACCGTCCGTTCAACGGTCGTCGCGACCCGCGTTCGGGGGTGATCGACGGCCGACCGAACCGCCTCGACGACCTCGTCGTCCGCGGCGGTCACGGCGATGGCCCCCTGTCCCGCCGCGGGGACGAACTCCTCGCGAGAGAGCCGGGTCGTCTCGACGTCGTAGAACAGGTCCGACCGGCGGAGCCCCGCCTCCGCCAGCACGAGCGCGTCGTACTCGGTGTCGACCTTCCGTTCCATCGCCGAGCGCTCGAGGTCCGAGAGCGAGTCGAACCACTCCTCGACGCTCTCGTCGAACGTCTCGTCGGAAGCGTCGGCAGCCTCGTTTTCACCGTCTCCCTCGGCGGTCAACGCGGCGTCCTCCCCCGAGGCGACCAGCCGGCGTTCGTGTTCCGCCTGGAGACCGGGCGCGAGCAGCTTCTCGATCCGGGTGTCGACGTTGCCGCGGATCGGTTCGACGACGAGGTCCGGGCGTGCGGCCCCGATCTGGGCGGTTCGGCGGAGCGACCCGGTGCCGACGACGGCCCCGGACGGGAGGTCCGCGAGCGCTTTCCCCTCGGGGTGGACGAGGAGGTCGCCGGCGGCGGCGCGCTCCGGGACGCCGGCGACGACGAGCTCGTCGCCGCCCTCCGTGGGAACGTCCTTCATCGAGTGGACGGCGAGGTCGGCGTCGCCGGCGAGCACCTCCTCGTCGAGCGCGCGGACGAACGCCCCGGTCCGACCGAGCCGGTGGATCAGCTCGTCGGGGATCTGGTCGCCGCGAGTCTCGACGCGGCGGATCTCGACCTCGCGCTTCCGGGTCGCGAGCGCGTCGCGGACGGTCTCGGCCTGTCGAAGGGCCAACTCCGACCCGCGGGTGGCGAGGGTGAGGGTCTCGGTCATGTCCGAACGCAGGCCCCCCGCGTTCAAAAGCGCACCAGTTCGGTCGTCCCCCGCGAGCCGACGACCTCCGCGTCGCCCGTTCGATCCGGGTCCGGTACGCCTAAACGACCCGGAGACGACCCACGGCGTATGCACTACCACGAGGCGGCGAACTTCCTGTTCGACCTCCGTCGCTTCTCGGTCAAACCCGGAACCGAGCGCGTCGAGGCGCTGCTCGACCGGCTCGGTAACCCCGAATCCGACCTCCCCTGCGTCCAGGTCGCGGGCTCGAACGGCAAGGGGAGCACGTCCCGGATGGTCGAGTCGGTCCTACGGGAGGCCGGGCTCTCAGTCGGACTCTACACCTCGCCGCACCTCTCCGCGCTCGCGGAGCGGATCCGCGTCGACGGCAGACCCATGACCGACGCGGCCGTCGTCGACTTCGTCGAGGAGGTGAAGCCGTGGCTCGTCGAGCGAGCCGCCGGCGGCGAGCCGTTGACCTTCTTCGAGGTGATCACCGCGATGGCGCTTCACGACTTCGCGCGCCGAGACGTCGACGTCGTCGTCCTCGAGGTCGGCCTCGGCGGCGAGTACGACGCGACGAGCGCGGTCGACCCGATCGCGACCGCGGTGACGAACGTCTCGCTCGAGCACACCGCCGTCCTCGGCGACACGATCGCGGAGATAGCCCGCACGAAGTCACGGATCGCCAGCGCGGACTCGCCGATGGTCACGGCCTGCTCGGGCGAGGCGCTCCGCGTCGTCCGCGAGGTCGCCGGAGAGGCCGGCGCGCCGGTGACGCGAGTCGCGGGGCCGGGGAGTGACGCCGACGTCGACGACGCGGGCGACGACGACGCGGGCGAAAACGGCGGTGAGAACGACGACGCCGGCTCCGACCCCGCGATCGCCGCGAGCTACGGGGGTCGCGTGAGCGCGACTGACGCCGCGGTGACCTTCGCCGGCGAGTCGGCCGGGACGTATCGGATCCCGCTCGTCGGGGAGCATCAGGCGACGAACGCGGCGGTCGCGACCGCGTTGGCCCGCCGGACGCTCGAGGCGGTCGGCGGAGGGGACGGGGACGGCGGGGAAGACGGTCCCTCCGAGGCCTTCGAACGGGCGCTCGCGGACGGCCTCGCGCGGGCGACGTGGCCCGGTCGGTTCGAGGTCGTCGAGACGGATCCGCTGACGGTCCTCGACGGCGCGCACAACCCCGCGGCCTGCGGGACGCTCGCGGAGACGCTCGCGGAGTACGACTACGCGGACCTCCACCTCGTGTACGCCGCGATGCACGACAAGGACCACGCCGGGGCGGTCGCCGCCCTTCCGACGGTCGAGAGCGCGATCGCCTGCCGGCCCGCGCTCGACCGCGCGGAGGACCCCGCGGTGCTCGCGGCGGCGCTCCGATCGGCCGACGTCGCCGAGGTGACCGAGGGCGACGACGTCGCCGACGCGGTCGCGGCGGCGATCGGGCGAGCCGACGAGGACGACTGCGTGCTCGTCGCCGGATCGCTGTTCGCGGTCGCGGAGGCGCGCGCGGCGCTGTACCGAACGGTGACGCCGACGTCGGTCGACGGTCCGGCCGACGCCGCACGAGCGCTCGAGCGCGGGGGGGTCCCGCCCGCCGGCGTGAACCGCACTCGCGACGGGGTCGACCACCGCGTCCGCACCCTTCGGCTTCGCGGCGATCGCGCCCGCCGTGTCGCGGCCACGCTCCGGACGGTCGGCGGCGAGGCCGCGGTTGGCGGCGTCGGCGCCGACGGCCGCGGCAGCGACGTCGACGGCGGCGGCTCCGTGGGCGGCGAGCTCTCGCCGGTCACGCTCGCCGGCTCCCTCGCCGAGTTCCGCGAGCTGTGCGAGCGCCTCGAGGTCGGCGGCGACGGCCTCGCCGGCGTCGCCGCCGACCTCCGGACGAGCCTCGGGATCGACGGGAACGAGGAGAAAGAGCCCGATCCCGTCGACGACTACCCCTGGTCCGACGGCACCGCCGTGATGGGGATACTCAACGTGACGCCCGACTCCTTCCACGACGGCGGCCGTCACGAGGGACTTTCGGACGCGATCGCGGGGGCCGAACGCATGGTCGAGGCCGGCGTCGACGTGATCGACGTCGGGGGCGAGTCCACCAGACCGGGTGCGGAGCGGGTGCCGGCCGACGAGGAGATCGCCCGCGTCGTCCCGACGATCGAGGCGGTCCGGGAGGTGCCCGCAGTCGCCGACGGCAACGTGCTCGTCTCCGTCGACACCCGGAAGCCGGCGGTCGCGGAGGCGGCCCTCGAGGCGGGCGCGGACGTGATAAACGACGTGACCGGGCTGGAGGACCCCCGGATGCGGGAGGTCGTCGCGGACGCCGAGTGTCCCGTCGTCGTGATGCACAGCGTCGACGCTCCCGTCGACCCCGAGAACGACCCGGAGTACGACGACGTGGTCGCCGACGTGATCGCCGACCTCCGCGAGCGGCTGGCGCTGGCCGAAGTGGCGGGGATCGACCGCGACCGAGTGATCGTCGACCCCGGGCTCGGGTTCGGCAAGTCGGCCGGCGAGAACTTCGAGCTCCTCGGGCGGATCGACGAGTTCACGGCGCTCGGCTGCCCGGTACTCGTCGGCCACTCGTACAAGTCGCTGTACGACGCCGTCGGCCTCGGACCGGAGGACCGCGAACACGCGACCGTCGCCGCGACCGCGGTCGCGGCGGAACGCGGCGCGGACGTCGTCCGCGTCCACGACGTCGCCGAGAACCGCGCCGCGGTGGACGTCGTCGCGGCCGCGACCGACCCGGAACACGGCGAGTGATCGATCCAGATCCCGAACCGCGGACGGCAGCGTTTTGCGTCACCGCCCCGTCGACGCGGATACATGGTCCGGCGCCTCCTGCTCGGCTGTAGCGCGGTCGGGAACTCCCTCGTCGAGCGCGTCGCCGAGGGGTCCGAGGACCTCCTCGCCGTGACCGACGACGCCGGGTGGGCCTCGACGCTGCGCGATCGAAACGTGGCGACCGTGGAGGCCGATCCGACCGACCCCTCGTCGTTCCCCGAGCGCGCCGCGGTCGTGTTGGTCGCGAGCGACGACCCGGCCAGGAACGTCGCCGCCGCGTCCGCGGCTCGCGATCGCTACCCCGACGCCATGATCGTCGCGCACGTCGGCACCGCACCGACCGCGGAGCAGGTCGACGCCCTGGAGTCGGTCGCGGACCGCGTCGTCGACCCGGTGGAGGCGGTGGCGACGCGCGTCCGCGACGCGGTCGGTCTCGACGAACTCGACTCCGGGACCGACCACGCCTTCGACCGATCGGCCATATCGACGAGACCGCCGGGAGCGACGGAGCGCCCCCCGCGACTGATCCGAACGATACGGGGACTTTCCGGCCCGCTCCTCGTCGTCGCTCACGACAACCCCGACCCGGACGCCATCGCGAGCGCGGTCGGACTGGCCCGGATCGCCGAGAGCGTCGGCGTTTCCGCGGATCCCTGTTACGGCGGGGAGATCGCCCATCAGGAGAACCGCGCGATGGTCAACTTACTGGACCTCTCGCTCTCGACCGTCGACGGGATCGATCTCGAGTCGTACGGCGGGATCGCCCTCGTGGACCACTCGCGAGCGGGGATCAACGACTCGCTGCCGGAGGGAACGCCGGTCGACGTGGTGATCGACCACCACCCGCCTCGCGGGCCGGTCGAGGGGACGTTCGTCGACGTTCGACCGGACGCGGGCGCGACGAGCACGCTCATCGAGGAGTACCTCTCGCGGCTGGGGATCGATCCGGACCGCGCGCTCGCGACCGCGCTGCTGTACGGGATCCGGATCGACACGCGGGATTTCACCCGCGAGGTGTCGATCCCCGACTTCGAGGCCGCCGCGTCGCTGACGCCGCACGTCGACGAGTCGACGCTCGACCGGGTCGAGAGCCCGAGCGTGAGCCCGGAGACGCTTCGCGTGCTCGCGACCGCGATCGGCCGGCGTGACGTCCGCGGCTCGACGGTCGCCAGCTGCGTCGGCGAGATCACCGACCGTGACGCGCTCGCACAGGCGGCCGACCGGCTGCTCGATCTCGAGGGGATCGCCGTGACGTTCGTGTACGGGTACATGGACGGGGTGATCTACGGGTCGGCTCGCGCCCGCGGGACCGACCTCGACGTGGGCGAACTGCTCCGGGACGCGCTCGCACAGGCGGGATCCGCGGGCGGTCACGCCAACATGGCGGGCGCACAGGTCCCGTTCGGGATCTTGGAGACCGTCGCCGAGGACGAGTCGCTCGCCGACGTCGTCGAGGAGTTCGTCGCGGGGCGGTTCTTCGAGGCGCTTTCCGAATCGTCCGCGCCGCCGACGGGCACGACGCCGGAGGCGATCGACGCGGACTTCCCGGAGTGACGCCGGGCGTCTTCGACCCCCGTCCGTCGCCGCACGCCGAACGTCGGGCGCAACCTACATATCCCGGCGTCACGAACAGTATAGTATGAGCGATGAAATACTCGAGCACCGACGGCTCCTCGTCGCCGGGAGCGGGATCGCCGCGTTGAGCGCGGCGATCTACGCGGCCCGGTCGAACAACGACCCGCTGTTGATCGAGGGCGACGAGCCCGGCGGCCAGCTCACGCTCACGACCGACGTGGAGAACTACCCGGGCTTCCCCGAGGGGATCTCCGGTCCGGAGCTGATAAACGAGATGCGCGCGCAGGCGGAGAAGTTCGGGACGGAGCTCCGGAGCGGGATCGTCGACGACGTGGAAAAACGGCCGGAGGGACACTTCCGGGTCGAGCTCACGAACGGCGACGTCTACACCGCCGACGCCGTGATCGCCGCCTCCGGTGCCAGCGCCCGGACGCTCGGCGTCCCCGGTGAGGACGACCTGATGGGGTACGGGCTCTCGACGTGCGCGACGTGTGACGGGGCGTTCTTCCGCGGCGAGGACATGCTCGTCGTCGGCGGCGGCGACGCCGCCATGGAGGAGGCCAACTTCCTGACGAAGTTCGCCGACACCGTCTACATCGCGCACCGGCGCGAGGAGTTCCGCGCGGAGGACGTCTGGATCGAGCGCGTGATGGACAAGGTGGAGGACGGCGAGATAGAGATCCTGAAGAACACGGAGCTCACCGAGATCCACGGCACCGCGGAGGAGGGGATCACGGGCGTCACGCTCGTCGAGCACCCCGACGGCCACCCGACGGAGAAGCTCGAGGACCCCGCGACCGCCGAGGAAGTCGACGAGTACGACTTCGACGTGGGCGCGGTGTTCTACGCCATCGGCCACACCCCGAACACGGCGTACCTGGAGGGGACCGGCGTCGAGCTCGACGACGCGGGCTACCTCCTGACGCAGGGGGGTCGCGACGGGGGACAGACCGCGACCGCGGTCGAGGGGATCTTCGGCGCGGGCGACGTGGTCGACCACCACTACCAGCAGGCGGTGACCGCCGGCGGGATGGGCGTGAAGGCCGCGCTCGACGCCGACGACTACCTCTCCGACCGCGAGCGCGCCGGCGAACTCCACGAGCCCGAGCCCGTCGCCGCCGAGGGCGACGACTGAGCGCTTCGTTTACGCGCCTTCTACGACAGCACCTCGACCTCGTAGCCGTCGGCCTCGAGTTCCTCGACGATGCTCGCGGCGTGTTCGGCGTCGTCGGTCTCGAGCTCGAGTTCGAGCTCCGCAGCGTTGACCGCCACGTCCCGCGAGGTCCGGTCGTGGTGGACCGCGTACACGTTCGCGCCGGCGCGCGCCACGATGCTCGAGACGCGCTCGAGCTCGCCCGGCCGGTCCTTCAGATCGACGGTGATCTTGAGGTATCGACCCATCTGGACGAGCCCGCGGCGGACCACCGTGCCGAGCCGGTTGAGGTCGATGTTGCCGCCGCATAACGCGGCGACGATCGTCTCGTCGTCGCCGTAGTCGAACGCCTCCGAGAGCGTCGCCGCCAGCGCGACCGCGCCGGCTCCCTCGACGAGCGTCTTCGAGCGCTCTAAGAGCAGCGTGAGCGCTAAGGCGATCTCTCGGTCATCGACGGTAACCACCTCGTCGACGTACTCGCGCATGACCGCGAAGGGTTCCTCGCCGATCGACCGGGTGGCGATCCCGTCGGCGATGGTGTCGACGCCCTCGATCTCGCGGATCTCGCCCGCCGACAGCGACGCGGCCGCCGAGGCCGCGCCCTCCGCTTGAACCCCGATGACGCGGACGCCCTCGAGCCGCTCCTTGACCGCGACCGCGACGCCCGAGATCAGCCCGCCCCCGCCGATCGGGACGACGACGGTGTCGAGGTCGGGGCGGTCGTCGGCGATCTCCAGTCCGAGGGTGCCCTGTCCGGCCATGACTGCCGGGTCGTCGAAGGCGTGGACGTACGTCAGCCCCTGTTCGCGCTCCAGGTCGTGGGCGACCGCCTGCGCCTCGTCGTAATCGATCCCCTCCAGCCTGACGGTCGCGCCGTACCCGCGGGTGGCTTTCACCTTCGAGACGGGCGCGAACTTCGGCATCACGACGGTGGCGTCGACGCCGGCGCGCTCGGCGGCGAGCGCGACGCCCTGCGCGTGGTTACCGGCGCTGGCGGTGACGACGCCGGCCTCGCGAGCCTCCGGCGGGAGCGTCGCGATCCGGTTCGTCGCCCCACGGATCTTGAACGCCCCGGTACGCTGGAAGTTCTCGAGCTTGAGGTGGACGTCCGCGCCGGTCATCTCCGAGAACGTCCGCGAGCGCTCGAGCGGCGTGTGGCGGGCGACGCCGTCGACTCGCTCGCGCGCGGCCTCGATGTCGGCCAACGATATCATACGGCCCCGTGGCGACGCCGCGGGCTAATCGGTTCCGGTCGTCGTCCGCGCTCCGACGTACGAGCGGTTCGGGGAACCTTCGCCGCGTCGCTCGCGCTGGAACGTGTGAAAGGGGGAATGCACGCGTGTGACGTGCGACTGAACACAGCGGGCCGCGATACAAAAAGGTCCGGCAGGCGGAGTGAAAGTGAAACTGCGGGACGGCGTCGACCTCGATCCGTCGTCAGACCTGTGTCAGACGGGCGAAGACGAGTCGAGACGCACCGCGACGTCGGTCCGGTCGAGGTACCGCTTCACCCGCTCGCGGAACTCTCCCTGACCCGGCCACGTCGCGTCCGCGCCGAGCCGCCGCGGGTCGCCGACGTAGACGGTCGCCTCCTCGGGGAAACCGTCGGGCGCGTCGAGCGGGGCCGTGACCCGGACGTAAAGCCCGTCTTCGACGCCCTCGTACGCGTCGAGCGTGCCGACCTCGTCAGTTCGGAGGAGCCGCCCCGCCGTCTCCCCGCCCGGCGCGAGCGTCGGGTAGCGCCCCTCGACGGGTCGAAGCCCGGAGAGCGTCGCCGACCCGACGAAGACGAACGAGTCGAGCAGCTCCCCGACCCGGTCCGGCTCGGTGAGGGTCCCGTAGACGAAGACGTCCATGGGGCGTCTGCGTCGTTCGGGCGTTTGAACGTTCGGGGCCGACGGACGCTACCGCCGATCGATCCGCGACACACAACGGTTTTTGTCGGAGGACGCTGAAGAACGCGACATCGTGTGGAAACCCCGGGGCTACGCCGTCGTCGTCGGGATCGGCAGTCTCCTGTTGCTCGCCGCGACGATCCACCACGGAACCGAGATCGGGACCGTCGAGGGGGCACTCGGTCCGGCACTCGCGCTGACGCTCGACGGCGGGATCACCCTCGGCGTCGTCTATGCGGGGGTTCGGGTCCGAGACGCCGGCTTTACCCGCGTCGAGGAGGGCCGCGTCGCTCGCTGGACCGCCGCAGGCACGTTTCTCGCATCGAGCGCGATCGGCGCGACGCTCCTCGTCCGGGCGATCGAGGGGCGCCCCCTCGTCGAACCCGCCTTTCCGCTGTTGGTCGCCGCCGGATCGGGAGCGCTCGGCGGCGCGATCTCGGGATATCTCGCCGTGCTCCAGGAAGCGGAGGCCCGCCGCGCACGCGACGCCAACCGGGCGGTCTCGTTCGTGAACCACCTGCTTCGTCACGACCTCCGGAACGACCTCTCGACGATCCGCGGATACGCCGACCTCGCCGGAGAGGCCTCGCGCGGCGACGACGGCGACGACGGAACCGAGCACGGCTCTGACCGCGGAGACGGTCCCGACGGACGCGACGCCGCGACGGTGATCGCGGCCAAGGCAGACGAGGGACTCGATCGACTCGAGACGACGAGCGCCGTCGCCGACGCCCTCTTGGGCGACGCCGATCTCCACCGGGTCGACCTCGCGGCGGTCACTCGGGAGATACTCGACGGAGTCACACAGCGGACCGACGTGACCGTCGAGACCGACCTCACGGAGACGGCCCCGGTCACGGCGAACGACGGCCTCCGCTCCGTCGTCGACAACCTCGTCGAGAACGCCGTCGAGCACGCGGGCGGCGACGCCACCCTCCGGGTCGCCATCAGCGACGGCGAGGGAGACGGTACGGTCACGTTGTCGATCGGCGACGACGGTCCCGGAATCCCGCCCGAACAGCGGATCACACTGTTTGGGAACGACGACGCGGGCAACACGACCGCCGGGAGCGACGGCGACCGCAGCGACGGCTCCGAGAGGGGTGGGCTGTTCATCGTCGGCAGCCTCGTCGAGGAGTACGGTGGCACGGTTTCGGTCGAGGAGGCCGACCTCGGCGGGACGCAGTTCGAGGTGACGTTCCCGCGAGCGAGTGACGGCCGTTTCGACGTCCCGGCGCGCACCCGACCCGGAGCAGTCGGCGGACTCGAGCGCCTCCGATAGCTAGAACCCGACGGGGTCCCTCCTCGGTGACGAATGGATCTCCCGCGTGTCCGGCGTGTCTGGGGACGCGTGTTCGCGCTCGCGTGGCCGGTGATGGCCGAACAGACGTTCCGGACCGCGATGCGGACGACGGACGTCGTCGTCAGCGCGCTGTTCTCGCCGGCCGCGGTGGTCGCGATCGGCCTCGCCGACCTGTACGCGCGGTTCCCGCTCCGGATCGGACTGGGTCTCGGCGGCGGCGCGATCGCGCTCTCCTCGCAGGACACCGGCGCGGGCGAGACGGCGACCCGCGACGAGGCGATCACGCAGGCGATCCTGCTCGGCGCGCTCGCCGGGGTCCCCTTCGTCCTCTTCGGGTTCTTCCTCGGCGAGGCCGCGATCGACGTGTTCGGTCGGCTCGTCGGCCGGCAGACCCCGCCGGAGGTCGTCTCGCTCGGCTCGGCGTACCTCGCGATCGTCTTCGCGACGGCCCCGGCGAGACACGTCGCGCTCGTGGCCGCACGGGCGCTTCAGGGCACCGGCGACACCAGGACGCCGATGTACGTGAACGTCCTCGCGAACTCGCTCAACATCGTCGGGTCGGTCCTCCTCGGCCTCGGGCTGTTCGGACTCCCCAGGCTGGAGATCGTCGGCGTCGGGCTCGCGACCGGGGCCGCCAACGTCCTCACGGCGGGGCTGCTGTGTGCTGCGATACGGGGGCCGTGGACTGACGCCGCGTTCGTCCGTCCGCGGAACCCGACGATCGCGGGACAGCTGCTCCGGGTGAGCGCGCCGCGGGTGGCGGAGGGGTTCAGCTCCGAGGCCGCGGAGTTCCCCTTCAACGCGCTGCTCCTCGGCTTCGGCGAGGCGGTCAACGCCGGCTTCCAGATCGGTCGCCGCGTCTACCAGCAGGTGACCGGCCCGCTCTCGCGCGGGTACAACGTCGCCGCCTCGGTGCTGGTCGGGCAGGCGCTCGGCGCGGGCGACCCCGAGGAGGCCCGATTCGACGGGTGGGCCGTCGCGTCGCTCGGGTTCCTCTCGGTCGGGGGCGTCGGGCTCGCGCTCGTCGCGGTCGCGCCGCCGGTCGTCCGGCTCTTCACGTCCGATCCGGCGACCGTCGAGTACGCCGTCGACTTCGCGCGAGTCTACGGCCTCGCGGGCGGCGCGCTCGCCTGTTTCACGTCGCTGTCCGGCGCGCTCCAAGGCGCGAGCGAGACTCGGATCCCGTTCGCGGCGCGGCTCACGGGGATGTTCGGACTCTTCCTCGGCGCCTCCTGGGTGTTGGGCCGGACCGCCGGCCTCGGCCCGCCGGGCGCGTACGTCGGCGTGTTCCTCGCGTACAGTTGGATGGCGCTCGTCGTCGCCGTCGGCTTCCGGTACTCCGGGTGGGCGACGCGGGCGGCCGAGATGATGGCCGAACGCGGTAACGGCGAGAGCGCGGCCGCGGGCGACGGCGATTAGGGCGGCGGCTCGGCCTGTCGGCGTCCGGAGAACGGACGGTGGTTCGGACGGCGGGAGGAGCCGTCTCGGTCGGAACGGGCCGAACCGGCTCAGGCCGCGCGGCGTTCCTTCGCCTTCGGGCGGAGGTTGGTGTAGCCGCACTTGCGGCAGCGCCCGGCGTCGGGCGCGTTGCGGGCGTTACAGCGCATACAGATCTGTCGGTCGAGGTTGCGGCGTTCCGCGGCGTCGAAACTGGCCATACTCCTCGTGAGCACGCGGGCGCTGTAAAAGGTTGCGAGACGCGTCGGCGCGGGGGTCCGTCCGCTCCTGCGTGCCGACTACGCGCCGGCTTCCGAGATCGCGGCCGTGATGTCCTCCTTCTGAGTGACCCCGACGAACCGGTCGACGACGCCGTCGTCGTTCTCGACGATGAGCGTCGGAAGCGATCGGACCTGGTACTGATTGGCGACGTCCTGCTCCTGGTCGACGTCGACCTTCTGTAGCTCGAAGGCGTCGCCGAGCTCTTCTTGGACCTCCTCCAGAATCGGGTCCTGCGTCTTACACGGGCCGCACCAGTCGGCGTAGAAATCCAGCACTCGAACGGTCATGGTTCGCCGACACGTAGCGTCGGCTCGCCGATAAGGGTTTCTCACGCGGCGGGGAGATGGGGTGACCGACGACCGGCGGATCGGGTGAATCCCCGAGACGAAACGCTTACGCCCGACGACGCGGAACGTCGGGACATGAGCAGCGGCAGCAACTCCGGCGGACTGATGTCCAGTGCGGGCCTCGTCCGGTACTTCGACTCGCAGGACCGCAACGCCATCGCGATCAATCCCAAGACCGTCCTCGCGTTCTGTGTCCTCTTCGGCGTCTTCGTCCAGATCCTCTCGCTGACGGTCGCGTAGGCGCGTTCGTTCTCCGTCAATCGTCGGGACTGGACGAAACGGACTTATTCGCGAGGCCCCGCCCTCCGGTATGGATCGTCGCCACTATCTGCGGTCGCTCGCCGTTCCAGCCGTCGCCGGGAGCGCCGGCTGTCTCGGCGTGTTGGGGAGTTCCGGGGCCGAAGGGACGATACTCGGCCCGCCGGAGCAGGACCTGAGCGAAGCCTCCCACCCGAGCTACGGCGACGAGATGCCGCACTTCACCGTCCCGGACCCGATCACCGGCGAGACGGTGGCGACCGAGGAGTTCGAGGGCGAGCGGGCCGTCCTGTGGACCTCCTTCTACACCAACTGCCCGGACGGCGTCTGTCCCGCGCTCATCCTCCGGCTCCGGCGCGCACAGGCGGTCGCCGCCGAGGAGGGGTACGCCGACGAGTCCGCGTTCCTCGCGCTCACGTTCGACCCCGAGCGCGACACCGCCGACGTCCTCCGCGAGTACGCCGGCCAGCAGGGCGTCGACCTCGACGCCGGCAACTGGCACTTTCTCCGCCCGGAGAGCTACGAGGCGGGTCAGGAGCTGTTGGACGAGGACTTCGGACTCGTGATCGAGAAGGACCCCGCGGACGACTACGAGAACCTGGAGTACCAGTTCCCGCACTACGGGCTCATCCTCCTCGCCAACGAGGACGGGATCGTCGAGCGGGCGTACCCGAAGGGGCCACAGACGGACATCGAACGGCTCGTGAGCGACTTCGAACGGGTGGTGAACGCGTAGGATGGAGCGCCGCCACCTCCTCGCCGGGATCGCGAGCGTCGGCGCGTTGGGAGGAGCTGGCGCGGTCGCGATGGGTGCCGTTCCGGAGGCACTCGGCGGCTCGTCGGCCGAGGCGGTCGAGCTGACGACGATACCGACGATCGACGCGCCTGGCAGCCGTGAGGGTGAGGTGACGATCCCGGCGGAGGACCAAGTCACGTTCGTCGATTTCTTCGGGACGTGGTGTCCTCCTTGCGCCGAGCAGATGCCTGCCCTTGCGGAGGCGCACGACCGGATCGGCGACGAGGCCTTATTCGTCTCGGTGACGACGGAGGATGTCGGTGGCGCGGTCAGCGAGGAGACGGTCGTCGACTGGTGGCGCGAGCACGACGGCGACTGGCTCGTCGGGGCGGACGTCACCGCCGAACTATCATCTCGAGTTACCGTTCAGGGATTTCCCACCGCAGTCGTCATCGACGCCGACCGTCGCATCGCGTGGAAGGACTCAGAGGTCCACACCGCGGATCGGATCGTCGAGGAGATCGAGAACGTACTCGACTGATGATCGACGCCACCGCCAGATGACCGGGACCGCCCTCGCGACGGACCTGTCGTTCGCGGTCGCCTCCGGCGTGGCGACGTTCTTCTCGCCGTGTGCGTACCCGCTTTTACCCGGCTACGTCGGGTTCTACGTGAACCAGACCGACGCTGAGGAGGTCTCGATCGCGGGGGCCGGATCCCGCGGGATCGCCGCCGGGCTCGGCGTGCTGGCGACCTTCACCCTCCTCGCGGGCGCGACCGTCCGGGTCGGCCACTCGACGCTCTCGAACATCACCGTCTTCGAGTCGCTCGTCGGGGGGCTGCTCGTCGTCTTCGGGCTGTTAGTGCTCGCCGGCCGGACCCCGTCGATATCGGTCCCGCTCCCGAAGCGCCGGGCGAGCGTGTTCGGGTTCGGGGTCTTCGGCGCGGGCTACGCGCTGGCGGGCGCGGGCTGTGTCGCGCCGATCTTCCTCGCAGTGATCGCCCGGGCGATCGCGCTCCCGGCCGAGGCCGCGCTGCTGTTGCTCGGCGTCTACGCCGGCGTCGTCGCCGTCCTGATGGTCGCGACGACCGTGGCGACCGGGATGGGACTGCTCACGAACGCCGGGCGAGTCATGGCCCATTCGGGGAAACTGAAGCGAGTCGCCGGCGTGGTGATGGTGCTTGCGGGGATCGGCCAGCTGTACCTCGCGCTCGTCGTCTACTGACCGGGTCGTCACGGTGTTGGATCGTCGTAGCGCGCCCTTTTTGGACGTGCCCCGCCGAGCGGAGGTATGAAAGCTGGCGTCATCGCCGTCCAGGGCGACGTGGCCGAACACGCCGAGGCGGTCCGCCGCGCCGCGGCCGCACACGGCGAGTCCGCGGAGGTCGTCGAGGTCAGGGACTCGGGTATCGTCCCCGACTGCGACGTCCTCCTCATGCCGGGCGGGGAGTCGACGACCATCTCGCGGCTGATCCACCGCGAGGGGATCGCTCCCGAGATCCGCGAGCACGTCGCGGCCGGAAAGCCCGTGCTCGCGACCTGTGCCGGGCTCATCGTGTGCTCGCGGGACGCGAAGGACGACCGGGTCGACGCGCTCGGGGTCGTCGACGTCTCCGTCGACCGCAACGCGTTCGGCAGACAGAAGGACTCCTTCGAGGCGAAGGTCCCCGTCGAGGGGCTCTCCGAGCCGTTCCACGCGGTCTTCATCCGCGCGCCAGCCATCGACGAGGTCGGTGAGGGCGTCGAGACGCTCGCGACGGTCGACGACCGCCCGGTCGCGGTGCGGGACGGCCCGGTGGTGGCCACCTCGTTTCACCCCGAGCTCACCGAGGACTCGCGGATCCACGACCTCGCCTTCTTCCCCGGTAGCGAGGTGGAGGCGTGACCGACGACGAGGCGGAACGCGGAGACGTGGACGCTCCCGACGGGACCGCCGACGACGACGCGGTCCTTGACGAGCTGTTCGCGACCATCGAGTCGCGAAAGCGGGAGTTACCCGAGGGGTCCTACACCGCCTCGCTTTTCACCCACGAAAAGGGCGAGAACGCGGTGTTAGAGAAGATCGGCGAGGAGTCGACGGAGGCGATCCTCGCGGCGAAGGACGACGATATCGAGGAACTCACCTACGAGAGCGCCGATCTGGTCTACCACCTGCTGGTGTTGCTCTCGATGAAGGACCTCGACCTCGAGGACCTCCGAGAGGAGCTCCGCGACCGGTTCTAGCCCCGTCGAGCGGGGTGTCACGGAGGGCGTCGCCTACGCGAGTGCGATCCCGGCAGCGACGGTGAAACACGTCAGTGCGAGACCGGCGAGAGCAACCGTCGTCCGACGGCGGGATCCGTCAGAGTCGTCCTCACCGGAGCCGAACCCACGGAAGCCAGTTAGAACGCCGAGTCCGACTGCGACGGCGGAGAGGCCGCCGGCGAGTGCCAGCGTGGTCCACGTTTCGGGTCCGTGCCGTACCACTTCTCGTACGGCCGTCCCGGCGAGCAAAACGCCAGTCGTCAACGGAGCCGCTGCGGTCGCCTTGTTGGAGGGCATCGGTTAAACTGATTGAGGGAAGTGGAAAAAGCGTGGCGGTGCCGTTCCGAGGACGATCGTCGATGCGCGAACGGGATTCACACGGACGAGCCTATCGTCGAACCGTGAAACGGACTGTCGTGTAGGCGTTCGACGATGTCCTCCCGTCGAGTTCGACCGCGAGTCACCGCTCCCGCTCGAGTTCCCGGTCGATCTCGTCGAGGTCCTCCGATTCGAGTTCCCGGGCGATCCGCCGTTCGAACTCCGCCTCGTCGATCTCGCCTTCGACGTACCGCCGACGGAGCCGCTCCTGCCGGTCCGTGGAGGTCTCGGTCGATTCGGACCGCGATCCGCCGACCGAGTCGATCGACGTCGGATCGCCGCCGCCGTCGCCGGACAGCCACGATCCGGCCCGGTACGCGACGTAGACGATCCCGAACAGGACGGCGAGAGTCACCGCCGTGGAGATCACCGCCCACGCGAGACTCAGGATCGCCGAGACGACCGAGACCACGACGCTCACCGCCATCAGAACGCCGATCGCGATCGCGGCGTAGTAGAGGGCCCGCTTCGTGTCCATGACCGGACGTGGCGGCTTCGCGCACAAATACGTTCTCCCGATCGTCGCCGCTTCGCGAGTTCGCTCCCGACGCTGCGATCCGGGCGTCAGAAGGCTTATTCCGCTCTGTGTCCCTCTCCGAACGAATGGCTTCGAGAGCGTTCCGAAAGACTTCCGAGAGCGTCCCGAACCACGCGCGAACGTGCGCTCCGGACGGGATCGGCTCGTGACGGGGAACCCGTCCACGGTCGACCGCCGGACGGTCCTCGGCGCCGTCGCCGGCCTCGGGAGCGCCTCGATCGCGGGGTGTTCCGCCCTCCGGCGGGAGGACGACGGCGACACGACGGGAATGGACGAGGATCGGCTCTCCGAACTCGCCGAGCGGTTCGCTCCGACGCTGTACTTCGACGTACACGAGCCGTGGTTCCCGACCGACCCGCGGCCCTACACGAGCGAGCGTGACGGCGAGATGGTCGTCGACGGCTTCGACGCGCTGAACGGCTACCACGAGCGGTTCAAGGGGACCGCGGGCGATCCGGCGGGAACGCCGGCACCGCCCGACCCGACCGTGTTCTACCACGGCGTCGAGTACGAGGACTCCCCGCTCGAGGCCGTCCAGTTCTGGTTCTACTCCGCGTTCGACCAGTTCACGACCAACTTCCACTGGCACGACTGGGAGGTCCTCCACGTCTTCGTCGACGGCGAGACCGACGAGCCGCAGCTGTACGTCGCCAGCTCGCACTCGAGGCGGGTCCCGAACAACGAGTTCCTCGATCCGGATCCGGAGGTGGTCCCCCGGATCCTTCCGGAGCTCGGCTCGCACTCCTCGACGCTGTCGGTCAACGAGGTCCCCGATCGGTTCCAGCGCGTGAGCGCTGACGGGCTGCTCGCCGACATCACGAACACCGCGATCGAGGGGGTCGAGGACCTCGCGGAGGTGCCGCTCGCCTACGGGCTCCCCCGCGACGAGGGAGCGCGGCTCCCGTTCGTCGTCCCGGAGTACGAGGGCGAGCCGGTGTACGACCACGAGCGGCTCCCGGCGGTCGACCGTGAGTCGCTGATCGACGACGCACTCACGATCCGGTCGCTCGACGCGCTGACGTCGCCGCCGACGGACCTCCCGACCCGCGAGACGGGAGTCACCTTCGAGCACGCCGAGCGACTCGAGACGGCGGGCGGAGAAGCCGACGAGGGCGACGGCGGCGGCAACGACGACGGTGAAAACCGGGGCGGCGGTGGAGGCGTCGTCGCCTACGACCTCGTCGAGACCGCGGAGCTCGAGGGGATCGACGCGTTCGTCGGGCCGCAACTGAGCTTCGAGTTCGCGGTCCCGGAGGCCGTCGAGGACGCGGTCGCTGGCCACATCACGACGACAGGGGTGCCCTGGGAGCAGCCACGCTACGACGCCCCGGCGGCGGACATCACCGCGCCGAACCACCGCGCGGAGCTCGCCGACCGATATGACGCGATCGGCGAGCCCGCGCCGGTGAACACGGTCGTCACGCGGGTGACGGAGGCGGTCACGAGTGACGACGCCCCCAAGAACGAAGGGTTGACGACGACGGACGTCGGCGTCGAGGCGGTCGCGCTGCTCGAGAGCGATCCGGAGGCGATCCCGACGTTCGGCGGCGTCGCCGTCGTCCGCGACGTCGAGCCCGGCGACCACCGACTCACGGTCAACGGCGCGGGACGAGCCCCGCACAGCGAGCGGCTGACGGTTCCGGACGCCGGATCCGACGGGACCGAGGGTGACGGGAGCGGATCCGACGGGAACGGATCCGACGGGACCGCGACCGACCGGATGACGGTCGCCGGGGTCGACGGGGAGGTCCCGCTCGTCGCGCGCGAGGACGCCACGAAACTGGAGGTCACGGACGAGGAGGCCGAGATCGACGTGGTCGGGACGGCCCTCGAGGACGACTTCGCGGGCCGGATGTACGAGTCGTCGACGGACGGAACCGACGCCGTGTACGTCCACGCCGGGGGTGCCTACACGGCCGAGGTGCGCGACGCCGCCGACGAGATCGGCGCGTATCGGGTCAACCCGGACCCGGAGTCCGACGACGGGATCCGGATCGAGCGTCCGGAGACCGGGGCGGCCCCGCTCGCCGGCTACGTCGCCGACGTGGCGGAGGAAACGCGCGCCGCGGTCGCGGCCGCGGCGGGGAGCGGTGACGATGATGGCGACGGCGACAAGGACGACGACGACGACAAGGACGACGACGACGAGGACGACGGTTCCGGCGGCGGGAGCGGTGGCGGCTCCGCCGGTGGAAGCTCCGGCGGCCCGTCGAACGCGGTGAACGGGCTCGAGCGAGCCCTCGCAGCCGCGGTCGCGGCCGCACGGCGGGCCGAGGAGCGCGCCCGCGAAGGCGACGGGGAGGGAACGGAGCGCCAGCTGGCGAACGTGCTCGACCGGATCGCCCGGATCGAAGAGCGGCTCGCGGCGGCACGGGAGGGGCTTCCGCCCGGACTCGCGAACGCGACGGGAAAGCGGGTCGAGCAGGCGACGCGACGCGTCGAGCAGGCGCGAAACGCCGAGAAGCTGTAGGCGTCCCCGCCGGTTCGACCGACCCGACCCCTCCGGCTCAGTCTCCCCCGTCGTACCGCTCGACCACGTCGCCGATGGCGGGGTCGATGCGTTCGACCTCGCCACCCGCCCGCATCCCGCTTTTCGTGTCCTTCAGTCCGTTTCCGGTGACGACGACGACGACCGACTCTCCCTCGTCGACGATGCCCGCGTCGCGGGCCTTCCGGAGGCCGGCCACCGGGGCGGCCCCCGCGGGCTCGGCGTAGATCCCCTCGGTTCGCCCCAGGAGCGACTCGGCGGCGAGGATCTCCTCGTCGCTCACGAGCACCGACTCGCCGCCGCTCTCCTCGAGCGTCGAGCAGGCCTTCACCGTGTTCCGCGGGCGACCGACCGAGATGCTGTCGGCGACGGTGTCGGCGACCTCGTCGGCGTCGTCGTGGCCGTGGAACGCGTCGTGGATCGCGCTCGCACCCTCGGCTTGAACGCCGAGCATCCGCGGAGTCTCCTCGACGAGGTCGAGGTCGTGGAACTCGCGGAACCCCTTCCACCCGCCGGCGATCGTACAGCCGTCGCCCATGGAGAACACCAGCCAGTCCGGGACCTCCCCGCGGGTCTGTTCGGCCAGTTCGTGGCCGACGGTGCGTTTCCCCTCCACCTGGAAGGGGTTGACCGCGGCGTTGCGGTTGTACCAGCCGAACCGCTCGGTCACTTCCATGCTGAGGTCGTACGCCTCGTCGTAGCTCCCGCGGACGCCGAGCACGTCCGCGCCGTAGACGAGCGGCTGTGCCAGCTTTCCTTCGGGGGCGTCGCCGGGGACGAACAGGCGGCAGTCGAAGCCTCCGCGGGCGGAAAAGCCCGCGAGCGACGCGGCCGCGTTCCCCGTCGAGGCGCAGGTGACGACGTCGATGCCGAACTCCCGCGCCTTCGTCAGCGAGACCGCGGTCGCGCGGTCCTTCAACACGCCCGTCGGGTTCCGACCGTCGTCCTTCACCCGGAGGTCGACGCCGAGTTCCGTGCCGAGTCTGGGCGCGTCGAGGATCGGGGTCCCTCCCTCGCCGAGCGTCACGGGCTCGACGTCGTCCGCGACCGGTAGGAACGCCCGGTACTTCCACTGCGAGCGGACGTCTCCGTCGAGGGATTCGTCGAACCGATCGAGAACTTCGTCGTAGTCGTATCTCACCTCGAGGATCCCCTTCACGCCCGGATGTTCGGAGCACGTGTAGATCACCTGGTCGGGGTCGTACTCGGCACCACAGAGGGTACACTCCAGCGTTTCGACGTGGTCCATGGACGGACGTCGGAGAGGGACCACGAGAACCTACTGGTCGTCGCACCCGTGGATGGAAAGCTATACGACGCCGACCGCACCACGAGTATATAAGCAGATGTCTCAGGAGGCTTACGACCACACCGCGGTCGAGAGTCGGTGGCAGGAGGCGTGGGCGGACGCCTCCGTGTACCGCACGCCGGACGACGTCGACGACCCGACGTACGTCCTCGGGATGTACCCGTACCCGTCCGGAAAACTCCACATGGGCCACGTCCGCAACTACACCATCACGGACGCGTACGCCCGATACCGCCGGATGCGCGGCGACGACGTACTCCACCCGATGGGGTGGGACGCCTTCGGTCTCCCCGCCGAGAACGCCGCCAAGGAGCGCGATACCAACCCCCGCGACTGGACCTTCGACTGCATCGACACGATGCGCGGCCAGATGAAGTCGATGGGGTTCGGCTACGACTGGGACCGCGAGATCACCACCTGTACCCCCGAGTACTACGAGTGGAACCAGTGGCTCTTCTCCCGCTTTTCCGACGCCGGGCTCGTCGAGCGCCGCGACGCCGAGGTCAACTGGTGTCCCTCCTGTGAGACCGTCCTCGCCGACGAGCAGGTCGAGGGCGACGCGGAGCTGTGCTGGCGGTGTGACACTCCCGTCGAGACCCGCGATCTGGACCAGTGGTTCCTGAAGATAACCGAGTACGCCGACGAACTCCTGGAGGCCATCGACGATCTGGAGGGGTGGCCGAACTCCGTGCGTCAGATGCAGCGCAACTGGATCGGCCGGCAGCACGGGACCGAACTGGACTTCGAAATTGAGGAGTACGGCACCGTCACGGCGTTCACCACCCGCGTCGACACCGTCTTCGGCGCGACGTTCTTCGCGCTCGCGCCCGACCATCCGATCAGCCAGGAGCTGGCCGAGGAGGACGACGCGGTCCACGAGTTCGTCCACCACGAGGCCGACCCAGACGGCGACGAGCCGAACGGCGTCGAGACGGGGCTGACCGCCACGAACCCGGTCACGGGCGAGGAGATCCCCGTCTTCGTCGCCGACTTCGTCCTCTCGGACGTGGGGACGGGCGCGCTGATGGCCGTGCCGGCTCACGACGAGCGCGACCACGCGTTCGCGACGAAGAAGGGCGTCGAGATCCGTCCCGTGATCGCCCCGGAGCCGGACGAGTGGGACGGGGAGACGATCCCGGACGCCCCGGACGCCAGCGAGGCGGCGTTCACCGACGACGGCGTTCTCGTGAACTCCGGCGAGTACGGCGGTCTCGACAGCGAGACGGCCTGCGAGCGGCTGACGGAGGACGTCGAGAGCGCGGAGGCGGCGACCCAGTACCAGCTGCGCGACTGGGGCATCTCCCGCCAGCGCTACTGGGGGACACCGATCCCGGTCGTCCACTGCGACGACTGCGGCCCCGTCTCGGTGCCGGACGAGGACCTGCCGGTGGAGCTGCCGGAGTTCATCAACACGACCGGAAACCCGCTGGACGCCGCCGAGGAGTGGAAGGAGACGACGTGCCCGGAGTGCGGCGCGGCCGCGACCCGCGAGACCGACACGATGGACACGTTCGTCGACTCCTCGTGGTACTTCCTGCGGTACGTCTCGCCCGATCTGGCCGACGCGCCCTTCGACTTGGAGCGCGCCAACGACTGGATGCCGGTCGACCAGTACGTCGGTGGGATCGAACACGCCGTGATGCACCTGCTGTACTCGCGCTTCTTCACGAAGGTGCTGGCCGACGAGGAGGGGCTCGAACACCGCGAGCCGTTCACGAACCTGCTCGCACAGGGGATGGTCCAACTGGAGGGCGAGAAGATGTCGAAATCGAAGGGGAACGTCGTCTCACCCCAGCGGATCGTCGAGGAGTACGGCGCGGACACGGCGCGGCTGTTCATGATGCAGGCGGCCCAGCCCGAGCGCGACTTCGACTGGTCCGAGGAGGGCGTCAAGTCGACGCACCGATTCTTAGCCCGCCTCTCCGACCTCGTCGAGGGGTACGCCGCCGGCGACGCGACGACCGCCGATCCGGACGCCGACCGCGGCACGGTCGACGAGTACGTCGCCGACGAGGTCGACGCCGCCGTCGCCATCGCCGGGGACGAGTACGACGACCTCACGTTCAACGTCGCGTTGCGCGAGGTGCAGGACCTCGTCCGGACGCTCCGGGGCTACCGCGAGCACGCGGAGCCGCACCCCGCGGTCTATGAGCGCGGGCTGGACGCCGCGGTCCGACTGCTCGCGCCGGTCGCGCCGCACCTCGCCGAGGAGTTGTGGGAGACGCTCGGACGGGACGGCTTCGTCGTCGAGGCCGACTGGCCGGCCGCGACCGCCGACCGCGAGACGGTGGAGCGCCGCCGACGGCTGGTGTCGAACACGCGCGAGGACGTCCGCGACATCGTCGACGTCGCCGACATTCAGGACCCGAAGCGGATCGACGTCGTCGTCGCGCCCGACTGGAAGTACGACGCGCTCGAGATCGCGATCGACAGCGACGCCGACAACCTGATCGGCGAGCTGATGAGCGAAGACCACATCCGCGATCAGGGAGACGCGGCGGCGTCCTACGGGCAGGACCTCCAGGCGGAGCGGGAGGCGCTCTCGGAGACGCTCTCCGGCGACGAGGAGTACGCCGCGCTGCGCGCGGCCGCGTGGCTGATCGAACGCGAGTTCGACGCCCCCGTCGTCGTCGAGCGCGCCGCGGACGCCGACCCGGAGACGGCCCGCCACGCCGAGCCGGGACGGCCCGCGATCGACATCGCGGAGTGACCGAGCGGGTTCGATAGCCTACAACGTCGTCCCGATACCGCTTCGACCGATCCGTGGGGATCAGCGAGAGGAGTCCGTTTTCAGGTTCGTTCTTCCGATGAAGTGGGCGCTCACGACGTGTACCGTCCGCCGAGATAGAACGCTACCGATGCTCGTCGATCCATTCGCAGAACGCTTCGAAACTCTCCGCGCCGGCGTCGTCAGCGATGTCGTGGAGCGTCCCGATGCTGATCGAGTCGTGGAGCGGAACGGTCACGACGCGAGGGTCCGTGTCGTCGTGACGTTTCGGTGGATCCCACCGCAGAATCAGGTGATCCCCCGTGGTCCGGACGTGCCGAAAGCCGCCGATGTTCACCAGTACCTTGTACACGTCCTCACCCGAGAAATCCCGCGTCACCATCGCTACTGTAGCACGTCGGGGAGTTCGTCGCCTTGCGTCCGGCCCGTTTCGGGATCGACGCCGAGGTCACGGATCTCCTCGTCGGTTGGAGGGTGACCACCGTCGCCCGCTACCGCCTCGACGACGTCGTCGAGGGCGTCGAGCGCGGCACTCCGGCTGTCACCCTGGGCAGTCACCCCGAGACGGAGGTCACGAGCCGTCCACTGCCCGTCAGGGTTCTTCAGCAATCGGATTTCCCTCTCGGGTGCGTCCACATCGCCCGGGTCGGCTCGTGCCATGTGTGGCGATAATTCGTCAAGGAGCAAAACCCTTCGGGGGTATCACTCTCGACGCGCGTGGTCAGGCACGATCGCGTAGATCAGTCGTATGGCCCTTTAGACCGTGTGTTTCGCCTCCTCCTCCTCGACGACCTCCAGCCCGCGGTTGTTCACGGCGTAGGGGTCGAGTCCCTGTTCCTGGAGGAACTGCTTGTAGAGGCGTTCGGCCGTCTCGCCGTCCTTCTGTTTGTCGCTGGCGCGGTCACAGAGCTCGATCAGGTTCTCGGGCACGTCGTTCTCGTGGACGATCCAGTGGTTGATCATGTCGGAGAGACGGCGGATGGGTGAGGTGAAGTGGCCGTAGATGTCGAAGTTGAGCGCGTGGTGGCCGCCGAACGGGTCATTCATGTACTTCGCGCGCGGCATCACCTTCAACACGGCCCGCTGGATCTTGTTGAGCTGGCGGTCGGGCGACTCCTCCAAGGCCGCGTTGACCGCCTTCCGGGGGTCGTCGCCCCACGCGGAGCCGGGGATCGAGACGCCGTCGAGCTCCTGGATCTCCTTTAACGCCTCGTTCCACTGGTCGGGCGTCGGCTGCGGGTGGACGCGGTACATCGCCTCGACGCCACGGTCCCACATCAGGGTGTGCGTCACCGCCTTGTTCGCCTTGAGCATCGACTCCTCGATGATCGTGTGTGCGCGGTCGCGGCTCGGGTTGAGGACGAGCGAGCCGTCCTCCTTGCGCTGTTCGTGCATGCGGTCCGCCAGCTCGTAGGCGAGCTCGTTCTCCTCGCCGAGCGGCAGGGAGGGGTCCTCCAGTCGGTTCTCACACTCGTTGTAGGTGAGCCGCTCGTCGGAGTTGATCACGGACTTGTAGATCTCGACGTCCTCGAAGGAGAGGGTCTCGTCGTCGATCTCCATCTCCACCGTGTGCGCGAGCCGGTCCTCGTTGGGGACGAGAGAGCAGACGGTCTCGGCGAGCACCGGCGGCAGCATGTGGATCGTGTAGGCGGGCAGGTACACCGTGTTGGCGCGCTCGACCGCCTCCTCCCACATCGCGGTGTCGGGCGTGACGTAGTGGGTCACGTCGGCGATGTGGACCCACAGCCGGTAGGCGTCCTCCTCGCGCTCGATCGAGATGGCGTCGTCGAAGTCCTGCGCGTCGATCGGGTCGGTCGTCCAGGTGGTGAGATCACGGAGGTCCCGCCGCTCGTCGATCTCGGCTTGGATCTCCTCGGGGACGCCCTCGGTTCGGGCCTCGGCCTCGCGGAGGACCGCCGGCGGGAACTCGTCGCGAATGCCGAACTCCTCGAACAGGTCCTCGCGCTTGTCGGCCAGCCGCTCGGCCAACGCCTCGGTGACCGTCACGGGGCCTTGGTCCTCGGCGGAGCCCTGTTTCGGCTCGTCGTCTGACATACGCGGACCAACGCGGGTCCGTTAGAAAGGCCTGTCGGGGAGGTTCGACCGGGACTCGATCGCGTTCGTCGGATACCCCGCGTTCGTTCTAACCGTCGTCGAGGTGCTTCGCGGAGTCGGCGACGGCGTCGGCGTACCGGGCGAGGAACTCCTCCTGTGAGAGGCCGTCGGACTCGATGGAGAGCACGAGCGACTCGAGGCCGTCCCGCGGCTGGTGACAGAGCTCGTCGTCGCAGTCGACACAGAGGTGCTCGAACTCCTTGTCCCGCCGGTCCCAGCGGTTCCCTTCCTTGTCGTACTCGCGCGCGTCCTCGCGCAACACCGACTCCCCGCACGCGATACAGACCACGGTCCGACGGTCCCGGCTCCTCGGGGAGCGCCACATAGGTGTCTTCTCGAACCCGGTCTACTTAGCGTTTGGTGCCGGCGGCAGACGTCCGTCGGACGGGAGTCCGCCGCGACCGCCCCGGCGTCGGGTACGGACGTAGTGTACAGGACTATTACCGGGGGCGGTCGTACGTTTCGTATGACGATCACCGAATCCGACCTTCCGGGCGTCGGAAAGAAGTTCGAGATCGAACTCGACGACGGCGAGATGATCGTCGTCATCCACAACACGGGCAAACGGGAGCTGTTCTACCGTCCTGAGCCGAGCGCGGACAGCGAGAAGACCTTCGAGTTCGGCGACGATCTCGCCCGCACGATCGGGTCGATCATCGAGGGCGCACACTTCCAGCCGCTGGAGCCAGCGACCCAGGAGACCACCCTACCGGGCGGTATCCTCCTCGAGTGGTACGAGCTTCCGCCGGGCTCCCCGCTCGTCGACGAGACGCTGGAGAGCGCCGACATCGGCAACCGGACCGGGCTCGCGGTCGTCGCCATCCAGCGCGGCGACGAGGTCATCGACAGCCCCGACGCCGGCACGGTCCTCCGCGAGGGCGACACCGTGATCGGGGTCGGCACCCGCGAGAACTGCGAGGCCTTCGAGGAGCTCCTGACGGAATGACGGACGCGACGGCGACGACGACGGCGCGTCACGCGCATCTCAGCCGCCGCGCACGCTCCGGCGACTCTCACGAATCCGTCCGCGGAGGTGACCGGTAGTGGCGCTTCTCGACGTCGGCGTCATGTTCGCCGCGATCGCGGTCGCCGGCGCGGTCGCACACCGGCTCGGACAGTCGGTGATCCCCTTCTACATCGTCGTCGGGATGGCACTCGGCGAGCACGTCCTCGGCCGGCTCTCCATCCCCGGGTTCGGCACCGTCCACGTCCCGGAGACGGAGTTCATCGCGCTCGGGGCGGAGCTCGGGATCGTCTTCCTCCTCTTCTTTCTGGGGTTGGAGTTCAACCTCGATCGCCTGCTCGCTCGGCGCTCGGAGATCGGGACGGCAGGGACGATCGACCTCGCGAACTTCGGCGTCGGGCTCGTCCTCGGCTGGCTCGTCTTCGGCGCGTTCCTGCCGGCGTTCCTGCTCGCGGGGATCGTCTACATCTCCTCGTCGGCCGTGATCACGAAGTCGCTCATCGACCTCGGCTGGATCGCGAACGACGAGGCCGAACCGATGCTCGGCACCCTGGTGTACGAGGACCTCTTCATCGCCGTCTACCTCGCGGTCGCGGCCGCGCTGGTGCTCGGCGGCGGCGACGTCGCCGCCGCCGCGACGGACGTCGGGATCGCGATCGGGTTCATCCTCGTGTTGCTGGGGCTCGTCCGGTTCGGGACGCCGGCGTTCGACCGGCTGGTGGAGACCGACAACAAGGAGTTCGTCACGCTGCGGTCGATCGCGACCGTCGTGTTCATCGCGGGCGCGGCGCTCGCGCTCGGTGTCAGCGAGGCCGTCGCCGCCTTCTTCGTCGGGATGGCCTTCTCCGCGACCGACTACGTCCACGAGGTCGAGACGCTCTTGGAGCCCGTCCGCGACACCTTCGCCGGAGTGTTCTTCTTCTGGATCGGGCTGGTCACCGACCCGGCGCTGTTCGGCGGCGTCGCCGCGCTCGTCGCGCTCGCGGTGGTCGTGACTACGCCGACGAAGCTCGTCACGGGCTACCTCGCCGGGCGCGCGTTCGGCCTCGACGCCTGGCGGTCGAGTCGCGTCGGGCTCGGGATGACCACCCGCGGGGAGTTCTCGCTCATCATCGCGACGGTCGCCGCCAACGGGGCCGCGGCCGGCACGTTCGACCCGGCGGTGGCCGCGACGCTCAACGCCTTCGCCGTCGGCTACGTCCTCGTGATGGCGATACTCGGGACCACGCTGATGGGACACTCGGAGCCGTTCGAACGGGCGGCCGTCTCGTGGCTCGGCGGGGGAACGGCGGCCGGGGAGGATCCGAAGCCGGGCGAGTGATCGCGGGGCCGCCTCGCTCGGACCTCGGTCCGGCTCACTCGAGCCTACTCGGCAGTCATGTCGAACGGCGGCTCCGCCTCCGGGGGCAGCGGCGTCTCGTACGGCTCGCCACCGGTCGCCGCCTCGAACTCCTCGCGCGCGGCCGCGAGCGTCTCGGGGTCGGTCATGAGGTCGTGGGCCGCCCCGGCGAGCACCTTCGCGGCGAAGAGCATCCCCTTCTTCCCGAAGTCGCCGTTCGCGGCGACGACCTGCCAGGAGTGGCCCGGCGCGCCCACCGGCCAGGTCGCCGCGTTGAACTGCCCGGTTGGCGCGATGTAGCTCACGTCGCCGACCTCGGTCGACCCGCCGGAGGTCACGTCCTCGTTGAACGGTGGGACCGGGTCCGGGTACAGCGCGTGCGGCTCGACCGTCTCGCGGAGGTCCTCGGGCAGGTCCTCGAGCCGCGACTCGCGGTTGCTCTCCGAGACCGTCTCGAGGAGGTCGCGGGCGAACTCACGGTCCGCGTCGTCGAACTCGATCGGTCCCACGGCCTCCATGTTCTCCCAGATGACGTCCGTGACCGGGCCGTTCGGAAGGTAGTCGTGACACCCCGAGAGGAACCGTTCTTCGACCTCGGTCTGCGTCATCGTCGCCGCCCCCTGTGCGATGTCGCGCAGCCAGTCCGTGTTTCGCTCCACCTCCTCGCGGCTCGGCGCGCGCACGAAGTACCACACCGACGCCTCGGCGGGCACGACGTTCGGGGCGTCGCCGCCGTCCGGGATCGAGTAGTGGAGCCGGGCGTCGTCGGAGACGTGCTCGCGCATGAACTCGACGCCGACGTTGGTGAGCTCGACCGCGTCGAGCGCGCTTCGCCCGGAATCGGGCGACCCGCCGGCGTGGGCGGCTTCCCCTTCGAACTCGAAGAGCAGCGAGTTGAGCGCGTTCGAACTGCCGACCCGCGGCGTGTTCAGGTCGCCGGGGTGCCAGGTCAACGCGGCGTCGAGGTCGTCGAAGACGCCCGCGCGAGCCATGTACGTCTTCCCGACGAGCGTCTCCTCGGCCGGGCAGCCGTAGTAGCGGATCGTCCCCGCGAGCTCGCCGTCCTCGATCGCCCGCTTCACCGCGACCGCGGCCCCGAGCGTCGCGGTCCCGAAGAGGTTGTGGCCGCAGCCGTGGCCCGCCCCGCCCCGCTCTATCGGCGAGCGCTCGGCTTTCACCTCCTGTGAGAGCCCCGGAAGCGCGTCGTACTCGCCGAGGATCCCGATCGTCGGGTCGCCCTCACCGTAGGTCGCGACGAACGCGGTCGGCATCCCGGCGACGCCCATATCGACCTCGAATCCCTCCTCGCGAAGCGTCGTCGCGAGCGCCTCCGCCGACTCGTGTTCGTGGAGGCCCAGCTCGGGGGTCTCCCAGAGCCGCTCGGCGAGGTCGTACAGCAGTTCCCGCTCCGATTCGACCGTCTCGTACACCGTCTTCGCGCTCATCGTGGTGGCTCGCCCAACACGGGCGGAGTCATTGAACCTATCCCCCGAGGCGGTTGAGGGGACCATCCGGCTCGGGCTGGCTCGGGCCGAGCCGGCCCGATCACTCTCGATTCACGCCAACACTGCGGCGGCGACCGCCATCCCGGCGAGCGCGGCGGGCGGAATCGTGAGGTTGTCGTCGAGGGCGATCCCGTAGACGATCGGCGGGACGCCGTCGGCGACCGTGGCGGGGACCGCGCCGGCGACCGCGACCGCGATGCCGACCGTCGGACCGAACGCGGGCACCGTGAACGGGAGCGTCACCGCGAGACAGACGGTGAACATCACTACCCACACCAGGGGACGCTTCGGCTCCCGCGGGCCGTTCTCGCCGAGCGCGCCGCTTATCGGGTCGCCCACGGAGAGCATCCACATCGTCGGGACCGCGAGCGTCGGCGTCGCGATCGGCGTGGTCGCGACGAGCGCGACCGCGGCGGTACTGACCTGATAGAGCGCGTAACCGGCGACCGCGTCCGTCTCGTACTCGCGAGTCAACGCGCGATACACCGCGTGATCGAGCCCGACGACGATCCGGAGGAACTCCAGGGTCGCGACGGCGACGACGCTGGCGACGAGCAGCGCGGCGGTCTCCGCCCACGAGATCCATCCGAGCAGGTACGGGACCGGGTAGAGGGTGCCGCTCGCGTGGACCAGTCGCCGCTCGAACTCCACGCGATCGCGCCACGCCGCCGCCGGGAGCGTCACGGTCAGTTCTCTGTCGTCTCGACGGCCGTCTCGACGACTTCGTACCGATCGAGCAGTTCCGCGAACGCCCCGCCGGAACGGAGCGCCGCCAGTTCGTCCGCCAGCTCCGCGACCGGGACCCGGACCTGCGCCGCCGAGTCGCGCTCGCGGACCGTGACGGTCTCGGGACCGTCGCCCTCGACGCCGTCGCGGTCGACGGTGACACAGAACGGGGTGCCGACCTCGTCCTGTCTCCGGTACCGCCGCCCGATCGAGCCGGAGTCGTCGTACGCGACCGCCAGCCCCGCCGCACGGAGGTCGGCGGCGACCCGGTCGGCGAGGTCGGTGAGCCGGTCGTCGTTCGTCACGAGCGGGAAGACGGCGGCGTCGCGCGGGGCGATCTCGGGGGCCAAAGAGAGGTACGTCCGCTCCTCGCCGTCGACCTCGTCGGTCTCGTAGGCGTGGGCCAAAAGCGTCTGGACCGTCCGGCCGACGCCGAAGGACGGCTCGACCACGTGCGGCGTGATGTGCTCGCCGTTCTCGGTGACCTCCTCGACCGAGAAGTTCGCGACGTCGGCGTCGACCTCGATCCCGCGGGTCCCGCCGTCGCTGCCGTCCCCGCCACCGTCGCCGTCCCCGCTATCGTCGCCTATCTCGACGGTCACGGTCTCGCCCTCGAAGGCGTCCGGGTCGCGGCCGGCGAGCGTCTCCAGCGCCTCCGCGACCGCGGCGGCGTCGCCGCCGAACTCGGGGCCGAGAACGGACATGTCCGGATCGACGGTCGCGCGCTCGACGGTCTTCGGCTCGTCGTAGCGTTTGAAGACCGTGAAGGCGTCGTCGCCGTACGCGTCGTGTTTCGAGAGGTCGTAGTCGCCGCGGTACGCGAAGCCGGCGATCTCGATCCAGTCGCCGTCGACCTCGCTCTCCGCGTCCCAGCAGTCGGCGGCGTAGTGGGCGCGCTCGCCCGCGAGGTGCTGACGGAACCGGAACCGGTCCATGTCGACGCCGACGCGCTCGTACCACTCCTGGGCGACGCCGAGGTAGTAGCCGACCCACGGGGAGCCGATGACCCCCCCCTCGACCGCCTCACCGACCGTGGTGTCGAGGTACTCGCCCGCGTCGTCCTCCTGTTCGGTCGCGGGGTAGAGCCGGACAGCGACGTCCTCGACCCGGTGGAGCGGCGGCTCGTCCGCCTCGGGGTCGATGAACTGTTCGAGTTCCGCCTGCGTGAACTCCCGAAGACGGAGGAGGCCGCCCCGCGGCGAGATCTCGTTGCGGTAGGCGGGGCCGATCTGGGTGATCCCGAACGGGAGGCTCCCGCGGGCGTACTCCTTCAGCCGGGGGAACTCGACGAAGATCCCCTGGGCGGTCTCCGGGCGGAGATAGCCGGGCTGGCCGTCGCCCGGGCCGATGGAGGTCGCGAACATGAGGTTGAAGTCCTCGACGTCGCGCCCCGCGAGCGGCGAGCCGCAGGAGGGGCAGGCGATCTCGTGGTCGCGGATCAGGTCCTCGACCGCCTCGCCGGAGAGCGCCTCCGCGTCCTCGATCCCGGTCGCGTCCTCGACGAGGTGGTCCGCTCGGTGGGACTCACCGCACTCGCCGCACTCGACGAGCATGTCGTCGAACCCCTCGAGGTGGCCCGACGCCTCGAAGACCGCCTCGGGCATCACGGTCGGGGCCTCGATCTCGCGGTTTCCCTCCCGGAGCGTGAACCGGTCGCGCCAAGCGTCCTCGAGGTTGCGCTTGAGCGCCGCGCCCTGCGGGCCGAACGTGTAGAAGCCGGCGGTCCCGCCGTACGCGCCGTTCGCGCCGAAGAAGAACCCGCGGCGCTTCGCGAGCTCGACGAGGTCCGCGCCGGCCATCAGATGCCCTCCAGGAGGTCGATGTCCCGGACGACGCCGGACAGCTCCGTCCCGTTCACGAGCGGGACCTGCTCGACGTCGTTGGAGATCAGCTCCTGGGCGACCTCCTTCGCGGTCCGGGTGCCGGCCACGGTGACGACCTCGTTCGTCATGAAGTGGCGGGTCGCGCCCGCCGGGATCTCGACGTTGCGGGTCGGGAGGTAGCGTGCGCCGGTCGCCTTGATCCCCTCCCAGGACCACTCGGAGTCCTGCTCGGCGATCGAATCGCCCGTGCTCGCCTCACCCTCGACGACGCGCGCGACCTCGAGCACGTCGACCTCGGTGAGGATCCCCGCCATGTCGGCGTCGTCGTCGAGGACGACCGCGTAGGGAACGCCCGCGAGCCCGATCTCGCGCTCGGCGACCGGCAGCGGCGTCTCGACGTGGGTGGCGTTGACCTCGCGGGTGGCGAGCTCGCCCACCGCGCGGTCGCCGTCGACCTCGCCGCGCGCGATCGCCCGCACCACGTCGGTGACGGTCAGTATCCCGACCAGCTCGTCGCCGTCGACGACCGGGAGCCGGCGGGAACGCTCCGTGATCATCGTCTCGGCCGCCGCCTCGATCGTCGCGTCCGCACTCGTCGCCGGCACCTCGCGCATCAACAGCGCGAGCTGGTCCTCGTCCGGCTGGTCGATGAGGTCGTCGCGGGAGACGAGCCCGCGGTACACCTCCTCGCCGTCGACGTTCTTGACGACGGGGACCGAGGAGAAGCCGTACTCCTGGAGGTACTCCAACACGTCGTTCCGGCTGCCGGGGATCTCGACGACGACGAGGTCGGACCGCGGCGTCATGGCGTCTGCTACGTTCATGCCCCGTCTTTCAGCGTCGCTCCTCTTGTATCCCCCGAAGGGCAGCCGAAGACGGAGGGGTGCCGGCACGCCGGCGCTTCGACGGTCTCCCGCCGTCTCACCGATCTCCAATTCCACCGTACCGTCGCTGCTCCAACCCCACCCGTACTGCCGCTGCTCCAACCCCACCGCACCGAGATCCTCGACCGTCGGATCGACGGATATCCGTCCGCTCCGTCGTCGATTCCGGCACGTACGTCCGCTTCAATCGACGGATCCGTATGTATGGTTCGCAACTGTTTTAAATGACTGTGAACTAATCACAATCATGTCACGGAGTTCCACCCCCTGGGACGACCCGGACCCCGACCGCCGGCGGACGGCGCTGCCGACGGACGCGGAGCCGACGACCTCCTCCTCGACCGACGTGATGGCGTCGATCGACTCCTCGTCGTCGCGATCGGAACTCGTGATCGCCGACGTCTCCCGCGAGAACGCGTGGCTCTCCGTCGACGAGCGTAACGCGACGGTCCTCGAGGAGTGGTGTTGATCGCGGCGTCCCGCTAGGTTCCCTCCGATCGTCCGCCCGTTCAGTTCTCCCGAAGTCCTCGCCCTCCTTCCCACGCTCGTATCACGGACGCCAGCGTCCGGCACGTCGGCACCGGGACGCCCCGCCGATCGGCGCGGTCGAGGACGGTCCCGTAGATCGATTCGACCTCGGTCTGCCGACCGGTCGCGACGTCTTCGCACATCGACGAGCGGTTCGCGGCTGTCTCTCGAGCGACGCGTTCGAGGGCGTCGACCGCCTCGGCGGCCGTCAGATCCGCCCCCCCCGCCGCCGCGACGCGGGCGACCTCGCGCGCCGCCTCGCGGGCGGTCCCTCCCGCGGGCCCCTCGACCGCCTCCCCGTTCGTGACGCGCGCCAGCGCCGAAGGGCCGTTGATCCCGGCGTTGACCGCGAGCTTCTCGTACCGCCGCCGGGGCATGTCCGCGGCGGCGACCGCCTCGATCCCGGCGTCGTCGAACGCCCGCGCGACCCGGTCGGCGAGCGGGCTTTCGCCGCCGGCGAGCAACCCGACCGCGATCTCCCCGATCCCGGTACACCGCACGCGACCGGGCTCGAGGAGGCGCGCGCCGTAGCTCGCCGTTCCGGCGAGGACGGTGGATTCGAGTGCCGTGACGAGCCGCTCCTCGGTGAGCCCGTTCTGGAGCGAGCAGACCGCGTCGTACTCGCCGGTGCTCAGCGCCCGCGCCGCCGCGTCGGTGTCGTACGCCTTCGTGGTCACGAGCGCGAGGTCGGCCGACCGTCCGCGACCGTCCGTCACCGCTCGCGGCCGGACGTGGGCCTCGATCTCGCCGACGATCCGCAAACCCTCCTCGCGGACCTGCCGCACGTGTGGGTTCCGGCCGACGAGCGTCACGTCGTGAGCGCGCGCGAGCAACCCGCCGACGAGACTGCCCAGCGCGCCCGCGCCGTAGACGAGGACCTCCATGCGCGACCGAACGACTCGCCGGGGAAAATGGATGTCGGTGATGGGGAGGTCGGTGACGGCGTGAGCGTCTCGCCAACCGGTCACCCCTTCAACCCGCTTCCCGTCAGCGGGACGACCACGTCCTCGTCCTCGTCGATGGCCCCCGAGGACCGAAGTTCGCGAAGGGCGGCCGGCGCGACCGCACACGTCGGCTCGGTGTAGAAGCCGGCGGCGTGGAGTCGGTCCAGCTCCCGCTCGCCGGCCGCTTCGGTTATCGCGACCGCGTCGCCGCCGGTCTCGCGGATCGCCTCGAGGATCTCCTCCCGACGAACGGGCTCCGCGATTCGGATCCCGTCCGCCGCCTCGTTTCGTTTCCCGTCGGGATCGGCCGCCTCGGGGCCGTGAAGCGCCCGGACGATCGGTGCGGTTCCGGCCGCCTGCGCGCCGTAGAGCCGCGGGACCGAGTCTATCCAGCCGGCCTCGTGGAGCCGCTCGAACCCCCGATACGCGCCGAGAAAGAGGGTGCCGTGGCCGAGCGGGGTCACGACAGCGTCGGGTGCCTGCCAGTCGCGCTGATGGGCGATCTCGTAGGCGACGGTGGCGGTCCCCTCGAAGAAGGCGGGGTTCCAGGCGTGGCTCGCGTACCAGGCGGAGTCGCGAGTGTCGGTTCCGTCCAACGCAGCGACGCACGCGTCGGTCACGTCCGCCCGCGATCCCTCCACCCGTACCGGCGTCGCGCCGGCCCGCCGGATCGCCCGGATCTTCGCCTCCTTCACGTCCGCGGGGACGTACACCTCGGCGTCGATCCCCGCGCGGGCGGCGTACGTCGCGATCGCGGCCCCGGCGTTGCCCGAGGAGTCATCGACGACGCGGTCGACACCGAGTTCTCGGGCGCGCGTGAGCGTCGTCGTCGCGCCGCGGTCCTTGAACGAGCCGGTCGGGAAGACGTACTCGAGTTTGAACTCGGCGTTCCAGGGATCCGTGGGCGCGCCGCTCGCACCGCCCGCCGCTCCGTCGGCGTCGACGAGCGGCGTCGACCCCTCGCCGAGAGTCACGCGATCCGTCGGGTCGTTACCGACCGCCAGAAATTTCTCGAAGGCCCACAGCCCGGTTCGCGCGTCGAACGCGCCGGAGTCCGGCGGTCCGCGCTCCGAGGTCGGGAGTTCGTGACCCGGAACGAGCGGCTCCGCGAACTCGAGGGGGCTCCCGCAGGTACAGCGCCAGCGGTCCGGAAACGTCGCCCCGCAGTCGGGACACGCGAGGGATCTCGACGTGGAGGCGGTGTCGGTCGAGTCCGGGCCGTCCGGCGGAGCGTTCGGACCCGTCATCAGTAGCGGTCGACGTTGGTGCCGACGGAGCAGACGTACTCGCCGGCGGCGACCTGCGGAAGCCGCCGAGTCCGCCAGAACACCCCGTCGGCGTCTGCGGTCACGCGTCCCTTCCGGTCGCCGAACGTGTCGGTCACCTCGAAGAGCGTCTCGCCCGCGGACACCCGGTCGCCGAGTTCGGCCTCGAACCGGACGAGCCCGCCCGCCGGGGAACCGTACTGGTCGAACCCACGGGCGCGGACCTGCGGTTCGATCTCGACGCTTCCGTCGAGGAAGCCGTAGTGACGGAGCACGTTGAAAATCCCCTCGACGCCGTACCGGATCGACTCCTCGTCCCAGCCGACGCAGCCGCCGAGTTCGGGGTCTATCGTCGGGATTCCCTGGTCGGGACCGGCGCGAGCGAGCTGGCCGTCGGGGCCTTTGATGTCGAGGACGTGCCCGCAGCCGAACACCTTGGCGAGCTCCAGACAGTCCCCGTGGAGGTGGTGTCTGATCCCGCAGCGGACCCGCGTCTCGTTTATCATGCGGCTCGTCGAGCCCTGGTGGAGGTCGACGATCAGATCGGCGCGTTTCGCCTCCTCGAAGGTCGCGTGGGCGATCCGCTCGCTCGTCGTGCCGTCCGCGTCGCCGGGATAGCCGCGGTTCATCTTCCGGTCGTCGATCGGGTTCCGGTGTTCGGCCACCTGAAACGCGAAGTAGTTGACGACCCCGACGACGAGGATCGATCCCGACAGCTCCGTCGGGTCGACCCGGGGAACGAACCGGTTCACGACGCCCAACCCGTTGAGCTCGTCGCCGTCGCTCACCGCCTGTACGTAGAGGGTCTTCCCTCCGTCCGCTCCGTTGACGACGGCGACGGGCAGTCGGACCGGACTCCCGTCCCGCGTCTCGCCCACTTCGAGACGGCCGGTGTCCGTCTCACCGGGGGACGCTCGCGCCGTACCCAGCGTGATCATTACGCGGACGTGGGTCGGCGACCCCTTTATCCGTTCGGTCGGCGGCGGTTTCCGCCCGACACAAGGTTTACACCGGCTTCCGCCGAACGGGCGGTATTCAGTGCCGTCCCGACGGCCGATCGCGGTCCACCGTACATGAGCATCGACATCGACCCGCTGTGTGACGCGCCCGGTCTCACGGTCACGGATCACATCGAGAACACGCAGTTCGAACTCTACACCGATCGGCAGGTCGATCCGCGACCGTCCGCGGTCGAGGATCACTACTTCCCGGTCGACGCGAGCGTGACGGTGGAGATCGGATCGATCGAGATCCCGCGGATCGCCGTGGTCGAGACGCGATCCAGCGACGGGGCGCTCCTCGCCCGCGGCGACGACCTCGCGATGCCCGCCGGCGAGTACCACCTCGGGATCGATCCCGCGCCGACGAAGCTGTACCTGTACTTCGAGTCCGGTTTCACCGTCGCGACGACGGACCGAACCACCCGGATCGACCTCGAGACGGCTGCCGACGTGACCCTCGGATTTCGGTCGCTCCACCAGCAGCCGGCCGGCACGATCACGACGCCGACGGAGCCCGAGCCGCTGATGAGGGCGGTCTCGTGTCTGGGTTCGGCGCTCCAGACGACGAGCCCGGAGCGTTCGTTCCCGACGCTGCGCGGGCACCCGCCCCTCATCGAGCCGGGAGAAGACCTCCGCGTTCCGGACCGGATCGAGCGCCCCGAAAGCGGCGTTCGGATCGTGGTGCCGCCCGCCTACCGGGATCTCTACCCCGTCGTTCCCCTCGCGTACTACTTCGCGGCCGAGGTGGTTCCGGGCTCCGCCGCGCGGATCGAGGGTGACGGGTGGTCACACTCCCTCGAGCCGGACGTGGAGCGGCGGGCCGGGGAGGTGCTCCGGCAGTCGTTCCACTTCGACTGTATCGCCCGGACGGAGGGGTTCTACCCCGTCGACCTGTACGAGCGGGGGATAACCGCGGCCGACCTCGACTGGGCCGCGCTGTACGAGGCCCCGCTCGCCAAACGGCTCGGGACGTACCTCGAGGTTCCGTTCGAACGGATCGAGCCGGAGCTCCCGCAGTGGACCCTCACCACCGACGTGCGGCCCGATCCGAGCAACGTCGAGTCGCTTCCGTTCGTGGCCGGAGAGCTCTCCATCGTCCGGTCGCCGGAGACGGCCACGCCGGCGGAGTCCGGTCCCGGCGGCGGGATCGGGTTCCTCCGCGCGCCGGAACCGGAGCCGGGGACCCTCGTCCGCGGCGGGACGGGGGGCGGGGTCTCCACCGAACCGGCGGACACCGGCGGCGTCTCCGACTCTCGCGGAGCGGACTCACGCGGGACCGACACCCCGAGCGAACCGGGAGCCGCGCTCGCCTCCGCCGAGTTCATCCGTCCCGAACCGGTCGAGACGGTCGAGCACGCCTGGGTCGGTGACGGCGTTCCGCTCGACGCGAACAAGGCCACGCTCGACGCCTATCGGCGGCGGCTGGAGACGGGGACCGTCGAGCAGTCGCGCATCTCGGTGCTCGTCGTCTGTAACGACGAACAGATGCGCGAGGAGGGGAAGGTCTCGGACCTCTATGGGCTCCGCGACATGGTCCAGTTCGACATCGAGGTGCGCCACGACCTCACCCGCGCGGAGATGCGGGAGGTCCTCGCTTCCGGCGTCGACTTCCTCCACTACGTCGGCCACGTCGACGATCGCGGGATGCAGTGTACCGACGACTACCTCGATCTCACACAGGAGGACCTCCGGGTCGACGTCAGCGCGTTCCTCCTCAACGCGTGTCAGTCCTACGAGCAGGGGGAGGCGCTGATCCACCGCGGGAGCCGCGGCGGGATCGTCACGCTCAGCGACGTCGCGAACTCGCCGGCGACGAAGCTCGGACGGATCGTCGCCCGGCTGATGAACAGCGGATTCAACCTCCGGACCGCTCTCCACGTCGCGAAGCGGGAGCTGCTCACCGGCCACCAGTACATCGTCGTCGGCGACGGCGCGACCACGATCTGCCAGAGCCGGAGCGGGATCGCGATCGTCGTCGACATCGAGCCGGACGGCTCCGCGTGGGAGTTCACGATGTCGGCGTATCCGAACGGACCGTACGGGGTGGGTACGATGTACAGTCCGACGATCGATGGCGTTTCCGACAACTACGCGGTGCCGACCGACGCGAGAATAGGAGGAGTCAGTTCCGAGCAGCTCAACGATCTCCTCCAGCTCGAAACCCTCCCCGTGTTTCACGACGGAGAACTCCACTGGAGCGACGAACTGCTGCCGCTTTGATCCGTCTTCGGTTCTACGGGCCGGGCGTCGCCTGTGCCGCGTTCGCCGCCGCGGGCGCCGCCTGCGTCAACAGCAGCATGGCGGTGAACAGGACGCCGGTCATCTTCGGGTGCTCTGCCAGGTATGCCGCAACACTTTCAGGCATATTACACCAAAATGCGCGTGAGATTAAGTTCTAGTCTTATGCGAAGTGGTACGTTCCGGATGTTTAAATGAAATCACACGCGGAAGAAAGTAGCTACCCCATTCCTCGGCGCCGCTGGTGAATGAGGCGGCCTCCACGGGACTACAGCCAGGTCGCCACCGACCGCGCCTTCCGCCTCGACGACACGGTTATGACGCGGGTGGTCGTACGCCCGTGACAGACGATGGCGTCCGACAGCGGACACGACGACGCACAGTACCTCGCCGGCTCGCCGGTACGGATCGCGATCCTTCGAGCGCTCGGCCGGAAGCCGCGACGTCCGGCTTCATTGACCGACGCGGTCGACGCGACGCGGACCACCGTCCAACGCATCCTGGCGGGGTTCCGCGAGCGGCAGTGGGTCGTCAAACGCGGGAGCACCTACCACGTGACGCCGACGGGCGAGCGCGTCCACGACGCCTACGAGGGGCTGCTCTCCGAGATCGATCGCGCCGACCGCTACGGGCGCTTCGCCGCCGATCTGGAGCGGGCAGGCGCGGGCTTCCCCGCCGACGGACTCGAGACGGGCGACCTCACCGCGGCGACCGACCGCGACCCGCTGGCCGCGCTCGACCGAGTGGTGGAGCTGATCCGGACGATCCGCGGTTCGGACGTCCGGGCGGTCTCGCCGATCGTCACGACCCAGTACAACGAGGCGGCCGGAGCCGCGATCGACGAGGGTTCGGAGATCGAGTTGATCATCGACCGGGAGGTGTTGGAGACGTCGGTCACGGAGTTCGGACCCGCGACCGATCGAGCCATATCCGACGAAGGCGCGACGGTGTACGTCTCTCCCGACCCCATCGAGTACGGGCTGTTCCGGTACGACGACGTCGCCTGCGTGGTCGCCTACGACGAGCACAACAACCCGCGCTGCGTGTTCGAGTCCACGGACGAGACGGTGGTCCGGTGGGCCGATGAACGGTTCGAGACGCTCTCGGCGGAAGCCGCTCCGCTCTCCGCGGTGATCCAGGAGTCGTCAACGACTCCGGAGTGACGGAAACCGACCCCGATCCGCCTCCAACGGGAGACTATCGTTCGGCGGCCCCGGCGAGTGTCGACTCCGGATCGCCCGTCTCGTCGCGACCGTCCGGGTCGAAGTTGACCGGCACGACCGTCGGGTGATCCATGCCGAACGACGAGGTGGTGGTCGTCATGGTTCCACCCGATCCTACTCGTTCCGCCCTCTAAAAATTACCCATGCGCATAACACATCGAGAGAGACGGGCGCCATACGCGCCGGTTATCACGCCGCGGAGGCGACCGGAGTCTCGACGGTTCCGAACCCTCAGATCCCGAGAAGCTTCAGGCTCCGAACTCCTCGTCGTAGAGGTCCTGGGCGTGCTCGATGGCCTCCTTCGCCGCGGCGCTGTCCTCCCAGCCCAGCGTCTCGACTTCCTTTCCCTCCTCCAGGTTCTTGTACGTCGAGAAGAACTCGTCTATCTCGTCGCGGATCTGTTGGGGGATGTCCTCGAGGTCCTCGATGTGGTCGAACCGCGGGTCCTCGGTCGGCACCGCGATCACCTTGTCGTCCTGCTCGCCGTCGTCGTCCATCTTCATCAACGCGACGGGACGGGCCTCGATCACGCAGCCGGGGAACGTCTGGTCCTCGACGAGCACCATCACGTCGAAGGGGTCCTCGTCGTCGTAGTACGACTGCGGGATGAACCCGTAGTCGTAGGGGTAGTGGACGTTCGAGTGAAGCACCCGGTCGAGGACGACGCCCGGAACGTCCTTGTCGTACTCGTACTTGTTACGCTCTCCCTTGAGACACTCCACGATCGCGTAGATCTCGTCGGGGGCGTCCGGCCCCGTCTCGAGGTCCTCCCAGAGGTTCACCATGTACCGGATACTGCGACGAACGCGTGGAAAATCCTTTCGGGACGGGACCGCAAATCGAGTCCGTGAGGTCGTCGAGTTCCGCGACGGTTCGGATCCGGTATTCCCGTGTGATTCGCTCACGGTTCTCTCGAGCCGTACGGGGGATGCGCCCGGGATGAACGCGACGGAAACGGACCGCCTCACGTTCGATCCACCGTTGTGGATCCGTCGCCGAAACGCCGATCTCACCGAACGACGACCGTATCGAGCGGAGTGACGGCGACGGATCGCGGTCCGTGACGGTCGTACCGGATCCGTCGAGAACGGCGTCCTGATCGACTGTATCCCTCATTCAGGCGTATTTCGGTCGCTGAAAGCGCATAAATTCTATGAACGTTGAGAAAGGTTATAAGTCAGGGAACCATTCTTTCAGGCATGTCAGAGGCACGATCCGTTCCCGAGGCACCGACGACGGCACACGACCTGACCGCGTTCCAACAGAACATCCTGACGATCCTCGCCGAGGAGCCGATGTACGGGCTCGCGGTCAAACGCGAACTCGAGGCGTACTACGGCTCGGAAGTGAACCACGGTCGGCTCTACCCGAACCTCGACGACCTCGTCGAGGACGGGTTCATCGAGAAGAGCGAACTCGACAAGCGCACGAACCAGTACGCGCTCACCGACGCCGGCCACGACATCGTCCTCGGGCAGCTCGAGTGGGTACTCGACCGCTTCGTCATCGACGAGGCCCGCGCGGACGAAGTACGGACGCTCCTCGAGAAGTGAGGACGTCACTCGGAGAGTGATCCGGATCGGCTCGTCGTTTTTTCCCCCGATGAGCCGCGGCTACGGTTCCGGCTCGTCGAGTTCGCCCGCGACGCGCTCGATCGTCTCGAGTGACTCCTCGAGGGCCGACCGCTGCTCGTCGGTCGGCCAGCCGTTCCGCGGGAAGAACTCCTCGCGGAACTCCGTGCGCATCTCCGGGGTCGCGTCGTCGACCGCGCGCACGTAGTGGTTGCTCATGAACGCCGCGAAGCTCCGAGCGGTCTCGGCGTGGACGTCGTCCGCCCGCTCGGCGATCGCGTCGACGACCGCGTCGTTGTAGGCGGCGACCTCGCGGTAGCGGTCGGGGTCGCCGGGTCCCGAAAGCGACACCTCCACCGCCCGGTCGGTCTCCTCGATCCGGTCCAACTGGACCGTCCCCGACTCCATCCACTCCTCCGGATACAACACGAGGGTGTCGTCCTCCTCGCGGACTCGCGGGGCGTACTCGTGGCTCGTCACCAGTTCGTCACGGCGGTCGCGATACCCCTCCGCGGCCGCGGGATCGGTCGCCTCCCGTGCGAGGCGGGTGAGGCGTTCGGCCTCGTCGACGACCTCGACGGGGACGTCCGGAACCCGGTCGCCCCCGTCGCCGTCGCTCGGGTCGGCCCCGCCGGCGTCGTCTTCGGCCGCCATCAGCTCCCGCGCCCGTTCTCTCGCCCACTCCGGTGGCTCGTCGTCAGTTCGCGTCATCGAGTGCCTCGTTCGCCAGATCGTCGGCGCGCGCGTTTATCTCCCGCGGAACGTGCGCGATCGACCACCGATCGAACCGCTCCAACAGCTCGCGGGCCCGGACGCGCCGCTCGCGCAGTTCCGGGTCGTTCGCGTTCCACTCCCCGCGAACCTGTTTCACGATCAGCTCGGAGTCCCCTCGAACGTCGATCTCGTCGAAGCCGTACTCGTCGGCCGCCTCCAGCGCGCGGATCAGCGCGGCGTACTCCGCCTGGTTGTTGGTGACGCGGCCGATCCGCTCACCCCCCTCGGCGACGACGCCGTCGGCGGTGACGAGACACCAGCCGACCGCGCCGGCGCCGGGATTTCCCCTGGACGCGCCGTCGAAGTAGACGTGCGCGCGCCCGCCGCCCGCCGAGAGGAGGTTACTCAGTCGGGTCGGGTCGCTCCCCTGGACGACCACCTTGTCGTCGTAGGCGACCGCGACCGCCCCGTCGCGCTCGGCGCGCCACCGCTCGTGGTCGGTGTTTCCGGCGTCGATCCGGACGCCGGCGTCCTCCAGACGGACCCGCGCCTCGGCCGGATCGCAGTCGATCGTCGGCATGTCTCGGTGGTCCGCGTCCGCGGGGGATATGGCTGTCCGTCCGGGTCGGATCGCGCCCCGCGGCGTCGGTCCGCCGCCCGCCGCGGTGGCGCTCTCGAGAGAAGAGTTAACCCCGTCCTCCGAGAGGCCGAAACGGTGAGCGACTCGACGCGGCCGGACCGGGACGACGGCCTGCCGAACAGGACTCGGGCACACCGGGGCGGGGGACGCAGCCCGCGGCGGGGTCCGCCGGGGCGGGAGACGAGCGCGGCCACCTCCGGGTATCGCCGCGAGTTCCTGGCGATCGGCGGTCGGTCCGGCACCGAGAAGGACCCGATCGGCGCCCTGCTCTCCGACCTCGGTCGGATCGTCGGCGAGGTCGGGACACTCACGCTTCCGGTGATGCTGTATCTCTCCGTCGCGCAGGGCTGGGCGCTCGTCGCCCTCTTCGAGACGTGGCTCGTGGGCCTGACGACGATGGTCGTCGTCGGCACCCTCGTCAGGAACGGTCGGGTCGCCCCGCTCCTCACGGACGCTCCGGGGTGGGCCCGCCTGCTTCCGACGCTGATCCTCCTCCGACTCGTCTACTTCAACGCCACCCTCCTCGTGGCGATCCACGGCGGCAGCGCCGTCGCGAGCGGAACGGGCGCGGTGACGCTCGGACTCCTGTGGTCGATCGTCGCCAGCGGAGCGGGGACGCTGCTCTTCCCGCGCGCGGTCGACGAGTGGATGGCCCGTCGGAGGTGACGGCAGCGGACGCGACGAGAGCAACGCTCCGGGGGGGACGCGAACGGTCCCGGACGCGACGCGATCGACCGACGCTCCGCCCGTCGACCGGCCGCGATCCCCGATCGCTCACGAACTTTTAAGTTAGTCGGTCAACGTAATATATAAATGCGATGACACGGCCCACCCGGCAACGGGATCACGACCGGCAGCGCGTGCGGGACGAGGACGCGGAGGGATCGGAAACCGACGAGGTGGACATCGAGGAGGTCGATCCCGACGAGCTGGACCCCGACGACCTCGACCCGGCGGAGCTCACCCGGACGGCCGACGGCGAACTGATACACGAGGAGACCGGGATCATCGTCGAGGAGGAGCAGATCGACCCCGGCCCGGAGTGGCGGGCGTTCAACCACTCCGAGCGGCAGTCGAAGTCCCGCGTCGGCGCGCCGACGACGAAGACGATGCACGACAAGGGGCTGACGACCACGATCGACTGGAAGGACAAGGACGCGTACGGGCGCTCCATCTCCTCGAAGAAGCGCTCGCAGATGCACCGGCTGCGCAAGTGGCAGGAGCGAATTCGGACGAAGGACGCGGGCGAGCGGAACCTCCAGTTCGCGCTCTCGGAGATCGACCGGATGGCGAGTGCCCTCGGCGTCCCCCGATCGGTCCGAGAGGTTGCCTCGGTCATCTATCGACGCGCACTCAACGAGGACCTCATCCGCGGCCGGTCCATCGAGGGCGTCTCCACCGCCGCGCTCTACGCCGCCTGTCGCAAGGAGGGGATCCCCCGCTCGCTCGAGGAGATCTCTGACGTCTCGCGGGTCGACCGCAAGGAGATCGGCCGGACCTACCGCTACATCTCTCAGGAGCTCGGGTTGGAGATGCGTCCCGTCGACCCTCAGAAGTACGTCCCGCGATTCTCCTCGGAGCTCGGTCTCAGCGAGGAGGTCCAGTCGAAGGCCAACGAGATCATCGAGACCACCGCCGAGCAGGGCTTGTTGTCGGGGAAGTCTCCGACGGGGTACGCTGCGGCGGCGATCTACGCCGCCTCGCTTCTGTGTAACGAGAAGAAGACCCAACGCGAGGTCGCCGACGTCGCACAGGTCACCGAGGTCACCATCCGAAACCGGTATCAAGAGCAGATCGAGGCGATGGGCATCCACGCATAGGTCGTCGTCGATGCGGTGAGGGCCTTCCACTCCCCGGCCGACCGGTTTTCGATCGTTGTCGGCGCGGTGAACACCGTCAAAACCCGCATCGTTCGGTACTGCGCTGTCATCGACGCGATGAACACGATCAAAGCCCCAGCCGGGAGGCGGGCGCACGCTCGCTGCGCGCTTCGGTCACTCACTTCGTTCGTTCCCTCAGTGCTTACGTCGCCTGCGCCCGCCTCCCGGCCGCCCCTTTGAGTCCCACCCCGCACAGCCCCGCAAACCGCACCTCACGCCTCCCCAACCTCGTCGCCGGACTACGTCCGGCTGCCAGAGGCGCGGAGCGCCTCGCTGCGGCTCGCGGTTTCACCGCTCGCCGCGTCCCTCGCGCGGGCTCCTCGCGTCCCGTTGGGACGCTCGGAGGCGCGCGCCGACCACAGATACGCACATGGTTCGTGACTCTACCACCGAAGCAACGTTGAAGCCCGCCCGCGCCCAACGGCGGACGAATGCGGCTCGACAACTACCTCGAGTTCGAGGCGAACGAGCGCGCCGAGCGCCGGCGGCTCGCCCGCGAGAAGGACTACGGGATACTCGACCACCTCGACTCCTTCGAGCGGCGCTTCGACGCGGAGGTCTCCGACGACGCGGTCGTCGGTAGCGTCTCCCCGTCGATCTTCGTCGGCCGCTCGGACTATCCCAACGTCTCGACCGGGCTGCTCTCGCCGGTCGGCCGCGAGGAGCGCGCCGCCAGCTTCCGGACCTCCGGCGCGTGGTACGACGAGGGCGTGTCGATCGCGGACGTCTTCGAGCGCCGAACCAGCCTGCTCAACGCCAACCGCGGCGTCGACGTGACCGACGCGGGAGCGAGCGGGGTCGGGTCTGGCGGCTCCGGCACCGACGGGGCGAGCGTCCACGACGCGTGGGACGGCTGGCTCGGCGTCCAGCGCGAGGTCGCGATTGCGGACCGTCCCGTCGACGTCGAGATCGGCCTCGACGGCACCCCCGACCTCGATTTCGAGGTGGGCGTGGAGGACGTGAAGACGCCCACCGGCCCGCGGGCGGCGGCGCGCGAGGCCGCCCTCGGCGAGAACCCGCACGTCCCGCGACCGGTGAAGAAGACGCTGGAGGACGACGACTGGCGCGCGGAGGGCGCGATGACGTATCTCTACCGCCGCGGGTTCGACGTGTACGAGATTAATACGATCCTCTCCGCGGGCGCGCTCGGGCGCGGGAGGAACCGGCGGCTCGTGCCGACGCGCTGGTCGATCACCGCCGTCGACGACACGGTCGGGACGTTCCTCCGCGGGTCGATCCGCGACAACCCGTCGGTGGACCGGATCGAAGTCCACCGAAACGAGTACCTCGGAAACGCCTTCTGGGTCGTCCTCGTCCCCGGCAACTGGGAGTACGAGCTGGTCGAGCTGAAAGCGCCCGGCTCGATCTGGAACCCCGACCCCGACGCCGGGGTCTACCTCGCGGCCGCGAGCGAGGGCCGCGAGGGACGGACGGGGTACGTCGAGGAGACCGCGGGCGCGTACTACGCCGCGCGCCTCGGCGTCTTGGAACACCTCCACGACCGCGGACGACAGGCGAAGGTCCTCGTCTGCCGGCACGTCTCGGACGACTACTGGGGGCCGGTCGGCGTCTGGCAGGTGCGCGAGGCCGTCCGGAACGCCTTCGAGGGCGAACGCGGGACCGCCGAGACGTTCGGCGAGGCGGTCCGGGGCGTCGCGTCCCACCTCCCGATCTCGGTCGGTCGCCTCCGACGGAAGTCGACGATGGCGGCGGGTCTCCAGGCGAACCTCGCGGACTTCGCCGGCCGCGACGAGTGAGTACCAGCCCCGAGGACTTTTGTTCCATCGAGACGAGAGTGCCGGCATGCTCTCTGCCCTCCTCGCGCAGTTCGGCGTCCCGGGCGGTCCCGAGCTCGTGATCCTCGCGTTGGTGCTGTTGCTGCTCGCCGCGCCCGTCGCGATCGGCGTGGCGGTCGTGTTCCTCCTGTTCCGTCGACGAGGGGCGCTCGAAGATCGGGTCGAACAGTTGGAATCCGAGGTCGACCGGCTCCGCGAGCGCGTCGAGAACGGGAAGTGAGTCGGCGAGCGGCCGTCGTATCCCCTCTCAGTCCTCGAGCCGCTCGAAGACCTCGCCGACCATCTCCCCGGTGTCCTCGATTATCGCGTCCATCTCCTCGTCGTCGCTCGGGAGGCCGAGCAGCCGCGCGATCTTCATGATCGAGACGTGATGAACGACCTGCCTGTCGGGTTCGACCTGCTCTATCACCATGTTACACGGGAACAGCGAGCCGATCCGGCCGTCGGTGGCGTCGAGCGCGCGGTCGGCCACGGCGGGGTTACACGCGCCGAGGACGTAGTAGGGGTCGCGACCGGCGTCGACCTTCTCGTTCAGCATCTCCGAGGGGGAGAACTCGACGGGGAATCCGAATCCCACGTCCGCACAGACCTCGCGGACGCGCTCGATGGCCGCCTCGTGGTCCATCTCGAGGGTCGCGCGCTTCTCGCCGAAGTCGTCGCCGTCCAGGTCGTCCGGATCGAACGGGAGCGTCATGGATCCTCATGAGGCCGGTACGGACAAAAGAGTGTGCGTGCCGGCTCGTCTCGGCGGTGCGTACGGGACCGATCACTCCGTGGCGACCGGACCGCTCCCGACCACGTCCTCGACGGCCTCGTGGAACTCGTCGCGGCTCTCGAAGAGGGGGACTTCGGACTCCTCGAGAACGGCGTCCAGGCTCGTCGGTCCGTCGGGGGTCCGGACGGTGGCGTCGCCCTCCTGGGCGCGCACGTCGCTTCGGGTCGCGGGCCACGTGAGCCGGGAAGCGACGCGGGCGACCGGCTCGCCCGCGACGTCGGGCCCGTCGCCGAGTTCGACGGCGGGCTCGGCGTCCTCTTCGGCCTCCGTGTCGGCCTCCTCGTCGGTGTCGCTCATGCGTCGCGGTTCCGTTCGGTCGGTGGTAACGGTTTCGGTACGGACCGCCTCGATACGGCCCGGAAACGGGCCGATCCGTCCCCCGCTCACCGCCAGCGTCGATCCGTCGCGTTCAGCCGTTCCGCGCCCTCGTCCGTGACGACGACGAGGTCCTCGATCCGGCAACCGAACCGCCCCTCGAGGTAGATCCCCGGCTCGACGGAGAAGACCATCCCCGGCTCCAGTTCGCGGTCGTTGCCCGCCACGATGTACGGCTCCTCGTGGACGTCGAGCCCGACGCCGTGGCCGGTCCGGTGGACGAACGCGTCGCCGTACCCTGCCCCTTCGATCACGTCGCGAGCGGTCCGGTCGACGGCGGCCGCGGTCACGCCCGGCTCGACGGCGTCGACCGCGGCCGTTTGCGCCTCCCTGACGACCTCGTGGACCGCCTCGTACTCGGCGGGCGGCTCGCCCGCGAACACCAGCGTTCGCGTCTGGTCGGACGGGTAGCCGTCGATCCGCGTCCCGAAGTCTAGGACGACCGGGTCGCCGGCGCGGATCTCCCGATCGCCGTGGCCGTGGTGCGGCTTCGCGCCGTTCTCGCCCGCACCCACGATCGTCTCGAAGGAGGTACCCACGCCGCCGTGGGCCGCCAGCCGGTCGGCGATCCATCCGGCGAGGTCCCGTTCGGTCATGCCGACCGCGTCGGTTCCGAGCTCCCGGAGGTCCTCGACGGTCGCGTCCGCGGCCGCGGCCGCCGCGCGCAACGCGGCGAGTTCGGTCTCGTCCTTGCGGACCCGGAGGTCGGCGAGCGCCTCGCTCGCAAGGCCCCACTCCGCGGCCGGCGCGACCGCCCGGAGGTCCTGGGTGAACCGCGCCCACATCGCGTCGTCGACGAGGAGCCGCCCATCGCGGAGGCCGTGCGCCTCCAGCAGGTCCCGGACTGCGGCCAGCGGGTCGTCCCGGTCGTCCCAAGTCCGTACGTCGGCGACGCCCGTCTCCTCGCGAACCTGGCTCTCGTAGAGCTTCGGGACGAGCAGGCTCGGCTCCCCTTCCGCGGGGACGACGAACAGGAAGTGTCGCTCGCTCGGCTCCGCCACGAACCCGGTGAGGTACCGGAGGTTCCGACTCGGAAAACAGATCAGCGCGTCGGCCCCGATCGCCCGGAGCCGTTCTCCCGCTCGGTCGCGACGGGTCGCGTACGCGTCGTCGGTCATACGAGCGCTCGGGTCGGCGTGGGTATATAAATCAGGATGTGGTTACCGTCCCATCAAGCGGGTCGTAACTATAGGGGCGTTCTCCGTCGGATGAGGCATGGCGACCGATCGCTCCACGGCGTTCGACTTCGGCGGGACCGACCCCTCGACGTTCCGCTGTCCCGACTGTGCGGCCACCGCGCCGTCGACGTCGGTACCGTACGACTCCCTCGGCTACGCGGTGTGTCCCGAGTGCTCGTACACGACCGGACTCGAGACGGAGGGGACTACACGCGAGCACGGGATCGACGTCTGACGAGCGGAACCGCCGCGCTTTACCCGCGCTCGATCCTACTCTCCCGCATGGGTTGGTCTCTCGAGCGGGAGGACGCGACGATCACGGAGTGGGAACGCTCGGACGGGTACGCCACGGTCCGGATCCGCGAGCGCGGCGACGGTCGGTTCGTCGCGCGCCTCGACGTGATGGAACAGGCGACCGACGACCGCGCGTACGACCGGGTCGTTCTCGACGAGCGCGACGCCGCCGAGGAGCGGGCCGCCGCGTGGCGCGAGGAACGCGATCTCGACGAGTGAGTCGACGCCGTCGTCGACACGACCGCCCCCTTTAGGGCAGTTCCACGTCCTCGTCGAGGAACGCCTGACACTCGACGGTCCGCCCGTCGGGGTCGGCGGCGAAGAACTGGTAGATGTCGTACGTCCCGTTCTCGTGAGGTTCCTCGCGAGCCGCGTCGCCGAGGCGGTCGTGAGCGTCGTCGACGCCCTCGCGATCCGGATACACGACCGTCACGATCCCGCAGTCGTCGGTCCGGTCCCGGTCGCAGAACCCGACGAGGAGGTTCCCGTGGCGGAGTATCGTACAGTCGGGCTGTTCGAGCCAGGGCTCCATCCCCAGTCGTTCGCGGTAGAAGTCGACGACCGCGTCGTGGTTCTCCGTCGCGTAGAAGACGATCCCTGCCATCGTCCGGGGGACGCGGCGATCCGTGTTAACTGTTCTCATCGAACACCCTACTGCTCCGGGTGGACCGGCGCGTCGAACCCGCCGCGGACGAGCGGCTTCGCCACGTGTCGGCGGGCGCTCGGCGGGACCTCGTACCACCCCGGCTCGAGCTCCCGGTCGATCGTCGCCTCGACCTTTCCGGGCGCGGCGGCGTCGCAGTCGCGACAGCGGTACCCTTGGTCCCGACCCGCAGACGACATGGTCCGGCCGCACTCCGGACAGGTCGGGGTCGCCGGTTCCGTCCGCACGAGGTCGCGGACGGCGAACTTCTCGAGTTTCAGCGTCCCCGCCGGACCCGACTCATCCTCGCGGACCTCGTGTTCGCCGCACAGCGTCACGCGGTCGCCCGAACGGAGCGCGCGCACGCGATCACGAAACCTGCCGGTCGGCGCGAACGCGATCGCTCGGAGTTCCGGGCCGACATCGACGGCGGCGGCAACCGCGACGTGGACGTGTCCCCCCCGCTTCGTCTCCGGGTCGTCCGCGACGACGCCCGCGACCCGGTACCCCGAACCGTCGCGGAGGTCGCCGAGGCTCCCGTCCGCGAGGTGGGCGTCGGTGCCCTGGTTCGTCGCGAACGTCGCGGCGCGCTCGACCGGTTCGCTCTCGATCGCGTCGGCGACCCGCCGGCACGCGTCCGGGTCGTCCCCGCGGATCCCGTGGAGGATCGGCCCCGGCGCGTTCGGTACGCAGACGACCTCGCCGGTCCCGCGGTCGACGGTGTCCCACACGGTCGGGTACGCCTCGTTGGCGGCGGCGAAGACGCTCTCGGCGTCGACGTCGCGGGGAGTCCCACACCGGTCGAGTTCGCGGTAGGAGATCCGCTCGAACGTCCACTCGTCGTGGGCGGCGGGTGCGCCGACCGCGGCGAGCGCGCCGATCCGCCCGCGACCCGGCGTCTCGTCCCCGTCCGCGCCGCCGGTACCGAACCCGGCGTGTCGGAAGCCGTGTCGGTCCGCGATCTCGAGGGCCTCGGCGAGTTCCAGTCGCTCCCGGAGCGCCCGGCGGGCGAAGGACGCGACGTCGGCGGGGATCCGTCCCGCGAGGTCGCCCGCGCCGTCGACGAAGGAGTCGGCGTCACCGTCGCCGTCGGGGGAGACGTCGGCCACCACGACGCCCGGTGAGGTCCGCGGGTCCTCGGCGGCCGCGAACTCCCGAACCGTCTCCCCGGCGATCCGGAACGCCTCGTCCGCGTCGATCCCGTCAGCGTCGACTCCATCGGCGTCGACTTCGTCGACGTGGAGCGCGACCGCGGCGTTCCCGCGGGTCTTGTGTTTCACCGCGGGGTTGAGCCGCAAGAGCAGGTGACGCGTCACCCGCGCCCCGGCCGCCTCGAGCCGCTCTCCGAGCCGGACCCCGACATACGTCGTACACATGCCGCGGTCCCGCGAGTCGGTGTCGTCGACGGCGACGATCGGCATGATCGGAGGTTCTCGGGCGGCGACCAAGGCGGTTTCGACCCGCCGCCGGTTCGATCTCGACGGGTGCCTGCTCCGCTCTCGGACACGCGAACACCTATATAACCGTGTCGTCCAAGTCGCTCGGAGAAAACGCAAGGTGGCACCGGTATCAGCGGATCCAGCCGACACAACGTATATATGTTCCGAGCCGCTTATCTCGGGTATGTCCCGGACTGCGCTGATCGAGAACGTCACCGCGATGCTGGAAGACGCGGGATTCCTCGTCAGCGACCGGTGTGCGGTCCGGCCCAAGAGCTTCGACGTGGCCGTCCGGCGCGACGAGGACCTGTTGCTCCTCAAGATCCTCGGCAACGTCGACGCGCTCGACGCGGCGACCGGCGCGGAGATGCGACGGCTCGGCGAGTACCTCGAGGCGACCCCGATGGTGATCGGGATCCGGACCCGCGACGAGGAGCTGAAGCCCGGCGTCGTCTACTTCAGACACGGCGTCCCGGTGATCAACCCGGACACGGCCTACGAGCTGTTCATCGAGGGGATGCCGCCGCTCATCTACGCGGCCCCCGGCGGCCTCTACGTCAGCCTCGACGGCGACCTGCTCGCCGACGAGCGCGAGGAGCGCGGCTGGTCGCTCGGCCGGCTCGCGACCGAGCTCGGCGTTTCCCGTCGGACCGTCTCGAAGTACGAAGACGGGATGAACGCCTCCATCGAGGTCGCGATCCAGCTGGAGGAGCTGTTCGACGAGCCGTTCTCCAGTCCCGTGGACGTCCTGGAGGGTGCCGACGACGTCCGCGACGCGGACCCGACGCCCTCCGCGCCCGACGCCGATCCGGGCGACGAACACGTCGTCCACGTGCTCACCAGCGCGGGGTTCACCGTCCACCCGACGGCCCGCGCGCCGTTCAAGGCCGTCTCGGAGGACGAGGACGACCCCGTGACGCGGCTGCTCACCGGGCACTCGACGTTCACGCCGGCCGCGAAGAAGCGCGCGCGGATCATGTCCTCCATCGGCGAGGTGGCACACACCCGCTCCGTGTACTTCACGGAGGAGGAGGAGAGCCAGGAGTCCGTCGACGGCACCGCGATCGTCTCCTGTGCGGAACTCGCCGAGGTCGACGACCCCGAAACCATCCGCGAACTGATCCGCGACCGCGCGGAAGCGCCCTCGGAGGCGTAGCCGAGCCGCGGGGGTCTCGGTCGGAAGTCAGCGGCCGAGCAGTCGGCCGAAGAACCCGCCGTTTCCCTCGTCTTCGTCGTCCGAGTCGCCCTCCGTCTCCCCCTCGCCGGTACCGTCGTTCGAATCTCGAGCGTCGTCGTCCGAGCCGGTGAGAGCGGTCGCCATCGTCCCGCTGTCGTCGTCCCGGAACGGGACGCTCCCGGCCAGATCGTCCTCGTCATCATCGTCGTCGGTATCGCCGTCGTCGCCATCAGAATCGTCGCTCCTCGACCGGTCGAGATCCCCCGATTCCTCGTCGGCGGTCGGCTCCGCCTCGTCGATGAGTCCGGTCGAGTCCTCATCTTCGGCAGCTTCTCGGGTGTCGTCGGTGTCGTCGGTGTCGTCAGAATCGTGGGTTTCGTCGGCCTCGCCGGTCACGGCGTCCGCGTCGTCCGCATCGCTCGCGGTGACTTCGGCGTCCTCGACGAGCGTCTCCGACTCCGCGACGATGATGTCGTCGTCCGCGTCGTCGCTATCAGTGTCTTCGTCGGCCTTCCGTTCGACCTCCGCATCCGATCTCCCTCCTGAATCCGCTTCCGATTCCGTTTTCCGGTCCGCTTCCGACTCCGCTTCGGTTTCGGGTTCCGCTTCGATTTCGGGTTCCGCTTCGGCTCCCGACTCCGCTCTCCCCTCCGGCCCCGCCACGTCGACGCCGGCCAGCGTTCGGACCAGTTCGCGGTACGCGCGGCTCGCCAGCGCGTTCGGATCGAACGTCGTCAGCGGCTCTCCGGCCGTGCTCGCCCGGGCGACCGCCGGGTCCTCGGGGATCCGCGCGAGCACCTCCGTCGCGAGGATCTCGTCGACGATATCGACGGCCGGGTCGTCCGGGTCGGCCATCCCGCTCGCGTCGTCGAGCCCCACAGATTCGTCCTCGTCTCCGCCGACACGGGTGATCGCCGCGCCGGCGACGTGGCCGCCGATCCGCTCCGCGAGCTGTCGGGTCTTCTCCGTGTCGCCGAGCGCGCTCCGGTCGGGCGTGGAGACGAGAAGCGTCTCGTCGGCCAACCCGATCGGGAGCGTCGAGTCGTGAGAGAGCCCCGCGCCGGCGTCGAGGAACACGTAGTCGGCGTCCGAGAACGCCTCGACGACGCCTGCGAGTTCGGCGGGATCGGCGGCCGCGTACGCGTCGAGGTCCGGATCTCCCGGAACGACCCGCAGTCCGGCGGGCCCGTCGTGGACGGCCTCGGCCGGGTCCGCGCGCCCGGCGAGCACGTCGTGGATCGTCGTCTCGCCGGGGACCATCCCCAGCGCGTCGGCGAGGTTCGCCATACCCACGTCGGCGTCGATCGCGACGACGTCCGCGCCCGATTCCGCGAGGAGCGTCGCTATCGCCGCGGTCGTGGTGGTCTTCCCGACGCCACCCTTCGCCGACGCGACCGCATACACCGTTGCCATACCGTCAGGGTCCGGCGACTCCTACTTAAATGTAGGCGGCGAGACGGCGGGTTCGCGGTTCCACCGCGCTCGCCGTTCTCCGCCGGCTCGCCGAGCGGTTCCGCAAACACCTTATACGTCGCTCGTGGACGTTCACGCGATCAGTAGAATGGCGAGACCAGAGGTGCTCGACCGGATCAAGGAGGCTGAAACGGAGGCGGACGAGATCATCGCGGAGGCGGAATCGGACGCCGACGAGCGCCTCGCCGAGGCCAGATCGCGCGCGGACGAGATCCGCGCCGAGGCCGAGGAGGAGGCGGCGGCCGAGGCCGAGGCTCGGCTGGAGTCCGCCCGCGAGGAGCTCGAGGAACGCCGCGAGGAGATCCTCGCCGAGGGGCGCGAGGACCGCGAAGCGCTCGAATCGACCGCCCGCGATCGGGTCGACGACGCCGTCGACTACGCGGTCGAGCGGTTCGAGGAGGCGGTCAAGGGCCGGCAGACGGAGGAATGAATGGCGCTTAGACCGGAGCAAATGAGCAAGGTGTCGGTGACGGGCTCGAAGCGCGTCATCGACGACGTCATCGAGGCGGCCTACGACCACCACTCACTCCACGTCACCGACTACGACGACCGCTACGAGGGCTTCGAACCCGGCACTTCACTCGAGGGAGCCGAGGACGTCAACGAGCGGCTCGTCACCGTCCGCTCGCTCGAGAGCATCCTCGACGTCACCGCGGACGACGCCGACGGCCCGGGGAAACTCGGCGACGACGCGCTCACGGCCGAGCTCGAGGAGGTCCGCGAGCGCGTCAACGAGCTCAACGACCGGCGCGACGGCCTCAGAGCGGAGATACGCGACCGACAGGAGGAGATCGACCGGATGGAGCCGTTCGCCGACCTCGGCATCGAGCTCGATCTGCTTAGCGGATACGACTCGCTCGAGGTCGTCGTCGGCGAGGCGAAACCCGAAGCGATCGAGGAGGCGCTCGGCGCGGCCGACGGCGTCGACGCCTTCGAGGTCTTCTCGGGCGGGAACGTCGTGGCCGCCTTCGCCGCGCCCGCCGACGGGGCCGAGGAGGGCGTCCTTCAGGACGCGCTCGTCGGGGTCGACGTCGCGTTCCTCGAGGTGCCCGACGCGGACGCGAGCCCGGCCGACTACGTCGCCGAGCTCGAGGGCGAGAAGGCGGACCTCGAGGAGGAGCTCGAGGCGGTCGACGCCGAGCTTGAGGAGGTGAAATCCGAGGCCGCGGGGTTCCTCCTGCGCGCCGAAGAGCAGCTCACCATCGAGGCGCAGAAGAAGCAGGCGCCGCTCTCCTTTGCGACCACGGAGAACGCGTTCATCGCGGAGGGGTGGATCCCGACCGCGACGGTCGCGGACTTCGAGGCGGCCGTCGCCGCCGCCGTCGACGACCACGCCGAGGTCGAGGAGCTCGAGCGCGCCTCGTTCACGCCGGACGGCGACCACCACACCGAGGCGGTCGCCGACGGCGGGAGGACGGGCGGCGCCTCCGCGGCCGCGACCACCGACTCCGCGACGGGTGCCGGCTCCGCCGACGACGACGCCGAGCGCGAGGCGGCCACCGACGGCGGCCACGCGACCCACGGGAGCGACGACCCGCCGGTCGTCCAGGAGAACGGAAGCGCGGCGGGCCCGTTCGAGCTGCTCGTTCAGGGGTTCGGCCGGCCGAAGTACACGGAGTTCGACCCGACGCTTCTCGTCTTCCTCACGTTCCCGCTCATGTTCGGGTTCATGATCGGCGACGTGGGGTACGGCGTGTTGTACGCCGCCATCGGGGCTTTCCTGTACAGCAGGTACGACGGGACGTTCCGCGAACTCGGCGCGGTCGCGCTGTGGGCCGGCGGCTTCACGATCCTGTTCGGGATCTACTTCGGCATCGACGTGTTCGGCTACCACGCCTACCAGCTGCTGCCGGGCGACGTCCACTGGCCGGTCGACGGGAAGGGCCTCTCGCCGGCCGACATCGACTGGGCGCTGTCGTTCCTCGTCGCCAGCGTGCTGTTCGGGCTCGCTCACCTGAACGTGGGGCACGTCCTCTCGTTCGTGAGCAACTACCAGCAGCACGACCTGAAGCACGCGCTGTACGAGGGGGGCTCGTGGCTCCTGATCCTCAACGGCGCGTGGATCTGGATCTTCAGCCAGCACCTCCCCGGTCCGAAGCCGGACTTCCTCTTCGAGTCGTTCTCGATACTCACCTTCGGCGCGGTGTCGTTCGGCGGCTTCCCCGTCGCGGTCGGGTACGCCGCCATCGTGGCCATCGCGCTCGGGGTCGTCCTGCTCGCGATCGGCGAGCCGCCGGAGCTCGCGGAGGTGCTCTCGCCGATCGTCAACGTCATCTCGTACGCCCGGATCATGGCGGTGCTGCTCGCGAAGGGCGGGATGGCGCTCGCGGTCAACCTGCTCGCGTTCGGCGCGTACATCGGCGACGGCGGGGCAGGGAGCTTCCACTTCATCTTCTCCGCCGACTACCTCGAGTACGTGCGGAGCCACCCCGAGGACTACGAACTCGTCTTCTCGGGGATGACGACCGCGTTCGATCCGGCGTCGATCGGCGCCGTCGGCGTCCTCGCGCTCGTCGGCGGGATCGTCGTGGCGATAGTCGGCCACGTCGTCGTCCTCGCGCTCGGCGTCACGTCCGCCGGCATCCAGGCGGTGCGTCTCGAGTACGTGGAGTTCTTCGGGAACTTCTACGAGGGCGGCGGCGACGCGTACACGCCGTTCGGGTACGACCGGCAGTACACCTCCGAGGAGTAGCCGGGTCGCGCGCCGTTTCGGGATCGCTCGATCCCCTTCGCTTGGTTCCTCAGAGCCCACTCTATCGCCCTTGTGAGTCCCCTCGCGGGGGTTCTCGTCGGTCGTTTTGGGAAGCTTTATGTCCACTGTGGCGGCAACTAGCTACTGTTCGGAGACGAGCAACCGCAACTACTACCAATGCTTGAAGCTACCAACGAACTCGGGAACGCCGTACTGTCCACCGGAGGAACGCTCACTGACCCCAGCGCCGCGGCCGCGCTCGCCGTCGGGCTCGCCGCCCTCGGTGCGGGATACGCGGAGCGAGGTATCGGTTCGGCTGCCGTCGGCGCGATGGCCGAGGACGACGACCTCTTCGTCAACGGGCTCATCCTGACGGTCCTTCCCGAGACGATCGTCATTCTCGCGCTCGTCGTCGTCTTCATCGTCTGAGCGGCACACCCTTTCACACAATGAGTTTGGAAACCGTCGTTGAGGACGTTCGAGACGAAGCCCGCGCGCGTGCGGAGGAGATCCGCGAGGGAGCCGAGGCCGAGGCGGAGGAGATACTCGCCGAGGCGGAGACCGACGCCGAGCGCATCCGCGAGGAGCGGCTCGCCGAGGTCGATCGACAGATCGACCAGGAGCGCGAGCAGACGCTCTCGTCGGCCAAACTCGAGGCCAAACAGGAGCGGCTCGGCGCGCGTCGTGACGTCCTTCAGGACGTGTACGACGGCGTCGAGGAAGCGATCGCCGACCTCGAGGAGGGCCGCCGACGCGAACTGACGGAGGCGACTCTCGACGCCAGCCTCGCGGAGTTCGACGACGACGAGGACGTCGCCGTCTACACCCGCGCGGAGGACGTCGAACTCCTCGAGGACCTCGTCGCGGATCGGAACGCGCAGGTCGACGGCGAGGTCGACTGTCTCGGCGGTGTGGTCGCCGAGAGCGACACCTCCCGCGTCCGCGTGAACAACACGTTCGACTCGGTCCTGGAGACGGTCTGGGACGACGAGTTGAAACACGTCTCGGAGCGACTGTTCGACCAATGAGCGCCGCCGGCAGCTCGAACCCGGAGTTCGTCGTCGCGCGGGTTCGCGCCCGCCGCGGCCAGCTCTACGGGGACGAGGAGTACCGCAAGTTGGTCCGGATGACGCCCGCCGAGATCGCCCGGTTCATGGAGGAATCGAGCTACGAGACCGAGATCAACGCCTTGGGGAGCCGCCACGGCGGCGTCGACCTCATCGAGTACGCGCTGAACGCGAACCTCGCGAAGCAGTTCGAGGGGATCTTAGACTGGAGCGAGGGCGCGCTGTACGGTCTCATCGCCCGCTACCTCCGGAAGTTCGACGCGTGGAACGTGAAGACCGTTATCCGCGGCGTCTACACCGGCGCGAGCCAGGAGGCCATCGAGGTCGACCTCATCCGGGCCGGCGAGTTCGACGACCGTCGGATCCGGCGGCTGCTCGAGGCCGACTCGATCGAGGCGGTCGTCGAGGTCCTCGAGGACACGATCTACGGAGACCCGCTCCGGGAGGCGTACGCGGAGTTCGAGGAGTCGGACGTCCTCGTCCCCCTCGAGAACGCGGTCGACCGCGCGTTCTACGAACGTCTCCTCGAGAACCTGCCCGGCGGCGAGCCGATCCGGCAGTACGAGGCGTTCCTCAAAGCGGAGGTCGACTTCCGGAACGCGACGAACGCGCTCCGGCTCGCGCGGTCGGGCGCGGAGATCGACCCCGCAGAGTACTTCATCGAGGGAGGTGAGCTGTTCACCCGCGACACGCTCGCCCGGCTCGCGCGGAACGTCGACGAGCTCGTCGAGTACATCGCGGAGAGCCAGTACGCCGACGAGCTCGGTCCGGCGCTGCGCGAACTCGAGGAGGTCGACAGCCTGATCGCGTTCGAGCACGCGACCGACGCCGCGCTGTTGGCGTACGGCGACCGGCTCGGCACGGTCCATCCGGTGTCGGTGACGCCGGTGATCTCCTACATCCTCGCGAAGGAGCGCGAGGTGGAGAACATCCGCGCCATCGCCCGCGGGAAGGAGGCCGGCCTGTCGGCCGACGACATCGAATCGGAGCTGGTGATAACATGAGCCAGGAGATCGCCGTCGTCGGCAGTCCGGAGTTCACCACGGGGTTCCAACTCGCCGGCGTCCGCAAGTTCGAGAACGTGCCGGACGACGAGAAAGAAGAGCGGCTCGACGACGCCGTCGAACGGACGCTCGAGGACGAGACGACCGGCATCATCGTGATGCACGACGCGGACCTCGATCACCTCTCGCGGGGGACCCGCGAGCGGGTCGAGGGGAGCATCGAGCCCGTGCTCGTGACGCTCGGCGCAGGCGGCGCCGGCAGCGGCGGGCTCCGCGACCAGATCAAACGAGCCATCGGCATCGACCTGATGGAGGAGGACGATTAACATGAGTAAAGCAGAATCCACGGAGACCACCGGAGACGGTGTCATCCAAAGCGTGAGCGGTCCGGTCGTGAGCGCCCGCGACCTCGACGCCCGCATGAACGACGTCGTCTACGTCGGCGACGAAGGCCTCATGGGGGAAGTGATCGAGATCGAAGGGAACATCACGACCATTCAGGTGTACGAGGAGACCTCCGGGGTCGGCCCCGGCGAACCCGTCGAGAACACGGGCGAGCCGCTGTCGGTCGACCTTGGTCCGGGGATGCTGGACGCCATCTACGACGGCGTCCAGCGCCCCCTGGACGTGCTGGAGGGCAAGATGGGAAGCCCCTACCTCGACCGCGGGGTCGACGCGCCCGGCATCGACCTCGAGAAGAAGTGGGAGTTCGAACCCACGGTCGAAGTCGGCGACGAGGTCGGCCGCGGCGACGTCGTCGGGATCGTCGAGGAGACGGTCACCATCGACCACAAGGTCATGGTGCCGCCGGACGCCCTCGAGGAGGGCGAGACGACCGAGATCGCTTCGATCGAGCCCGGGTCCTTCGACGTGACCGAGACGGTGGCCGAACTCGACAACGGCGAGTCGGTCTCGATGCACCAGGAGTGGCCGGTGCGCGAGCCCCGACCCTCCGCGAACAAGAAGACCCCCCGGACGCCGCTGGTGTCCGGACAGCGGATCCTCGACGGCCTGTTCCCCATCGCGAAGGGCGGGACGGCCGCGATCCCGGGACCGTTCGGGTCCGGAAAGACGGTCACCCAACACCAGCTCGCGAAGTACGCCGACGCGGACATCATCGTCTACGTCGGCTGTGGCGAGCGCGGCAACGAGATGACCGAGGTCATCGAGGACTTCCCCGAGCTCGAGGACCCGGCCAACGGCAACCCGCTCATGGCCCGGACCTCGCTCATCGCGAACACCTCGAACATGCCCGTCGCGGCGCGTGAGTCCTGTATCTACACGGGGATCACGATCGCGGAGTACTACCGTGACATGGGTTATGACGTGGCGCTCATGGCCGACTCCACCTCGCGGTGGGCGGAGGCGATGCGCGAGATCTCCTCGCGGCTCGAGGAGATGCCCGGCGAGGAGGGGTACCCCGCGTACCTCGCCGCCCGCCTGGCGCAGTTCTACGAGCGGGCCGGCTACTTCGAGAACGTCAACGGAACGGAGGGCTCCGTCTCCGCGATCGGCGCGGTGAGCCCGCCCGGCGGCGACTTCTCCGAGCCGGTCACACAGAACACGCTGCGTATCGTGAAGACGTTCTGGGCGCTCGACGCGGACCTGGCGGAGCGCCGCCACTTCCCGTCGATCAACTGGAACGAGTCGTACTCGCTGTACAAGAACCAGCTCGACCCCTGGTTCCAGGAGAACGTCGAGGAAGACTGGCCGGAGAAGCGCCAGTGGGCCGTCGACGTGCTCGACGAGGAGACCGAGCTCCAGGAGATCGTCCAGCTGGTCGGCAAGGACGCGCTGCCGGACGACCAGCAGCTCACCCTCGAGATCGCCCGCTACCTGCGTGAGGCGTACCTCCAGCAGAACGCCTTCCACCCGGTGGACACCTACTGTCCGCCCGAGAAGACGTACCTCATGTTGACGACGATCGAGACGTTCAACGACGAGGCGTTCGACGCGCTGGAGGCCGGCGTGCCCGTCGAGGAGATCATCGACATCGAGTCGGTCCCGCGGATCAACCGGATCGGCGTCCAGGAGGACTACGAGGAGTACGTCGAGGAGTTGAAAGCGGACATCACCGAGGAGCTTCGGAGCCTCTACTGATCATGAAAGAGTATCAAACCATCACCGAGATCAGCGGCCCCCTCGTGTACGCCGAGGTCGACGAGGCCATCGGCTACGACGAGATCGTCGAGATCGAGACGGCACAGGGGGAGACGCTGCGCGGCCAGGTGCTCGAATCCTCGGAGGGCCTCGTGGCCATCCAGGTGTTCGAGGGCACCTCCGGCATCGACCAGAACGCGTCCGTCCGGTTCCTGGGCGAGACGATGAAGATGCCCGTCACCGAGGACCTCCTCGGGCGGGTGCTCGACGGCTCCGGCCGGCCGATCGACGACGGCCCGGAGATCGTCCCGGAGGAGCGACAGGACATCGTCGGCGCGGCGATCAACCCGTACTCCCGGGAGTATCCCGAGGAGTTCATCGAGACGGGCGTCTCCGCCATCGACGGCATGAACACCCTCGTTCGCGGCCAGAAGCTCCCGATCTTCTCGAGTTCGGGCCAACCGCACAGCCAGCTCGCGATGCAGATCGCCCGGCAGGCGAGCGTGCCCGAGGAGGAGGAGGGAGACGACGACGAGGACGGCTCCGAGTTCGCCGTCATCTTCGGCGCGATGGGGATCACGGCCGAGGAGGCCAACGAGTTCATGGAGGACTTCGAGCGGACCGGTGCGTTGGAGCGCTCCGTCGTCTTCATGAACCTCGCGGACGACCCCGCCGTCGAGCGGACGGTCACCCCGCGGATGGTCCTGACGACGGCCGAGTACCTCGCCTTCGAGAAGGACTACCACGTGCTCGTCATCCTCACGGACATGACCAACTACTGCGAGGCGCTCCGTGAGATCGGCGCGGCCCGCGAGGAGGTTCCGGGTCGGCGTGGCTACCCCGGATACATGTACACCGACCTGGCGCAGCTGTACGAGCGCGCCGGTCGGATCCAAGGTCGTGACGGCTCGGTGACGCAGATCCCGATCCTCACGATGCCCGGCGACGACGACACTCACCCGATCCCGGACCTGACCGGGTACATCACGGAGGGGCAGATCTACGTCGACCCCGACCTCAACAGTCAGGGGCTCCAGCCGCCGGTGAACGTCCTTCCCAGCCTCTCGCGGCTGATGGACGACGGCATCGGCGAGGGGCTGACCCGCGCGGACCACGGCGGCGTCTCCGACCAGATGTACGCGGCGTACGCGGAGGGCGAGGACCTCCGCGACCTCGTGAACATCGTCGGCCGCGAGGCGCTCTCCGAGCGCGACAACAAGTACCTGGACTTCGCGGACGCCTTCGAGACGGAGTTCGTCGACCAGGGATTCGACACGAACCGCGAGCTCGAGGAGACGCTCGAGATCGGCTGGGACCTCCTCTCGATGCTGCCGAAGGAGGAACTCAACCGCGTCGACGAGGAGTTCATCGAGGAGTACTACCGCGAGGAGGACGACGAGCGCGAAGTCGTCGAAGCCGCGGACTGAAACCGCGAGGACTTTTTCGAGCGGGTCGAGTAGGGGCCGGCACAGCCTCGGCTCCGTCGGATCGCCCCTCGATCCGCGGCTAATTCGGATTAATCGGGATGAAATCGCCGTAACGTTCTCGGAGGTATATGTTCACACCGGCCCTCGCACGTCGTGAGGGGTTCCCGGCAGGGAGGCGTCTCCACGAGCGGCGTGTTCCGCACGCCCTCGACGTCTCGCCGTGGACCCCTCGTGGACGACACGCCGTCCGTTCGTTCCGAACGCGGTGTGAATCGTCCGAAACCGGGGGGCCATCGGCCCTTCACCGACGGCGACGTGATCGGTCGATCCGCAGAGGCACACGCGTCCCGCCGTCGGACGCGGGCCGTTTCCGTTTCTCGACGGTCGTTCCTTCGTCGATCCGGAGCCGCCGGCACCACATCTGAAAAGAATTAACAGCCTCGGCGCGGAACGGTCCCTCAACAGATGGCAAAGGACGTCAAACCGACTCGGAAGAACCTGATGGCGATCGAAGACCGGATCGAACTCTCCGAGCGGGGCCACGACACGCTCGAACAGAAGCGTGACGGCCTCATCATGGAGTTCATGGACATCCTCGATCAGGCCCAGGACGTCCGGTCGGGCATGGCCGACGATTACGAGACGGCCCAGCGCAAGATCGACATGGCGCGCGCGATGGAGGGCGACGTCGCGGTTCGCGGCGCAGCCGCGGCGCTGAAAGAGCACCCCGAGATCACCACGCAGTCGAAGAACATCATGGGCGTCGTCGTCCCGCAGATCGAGTCATCGAAGGTCAAAAAGAGCCTCGACGAGCGCGGGTACGGCCTGCTCGGCTCCTCGGCGCGCATCGACGAGGCCGCCGACGCCTACGAGGAGCTGCTCGAGTCGATCATCCTCGCCGCCGAGGTCGAGACGGCGATGAAGAAGATGCTCGAGGAGATCGAGACGACGAAACGCCGCGTCAACGCCCTCGAGTTCACGCTTTTACCCCGGCTGTACGAGAACCAGGAGTACATCGAGCAGAAGCTCGAGGAACAGGAGCGCGAGGAGATCTTCCGGCTCAAGAAGATCAAGGCGAAAAAGGAGGAGGAGGAGGCGAAAGAGGAGGTCGAAGCCGAGGCTGCGGCCGCCGCCGGCGCGGTCGAGGAGCCCGAAGCGGCCGACTGATCGGTCCGTTAAATCCGTCTCACCTCTCTCGCTTTCTTTCAGCCCGACCACCGACACGCGTTCAGCCCGACCACCGACATGACCTGTCCACACTGTTCCGCGTCCGTGGTCGCCTTCCTCGTTCCGCCGGACCTCCGCGACCACGCGCCGGCCGACGAGACGGCGATCTGTACGCGATGTCTCGCAACCGCCCCCGCCGCCGACGCGGGGATCGAATCGATGTCCGACGATCCGCCCGACCTCGCCGCCGTCGACCCGGCGTTTCCCGACGGCGACGCCGGGATCGCGCTGGCGCTGCTCTGCGGTCACCTGGGGTCGTTCGCGCTGTCCCGCGCGTCGATCGAGGTGCTCGTCGAGCGCGCCGAGCGGGAGGGAGCGGACGTCTTCGGCTTCCTCGATCGGCTGGACGCCGAGCACGCGCACTTCGACCTCGAACGTCGGCGGACCGCGCTCTTGGACCTACTCTGATCGGTCGTCGATCGGCTCGCTCCGTGCTCAGAGATCGACGCCCGGCGGGTCGTTCCACTCGTCGCCGTCGGCCGGTTCGTCCCCGTCTCCCGCCCGATCTCCGTCGTCTCCATGATTCTCGTCGACCGCTCGACCCCCGGCGGGGGTGCCCCTCTCGTCGCGGGTCCCCGCCCCGCCGGGATCGAGCAGCTCCTCGCCGCGTCTGGACTCGTGAACCTCGAAGGTGGCACCCTGCGCGTACGGGTCCTCCTCGGGGTCGTAGTCGCGTTCGTCGCGCTCGAAGAGGTACGCGAAGAAGCCGAAAAGCGGGACGGCAAACAAGATCGCGGCCCACTTCCGCGGGTTCATCCCGCGCTTCGGCGCGTCGACGTACGCGTACGCCGCGAACGCGGCGAGCCACGCGAGCGGGAGTCCGATCAGGATGGCGGCGAGGAAAGGTTCCATACGGCCGCTTCGGCCCGACGGACATAACTTCCCGGGTCGGATCGGCGTCGCTCGCCGCGTCGGCCGTCGTGTCGTCGCGAGCGGGCCGCCCGCGATCTCCCGGCAATCCCCCCGTCGTCCCCGGGTAATCATATACCGGAAGCACCTGTGTAGGAGCGTATGACATCTCTGCCGTCCGAGACCGTCGGTGACGCGTACACGGATTCGACCGCCTGGGAGCTGCTCGCGAACCTCTCCGACCTCGGTGACCGAATGCCCGGTCACGAGGGCGAGGCCATGGGCGCGTCGCTCGTGGCCGACGCCTTCGAGGAGGCGGGCCTCTCCGAGGTCTCGGTTACGGAGTTCCCGATCCCCGGCTGGTGGCGCGGGGAGGCCTCCCTGACCGTCGATCACGACGGCCGAATGATGACCTTCGACGGCAGCCACGAACTCGTCGAGCTCCCGGGGACGCCCTCGGGCGAGGTGACCGGCGAGATCGTCGACATGGGGTACGGCCTCCCCGAGGACTTCGAGGACGTCGACCTCTCGGGGTGTATCGCGATGGCGTCGAGTATCACGCCCGACGACTACGGCCGCTGGGTTCACCGCAGCGAGAAGTACGACTACGCGTCCGAGTCGGGTGCGGAGGGATTCCTGTTTTACAACCACATCGAGGGGTCGCTCCCGCCGACCGGCTCCATCAACCACACGAACGGGCCGGGGCCGATCCCGGCGGTCGGGCTGAGCAAGGAGCTCGGCAGCCAGCTCGCGCGCCACTGCGACGAGGTTGAGGGCGAGGGCGGCATCGACGCGACGCTCTCGGTCGAGGCGCGAAACGAGCCGGCGACCTCCGCGAACGTCGAGGCCGTCGTCGGACCCGACACCGACGAGGAGGTGCTGTACACCGCCCACGTCGACGCGCACGACGTCGGGGTCGGCGCGAACGACAACGGCTTCGGCTCGGCGCTCGTCGTCGGCGTCGGCCGCGTGCTCGCCTCGATCGAGGACGACCTCGAGACGCGGGTGCGGCTCGTCGTCTTCGGAGCCGAGGAGACCGGTCTCTACGGCTCGTACTACTGGTCGCACACGCACGACCTCGACCGGGTGAAGTGCGTGCTCAACGTCGACGGCGCGGGCTACTCGCGGAACCTCGAGATCTACCCGCACGGCGCGTCGGGGCTCGGCGAGGCGTTCGAGGAGGTGGAAGCGGAGTTCGACGTGCCGATCGTCGTCGAGGACGGGCTCCGCCCGCACAGCGACCACTGGCCGTTCGTCCAGCGCGGCGTCGCCGGCGGACAGGGGCGGTCGACCGCCGAGGGCAGCGGCCGCGGCTGGGGACACACCCACGGCGACACCCTGGACAAACTCGACATCCGTGACCTCCGCGAGCTGACGGTGCTGTGTGCCGCCGGAGTCGCGAAGCTGGCCGAGTCGGACCGCGAGATCGAGGGACGCGATCCGGAGTCGGTGAGAGAGGAGACGGTGGAGGAGGGCCACGACGTCGGGATGAAGGCGACGGACTCCTGGCCGTGGGGTGAAGAGCGGCCGTGGCCGTGGGCCGACGAGGTGGCATGAGCGGGCGAATCGCCCGACACGAGGGGATCCGGATCCCCGTCGGCGACGAGACCGTCGCCGCGACCCGCTATGAGCCCGTCGACGAGCCGGGACCCTCGCCGGCGCTCCTGAGCTACGTTCCGTATCCCCAACAGGACAGCATCACCTACGGCGCGTACGATCCGCTCAACCGATACCTCGCCGCCCGCGGTTACGAGGTGGTCGTCGCCGACATGGTCGGCACCGGCGGATCGACGGGGTTCATCGACGAGCCGTTCACTCGACGTGAGGGCAGAGAGCCCGCCGCGATCGTCGACTGGCTGGCGGACCGGCCGTGGACGACCGGCCGCGTCGGGATGTTCGGGAAGTCCTACGGGGGGATCACCGCGCTCGACGCCGCCGCGCAGCGACCGGACGCGCTCGAGGCGATCGTCCCGATCCACACGCCGTTCGAGGGACTCAGAAACGCGTACACCTACGGGGGGCTCTTCGAGTTCCTCACCATCGGGATGGACTGGCTCACGTTGATGCAGGCGCTCGACGCGAAGCCGCCCTCCGATCCCGCCGGCGATCCCGCCTCGCTCGACGCGTGGCTGGACCGGCTCGACCGGCTGGACGACCGCGACCCGTGGCTGCTCCAGTTCCTCGAGGCCGGCCCGGACGGCGAGTACTGGGCGGACAAGACGATCCCCGTCGAGCGGATCGACGTCCCCGTCCTCGCCGTCGACGGCTGGCGTGACCCCTACACGGAGGACACGCTCCGGTACGTCGACCGGATCGACGCGCCGACCCGCGTCCTGTTCGGTCCGTGGCGTCATCGGATGCCCCACCGCGGCCGCGAGTCGGCGATCGACTTCCGCCGGCAGGTCGCAGACTGGTTCGACCGATTCCTCCGCGGGAAGGACACCGGAGTCCTCGAGCACCCGACCTATCGGATATGGACCGAGCGGAACGGCGGGGGAACCGAGGCGGGCTGCTGGCGCGGGCTCGACGCGTGGCCGACGCTCGAGGACGCGGGGGCGGACCGGATCGAGTTCGCGCTGGCTCCGGAGGGGCTCGTCGACCCCGCGGTCGGCGGATCGGACGCGGTCGGCGAGTTGACTCCGACCGCGAACGCGACGGGGTTCACGGAGCCGGCCGAGTTCGCGTACGAGCCGGATCCGACGGTCGGGCTCGCCTCGGTCGATCCGTACGGCGCGGCGATCGCCCCGCCGGTCACGAACGACGACGACGCGCGAACGCTCGCGTTCGACACCGGCCCGCTCGATCGACCCGTGGAGATCACGGGGACGGGCGAGGTCGAACTCCGGATCGAGTCGCCCGTCTCGGACCCCTCGATCGCCGTTCGACTGATCGACGTCGACCCCTGCGGCCGGGGGCGGACGGTGACGCGAGGAGCGGCCCGCGGGGCCTTCCGCGACGGGTTGGACTCCCGGGACCCGCTGTCGACGAACGGGGAGGCGGAGCTCGCGGTCACGCTGGATCCGACCTCCCACGTCTTCGAGGCGGGCCACCGGATCCGGGTCGCGATCGGGACCGCGCTCTTTCCCGAGGTTGCCCGTCTTCCCCGACGGACTGGCTCGTCACCGGGTGATCCCCTCACCGTCCGATCGAGCCCGGCGACCCCCTCGCGGCTGCGGTTCCCCGGCCGTCGTCACGACGGGGACGATCCCGCCTTCGCGGACGCGGTTCGGATGGCGGGACCGGACGAGGAGCGGATTCCGGCACACGCCGAGCGCGCGATCGGATCGACCGAGTGGGAGACCGCTCGGGAACACGTCTCGGGACGGGTCCGCGCCCGCAAGTCGGGGGAGAAGCGCGTCGACCTGCCGCACGGGACGTTCGTCTCGGAGTCGACGCACGAGGCGACGGTCGACGAGGACGACCCGGCGTCGATCTCGGCGCGGAACGAGCATCGGCTGACCGTCGAGAACGACCTCGGCGAGTTCCTCGTGGAGGCGACGAACCGGATCTCGACGTCGGGGTGCCGGGTCCGAACGACCGTCTCACACGAGGGGAGGACGCTCTACGAGGGCGAGTGGACTCGATAGCGGACCGATCGTCCCCGACGCGTCGCGGTCGCGGTCGCTCGCCGGAGCACGTACACTGATGTCTCAGGAGCCGTTCGGTTCACCCGTTATGACGGATCGATGCGGCGGTCACGCGGCACGCGACGGAGGGAACCGATGAAGGTGGGTACGGCCGAGGCCGATCCGGGCGAGCGGGCGACCGGCTATCGGGCGGTCACGGAGCTTCCGACCGGCGGATCCGAGGAGCTCCCGGTGACGGTGCTCAACGGCGTCGATCCCGGGCCGACGGTGTGGGTGACTGGAACGATCCACGGCGACGAGCCGACCGGGATGGCGGTGACTCACGACGTCGCGGAGCGGATCGACGTCGCCGACCTCGCGGGGGCGGTAGTCTGTTTACCGATCATGAACCCCGCGGGGTTCCGAACCAACTCGCGGACCGCCTACTACCACGGGGACGACCCGAACCGCTACTTCGGTCGCGACGACGCCGACACGGAGACCCCGCCCCGCGTCCAACGGGTCGTCTGCGAGCGGATATACGAGGACATGCGAGAGACCGCAGACGCCATCGTGGCGTTACACACGTCGTGGGTCGCCACCCATCCGTACACGATCCAGCCCCGGGTTCCCTACGGCGAGGACCGGAGCGTGTCGGACGCGGCGGTGCTCCGCGACCGACTCGTCGAACTCACCGAGGCGTTCGGGATGCCGGTCGTCAACCAGTACCCGCCGGGCGAGACCGAGACCCGCGACCTCCAGCACTCGCTCACCGGAGCGGCCGTCGCCGACGGTATCCCCGCGTTCACCCCGGAGCTCGGCGGCCGGTTCGTCGTCGAGCACGACGTCGCCGCGGCGGCCGCGGACGGCACGTGGAACGTCCTACACGCGCTCGAGATGGTCGAGGAACCCGCAGACCGACACGCCGAGTTCGACTTCGACTCCGAGGACCAACTGCGTCGGTTCGACGGCCCATATACCGACGTCGCTGGGATCGTCCGCTACCGGACCACGGAGGGGGAGTTCGTGGAGGCCGGCCAGGTCGTCGCCGAGATCGTCGACCCGCACGGCGAATCGAAACGGGAGATCGAAGCCGACCGAGACGGCTACGTCCTCAGTCGCCGCGAGCGAGTCGCGGTCTACGAGAACGACGTGCTCCTCGACATGGCGGTCCCGGACGAGGACCCGCTGTTGATCGAATCTGAGTAGTCGCGCCGCCCGACCACCGAACCGTCCGACCAGCGCCTCGCCCCGGCCGCCGCGCCGCACGACCACCGTACTGCCCCGGCCGCGCTCCACTCGAGTGCGGGAGTATTTACCGACTGGCGACGACGTGACCGACGTGCGACTCGTCCATCGACCCGACCGGGATCCGCCCGTGAACCGTGATGCGCGGACCCTCGCGCGCGACGTCGACGTCGCGCGCTCCCGGCTCGCGCAGGCGCGCGGGCTGATGTTCCGCCGGTCGATCCCCGACGACTACGCGCTCGTGTTCCCGTTCGGGGAGTCGGAGACGCGCTGGCTCCACATGCTCTTCGTCCCGTTCGCGATCGACGCGGTCTGGATCGTCGACGGAGAGGTCACGAAGGTGAAACGGCTCGCGCCGTTCGTCGGGCTCGCTCACGGGGCGGCCGACACCGTCGTCGAGCTGCCCGCGGGGGCGGCAGACGGAGTCGAGGTCGGCGACGGGATCCGGCTCCGCGAGTGACCGGTGGCGGAAGACACGAGCGTCCTCGCCGGTCTCACGCGTTCTCGGGGACCCGGAGACTGAGTTCGATCCGGCTCCCGCCGTTCGTGCTCTCGGTGATGTCGAGGCGGCCGCCGGCGGCGGTGACGATCCAGTGAACGTACCACAGCCCGAGGCCGCTCGTGTGTTTCAGCTGCGTCTCCTCGCCCGTGAGTACGGCCCGTTCGGCGGGAGGGATCCCGGGGCCGTCGTCGGCGACGACGAGCGAGACCCACGACTCGCTGGGGAGTTCGGCGGCCGAGACGCGGACGCTCGGCCGGTCGGCGTCGCCGTGACGGATCGCGTTGTCGAGGAGTTCGGCGATGGCGTCGGCGAGCCGGTCGACCCCGGAGACGGTGACGCCGCGCGGGACGTCGACCTCGACGTCGGCCGACTCGCGGAGCCGCGGTGGAAGCGACGCGAGCGCGGAGGACACGACCCGCGAGAGCGGGAGCGGTTCCGGTTCCGGCCGTTCGGCGAGCAGTCGCTCGACCTTCCGGGCGGTCTCGCCGAGGCGGAGCAGGCGGCCCGCCGTGTCGACCACGCGGTCGAGCTGTTCCGTCACCGCCGGGTCCTCGACCGCGTTTCTCGCCTGTTCGGAGAAGCCGGTCACGACGTTGAGGTCGTTCCGGAAGTTGTGTCTGAGTACTCGAGTCAACACCGCGAGCCGCTCCGCTCGGACCGACTCGTCGGTCCGGTCCTCGCCGAGCACGACGGCCCCGACGACCGCCGACCCGTCGGTCACCGGCCCCATCGTCAGCCGATACGGTACCTCCTCGCCGGACCGCGTCAGGAGCGTCGCCTTGCACTCGGCGACCGATCCGTCCCGATAGACTCGCGTCAGTCCCTCGGAAAGGGTCGATCGACCGTCGGCGTCGAACAGCTCGGCGAACGCGCGACCGTCGAGGCTTCCCGCTCCGTAGCCGGTGTCCTCGCTCGCCCGTTCGTTCCATCGGCTGATCGTCCCCTGGGTGTCACACCGAAACAGCGCCATCGGGAGCGTCGACGCGACCGCGTCGAGGGTCCGAGCGCGCGCACGATTGCCGCGCTCGGCTCGGACCCGGGGCGTCACGTCGGTCGCGACCGCGATCAACCACTCCCGATCCCCGAGCGTCGTGGCGTGCGCGCGGAGGCGGATCCGCCGCGTGTCGCCGTCGATCTCGACGTCCACTTCCGTGGCGATCGAACCGTCGCTCGGGGAGAGATCCGAGAACACACCCTCGACCGGGTCTTCGCCGATCGTCGTTCCGGAGACGGCCAGATCCGACAGCCCCGACAGCGTCAGCGTAGACGAGTCTCGTGAGAGGAGCGTCGACGCCGCGTCGTTGACGGCGCGTATCGCGAGGCTCTCGGGATCACAGGCGAGCGCCGCCGCCGGGATCGCTCCGACGAGCGAGCGCGCGAGCGCGACGTCGTCCCCGCGAGCCATGACTACCGAAGGAAACACGCCCGGACGTATATGAATGCGTGTTCGTCCGAGCGATCCCGTCGGTGAGCCGGTCCGACCGGGCCATCCGGTCGTCCGCCCCGATCAGTCGGCTTTCGCCTGCCAGTCGCGGACGGTGTCCGGGCCGACGCCGTCGACGTCGCCGGCGAGCTCGTCGGGGTCGGCCGATTTGAGCTCGTCGACCCCTCCGATCCCCGCGCCGTGTAGTTTCTCGGCCGTCTTCTCGCCGATGCCCTCGACGGTCTGGAGCTCGGATCCCTCCTCGCGCGCCCGGAACTCCCGGTAGTTACAGATCGGACAGCCGAGCTCCCACGGTTCGTCCCCGGAGTGGACCCGGAGGTGCGGGAGGTCGTGCTCCTCACACCGCTCGTCCGTCACCTCGATCTCGCCGCGGCGGGGCAGCGGCAGCGAGTAGTCACAGTCCGGGTAGCGCGTACAGCCGACCAGCCGCGAACCCGAACGGAGCCGCTTGATCGCCAACTCCCCGCCGTGGTCGTCACCGCACTCCGGACACGCCCCGATCACCTCGTCGTCGGCCTCGTCCGCCTCGTCGGCCTTACATTGAGGACAGCCGTGGACGAACGTCTTCCGGCCCGCGAGCATCTTCACGTGGTGGAGGTCGTGGTCCTCGCAGGTCTCCTCGAGTATGAGCGGCTTCCCGGTGGAGGGGAGCGGGAGGGTGAACTCGCAGTCGGGATAGCCGTCACAACCGACGAAGTACGAGCCCGCTCGCGACTGCCTGACGAGGAGGTCCGAGCCGCACTCCGGACAGGGTCCGAGCGTCTTGTCCGCCTTCAGCGACTCCTGGAGTTGGTCGCCGATCGCCTCGCGCGACTCGGTGAGGTCATCGAAGACGCGCTCGAGCAGCTCGCGGGAGGCGGCGGTCACGTCGTCGTAACCCTTCTCACCGGCAGCGATCGCCTGCATGTCGCGTTCGAGCTGGGCGGTCATCTCCTCGCTCACGACGTGTTCGGCGAACCCCTCCGCGGCCTCGACGACCGACTCGGCGAGCCGGGTCGGCCGTGGCGGGTCGCTCTCGACGTAGCCGCGGTCGTACAGCTTCTCGAGGGTGCGGTGTCTGGTGGCTTTGGTCCCCACGCCGCGTTTCTCCATCTCCTCGATCAGCCGCGACTGGCCGTACCGGCGGGGCGGCTGGGTCTCCTTGGCCTCCGTCCGGCGGCCCGAGAGCGCCAGCGTCTCGCCGACCTCGACGTCCGGGACGATCCGCTCGTCGCTGGAGCGGTAGGGATACACCTCGTGGTAGCCGGCCTCCAGCAGGCGCTTGCCGTTCGCCTTCAGGCGGAGCCCGCCGTCGGCGGCCAGTTCGGGAGTCCCCTCGGCGTCCTCGGGGTTCCGGAGCGCGGCGACCGGGTCGGCCTCGGCCGCGATCGCGGTCGCCTCGCCGTTCGCGAGCGCGACGACGCGCAGCCGCTCCCACTCGGCGGCCGGCGCGCAGGTGGCCAGGAAGCGGCGAACGATGAGCTCGTACACCTCCCGCTCGTCGTCGTCGAGGTCCGACGCGCCGGGTAAGTCGCCGGTCGGGTGGATCGGCGGGTGGTCGGTGGTCTCCTCGTCGCCCTCCGTGGGCTCGATCTCCTCGCGTTCGAGGAGGGAAGAGGCATCGTCGCCGAAGGCCGCGTCGGCCGACAGCGCCTCGAGCAGCTCGCGCGGCTCGAGGTCGTCGGGGTACACCGTGTTGTCGGTCCGCGGGTAGGTGACGTAGCCGGCGGTGTACAGCTCCTCGGCGATCGACATCGCGCGCTGGGCGGAGTAGCCGAGCGACCCCGCCGCGCGGATGTACGCGGTCGTGTTGAACGGGGTCGGCGGCTCGTCGGTCCGCGTGCGGCGGCGCACGTCGTCGACCACGGCGTCCTCGGCGGCCGCGAGCGCCTCCGTGAGCGTGTCGGCGACCGACTCGTTCCACACCCGTTCGGCCTCGTTGCCCGCGTCGTTCTCGAAGAAGTACTGCGCCTCGAAGGGGTCGCCGCCCGCCTTCGAGAGGTCGCCGAACAGCTCCCAGTACGCCTCCGGGTCGAACGCGCGGATCTCGCGCTCGCGATCGACGATCAGCTTGAGCGTCGGTCCCTGGACCCGCCCGACCGAGATGAAGTCGTTGCCCAGTTGGCGGGCGGATAAGGAGAGGAAACGAGTGAGCGCCGCCCCCCACGTGAGGTCGATCACCTGGCGGGCCTCGCCGGCGGCTGCGAGGTCGAAGTCGAGGTCGTCGGGGTCCGCGAAGGCCTCTTTCACTTCGTTTTCCGTGATCGAGGAGAACCGCACGCGGTCGATCGGCGCGTCCTCGTTGACCTCCCGGACCAGTTCGTACGCCTCCTTGCCGATCAGCTCCCCCTCGCGGTCGTAGTCGGTGGCGATCGTCACGCGGGAAGCGTTTCGCGCGATCGTCCGGAGCGCGCTCACGATCCCCTCCTGGGTCGGCGTCTTGCGGACCGGCGCGTCGATCAGCTCGACGGGCTCGACGTCGCGCCAGTCGCTGTACTCCGGCGGGAAGTCGACGCCGACGACGTGGCCCGAGAGGCCGATACACCGCTTGCCGCCCCACTTGTACACGTTGACGTCGTTTCTCCGCTCCGCGGTCGCGGAGCCGCCGCTCAGGATCTCGGCGATCCGTCGGGCGGCGTTGTCCTTCTCCGTGATTATCAGTTCGGGGCCGCGACTCATTGCGACTGGGTACGCCGCTCTCGCGTCTAAAGTTTTCGCGACGCGCCTTGCGAACTCCTCGCACGCGCCCCCGACGACGCCGGTCGGCTACTCCGCGTTCCGCTCGTCCGCGCCGTCGAGGGTGATCTCGGTCACTTCGACGATCCGATCGTCCGCGAGCAGCGCCTCGAGCGCCGCGTCGGGGATCGGGTGGTCGAGGTTGTACACCGTCAGCGCCTGTCCGCCCTGGGTCTCGCGGGCGTTGAACATCCCCGCGATGTTGACGTCGTGGTCGCCGAGGACGGTTCCGATGAGGCCGATGACGCCCGGCTCGTCGGTGTTACGCGCGACGAGCATGTGGCCGTACGGGACGGCGTCGACGCGGAAGCCGTCGATCCGGACGATCCGCGGGTCCTCGCCCGCGAACAGCGTCCCCTCGACGGAGAGCTGGTCGTCGCCGTTGTGAACCGTGACCCGGACGACGCTCTGGAAGTCCTCGGTCTGGCGAGTCTTCGACTCGGTCACCTCGATGCCGCGCTCCTCGGCGAGCCGCGGGGCGTTGACCGCGTTCACCTGCCACTCGAGCGGCTCGAAGACGCCCTTCAGCGCCGATGCCGTGACGAGCTCGACGTCCTCGGCGGCGATGTCGCCCTCGTAGGTCACCTCGACGCCCGTGATCCGGCCGTCGAGCAGCTGGGCCGCGACCTTGCCGGCGGTCTCCGCGACGGCGATGTACGGCTCGATTCGCGGGAACGCCGTCTCGTCGACCGAGGGCGCGTTGAGCGCCGTGAGCACCGGCTCGCCGTTGAACGCCGCGATCACGGCCTCGGCGGTGTCGACGGCGACGTTCTCCTGGGCGGCCTCCGTCGACGCGCCGAGGTGCGGCGTGACGACCACGTCCTCGACGTCGAGGAGCGGGGAGTCGTCCGGCAGCGGCTCCTCGGCGAAGGAGTCGAGCGCGGCGCCGGCGACGACGCCGTCGTCGACTGCCTCGGCGAGCGCGTCCTCGTCGACGATGCCGCCGCGGGCGCAGTTGATCAGGTAGCCGCCCTCCAGCTGTGCCAGTTCGTCCTCGCCGATCATGCCCTCGGTCTCGGGGAGGAGCGGAGTGTGGACCGTCGCCACGTCGGCGCGTGAGAGCGTCTCGTGGAGGTCGTCGACGAGGTCCGCGCCGAACTGCGCCGCGCGCTCCTCGGAGATGTACGGGTCGTAGACGACCAGATCCATCCCCAGCGAGTCGAGCCGCTTCGCGACCTCCTGGCCGACGCGGCCGAGCCCGACGATGCCGAGCGTCTTGTTGTTGAGTTCCGTGCCGAGGAACTCGCCTTTCGCCCACTCGCCGCCCTTCAGCCGGCCGTGCGCCTGCGGGATCGACCGCGCGACGGCGAACGTCATCGCGACCGTGTGCTCGGCGGCGGCCCGGACGTTCCCCTCCGGGGCGTTGGCGACGATGACGCCGTGGTCGGTCGCGGCGTCGATGTCGATGTTGTCGACGCCGATGCCGGCGCGGCCGACGATGACGAGGTCCTCCGCGGCCTCGAACACCTCGCGGGAGACGTCCGTCCCCGAGCGAACGACCAGCGCGTTGGCGTCGCTCACGGCGTCCAAGAGCGCCTCGCCCTCGACGTCGTAGTCGGTCTCCACCTCGTGGCCGGCCTCCCGGAGCCGCTCAAGGCCCGGGTCGGCGATCGGGTCCGTGACGAGTACCTTCATGTCCGTACCGACCCTCGGCGCGGTGTTAACGCTTTCTTCATCGCGCCGTTTTTCCGCTCCCGAACCCTCCTTCGTGTGTCACTTTCGATCCGCGATCGTGGGTATTCATCCCCTCGTTTCGGATGGAACCACCTCGTCCGTGCGTACCGCCGCGGACTGGCCGTCACGGACCGAGCGCCGGGTCGTCGGGGGCGGCGGTGCCTCGTCGCGACGATCTCCCTCGCGGGGCGTCGCCGATACACCCTTTCGGGTCGGCGCGCATGTGGGGGTATGGACCTCACGCTCTCGTTTCTCGGGGCCGCCGCGATCCTCGCACTGACCGGGATCAGCGCCTTCTTCTCGAGTTCGGAACTCGCCGTGTTCTCGGTCGCGAAACACCGCGTCGACGCGCTCGTCGCCGACGGGATCCCCGGAAGCGCGGCGCTCGCGTCGCTCCGGGAGAACCCGCACCGCTTCCTCGTCACCGCGCTCGTGAGCAACAACGTCGCGAACATCGCGGCCGCCTCCGTCGCGACCGCGGTGCTCGTCCAGTACCTCCCGGCCGGACAGGCCGCGACCGGCTCCACCGTCTTCACCTCGTTTTTCGTCATCGTCTTCGGCGAGATCGCGCCGAAGTCGTACGCGGTCGCGAACGCCGAGCGGCACGCGCTCCGGGTCGCCCGCCCGGTCGTCGCGGTTCAGCGGCTCCTCCGGCCGATCCTCTACGTCTTCGAGGCCGCGAGCGGGCTCGTCACCCGCGTCGTCGGCGGCGACACGGCCATCGAATCGTACCTGAGCCGCGAGGAGATCCAGACGCTCGTGCTCTCGGGCGAGGAGACCGGCGCGCTCGACCCCGACGAGGGCGCGATGATCCGCGGCGTCCTCGACCTGGGCGCGACCCGCGTCACCGCCGTGATGGTCCCCCGAACCGACATGGTCGCGGTCCCCGACACGGCGACGCCCCGCGAGGTCGTCTCGGCGGCCACGGCGGCGCACGTCACCCGGCTGCCCGTCTACGGCGAGAACCGCGACGACGTGGTGGGGATCGTCGACGTCCGCGACGCGATCCGCGCCGACGAGGCGGACGAGGGGCTCGCGAGCGTCCTCACGGAGCCGACGTTCGTCCCCGAGACGAAACCGGTCGACGAGCTGTTCGCGGAGATGCGCGAGAGCGGCGCGCGGATGGTCGTTGTCGTCGACGAGTTCGGCGCAGTCGTCGGGCTCGCGACGCTCGAGGACGTGCTCGAGGAGGTGGTCGGCGAGCTGGTCGGGCGCGGCGAGACCGACCACGTCGACGTCCTCGAGCCGGGCGTCGCGGTCGCGCGCGGCTGGACCACCGTGGCGTACCTCAACGACGCGCTCGGGCTCTCGCTGCCGATCGACGGCGGGTTCGAGACGGTCGCCGGGCTGATCACGGAGCGGGTCGGCCGTCTCCCGGAGGAGGGCGACCGCGTCGCGGTCGGCGAGGTCACCCTCGTCGTCGCCGACGCGACCCCGACGCGCGTGACGCGGGTCCGCGTCGAACACCCGGTCGCGGGTCCCGGCGAGGGCGAACCCGACGCGGGCTCGTCCTGACCCTCGGCGTCACCCGGACCCGAGCGCGAACGTCTCGATCGGCTCGTAGACCGGGCCGTCCTCCGTGGGCGTCGACTCGATCAGCCGGACTTCCTCGACCTCGAACGCCCCGAGTTCGGGGTCGCGCTCGCGGACGACCTCCCGCGCGAGTCCCTTCCCGCGGCCGTCGTCCGTCCGCGCGAGGGTGACGTGCGGCGTGAACTCGTGGGATTCCGGCTCGAACCCGAGCGCGGTCGTCTCCGCCTCCAACGCCTCGTGGAGGCGGGTCAGCGCCTCCGTCTCCTCCCCGATCCCCGCCCAGACGACGGAGACGTACTCGAGCGAGGGGAAGACGCCGAGTCCCTCGACCGTACAGTCGAACGGGCCGACGCCGGCGTCCTCGACCGCGCGCTCGCCGGCGGCGCGCACGTCCTCCAGGTCGCCGGCGGCGACGTCGCCGAGGAACTTCAGCGTGAGGTGCGCCTGCTCCGGGTCCGTGAACCGGATCCCCGGCGCGTCCGCGAACGCCGACTGGAGGTCGGCGATCGGCTCCGCGAGGCCGTCGGGCAGCTCGACGGCGAAGAACGCCCGGACGGACGACGGGGATGACGAGGACGGTGACGGAGACGGCGACATGAACGGGAGATACGGTCGCCGGGGACTCATGGCTTCCGCCGAGCCGACGCTCCCGGTGCCGTTCGGCCGAAAAAAGGTCCTGCCGTGTGGTTCGACGACGCTCCGGACGACGACCGCCTCAGGCCGTCGTGTTCGTCGCGTTCGTCGGCGGTTGGGTCGGCTGCGTGGGCTGCGTCGGCGCGGTCGGGCCCGTCGGCCCCTCCGATTCCGTCTGCGGCGGCTGCGTCTCCGGGTCCCGGTCGTTCTCCACGAGGAAGTCCGCCAGGTTCCCGATCAGCACGTCGTTGTCGGCGCGCGCGGCGTTCTCCGGCGAGAGGAAGTCGCTATCGCCGACCACGACGACGCCGCCGTCGCGGACGAGAAGCGGCGCGTCGGTCGAAGAGCGCGTCGTCGACAGCTCGCTGCCGTCGATCGGCCGGAACTCGTCACCGCCCTCGGCGGCCGTCCCGACGGGCGTCACCGTCGAGAACATCGCGCGGTCGACCCCCTCGGTCAGCGCGGAGTCGCCGGTCGGCTCCGCGTACACCCGCTGGTAGTTCAGGTCGTTCTCGGCCATGTTGTACACGTAGCCGGGCTCGGTGGTGGTCCCGAGGGTGGCGTCGAGCGACGTCGGACCCGGCTGGCTGAACGCCGCGTCGGGCTCGGTCGCCAGGATCATCCGACCGTCCGCCTCGACGAACGTCTCGATGTCCTCGAGCTCGTCCGCCTCGTAATTGCTCCGGAACGTGACGAACGCGTCCGCCTCGGCGAGGTCCTCGCCGAGCGGCGTGGGGCCGGACGCTCCCGGCTGGCTCGGGAACTGAGACGCGCTCGAATCCGGCGTGTACACCCGGACGTCGTGGCCGTTCTCGATGAGGGCGTTCGCCAGCGGGCGGATGTCCCGGTCGGCGACGCCGCCGCCGGCCATCCCGATGAGCGACAGCGGGTTGACCGCGACGCCGCCGCCCGCCGCCTGGACGCCGGGATCGATGAGGACCGTCTGCGACTCCGCGTCGCTCGACAGTTCGACGGTCGCCTCACCCGGATCGTCGTCTTTGATCACGTCCGTCGACCGGAAGTGCTCGTTTTCGATCTCCGGGGCGGGAGCCGCGCCGTCGGCGGTCACGTAGCCGGCGAGCGCCGACCCGCCGGCGATCGTCGCGAACGTCACGAGGAACGCGACCGCGAGGGTGACGGCTCGGCTCACGCGGAGACACCCCCGTTGAGGGCGGCCGCGGTGTCGTTCGCGTCGGGGCCGTTCCCGGTGGCGGTTCCGGCGGTTCCGTCGCCTCCGGCGTCGACGCCGAGGTCGCTCCGCGCGAACCGCTCGACCGTGTCGACGTGCGGAACCGCCTCGAGGTGGATGTACGTGGAGGGCATCGGTTCGACGTCGGCGTAGCCCGGATCGTTCGCGTACACCGCGACGACCTGCGAGTCGGTGCGGAGCAGGATCGGGAGGCCGGTGTCGAGCCCGGTCTCGCGCGTGTCGACCCGGTAGTCGCCGAGGTCCGCGCGGGTCGCGGCCTCGTGGACCGCCTCGTTGAGCGAGCCGATCTCGTCGGCGAAGCCGTTCTGGACGGCCTCGGTGCCGAGGTAGACGTCGGCCTGTGCGACCTGCTCGCGCGGCATCTGGAACTCCTCGCCGCGCTCCGCCATCATCGCGTTGACGAAGGTGTCGGCGAGCGTCTGCTGTTCCGCCCATCCCTGGATCTCGTTGCCGCCGGCCTTGTCGGGGCCGCTCGGTCCGGAGACGGGCGGGGTGGTCTGCGGGGCGGGCGCGTTCAGTCCGATGCTCCCGACCTGCGAGGTCGGCAGGACGTAGATGTCGTCGGCGGGAGCCATCGCGTAGTAGCCGCCGGAGGCGCTCATCCCCTGGACGCTCGCGATGACCGGCATCGCTTGGCTCGTGCGCTGGACCGCCTTGTACATGCGTTCGGACGCGACCGGCGCGCCGCCGGGCGTGTCGATCTTCAGGACGACGGCACCGACGGAGTCGTTGCCGCGGATCGCTGCGAGTTCGCTTTCGACGTCGTCCGCGAGGGCCGAGTTGACGGGGCCTTCGACTTCGACGACGGCCACCGTGTCGTCCGTCTCGTTGGTCGCCGCGTAGACGTTCGGAGCGACGATCGCTCCGAGCAACGCGGCGGCCAACACGACGGCCGCGACCTGTCGTCGCGGGGTGATGGCCGTGGAGAGCTTGTTGGTAGACATTACCGATTAGTTTCACTCGAGTAGGGTACATAAGGTTCCGGGTGATCGAAACGCGAATTTAACCCTGTCTCGTGGTACCGTGGGACGTTTTCGAGTCTCGGTCGTCGACGTAACGCTTACCCGCCGTGGACGACAGATCTTGGTATATGACCGACGAGCGCGACGCGGACCGCCACGAGTTCTCCGCGGGCCAGGGCGTCGACGCAGACTACGAGGAGTTCACCCTCGACCCGGAGGAGCTGGACGCCGACCCGACCACGGTCGACCCGGTCGATTCGCGGGTCCTCACCGACGTGCTCGACCGACGGAACGTCGAGAGCGACGCCGTCGACGTCGAGCGGCTGATCGACGTCGGGCTGTCGTACATGGGGATAAACCGGTTCGAGGAGGCGACCGAGACGTTCGAGCGAGCGGCCCGGTTCGCCGGGGAAGACTCGCTCGAGGCACAGGAGGCCTGGGTGAACAAGGGAGCGGCCCACGCGGAGCTCGAGGAGTTCGACGAGGCGATCGGCGCGTACCAGGAGGCGTTACGGATCGACGACGACTCGGAACACGCCGCGAGCGCCGAGACGAACCTCGCGTACGCGCTCTGGGAGTCCGGCCGCAGCGAGCAGGCGCTCGAACACGCCGAGCGCGCCGTCGAGATCGATCCCCGATTCGCACAGGCGTGGTACAACCGCGGGTTCCTGCTCGTCGAGCGCGGCCTCGCCGAGGACGCGGTCAACTGCTTCGACAACGCGATCCGCCTCGGCTACCGCGACGCCGGCGTGTTGGAGGAGAAGGCCCGCGCGCTGGAGGAGGCGGGCGAACACGAGCAGGCCGAGGAGGTCGCCGACCGCGCCGAGGAGATCCGCCGCGAGGCCGAAGAGCGGATGGTCGAGGAGCAGGCCGGGCAGAGCGGGATGGGCGGCCAGGCCGGGCAGGGCGGCGGACGCGCCCCGAACGGTCGGGGCGACCGCGGCGGGGACCCCGGCGCGGGCGAACCGGAGCGCGAGCTTCGGGGAGAGGGTCCTGAGGGCTTTTGATGCTGCTCCGCGAGCGGGAGACGCCCGAGGGGACGCTCGTCTCGGTCTGTGACGCCGAGTGCCTCGGCGAGACCTACGACAACGGTCGCGCCAGCCTCTCGGTGAGCGAGGAGTTCTACGGCGGCGACGACGCCGTCGAGGCCGACCCCGAGACGGTCGTCGCCGCGCTCCACCGCGCGCAGGTCGGGAACCTGGTCGGTCGAGAGGCGGTCGCGGTCGCGGTCGACGCGGGACTCGTCGACGAGGAGGCCGTCCTGGAGTTCGACGGAACGCGCCACGCCCAACTGCTCTGGCTGTGATCGGGTTTCCGTATGCGCAAAACACTTCTTTTAGCCGTCTCTAAATCTCCCCCGTCGACGCTTCGACGAGTCGATCCCAGATGACCGAGACCACGTGGCTGACCGTCCTGTTCATCGCCGCCGGCGCGCAGCTCGCGGTCCTCCCCGGCGAGAAGGTCCAACTGCTCATCGCCGGGCTCTCGACGCGATATCGCCCGGCCGTCGTCGTGAGCGCGGCCGCGGCGGCGTTCGCCGGCTGGACGGCCCTCGAGATCCGGTTCGGTCAGGCGATCACCGAGGCGCTGCCAGGGATCTACCTGGACGCCCTGACGGCGATTCTGTTCGTCGTCTTCGCGTACCTGCTCGTTCGGAGCGCGCCCGGCCCCGACGCCGCGGACCCCGAGGCGACCACCGGCTCGATGACCGACGGGGGCGAACTCGACGTGCGGGTTCCCCTGTTGGGCTGGCGGGTGCCGAACCGGTTCGGCGGATTCCTCCCGATCTTCGCGATGATGGCGTTCGGCGAGTTCGGCGATAAGACCCAGCTCGTCACCATCTCGCTCGCCACGCAGTACGGCGCGTTCCCGACCGCGATCTGGACCGGCGAGATGCTCGCCATCGTCCCGGTGAGCCTCGCGAACGCGTACTTCTTCCACCGGTTTTCCCACCGGTTCGACCTTCGGAAGGCGCACTTCGCGGGCGCGGCGCTGTTCTGTTTCTTCGCGCTCGATTTCACCGCCAACGTCCTCCTCGGGTTCTCGCTGTGGGAGACCGGCATCGACGCGCTCGCCGGGGCGGTCTGAACGGCCGGCTCCCCGTCGACCCGTTCCGTGAGGTCCCGGATCGACTCGCGCGTCGTCGATCCCTACAGTCCCGCGACGTCCTCGATGGCGTCGGTGAGTTCCTTGACGCTCTCGACGGTGTGTTCGCCCATGTGGCCGATCCGGAACGTTTCCTCGCCGAGTCGCGAGCCGTACCCGTTCGAGAAGGCCATGTCGTACTCCTCGCTCACCGTCTCGATGGTTCCGGCCACGTCGATCCCCCGCGTGTTCTCGATACAGGCGACGGTCTGGGACTCGTACCCCTCCTCGGGGAACATCGCGAAGTGCTCGCGCGCCCACCCGTGGACGTACTCCATCATCTCGCGGTGGCGCTCGCTGCGCGCCTCGTGGCCCTCCTCGAGCATGTGTTTCATCTGCTTGCGGTAGGCGAGCATGATCGGAATGGCGGGCGTCGAGTGAGTCTGGCCCTTCCGGTCGTAGTAGTCGATGGTGCGGCGGAAGCCGCCGTACCACGATGAGGTACCCTTCTCGACCTCGCGCTCGTAGGCGTCGTCGCTGACGACACAGACCGCGAGCCCCGGCGGCATCGCGAACGCCTTCTGGGTCGACGCGAAGATGACGTCGATGCCGTGTTCGTCGATGTCGACGTGGTCGCCGCCGAGCGCGGAGACCGCGTCGACGACGAAGTAGGTGTCCGGGTACTCGGCGATCACGTCGCCGATCTCCTCGATCGGGTTCCGGACCCCGGTCGAGGACTCGTTCATCACCGTCGCGACCACGTCGTACTCCTTCTCCGAGGATTCGAGGTGCGCGCGGACGTCCTCCGGCTTGATCGCCTCGCCCCACTCGTACTCCAGGCGATCGACGTCCTTGCCGAGCCGCTCGGCGACGTTGGCGTGGCGCTCGCTGAAGCTCCCGCAGGTCGGCACGAGGATGCTCTCGTCGACGAGGTTGAGCGTCGACGCCTCCCAGAACTCGGTGCCGGAGGCGGTCAGGATCACGACCTCGTTGTCGGTGCCGAGGAACTCCTTGGTGTCCTCGACGATGGTGGTGTACAGGTCCGTCATCCGGTCCATGCGGTGGCCGAACATCGGCTGGGCCATCGCCTCGATGACGTCCTCGCGGACCTCCGTCGGTCCCGGGATGTACAGCGTCTTGTCCTGGTAGTCGTCTCGGTATTCGCGTTTCTTCGTCACTGGGATCACCCGATACCGTACACCGAGTCGGGAGACGGTATGGTACTTTTGATGCCTGCTCGGGCGCGGTCGTGACGGACGGAACCGGCCCGCAGGACCGCGACCGATCGCGCGAGAACGCCGGTGACGATCCGCCGCCACGAAGCCCGCCGTCGATCCCCGTTTCGGAACATGATCGATCAGTATATTTCTGAATGTTGAGAGGAGTGTACTCGATACCATGGTACACTTTACACAGAAAATACTCTCGTTTCAGGCCCTCTACCTACTTGGTATATGCTACCATTTATCAAAACCTATTTAGAATATGAAAGGTTTATCATCGCGCGGAACCAAGGGTGAGATATGTCACAGACTGACCGAACATCGACTCGACAGCCCGTCCTTCGAAGCGACCCGCCGTCGGTCGCCAGCTCGCTCGGCGCGATCCTCGCGATCTTCCTGCTCGTGACCGGCGCGCTCATCGCCGTGGAGTACCCGGCCGCCATGCTCGCCATGCTGGCCGGCGCGGTCGTCGTCCTCACGGCCGTCCGGTTCCTCGGGGACGTCTCCGTGCCGCAGAGCGCGTCGCGACCGTTCGGCCGGATCATCCGGTTCGGCCCGCGCCGCCGCTACCGCCTCTAGACCGTCCGCGACCGTTTTTCGACGCGTTTCAGTACGCTTCGCCGTCCGCTGATCCGACGTTTTCCTAGCAGTCGCTGGAGTCAGCGTTTCTCGCCCGACCGTCCGCCGTTCACGCCGGCGACTACCCCCAGTGCCAGAAGGAGTTGCGGTCCTCCTCGACCGGCTCGGTCCGTTCCCGGAGGGCGGCGACGTCCTCCGCGGTCGGCTCGGTATCCTCCGGGAGCGACTCCATACACTCGAAACAGAGGAAGAACTCGGAGCCGTCGGAGAGTTCCAGGGTCATTCCCTGGGTCGACTCGAACGCGAAGTTCCAGAGGTCGCCGATCCCGCCGGCGATCCTGACGGACCGCTCACAGACGTCGCACGACTCCGAGGCCATACGCGGCGTTGGTGGTCGGGCGGTTAAGGCGTATCGGCCGCGTGCGGTCCGGTGCCGTTCACTCGTCGAACGTCGTCTCGATCACGTGTGCGTCCTCGGGAGCGAATCCCACGAGAACCGTTCCGTCGAGGGGATCCTCGGTCCGCACGACGAGTTCCCGCCCGCCCCACCCGAGGTGGACCCGCGTCGTCTCCCCGAGAAACTCCGCGCTCTCGACCTCGGCCCGGAGCCCGTTGTCGGCTCGTCCCACCCGCAGGTGTTGCGGGCGGACGCAGAACGTCACCCGGTCGCCGGGACTCGGAGTCCCGTCCACGATCTCCTGACCGTCGACCGCGACGCGGAGAGTCTCGCCGCCGACGTCGACGGGGACGGTTCGGGCCGTCGAGTCCGTTCCGATTCCCGTATCGCCGCCACCGTCTCCAGCCACGACGACCCCCTCGAACACGTTGTTGTCGCCGACGAACTCCGCGACGAACCGCGAGGCGGGTCGGCGGTACACGGACCGCGGCGGCGCGACCTGTTCGGGCGTTCCGCCGCGCATCACCGCGACGCGGTCGGAGACGGAGAGCGCCTCCTCCTGGTCGTGGGTGACGTAGACGGTGGTGATCCCCAGCTCGCGCTGGATCTCGCGAACCTGAAGCCGGAGGCGCTCGCGAAGGCGCGCGTCGAGCGCGCTCATCGGCTCGTCTAAGAGTAGGAGGTCGGGGCCGGGCGCGAGCGCCCGCGCCATCGCGACCCGCTGCTGTTGCCCGCCGGAGAGGCTCTCCGGGTCGCGGTTGGCGGTCCCCGGAAGGTCCACGAGTTCGAGCAGGTCGCGGACGCGCTCCTCGCGACCCACGCCGCCGGGGGGGTCCGCGAAGCGCAGCCCGTAGCCCACGTTCTCGCCGACGGTCATGTGCGGGAACAGCGCGTAGTTCTGGAACACCACACCCACGTTCCGCGCCTCCGGCGGGACGCCCGAGACGTCGCGGCCGCCGAAGTGGATCCGTCCCTCGGTGGGCTCCTCGAAGCCCGCGATCAGCCGCAGCGTCGTCGTCTTCCCGCACCCGGACGGTCCCACGAGCGTGAAGAACTCGCCCTCCCGGATCCGCAGGTCCACGTCCTCGACCGCGACCGTCCCGTCGTAGCGCTTTCCCACGCCCTCGAGTTCGACCGCGACCGGGGCGTCAGCGTCGGGATCGGAGTCGAGGCCCCGAGTCGGAGAGTCACCCTCAGATCCCATCGTACTCACCCCCGAGCCGCTCGATCACGACGAAGCTGACCCCGGTCACGACGAGGAGGACGACGCCCATCGCGGTCGCGGGTCCGAGCCGCCGGCCGATGAACCGTTCGATCGCGATCGGCATCGTGTAGGCGTCCGCGCCGGTCGCGAGCACGACCGTCGCCGTGAACTCGCCCATCGAGATGGCGACCGCGAACGCCGCGCCCGCGACGACGCCCGGCCAGACCAAGGGGAGTTCGACGTCCCGGAGCACCCGCGCCCGCGACGCACCGAGCGCGCGGGCCGACTCCACGAGCGACCGGTCGAGCGACTCCAGACCGGGCGCGACCGTCCGGACGACGAACGGGTAGCCCGCCACGGCGTGGGCGGCGACGATCGCCGCCGAGCCGGCCACCGCGATCCGCCACCCCGCGACCTCGACGCCGAAGACCAGCCCGCGGAGCAGCCCGAGCCCCACGAGGATCCCCGAGACGGCGAAGGGGGCCATCGCGACCGCGTCGACGAGCTTCCGGCCGCGGTACTCGCGGGTCGTGATCACCGCGACGACGACCCCCATCGGCAGCGCGACGAGCGCCGACGCCGCCGCGAAGACGAGCGAGTTGCGGACGGCGGGCCACGGCCGCACCTGAAACGTCGCGCCCGTGCGCTGGCGCTCCAGCAGGAACCGGTAGTGCTCGAGCGTGAGCCCGCCGTCCCCGCCGGTGACGCTCGCGAGGACCATGGAGGCGATGGGCGCGAGAAAGACGATCGCCGCGACGACGCCGTAGACGCCGAGCCCGAGTCGGGGGAGCAGCTCGCGGGCCGTCGGCGCGGACGGGAGGAGGGGTCGCCGCGGGAGCGGCCTGACGCCCCGCGAGGTCACCGTGTGTCTCGCCTCGTACCGGAGGTACGCGCCGAGTACCGACAGCGAGATGACGAGTTCGACGACCGCGAGCGCCGCCGCCTCCGCGTAGTTCAGATCGCGCGCGAGCCGGTAGACGAACACCTCGACGGTCGCCAGTTCGAACCCGCCGAGCGCCAACACGATGGGGAACGTCCCGAAGGTGAACACGAAGGTGAGCGCCGCCCCCACCAGGACCGCGGGGTACACCTGCGGCGCGACGACGTGGAGGAACGCCCGGACCGGCCCCGCACCGAGGCTCCGGGCAGTCTCGACTGCGCCGGCGTCGACGGCCTCCCAGGCGGCCGTCGTCACCCGCGCGACGAGCGGCGCGTTGTAGAAGGCGTGGGCGATCACGATAGCCTCGAGCGTGAACATGAGTTCCACGGGACCGAGCCCGACCGCGCCGAGGACGGCGTTGAGCGTCCCGTTCCGGCCGAAGGTGGCGACGTACCCCACCGCGACCATGATCGACGGGAGCACGAACGGGACGATGGTGAGAGAGCGCAGCGTCCGCCGGCCAGGGAACTCGAAGCGCGCGAGCAGGTAGGCCGCGGGGAGCCCGAGCGCGACGCTGGCGATCGTCGACAGCGCGGCCTGGTAGGCGGTGAATCCGACGATCCCGAGCCGCCGGTCGGGCGAGAGCAGCGACCGCGCGACCGCGAGCGGACTCTCGCCCGCGAACAGCCGCGCCAGTTCGCCGAAGTAGAAGGGGTCACGCAGGAGGTCGGCGAAGACCCCGAGCGTGACCGCGCCGTCGACGAGGACCGACTCGACGACGACGGTTCCTACCGGGTAGTAGAAGACGAGGACGAGGATCGCGACCGTCGCCGCCGCGAGTCCCGTCAGCGCGCGTCGCTCGAGCAGATCGAGGAGTCGGTTGGGCGGGTCCCGTCGCTCCTCGGGAGCGTCCGCCACCTCACGGCCGCGCGATCCGTCGCTCACGGGCCCGAGATCAGTTTCCCACGTACTGGCGTTCCCAGGCGGTGATCCATCCGTCGAGCGATCCTTGGAGCTGGTCGTACGTGAACGTGACCGGCTCGTCCGGCTCCTGGGCGAGCTCGGCGTAGTCCTCCGGGAGCTCCGCGGTGTCGGTCGCGGGGAACGCGACGTTTCGCTGGGCGATCTCTCCCTGGACCTCGGGTTCCAGCATGAACGACATGAACTCGCGGGCGAGGTCGGGCTCGTCGGCGTCGGCGAAGACCGCCATCCCCTCCGGCGTCGCGTACGCCTGGTCGTTCAGGAATCGGATCCGGTGTTCCTGGAGGTCTGCACCCTCCATGTCCGCGAACACCTGGTCGGTGGAGTACGAGACCACGATCGGCGCTTCCCCCTCCGACCACGAAGTGTACGCGTCGTCCCAGGAGCCGAGCACGCGCACGTCGTTGTCCTGGAGCTCCGCCCAGAAGTCGAGGTAGTCGTAATCGGGGTCGCCGTCGCCGCCCTCGACGGTCTCTCCGTCCCCTTCGGCGGCGACGCCGCCGTCGCCGAACCGCGAGATCGTGTGTAACAGGAACGCGCGGCCGGTCGAGGAGGCGCCGGGGTCCTGCGCGATGAGGTCGCCGCGGTGCTCCTCCGCCAACAGCCCCTCGAAGGTCTCCGGTGCCTCCGTCTCGGTGCCGTCGTACACGAGGCTGACGTAGCCCGTATCGAAGGGGACGGCCCGCTCGAAGGGGTCGAAGCGCAGGCCGTCGCGGACCGCGTCGGCCCCGTCGAAGTCGCCGGCGGCGGAGAAGAGGTCGTCGTCGAGCTCCTCGTCGATCCGAACCAAGTCCTCGGTGGTGAGTCCGATGTAGAGGTCGGCGTCGATCGACGCGCCCGAGGCCGCGCGCTCGACGTAGTGGTTCACCTCGTTGTCGGGCGTCGCCCACTCCAGCGTGGCGTCGACGCGCGATTCGAACTCCCCTTTGAGCCACTCGCCGGGGCTCACCGAGGGCGCGTCGATGAACGCGCCGTAGGTCGCGACCGTCAGCGTCGGCGTCTCGTCCTCGCCGTCCTCGCCATCCTCGCTTCCGTCGCCGTCACCCGCGTCGCCGTCGTCGTTCGTGCCGTTGCCGCCGGATCCGCCGGAACCGCCCGACCCGTCGTCTCCCGTCCGCTCCGCGCTACAGCCGGCGAGTCCCGCCACGCCCGCCGCGCCGCCGAGCGCGAGGAACCGCCGCCGCGTGTGTCGCCCGTCGATCGTGTCCGTCTCGTTAGTCATTACTTGGTTGTTGTACCGGGTGGTTACATAAGGGATCCGTGTCGGCGGCGGCCGCCGTTCCGGCCCCGCCGCGACGACTCCGTCCCCTTCCCGTCGCCGCCGCCCGAGACCGACCCGTTTAATCGACACCCGTGTGTCTCACCCTCCATGAGCGGCTTCTCCGAGTTCGAGGTGATCCCCGCGGTCGACGTCCAGGACGGCTCCGTCGTCCAGCTCGTCGGCGGCGAGCGCGGCACGGGCAAACGCTACGGCGACCCGGTCGAGGCGGCGTCGCGCTGGATCGACGAGGGGGCCGAGATCCTCCATCTCGTCGACCTCGACGGGGCGTTCGAGGGCGAGCGCGAGAACGCCGCCGCGATCGAGGCGGTCGTCGACGCCGTCGACGAGGGGGTCGGCCTCCAGCTCGGCGGCGGGATCCGGACCGCCGAGGACGCCCGCGGCCTGTTGGACGCCGGCATCGACCGCGTCATCGTGGGCACCGCGGCCGTCGAGAATCCCGATATCGTCGCCGAAATCGACGAGACGCACCCCGGAAGCGTCGTCGTCAGCCTCGACGCGAAGGAGGGCGAGGTCGTCGTCTCGGGGTGGACGGAGGGGACCGGCCTCGACCCCGCCGAGGCCGCCGCGCGCTACGAGGAACTCGGTGCGGGCGCGGTCCTCTTCACGAACGTGGACGTCGAGGGACGGTTGGAGGGGATCGACCGCGAGGCGGTCGCGAGCGTGGTCGAGGCGGTCGATATCCCCGTGATCGCCTCCGGCGGCGTCGCGAGCGTCGACGACGTGGTCGCGCTGAAGGAGGCCGGCGCGGCCGCCGTCGTCGTCGGCACCGCCCTCTACGAGGGCCGGTTCACGCTGCGAGAAGCGCAGGCGGCGGCCGACGAGGCCTGATCGCGTCGAGCGCGCGGCGGCTCCCCGCCGACTACTCCTCCGGCCGCTCCCGTTGAACGACCAACACCGGGCCGAGGAAGCGCTCCGCCACCTGCTCGGAGGGCATCCCGAAGACGAACGTGGTGACCGACGGGTCCGTCTCGCCCATGACCACCGCGTCGTGGCTCTCGCCGTGGCGCGCGATCGCGTCGACGGCGGCCTCCGCCTCCTCGACGACGACCTCGATCCTCTCGGGGTCCATCCCGCGCTCGACGAGGTCGGCTCTCACGCCGTTCAGGAACGACTCCCCGTCCGCGATCGTCTCGCTCTCGTTGAGGGCGTGGTATAAGGTCACATCCACGTCCGACTCGGCGAACAGGCCGGCGACGAGGCACGTGTTCCGCCCGACGCCAACCGTCCCGCGGAGCGCGACGAGGACGGACTCGACGCGCTCGATGCCGTTCGGAACGAGCACGGCGAGACACTCGTGCTCGTAGATGAGCCGGTCGATCGTCGTCCGCTCGTCGTGCGTGAACACGAGTCGCGTCTCGACGGTCGCGCCGGCGTTCGCCAGCGCGCCGGCGAACGCCTCGAGCTTCGCCATCGCGGTCTCGCCGAACTGCGCTCTCGCCTGTTCGGCGGCCGTCTGTTCGGGGATGACGTGATAGCCCAACAGGACGACGCGGGCGTTCGCGAGCAGGTCCGGCGTGCCCGTCGGGAGCGACTGGCCCTCCAGCACCGCCAGCGGGACGAGCACCGCGGGCCGGTCGGTCTCGGTCCGCGTCGTGTCGTCCGGTGGTGTCGTGTCCGTCATCTCAGAACCTCCCTTTGAGTTCGACGTCCGTCGCGTAGTGCCGGTACCAGCCGTAGGCCGCGATCATGACGGCGATCCCGATCCCGATCGACGCGGGTTGCATGAACGCGATGAGCGCGAAGCTCGCGAGCGCCCCGCAGCCCGCGACCGCGAACCCGGCCGGACAGCGGAACGACGGCACGTACCAGTCGGGCTGCTCGCGCCGGAGCCGGATCAGCGCGACGCAGATCAGTCCGTACATCACGAGATGGAGGAACGAGGCGACCTCCGCGAGCAGCTCCACCTGCCCGGTCGCGGCGAGGACCACGATCGGTCCGCCGGCGAGCCCCAAGGCGACGTGTGGCGTCCCATACTGGAGGTTGATCCGGCTCGCGGCCGCGGGGATGAGGTCATCGCGACTCACGGCGTACACCGCCCGCGAGGTGCTGAGGATCGACGCGTTCGCGCTCGAGAACGTCGCCAACAGCCCGGCGACGACGATGGCGAGCGCGCCGGGGAATCCCATGAACTCGCGGGCGACCTCGACCATGGCGGTCTCGCCGAACTCGCCGAGGCGGGCGCTGCCGAACGCGCTCGTCGCGACGAAGACCGTGACGACGTAGAACACGCCCACGACGAGGACGGACGCGACCATCGCCAGCGGGAGGTTCCGCGAGGGGTCCTTGATGTCGCCCGCGACGGTCGCCACCTGCGCGAAGCCGAGGTACGAGGTGAACACGAGCGCCGCCGTCTGGAGCACCGGCAACAGTCCGCCGGGCGGGAAGAAGCGCTCGGGGAGGCGCTCCGACCCGAACACGCCGAGCGCGTCGAGACCCCCGTAGCTCAAGAAGAGCGTGAGGATGACGAGTAAGACCGCCACGATCCCGTTCTGGAGTGACGCGGTGTTCTCGGTCCCGAACAGACTGAGTGCCGTGAGCCCGACCCCGAACGCGACGCCGAGGGGAACCGCCGGGTCGACGGGCAGCGCGATCCCGGCCTCGAGGAACACCTGCCCGGCGTAACTGCCGAGCCCGACGAGGTAGAACGCCGAGGCGAAGACGAGTCCGAGCCAGAGTCCGAGCCCGACCACTGCGCCGGGAGCGGTGCCGAGCCCCCGCGAGATGAAGAAATAGCCGCCGCCGCTTCGCGGCATCGCCGTCGCGAGTTCGGAGGTCGGCAGCGCCACGAGCAGCGCGACGACCGCGCCGATCGCGAACGACAACGACGCGGCGGGACCGGCGTTCTCGGCCGCGAGTCCGGGGAACACGAAGATCCCCGCGCCGATCATCGTCCCGATCCCGATCGCGAGCCCGCCCGAGAGGCCGATCGTCCGTTCGAGCTCTCCCTCCCCGGTGTCGGCGTCGACGGCGTCGGCGAGTCCGTCCGGAACGGCGACCCCGGACGCCGGATCGGGGGCCACAGGTCCGGATCCGGCGGTGGAACCGGGGTTGCCGTCGACGCCGGAAGCGTCGGACCCGCTGGAGCCGCCGGGACCGTTCGGAGCCGTCATGCCACCGGAAACCACTCCCGCGCGGGCCAAATAGTCACCGCCGTCCCACCGACCTCCCACCGAACTCCCGCGCCGTCCCACCGACCTCCCACCGAACTCCCGTGCGCACCCGTCCGGCGTCGAACCCACCCGCAACCGCCTTAAGAGTCCCCGCCGACGGTCCGGTATGGGCGATCACGACCGGACCGCGGCCGTCTCTCGAGAGACGGCCGAGACGAGGATCGATCTGACTCTCGCGGTCGACGGCGACGGGGAGAGCGAGGTCGACACCGGGATCGGCTTTTACGACCACATGCTCGAGTCGTTCGCGAAACACGGCCTCTTCGATCTCACCGTCCGCTGTGACGGCGACACCCACATCGACGACCACCACACCGTCGAGGACGTGGCGATCTGTCTCGGCGAGGCGTTCGAGGAGGCGCTCGGCGACAAGCGCGGGATCCGGCGGTACGCCGACCGCCGAGTCCCCCTCGACGAGGCGGTCGCGAGCGTCGTCGTCGACGTGGCGGGCCGGCCCTACTACGACTTCTCCGGCGAGTTCTCCCAGGAACGGGTCGGGGAGTTCACGAGCGTCATGGCCGACCACTTCGCGCTCTCTTTAGCCCACAACGCCGGGCTGACCCTTCACGCCGCGGTCGAGACGGGCGAGAACGCCCACCACGAGGTCGAGGCGCTGTTCAAGGCGCTGGCGCGCGCGCTCGACGACGCGACCCGGATCGACGGCCGCCGGAGCGACACGCCGAGCACGAAGGGCGAACTGTAGCGTCTCGCTCCGCTCCCCGCTCGCGTGTCGCGTTCGCAGCGCGTCGGTCGCTCAAAGGCGCGTTTCACCCATCGGGACCCTCATGCTGCCGTCGACCGAACCGACGCGTATGGTCCAACCGTCCCCGTCGGACTACCTCCACGCAGCGTCGACGACCGACGCCAGCACCCGCTGGCGGCTCGAGAGCGAGGACCTCCACGTCCGCAACCACGACCGTCGAACCGAACACGACGTCCGGATCGCGATCCGTCGCGACGACGAGGTGTGTCACCGCGCGGAGTACCACCTGCTCTCCGACCAGTCGGGGAGCTCGGTGAACCTGCTCGCGGCCGGCGAGTACGCCGTCACGGCCACCGTCGACGACGCGGAGTCGGAGACGGCCACGGTTCGCGTCTCCGACGACCCGAACGAGACGATCGTCGTCGAGATCATCAACGGCGCGGTGCGGATCTCCGAAGGGGTCAACTGATCCGCGCTCGGGAGTTCCCGCCGGCGTAAACCCGGCCGACCCGTTTATAAGTGTGCGAGCCATCCACACGCACGATTTCCATGGACCTCCGCTGTGAGGGGTGTGCCGGGTGCTGTGTCGACTGGCGACCGCTCGCGCCCGAGGCCGCCGGCTCCGACCGCGCCGGACGCCGCCCGCCGCTCGACGACGCCTACGACCTCGTGCCGCTCACCCGCGACGAGGTGGTCGAGTTCCTCGACCGCGGGCTCGGCGACGTGATGACTCCGCGACTCTTCGAGCCCGCGGAGGCCGACGATCGCGTCCGTATCGACGGGATCGACCTCGCCGCGGTCGGCGACCGCCCGGTGTTCGTGGTCGGGCTGCGGAAACCGCCGAAGCCGGTCGCGCCGATCGGGACCGACGACCCGCGCTGGCTCGACTCCTGCGTCTTCCTCGACCCGGCCACGCTCCAGTGTCGGATCCACGACGACGACGCGTACCCGCGGACCTGCGCGGCGTACCCCGGTCACAACCTCGCGCTCGACGCCGAGACCGAGTGCGAGCGCGTCGAGGCCGCCGGCGGCGGCGAGCGCCTCCTCGACGACGAGCCGCCGGCGGACCTCCCCGCGCCGGCGTTCGGTCCGCAGGCGCTGGGATCGACCGTCTTCGCGTATCCCGACCCGGACGACCTCGCTGGCACGGTCGCGCGGGTCCGCGACGGGGAGACGACCGCCGCCGACCGCGCCCGGTTCGTCGGGGCCGCCGCAGGGTCGCGACCCGGATCGCTCTCGGTCGACCGCGACCGCATGGCTGACGCGCGTGCTCGAGCCGGCGAGGCCGACTCGTGGGCGGGACGGGCGATCCGCGAGTGGTCGGACCGAGCCGGAGACGGCGGGGCGGGAGAGGACGGAGCCGGGGACGGCGGATCCGTCGTCGGCACGGGGGTCGCTCTCGACGCGGACGCCCGCGAGCGGCTGGTCCGTGAACTGGAGGACGACGCGGGCGCGCCGCCGACGCCGGGGTGGGACTGAAGGACCGGCCCGATCCGCTCCGGTGGTGTCACTCCTCTCCGACCGAACCCGGCCGCCACACCCCCTCTCTCACGTCGAGCCACGCGACGACGGCGACGTGCGGGAGCGTCAGCGCTGCGATGGCGACGAGCGAGACCGCGAGGAGGTCTCCCGCGTCGGCGACGTCCGAGGGGACCGCGAGCGCCACGCCGGCCACGACGAGGAAGCCGCCGAGGGTGAGTGGCGCGGCGTCGCGGGCGAACCGCGCGAGCGCGGCGCGGATCCCTCCGATTCCGTCCGCGAGGTCCGAAGCAGCGACCGGGTCGATCAGCGACAGCCGCCCGACGTGACGCAGCGAGTGCCAGGCGGCGAAGTAGACCCCGATCGCGAAGACGGGCGCGGCAAGCAGGAACCAGGCCCACAACAGCGCCGTCTCGCCGAGGTCCCTGAGCCACCCGCGCCGGTCCGCGCCGGCCCGGACGCGGCGGTATCCGAGTCCCAGGGACAGCAGCGTCGCGCCGACCATGACCGCGCCGACGGCGAACCGCGTCGACGGTGCGAAGAGCGGGTCGATCGCGGCGGACGCGACGGAGGCGGCGGAGGCGGCGCTCGAGTCGGCGACGAACAGCCCGACGACCCGCTCCGCGACCAGTCGGTACTCCTCGGGGTGACTCACCAGCGGAACCGCCATCGGGAGCCCCCCGCGGACGACGAGGGCGAGCGTCCGCTCGGTCGACGTCGGGAGGTGCTCGACGCCGGCGACGGCGAGCGCGGCCACGTCGCCCTGCCCCCAGTGGAGCCACGTGACCCCGACGAACCCGACGAACGCGACGGCGGGCGCGAGAGAGAACGCGACGGCGACCGCGCCGCCGAGGAGCGCGTACACGACCGAGACGGCCGCCACCGATCGTCGGAGCGACACGCCGTCTTCCCCCGCGTCTCCCCCGGCCGCCCGAAGCGGCACCAGGTGATCGACCGCGCCGTGGGCCATCCCGACGACGAGCGTGCCGAGCGCGAACGTCGCGACGCCGAGCTCGACCGGAAACAGGGGGGTGACCGCCCCGAACGGGAGCAGCGCCGCCAGCGCGAGCGCGGGGCAGCGTGCGAACCAGCGGTCGACGACCGACCGCGCGGCGCGCTCGGCGTTCTCCGAGTCAGTCATCGACGAGGTCTGGATCGACGCCCGGTTCGGCCGGCTCGCCCAGTTCGACCGATTCGACCGACCCCATCGGTTCGGCCGGTTCGACCGACTCCACCGGTTCGACCGACCCGATCGGCACGGGGGCCCGGTCGATCGGGTCGTCGTGGCGGTCCTCCGGGAGCGTCGCCCGTCGGTCGTACCAGTCGAGTACCCACTGGAACAGGACGAGCCCGTTCGCCGCCATCATCCCGGCGGCGGCGAAGAAGACCATCTCCTCGATCGGGAGTCCGAGAACGGCCATGCCGGTGGTGAGCTCCGCGGATATCCGCCAGGTACCCAACCCGATCGCGATCCGGTCGACGGTCCAGAGGTACGCCGCGGGGAGGAACGTCGCCGCGAGCCACGGCCGCGGCGCGCGGGCGAGGTAGCCGCCGCCGACGGCCCACTGGAGCGCGAGTACGGGGCCGACCCACGCGAGGAGTCCGCCGAGGTAGAGAAACGACTCGTCGAGCGAGACGAGCCACAGGCCGCCGAAAAGCGCGGCGAGCCCGACGAGGACGCCCGCGATCCGCGGGCGGCGGTCGAAGTCCCCGTTCCGAAAGCTCGGATCGAAGCCGATCCGGTGGAGCGCGAACGCGACGAGAAGGGTCTGGACCGCGAAGAAGAGGTACTCTCCGAGCGGGATCGACAGCGCCCGGACGAGCACCGCGCCGTCGGCGTACCACCACGCCCCACGGCGGATCATGTGGGCGATCCACGGCGTCGTGTACGCGTACGCGATGCCGACGAGGACCGCGATCCCCGCGGCCGATCGACGGCGGCGAAGTCCTTCGTACCGCGGCGTGATCGCCCACAGCGCCGCGAGCGCGGGGAGGGTGAAGACGAGGTGGAACTGGAGGTACGTCGGGGCGGAGATCACCGCACCACCCGAACGGAGACGGCCATGGAGTGACGTCCGAGCCGGCCCCGATTAACGATCGGTTCCGATTATCCCGAACGGATCCGCGAGCGACGTCGAATTCGGCGGGCCGACGCCGCCCTCACGCCGTGTCCGACAGCACGCCGTGTGCCTCGAGTACCTTCCCGAGGCGATACATCGAGGCGACCACCGCGTCGCACACCGGCCTGACCGCCGGCTTCGGGACGAACCCGACGGAGAGGCCCGCGACCTCGAGCATCGGGAGGTCGTTCGCGCCGTCGCCGATCGCGACCGTAGAGGTCATCGGAACCCCGAGCTCCGCGGCGAGGTCCTCCAGCGCGTCGTCCTTCGTTCCCTCGATGAGCGGCCCCTCCGCCTCGCCGGTGAGCTTCCCGTCCGCGATCGGCAGGCGGTTGGCGACGATCGTGTCGGCCTCAACGTCCTCGCGGGCGAGCGCTGCCTCGACGCCCCGCTCGAAGCCGCCCGTGAGCACCGCGACGTGGTGGCCGTCCTCGCGGAGTCGGGCGATCAGCCGCGCCGCACCGGGTCGGAGTCGGACCGCGTCGTACGCCTCGTTCGCGTCCGCCTCGTCGAGGCCGGCGAGCAGCTCCGCCCGGCTGTAGAGGCTCTCGGCGTAACTGATCTCGTCGTTCATCGCCCGTTCCGTGATCTCGGCGACCTCGTCGGCGACGCCCGCGCGCTCCGCGAGCAACACCGTCATCTCGGAGTCGGAGAGCGTGCCGTCGAAGTCGAACGCGATCAGGCTCATGCCCACCGTTGGTCCGGCAGGGGTCTTTAACGGCCTGATCGGTTCTCGATCCGCCGTTCTCGGTTCGACCGACCGCCGTCCTCCGCTCCGGTGGGCTTTTGCCCACGCCGGGCGTCCCCGCTCACATGACCCGCGCCGAGATCGACGTCGACGACCTCCTCAAGATCGTCCTCGGGCTCGCCGTCGTGTGGCTTCTCCTGGAGATCCTCGGGACGGTGTTGGACCTGACCTTCGCCCTGCTCGACGCGCTCCCGACGCTGATCGTCGTCGTCATCGTCGTCCTGATCGCCTTGCGGCTCGCCGATCGGATCTGAATTCGCCCGAGTCGTGTTCAGTCTCAACGTTCCGATCCTCCCCGAAGTGGAGCGTCTCGCGGACGATCTCCAGTCGAAACTCTCGGGGTTCGATCGGGTCCGCGACCGGCGCACGCTCGTGTGTAAGCGGTTCGGCACGGAGGCCGTCTCCGGCGGCGGAACCGCGGGGTCGGGACCACCCTCGAGCGAACCGGCGGGACCGCCACCCAAACCGGAGGCACTCTCGACGCTGCGGGAGGACCTCCGCCCGTTCCTCGCACCGGTCGATCCGTTCGAAGTTACGATCGCCGGGATCGATGCCTTCGACTCGCCAGCGTCCGGATCCGGACCGGTCGTCTACCTCGCCGTCGAGAGCGAGGGGCTCGTCCGGCTCCACCGCCGACTGTGTGCCGTCTTCGGTGCGGTCGAGGGTATCGAAGGTGACGCGTACGTCCCGCACGTCACGCTGGCGCGGGGCGGGGAGCCGACCGCCGTGAGGCGGGCGATCGGCGGTGGCGTCGAGTTCGATCCGGTCCGGTGGCGGGTCCACGCGCTGGACCTGTACGACCCCGAGTTTCGCGAGGTCGCGGCGACGCTCGAATTGTGACGCGAGCGGTCGCGGGCGACCTCGTGAGCGTGTCGGCGCGGGAACTCCTCCAGCGACGCCCTTAATCGGCCGAACGCCCAACGTCGGGTGATGTCGGAACCGTCGGGAATGGAGGCGTTCACGCACCTCGGAAACGAGGTCCGGGAGGCGCTCTCCGAACGGGGCTTCTCCACGCCCACGGAGCCACAGCGGAAGGCTATCCCGCCGATCTCCGCCGGACGAAACGCCCTCGTGTTGGCCCCCACGGGCACGGGAAAGACGGAGACCGCGATGCTGCCCGTCCTGGACGCCATCCACCGCGCCCGCGATTCCCCCGGCGACGAGCCGCGTGCGGGCATCTCGGCGCTGTACATCACTCCGTTGCGCGCGCTCAATCGGGACATGATGGACAGACTGGAGTGGTGGGGAGACCGACTGGACGTCGAGGTCGCGGTGCGCCACGGCGATACCACGCAGTACGAGCGCTCGAAACAGGCCGACGACCCGCCGGACGTGCTGATCACGACGCCGGAGAGCCTTCAGGCGATCCTGACCGGCTCGAAGATGCGGGTCGCCCTCGAGGACGTCGAACACGTCGTGATCGACGAGGTCCACGAGCTGGCGTCGGCCAAGCGGGGCGCACAGCTGACGGTGGGACTCGAACGCCTCCGGCGGGTCTCCGGGGCGTTCCAGCGGATCGGGCTGAGCGCGACCGTGGGATCGCCGGAGGAGGTCGGGAAGTTCCTCGTCGGCTGCGGGCGGCGCGACCCGGACCGGGAGGGCGACCGCGAGTTCGAGACGGTCGAGGTCGCCGCCGGGACCCGGACCGACGTGCGCGTGCTCGACCCCGAGATCACCGACCGCGACTCGCGGCTGGCCGGCGAGCTCGCGACCGACGAGACGACCGCGAGCCACGTGCGGACGATCCGCGAGGTCGTCGCGGACCACGAGTCGACGCTGGTCTTCGTCAACACCAGACAGACCGCGGAGGCGCTGGGATCGCGGTTCAAGACGCTCGCCGAGGACGACCCGGAGGGAGAGGAGGTGGCGATCGAGGTCCACCACGGCTCGCTCTCGAAGGAGGTCCGCGTCGACGTCGAGGACCGGTTCAAGGCCGGCGAGGTCGACGGCCTCGTCTGTACGTCCTCGATGGAGCTCGGCATCGACGTGGGGCGCGTCGACCACGTGGTCCAGTACGGCAGCCCCCGCGAGGTCGCCCGACTGCTCCAGCGGGTCGGGCGGGCCGGCCACCGCCGCGACGTGGTCTCGGAGGGGACCGTCGTGACGCAGGGCGGCGACGACACGCTGGAGGCGATGGCGATCGCCCGGCGGGCCGGAGAGGGGCTCGTCGAGCCGGCGAGCATCCACCACGGCAGCCTCGACACCGTCGCGAACCAGGTCGTCGGCGTCGTGATGGACGAGGGTGAGGTCCACGCCAGGGCCGCCTACGAGACGATCACGAACGCGTACCCCTTCCGCGACCTCTCGGAGCCGGAGTTCCAGGAGATCGTCCGCGAACTCGACGGGAACCGCCTGCTATGGCTCGAGGAGGAGTCGGACACCCTCGAGAAGTCCGGCGGCACCTGGCAGTACTTCTACGCGAACCTCTCGATGATCCCCGACGAGTCGACCTACGAGGTGTACGACATGTCCTCCCGGCGGGGGATCGGGACCTTGGACGAGCGGTTCGTCGTCAACTTCGCCGGGCCGGGCGAGACGTTCGTCCAGCGCGGCGAGATGTGGCGGATCACGGAGGTCGACGAGGAGGAGGAGCGCGTCGAGGTCACGCCGATCGCGGACCCCGCCGGCGAGGTCCCCTCGTGGGTCGGGCGGGAGATCCCCGTTCCGCGGCCGGTCGCCGAGGAGGTCGGGCGGATCCGCGGGGAGGTCGCGAGTGCGCTCGAGGCGGGTTCGACGCCCGCGGCGGTCGCGGGCGATCTGGCCGAGAGGTACCCCGCGGACGAGCGGACGGTACGGGAGGCGATCGGGACTGTCGCGGACCACGTCGACGCCGGCCACCCCGTCCCGACCGACGACCGGGTCGTCATCGAGGGGAGCGCGCGGACCGTCGCGGTGAACGCGACGTTCGGCCACGAGGTCAACGAGACGCTCGCGCGCCTGCTCGCGGCGCTCGTCGGGCAGCGCGCGGGGTCGTCGGTGGGGATCGATGTCGACCCCTACCGCGTCGAGTTCGAGGTGCCGAACGGAGTCGGCCCCGGGACGTTCCGGGAGGTCCTCGAGACGACGGATCCGGAGGGTCTGGAGGCGTACCTCGAGATCGCGGTGAAGAACTCGGACGCGCTGAAGTTCACCCTCGCGCAGGTCGCCGCGAAGTTCGGGTCGGTCAAGCGCTACCGCGAAGGCCGCGGGAAGTTCGGCGGCGACCGGCTCCTGGCGGCCCTGGAGGGGACGCCGGTCTACGAGGAGGCGCTCCGGGAGGTGTTCCACGCCGACCTCGCGGTCGCGGAGACGGCCGAGGTCCTCGAGGGGATCCGGTCCGGCGGGGTCGACCTCGCGACCGCCCGCGAGCGAACCTCGCTCGGGACCGCCGGTCGGTCGGCGGGCGCGGAGTTCCTCGTGCCCGAGAACGCCGACGCTGACGTGATCGAGACGGTCCGCGAGCGCATCCGGAACGATCGGGTTCGCCTGTTCTGTCTCCACTGCCGGGACTGGGAGCGGACCACGAAGGTCAGGCGGGTCGGGGAGCAGCCGGAGTGCCCGGAGTGCGGATCGACGCGGATCGCGTCGCTGAACCCGTGGGACGAGGAGACGGTCGCGGCCGTCCGGGCCACCGACAAGGACGACGAGGAGGCGCGCCGCACCGAGCGTGCCCATCGAGCCGCGAGTCTGGTCCAGACGCACGGGAAGCGTGCGGTGATCGCGATGGCTGCCCGCGGCGTCGGCCCGCACAACGCCGCCCGGATCATCAACAGGCTGCGCGAGGACGAAGACGAGTTCTACCGCGACGTGTTGCGCCAGGAGCGCGAGTACGCGCGGACGCAGTCGTTCTGGGACTGACGCTCTGGGATTGACGCCGTCGACGTCGAATATCACCTCGTGAGTTGCCCACAGCCGGATCGAGCGCGGACCCCGAATCTGCGATCATAGATCAGTAACGACCATGAGGGAAAGAAAATCAGCAGTAATACGTTTTCGAGACGGATATACGCACAGATCATCACGCCTCTCCTTCATGATCCGGTAATAGACAACTGGTCGAGTGGATGAACCACATATTTATATACTTCCTTACGAAACGGTGGGTTGATCCATGGTTAGGTCAGACGCGGACATGAAACGGCGTGACTTCCTGAAAGCGACCGGTGCCGGCGGTACGGTCGGAATTACGGCCCTCGCCGGCTGTTCCGGTGGCGGCGGTGGCGGCGACGACGGCTCGAGCGGCGACGACGGCTCGAGCGGTGACGACGGCTCGAGCGGCGACGACGGCTCGAGCGGTGACGACGACGGGTCCAGCGGCGGCGGTAGCAACCTCCCGACGTACACCTACGTCAACAACGCGCAGAGCTACAACCCGCCCCGCCACGACGCGATCAACCTCATCGCGAGCCAGTTCGACGAGGAGCTCGGCCTCGACATCGAGGTCGACGTGCTCGAGTGGGGGACCCTGTTCAGCCGGGTCTCCGAGGAGTACGACTACAGCTTCGCGACGTGGCACACGTTCTTCGTCTCGGAGCCGGTGACCGAGCTGAACAACCTGTTCAACTCCAGTAACACCGATCCGGGCCAAGGGAACTACTCGGGGTACACCAACGAGGACCTCGACGAGATGATGGGCAACTACCTGGCCGAGCCGGACGTCGACACCCGGATCGACCAGTGTCACGAGATCCAGCAGACGCTGATGGACGACGTGCCGACGATGCCCATCACGCATATGCCCCAGACCGCCATCTACAACAACAACCAGGTCTCCAACTGGGAGGCGGACCTCGCGAACGGGTTCAACTCCTACTGGACGATGATCAACCTGGAGATGGAGGGCGACAACACGGAGCTGAAGGGCTACTGGCCCGAGACGCTCTCGACGATGAACGTGCTCGGCCACAACGACGAGAGCAAGCACGTCTACCAGTTCAACATGCTGTACGACTTCCTGATCCAGCTCAACAACAACGCCGAGCCGGACCCCGAAGTCAGCCTCGCGACGGACTGGGACCGCGTCGACGAGACCACGATGGAGTACACCATTCGGACGGACCACTCGTGGCACGACGGCGAGGATCTCACGGCCGAGGACGTCGCGTTCTCGTACAACTACATCAACGAGAACGAGGTGCCGCTGTACTCGACCCAGTCGCAGTACATCGAGAGCGCCGAGGTCGTCGACGAGGAGACGGTCCGGATCAACATGTCCGAGCCGTTCGGGCCGTTCAACCTCGGGATCGCGAACCTCGTCCCGATCATCCCCGAACACAAGTGGGCGGACCGCGACAACCCGAGCCAGGCCAACATCTCCGAGCCGGTCGGCAGCGGTCCGATGATGTTCGACTACTGGGAGCAGGGCAGCGAGTTCGGCATGACGAAGTTCGAGGAGCACTTCGCGCCCGTTAGCTTCGACCGCCGCTTCTGGCGGGTCATCCCCGAGGCGTCGACGGTGTGGGAGAACCTCATCAACGGCGAGCTCAACTACGAGCCGTTCGGGCGGATCGACCGCAGCCTCGATCAGAACCAGGACAACGAGAACATCGGAACCCAGTTCAACACCGCCGCGACGTTCTGGATGTTCACGTCCAACACGCGCCAGGAGGGCCTCGACGACCCGCAGATGCGGAAGGCGCTGGTCGAGACCATCCCGCGGACGCCCATCGTCGACCAGATCCTCTTCGGCTTCCCGGACCCCGGCTTCAACATCGTGTCGTCGGCGTTCGGCCCGCTCCACACGGAGGACATCACCACCTACGAGGAGAGCGTCGACGCGGCCCGCAGCCGACTCGAAGAGGCCGGCTACACCTGGAACGACGACGGCGCGATCCAGGCTCCCGAATAGATCGGACCGGCGCAGAACCCACCCTCGCGACGCAATCTTTAAACGAACCACAAGGATATTAGTGACTAAGTAACATGGGAAAAGCTAGCTTCGTTGTCAGGCGCACGCTCCAACTCGTCGTGACGTTGTGGGCGGTCGGAACGGTGTTGTTCGGGCTGTTCAGGCTCATGCCCGGCGACCCGACGTCGTACGTGGTCTCCTCACAGATGACCCAAGAGGCCCGCCAACAGCTCATCGAGAGCTACGGGCTCAACGATCCGTTACACGTCCAGTACATCCGGTTTCTCGAGAACCTGATCCAGCTGAACTTCGGTCAGTCGTTCCACTCGAACCAACCCGTCACCGACATCATCGCGACGTACATGCCGAACACGCTCGTGTTGATGCTGACGGCCTTCATCGTCGCGTACGCGCTCGGCATCACGCTCGGCGTGCTGTCGGGCTGGTACCGCGGTTCCCGGTTCGAGAAGAGTACGGTCATCACCGCGTTGACCGCCCGGAGCGTGCCGACCTTCTACGTCGGACTCATCGTGCTCTGGATCTTCGGCGCCGAACTCGGCGTCATCCCGATGAGCGGGATGACCAGTCTGGGGACCGGCGGACAGAGCACGGGCTTCCTCGATATGGTCCTCTCCGTCGACTTCCTCAAACACCTGATCGCGCCCGCGGCGGTGTTGGGGTTCTACTACATGGGATACCCCCTGCTCATCATGCGTACCAGCATGCTCGAGGTGCTCTCCGAGGACTTCATCGACGTCTGTCGGGCCAAGGGGCTCAAAGAGCGGACGATCATGTTCAAACACGCCGCTCGAAACGCTCTCCTGCCGATCATCACGGCGGCCGCGATCGCGCTCGGCTACGCCGTCGGCGGGAGCGTCCTCATCGAGACGGTGTTCGCGTGGCCCGGCATCGGTCGGGAGATGGTCCGTGCGGTCCTTCGGCGTGACTTCCCGGTCGCGCAGGGCACGTTCATCGTGCTCGCGTCGACCATCATCTTCCTGAACTTCGTCGCCGACCTCGCGTACGGCTACCTCGACCCACGGGTGACTTACGACTAGACCAATGGCCCAAGAAGAACAATCAAGCCGGTCGATATACACCGACCTCGACGACACCAGCTCCGAAGAGGAGATAGACAAGTGGCAGCGGACCTTCCGTCTCTGGCGGGAGACGCTTCAAGAACACTGGGGCATGCTGACCGACGAGCTGTCGGTCAAGCTCTCGATGCTCACCGTCGCGGGGTTCATGCTGATCGCGATCTTCGCGCCGTTCATCGCGACCCACCAGCCCCTTCAGCGACAGTACCAGGGCGAGGCGGGGATCATCATCGACAAGTGGGTCGAACCGTCGCTCCTCGGTGCGGACACCCAGTACCTCCTCGGGACGACCGCGGAGGGGTTCGACATCTTCAGCCAGCTCATCTACGGTACGCGAGCCGCGCTGTTGGTCGGCCTCATCGCCGCGTTCTTCACCGCGGGGATCGGGACGCTCGTCGGGCTCGTCGCGGGCTACTACGGCGGGAAGGTCGACGACGCGCTGATGCGTATCGTCGACTTCCTGTACGGCATGCCGCTTCTGCCGACGGTCATCGTCCTCGTCGCGGTGCTCGGGCCCGATCTGTGGAACATCATCCTCGCGTTGATCATTCTCCAGTGGCGCTCGACCGCCCGGGTCATCCGCTCGCAGTCGCTGTCGCTGCGGGAACGACCGTTCGTGAAGGCTGCGCAGGTCGCCGGAGCGGGTGACTGGCACATCATCAGCAGACACCTCGCGCCCAACGTGCTCCCGATGACGTTCCTCTACGGTTCCTTCGGGATCGCGTGGGCCATCCTCGCCGAGGCGGGCATCTCGTTCATCGGCCTCGGCGACCCCAACACGGTCTCGTGGGGAACGATGCTACAGGCCTCCCGTGCGTACTCGGCGCTCTCGTTCGGCGCCTGGTGGTGGTTCGTGCCGCCGGGACTCTGTATCGGCCTGCTCGTCATCAGCGGCTTCCTCATCGGCCGCGGCTACGAAGAGATCACTAACCCCAAAATACAATGAGTCAACTGGAAGTCGAAGACCTCGAAGTCTACTACGAAACGGAAGAAGGGCCGGCACAGGCCGTCGACGGCGTCTCCTTCGAACTGGAAGAGGGCGAGAACCTCGGTATCGTCGGCGAGTCGGGGTGTGGGAAGACCACGCTCGCGAAGGCGATCATCGGGATCCTCCCCGACGCCGGCTACATCAACAACGGGAGCATCAACTTCAAGGGCGACGACCTGACGGAGATGACGAACGCCCAGCGGCGGCGGCTCAAGTGGGAGGAGATCTCCATGATCGCCCAGTCGGCGATGAACTCGCTGGACCCGGTGTACACCATCCGCGAACAGATCGTCGAGGCCATCGAGACGCACCGGCCCGGAACCGGTCGCGTCGAGTCCGACGAGATCGTGACCGAGATGTTCGAGCTCGTCGGGCTCGACCCGGAGCGCGCCGACGACTACCCGCACCAGTTCTCCGGCGGGATGCGTCAACGCGCCATGATCGCGATGGCGCTCGCGCTCGAGCCGTCGTTGATGCTCGCAGACGAGCCAACGACCGCGCTCGACGTGATCATGCAGGACCAGATCCTCAAGCGGATGGCCTCGATCCAGGAGGAGATCAACTCCTCGATGATGGTGATCACCCACGACGTGAGCGTCGTGGCCGAGACCTGCGACCGCGTCCTCGTGATGTACGCGGGGAAGATCGCGGAGGAAGGTCCGGTCGAGGAGATCTTCAACCAGCCCTACCACCCGTACACGATCGGGTTGAAACGTGCGTTCCCAAACATCAGGAAGAGCAGCCAGGACCTGCTCTCCATCGCGGGGTATCCGCCGGAACTCGTCGACCCGCCACAGGGCTGTCGATTCGCCGAGCGGTGTCCGATGGCCACCGACAGGTGTCGCGAGGAGGAACCCGAAGCCCACTACGAGAACGGCCTCCGGTCGTACTGTCACTACGCGGACGAGATCGACACCGAGCTCCGGCCGTACGCGGACGACTCGGAAACGTGGAGTCAGACCGCCGCCGCCACCGACGGGGGTGTCGACGAATGAGCGGAAACGACGTCCTCCTCGAGGTCGACGACCTGAAGAAGCACTTCAAGGTCAACCAGGGCTGGATCGCCAGCCTGATGGAGTCGTTCGGCAGCGGGGAGCCCGATTACGTCCACGCGGTCGACGGCGTCAGCTTCGAGCTCCGTGAGGGAGAGACGCTCGGGCTCGCCGGCGAGTCCGGCTGCGGGAAGACGACCACCGGGATGTCGCTGGTGAAGCTTCACGACCCGACCGCCGGCGACATCGTCTACGACGACACGCGCCTCTCGGAGGCGAGCGACGCGGAGATCAAGCAGTTCCGGCAGAACGCCCAGATGATCTTCCAGGACCCCTTCGAGAGCCTGAACCCGCGGATGACGGTGTACGACACCGTCGCCGAGCCGCTGCGGATCCACGACATCCGCAACGAGACGGCACGGGTCCAACGCGCCCTGGAGTTCGCTGAGCTGCTCCCGGCCGAACAGTACTTCGATCAGTACCCCCACGAGCTGTCCGGCGGACAGCGACAGCGGGTCGCGATCGCGCGGGCGCTCGTGCTCGACCCCGACTTCATCGTCGCCGACGAGCCGGTGTCGATGCTCGACGTGAGCCTCCGTGCGGGAGTGCTCTCGCTTCTGGACCGGATGACCGACGAGTTCGGCCTCTCGGTCGTCTACATCAGTCACGACCTCTCGCTGCTCCGGCACATGTGCGATCGCCTGGCGATCATGTACATGGGCAAGATCGTCGAGAAGGGACCGACCGACCAGATAATCGAGAACCCACAACACCCGTACACGCAGGCGCTCATCAACGCGGTTCCCGTTCCCGACCCGGCGGTCGGGCGCGACCGCGTCGAGCTTCAGGGCGAGGTGGGCGACGTCATCGACATCCCGACCGGCTGTCGGTTCAAAAACCGGTGTTCGGAGTACATCGGCGACGTCTGTGACCAGGTCGTCCCGCCGCTGGAGGCGAAGACGGACTTCGAACAGGACATCGCCTGTCACCTCTACGACAGCGCGGAAGGGTACGACCCCTATCAGGACATGACCGGAAGCCCGAGCGCGTCGGAGACGGGCGAAGAGCCCGAATCGACGCCCGCAGACGACTAACACGTCGGATCCACGGATCGTTCGGCCTTCCGAATCGTCGCTTCGGTCTCTTCGCAGCGGACTAGTCGCTCTTCTCGACCGGCGCCTCCAGCCGAACGCCCGGCGCGGTCACCGCGAACGGGAGCTGTGATTTGTGTTTCGCACAGACGCCGGTCACCGTCTCCCGCACGCCGCCGATCAGCGAGACGGTTTCTAACACGTCCGGCGTGTACTCCAAGGAGACGCCGTCGACGCGTCCGGCGCGCTCGCCGTCTTCGAGGCGATACGCCTCGGCGATCGGGAACTCCGCGGAGCCGCAGTCGGGGCTGTCGATGCTCTTCCGGTCGATGTCCTTCGCGTAGAGGGAACTCGCCGGGAACATACCCTGTCGTTGGACTCGCTCGAACTCGTCACGGAACCAGGGTTCGTCGAACCGCTCGACGTACACGTCGGCGTCCGAACGGAGTGCCGCGACGTCGGCGTCGCCGGCGGCGACGTCGAGGTGTCGGGCGTGGATGCGCGGTGGCTCGGTGAATCCGAGGCTCGGTACGCTGTTTCCGGCCGGATAGACGTCCTCCTCCGCGGCGGTGGTGGTGTTGTGGAGCAGTCGTTCGATCCGACCGTTCGAGACCAGTTGCGTCGGCGTCGTCGGTTTGACCTCGGCGTCGTACGCGCGGGCCGCCCAAGAACCGGCGCGGACCGTGTCCTGGATGTCGAGGCCCTCCGGTCCGATCCGGTCGCCGACCTCGTAGGGACTCATCCCCATGTAGCCGGTGTCGGCCTCGAGGTAGTGTGAGACGAAGTGGAAGAGCTGGCCGGCCGCCTCCGGACTCAACGCGATCGTGGTCTCGCCGGTAGGTGCGTCGGCCGAGTCGGCGTTCGAGAGGGTTCGAGCGTCGGCCGCGGCGGCCTCGAAGGCGTCGGTGACGTCATCGAGGAAGGCGGCTCCCGCCGTCGATCCGGCGTGGCGACTCACCTTCGGCCCGTCGGCGAGCGTCAGGCTGAAGTTCACTCTCGCTCGGTCGAGCGTCGTATGGACGACGCTTCCGGTCGTGGTTCCGACCGCCTCCTCGATGTGTGAGTCCATGTAGTTGGCCCACCGACGGTCGAGGTCGAGATCGGCGGCGGCCGCGAGACCCTCCTCGACGACGGTGACCTTCTCGTCGAGGTCGCGTTCGTGTATCCCCTCGCTCGCCCAGCCGCCGTGAGTCGCCCGGTGAGTCGTGTAGGCGTCGAACCGCCCCGGCTCCTCCTGGGCGAGCACTTCACCGCTTCGGATCGCGCGGTCCGCCACGTCGCGCAGCGCCTCTTCGTCGAGCGAGTTCGTGTAGCGGTAGTCGGCCGCACCGTCCGCGAAGACGCGGAGCCACACGCCCGTCTCCGTGAACTCCGTCCGGTTTCGTGGACCGTCGCCGGTAACGACGATGTCGGTCTTCTCCTGGTAGACGCCGCCGACTTCCGCGTACGACACCGCGTCGTCGGCCTCGAGGCTGTCGAGCAGCCAGTCCATCGCGTCCAACGCCTCCTCGCGTTCGTCGCTCATGAACGTGTGATCTCCGCTCTCACACATGAATCCCCTGACTTACGGGGACGGCCGTCGACACCGAGGCATCTCGCGACGGCGCGCGGATCAGCGCTCGTTCTCCCGACGCTGCTCCTCGGCCTTCGCTTCGTACTGCCTCGCTACGCGCTTCTCCTGGAGTTTCTTCTTGTACTCCCAGTAGCCGGCACCGAGGATGAGGACGGCGAGAACGGTGCCCTGAAACGGCGCGCCGTCGAGCGCGAGGTAGGCGAACGCGCCGACCGCAAAGAGCAGCGAGAGTCCGAGCGTCGCCCTCGCCCACCGCTGTTTCGGCGCACGCGGCAGGTTCATGCGAGTGGGTTCTCCTCGGAACGTATCAACGTTGGCCTTCGATCCGCGACGTTCGACCGATCGCCGCGTTCGCCGCGTCTAGCTCGCGTTGCCGTACGTCTCCTCGAGGTACTCGACGATGTCATCGCTCTCCGGCATCGCGTCGATCCCGTTCGCCTCGTCGACGAGGACGGGCACGCCGGTCTGGCCGCTCACTTCCTCGACTTCGGTCCGCTCCCCGTGCGGGCGCGGGACCATGATCGACTCGTACTCGAGGTCGAGCTCGGCGAGCGTCTCCTTGACCTTCGCGCAGTACGGGCACCCCTCCAGTTCGTAGAGTTTCAGGTCCGTCATCGCCCGAGAATACGGGCTCGGGAGGTAAAGAACCTCCGCGGTCGGTGTACGCGGCGCGCACGGTCGGGACGTGATGACGACCCTAGAGGATGACGCCGCGCGTCTGGAGCACGTAGTAGACGACGAGCAGCGCCGCGATGAGGTACTGGCCGAGTCGGACGTCGTCGAGTTCGCCGATCGCGACCTTGATGATCGGATAGGCGATGATCCCGGCGGCGAGTCCGTCGGCGATGGAGTAGGCGAACGGCATCACGGTGACGGTGAGCCCGGCGGAGACCGCCCACGCGGGGTCGTCCCAGTCGACCTCGACGAGCCCCTGGAGCATCATCACGCCGACGACGATCAGCGCGATGAAGGAGGCGTACGCGGGGATGGCGGCCACGAGCGGGATCACGGCGAGCGACGCCAGAAAGAGGAGCGCGACGACGAGCGCGGTGAGTCCGGTTCGGCCGCCCTCCTCGACACCGGTCGACGACTCGATGAACGTCGTCACGGTGGAGGTGCCGAGCATCGCCCCGGCCGTGGTGCCGACCGCGTCGGCCATCAGCGGCTTGTCCATCTCCGGGAGGTCACCCTCGTCGTCGAGGAAGTCGCCGAACTGCGAGACGCCGATGAGCGTCCCGGCGGTGTCGAAGAAGTCGACGAAGAAGAACGTGAAGACGACCAAGGCGAACGTGAGCGGCTCGACGTCAGCGAGGCCGTCGACGAACGCGCCGGCGAGCGGCGTGATGTCGTACTGGGCGGACGGCAGCGACTCCGGAGTGACGACGCCGCGTTCGAAGAGGCCGGCGAACGTGAGACCCCACCCCGCGATAGACGTCGTCACGATGCCGATCACGATGGCTCCGGTGACGTTCCGCGCCCACAGCACGAACGTCAAGACGAGTCCGACCAGACCGAGGATCGCCCACGGATTCCCGAAGACGCCGCCGAGCGTGACGAGCGTCGCCTCGTCGGGGACGACGATCTGAAGCTCCTGAAAGCCGATGAACAGCAGGAACAGTCCGATACCGGCTCCGACGGAGCGTTTCACCGGTTCGGGAAACAGCCGGATGACGTACTCGCGTGCGCCGACCGCGGTCAGCGCCATGAACAGGATCCCCTCGACGAAGACGGCGGCAAGCGCCGTCTGCCACGGGATCTCGAGCGCGATGACGACGGTGTACGCGAAGAACGCGTTGAGCCCGAGGCCGGGCGCCAGCCCGAACGGGCGGTTCGCGTACAGCGCCATCACGGCCGTCGCGATCGCCGCCGAGAGGATCGTCGCGATGGCGATCATCTGGAACACCTCCCCCTGTCCGTACCCCTCGATCCGGATCGCTTCGGAGAGGATCGCGGGGTTCACCACGATGATGTACGACATGGCGAGGAAGGTGGTGAGCCCCGCCACCAACTCGGTTCGGAGGTCCGATCCGTGCTGTTCGACGTCGAACCGCGCCGTCAGGGTGTCTGCGATCCCCATTGGTTACTCGTGGATACTCCCGGTGTCGAACATAAGGATTGCTACCTGAAATCAGCAGATATACACAAGTATGGATATGATTCCAAGCGATCTGTTCTCTCGCCGTCAAAAACTGGTCGAACGTGCGCACACTCGTGCGCGGTCATCTCACTCGAAGGTCGTCAACGCGCCGACCGGCGCGTCGGTTATCTCGCGAGCCCGGCGCATTCCCTCGTCGCCGACGGCGATGAGCGTGAACACGCCGCCGACGTCGGCGTCGGCCTGGAGCGCGATGTCTAAGAGCAGCTCCTGGGTCTCGCCCGACCGGATCAGGTCGTCGACGACGAGCACGGTGTCACCGGCCTCGATCGCGCGTTTCGGCAGGTAGTAGGTGAGTTCGATGCCGGAGGCGAGCCGCTGGCGCGACTCGATGAACTCCTCGACCGCGGTCTCCTTCGACTTCTTCGCGTACGCCAGCCGTGCGTCGAAGAAGGAGGCCATCGCCGCCCCCAGCGTGATCCCGTCGGTCGCGGCAGTCAACACCACGTCCGGCGAGGCGAACTCGAAAGTCTCGGCGGCGACCGGCGCGACGAGATCGAGGAAGGACTGGTCGAAGACGACGCCGCTGTTGTCGACGTAGCCCTCGTCGTCAAAGGCGACGCGAGCGACGAGTTCGTCGGCGAGCGCGTCGCGGCCGACCTCGGAGACGACCTCGCGCGCCCGGTCGGCTCCGGGGAGCACGTGACCGTTCACGTACCGGTTCAGGTCGCCCGCTGGAAGTCCCGTGAGCGTCGACAGCTCCTCGTACGTCCGCGTCTCCTTCAGCGTCCGCAACACGGCGACCGCCTGTAGCTGGAGGGCCGCCTTCTCTGCGCGGTTCATGTTGATGATCGCGATCGCACAAATATGAATACATCGAAGTCGATTCGTGGGTATAATATCCACGTGCGAACGACTCTCGGAGCTATCGCTCGCGGACGACGACGAACTCCGCGAGGTCCCGGAGATACTCGATCGCCTCGGTTTCGGGCGGGTCCGCGTCGTCGAGCGCGGCCAACGCGAGTTCGGACTGCTCTCTGGCCCGCTCGTCCACTTCCTCCGGCGAGAGCGAGGTGACCTGGACGACCGAGGGGCGGTCCATCTCGGCGTCCTGGCCCGTCGGCTTGCCGAGGTCGTCGGCGTCGGCGGTGGCGTCCAACACGTCGTCGCGCATCTGGAAGGCGACGCCGACGCGCTCGGCGTACTCGCCGAACGACTCGATCGCCGTGGGCTTCGCGCCGCCGGCGACCGCGCCGAGTTCGGCGGCCGCCCGGAACAGCGCACCGGTCTTCCGGCGGGCCAGCTCCATGTACTCGGCCTCGGTGGTCGGGCGGGCGGCAAGTTCCGTCGCCTCCCCCTCGCCGAGTTCGACCATCGCCTCGGCGACGGTCCGCATCGCCCGGTCGTCGGCCGAGAAGAGCGCGAACGCCTCGCCGAGCAGGCCGTCGCTCGTGATCATCGCCGGGCCGTATCCGAACTCGGCCCACGCGGAGGGCGTCCCGCGCCGGACCTCCGAGCGGTCGATGACGTCGTCGATCACGAGCGAGGCGTTGTGGACGAACTCGATGCCGGCCGCGAAGTCGACCGCGTCGTCGGGGTCGCCGTCGAACGCCTCGCAGGCGAGGATCGTCACCGCGGGGCGGACGCGCTTGCCGCCCGCGAGCACGACGTGAGCGAGCTCGTCGGACAGCTCCTCGGGCTCGACGCGGTCGATGACCTCCTCGAGACGGTCCTCGACCAGCGCGACCCGGCGCTCCAGGTACTCCATCCACTGAAGGGAGGGGACCACCGCGCAAAGGCCTAACGGAACGCCCGGACGGGAGGAGGATCGGAGACTTCCGGCAGCGTCGTTCGGGTCGAGTCCATGTGTAGCGGTGGCGCGCCGGTGAGTGCCGCGAAGCGGCACGAACCGCCCGCGAGGCTGGGGAGGCGTGAGGTGCGGTGCGGTCGGGTGGGACTCAAAGGGGCAGCCGCGAGGGCGACGGCGGCCGAAGTAAGCACTGAAGGAGCGAGTGAAACGAGCGACTGAAGCGCGCAACGAGGCCCCCGAGTCCTCGCGGCTGGGGCTTTGGCGGTAGTCACCACGCCGACAACCACACACGCCCGATCTCCGACTTACTGGAACCGGATCCCGAGGTCGTGGAGCCGTTCGTTGTTGCTCGCGACGTTGATGAGAAGCGGCGTGAGCCCCTCGATCTCGGGGGCGTTCGCGATCCCGCCAGCGTCGAGCGCGCGGAGCCCCTCGATCCCCTCGGCGACGTCGGCGACGATCGCCTTCGCGTCCTCGTCGTCACCGATCACGAGGGTGTCGATCCCGAGATCCGCGTCGAGGTTCGCGAGGCGCGCGGCCGCGAGGTTGTGGAACGCGCCGACGACGGCAACGCCCTCGGGAGCCGCGTCCGCCGCGATCCGCGTGACGGAGCCCGCGCCGGGCTTGTGGTAGTGAAAGCCCTCCTCGTCGCGTTTCATCCCGGTCGCCGGCGAGACCAGAATGTCGCCGTCGTCGAGGGAGTCGGCGATCGCCTCGACCGTGTCGCCGACGTGGTACGGCGGGACCGCGAGCACGACCACGTCGGCCCGCTCGACGGCCGCGACGTTCTCGAACCCGTACACCTCGCGGTCGAGTCCGCGACTGTCGAGTTCCGTGGTGTACTCTGCGGCCTTCGTCTCGGCCTTCCCGGCGTCGCGCGAGCCGATCAGCACCTCGTGGGAGGTGTCGGCGGCGAGGCGGAGCGCGAGCCCCTCCCCGATGTCGCCGGTGCCGCCGAGTATCGCGATGTCCATGGGATCCGTGGGCGCGTTACGACCTTAGGGGTTGCGTGACCGGCCGTCCTCGCCGTCGGCGGTGGCGCTCGGCGCCGCAGTTCGAGCCCTCCCGCCTCGTCGACGGCACCGAGCGTCACCGACCTTCGGTGCGCCTATACGCCTCCCGATCGATCCGGCCGCCATGGAGGAGCAGGAGCGCGTTTCGGCGTTCGTCGAGGAGCACGGGCTGGAGACCGACCTCGCGTACCGCGTGCTCGACCTCGAGAGCGAGGTCGGCGAGGTCGCGAAGGAGGTGACGACCTCGACCGACTACGGGTCGAGCCCCGAAGCCGCAGAGGTCGCGACCGACGAGATCGGCGACTGCCTGTTCGCGCTGCTCGCGCTCGCCGAGGCGGCCGACGTCGACGCCGGGGAGGCGCTCGAGGTCGCGCTCGCGAAGTACGAGGATCGGATCGAGGCGACCGGCGGGGCCGGCTCGGGGGAGTAGAAAGCGCCCGGAGTCGCCTTCCGCGTCCCGCACCCGGACTACGCGCGGATCTCGATCAGCAGGTCCGCCTCGGGCGACTCGCCCATTATCGACCGGACCCGGTCCCACGAGAGGTCCGCGCGGGCGGTGACGGTCCCGGCCGCGATCGCGCCGCAGGCGTTGGCGACGAGCAGCGGCACCTGGTACTCGCGTGGGTCGTGGGTGAAGCCGTCGGCGGCGATCTCGGGCTCTCTGAGCGCCGCGCCGAGAAATCCCGCGGCGAACGCGTCGCCCGCGCCGGCGGTGTCGACCGCGTCGACGTCGAACCCCGGATGCGAGACGTCGCCGTGGGGGGTGTGGACCGTCGCGCCGTCGCCGCCGTGTTTGACCGCCACGACGCGGTTCTCGGGCGCGCGCGGGTCGATGTCGGTCGCGGCCGCCAGCGCGTCCGCCTCGCGGTCGTTCACGAAGATCAGGTCCGCGGCGTGGAGCGCCGCGTCGTACCCGCGGTCCGTCACCCGGCGACCGGGATCGAAGCTCCGCGTCGGGCCGACCTCGGCGGCGGTCGTCGCCAGCGCGGCCGCGGTCTCCGGTGCCTGTCCCGTCAAGTGGAGGTGGTCGGCGTCGGCGAGCGTGTCGCGGTCGAGGTCGCCCGCCGAGAACGACTCGTTCGCGCCGTCGTTGGCGAGCATCAACAGCTCCCCGTTCCCGTCGACGATCACGTAGGTGACCGAGGTGGGCGCGTCGGCGTCGACGAGCACGTGACCGGGATCGACGCCCGCGCTGGCGAGCTCGCGCAGGGCGAGCGCGCCCGACTCGTCCCCGCCGACGCTCCCGAAGACGACCGACTGCCCGCCGAGCCCCACGACGCCGACCGCGACGTTGGCGGCGCTGCCGCCGCCGGACTGCTCGAGCCGCTCGATCCGCGTCTCCCCGTCGCGCTCGGGCAGCTCGTCGACGTGGATCGTCACGTCCCAGTTGATGTGACCCGCCGAGATCACCTTCGGCGGTCCGGTCTCGGCCTCCGGCTCGAGGTCCGGGTCGACGGTGGGTTCGACCTCGTCGCCGCCGTCGGAGGTCGCCCGCCGTGAGCCGTCGTCCGCGCCGCTCATGGCTCGGCCCACGGCTCCGCGGCGCCCTCGCCGAACAGCTCGCGCATCAACGTCACGATGCTCTCGGGCGGGAACTGGCCGTGCTCGGTCACGATCGCGTCCATGTACCGCGGCGGCGTCACGTCGAAGGCGGGGTTTTCGACCGCGATATCGCCGATCTCCTCGCGCGTCTCCCGGTCGATCACCTCGTCCTCCGCGCGGGTCTCGATCTCCACGGTGTGGCCCGTCAGCGTCTCCGGATGGAGCTTGATCGTCTGTGCGGCGGTCATGATCGGCACGCCGCGCTCGCGGGCGTTGACCGCCAGACCCGAGGTGCCGATCTTGTTGATGACGCCCCCGTCGGCGGCGATCGAGTCGGCCCCCACGAGGACGTGGTCCGCCTCGTTCAGGTAGCGCCGCGCCGCGGAGTCGACGATGAGGGTGACCGGGACTCCCGCCTCGCGGAGCTGTTCGGCGGTGATGTGTCCCTGGTTGCGCGGGCGCGTCTCCTTGACTATCGCCTCGATATGCTTGCCCTGGTCGACGGCGGCCTCGATACACGCGAGCGCGTCCGTCGAGTGACAGTGAGTCATCACGGTGTCGCCGTCGGCGAGGCGGTTCGCGCCGACGCGCCCGAGATCCTCCTGGGCGCGGTCGAGCTGTGCGACGAACTCTTCGACCGCGTCGGTCACGCTCTCTCGGAGGGCGTCGACGCTCCGCCCCCCCATCCGCCGGAGGACGTACCTGAGCGCGTTCGGAAGCGAGACGGCCGTCGGGCGCGTCTCGCGGAGGGTCCGGGCGGCCGCGCGCATCGACGCGCGGAACGCCTCGGGGGAGTCGGCGTCGATCTCGCGCGCCTGCGTGGCGAGCGCCTCCGCCGCGCCCGCCGCGATCGTCGCCGCGCCGCGGATCTCCATGGACGCGATCGCCTCCGCGGTCTCCTCGACGTCGGGGGCGAGTCGGTGGTCGGTCATGTCGATACCGTTTCCGGCGAGACGGATATAAACCCCACTGGGTCCACCCCACGGGCTCTCTCGCTCAGACGTCGTCCGGCTGCTGGCCGTAGCTCTCGAAGCGCTCCTCGACGGTCGCGAGCTGCTCGTCCGTCAGCAGGTTCGGCTCGCCGATCGCCGAGGAGCGCACGTAGAGCCGACAGAGGTCCTCGACGTGGTGGGCGTTCTCGAGCGCGGTCTCGAGGTCCGGCCCGGTCACCACTAGCCCGTGGTTCGCGAGGATCGCGGCGTCCGAGTCGACCTCGGCCATCGCGGCGACGACGTTGGCGGCCAGCTCCTCGGTCCCGTACGGCGCGTAGTCCGCCAACGGAACCTCCCGTCCCACCGTGACGATCATGTAGTGGACCGGCGGGAGCGACAGCCCGAGCGTCGCCAGCGTCGTCGCCCACGGCGAGTGGGTGTGGACGATCGCGCCCGGTCGCGCGTGTTCGTAGATCCCCGTGTGCATCGGTACCTCGCTCGAGGGAGCCATCCGTCCCGCCAGATGCTCGCCGTCGAGACCGACGACCGGCACGTCCGCCGCGTCGAAGGCGTCGTACGCCACGCCGGTGGGCGTGACGGCGAAGGCGTCGCCCTCGCGAACGCTCAGGTTCCCGGTCCGTCCCGGCGTCAGCTCCGATAGCGCCGACGCGTACTCCGCGACCGTCTCGCGGGCCGCCCGGAGACGCGCCGGGTCGTCGTCGCTTCCGTCGCTTCCGTCGCTTCCGTCGTTCACGTCGCCACCTCCGTGAGCGCCGGGAACGACTCGATCCGGCGATCCGGCCGTCTCCCCGCAGGCAGTTCGCCGGCCGGGGGGGCCTCCCCGCGAGGGTCGAACAGCACGGTGTCCATGCCGACGGCGTTGCCGCCCTCGACGTCGGTAACGACGTTGTCCCCGACCATGAGCACCTCGCTCGGGCGGCAGTCGAAGCCGGCGAGTGCGGTCGTGAACGGGAGCGCACTCGGCTTCTCACGGCCGACCTCCTCCGAAGTGACGAGTCGGTCCACCCGGTCGTCGATCCCGAGCCGCGTGAGCTTTCGTAGCTGAACCCGGGTCGTGAGGTTCGTCACGACGCCGACCGCGACGCCGGCGTCCCGGATCGCGTCCAGCGTGGTCGTAACGTCGTCGTACGGTGTCATCTCCGCGAGGTACCCGTCCCAGTACGCCTCGCCGATCGCGTGGGCGTCGGCGGCGTCGTGAACGTCCGCGTGGAGTCGGAGCGCTTGCTTGAAGTAGATGAACCGTTCGTGTGAGGCCGCGGTGCCGCTCGTTTCGCGTTTCACGTCCCGTCGGGCGGTCGCGTAGAGGTCGTCGAACGCCGAACGGTCGAGTTCGTATCCGCGCTCGCGGAACGCCGACAGCGCCGCCCGCTTGCCCGCCTCGTTACACGCCGGATACGGATACAGCGTGTCGTCGAGATCGAAACAGACCGCTTCATACACCATGTCCGACCCTGGAGGGGCGACGACTTAAGCGTGGTTCGCGGGACGGACACGGGAAGCCGGTCCGACGATTCAAGGGCGATACCGCGGCCAACCGTCCCGTGCGTTGATTCAGGCCCCGAACCGGGCGAGGCGGGTGTCCGGCGATCCGGTCGGGAACGATTCCGCCGGCTGTCCGCCACATCCCACCGACTCACTGCTCGTTCATCGCCTCGCTCGCGATGTTGCGTCCGCGGGAGTTGAGCGCCACCTCACGGCGAACCCGCACCTCCTCGACGACCTCGAGTTCGATCAGCCGCTCGAACGTCTCCTCGACCTCGTCGACGTCGCTGCCCAGGAACGCGGGTATCTCGAACGGCGAAACGCCCGAGTACAGCGCCATCAACACCTCCCGGTCCCGACTGGAGAGGTCGACGTTCGTCGAGCTCCGCTCTTCGCCCTTCCGGAGCCACGACTCGACGAACCGCATCCGCTGTGGCGTGCCGGCGAGATGCGTCTCGATGCTCGTGTCTTCGTCGTCGGTGTGAGACACCTCGATCACGGGTTTCTTCTCGCCGTCGACGGTGCGTTTCGCGGCGTCGAGCCCGCTGATGTCGTCGAGGTCGAACTCCACGAACGCGCCACCCTCGAGGGCCGCTCCAAGTCCGTTCTCGTCGATCTTCACGCGGGCCTGCTCCCAGCCGGTGTCCTGAACGACGCCGCCCTCGACGGCCGGGTGTTTCGCCATGAGCGTCCGCTGGTCGAGCAGCGCACGGTAGACGTCGCGCTCGAACGACTCGTGATCGGCCGCGGCGACTAACAACACCTGTTCGCCGAGATCGAAGCTCACGTAGTTGGAAACGCGAGCGATCGACTGGTTGGCGTCGTGACGGCCGCCCAATCTCTGAAGGCGCGAGAGCGGTATCGTGCGCTTCCCGTCGTTGCTCGCGAGTATCAGTCGTCGGTTCGACAACAGTACTCGGCCGGGCGTCCAAGAGACGTCGTTGATGGCTCGCCCCTCGCGGACGGCGACCGCGAACCGCGCCTGCGTGTCCGTGACCTTGTACTCGCCGTCACCGGTCGGCATTTAGACACCCCCCGCCCGGAGTTTCGAGACCGCCGAGAACACGCGTTTTCGGACCGCGGAGCTCTCGTCGTCGGTCAGGTCCTCCAGTCGGTTCAGCGTCTCCTGTCCGCCCACCTGTCCGAGCACGAACACCGCCTTCGCGCGGACGTCGTCGGGGTGTTCGGTGCCGAGACGGTCGAGCAGCCGGTCCTCGACGATCGGCCCGCCGAGGTTCGTGAGACTCGTCGCCGCGAACTGGGACGTCTGGGAGTCGTCGTCGTCGAGGGCGGCCGCGAGCGCCTCGACGGCCGGTTCGGAGCCGGGATCGGCGACGCGTCCGAGGATCCACGCCGCGTTTCGGCGCTGCCGGCTCTGTTTTCCCTCGGTGAGGATCTCGACGAGTGGCTCGACGACCGTCTCGTCGTCGGCCGCCTTCAGCTCGGAGACCACGCGGTCCCGGACCGTGTGACTGTGCTCGGTCGGTACGTTCGAGAGCAGTTCGATGACCGAGTACACCGCCGCGTTCCTGACGATCGCGCTCTCGTCGCCGAGCGCGCGAGCGAGCGGTTCGACTGGCTTCGGGTTGCTCGCATTTCCGAGCGCGCCCGCGGCGATCCGACGGAGCGACTCGTCCGGGTCCTCGAGCAGGTCGATGAGCGGGTCCAGCGCACGGTCGGTCCCGACGGCTCCCAGCGCGTTCGCGGCCGCCCGCCGGACACGCGGCTCGTCGTCGAGCCGCTCGATCAGCCCGGGGATTGCCCGCGGATCGGCGAACGTCCCGCACGCGTGACACGCGCGGAGTCGCACCCGCGGGTCCGGGTCCGAGAGCGCACCGACGATCGCGGGCAGCGCGCTCGGCTCATCGAGACGGGCGAGTGCGTTCGCCGCCGCGATCCGTAGCTCGGCGCGGTCCGCCTCGAGAGCCCGGGCGAACTTCCGGGCGGTGACCCACTCCGCCTCCGAGCCGCTTCCACCGGTGAGCTCCGACAGGAGCTGTTCGAGCGCCTCCTGGCCGATCTCGTCGAGGGCGTCGACGGCAGCCCCGCGGACCGCGGCGTCCTCGTCGCTCGTCGCCGCGCGGAGGAGACCGTCGATCGTCGCCTGGTCGTCGCCATCCGCGAGCTCGCCGAGGAGCTCGACCGCCCGCTTTCGGACCGCGGTGCTGTCGCTCCCCAGCGCGTCCCTGAGCCGGTCGACGTTACCTTCACGGGCGTGCTGGTACAGCGACATCAGCGCCTCCGAAACACCCGTCGCCGTTTATCGATCGGTTCGTATCCGTCACTACGGTCCGGCGGGACGCTCTCGGTCATTCCGACGACGAGAGCGCCGCCCGCCGCGATCGACGCCTCGAGGGTATCGAAGAGCGATCCCTTGTGGTCAGCGTCGATGTAGATGAGGAGGTTCCGACACAACACCACGTCGAAGGGACCCCTCGGTCCGTCGCTGATCAGGTCGTGGGTGTCGAACGTCACGAGCCGCCGAGGTGCGTCGCGGACGCGGAACGCGTCGCCCTCGCGGTCGACGTAGCGGTCCGGCTCCGAGAGCGGCTCCAGCTCCTCGGCGATGTCCGTCGTCCGCGTCGTGTGATACACGCCGTCGCGGGCGTGATCGAGCGCCTCCTCGCTGATGTCCGAGCCGAGAACCTCCACGCGGGACTCGTCTATCGCGTCGTCGTCACACGCGAGCATCGCGAGCGAGTAGGCCTCCCGTCCGTCGGCACACGGCGCCGACCAGACGCGAACGCGCCGCTTCTCGTCGGTAAGCTCGCGCAACACGTTCCGGAGAACCTCCCACATCTCGGGGTTCCGGAAGAACTCCGTCACGTTGATCGTGAGCGCGTCCATGAGCGCCTCGCGCTCGTCGTCCTCCTCGCGGAGCAGCCGCCGGTACTCGCTGTGCGACTCCGTCCCGCGCCGGCGCATTCGAGCGGTGATCCGCCTGTCGAGGTACGACTCGTTGTAGTAGCCGGGTTCGAACGGTACCGAGTCGTCGATCTGCTTGAGCACGCCCTCGAAGGCCGTCTCGCCGGTCATAGACTCACCACGTCGAGGACGGCCACGACGTCGCCGTCGCCGAGTACGGCCGTTCCGCTGAGTCCGGGCGTTCCCGACAGCGGGCCGTCGAGCGGCTTCACGACCACCTCCTCCTGGTCCAACACGCCGTCACAGTGAAGCGCCACCTTCCGAGTTCCCTCGCGGATCCGGACGAGCATTCCTTCGCCGGCGGCCGTCGCGGTACCGCTCGCGGCCGCGACGTCGTCTCCGGTCTCGATTGGTCCGCCGTCGCCCGCCGTCGAGTCGGGGTCGTTTCCGGTCTCGACGGATCCGCCATCGGTCGCCGCGGCGTCCGGTGGATCGGCCGTATCGGCCTCCGGCTCGGCGGCGTCGAGCCGATCCGCGAGCCGGATAACGGGGTACAAGTCGTCCTCGTGGCGGACGACCTCGTCCCCGTGGACCGTCTCCACGTCGTCGGCGCGGGAGACCTCCGCGATCGACTTGATCGGGATCCCGTACTCCGTCCCGTTCACGTCGACGAACATCACTTTCACGATGGCGACGGTGACCGGGAGCCGGAAGCGAACCGTCGTCCCCTCTCCCGGCTCGCTGTCGACCGAGACGGAGCCGTCGAGGTCGCGGGCGGTCGTTCTGACCACGTCCATCCCGACGCCGCGTCCGGAGACGTCGGTGACCTCCTCGGCGGTCGAAAATCCGGGATGGAAGACCAGGTCGTACACCTCGCCGTCGGTCATCGCCTCGACGGTCTCGCGGTCCTCGACGCCCTCAGCGACCGCCTTCTCCCGGAGCCGATCGGCATCGAGCCCGCCCCCGTCGTCGGCGACCTCGATGACGACGTGGTCGCGCTCGCGCTCCGCCGTGAGTTCCACCCGTCCGACGGGATCCTTGCCGGCGGCCTCGCGCTCCTCGGCGGACTCGATCCCGTGGTCGACCGCGTTCCGCAACACGTGGACGAGCGGGTCGCGCATCTCCGTGAGGATCGTCCGGTCGAGCTCGACGTCGTCGCCCTCGATCTCGAAGGCTACCCGCTTGTCGAGGTCGCGAGCTATGTCGCGGACCAACCGCGGGAACGAGTCGGACACCTGCGAGAAGGGGATGAGCCGCATGTCCATGGCGGTGTCCTGGAGGCTGGACGCGAGCTTGTCGAGCTCGTCGAGGGTGTCGGGCTCCGTCCCGGTTCCCTCGAGCTCCCGGCGGAGCTTGATCCGGCTCGTCACGAGCTGTTCGACCAACCCGTACAGCTCGTCGACCTGGTCGACGTCGACCCGGATCGACTTGATCTCCTCGCGGTCGGCCGATCCGGAGGTATCCGTCTCATCGTCGGTGTCGTCCGATCCCTCGGCGGCGACTGATTCGCCGTCGTCCGAATCGATCGGTTCGTCGTCGTTCGAGTCCACCTCGTCCTCCGACGCCGATCCGGCGTCGGGGCTCGTGACCGCGGTCCGCACCGCCGCCACCTGCGTGAGCGCCTCGAGGCCCTCCGCGACGACCGCCGGTTCGGCGTCGGCGACGAAGGCGTCGAAGCTCTCCTCGTACTCGCCCTCCTCCAGCGCCTCCGCGTCAGGTCGGGTGGCGTACTCCTCGAAGTTCTCCTCGAGAGCCCGGAGGACGAGCGCCGCATCGACGCCCGGCATCGCCGTCTCGCCCACGGTCACCTCGGCGTAGGTCGCGTCCGCGAAATCGGCCGCCGCGGCCGGCGGTTCGGGAACGTCGACGCCGGAATCGACGCCGTCGCTCCCGTCGCTCCCGCTGTCTTCCGGAGCCGCGTCCTCGTCGGCATCGGCGTCAGCATCGGTGTCGGCGGCGACGTCTCCATCGGAGCCGTCATTCGGGCCGGGGTCGACGGTTCCGTGCTCCTCGATTGCTCGGAGCCGTGATTCGAGGTCTGAAGGGTCCGTCGACACCTCGCCGGTCCCCTCGATCTCAGCGACCATCGCCTCGACGGTGTCGACCCCCTCGAAGAGCAGGTCCATGAGTTCGGGCGTGACCTCCCGCTCGCCGCCGCGGACCGCGTCGAGGAGGTCCTCGAGGGCGTGGCCGAACGAGGAGACGTCCTCATACCCCATCGCGGCGGCGTTCCCCTTCAGGGTGTGTGCGACCCGGAACACGTCGTCCATCGCCGCGTCGTCCTCCGGGTCCGCCTCGAGCGCAAGCAGCGCGTTGTTGAGGTCCGTGATACCGTCTTCGGCCTCCGCGACGAACGCCGCGCGGTGTGAGTCCATCAGGGCCTCCCCCCGAGGATCGCGCCGGCGACGTCGTCGAGGTCACACACCGAGTCGACCGCGCCGGTTGCCACGGCGCGCTTCGGCATGCCGTAGACGACGCAGGTGTCCTCGCTCTGTGCGACCGTCCGCGCGCCGGCGTCGGCCATCGCTCGGATCCCCGTGGATCCGTCGTCGCCCATACCCGTGAGGACGACGCCGACGAGCGGGTCAGAGACCGTTTCAGCGGCCGATCGCATCGTCACGTCGACCGCGGGGGTCACCGACGGGGTGTCGCCGTCCGCGGCGTCCTCGTCGACGAGTTTTACGCGCAGACGCCCCGCGCGGTAGCTGCCGATCAGCATGTGTCTGCCGCCCGGGGCGACGAGCGCCTCGCCCGCCCCGATTCGCGCGCCGTCCGTCGCCTCCCGAACGTCGTACGCGGAGGCCGAATCGAGGCGTTCCGCGAACCGCGAGGTGAACGCCTCTGGCATGTGCTGGACCACGAGCACCCGACAGTCGGCCATCGGCAGCGCGGAGAGCACCCGCTCGACCGCCTTCGGGCCGCCCGTCGACGCGCCGACCACGGCCGTCAGCGGCTCCGCGAGGTCGACGTCCGACGCCGCTCCCGTCCCGGAGGCGGTTCGGGGCTTCCGGTCGCGGGTCGCGGCCTCGAGGTCCGCGTCGGCAACCGACCGAACCGCCTCGACGAGCCGGTCGGCCTCCCGCGAGACGCCGGTCGACACCTCGCCTCCGGGTTTCGAGAAGAAGTCGACCGCGCCGCGCTCGAGCGCCTCGAAGGTCACCTCGGCACCCTCCGCGGTGTGTGCCGACAGCATCAACACGGGCGTCGGCGTCTCCGCCATCAGCCGCTCGACGGCCTCGATCCCGCCCATCCCGGGCATCTCGACGTCCATGGTAACCACGTCCGGGCGCGTCTCGGCCACCACCGACAGCGCCTCCTCGCCGTCGCCGGCCTCGCCGACGACGGTCACCCCCGCGTCGGTCAGGAGGTCCCCGATCAGCCCGCGCATGAACGGCGAGTCGTCGACGACGACCACTCGCGGGGCGTCGCTCCGGCCGCCACGCCGATCCGTCGTCCTACTCATGTCCGAAACCGGTCCCAGAGCGAGCATAAACCCACGGACCCAGGAATCACCGGTGATAATTCAGGGGATACCGTTATCCGCCGTCTCGACGCGAGTGGAAGCATGCCAGCCACGGAGGCGGACGCCGAACACACGAAGGTACTGGAGTTCGGCCTCGGCGACGGTACGTACTGTCTGGACATCGGGGTCATCGACGAGATCGTCGACGCCGGCGAGCTCACGCGGATCCCGAACTCCCCCGACCACGTCGAGGGCGTGATGGACCTCCGCGGTCGGACGACGACCATCGTCGACCCGAAGACGCTCTTCGCGATCGAGGAGACGGGTCCCCGCGAGCGGATCGTCGTGTTCGACGACGATCGCGTCTCGGAGGGCGGGACCGTCGGGTGGATCGTCGACGAGGTGTTCCAGGTCAGAGACGTCGCATCCGAGGACGTCGACGAGGGGACGACCGCCGACGACGAAGGGGTTCACGGGATCGTCAAATCCGACGACCGGTTCGTCGTCTGGGTCGCTCCCGACGTCGAGGCCGACGCGAACGTCGAGATCGATGGATCGGGAGGCGACGCCTCGGCGGACGAGTCCGCGGAGGCGTAGGCGACGAACAGGTAGCGGAGTTCGACGTTCTCACGCACCGAGATCGACGTCCTCACGCGACCCGTTCGGGTTCTCACCGTTGAAAAACGGGAGCCAACGCTTATCGGGTCACCCGCGATGGTCCACCTATGCGAGTCTCCAGCGGGGTTCCCGGATTCGACGAGCTCGTCGACGGGGGGTTCCCGTCCGACCGGCTGTACGTGGTGAGCGGTCCTCCCGGAAGCGGCAAGACGACCTTCTGCTCGCAGTTCGCGGCCCAGGGTGCCCGAAACGGAGACGACGTGCTGTACGTCAGCATGCACGAGACGAAGGAAGGGATCCGCCGCGACATGGGCGGGTACGACTTTGGGTTCGACCGCGCGCTCGACACCGATCGGGTGACCTTCCTCGATTCCTTCTCGGCCGACGGCCGGCGGTTCTTCGGGCTTCCCGGCGAGCGCCGGGACCGCTCGGGCGTCACGAACCGGCTCACGGGGTACGTCAACTCCCGCGACATCGACCGGGTCGTCTTCGACTCGACGATGCTGTTGCGTTTCCTGCTCGACGACGACGAGGACACCATGATCCAACTGCTCTCCTCGCTGAAGCGGACGGGCGCGACGACGATGCTCATCTCCGAGATGACCGACCCGAGCGCGTACTCCGAGGAGCACTACCTCGCCCACGGCGTCGTCTTCCTCCACAACTACTTGGAGGACGAGGGGATGCGCCGCGGGATACAGGTGCTGAAGATGCGGGGAACCGACGTGAACACCGATATCCAGGACGTCGAGTTCACCGACGGAGGGATCCGCGTCGGCTCGGCCACGACGGTGACCCGGTGATGTACGACCGGACGTTCGGGACGGACTGGGATCCGGCTGAACTGACCCGTCAGGCGGCCATCGACCGGGCGTTCGCGCTCGGTGTGGCGGCCGGCTGCGGGAGCGCGCCCCCCGAGGAGCTCGATCGGATCCTCGAGGCGTTTCCCGGCGCGTACGAGCGGAGCATGGTCGAGCTCGCCTACGACGAGGGGAGAACCAAGGCGCTCGAGGCCCCGGCAGAGGAGCCCGAGGCCGTCTGGGAGGAACTGGTCGACGGCGTCGGAACGCCGCGAACGGCGCCGCTGCCGGCGGCGCTTCCGGGAGCTCTCAGTGAGCTGACTCTCACTCGCTCGCCGCGAACCGGGCCACCGTCCGCGCTTGATCTGCCGAGGTTCCTCCGAAAGTGATCCCTCGGAAGGGTTTTATCGGGGTCGACCCGTTGTGTGAGACATGAGTCCGCTTCCTGACGCCGTCGTCTCCTCCGACAGCGTCCTCATCAGCGGACCACCGATGAGCGGGAAGTACGACCTCTTCAATCGGCTGCTCGCAGCGTGGTCGGACTCCCCCATCGTCGTCTCGACCGGGCGGACCGCCGAGAAGATCCGAGCGGATCACGAGCGGCTCGTCGGTGACGGCGGCGACGACCTCGTCGTCGTCGACTGCGTCACCCACCAGCAGGGCGACAAACGCGCCGACACGCCCACGACGAAGTACGTGAGCGGCCCGGGCGACCTCACTGAGATCGGGATCAAGTTCACCGACGTGGTCGAGTCGTCGGCCGGACGCGAGCGGGCGGTCGGCGTCTACTCGCTCTCCGAGCTGTTGATGTACTGGGACCCCGATCGGATCTACCAGTTCACCCGCGTGATGGCCTCCCAGTCCTCCGGACAGGGCTGGCCCTTCGTGAGCGTCGTCGGCTCGACGGCCCACGACGAGCAGGTGATCCACACGCTGTACGAGCCGTTCGATCTGGTCGTCGAGACCCGCGTCGAGGGCGACGAACGACAGTTCAGAGTCCTCGATCGCATGGAACAGCCCTCCGGCTGGAAGTCCTTTTGAGCACGTCCCGCGAACGACCGATCAGCCGATCAGCTCGAACTCGATCCCGATCGGCGGAGCCTCGACGATCCCCCAGTAGACGAACCGGTGAGGTCCCGGTCCGAGAGGCGGACAGACGCCGAGTTCGCGGTCCGGCACGGCCGACGCGATCGTCGACTCCTCGAGGTCTATCGACCAGCTGTAGGTGTCGCCCGCATCGAGCGCGTCGTCCTCGACGGGGAGGTCGACCGCCTCGCCGGTCGTCGATCCGCGCACGTCGACCCACCCCTCGCCGGTCCGTCGCTGCACCGAGTACGCGTGCTCGCCGCGGGTCCCGACCGAGTCGTCGCCGGTGTTCCGGAGCACGAGCCGGATCGGCTGTCCGTACGTCTCCGCGGTGCCCTCCGCGGACAGCTCGACCGTCGTTCCGGTCCCTTCCGGCTCGACGGTCCGCGACGCGACTGGCTCCTCGAACGGGGTGTCGAGCCGGACGAACCCGTCCTCCGAACATGACAGGGTCTCCGGCGTTCCAGCCGGTCCCTGCGGGCCGTCGCCGGCGGCGGCGTCGAGACAACCGGCCGTCGCGCCGACCGCGAGGACGACCGTGCCGGCCCGACACAACAGCTCCCGCCGTGATCGCTCCATGCGAACGATACGGCCGCGACGGGTTTCAACCCCGCGAGTGCGACCGGCGGAACGAGGGCCGCGCTCGGCGGATCCGGCGCTCGCGTTCGGAACCGCTTTCCCGTCGGCCGGCCCATGGCCCCGTATGGAGCTGTTCGGATCCAGTGGCATTCGCGGGGTCGCACTCCGGTATCTGACGCCGGAGCTCGTCCTCGACATCGCGAAGGCGGCCGGGACGACCTGGGACGCCGACCGGGTCGCCGTCGCCCGCGACACCCGCACCACCGGCGAGCTGTTCGCCAACGCCGCCGCGAGCGGGCTCGCCGCCGTGGGCTGTGACGTCGACCGACTCGGCGTCGTCCCCACGCCCGCGGTCGGCAACTACTGCGAGTCCGTCGGCGTCCCCTGCGTGCTCGTCACCGCCTCGCACAACCCGCCGGAGTTCAACGGGATCAAGCTCGTCGGAGACGACGGCGTCGAGCTCTCCGTCGACGTGTTAGAGCGCGTCGAGCGCCGCGTGCTCGACGACGAGTACGACCACGCCGACTGGCGGGCCGCCGGGAGCGAGACGACCGTCGAGGGCGTCGTCGACGACTACGCCGACCAGCTGATCGCCGCGGTCGATCGCGAGTCGATCGCCGCCGCCGACCTCACCGTGGCGGTCGATCCCGGTCACGGCGCCGCGTCCGTGAGTTCGCCGCGGATCTACCGCGAGCTGGGCTGTGAAGTGGTGACGGTGAACGCCACGCCCGACGGCCACTTCCCTGGTCGGGACTCCGAGCCGGTGCCCGAGAACCTCCGTGCGCTCTCGCGACTCGTCGCGACCACCGAGGCGGACGTGGGGATCGCTCACGACGGCGACGCCGACCGGGCCGTTTTCGTCGACGAGACCGGGTCCGTCGTCGACGGCGACACGTCCCTCGCGGCGCTCGCCGACGACGCGCTCTCACCGGGCGACGCCGTCGTCAGCGCGGTCAACGTCTCTCAGCGGCTCGTCGACGTCTGTGACGCCAACGGCGCCGACCTCGAGTTGACGCCCATCGGCGCGACCAACATCATCACGCGGACCCGCGAGCTGGACGAGGAGGACGTCCGCGTCCCCATCGCCGGCGAGGGCAACGGCGGGGTGTTCTTCCCGCCGTACCGGCTCTCGCGGGACGGGGCGTACATCGGCGCGCGCTTCCTCGAACTGCTCGCGGACGCGGACGCCCCCGTCAGCGAGGCGATCGCGGCCTACACCGACTACCACTCCGTGCGCGTCAACGTCGAGTACGCGAACGGCGACGAGCGCGAGGACATGTTGTCGGCCGCGCGGGCGTTCGTCGAGACCTCGGAGGCGACCCCCAACACGACCGACGGCTACCGGCTCGACTACGGCGACGCGTGGGTGCTCGTCCGCCCCTCGGGAACGGAGCCGAAGATCCGGATCTACGCCGAGTCCGGCGACGCCGACCGCGCCGAGCGGCTGGCCGAGGAGATGCGACAGGCGGTCGAGAGCGGTCGGTAAGCTCGATTTCCAGTAAGGCTCCGGCGCGCCTCTGAGCGGCCCGACGACCCGCGCCGCGCCCGCGAGGGAGTCGGCCGGCCGGAGCAACGCGGAGGGCGGCCGACGAGGCTGGGGAGGCGTGAGGTGCGGTTGCTGTGCGGGGCGGGGTGGGACTCAAAGGGGCAGTCGCGAGGGCGAAGACGCGTGACGCAAGCAGCGTGGCGCTATGCGCCACGGGAAAGCCGGCGGCTCCGCCGCCGGCAACGGTTCATGAACGGATCCGTCAGTCGAGCGCCGCGAGCGCCTCCGCCGCCTCCCGCGCCGCCCGCAGGTGATCGCGGGCGCGGCGCGGGTCGTCCGTCTCCTCCGCCGCGCGGGCGAACCGGTTCAGCGTCCGCGTCAGCGACTCGCGGGCGGCGGCGACCCCGCCGGCCGCGTCGTCGCTCGAGGTTCCACCGGGCGTGGATTCACCGGCCGCGGTTCGCGACCCCGCGTCCGGCGTCGACGGCGACCGCCCGCTGACCTCCTCGGGAGCGTCGCGAGCGCCATCGAAGCCGGTCGATTCCGCGTCAGTCGCGGCGGCGTCCCTCGCGGCGGCATCCCTCGCGGCGGCGTTTCCGGTGGCGACGTTTCCGGTGGCGACGTTTCCGGTGGCGACGTTTCCGGTGGCGGCGTTCCTGGCGGTCGGATCGCCGCCGCCGGCCGCCGACTCCGGTCGGTTCTCGGTCGTTGCCGAGGACGCGGTACCTCCGGCGTCCGCGGTCGGTTCCGCCTCCTCCGCTCCGGTCTCGTCGGCCGCGGGCACTTCGAATCCGTCCTCCGTCGCGTGACACGTCGGGCAGAACTCCCGGCCGTCGTGCCGGAATATCGGGTCGCCACACGTGTCGCAGTGGCGGTTCGTCATCGTCGCGCCCTGTAAGAGCAGCTCGGACATCCGCTGGGTGTGTTCGCGTTTCTTCTCGTCTTCAGCGAACTTCTCGCGGAGCTTCTCGCGTTCCGCTTCCTTGTCGAACTCGTCGCTCATGTGCGGCCGAACGCCCTTCACGAGCAAAAGTCCGGTGGGCTCGGCTCGCGTCGGTTCGCGTCGGTTCGGATCGGGCCTACCGCGATCCGCCCGTCACTCCTCGGTGCGGGTCCGGTCGGCGTCGGGGTCGAGTTCGCCGCGGTGGATCTTCGCGCCGTCCTGGGCGACCTGGCGGCCGAGCACGGCGCACTTGATCCGCATCGGGGAGACGTCGACGCCGAGCATCTCGGTGACGTCGTCGGTGTCGAGCGCGGCGAGTTCGTCGACGGTCATCCCGTGGAGCCGCTCGGAGAGCATGCTCGCGGAGGCCATCGAAATGGCGCAGCCGTCGCCGGTGAACGCGACCCGTTCGATGGTTTCGTCGGCGTCGTCGAGGACGACGTCGACCTTGATCGTGTCGCCACAGGAGGGGTTCTCCCCGACGTGTGTGAAGTCCGGATCCTCGAGTTCTCCGTAGTTTCGCGGGTTCTTGTAGTGGTCGAGGATCTGCTGTCGGTACATGTCCGAGCCGGTTCCCATACTGGTTTCAGGTAGGCCCGTCGCGTTCAAAAGCATTCCGTCGCGACTCACCGGCCGAATCGACCGTCTTCGCCGACCGCCGACGCCGCGACGTCACTCCTCCGAACGCAACGGCGGCGTTCCCACGCCCGCCTCGGAGACGGTGGGGGCGGATTTCGACGATCCGATCGAGGCGGCACCCTCGCTGCCGATCGTCTCGAGGCGTTCGCGGAGCACGCCGATCAGCCGCTCGTACTGGCCACGCTCGGACCGTTTGCGGACGTAGGCGGCCGCGCCCGATTCGAACGCTCGAGCCTCGACGACGGGCTCGTGGCAGGTCGTGTGAAACAGAAACGGCGTCCGAATTCCTCGCTTGCGGGCGGATTCCAGCAGATCGATCCCGGACCCGTCCGGGAGTCGCTGTTCGGTTACCACGCAATCGACCGCTCCGATCTTCTGGCGCGCCTCCGAGATTCGACCGACCGATCGGACCGTTACCTCCGGTTCGAACCGCTCGAGGAACGTCGCGAACACCTCCGTGGACTCCGGGTCCGGTTCCACGTGGAGGACCGTCGCCCGGGGTTGACGCTCAGTGTCACGTCCGGGAGACCGTTCGAGGTCGCTTTTCGACGAGCCCTCCGGTTCGATCCGCGACGGGCGGGAGCTCCTCCGGTCGGAGTGGTCGGTTCGCGTGGCGGTTCCGGTCGTGTGTCGATCTCGTGGTCGGTCGTCGGTCATGGTGTGTTTCTGGGGCGACGCGTCATCGACGGAGAACGGCTACTACGTGTGTAGTATTCGTTTTCCTCGGAATCGAAAATCGTGTGTCAGTATAATAAGTATTGTGCGATCCGCGTTGTCACGCCCAGAGATAGTCGAATTCGAGAGATACGGGACCTATCCACACGCTGATCTCTGGAGATGGCTCCGGGACGGTTGAAAGCGTCTTCGGGGAACGTCGCCGGAGGAGGTGAAATCGAGAGTCGGCCCGGTCTGGGCCTCGATCTAGGCGAACAGGTCGCGGGCCTCGCGGACCGCGTCGACGAGGGCGTCGACCTCCTCGACGGTGTTGTAGAGGTAGAAGGACGCGCGTGCGGAGGCGGCGACGCCCAGTTCGTCGTGGAGCGGCTGGGTACAGTGGTCGCCCGCACGGATCGCGACGCCGTAGTCGTTGAGGACGCTCGAGAGGTCGTGCGCGTGGACGCCTTCGACGTTGAACGCGACGAGGCCGCCGCGGTCGTCGCCCGGCGGGCCGTAGATCTCCACGCCGCCGAGGTCAGTCAGGCGGTCGTGTGCGTACTCGGCGAGCAGGGACTCGTGCTCCTCGATCCGCTCCATGCCGACCTCCTCGAGGTACTCGATCGCGGCCGCGAGCCCGATCCCCTGGGCGATCGAGGGCGTGCCGGCCTCGAACTTCCACGGGAGGTCCTCCCAGGTCGACTCCTCGAAGGTCACCTTCCGGATCATCTCGCCGCCGTAGAGGTACGGCCCCATCGACTCGAGTAACTCCTCCCGACCGTACAGCGCCCCGATCCCGGTCGGCCCGCACATCTTGTGACCCGAGAAGGCGAGGAAGTCGACGTCGAGATCCGCCACGTCGACCGGACGATTCGGCACCGACTGGGCCGCGTCCGCGAAGATCAGCCCGTCGCGGTCGTGTGCCAGTTCGGCCAGCTCGCGGATCGGGTTGATCGTCCCGAGCGTGTTCGAGACGTGGACGGCCGACACCATCTCCGTGTCGTCGTCGATCTTCGCCTCGGCGTCGGCCATGTCGAGGGTCCCCTCGTCGGTCACCTCGATGAACCGCACCTCCGCGCCGGTCTTCTTGCCGATCTGCTGCCAGGTGACGAGCGAGGCGTGGTGTTCCATCTGCGTGAGCACGACGTTGTCGCCGGGACCGAGCTCCTCGAGCCCCCACGCGTACGCGACGAGGTTCATCGCCTCCGTCGTGTTCTTCGTGAATATCACCTCCTCACGGCCGTTCGCGCCGATAAAGTCGGCGACGACGTCGTGGGCCTCCTCGTAGGCCACCGACGCCTCCTGGCTCAGCTGGTGGATCCCGCGGTGGACGTTGGAGTTGTAGCTCCGGTAGTAGTCGGCGATCGCGTCGACGACCGGGTCGGGGGTGTGTGAAGTCGCCGCGTTGTCGAGGTACACGAGGTCGACGTCGTCCGCCTCGTCCTGCCCGGGCGAGGTGGGGTCACCGCCGACCAGCCGATCGAGGATCGGGAAGTCGTCGCGGACGGCCGCCACGTCGAACGGGTACTGCTCCTGAACTCCCATTACCGGTCAGAGGGCCCCAAGCACTAACACACCTTCGGTCCGGTACGTCTTGCCCGTATCGCGGAGCCGAACGCGGAACCCCCCGACGGCCCGGCCACAGGGATCGGCGACGGAGAGGTCGTGTGGATCGGCGACGAAGAGCAACTCTTACGCGCGCGGCCCCCGGATCCGAACGCATGAACGAGACGACGGCCGCGTCGGCGTCGGCGTCCGCGACCGACGCGGCGGAGGCCGGCGACGCCCCCGTGGTCGTCGGCGAAGGGGTCCGGAAGTCGTACGGCGACGTCGTCGCGCTCGACGACGTCGACGTGACGGTCGGGGAGGGCGAGGTGTTCGGGCTGATCGGTCCCAACGGCGCGGGCAAGACGACGCTCGTGCGCGCGCTCACCGGCACGACCGACGCCGAGGGGACGATCCGGGTTCTCGGATCGTCGCCGAGCACGGTCGACCCTCAACGGATCGGGCTCCTGCCGCAGTCGTTCGACCCGCCGGAACGGCTCACCGCCCGCGAGCTCGTCGACTACTACGGCGGCCTCTACGAGGACGCCCGCGAGGTCGAGGCCGTTCTGGACGACGTGGGGATGGCCGACGACGCCGACGTCTGGTACGAGACGCTCTCGGGGGGCCAGAAGCGCCGGACCTGCGTCGCGACCGGCATCGTCAACGACCCCGACCTGCTCTTTTTAGACGAGCCGACGACCGGGATCGACCCCGCCGGGCGGCGCTCGATCCACCGGCTGGTGGAGCGGCTCGCGGCCGACGGAACCACGGTGTTTCTCACGAGCCACGCGATGGACGAGGTCGAGCGCCTCGCCGACCGCGTGGCGCTGCTGCGCGACGGCGGCGTGGTCGCCGTCGGCGCGCCCGCCGACCTGATCGCCGAACACGGCGGGGACCCGCGGCTGGAGGTCTCACTGGACGGCTCGGGACCGGACGACGCCGATCTCGAGGCCGTCCGGAACGCGCTCGACGGGGTCGAAGCGGAGGCGATCCCCGACGGACTCGCGATCGAACCGACCCCCGACGGCCTCCGGGTGCTCGGCGTGCGACCCGAGGGGATCGGCGCGGTCGTCGACGCGCTCGGGGCGGTCGGCGTCGAGTTCGAGTCGCTGACGTGGGCCGAGCCCTCCCTGGAGGACGTGTACCTTCGACTGACCGGCGAGGAGTACTCGCCGCGATCCGGCGGGATCGCGCCCGGAAATCCGGAGGAGGGAGGGAGTCGATGAGCCGGACCTCGCGAGTGCTCACGGAGGCGACGGCGGCCGCCCGGTCGTTCCTCCGGCGGCGCACCGCCGTCTTCTTCACGTTCTTCTTCCCCGTGATCCTCGTCGTCATCTTCGGCGCGCTGGTTCGGACCCAGCCGACCGGCGGCGGGCTCTTCGCCGAGCCCGCCGGCTACTACATCCCCGGCTACCTCGCGGTCGTCGTGCTCTTTACGCCGCTCTCACGGGTCGGATCGGAGATCGCCCGCCACCGCGACGGCGGCCGCTTCGAGAAGCTCGCGACCACTCCGTTGACCCGCGGAGAGTGGCTGTTGGCACACACGCTGGTCAACGTCGCGATCATCGGCGCGGCCAGCCTCCTGATACTGGGGCTCGTGCTCGCGGTGACCGACGCCGCGCTCGTCGTCTCGCCGGCGCTCCTCGTCTTGCCGGTCTTCGTCGCCCTCGCGGTCGCGCTCTTCTGCGGGCTCGGTGCGGTCCTCGGCGCGCTCGCGGACTCACAGGACGGGGTGATCGCCGCGAGCAACACGGTCGCGCTCCCGCTTTTGTTCCTCTCGGAGACGTTCGTTCCGCCCGCGCTGTTGCCCGGCTGGTTCCTGCCGGCCGTCGCCGCCTCGCCGCTCACCTACTTCGCCCGCGGGACGCGGGCGATCGTCCACGAGCCGGGAGCGTGGGTCGGCGACCTCGCCGTGCTCGCCGCACTCGCGGCCGGGTTCCTCGCGCTCGGCGCGTACGCGGTGCCGCGGACCGATTGACCGGTCCCCCGATCCAGGTTCGTCTCGAGTCTAGAGCGCGCTCACGACGAGATACGGGATGAGGAAGAACGCGAGAAATATCAGTCCCGTCGCGAGTGCGTAGCCCGCGCCGACTCCCGCGAGCGTCAACCACCTGCCGTCGACTTCCTCGATTTCCATATCCACCGATACGGCGGTGCCGGCTTAACCGTTCGGTCGACCCGTTCGATCCGTCACACGTCGCCGGCCATGGCCCGGAACAGGGCGTCGGTCAGCCCGTCGCGGTCGATCGTCTCCGGCTCCGTCTCCCCCGTGGGATCCACTTCCGGGGAGATCGTGCCGCCGCCCATTCGCGAGTGGCCGCCGCCGTTGCCGTTCGTGACCTCCGAGAGCACCGAATCGATGGCGTTGCCCATGTGGACCCGGTCGTCTCGGGACCGTCCCGAGAGGTGGATCGTGCCGTCGCGTTCCCCGATGACGACGACCGCGCTGACGCCCTCGAGCTGGATCAGCTCGTCGGCCGCCTGCGGGATCGCGTCGACGTTGTTCACGCCGCCGACGTCTGCGACCGCGAACGACCCTTCGACCTGTCTACCGGCGATCGCGCGGGCTTTCACCTCCAGAACCTCCGCGTCGACGGCTGGGTTGGCGATCCGATCGAGTCGGTCCTGATCGACGCCGGGGTAGACGTACGCCGCCGAGGCGAAGTCCGGCTCGCTCGCGCCGACCGTTAGGTGTTTGGTGTCGGTGAGGATCCCGTAGAGGAGACCGGTCGCCGTCCGCGTCGACAACACGAGGTCGCCGCCCGTTTCGCTCGCGTGTTTGTCCGGTGGCACGGGAACCGCCCCCACGTCGTCGAAGTACTCGGCGATGACGGAGGCGGTCGCCCCGTAGTCGGTCCGGACGTCCGTGAACTCCTCGCCGCGGCCGTCCCCCGGGTGATGGTCGACGACGGCGGTCGGCAACACGCCGTCGGCTCCGGCGAACCCGCGCGCCTCGTTGTGGTCGACGAGGACGACCGTCTCCGCCGCGAGGTCGCTGACGTGTTCGATCCGGTCGAGTTCGAGGTCCAACACCGTCCGGAACGCCCGGTTCTCCTGATGGCGGATCTGCCCGGGATACTGGATGGTCGCGTCGACGTCGAGCTGGTCCGCCAGTGACGAGACGCCGATCGCCGCCGCCATCGCGTCCGGGTCCGGATTGGGATGCATCAGCACCGCGATCTCCGATTCGTCCGACAGCAAGCGCCGGAACTCCTCGCCCGCCGGCCGCCGCGCCCGGACGAACGCGTACGTGCTGACGAGCACGACGACCGCTCCGAGGACCGCGCTGGCGGCCAGTTCGGGGTTCTCCCGGACGAACGCCTCCGCCTCCGAGAGCCGCCCGCTGACCGTTGCTGGGGTCCACATACGTCCCCCCGGAGTCACCGGTGCCACAAGAAGCTTCGTGGGATTTCCGACCGCGTAGATCCGACCGGATAGTGTGGTCCGACCGGGTCACAACCAGCGACTGCGCGGACGATCGCTTCACTTCCGGCGGCGACGAAACTCGTCGACCGCGTCGCGATAGCCCTCGCGGAACGTCGGATACGCGAACTCGTAGCCGAGTCCGCGCAGCCGCTCGTTGGAACAGCGCTTGCTCGTCCGGATCCGGCGTTCCGCCGCCGAGGAGAGGTCGCCCGCGGCGATCCGCGCGTCCTTCGAGCGCTTCTCGGGGCGGTCGACCTCGCACTCCTCGGCGAGCCAGTCGGCGAACGCGTGCTTCTCGACCGGCTCGTCGTCGACGACGACCACCGGCTCGCCGCGGGCGTTCCCGGTCTCGAGCAGGAACCGTATCGCGCCCGCGGCGTCGTCGCGGTGGACCATGTTGAGGTAGCCGGCGGTCACCGGTCCCTCGAGGTATCGCTCAAGTCGATACCGGTCCGGCCCGTACAGCCCCGCGAACCGCGCGACCGTCCCGTCGATCCCGACCGTGACTGCCTCCTCGAGCGCGACGCGCTCCGCCTCGGCGAGCACTCTCGTCTTCTCGGTGGTCGGCTCGATCGGCGTCGACTCGTCGACCCACGCGCCGCCGTGGTCGCCGTACACGCCGGTCGACGACGTGTACACCAGCCGGTCGGGAGCGCGGGCGCGGCCGCCGTACTCCTCGACGACGTTCCGAAGTCCGTCGACGTAGACCTCGCGGGCCGCCTCCGCCCCCCGACCGCCCGAACTGGCCGCGAAGACGACCGCGTCCGCGTCGGGAAGCGCGGCGAGCGACCCGGGATCGGTCGCGTCCGCGCGAACCGCCTCGACGCCCCCGGCAACCGCCTCGATCGCCTCGATCCCGTCGTCCGATCGCCGGACGCCCGTCACGTCGTGATCGCGAGCGGCGAGCCCCCGCGCGAGCTCCAGCCCGACGTAGCCGCAGCCGACGACGACGACCCTCATGGCTTTCGCGTCTCGACGACCGCCATGACCTCCGCGAGCTGCTCGAGCGTCATCGCCGCGCGCCCCTCGAGGACCTGCTGGACCTCCTGGCCGGTGAGGTCGGCGTCGATCGAGGCCGCGATCGTGTCGACGTCGAGTACCGCCGTCGCCATCCCCATCAGGAGGTGATCCCGAAGCTCGGCGACCATCGCGTCGGCGTCGCGACCGCCGGCGATCGCGAGGACCGCCGCCGCCTCCTCGACGGTCAGGTCCGCGGCGTCGCCCTCACGGATCGTCTCGATCGTCGCCGGGTCGGGGGCGTCTCCTTCGTCGGTGGCGGCGTGATCGATCTCCGCGACGGCCTCGACCAGCATCGTCTCGAAGGCCGTCAACAGCGCCGATGACGGGACGTCCTCGTCGCTCTCGCGTTCGGCACCGCCGGTTTCTCCGCCGTCGATCGAGGTGGGTCCGCCCGACCCGTCGACGACTTCGTGGAACATACCCGCGATCGGCGGTCGCGTCCCAAAACGCCTCCGATCGGCGGCACACGTCGTCTCGGTCCTCCTCACCAACCGGGAGACGTCTCGTCCCGCACCCCGTCCACGTCGCCGACGCCCGGCGGCCCCGCGGGAACCGCGACGACGACGACCGTCTCGGTCTCGAACCGAACCGGCTCCGTCCGCCCCAACTGGACCCGCTCGCCCCCGACGTCGACGGTCACCGTCGACTCCTCGCGGACGTACTCGAACGGTCGGTCCGGCGCCCCCACGTCGCCGGACAGCGTGAACCGCGGATACTCGCCGCGTGCCTCCACCTGCCACGCGTTGACCGTCGCCACCCAGTACCCCGGAACGGGAGCGACGGGAAGGCCCGCCCCGACGCTCCGGTTGCGTTGTCTCACCCAGCGTGCGACCGCTCGATCGGAGTCCGCCGCCCAGCGCTCGACGGCCGCCTCGCCGCCGCGGCGCAGTTCGTTTTCGGCCGCGCTCTCGAGTTCGCTCCGGACGTGTCCGCGCACCGTCTCTGCGGGACCGTCGACGAACCTCGCCGGGATCCGGACGGCGTCCCGGCCGGTCGCGTCCGTGAGCGCGACACGGAGCCGCGCGGCGAGCGCTCCTTCCTCTCCGTCCGAGAGCGACTCGACGCTCGCGGTCTCCGCGGCGACGCGATCCGCGTACTCCCCGCCGTCGATGGCGACCGCCCGTGAGCCCTCGGAACCGTACTCTGCGGCCACCGACTCGACGACGGATCGCCGCTCGGCACGAGTCAGCGTGCTCCGCTCGCCGAGGGCGGCGACCAGTTCGCGATCGACGATCGCCCTCGCCGATTCGACTCGATCGGCGAGTTCGTCCCGATCGGCACGGAGGTCCGGATCGTCGCGGCCGACGAGCGATCGGTCGGCCGCGAGGAGGACGCGTCCGGCGGTGCCGATCCGCATGCTGTCGCCGCTTCCGAGCACTCGATCGGCGACGCCGCTCGCCACGTCGCCGTACGGGACGGTCACGTAGTTGAGGTTTCTGACGGCGAGCGGCCGGGTCGTCGTTCCGTCGATGGCCTCGACGCTCGCCCCGTCGACGGCGGTTCGTGGGAGGTACCCGGGCGAGGCGTTCGGCGTCAACTCGACGGAGCCGCCGGGGCCGTCCTCGCCGATCCGGTAGGCCTCCGTGTCGCGTGCGGCCTCGCGGCTGGCGATGATCTCTCCGATCGAGGGCCCGCCGAACGCGTCCTCCACTCGTTCGAGGAACGCGTCGGTGGCGACCTCCTCGTCCTCGCTCGCCGACTCCAGCTCGTCGATGACCGCCTCGAGATAGGCGATCCGAACGGAGATCCGCGCCCGATCGACCGCGCCGTCGTAGGTTCGCGGCGCGTCCACGAGGTCGCGGCGGCGGTCACGAAGCTCGCCGGCGAGCCCGCCGTACGGGTCGGCCTCGCCGACCGCCATATCCTCCATGGACAGCTCGGAATCGATCCCACGGACCTCCTCTCGGAGGTCGTCGAGGTCGGATCTGACCCGATCCACCGCCCGCTCCGACCGTTCGCCGAACACGATGGTCGACCGATCGACGTCGCCGTGATCGACCGCCCTCCGAGCGAGCCGGTCGACGGCGCTCGCGTCGTCGACGCCGAGGTCCGAGCGAGCGGCGGCGGGCGTTCCGGTGAGGTCGAGTCCGGTGGACCCGTGTCCGGCCCCGAACGTCGCGGTCGGGCGGCCGGGAGCGCGATCCCGCGGCTCGTATCTCCCGGTCACGTCGACCGAGACGCGATACCGGTCCGTCGCGCTCGCCCGCGTCGTCTCCCGGTCGATCACCACGTCACGCATCCCGTATCTCGCCGGTTCCAGGACGGTTCCGTTCTCGTCCACCACCGCCGGTTCGACGACGACCTTCCGCCTGACGACCTGTTTCCACCGACCGGTCGCGACCCGTTCGATCCGGACCTCGCGACTCGTCGCCCCGAAGTCGACGTCTTCGCCCGATTCGACGGTCCCGGACGGGACGTCCGTCGGGATCTCGTCGTCGGAGACGACGCGCGTGGCCTCGTCGACGCTCACGCCCACGCGCTGCCACCTGCCCGCACCGCCGCTCGGGCGGGGCGGTCGCGGCCGTCCTCCGTCGACGAATCTATGAGCAGAGACGTCGAGCGACGCCTCCACGCGGTAGCTTTTCCGCATCTCGGATCCGAGGTCGTCGTGGATCGACACGGCGGCCACGTCGGCCGCGTGACCGACGGACACCGACGTCGTCTGGTCGGTGTGGTTTCTCGCCGGCCCGAACCCGTCCGCTCCGGCCTTCGGATCCGGCGTCGGCGCGTCGAGGACGCGATCGCTCCACGCCGACTCGTCCAGGTCCGTCGGCGCGAGGAGGTCGGTCAGTCCGGTCCTCGCCGTCGCTTCGGCGACGCCGCCGCGAGCGTCCGGGTCGCTCGTGCCGAACACGTCCCGCTGAGTCCTGACGATCCCCGCGTTCGTCGATAACTCGACGTGCCGGCTCGCGATCACGTTCTGGATCGGCGCACGCGCGTATTGGCCGTACCCTCGCGCCCACGCGATCGGATAGATGCTGGCGGTCAGCTGCCGGCCGAGCCCCGGCCCTTCGACGGGACCGCGATTCAGGCGCGTCTCGAACCGCTCGGTCCGTTCGTGGGCGGCGAACGTCGGCACGGCGACGACGACGGTTCGGTTCTCCGTCCGTTCGGCGACGGTGCGTCCTCCCCGCGTCGCGGTCAGCGTCACGTCCTCGAAGACCACGCGAGTCGCCGTCCCGTCCGCGGCGGCACTCACCCGAACCGTCTCGCGGAGCGTCTTCAGATCGCTCGGCGTGAGCGGACGATCGACCCGCTCGAAGCCGACCGTGACCGAGACGTCGCCGACTTCGGTGATCACCGCGTCCATCGCCTCCGCGCCGGCGAGCGCCGCTCGGATCCGGAACGCGTCCTCGAAGGCGGAGCCGGACCGTACCGCGTCCGTCGGAGTCCCGCCGGCGGCCCGCCACGCGGGATCCGCGCCACCGCCGATCTCCGACGCCGTGGTGACCGGTTTCGCGGCGGCCTCGTGTGCCGCCTCCCGTGCGGCGTGTCTGAGCGCCGCCGTCGCGTCCGCGTCGGCGCGCTCGACGGCCCGCTCGACGCTTCGGTCCTCGCTCACGAGCCCCTGATCGACGACGCCGGACGCGTACGCCGAACTGGTCACGAGAAGCAGCACGCCGATCAGCGCGAACGGGACGCGGGCGCGCTCGTCGTCGGCGAGCGATACCGACCGAGCGCGTCGTGAATCGGGCATCTACCACGCCCTCACGACGATCCGAAACCGTCCCGGTCCGTCGCCTTCGATCCGCTCCGATCCGGGATGGGTGAGGACGGCCGCGGTCACCTCGGCAGTCGCGGGCGGTTCGTTTCCGATCGTGAGCATCGGCGCGCCCGTCTCGTACCGCACGTCGATGCGAGTTCGTCCGCCGAGCGCGTCCGTAACGCGTTCGATCACCCGGGAGCGGAATCGATCTCCGATCCCGCCGTCGGTCCCCGGCGGCTCCCGTACGGCCGTCGCGAGCAGTTCGACGAGAGTCGCGTGAACCGTTCGTGACTCGTGGTCTCCACCGTCGATCTCGTAGGTCACCGTCGCGGTCTCGGTCGCGAGGCGGTCGGCGGCGTCCGCGGCGGCGTACTCTTCCGTTTCGATTCCGCTTTCGACGGTTCCGAGCGCGACGACGCTCGCGGAGACACAGAGCAGCATAACCGTCACGTCGAGAACGGTGTTCGTCATTGCTGGACCACCACCCGAAGCACGCCGCGAACGTTCTCTCCGGGAGAGACTGCCACCGTCACCGGTCGCTGTGCGACCGCGGGGGATCGGGGATCGATCCGGCCGCCGGCGTCAGGAGAGGCCGCACCCACGCCGACCCGCCACCGTCGCCGCTCCGTCTCCAGTTCGACGACCGCCGGCGTTTCGTCCTCGAGACGACGCAACCGGTTCGGACGGACGATCCCCCCGACCGTGGTGTCGCGTTCGATCCGGTCGAGCGCGGCGTCAGCGGCATCCGCGGCGGGGTCTTCGGTCACCGGCGTCGCGTCGTCGAGGGCGGTCGTGTACAGCCCGAGGGCCACGCCGATCGCGAGTACAGCGACGAGCGCGACGAGCGGTTCGACCGCTGCGCGGTCCGCGTCACCGAACCGTTCACCCGACGAGCGTGACACGGGTTCCTCCGTACCGAACCTGTCGGACGGTCAGTCGCTTCGGAGCGGTCCGCCACCGGTGATCCCTCGCTCGCGACCGGGCCGCTGCGTCGGCGAACGCCTCGGGATCCTCGAACACGGTCCGCGGCGGAACGCCGTTCAACACTCGACGAAGTGGCGGATCGCCATCGTGAGAACCGGCCGTCGGAACCGGCGTTACGGGTGGTCCTCGGAACGTCGACCGAGCGGAACCGCCGCCGTTTTCGAGTTCGATCGTGTGCGGCGTGAGCCGCATTCGGTCGGCCGCCAACCCGTGTTCGGCGGTCGCGACGTACTCGCCGTCGGCGATCGATCCGATCGTATGTGCGGCTCCGTTCACGTCCGGCGGCGGGGCCGCGGGGAGCGCGGCGACCACGCCGACGGTCACGACGCTCACCAGCGCGAGGCCGACCCACGCGTAGGCGGCGTCGAGGTGGATCTCGAACATGCGCCGGATGGCCTCGGTATGATATATAAACCGTCGGCCGAGGAAGATCGTCACGTCGCGAACGCGTTTCCGCGTCGTGAACGAACTACAACAGCATCTCCGCCGCGGCGAACGCGAGGAGGTACGTCGTCGTCGCCGTCGGTAACGCGATCCCGATCCGATACGCGACGAGCGTTCCGTCGAATCCCCGTTCGAGCCCCGTCCCCAGCGCGGTGAGGATCCCCGCGAGAAGGATCACGTAGACGCCGACGATCCGACCGAGAACCGGCACCGACAGAGCAGTCCCGACCTCCTCGCTTTCGCTCCCGGTCGGCGGAACCGACCCGGTGGCGTCGACCGCGAGCGGATCGCTCGCCATCGCGGCGGTCGTCTCGAGCCCGCCGGTCCCGATCGCCTCGACGCCGGTCGCGAGCGCGACCGTCGCACCGCCGACCAGTGGGGCGAACACCGCCGCCGTGTTCGATAGCGTTCCCGTCACCGTCGCGAGCTGTCTTCGCGCGTCGCGTTCCAGCTCGCGAAGCCGCTCGAGCTGGTCCGCGAGCTCCAACACCACGTCCCCGGCCGGTCGACCCTCCCTCGCGGCGACCGCCAACAGGGCGACCGTTCCCTGTACCCTCGGCGAGGGGACCGTCGCCGCCGGCCCGCCATCGCCCGAGAAGGCCTCGCGAACGCCGACGCGGAGGGTGTCACTCCGCCGTGCGGCGAGTTCGAAGACCTCGCCGGTCGCGCCGTCGAGCTTGTCGCCGGCGTTGGCGACCGCGTGCTCGACCGAGACGCCCTCCGCGACGTCGCCGCCGACGATCGTCATCGCGTCCGGGAGCCCGCTCTCGATCGCCGTGACCCGCGAGAGCACCGCTCGCCTCGGACGCACGAGGACGACGAGCACCATCCCGACTCCGACGCCGGCCGCGCCGATCGGCGCCGCCCACGACGCGACGAGCGATCCCGCCGCGATCCCGGCGACGACAGCGGAAGCGACTCCGACGGCAACGGCGTGGAATCGCCTGTCGGGGACGTCGGGGTGGTCGCTTCCGATCGTCGGCGGCGGGAACGCGACGGGGCGCTTCGAGAGGAGCCACGCGGCGGCCGCGAGGAGGCCGACGGGAAGCGCGATCAGATAGATACCGACGACGACCGACGGCGGGATCGGTGCCCCCGAGGCGGCCGCGGCCGGGAGCAGCGCCACGAGCGCCAGCGGGAGGAGAACGCCGAAGGCGTACAGCGCCGAGACCGGCCCCTGAACGTCCCCGACGAACTCGGCCAGCCGCTCCGTCGTCCCCGAGAGCGTCGTCTCGAGCGCCCGATCGAGACACCGGCCGCGGCGCTCCGGCGGCGCGGCCGCCGCCGTCCGGACGAGCGTCGACGCCCGTTCGATCGCCGGGAACCACGGTCCCCACTCGCGGGCGAACTCGCGGAGCCCGCTCGTCGGCCCGTCGACGCTCCGGTGTTCGTGTCGAAGCAGGTTCTCCGCGAGCGGCCCGCGACCGGTTCGAGCGGCGAATCGCACCGCGCGCTCCGCCGACGGGTCGAGGCGCATCCGAAGGACGAGGCGTCCGACGAGCCCGGGTGTCGCTCCGAGCGCGCGAGTTCGCCGGAGCGCCGCGATCCAGACGGGGCCTCGATGTACCGCGTGGGTCGCGGCGAGCCCGCTCGAGACCCCCGCGAGCAGACTCGGGACGGCTCCGGCGACGAGGACCGTGACGACGGCAAAACAGAGGCCCGTGCCGACGCCGGCGCGGTATCCCGTCTCGATCACCCGTTCGGGCGTCGACTCCCACTCGAGGAACGCGATCGCTCGTCGGAGCTCGTCCGATCCCGTTTCGGTCGGTCCGCCGCTCCCGGCGCCGTCGCCGTTCGCGATCGCGGCGAGCCTGACCAGCGCGGCTTCGACCGTCGACCGGTCCTCGTTCGCGTCGTCGTTCGCCGTGTCCGCGGCGACTCCCGTCCACCTCGACTCCGCTCGATCCTCCGATACGACGCCCCCGACGCGTCCGCTCGAGCGCGGTGTCGTCACCGTTCCCACCCCGCGTAGCGGTCGGGCGCCGTCCGTCCGGTCGTCGACGCCGTGCGGATCCGCGCGGCACGTCGATCGATCGCCTCCCTGACGGTCGCGTACGATTCACTGGTTTCGGCGAGGTCACCGACCAGACGGCTCTCGCCCCTGTCGATCCGCCCGGTCGACGCGAGTCCCTCCGCCGTCCGGTCGAAGAGCGCGTCAAAGCTCACTTCGCCGTCGTGACCCGTCACCTCGACGATCGTTTCCACTCGGTGATCGTTCAACATCACGAGCAGGTCAGTTGACGCGAACGACGAGAGCGTCACGCCGAGGTCCGTGACGACGCGTTCGCGAACCGCCGCCGGGTCCTCGCCGTGGATCGTCCCGAGGACCGTCTCGCCGGCGGCTCCGACCCGCATCGCCTCGTACAGCGCCTTCGCCTCGCCGCCGCGGACCTCGCCGACGACGAGCGCCCCGCCCCCGAGCCGGAGCGCGGTCCGCACCGCCTCCGTCGGCGTCGGCTCCGCGCCGTCGCCGACGCGGAGTCGCTGGACGTCCCTGTCGGCGGCCGCGAGCGCGGCGGCGGGGAGTTCCGGCGTGTCCTCTATCAGGATCGACCTCGCGTCGGCGGGGAGTTCCCACAACAGGGAGCCGAGCGCCGTCGTCTTCCCGGCACCACGTCCACCGGCGACGAGTCCCGTGACGCCGCGCTCGACGGCGGCCGAGAGGAGTCCGGCCGCCGCGGGCGAGAGCGTCCCGACGTCGACGAGGCGCGCGAGCGTCCAGGCCTCCGGGTCGCCGCGGCGGAAGGTGAACGAGAGCCCGTCGCTCGCGGGCGCGGTCGTCGCCGCCACCCGCACCGTCCCCGACTCGGTACCGATGGTCGCGTCGAGCGTCGGCGCCGCACGGGAGAACGACCGACCGCTCGTGCGTCGGAGTCTGGATGCGAGCGTGGCGGCACCCTCCGGCGGGAGCCTGACGTTCGTGTGACAGCGCTCGCCGTCGAGGACGACGCGGAGCGGGTTCTCGGCGACCGGTGCCGAGAGCGTCGCGTCGCTGACGCGGTCGTCGGCGAAGACGTGTTCGAACGCGCCGTATCCGTGGGTGTGTCGTCGGAGCGCGTCCGCGATCGCGTCGACCGGATCGCCCGGGTCCGCGACCGCGCGGACCGCTCGACCGGGAGCCCGATCGCCGCCCGCCGGATCCGCGAGTAGCCGCTTCTTCGCGGCATCGAGCGTCTCGAACGCGTCCGAGTCGAACGCCGCGACCGGCGGAGTGAGGTGGTACGTCCGGAGCGCGCCGGTTCCCTCGTAGAGCCTGACGGTCGCGCCCGTCTCGAGTTCCCACCGATCGACGAGCGTCGCCCCCGACGGGGGATCCGCCGCGATCCGCGTCGCCGCCACGGTCGGCCCGACGTGCGCGCGGAGCACGTCCGCCGTCCGATCGAACCCGGATACGGCCTCCTCGAGTCCGGTCTCGGCGACGATCCGTCCGACCGGTCCCGCGCGTCCGATCGCCTCACGGGCGGCTCCGACCGGATCACGGACCGCGCGTTCCGCGAGGCGGGTCTCGTGGAAGTCGACGCGCTCGCGGAACCGGCCCGCGGCGAGCAGACACGCCGCCGCCCGCCCGGCGTACGCCCGTTCTCGGCCCGCGCGCTCGGTTCGGACGACGTCGGCGTCGCGGTCGGTGAGCGCGTCGATCACGGTGGCCAGACACGACGGACTCTCGGCGAGATCGCCACGCCCCGGGCAGGCGTTCGCGTCGATCGCGAGGACGACGCGGTCGTCGACCCCCGTTCCGACCGGTCGCTCGAACGACACGTCACAGTCGCACTCGCCGTCCGTTCCGAACGACGGGAGCGAGAGGAGATCCAGACTCATGGCGGCCGTGGCCGCGACATCGTATATAAGGAGTCGTCCGGCGGTTCGGTGTCCCCGATCACGCGATCCGACCGATCCGGACCGTCGGTCCGCCGTCGTCGACCAGCCGCAGCTCGAGGCCCGTCTCGCCGCCCGGTTCGAGTTCGATCGGTCCGTCGCGGAGAGTGACCCCGACCGCGCCCGTCGGCGGCGCGATCGGAAACGTCCGGACCGAACCGTGTCGGAGTCGGTACACTAAAACGACGGCCCCTCGGTGGACGCGACGCTCCGTCATCGCGGCGGCTCGGGGCGGCTCCGCGAGCGCGATCCGCTCTATCGGGGTCGCAGCGAATCCGGTCGGCACGGACACGACGAGGGACGTTCGGGCCGCGAGGTCCGGGTCGCCGACGGCGACCGAGTGGGCAGCCAGCCCGCCCGCGACGCGCTCGAGTCGATGCGTCTCGGTTTCGAGTCGCTCGACGGTCGTGTCTCGTCTGGCGTCCTCGAGCGCGGGCATCGAGACCGCGAGGAGCGCGATCGCAAGGAAGACCGTCAGGACGACGCGGATCACCGCCGTCCGCCCCCGTGAACGGCGGCCGTGCGATCGGTTGCGCGTCGACGCTGCCTACAGAGCCTCACGGAGCCGTTCGAGCGGATTTGGCTTCTCCTCGGATCCCCCGTTCGGTCCGTCTCCGGGCGATCGAGCGTCCTCCGGGACCGCCGCATCGAGCGCGTCGTCTCCGGGTAGCTCGTCCTCTCCGACCGCCGCGTTCTCGAGGGCTCCGCCGTCGTTCGGCTCCTCGGAGGCCGGGACGTCTCCGTCCCGGGCGGCGGTGGCTCGCGCGAGCGCCAGGTCGGCCCGGCGCTCCACCTCCCGGTTGACCGCGCGGATCGCGCCCGCGTACCCGCGAACGGCCTGCGTCGCCGCCTCCAGCTCCTCGATCCGCGTCTCGATCGCGTCGAGCCGCTCGGCGATCGCCTTGCGTTCGGCGTCTGCCGTCGCGCGATCGGCGACCCCGGCGACCGGCCGGTCCGTTCCGGTGAGCGCGCGTTCGACCGCGTCGAGTCGCTCCTCGATGCGGGCGCGGTCGGGCGTCGATCCGGCGGCGTTCGTCTCGCTTGCCATGCCCCGGCTGGCTTCGGTTTCACACTTAAGCGGTCGGGGAAAGAGTATTACTGTCAGCGCCACATCGTGAACTCATGAAGGCCCTCCTCGTCGGCGTCGGACAGGCGGGCGGGAAGCTCACGACCGCCCTCTCCGAGTTCGACGCGGAGATGGGGTTCGGCGCGGTCCGTGACGCCCTCGCCGTCAACACCGCCGCCGCCGACCTCGATCCGCTTCCTCTCGATACGGTACTCATCGGCCAGTCTCGCGTGAGCGGCCACGGCGTCGGCGGCGACAACGAACTCGGCTCGGAGCTGATGGACGAGGACTCGATCGAGGTGTTGGACGCGCTCGCGCCCCGGATGACCGCGGAGATCGAGGCGGTCGTCGTCGTCGCCGGACTCGGCGGCGGCACGGGCTCCGGCGGCGCGCCCGTGCTCGTTCGCGAGCTCTCGCGTGTGTACGACGTGCCGATCTACGCGCTCGGCGTGCTCCCCGGGCGCGACGAGGGCGCGCTGTATCAGGTGAACGCCGGCCGGTCGCTGAAGACGATCGTGCGGGAGGCCGACGCGACGATCCTGCTCGACAACGACGCCTGGCGATCGGCGGGCGAGAGCGTCGAGGGCGGGTACGCCGCGATCAACGAGTCGATGGCGAAACGCGTCGGGCTGCTGCTCGCGGCCGGCGAGGCCACGCAGGGGGTCGGCGAGTCCGTCGTCGACACCAGCGAGGTGATCAACACCCTGCGGGCCGGCGGGATGGCGGCGGTCGGCTACGCCTCCTCGCCCGCTGCCGAGGACGCGGGAGAGAACGTCAACACGGTGACGAGCGCGGTTCGCAGCGCGGTGATGACCGGACTCTCGCTGCCGAGCGCCACCGACGCCGACGCGGGTCTCGTCGCGGTCGCCGGCGACCCGGACCGGATATCCCGCAAGGGCGCCGAGAAGGCCCGCAAGTGGCTTCAAGAGGAGACGGGATCGATGCAGGTCCGCGGCGGCGACTTCCCGATGAACTCAGACCGGATCGCCGCCGTGGTGCTGCTTGCGGGCGTCGAGCGCTCGAAGCGCGTCGAGGAGTTCCTCGAGCGCGCCAGACAGGCCGTTCGAGACGAGCCGGAGGCCAAGCCGGACCCGGCGACGGCGTTCCACAACGACGAGATCGACGACCTGCTGTGAGAGTCTAGGGCGCTCGCCGCGGAGCGTCCGCCGACGCGGATCACCCCCTCGAGACGCTTCCGCACCTTTTTGGTTCTTCCCGGAGGACACTCGAGCGATGAGCAACCCGTGGGACGATTGGGACCACGTGCTGAAGGTCGATCCCGACAAGGACCTCTGTGAGGGGGAGACCTTCGAGGACGTGTGCCGGACCGGGACCGACGCGATCGAGATCGGCGGGACCCTCGACGTCACCGCCGAGAAGATGACGCGGGTCATCGACGCCGCCGCCGAGTACGACGTCCCGCTCTACCAGGAGCCGTCGAACCCCGGCGTCGTCATCGAATCGCCGGCGCTCGACGGGTACCTGATCCCGACCGTGTTCAACGCCGGCGGTCCCTTCTGGATCACGGGCGCACACAAGGAGTGGGTCCGCATCGACGACCTCGACTGGGACCGAACCCACACCGAGGCGTACATCGTGATGAACCCCGACGCCTCGGTCGCGGAGCTGACCGAGGCGAACTGCGACCTCGACGCCGACGACGTGGAGGCGTACGCCAAGGTCGCCGAACGGATGTTCGGCCAGGAGATCGTCTACCTCGAGTACTCGGGCACCTTCGGCGACACCGAGAAGGTCGCCGCCGCCCACGACGCGCTCGACGACGCCACGCTGTTTTACGGCGGCGGGATCTCGGACTACGAGTCGGCGAACACGATGGCCGCACACAGCGACGTGATCGTCGTCGGCGACCTCCTCCACGACGAGGGCGTCGACGCGGTCCGGGAGACGGTCCGCGGCGCGAAGGACGCGAAGCGGACCACGGACGCGACGGGCGCCTGAGTCGGCTGAACGGGCTGAGCCGGCTACGCGTAGCCGTCGAGCATGTTCTCGACGTACTTCGCGATCACGTCGACCTCCAGGTGGACCGGATCCCCGGCGGACTTCTCCGAGAGCGTCGTCAACTCGTAGGTCGTCGGGATGATCGCCACGTCGAAGACCTTGTCGCGCTTCTCGGCGATCGTGAGCGAGATCCCGTCGAGCGTCACCGACCCCTTGTCGACGAGGTAGCGGCCGTGTCCCTCCGGGATCGAGAAGGTGAACCGCCAGTCCTCGCCGACGCGCTCGATCGCCCGAACCTCGGCCACCGTGTCGACGTGTCCCTGGACGACGTGGCCGTCGAACCGCCCGTCGGCGGGCATCGCGCGCTCGAGGTTGACCGCGTCGCCGGCACGGAGGTCCCCGAGGTACGTCTTCGCGACCGTCTCCGCGGCGAGGAAGACCTCGAACCAGGCACCCGTCCCGTTCGCGGGTGCGGTCGCCCCGCCGCCGGAGTCAGCAGCCCTCCCGTGCTCCTCGACGGTCAGACAGACGCCGCTCACGCTTATCGACTGGCCGTGAGCGAGGTCGTCGAAGCCGTCGACGCCGTCGACGCCGATCCGCAGCCGAAGGCCGTCTGCCGTCTCGGTTCGCGTCCGGACGGTCCCGGTTCCTTCGACGATGCCGGTGAACATACCTCGACTGGGAACGGCTGACGGATAGCCGTTCTGGGTCCGGACGGTCTCCCAAGCGTCGAAAACTAACGCTTCCAGGTCGACCTCGTCGCGTTCGAGCTCGTGGCCGACCCAGTCGGCGAGCACGGAGACGAAGTCGCGCTCCCGCTCGGTGATCGGTTCCTCTCTCGCGTCCTCGTCAGAGAAACACAGCGTCCCGTACGTCTCCCCGTCGATCTCGACGGGTGCGCCGACGTAACAATTCAGCCCGGTGATCCCGAGCGCGCGGTCGTCGCGGTACGGACTCTCCGCGGCGTCGGCGAATCCGATCATCTCGCCGTCCGTGACGACGTGGCGACACCACGTTCCGTCGAGATCGACGATCCCGCCCTCGGCGTAGGGACCGGAGTCGATGTTCGTGCTGATAACCTCGTAGCGCCCCTCGGCGGTGTACGAGAGGACGCCGTTGTCGACGTCGAGGTACTCGCGGCCGACGTCGATCGCGCGGCGGATCCGCTCTTCGGGTGTGAGGTCGGCGTCGGCAAGCCGGAGGAGGCTCTCGAACGGGTTGGAGTGGTCGGGCTCGGTGTTCATGGTCGTGCTCGGGAGGGTCGTCGCCGACGTTGTCGACGCCGGGTGAAAAAAAACCGAGACGTTCGCCGACGCGTCACGCCGGGAGCAGGGTTTTCCCTCCCCAGCGAGTGGATTCTCCGTGAACAGACGCGCGTTCCTCGGCAGGATGGGTGCCGCCGGCGCGGTCGGAACCGCCGGCTGCGGGTTCCGTGCCGGATCGGACGGCGACGGCAGCGGAACCGACGGGGGGGGGCGAGAGCGGACCCGATGACGCCGGGGGCGGAGACGACGGGGCGGGTGACGACCCCGGCCAGTCCGACGGCCCCGACCGACGCGTCCGCGTCGTCGACGACGGATTCGCAGTCTCCGTCGACGGCGGGCCGTTCGAGGCGTTCGTTCCGCGCGGGGTGAACCTCGGAATGGCCAAGCCCGGACGCTTCCCCGGCGAGGCGGCGATCACCCGCGAGGAGTACGACCGGTGGCTCGCGTGGATGGGAGAGCTGAACGTCAACGTCGTCCGGGTGTACACGGTCCACCCGCCGGCGTTCTACCGCGCGCTCGCTGCGTACAACCGGGAGCACGCGGACCCGATCCACCTCCTCCACGGCAACTGGATCGGCGAGGAACTCCTGGCCGACGCCGGAGACGCCTTCGCGCTCTCCGCGGAGTTCGACCGGTCGCTCCGGCAGGCGGTCGACGTCGTTCACGGCGCGACGACGCTCGATCCGGAGCCCGGCCACGCCAGCGGGACGTACGACGCCGACGTGAGCGACGTCGTCCTCGGCTACATCGCCGGGATCGAGTGGCCGCCGACCGTCGTCGCCGAGACGAACCGGGCGAACGATCCGGGCGCGTACGACGGCGAGTACCTCTCCTCGACCGTCGATCGTCCCTTCGAGCGCTGGCTCGCCGAGCGGCTCGATCGGGCGGTGGCCCACGAGATCGATGAGTACGGGACCCAACGCCCGGCGGCGTTCACGAACTGGGTGACGACCGACCCGCTCTCGCACCCCTACGAGCCGTTCGAGGCGGAGGACGCGGTCACCGTCGATCCCGACGCCGTCGTCGCGACCGACGCCTACGACGCGGGCACGTTCGCGGCGTACCACGTCTACCCGTACTATCCGCCGCTGCTCAACGAGACGCCCGAGTACGCGAACTACGTCGACCATCGCGGCGAGCCCAACAGCTACGCCGGCTACCTGAACGACCTGGTCGGCACGACTGACCACCCGCTCGTCGTCGCCGAGTTCGGCGTCCCGGACTCGCGGGGGATCGCTCAGCGACACGTCCACGGCCGCGATCAGGGTCGACACACCGAAAACGAGCAGGGGGAGATCGTCGCGGCGATGTACGAGGACGTCCGCGAGGTCGGCGCGGCCGGGGGACTCGTCTTCAGCTGGCACGACGAGTGGTTCAAGCGGACGTGGAACCTCGCCCCCGTCTCGGACTCGAACCGCCGGCCGGAGTGGTCGAACGTCCAGACGCCGGAACAGGGGTTCGGCCTGCTCACGTTCGACCCGGCGAACGGGGTCCCGCTCGACGGCTCCGAAGGCGCGTGGACCGACGCGACCGCGGCGACGTCGGCCGGCTCACCGGTCCGAGTCGACGACGGCTCGAGTGGCGCAGACGGCGCGGACGGCGCAGACGGCGCGGACGGCGACCGCGAACTGACCGCGCTCCGGGTCACGAGCGACGCCGCGTACCTCTCGATCCGGCTCGAGCTCGCCGACATCGGCGGTACGGGGGGCGACGGCGGCGGGGTCGACTGGGATCGGACCAACTACCTCGTCACGCTCGGCCTGACCGGTCGGAGCGGGGTGGAACTCCCCCACGGCGTCGACGCGGTCTCGTCGTCGACCGATTTCGTCGTCCGGCTCGGCGGTCCCGACGACTCCCGCGTGACGGTCCACCCCCGCTACGACGCGTTCGCGTACCTGTACGGCGCGGAGGCGGGGCTGGACCTCTCAGCGTACCGCGACCCCGACCCCGGCGCGTTCGCGCCGCTTCGGATGACGATCGGTCGCGGGTACACGATCCCGCCGACCGGCGAGCGGGTCCCGTTCCAGTCGGTCGAGACGGGCGCGCTCCGCTACGGGAACGGAAACCCCGACTCGCCCGAGTACGACTCGCTTGCGGACGTCCACGTCTCGCCGTCGACGGACGCGATCGAGATCCGGCTCCCGTGGCTGCTCCTCAACGTCGCCGACCCGAGTCGACGCCGGCGGCTCGGCGACCTCTGGACCGACGGGGTCGACGCGTACGAGCCGTTCGAGGCGATAGACGTCGCGGCCGCCACCTACGTGCCGGCAGACGGTGAGGGCGGTTCCGACTCCACCGCCGCGAAGCCGATCGACTCGCGATCGACGAACCTCGCGCACGCGGTCCCCGGGATCGAGGGCGGTCGGCTCGACACGGTCGCGTACGTCCCGCCGACCTGGGACGAGCCGGCGTACACGGAGCGGCTCAAGGAGTCCGCGGAGCACCTGCGTGAGGCCTTCGGCCGATACGACTGAGGCGGAGACCGCGGGCTGGGGGGAGCCCGAGGACCGTGAGGAGACCGCGAGAGGCCCGGAACGTGCTACTCGACCGTCACGCTCTTCGCGAGGTTGCGCGGTCGGTCGATCGGGCGACCCTTCTCGTCGGCGACGTGGTAGGCGAACAGCTGCCAGTAGACGTTGGCGACGAGCGGCTCCAGCGCGCCGGTAGCGGGGACGGGCAACTCGACGTCGAGGTACGTCGAGTCGGCCGCGGCCTCGCCGTCGCCATCGGCGGTCGCCGCGCCGATCACGGGCGCGCCGCGCGCCTGGACCTCCTTGACGTTGTTCAGCGTCTCACCCGGCCGGGAGCCGTCGGTCAGGAGCGCCAACACGGGGGTGTCCTCGGTGACGAGCGCGAGCGGGCCGTGTTTCAACTCGCCGGCGGCGAATCCCTCGGCGTGGTCGTAGGAGATCTCCTTCAGCTTCAACGCGCCCTCCAGCGCCACCGGGTGTCCGAGCTTTCGCCCGACGAAGAAGAACGCGTCGCTGTCGGCGTACTCGCGGGCGACCTCGCGAATCCGGTCCTCGCGGTCGAGGACGCCCTGGATCGCGTTCGGGAGCCTCCGGACCGATTCCAGCAGCTCTCGCGCTCGCCCGTACGACAGCGACCCGCGGGCACGACCGACGTGGACCGCGAGCAGCGTCAGCGTCGCCACCTGCGAGGCGAACGTCTTCGTCGCCGCCACCCCGATCTCGGGGCCCGCGCGGATGAACACGCTGTCGTCGGTCTCGCGGACGATCGTGCTCCCGAGCGTGTTGGTGACGGCGAGCGTCCGCGCGCCGGCGCGTTTCGCCCGCCGGATCGCCGAGAGCGTGTCGGCAGTCTCCCCGCTCTGAGTCACCGCGACGACGAGCGTTCGCCAGGGGTCGCGGCCGCCGTCGAACTCGTACTCGCTCGCGACCTCCACGGTCGTGCGGACGTCGACGATCGACTCCAGCAGTTCCGCGGCGTACCGTCCCGCGTAGTTGGAGGTGCCGCAGGCGACTATCTGGATCTCATCGACAGAGTCGACGTACTCGCTCGGGAGGTCGACGTCGACGTTGACGGTCCCGTCCTCGGCGTCGATCCGCCCGGAGATCGTCTGTCTGAGCGCCCGCGGCTGCTCGTGGATCTCCTTCAACATGTAGTGGTCGTAGCCGCTCTTCTCGGCGGCGTCGGCCTCGTACTCGAGCGTCTCGACCGTCGGGTCCACCGGCTCACCGTCCCGATACAGCGAGAGGCCGTCGTCGCCGATCACGGCGAAGTCGCCGTCCTCGATGTAGGTCACCTCGCGGGTGTGCTCGAGGAAGGCGGTCACGTCGCTGGCGAGGAACGTCCCGTCCTCGGCGTGACCGACGACGAGCGGGCTGTCGCGGCGGGTCGCGTACACCTCGTCGACGCCGGCTATCGTCACGACCACCGCGTAGGTGCCCTCGAGCCGGTCGACGGCGGCCTCGACCGCCGCCCGCGGCTCCGCGCCCGCGTCGAGCGACTCCTCGATCAGGTGCGGGACGACCTCCGTGTCAGTGTCGCTCGTGAACTCGTGGTCCGAGAGCTCCTCGCGGAGCGCGTCGTAGTTCTCGATGATCCCGTTGTGGACGACCGCGACCCGCCCGGTACAGTCCGTGTGGGGGTGCGCGTTCCCGTCCGTCGGCGGGCCGTGGGTGCTCCAGCGGGTGTGGCCGATCCCCCGCGTGTGGTCGGTCGACTCGGGGAGGACTCCCTGAAGCTCGCTCACTTCGCCCGACTTCTTGTACACCGAGACCGCGTCGTCGGTGAGCGCGACCCCGGCAGAGTCGTACCCCCGGTACTCCAGGTTCGAGAGCCCGGTCGAGAGGATAGGCAGCGCGGGGCGGTCGCCGACGTAGCCGATGATTCCACACATGTTATCCCCTCCGTACCGTCACGCCGTCCTCTACCCGCCCGCTCACCGACGCGCCGTCGCCGACGACGGCGTCGTTGCCGAGGACGGTCCCCGGCGAGAGCGCTGCCGCGCCGCCGACGGTCGCGTCGTCGCCGACGACCGCACCGAGCCGCACCCCCTCGTACAGCTCGCCGGCGACGGCGACGGTGGCGGTCCCGCCCCGGACCGTGGCGTTGGCGCCGACGGTCGCGCCCGCGCCGACGACGCAGTCGCGGAGCACCGCGCCGGCCTCGACGGTCGCGTCCGGGAAGACGACGGAGCCCTCGACGGTCGCGTTGGGCTCGATCCGAGCGTTCTCGCCCACGGTCGTTCCCGCGCCGACGACCGCGCCTCGGCCGACCGAGGCGGTCGGAGCGACGACGCAGCGGTCGTCAACGCTCGCGCCGGATGCGAGCGTTCCCTCGACGGCTCCGCCGTCGCGGTCGAGGACGTCGTCGGTGACCGCGAGCAGGTCCCAGAGGTACGACACGTCGTGCCAGCCGCCGTCGTACCTGACGGCGCGGACGCCGCCCTCGTCGATGAGCCGGGCGACGGTGTCGGGGAGTTCGTACTCGCCTTCCTCGGACGACCGCGTGTCGCGAATGGCGTCGAACACCGCCGGCGTGAACGCGTACACGCCCGCGTTGATGACTTCGGAATCCGCGCGTCTGAGGGGCTTCTCGACGATCGTCTCGACGCGGTGGCCACGGACCGTGACGACCCCGTACGCCCGCGGTCGGTCGCTTCGGGTCACCGCCATCGCGGCCGCGGCGTCGCCGGCGGCCAGCGCGTCGCGGACGTCCTCGACCGCGCTGGGTTCGACGATCCGGTCGCCGTTCAACACGAGGAACGGCCCGTCGACGTGGGACTCGGCCCGCGAGACCGCGTGTGCGGTGCCGAGCCGCTTCTCCTGTACGACGTACCGGATCGAGACGTCCCAGTCGTCGCCGTCGCCGAAGTGGGTCTGGATCCGCTCGCGCTCGTAGCCCACGACGAGGACGAACTCGTCGACGCCGGCCGCGCTCGCGGCCTCGATCACGTACTCGAGGAGGGGCTTGTTGGCGACCGGGACCATCGGCTTCGGCCGCCGGTTCGTCAACGGACTCAGCCGTCGCCCCGCGCCGGCGGCGAGGACGACGGCGGTCGTCGGTCGGTTGGACATGTCGGACTGGAGACGTCCAACCGACTTGAAGGGTGGTGTTCCTCGCGACGCGGATCGGTTTCCCTGCCGAGATCAGGGAAAGCCCGCCGTTTTGGACTCCTCTCTCGTGGAACTCATCAACCGGTTGAACTCCCCTTTCCGAGAAGCCCTTCTCCCGGCGGAACGATCCACTCCGTGCGTCGCGCGCACCTCCGACGGCCGGACGTAGTCCGGCGACGAGGCTGGGGCGCCCCCGGGTTCGGTGTCGCGGGGGAGGGCTCGGCGGGGCAGAAACGGAGTGACTCGAGCACCTCTCGAAAAGCGAACATCAACAGAGCCGCTTATGCCGAACGAGGAGAGAGGGGTGCCACATGAGCCTCGGGCTGTTCGACATGATCGGGCTGGCGGCGTCGCTCGTGTTCGCGCTGCCGCTCGCGAACTACGCCGTCGTCCGCCTCCTCGCGGGCGAGATCGCTCTCGGCGGCGGACTGCTCGTCGTCGCGGTCGCGATGGTCGTGTTGCCGCAGTACTTCCTCGACCCGGGCCGGATCTTCCGGGGGTTCGTCCGCGGACTCCTCCCGCGACAGCTCCGCGGTGACGACGCCGAGACGGGATCCGACGGCGAACCCGTCGAGAAGTAGATCGAAGGAGGGTCGGAGAAACCGCGCTCGCTCGATCTACGCGCTCCGCCGGTTCGCGACGAGCGCGGTCGCACACAGCGCGAGCACGGCGACGACGACGCCGAATCCGGGTACGCTTGTGTCGGTTCCGTCACCGGGGCCGCCGTCGTCGGCGCTTTCAGTCCCGTCGTCCTCCTCGACCCCGATCGACTCGTCGACGATCAGGACGTCGTGCTCGGTCTCGCCGTCGAGCCCGTCGTTCCCGCGGACCGTCAGCGTCGCGCGGTCGCCGTGGCTCGCCTGACTCAGGTCGAACGTCGCGGTCGCCTCGCCACCCTCGACCGTCGGCTCCGCGGTCTTGATGTACGCCGGAGTCGCGTCCCCGGTCGACCGCATCCGGAGGGTCACGGTCTCCCCGTCCGCGAGGTCGACCGGGACGGTCACGTCCGTCTCGGCCGGCTCGACCACCACGTCGGCCGCCTCGACGTCCGACTCGGTGACGACGGTCGGATCGCTCGATCCGTCCGCCGAACCGCCGTCCTCGGACCCGCCGTCGTCGCCGTCTCCGCCGTCTCCGCCGTCATCACTGGAACCGTCAGCCGTCGACGCCGGCTCGACCATCAGACTCCCGACGTCGTCCGGCTCGTCGCCGCCCGTGGACACTTCCACGTCGTAGGATCCGGGCGCGATCGGTTCCTCGAGACCCGTCTCGTCGTCGATCGAGACCGAGGCGTCGCCCTCGGCGCTCAGGGACGTCCCGCCTCCGCCGGTCTCGGCGTGATCGAGGACGAGCGACGTGGTGCCGTCGTCGTCCGGAGTCACGGTCGCGTGGAGCGCGTATCCGCTGTCCGATTCGTCGCCGATCGCGATCGAGAACTCGTCGACGCCGTCGGTTTCGACCGCGATCTCGGCGGTTCCACCGTCGTTCACGGTGACGATCGACGCGTCGAGGTCGGCGGTGCCGTCCGCGGCGGCGGTCCCCGCGAACGCGCTCCCGACGAGCGCAACCCCGACCACCGCGAGCGCGGCCACGAGAACGGTGCCCGCGGCGGGGAGCAGTTTCCTCGCGATTCGTCCGCTCGATTCGGCCTCGTCGGCCGTGGAGGGCTGTGTCGGCATGCGGTTCGACGGTCGAACGGGGACGACATAGGACCGCTGATGGCTCAAACGATCGTCGTAGCTATCGGCTGGCGCGGCTATCGACCGTCCCATCCGTCGTCTCGGCGCCGTCGGATCCCTCCCGATCGACTGGCGTCGTCCCGAACGGATACCCGGAGACGACCTCGTGGCCGTCCTCGCGCACGACGAGGAGGTCACCCAGCCGAACGCCGCCGATCGCGGGGTCGTACACGCCGGGTTCGACCGTGAGGACCGCTCCGGTACGGAGTTCCGGCCCGCCCGGCAGCGCCGGCGGCTCCCGTCGGGAGAGCCCGACCCCGCGACCCGTGTCGTGGGTGTATCCGGCCTCGCCTGGCGACGCGTTCGGATCGAAGCCGTAGGCGGCCAGTTCGGCGGCCGCCTCCCCGTGGACGGTCGCCGCGGGGACTCCCGGTTCCACCTCCGCGAGCGCGGCCTCGCGGGCCGACTCGACCGCGACGTACGCTCGCCGCTCCCAGCCGCCGTCGCCGTCGACCACGAACGTCCGCGCGAGCGCGCCGTGGTAGCCGTCCGGGCCGCGCGGGGCGAGATCGACCACGACCGTCTCGCCCGCCCGGATCGGGACGGTTCGGTCGGGATCGGCGGTCGACCCGCTTCCCCCGTACCGATCCGCGGCGGCCCGACCCGCCAAGACGGCGGTGTTTCCGGCGTCGCCGACGCCCCGTTCCGCGAGCGTCGCGTTCACCGCGCGCCGGAGTCGCTCGGGGGTGAGCGGGCCGCCCTTCCAGCGCAGGACCGGTCGCGCCTCCGTACCGGCGTCGGTGTGGCCCGCCCGCGGGGACTCCTCGGCCGGCTCGCTCCGTGCGAGGATCGTCTCCGCGCGCGCCATGCCTGCCTCGGCGGCGCGCTGTACCCGCCGGATCCGGTCCATTTCGGCCGGACTCTTGATCGCCCGCGCGTCGGTCACGACCGGCGTCGACGCGGCGTCGTAGCCGGCGCGCTCGAGATAGACGGCCGCGTCGTGAGGGACGGAGCGCGGAACGAGGACGGGACGGTGGTCGGATCCGCTCTCCTCGAGGACCGCCGCGGCCCGGACGCCGACCGGATCGCCGTCGTCACCGGTGCGAACCGCGCGGACGACCCCGTCGTGGAAGGCGTCGGGACCGGGCGGAACAGAGGCGTCTCGAGTCCCGTCGACTCTGGCGGCGTCGACGAATCGCCGCTCGACGGTTCGAGCGAAGGAGGGCGCCGCGAGAAGGACCGCCCGCGCCGGCGACGACGCGGACTCGGGAGTCACGACGACCCCGTACGACCGGTCCGGGCCGGAAACGCGCGTCAGGTAGCGAAGGTCGTCGTCGAAGCGGTCGCCGACCGCGACGAACCCGGCGGCGTCCGCCTCCGAGACGGCCTCGGCGACGGGGGAGAGGTCGGTCCGAAGCGGGCGGGGTTCCGAGCGCTCGCCGCTCACGGCTCGGGTTCGGGGACCGCCACCTCGTCCTGGACCTCCTCGATGAGCTGCTGTGGCGGCTCGTCGCGGAGCTCGTTGAACAGCAGAACGCTGATCGGGAGCGTCGGCGCGCCGCCGATGAGGCTCTCCATGATCACGAGGCGCTCGCGGGCGCGGGACATCCCGACGTAGAACACCCGGCGCTCGTTGTCCGTGAGCACCGGAACGGGGCTGGTCGTCTTGGTGAACTCGTCGACACCGTCGACGTCCGTCGGGTCGTCGATGGAGGCGGCCATCTGCTCGACGACCTTCTCCGTGAGGTCGGTCGCGACGAACACGTGATCGGCCTCGCGGCCCTTCGCGGAGTGGATGGTGCCCACCCGAACGCGGGTCGGGTCCATCCCCGCGTACTCGCCCTCGAAGTACGCGCCCATCGACTTCCGCTGGAAGCTCGTCACCTTCCGAACCATGTCGTCGGCGCTCGCCGCGTCGGGCATGAACGGGATCCGGTCGCGGACCTCGTCGGTCGGCACCTCGATGAGCGAGATGTCCTCGGCGTCCGCGGCCTCCTCACGGTCGTCGATGAAGTCGTAAAAGTCCTCGCGGTCGTGGGTGCCGAACGCCGACTCCTGGAGCATGTCCGCCAGCCGGCGGGCCTCCAGCAGGGTGATCGGATCGTCGTCGTCGAGCTTCTCGATCGCGGAGACGTAGTCCTGTACCCGATCGGTCCACATCCGTCCGTCGGTCAGCATCGTGAAGGGGATCCCGTGGTCGATGAACTCGTCGATGAAGTCGAACATCTGGTAGCGCGCGCGGAACAGACACATCACGCTGCCCTCGTCGTCCTCGACGGTGTAGCGGACGTTCCGGACGAGTTCGAGCATCGACGGCGACTCGATCGCCTCGACGCTGCCGCCTTCCTTTCGCGGGTGGAGGTCCTTCTCCTGGCGCTTGTCGATGTGGCGGATCTCCGCGTTGACGACGTTGAGGATCTCCGAGGGGAGCCGGTAGGAGTTCGGGAGGATCACGTCCTCGTCGACGTCGGTCTCGAGGAGGAGGTCGGGGTCAGCACCCTGCCAGGCGTAGACGACCTGGTCGTCGTCGCCGGCGATGAGGACCTTCTCCATGTGGGGTTTCCACTCCTCGAAGACGCCGTACTGGAGGGTCGTGATGTCCTGGAACTCGTCGATGATCAGGTACTCGACGTTCGGGACGAGCGAGCGCTGGGCCACGCGCTCGAGCATGTCCGCGAACCCGACGAGCCCGTGCTCGCCCTTGTAAGCTCGCCACGCGCGGATCGCTTCGGGGATGTCGATTCGGTCGTCGTCGGAGGGCCACGTCGGCGTGTACTTGTTGCCCTGCTGGGCGTTGGGGTCCTCCTCGGGCGGGAGCCTGACCTCCTCGACGTTCCACTGGAAGGGCACGTCGTACCAGTCGGCCACGCCCCGCTCGGTTCGCTGGAGCCACTGGGAGGTGGCGATGATCTTGTTGCCGATGGTCGTCGACCGCGCGGTCCGGCGGCCGGCCCCGCCGTGTTGATCCTCGAATTCGATGCCGTACTCCCCACAGAACTCCTCCTTGTCGCTCTCGCCGACCACGTCCCCCCGCGAGAGGTCGAGCAGCTCGTAGGCCTTCGCGTGCATCGTACAGACGTTCCCCTGGAGGCTTCGCGGGGAGACGTCGAGGCGCTCGGCGAGTCGCTCGCGGATCTCCGCGGCGGCCGCGCGGGTGTAGGAGACGACGAGCACGTCGCGGACGTCCGCTTCGTCGTCCTCGAGGATCTCCTCGACCCGATCGAGGAGGGCGGTCGTCTTCCCGCTTCCGGGGCCGCCGAACAGTCGCGTTACGGTGGGGTCGTTCATTACCGACTACTGATCGCGGCTCTCCTTAAACGCCGTGGCTCGGTGAGGGCCGTTCGAGCCGTCTACGCCCCGGCGGGGACGGGCGTCAGGCGGCGGTGGAGCCGAGTGATCGGAAGGAGGTGGGCGGGGATCCGATCGGCGAGGTCGACCGGGATCAGTTGCTTCGGGTCGCGCGCGCTTCCCGCACGTCGGCGCCGTCACGGACCAAGTCCTCACAGCCCGGACAGACGCGGGGACGGTCCACCTCGTTGGGCGTGAACACCCGGACGTAGTCGGTCGTGACGAACGAACCGCAGTTCTGGCAGGTCGGCATGTGCCCCACTAGCTAATCGTTATACATAATACTGCCGGCAGGATCGGACGGAAAGAAAACCGCTAACCGGTCGATCGATGCCGTCGGCGTCAGGTCGGCCGCCAGTCGCAGACGGAGCAGCTGGCGGTTCCCTCCGGATGGAGCGCACCGCACTCGGGGCACTGAAGCTTGTTATACGATCGCTCCCAGCGTACGATCTCCGTCTCGTGGCCCCGGTCGGACAGGAACTCGTCGAACACGTCGTCGTTCGTGCTGGGTGCGCTAGACATTGCGTGAGAATGTATGCCACGGCAGCATAAGTATCTTTCCGTGAATCGGCCGTCACGGGTCCGCCAAAACACATATCGAGTCGTGAACGAAACACCACTCATGAAGAAATTCAGCATATATGATAATAGACGGAAGGATCGCCTCAGAGGAGGAGATCGCCTCCGAGGGGCAGTCACGAACCGTCGTGGAGATCGCGAATGACCCGACGGGTCTGTGGGGTCGCCCTCGTGTTACTCGTTCTAACGGGAGCGACGGCCGGGATCGGAGCCGCACAGGACGAGGGGCAGTACGTTCGCGGCGAGCCCGATCTCCGTGTGTACGTCCCGGAACCGACGCTCACGCCGGGAAGTACGGCCGAACTGACCGTACAGGTCGCCAACGACGGCGAAGTCCACTCGGGGGCCGTAACACAGCGGGAGGTAGTGACGACGGCCCGAAGCGTCACCGTCGAGATCGAAGACGACGACGTTCCGTTCACCGTCGAGACGCGGCGGAAGTCGATCGGAACGATCGCCGATGGAGACGTGCGGGACGTCCCGATCACGGTGACCACTCCCGAGGACGTCGAACGAGCGGAGTACACGCTCGACGTGCGGCTCAGATACTCACACACGTCCCAGTACGCCCCCCGAAGCAACGTCGTTCAGGAGCGGTCACGAACCGTGAGCGAACCGATAGACGTGGTCGTCGACGACGGTCCCGCGTTCGATCTTCGAACCGTCAGGAGCGACGTCCAGGTCGGCGGATCCGGGACGCTCACCACGGAGGTCACGAACCGAGGCGAGGAGACGGCCCGCGACGTCACCGTCGAACTGGAGACCACGAGCGACGATCTCAGGCTGGGTGAAACCGATCGAAACACGGCTCACGTCGATCGGCTCGATCCCGGAGAGAACGCGACGCTCAGGTACGAGGCTGACGTTCGATCCGGCACGACACTCCGCGATCTCGCCGTCACGGGGAGAGTCGAGTTCACCGACTCGAACGGGGTACGAGACGCTCGTACCGGGATGATCGTCGGCGTACGACCGAAACCCGAGCAGGCGTTCTCCGTGTCGATGACCGACGCGACCTTCCGAGTCGGCGGCACCGGGATCGTCCGGGGAGAGATACGGAACGACGGACCGGTCGACGCGAGCGACGTCGTCCTCGCCCTCGATGGGACACGACTCGGCGCACCGAACGCCACCTACGGCATCGGAGACCTCGCAGTCGGCGAATCCGCGGCCTTCCGGTTCCGCGGAACCGTTCCTACCGAGGCGGAGGCGGTGCCTCGGCGGTTCGAGGTGACGACCCGCTATCGGACGCGTGCCGACGGCGAACGGACGAGCGAGAGTTGGATATACGTCCCCATCGATCCACGACAGGACTTCCGAGTGTCCGTCACCGACTCATCGCTTCGAGTCGGCGAGACCGGTACCGTCCGGGGAACGATCCGGAACGCCGGCCCCGTCGACGCACGTAACGTCGTAGTGAGCCTCGGAGACGCGCCGTTCGCTCCGCGGGATCCGACCTACGCGATCGGGGATCTCGACGTCGACGAATCCGCGACCTTTCGGTTTCGGGGCACCGTGCCATCCGACTCCGACGCGGTACCCCAACAGGTCTCGGTCACGACCCGATACCGCGATCCCGGAGACACCGAGGGGACGTCCGAGGATCCGGTCGTCGTTTCGATCGCGGAGCGTCGGGAGGCGGTCGACGTAACGGCGGTCGAGCCTCGCTTCGCTGCCGGCGAGGACGGCGTTCTCGAATTGGACGTCACGAACCGGAGAGACGCCGAGATCCGGGACGTGTATCTCAGGTTGAACGTCGACGAACCGCTGGAGAGCGAGTTCGGTACGACGGTGATTCCGTCGTTACGGCCGGGGGAAACCGCTCGCGTCGCGTTCGACCTCGAAGTCGATGGCGGCGCACCGGCGAGTCGATTTCCGGCGACGGTCGAGGTGGAATACACCGACGGGGACGAGACCCGCAACGCGACTCGCCCGGCGACGGTCGCGATCACGGTGACGGAGACGGGAGGAAACGACCTCCCCGTCGAGGTCGTCGTATTCGTCGTCCTGCTGCTGCTCGTCGCCGCCGGTGGGTGGTGGTTCTATGCGAGGTGACGCGTCGACCGTCCCGCCGATCGAAACACGCGACCTCACCAAGGAGTACGGTAGCGTGATCGCGAACGATTCGCTGTCGTTCACCGTCAAAAGGGGGGAAGTGTTCGGCTTTCTCGGACCGAACGGCGCCGGTAAGTCGACGACCATTCGGCTGCTGTTGGGACTGATCCGGCCGACCTCGGGGACGGCGACCGTTCTGGGGGCGGACGTCCACGACGAACCCGCGCTGGTCGACGCGAAGCGGCGTATCGGGTACCTGCCGGCACGTCTCGGGTTCAACGAGGAAGTGACCGGCAGAGCCGTCCTCGAGTACCACGCCTCGATCAAAGGGGACAGCCGGTTGGCCGAGCTCCTCGAGATGTTCACGCCGCCCATCGAGCGCCCGATACGAGAGTACTCGACCGGGAACAAACGAATGCTCGGCGTGATCCAGGCGTTCATGCACGATCCGGACCTCGTGATCATGGACGAGCCGACGTCCGGACTGGACCCGCTCAAACAGGAGGAGTTCAACGAGTTCATCAGAGCCGAACGGGACCAGGGTACGACCGTGTTCCTCTCTTCACACGTTCTCAGCGAGGTCCGTCGCATCTGCGATCGGGTCGGTATCATTCGGGAGGGGACCCTCGTGGAACTCGAGGACGTCGACACCCTGTTGAGCCGAGGCGGGAAACGAGTCAGAGTCACTACGCGCGGCGAGTCCGGTTCCCGTTTGGCGTCGCTCGACGGCGTCGTCGATATACAACGGTTCCCCGACGGAGTTCAGTTCATATACACGGGCGAGTACAACGCGCTTCTCCGAGCCCTCGTGAAACACGACGTTCGAGAGATAGACATCGCCGAACCCCCATTAGAGGACGTATTCATCCACTATTACGGCGAAAGCGAGTCCGAGAATACTGACGGAATCGGCGGTGCCGATGTTTGAAACGGCCCGGTACGAGATCGGTCGGCGCCTCCGTGAAACGGCGTTTCTCTCGGTCGCCGTCAGCCTCTATGCCGCGTTCATCGTCTGGTATTACACCGTCTTGGAGGGAGTCGCGATCGAGGAGGTGTTCGAAGAGCTGCCGCCGGCGATGATGGAGGCGTTCGGCATCGAGACGTTATCGACGATCGAGGGGTTTCTCGGGGCACAGATCTACAACTTCGTGTGGATACTCGGGTTAGGGCTGTACTTCGCGTACGTCGCGGGCGGTAGCATCGCCACCGACATCGAGAGCGATCGAATGGAGATACTGCTGTCCTTTCCGATCACCCGGTCACAACTCCTCGTCGAGAGGTTGGCCTCGTTACTGCTACCCATCGTCGTCGTCAACGTCGTCGTCGGATGCGTCGTGTACCTCTTGGCGGCGGCGATCGGTGAACAGATGAACGTGACACACCTCGCGGCGACTCACGCCCTGTCGATCCCGTATCTCTTCGTGTGTACGGCGATCGGGTTGGTGTTCTCCGTCGCCGCCGATCGAGCGGCGATCGCCGAGAGAGGCGCCGTCGGGGTCGTGTTCGTGCTGTTCCTCGTCGAGTCCATCGTGGGGGGTGCCAGCGAGTACGAGTGGATCCAATACGTCAGCCCGACGCAGTATTACGATCCGACTCCGCTGTTGATCGACGGGTCGTACGAGTTGATCGACACCGGAATACTCCTCGTCACCTTCGCGGGACTCGTACTTCTCAGTCAGATCCTCTTTTATCGACGGGACGTCTGACGATGGAGTCACCGTTCGATCCGTGGGAGGCGTCTCGTGGCATCAGTGGAGCGCGGTTCGCGAGACACTCCCCGTCACAGACGACGCCGAGCGTTATCAGTGCGAGCGGGAGAGCGCTCGCGGGGAGACGAGTAGGTCCATCGAGGATCCCGATCACGCTCCGTTCAACGCCTCTCGAGTCGACTAGAGCCGATAAAACGTGAAGTCCAACCAGCCCGTAGGTACCGAGACCGTGACCGATCCCGACTCACCGTCTCGCTCGACGTGTACGGTCCGCATCGAACGGCGAGGCGGTCGTGGGGAAGCGGGCGCACGGGCGCTCGAGCGACGCCTCCGGAGCGTATCCGGCGTCCACGACGTCGACGTCTCCTTCCGAACCGGGAGCGTCCGGGTCACCTACGACGAGGAACTCACGTCCGAGGAAGCGATCAGGGACGCGGTCCGCGACCGGGACGTCACGATCCGGAACGACGAGAACGCGGGAACCGACGAGGCGAGTACCCGTTCGGAACTCGGACGGGAAGGGGCGTTCGTCGGACTGACGCTGCTCGGGATGGTCGCCGGTCTGGTGACGGGGTGGCTCGACGGCCCGTCCGCTCTCGGGTGGACCGGATACGGCGTCGCGTACGCGTTCGGCGGCTGGTACGGGTTCAAGGGCGCGGTCGAGACCCTCCGTCACCGCGCGGTCGACATCGACCTCCTGATGATCGTCGCAGCGCTCGGTGCCCTCTCGATCGGAGCGCCGTTCGAGGGTGCGATGCTCCTCTTTCTCTTCTCGCTGTCGAACGCGCTCCAGCACTACGCGATCGGGCGTTCACGCCGGGCGATCAAGTCCCTCATCCGGATGCGACCGGACGAAGCCCAGGTGCTCCGCGACGGCGAGGAGATCGCCGTTCCCATCGAGGACGTCGCCGTCGGCGACCTGTTCGTCGTCCGCCCCGGCGACCGAATCCCGCTCGACGGCGTCGTCACGTCGGGCGAAGGGACGGTCGACCAGGCCTCGCTCACCGGCGAGTCCGTTCCCGTGCCGAAGGAGCCGGGAGACGAGGTGTTCGGCGGGACGATAAACGAGAGCGGAAGCCTCGAGATAACGGTCACGCGGCGGGCTCACGAGTCGGCCATCAGTCGCCTCATCGACATGGTCGAAAACGCACAGAGCGAGAAGGCACCCACACAGCGGCTCATCGACCGCCTCGAGCAACCGTACGTCCTCGGCGTGTTCACGCTCACGCTGGCGGCTATCGCGGTTCCTCTCGCGCTCGGGAGCGCGTTCACGGGGACGTTCTATCGGGCGATGACGCTCATGGTGGCCGCCTCGCCGTGTGCGGTCGTCATCTCGACGCCCGCGGCGGTGCTCTCGGCGATCGCCTCGGGTGGCAGGCAGGGCGTTCTGTTCAAAGGCGGCGAACACGTCGAGTCGGCGGCGGCGATCGATGCGGTCGCGTTCGACAAGACGGGGACGCTCACGCGGGGAGACACGCAGTTGACGGACGTCTCCGTCCGAGAGACGGCCAACGGGTCACTGACTGACGACGGGCTTCTCGCGCTGGCGGCCGCGGTACAGACCCGATCGGAGCACCACCTCGCTCGTGCGACCGTGTCGGCAGCGGAGGAGCGATCACTCGACGTCCCCGACGCACGGCGATTTCAGTCGGTCGCGGGAAAGGGCGTCCGTGCCGACGTCGAAGCCGGTACCGTTCACATCGGGAATCGGAGTTACTACCGAACCGTTCTCGGAGACGCGGCGATCGAGGGGATCGAACCCGGGCTCGAGCGCCTCCGGACGCTCGAGACGGAGGGGAAAACGAGCGTCATCGTCGTTCGAGAAGACGACGCCGGAGCCACCGTGTTGGGGTGGCTCGCGTTCACCGACACGGTCCGTCCCGGCGCCGCCGAGATGATCGCGGACCTCCGCTCGCTCGGGATCGGCCACATCGTCATGCTGACGGGCGACAACGAGCGCGTCGCTACCCGGATCGCCGAGGAAGTCGGGATCGACGAGGTACAGGCAGAACTGCTGCCGGAGGAGAAGGTGGCAACCATCGAATCCCTAGTCGATCGACACGAGAACGTGGCGATGGTCGGCGACGGCGTGAACGATGCGCCGGCCCTGGCGACCGCGACGCTCGGCATCGCGATGGGTGGGGCCGGAACTGACGTCGCGCTCGACACCGCCGACGTGGTTCTAATGGGCGATGACCTCAGCAAGATCCCCTACGTCCTCACTCTCGGGCGCGAGACCCGCCGGACGCTGACGGTCAACCTCGCAATCGCGTTCGGGGCGATCGCGGTCATGGTTGGCACGATCCTGCTCCGAGGGATCCCGCTTCCGCTCGCCGTGGTCGGTCACGAAGGATCGACGGTGCTCGTCTCCCTGAACGGCCTACGGCTGCTCGGGTACCGTGAGTGATCAAGAGACGTATCGATGACTCGCATCGGCGCGATGGACGGTGTGGCCACGGTCTTCGCACTTCCAAACGCTCGCGCCCATCCGCGTATACCCCCGTCCGAGCAGATTACCGTGATCGACGCCCCAAGTACGTGAGCGATTCGGACACCGGTCCGGAAGGAGACGTCGACGTCGTGGAAGCCTCCGTCTCGCGGGACGGGCTGTTCAGAAACTCCCTGTGTGAATTGAGGCTTTTGAGCAACTCTCGGGTGTCCTCGTGATCGATGGTCGATCGGAGGTGCTGGATCGGGACCTCCACCTTCCGGATGCGATCTCGGATCGTTTCCGTACGTTCACTGTCCCTGTCCGAATCGCTCCGTTCGAGCGTAATCAACCGGGAGTTCAACGCGTAGAACTCCTCGATAAGCGCGCTATAGATCCCGTATCGAAGGCGTTTCTCGACCAAGGTGGTAAGCTCGCGTTCGGAAACGGGCCGCGTGATCGTCGCGTCGTACTCGGCCCTGTAACGCGCCTCGTCCGCTTCCGGGGAGGTGAGCAAGACCACCTGACAGGACGGATTCCGTGTCAAAATATACCGCTGGATCTCGGCCTCCTCGTCCTCGAGAGCCGAATGAGAGAGAATCACTAGCGCTACACTCGAATCGAACTCGCGAAAGACCTCCTCCGGTTCCGTGACCGTCTTCGTCGAGACGGTCGTGATCCACCGTGAGAACAGGTCTCGTTGAACGTCGTTTTCTTCGAGGAAGAGAACGCTGACTTTGGAAAGCAGATCCGAGTATTTCATCCTTCCTCGTCTCCATTCTGTTGTAGATCGAGCGTTCGAGACGGACGTCCCGTTCGTAGCCGGCGTGTGAAAGCCTCGTATTTGGTACGCACCGCTTTTTCGATTCAACGTAAATCGCTTCCGACCGAGATATCAGTACTGATTCCTACAGCGGATACACCCGGTCGGTACACCCGACGGATCCGTACTTTTTTGCCACTTTCTCGCCCACTTCTAGGCGGCATGTCCACGGTCCTCGCGAGCGCCCTCCCCGAAAAGCCGGTGCTCAGCGCAGACGGCAGGAAACTCGGTACCGTTCACAACCTCACCATCGATCCGCGGTCCGGCGACTTCGAGACGCTCCTCGTCGATCCCGACCCGCCCGTACCCGAACGCGACGCGATCGAGCCGATCGAACGTGACACGGACGGTGAACGCGAAATCGACGAGGAGATCATCAGGATCGCCGGCGACGCGATCACTGCGGTCGGCGATCAGGTGATCGTCGACCTGTCGATCCATCGAAAGCGATAGCGACGCGAGCGGACCGCTCCGTTCGGGTCGTCTCTCCCGGAAATCGGACTTTCATTGGAAAGCCGGGATCGACCGGAAACGTCACCACGGCTCGTTCTTCAATCCGAGCGCGTAGGCGGCGACGTTCGTCGTCACGTGGAGGAGGGGCGTCATCACGGCCACGACGACGAGGACGGGAAGCGTGAAGACGGCCGTCGCCCAGTCGGGTGCGACGAGGAAGACGGCGAGCAGCGCGCCGACGACGAAGTCGAGCTGGTCGAGCCCGGGGAACGACGCCCCGCGCTCGCGACCGGAGCGCCGCTTGAGGAAGGACGCGCCGATGTCACCCGCCATCGCGCCGAACGCGAGCGCGACCGCCGCGGGAAGTTCGAACGTCGGGAGGTCCACCCCGACAGCGGTGCTCGCCGGGTCGACGACGGCGTTGAGTCCGAGCGCCACGAGGACGCCGACGGCCGTCCCGACGGCGGTTCCGCGCCAAGTCTTCCCGTCGCCGAGCAGGCGCGCGCCCCGCCACTCGCGGCCGCCGTCGATGGGGCGGCCGCCCCCGGCGAGCACCGCGGCGTTGTTCGGCACGTACGCTGGCACCATCGCCCAGAACGCGGTCGCGACGAGGGAACCGACCATGACGATCCCACGCCCGTCCGGGTCATATAAACCGCGGATCCGACGAGGAGGCCGCGGATGCGACCCACGGGGCGGTCGCCCCCTCGACGCCTGCGGATCGACGGGTGACAACGCTCAAGTCGGGTGACACCCACCTCCGGGTATGATCCCCCCGATCGCGCGCCGGTTCGTCGCCGGCGAGAGCGTTCCCGAGGCGCTCGATCACGCACGGGCCCGCAACGAGGAGGGCATCGCCGTCATCCTGAACCTGCTCGGGGAACACTACGACGACCCCGCGGAGGCCCGCGCGGACGCGGACGCGTACTGCCGGCTCCTCGATGATCTGGCCGACACGGACCTCGACGCGTGTATCTCAGTGAAGCCATCGCAGATCGGCCTCGACGTCTCCGCCGACCTCTTCGAGGAACAGTACCGCGAGCTGGTCGCGCACGCCCACGAACACGGCGCGTTCGTCTGGTGTGACATGGAGGACGCCGACACCACCGACGCCACCCTCGACGCCTTCGAGTCGATCGCGGCCGACTACCCCTGGAGCGTCGGTCAGTGCGTCCAGTCGAACCTCAAGCGCACCCGCGAGGACCTCGAACGCCTCATCGACGTCCCCGGAGTGATCCGACTCGTGAAGGGGGCGTACGACGAGCCCGAGTCGATCGCCTACACCGACAAGGCCGACGTCGACGAAGCGTACCGCGGCGACATCGAGTTCCTCTTCGAGCACCGCGATCGGGGCGTTGCCGTCGGCAGCCACGACCCCGAGATGGTCTCGCTCGCCAACCGGCTCGCGGTCGAACACGGCACCGACTACGAGATCCAGATGTTGATGGGCGTCCGCGAGGACGCCCAGCGCGACCTCGCGAGAGGGGGCGTCGACGTGAAACAGTACGCGCCCTACGGCGACAAGTGGCTCTCGTACTTCTACCGGCGCGTGCGCGAGCGCAAGGAGAACTTGACGTTCGCGCTGCGGGCGATCGTCGGTCGGTGAGTCGCTCGCGGCATTTCCTCGTCGCCTCCCGACGGAAATCCCTCGATCGCACGACATGAGAAGCCCTCTTAAGCGTCCCCGTCGCATAACGGTACGATAGATGTCCACGTGGAAACGCGACTTCGCCAGCGGGCTCATCGTGTTAGCCCCCCTCCTCGTTCTGCTCCTCGTCGTTCGGTGGATCTACCTCCACATCGCGTCGATCCCGCTCATCGACGCGCTCCAGCCGAACTGGATCCCGGCTCCGCTGGAGCCGGTCTCGCGGGTCGTCATCGCCATCGCGGTCCTCTCGACGCTCGTGCTCGCGGTCGGGTACTTCATGCGGACGACGCTCGGCCGGCTCGCGGAGGCGAAAGTCGACGACACAATCAACCGGATCCCCGCGTTACGCGTGGTGTACAACGCTTCGAAGCTGGCGGCCGAGACCGCCATCTCCGGCACCGACGAGCTTCAGAACCCGGTGTATCTCGAGACGTGGCCCGGCATCCGGATGACCGCGTTCCGGACGGGCAAGAAGACCCGCGACGGGAAGATCGTCCTCTTCATGCCGACCGCGCCGAACATCACCACCGGCTTCGTCATCGAGGTCGAGCCCGAGCGGGTCGAGGACACCGGAGAGAGCGTCGAGGAGGGAATGACCCGGATCCTCTCGGCCGGCTTCGGCGAGTCCGCCCACCAGATCCCGGTCGAGGAGGAGCGCCCGCCCGCCGACGACGGCCCCGAGGACCACCGCCCCGGCGTCGGGCATCCGGAGAAGACCGCTGCGGACCGATCCGACGGCGACGACGGGTCGAACCCGGCCGGCGGATCGTGAGCTATCCCGGGCTACCGGCTCGAGAGCCGAGTTAGAGGTACGTGAACCACTCGTCGTGGTCGTCCGTCCGACGCTCGATGACCTCGAAGAACGCCTCCTGAAGCTCCTCGGTCACCGGACCGCGCGTGCCGCTTCCGATCTCCGTGTCGTCGACCGAGCGGATCGGCGTCACCTCGGCGGCCGAGCCGGTGAAGAACAGCTCGTCGGCGGTGTACAGCTGCCCCCGCGAGATGACGGCCTCGTCGTGGACGGTGTAGCCGCGCTCCTCGGCCAGCGTGATCACGGTGTCGCGGGTGATGCCCTCGAGGATCGACTGCGCCTGGCCGGTGGTGTACACCTCGCCGTCGTTGACCATGAACACGTTCTCGCCGGGACCCTCCGCGACGTTCCCCTCCTTGTTCAAGACGATCGCCTCGACGTAGCCGTTCCGGCGGGCCTCCTCGCCCGCCAGCATGGAGTTGACGTAGAGACCGGTGGTCTTCACGTTCGTGGGGACCTGCGAGGAGGCGTGTTTCCGCCAGGAGGAGACCATCACGTCGACGCCCTCCTCTAAGGCCTCCTCGCCGAGGTACGTCCCCCACGGCCAGGCGGCGAGCACGAGGTCGGTCGGGCAGTCGCCCGGCGAGACGCCGAGCGAGTCGTAGCCGTAGTAGGCGATCGGCCGGATGTAACAGGAGGTGAGGTCCTGTCGATCGAGGAGTTCGACGATCGCCTCCGTGATCTCCTCGCGGGAGTGGTCGATCTCCATGTCGTACATCTTCGCGGAGTCGAAGAGCCGGTCGAGGTGCTCCTCAAGCCGGAAGATCGCGGGACCCTGCTCGGTCTCGTAGCTCCGGAGTCCCTCGAACACGCCGGTGCCGTAGTGGAGCGCGTGCGTGAGAACGTGCGTGGTCGCGTCCTCCCAGTCGAGGAACTCCCCGTTCTTCCAGATCGTATCGACGTCCATCTCGTCGAATCCCATACTACCGGAGTCGAGACGTCCGGGCTTAAAATTATGACATACCACCCCGATCCGCCGGATCTACGTTTTCGCGAACGGAGTGAGCCTCACGGACGACACTGCCGACGTTACCGGAGCGCCTCGACGAGGGCTGCGCCCTCGACGTAGGGGATCCCACGTCGATCCGCGTAGGCGGCGGCGTCCTCGGGCGCGAGCGCGTCGCCGGTCTCGTCGTCGAGCATCTCGCACACCACGGCGGCGGGCGGGGCGTCGACGGCCGCAGCGAGCGCCAGCCCGAGTTCGGTGTGACCGACGCGCTCCGTGAGCCCGTCGACCGCGCCGCGCAGGACGTGGACGTGGCCGGGCGCGCGGAACGACGCCGCGAAGTCCTCGGGGGTGTACCCCTCCGGGTCGGCGGCGGCCGCCGCCGCTGCGTTCGCCACTTCGGTGATCGTCAGCGCGCGGTCCGCGTCCGTGATCCCCGTGAACGTCTCGCGGTGGTTGACCGGCAGCGAGAAGGAGGAGCGGTCGTCGTAGGCAGGGTCGTCGTTCACCGCGGGGTGATCGAGCGCGTCCGCGAGGAACGGGAGCCCGAACGCGTCGGCGACCGCGTCGTCGACGGCGACGCAGATCAGCCCGCCGGCGTCGTTTCGCATGTGCGCCACGGCCGCGGCGTCCACCGCGCCCGCGGGGTAGACGACGTCCGTCTCGCCCTCGCGGTCCGCGAAGTCGTGGACGCAGACCGGGTCGCCGGCGCGGAACGCCGCCAACGCGCGGTCGACCGCCGCGGTCGCGTCGGCGTCAGTTTCCGCCTCGACGTCCGCGTCCACGTCGGCGTCACCGACTCCGACCGGCGCGTCGGCCGGGTCCGGTTCCGCTTCCGGACCCTCGGCGTCGGCGCGCATCAGGCCACCTCCCCGAGCGGCTCGTCGGGATTCTCCGATCCACTCGAATCCGCGATCTCGTCCGCTTCGTCGAGCGCGTCCGCGCGCGAGGTCGCCTCGACGCGGACCTCGACCGCGTCGCCGTCCGCGAGGTCGAGTTCCGCCCGGAGTTCGTCGGGGGCGATCACCTCGAGCTTGTCGTCGTCGTGGTGGGTGCGGTCGGGCACGATCGCGTGGGCGTCCTCGTAGCGGCCGCCGTCGGCGACGAGCGTGACCGCGTAGCACGCGGCCGCGCCGTAGGTGCGGTCCTCGTCCTCCCAGGCGTCGATCGGGACGGCGTCGATCCCCGCGATCTCGCCGCGTCGACGAACGCTCTCCTCGTCGAGTTCGAGGTTGAGCGTGCCGGGGAACGGCTCGTACCCCAGCCGGGAAGCGAACTGCTTCGCGTACCCCGGCAGGGTGATGTAGTGGCGGCCCTCGCCCATCCCGCCGGTGACCGATCCCCGAAGCACGAGTTCGACGTCGCTCTCGAAGAGTCGACGGTAGTCGGCGTACTCGCCGCGCAGGGCGGCCTCACCCGCGTCGGTGATCCGGATCCACTGGCCGTCGCCGACCACGTCGCGTTCGAGCAGTCCCGCGGACTCGAGCGTCTGGAGGCGTCTGGAGGCGGTCTGTGTCGACGCGTCGAGGCGGTCACCGAGCGCCGCACACGACACCTTCGTCTCAGTCAACCCGCCCGCGAGCGCGACGTGTTTCAACGCCGCCATCGCCGCCGGATCGGCCGCCGCCGTCGCTTCTGACATACCTCGATCGAGAACCTCCGCACGCAAAAGCATAACGAATATGCGATGCTTCTCAAAATCGTTACGTAGTATGGGATCGCCCGATGCGATCCTCTCGTTTCGTGTCGAACTCCGACCGGCTCTCACCTAAGGGCGTCGGTCGCGGCGGTCGCGGCGAGCCCCTCGATCGCCGCAGGCCGGCGGGCTGACGGACCGGCTCGTCGGGTGTGAACCTCTCGCTCGCGGATCGACGAAAAGTAAGGTACAAGTACGGACGGGGACTGGTTTCGGGTGCGGGCTCGTAGATCAGCGGCAGATCGCTTCCTTCGCAAGGAAGAGGCCCGGGGTTCAAATCCCCGCGAGTCCATCCCGAGGCCGCTTTCTCCGTATATCGCAGACGGCGTAGGGGTGCTTATACCGTCATTCTCCACAGCGACAGTGACTTGGTGAGGTCTATCGGCAACCTATGCCGGTCCGCGTGGATGATGTCTCATCCCCCTGGAGCTACCATGTGGCGGTTACGCGTAGTGTGCTCTCTCGCCGGTAGCAAAAGTATTGAAATACCCTCCTTCTTTTGCCGGTGAGTTTCACTCACGACCTCTTTATTGAGAAGGAGTCGGGGAGTGTCGGGCGAAATCTCCATCGGTAGTATATAATCCATTTCAGAAACCGATAGACTGCGGCCGTACGTACATATTTGCGCGTAAGTACGTACGTGCAGGATAATAGAGGGGAGTCAGTTCAGACGCAGACCGTCACTATCTGTCAACCGTTTGTGAGTGGCACCTCCTCGGTCTCCCCGATAATACTACTCTGAGGCTATACCCAGATTCAACCGAAGAAACGAACCCGACATCTCACTCGTGGACTTCTGTTCCTGTCCGAAAGCTCGTGAGCTCGTCAATGCGATCCTCCAGATTTTCAATCTCCTGACGCAGCTCTTCAGCCTGTTCTCCCTCCGTAGCCGCGAGTTGCTCCTTGAGGCCCTGGAGGCGTGTCTCCTTGACCTCCTCGTCGACGTCGGCTTTGCGGACGTACTCGCTCTCCTCGATGTCGTACACGTCCGTCTCGGACAAGTCTGTGACCTCTAACGCGTCGTCGACCTCGCTCCGGTCAATGCCCGTCACACGCTCGCGGTCGATCCCTTCAGCCTCCAGTTTCGCCAGCACCTCATCCTCATCTTTCAGCGACCGATTGCGACGGGTCGTGCGCTGAACAGAGCCAAACGGACCGCTCACCGGACGATCGTGGTGAAGCCGGGTCAGGAGCACCTCAGCGACGTCCTGGCGGAGGTCGTTAGCGTTGCGCTGAACATCCGACAACAGCGTGTAGAGGTTCACCAGGGCGTCCGTCTCCATTTCCGACAACGTGGTCACGTCGTGGCGTTCGAGGGCGTCTACGAGCAGCAGTGAGTCCGCATACACGTCCAAATCCGGTTCTGACCGTTCTTCGGGCTCGGCATCGTTATCGAGAATCTGTGTTGAGGTCGGGCTGTCCATCTCGGTGATCACACCCGCGTCCTCGTCGATCTCGAACTTGGGATGTAGGCTCAACACCGCCGGGTACGGGTCCGCGTCAGTTGGGAGCCGGTCAAGTTCGAAGCCCCCCGGCTCGTCGGTGATACGTCGGTACAACGTCTCGAATTGGTCACGCTGGAGTGGTCGCTTCTCGTCTGTGCTCTCTCCGGTGATGATGACGCGTTGCTCCTGTACGTCGTCGATCCGGAATCGCTTGTGCGACAGGGGCGTGATTAGCGTCGCTCCCTCGGGGAGATCGTCGAGTTCGTCAAGGAGTCTGTGCCACGAGCCACTGAACGTCATATCCGCAAAGAAGTGACCGGAGGCCAAAACCGTGAGGGACGCTTCTCGGGGTGTTCGGAGTCCGAGCCGACCTTGCTGGTGGCATGGATTCGGTCTCTCGTCTATCGGTTCCACGACTCTGGCTCAGTGGACTCAACATCAACCGGTGGTCTTAGGCCTTATTGCCCGAAATACTACATCGTGACTGGTACAACGAGTGAGGCCGAATCTTACGAAACCGCGGATGGCGTCGAGTACACGCCTCACTCGATGATGCACAAGGCCATCGTCCGCATGGACCCGACGAAATTGGAGATGCTTGACGGCTTCAAGCGTACAGACTCTGGACACAAGTTTACTCCAGACAACTCAAATGTACGTGTAATAGCTACTGGCCGTGACTGGTCTGAAAAGCGGATTCTCGTCTACGGAAGTAAGTCATCCGAGGAAGCCCGCGAGCACGTCGAGACGGTTATCAAACGTGTGACTGCGATTGACCACGACGCGGAACTGGTTGACGGGCCGGAGATCACTAACATCGCTGTGAGCGGTGATCTCGGGAAGCCACTCAAACTGGAATCACTATCTATCGAGATCGGTGAGCATGGCGTCGATGTCGAATATGAACCTGAGCAATTCCCCGCCGCCATCATCAAACTCGATGAGCCACCGGTAACGTTCCTACTGTTCTCGACTGGACGGTTCGTAATCCAAGGACTTCGCGGATTCAACGACATCGAGCCAGCCATCGAGCGGATTCAGTCGTTCATCGGCTGAGAACGGCGTAGTGTCCGGATCTTCACCCTCTGGGGCTCGTAATCGATTATTGATCATCAGTATCAAAACGTCGTCCCGTGGCTAAGATTGAACTAAGTGGTAATTAGATGGTCAGAGAGTTTCCGTTTACTCGGAGCCATTCTCGGCGGTCCTCATAATCCGGGATGAGAGCACCCACGGTGTTCCAGAACGCGCCAGAGTGCTCATTATGTACCGAATGAGCCAGCTCGTGAACGATGACGTAATCCTGGATTCGAACAGGTGCTCGGATCAATCGCCAATTGAGGCGAACGGTTCCGCTGTCGTATTCACCCCACCGACCGTCGATTTCCCCGACCCATACTGGCACGTCGTCGATCCCCAATCTCGATTCAAACCGCGACACTCGATCCGGAAGTTCTACTTCTGCATGTTCAATAAACCAGTCGACGACTGCTTGGTGCTTGCGACGAACGCTCACGTCATCTACGCCTTCGTCAAATCGGTGGACTCCAAGGGTGAACGTCTGCTCGTCGAATGATAGCGTGGGTTCAGGGACGTCCGCCTCAACAACTTCCAACGGGTACTGTCGCCCCCGATACTGGAGCTTCTCTCCGGTCATGTACTCCTTCGGATACGGCGGCCCTTCCTGCTCCTGGAGGCCGTAGAGCTTCTGTAGTAGCCACTCCTGGCGAGACTTAAGTACATCCTCCACTTCGGCTACCGTGGCGGTCATCGGGGCTGTAACAGTCAATTCCAGAGAACTATCGATTGACAATCCTACCGTCTCGCGGTTTTCAGACCAATCGATGGTGTAGGGAACGACAGTCTGGCCGATATGATGTTGGCGCTGTAGACGTTCACTCATTGGTAGTGATTCCGCGCCAGTTCGATAACGCGGTTGGTGAGCTCTTTGCGCTCGTCACCAGAGATGTCGATCTCAGACCGATACAACTCCCCCGTAACTTTCTTTCGCATCCGGTTTTGCAGCTGGGTCTTCTCTTTCCATTCAACCTTCGTCACGAACCCTTCAACGGTACCAACCAGATTGGCCGTGAGCTCTATGAGATCTTCCTCGCCAGCATCGTGCTCGCTCAGTACGTCTTCAACGGCGTGGTAGAACGAGAGGTCGGTCTCGTCACGGAGCCCTTTGTTCCGGGCCTGCTTGTCGCGGGAGCGTATCTCGTCCATCAGTTCTCGGAGCTCCTCGATGGTCTCACGCTCGTTGTATCGCCCTTCTCGGTATTTTTCGATGAGCTCCTCAAGGCGATCTCTGAGGGAGCCGTACTGTACCGGGTCCTCGTCGAACCGGACGTTGATCTCGTGCTTGATCGCATTCTGCATCTCACTCGCACGAGCTTCGTCGCTTTCTAAGCCTTCAAGCTTCGCGTCGTACTCTACTTCTTCCATAATCGAGACGGGTTCGTCGTTCAGAACCTCGATGCCCCGCGACGTGATGTGGTCCTGAATTAACTCACGAACTTTTGCTCCAGCCCCTTCGAGGTTCATCGTCTCATCGCGGTACCGTTCCTTGGCTGTCCCGTAGATCTCGCTGAGACGCTCAAGATCCTCCCGGTAAGGATTCGCCATCGGGTCAGGGAGGACGACATCCATCAGCTGTGAAAACCGCTTGAACGCGTTCTTGAACTCGATCCGGCGGTCATCAGGTTCGAGCGACTGAACGCACTGCTCCACATCATCGAGATCGTCGAAGAATGAGACCGCCTTGCTGTGGGCCGCCTCGAGGTCGGGTTGTTTGTCCTCGACCGGCACCATTGCCCGCTCGACGTCCTTCGAGCTGAACATCGCAAGCGCCTCCTTCAGCTCGTCCGAGACGCCGTAGTAGTCGATAATGAGCCCGTGGGTCTTTTCTTCAAACGGCCGGTTCACGCGGGCGATGGCCTGCAACAGACTGTGCTCCCGCAGCGGCTTATCGAGATACATCACCTGAGCTACCGGCGCGTCGAAGCCCGTCAGGAGCATGTCGCAAACGATGAGCAGTTCGACCTCGCCGTTCGGGTCAACGAACGACTCCTTGTACTGGCTCTTCTCGGAGTCGCTGGGCGTCCACTTCTTGATGTGTTCAGGGTCGTTGTGCCCTTCGGAGACGATTACTCGCGACTCAGGGCCATTTAGACTGTCGAGAGTTTCCTTATAGCGGATCGCGGCCTCCTTACTTGTGGTGACGACCATCCCCTTGAACGGCTCAGGTACGTCATTCTCGAAGTGTTCGATGATGTCCAGTGCGACCCGGTCGATTCGAGGCTGGGCCTCAGCAAGGTCCTGCGTGCGGGCGTATCGCTTCTGGATCTCCGCCTTCTCCTCGTCCGTCTTGTCCGAGAAGATGCGATCGAACAGTCGATCGAGTGTCTCTCCTTCGAGGTGGATGTCCGCGAGACGACCCTGATACAGGATCTCGACCGTCGCGCCGTCCTCCAGCGATTGGTCGATGGTGTACGTGTCGATGTAGTTGCCGAACGTGCGGCGGGTGTTGCGCTCGTCCTTCTCGATGGGCGTCCCGGTGAAGCCGACATAGAAGGCATTCGGGAGCGCAGTCCGCATATTGTTCGCGAGCTCCTTGTCCTGCGTCCGGTGGGCCTCGTCGGCCATTACGTAGACGTTCTCGTTGCGGGAGAGAACCGGGAACTCCTCCTCGTCGTCCGTTGTCTGGAACTTGTGGATCAGCGTCGTGATCGTCTCGCCAGCGTCGTACGAGAGCCGGTCGCGGAGATCCTCGATGCTCTCGGTCTTTTTTGGATTCGGGAAGCCACAGCGTTCGAACGTCGCGTGGATCTGGTCGTTGAGCGCCCGACGATCCGTAACGAGCAGGAGTGTCGGATCGTCCTCGTTCCGGCGCAGCTTCAGCGCGAGAAAGAGCATCGTGAGCGACTTCCCAGAGCCCTGCGTGTGCCAGACGACGCCGCCGTTGGCCTCACGCTGTCCGCGTTTGTCGATCCGTTCGAGTGCCTTCCGAACAGCCCGGTACTGCTGATACCGCGCGACCATCTTGATCGCGCCGCTCTGTCGGTTCTCAAACACTGTGAAGTGTCGTAACTGGTCGAGCAGGCGCGAGGGCTCGAACAGCGCGTATAGCATCCGGTACTGATCCGGAAGGTAGCCGTCGAGGTCGAACAGGTCGATGAGTTCGTCGTCTTCCAGCGGGTATGCGTCCCGCCAGGGCTTGTACTGATCCTTCGGCGTTCCGTACGTGCCCATAACTGCGCCCTCCATCCAAGTAGCGACAGAGAACTGATTGTACCGGAACAGCTCCTCGGCCCCCTCCGCCTCTCCGTCTCGTTCGTTCTGATAGCGGGTGAGTTGGTCGAGTGCCTCCGAACGGGGCTCCGGTATCTGCGGGCTTTTACACTCGACGACACCGAGCGGGATGCCGTTGACGAACAGTACGATGTCGGGCTTGACGATCTCGACCGGTCCCGCAACCCGGAACTGGTTGAGGGCGAAGAAATCGTTGTTTTCGGGATTCTCGTAGTCGATATACTGGACGGTCTGGTGCTGCTTACCGTGGCCGTGGTCTTGCTCGACAGAGATGTGGCGGACGAGATTTTCGTGGATCTGCTCGTTCTCGTCCATCGTGCTCGTCCCAGCAACTTGCGTTATCTCTCGGACTGCTTTGTTCAGATTGTTCTCGTTGAGCCAGGGATTTAGTTGCTTGACGGCGTTTCGTAGCCGAGGTTCGAGTACAGCCGAGGATTCGGTCTCACGGGGATCGTGCCAAGCTGACCTTTGCTGGTCGACGACCTCCCAACCGAGTTGCTGGAGCGAGTCGAGGGCGGGGCGTTCGGACTCGGCGTACTCGTCGGACATGGTTAGTCGGTGTTGACGCGAACTTTGCCAGTGAGGAGGTCCTGCATAAGGCCCCGTTTTAGTTGTTTTAGTTCGGTCTTTCGTTCCTCCTCTATTGATACTGTCTGGTCAATAGTAGATAAGATGTCGACTATTTCGCGCTGTTCTTCGGTAGGTGGAACCGGAATACGAATTTCATTGATCAAACCAGTATTCAATCCGTCCATTATCGCTCCGTGGCTGAATGACTCGATTTGATGCTTGACAATACGTGAACTTCGTAGAACTCCACTCAGATATTCCGGAAGACAGAACGAAGGATCGATACGAATCCTGAACAAGTGGTAGTCCATTATTCCCTTTCTTGCATCATCAGGGAGTACAGCAGCGTCTCCTATCGTTCCCATCCGGGTTAAAAGGACATCGCCAGGTACAACTTGATATTTTTCTAAATCACGGTATTTTTCTTCCGTCACGTACTGGTCCCCTTCTTCGAAATCTCCAGAATTGATATTCGCTTGTCGGTATATTTTGTATCCCGAATCGGTGAACTCTTCTTTTTGGAGCTTACTTCCGTATGGTCCGGTTTGAACCACACTTGACGCTGGAGTGGGAAAGTTTTCGAGCCGCCTCAATTCCCATGACTCAGGTAGGGATACAGAGAGTGGCCCGACCACAACTTCATTTTCAGATTCGCTTCGAGCCCCTTTGTCAAGGAGCATCTGAGCAATCCCCTTTTTCAATTCTTCGAATTTCCCTTTAATTTCGTCTGTCTGCTGAATCTGCTCGTTTACCGTCGAAAGGATCTCGGCGATGCGGCGCTGTTCGGGGAGTGGAGGTGAAATTAATGGAAGAGATTTCAGATCATCTGTTAACATTCCCTGAATAGTGCTACCCTGACTATATCTATTCTTTATCTTACTTTGGTTAAATAATAAATACCAAGTAAAAAAGTCAGGATCAACTTTACTCTCATCGAGAACTATTCCGGTCAAGTCCTGACTAATAGCAATTTCTTTCGCTGTGCGACCTACGTTAGCTACATTTACGCGGGTTCCAAAGAGTATACTACCCTCCGGAACGATCGAAGCGGAGCTATTCTCAAGACCTTCTCGGGTTATGAAATCTTTCTCCCCATCGAATTGTGGACCTTCTACTACAGCAGCCGTTGTCCACGGGATCTCTCCTCCCCAGTAATCCTCATTGCCCGAGTCCGGTGTACCACCAGAAATGAATCTCGACGCAACGTCACTCACCGTTGTTACCGTCCATTTTTCCGGTATCTCAAGCTTCTCCGGGCCGATTTGAACTTCTTGATATTCCTCCTGTAGTTCCCCGTTTCCGCTCTGTACCTGGCTCATCGGTAGTCTAACTCCTCCATATACTGTTGTAGTTCCTCATCGGTTTTTCGACGTTCCTTGGCCAGCTTATCCAATGCCTGTAGTTTCTCGCTCACGTCAATCGGTTCCTCAGGTTCGATCGTATCGACGTAGCGCGGAACGTTCAGGTTCCAGTCGTTCTCCTCAATCTCTTTAATATCAACAAGCCGACTGTGATGGTCCTCTTCACGTCCCGTTAGGAACGTCTCAGCGAGGTACTCAACGCCTTCATTAGTCAACTGGTTCTGGTTCGAGAGCTCCTTGAACACCTGTACCCCTGACTCCCGGAGCGTCTGATCCTCGGCGTAGATGAACTGTACCTTGCCCTCTCGCTCCTCTGGCTTGTCCTTGTTCAGAATGAGGATACAGCCTGGCGACGAGGTGTTGTAGAACAGGTTCTCCGGGAGCGCGATCACGGCCTCGACGAGATCTTCCTTCAGGATCGGCTTGCGAATTTTCTTCTCCGAGCGCGAGCGGAACAGTACACCGTTGTCCATAACGACGCCCGCCTTTCCGGTCTCGTTGAGCGAGGCGATCATGAGCTGAATCCATGCCCAGTCGCCACGGTTCGACGGCGGGAGCCCGTACGGGAAGCGGTTGTACGGCTCGTTTTCCTGTACCCAATCCTTGTTCCATTCCTTCTGGTTCCACATCGGGTTCGCGATGACCCGATCAAATACCATCAGCTCGTCGTGTTTCGTGAGGCACTTGGGACCGGTGATGGTGTCCCCTTTCTCGATCTTCGCGTCGTATAGTTCGTGGAGCAGGACGTTCATTTGACCGATGGCCCACGTGTTCAGGTTCTTCTCTTGGCCGTAGAGCGAGATATCCGTCATGTCGCCGCCCTGTTCACGGATGTGCTCGGCGGAGTAGATGAGCATCCCACCGGAGCCACAGCAAGGGTCGTAGACGCGGTGGCCCGGCTCCGGATTCACGCACTTGACGATGAGACGGACGACCTCGCGCGGCGTGTAGAACTCACCGCCCTTCTTGCCTGCGTCGTCGGCGAACTCGCGAATGAGATACTCGTAGGCCCGACCGAATATGTCGGGGTCTTCCAGATCCACGTTCCGATAGCGGTGCTTCGAGAAGTGCGAGACGAGATCGGAGAGCAGTGAGTCGGGCAACCGCTCCTTATCGTTGAAGTCGACCGTGGTGAGCACGCGGTCGGCAATGGGATCGTTCTCGTCTTCGACCGCCGCGAGCGCCTTGTTCAGTGCCGCGCCGACGTCGGTCTCTTGGGCCTTGATGTGGTCCCACCGGGCGCGCTCAGGAATCCAGAACTCTTCGTGGAGGTCACGGTCGTCTCTGGCTGTTTCGATCGGAATACCGAGCTCCTCAGCAACCTCCTCAGTTTCCTCTTCGAAACGGTCGTTGGCCCGCTTGAGGAAGAGCAACCCGAAGATGTAGTTCTTGTAGTCCGCGGAGTCAATGCTTCCACGGAGTTTGTCCGCGGCCGCCCACAGATGTTTTTCCAAAATAGGAAGTGTGAGTAAATCCGTTTCAGTTTCAGACAAAGTTGTCTGATCCCCGTTAGCCATACGTGTTGGATTACAGGCCAGTACTATAACACCCACGTCGTGGGTTGGCCGAGGTACGTTCGTCTAAATCTTCCTGCTACCGAATCGCCGTATCCATCCTGTCATCTGAATGCCACCACCAGCGTCAAGGCTTTTCACCTGGTGAACTTGGGGTTTGAAATCCATGCGAACGGGATCTTACTTGTCAAACAGCATGGTGGAAATTGAGGCCTACTCACGGAACGGCGGGGAGAAACAGCTCCGCGAGAAAGACGTGCTCGAGGAAGTTCTCGAAATCCCAGCTATCTGGGCGGCAAACGCCGGTCAGCGGAACTACTCGGAGCGGTCCGATGCCTTAGACGAACTGGGTGGATGGGAGACGCAAGTCCAAGTCGATCTCGGGCCGGAACACCGAGATCATCACGAGCGTTTGACGCCGTTCTTGGACGCCTATCATCGGAAGCATCGCGTTGCCATCGAACACGAAAAGAAGGAGCAGATGCGAGCCCGGTGGCATCTGATGAAAATCCAGGCGGCTCACGAGCGCGAGGAAACGCTTGATATCGACGTCGCCGTCCTCATCTTCCCGGCGGATCAGGACCCGTCGCTGCGCCGGACTCGCCGAGAGCTCGAGGGCCCGTTCTTCACGAAGCATTTCCCAATCCACATACCGGTATACGCAATCGAGTACACGAACGAGTAGCCTTTCGAGCTACCAAGTAGAGAATACTGGATCACATCGGAGACTTCTACCGATAAATCAGAAACTACAGCGGGATGGGATTCGTTTCATTTACAAGTCTTCCAAAAAATAAGATAGACTTTCTCTGGACAGTAGAATCTCTATAACCGTCTCTGGTGGCACTTCAGCGAATTGGGTTATACAAGGGAGTACACCCGTGGAGAGCCATATTCATCCCCATAGGGGGGGTTTGAGCCACCCGGAAGCCATCGGATAGGCGCAATCGATCGTCAACGGCGAATGTCTGCTTAGAAGGGGAACACCAGATTTACAGACGATTTTGAGACTCAAAACCTTCACACCTCGAAAACACGCGCCTATGGTCCTGTACCCATTGTTTACAGTACTATTTTTTACCCAAAAGAACTGTAAATGGGTCTCAGACCCCTTAGGCCCTCGAAAAAAGCATTTAATCGAGATTTACAGATCGGGGTCGATATTTTATATTATTATGATCTTGCACACACTCCTTTCTTTAAGTACTCCAACTCCTTTCGCAGTGTGTGTTTTGTCTACTCTATATTTTCTCAAACTGTAAATCTGTAAATCGGGGTTAAACGGTTATATCGGGGAGATGAGTGGGGTGAGACCCGTTTACAGTTCTTTTCAGAAGTGTAAATCTTACGCGAGAGGGATTCTAAGGTCCGTTTTCAGGGGGAACCCTCAGGAATCTGAAAATCCTTCTGTAAATCCACGGCACCCAAACCGGCGATTGTGGTGGTATGTCAGCTCAGAGGTCTAACACGGGTGGAGAACGAGATCGGCCAGCTACAGGTCGGAAGGGGTGGTGTCAGAAGTTCCACACAAGGCCCTACAGTGATTCTTTGTACTGCTCGCTGATCTCGTCTCGAGCTTCCTTCGGTACGTAGATGCCGTCCCAGACGCGGCCAGCTTTCTTTCCACCTTCTCCGTCGGGGATGCTGTCGACGACCGTCTCCGCGTCCGGGTATCGGAAGTCGGCCGTGATGTAGTTGTTGAGCATTCTCTTGGACTTCTCCCCAGTCGGAGTGGTAGAGATGAATTTCTTGTAGAGCTCGAACACCTGATCGACAGGCATCCGACCGTTGGCACCCTCGTCGACGACGGGGTTCCCTTGCTGGATGTAGTTCCGGATGAACGTCCCAGTCGTGTCTTGGTAGTTGGTCCACTGTTCACGGTTGTACTCGGCCGTGTGCGTTCCGGTGAAGTGCCCCTGCTCGTTGAGACGCTGGTAGCCCTTGACGGCCCACGCCAGGACTCCCGAAAGCTCGTTCTCCTTGATCCGGGCCTCAAGGCTGAGGTCGGCGTTCATATACCCGTCGTCGGGGTTCTTGGTGAACCGATTGGGGAACTGGACGAGGAGCCACCGGGCGTAGAACGCTCGCTGGGCATCTTCCACAGACGGGATGCTGTTCGCGGCGAAGATCATCTTGGCCGGGTTCTTCATCTGAGTCGCCGTCTGGTGTTTACCCTCTACCCGAACGAAGTCCTCGCCGGTCAGCTTCTTGAACATCGACGTCTCCTTGATCTTGCCGCCGTGGATGTCGGAGTTGATGTTCGCCGCCATTGTTCGGAGACGCTGGAGACCGAACTGATTCCCCATATCACGGAGATCGTCGTTGCTTACGTTGTTATTGCCGAGCATCTTGGTGACGATTCCCTCGAAGACACCCTTGCCGTTGTCCCCACCACCGAGGAGCATCAGGGCCTTCTTGTGTGGGTAGTGTCCGGTGTCGAGGCACAGACCCACGTACTCCTGGAGCACGGGGCGACCATTCGCTTCGACACTCGTTCGGAGGTAGTTCTCCCATTCCTCGCACTCGGCATCTATCCCGTCCCAGGTGGTGGAGAGCTTCACGATCGCTCTGTCGTCCGGTTCGAGATCGCGGATGATCTCCCCCTTCTTGAGGTCGAGCAGTCCGTTCTCGACGGCGGTCATGCCAGGGTCGAGCCCCATGCCGTCGTCCCAGTCTACTCGATATTCGTCGTGAGCCTTGACGTAGCCGTTGATATACTCTTCCTTGACGTTGTTGCCGTAGTGTCCACCGAGCAGCTCCTGGAGTATCCGTGCGACACGGGGCTCGTCAGGCACCCAGATTCCATCATCAAACAGCAGGACAGTGTCGTTACTGAAGATGATGTTCTCGTTCTCGACGATCCACTCGTGGCATAACTTCGCCATCTTGCGGTCCTGCATCCCATTCCAGTCAAACTCGGCCTGGAACTCGGCCGCCGACAGCTGCGGAATGTCGACCGACCCATCATCCGCTCCGACATCGTTGTCGCCGTCGGAGGCCGCGATGATCTTGTCGACGGAATCTTCGAAGTCGCTCTTTGCCATGGTGACGCCGTGCCAGTTGACTTCTCCGAGGATGACGTTCCAAGCGAAGTTGTTCTCAACTGGGTTGTCCTTCCACTCGGCCAGGTCGTACTTCGCCTGGTTGTGTTGGAGGAGAACGACCGGCTTCCCGTCGTGTTCCTCGAGGAGATCGGCTATGTCACCGGGGCCCAGATCCGTCTGAACGTCTGTTTCCAGTTCGGATGACATCACTCATCGACCTCCGTTATTTGCTGCTCGATCTCTTTCTTCCAGGTTTGGATGCCTGAGTCTGCTCTGTCCTCCTCCTCAGTTTGCTGATTGTCGTTTCTCATTTGTTGTTTGCGCCGTTCATAGGGTGGGGCGCATACCTCGGCGACAACCAGCTACAAAGCAATTAAATAGCCTTCGTACGTTTGTATTTGTACGGAAGGCATCAGTTTGCCTTGGAGTCGGTTGTCACCAGTGTGGTAGGAAGCTGGCGAGAGAGGCCCTCATACAGATCTCTCACCTTCGCCAGCCGTTCAACACTTTCCTTGACTATACGTTCGGCTCATACTCCTCAAATACTCTCTTGATAAGGGTATCAAAGGTTTCACCGCCGCGTTTCTTTGACCGGACAATCTCATGGGTATCATGAGAAACGGGGAGTGTGGCTTCTACCATATTTTATATATGTTTTGAGGTATTATAAGTATACTGGTTAGTCTGTTCTACTGTTATATCAACATGTGCGGCGGTCGATTCATACTAATTGTCGATCTACTCTTCGTTAATTAACGTAATCTGGCGATTCTCGTAGTCGAAATACGACAAAACCCGCAGCCCACGTCGGGGTGGACTTGTCAGTTAGACTGGTACGTTCATGTGACACTCTACTCGGAGGACTACCAGAGCGTGTTATAGAATGGCAACCACGAACGAATCGAAGATTATCGCTCCGATCCATTCGACCAAGTGAGACGACCTATCAGATCCATGCCACCAAAATCGGTGGGATCGCGCTACTCAGCCTTTTTCAATGCTTCAACAAGCAGTTCGCCAGCTTCGGTCAGGCGGTATGTTTTGACTCCTCGCCCGTCTTCTTCCTCCTCGTCGACGGCCACCATCCCAGCCTCTTCGAGATCCCGCAAATGGGAGTAGATCCCGCCCTTCGAGATATCGGCCACGTTCGCAATCGCATAGCCGTGCTTCGGCTCGCCGTCGAGCTCACGCAGTATCGACTCCTTTGTTGCGCCGATGAGAGACATTCACTCAAGAAATTCCACCGGTTTGCCGTGTAGTATATAAAAGAAATCTTGACCGGTCAAGAAATCCTACCGGTACGAAAGTATAGGGTGGTTGGTCGCGACGAGCAACCGTGCGGCTATATGAGACGACTACGACGGACAGAGAATCGAGTTTAGTTGCGTACGATCAATCTCACCCTGCGTCTGAGGAAATGCTTGAGGACCGGCTACACCGGAGCCCCAAGCTCCTATTGCAGGAGCCGATTCTCATTATCGGGCGGCAAGTACGGCTGGAGACTGGCGTCGCCGATCTGATTGGGATTGACCACTACGGCAATATCGTAGTTTTTGAGGTGAAGATCGGCCGGTCGGGATCGGGCTCTGCGAGCGAGGAGACCATCCTCAGTCAACCGCAGAATTACGCACAGTCACTCAGCTCGTACGACTACGAGGGACTCAACGATCTTTATCAAGACCACCGGGCGAGGCTGACTCGTGGTGAGTGGGATGTTAGCGAGGGCTCCGATCGTGGTGGCAATCTCCTGACAGGATTTGAGACGGCATTCGGGGAGTCACTGGAACCTCATCAGTTCAATAGCACACAGCGGATGGTCGTCGTCGCAGAGGAGATCACCAGGCGAACAGAGCAGAATGTACGGTACCTGCTTGAGGAAGGCCTTAATTTCCAGTGCGTGGAGATCCAGGCGTTCAGTTCGCCGAGCGGTGACGATACTGAGACGATGATTGCGAGCTCCACTGTCGTCGACTATCCACAGGGGAGAGTCCGTCCAAAGGATCGGCCAAGTCCTACGTATCCGAGCCTGGTCAACGATCTTCTTGAGAGAGCATATCCGGATTTCCGATCGGTAGCGAGCGCGGCGTCAGTCGGTGAGTTGTTCTCGGAGGGGATCGACGTGCGCGAGCCCCGACTCGTCAGTCAGAATGTGGATCATCCAACGTCGATCAGGTATCGACTCGCTCCGAAGCCAGATGACGGAACTGTCGTGATCGCCATTGACGCTAAGGGCAACAGCGTGGATGGTGTCTCCGAGCTCCAAGGGATGCGAGCTGAGTTCGAAGAGCAGGGACTCGACATCACTGGAAACCAAACGTATCGTGTTGTGACTCGCAAGTGGGAGATCGAGGGAGCAGACGATCTCGACGAGGATCTACGCGACGAGATTGCAGGTGCGTTTGCGACGTTGGTGCGCCTGGGCCACGAAGCGTTTGCTGATCCCCAGGGAGAGACGCATGACTGACGAGCTAACTGAACAGGAGATTGGGTCGCTCATCGGAACCGAGGATCTGGATGTCGGTCAGCTTCCAGAATGGTTACACGATTCCTTCGATCGAAACGGTGACTGTGGGGAATGTGGCTCTCACACCGTCGGTATTCCACCTGGTGAGATTGACGAGGCCTTCGTCTGTTACAGCTGTGGGATGGGCTACGAGATCCACGGTACGGATCAGGATCTACGGACAGTTGGCAAGCTTAAAGACAAAATCACTGAGAGACGAGCCGCCAAACAGGAAGCCCGAAATAAAAAGACACCAGCCGAGCACAAGAGAGATCGCAACACGAATCTTGGCAAGATGTTCATGACGGTTGGGGCTCTATTTTGTTTAACGTTGGTCGGGATTCCTGTCGGCCTGGTTTTGATTTACTTGGGTGTAAGACTCCAGCCGGATGCCGAGGACGAAGTCGAAGAGGGTGGTGACGAATAGCTGCGAGGTAGATTAACACACATCGGCTCTGTGAGATCCGAGACGGCATTTGTCGGCTCATGGTGATAGGGAACCAACTTCCAGTTCAAACGCAGCAGGAGGTACCCACGGTCGTCTCCTTCTCACACAGCAGTATGCCCGCACCAGTGGGTCAGGACGTATCTCCACCCAAATAACACCCGTTTGGGGGCTCCGAGCAGGAGGGGTTCAAAATGACATCCGTACGTACCCACTCGACCTTACGTATCCGCGCGAAAATCCAGTTGATCGAGTTGCCGGGTTGAAGCGCATTGTCCCCGCCGTATTATCATGGGTAATTACTTCTATTCACAGTGGATAGTCAAGAAATTATTACGGACGTCTCGTAAATGCGGAACACAGTCATCTTGCTCTGATACCGCTTGTGCGTGGCACTCGAAGCCAGTTTCATGAGAAATCAAGTGTACTGGGCCCTCAGTGCTGTAGAGTAACTAATCGCAGAAACGGTTCCGACCGGGGCTGATAACCCGGCCTCTGGATGCCGTTCCTCCAGTAGGGGCGGAGCGTCCGCTACCCGGATGGATATCTAACCTCCCCAGGTTAGTGAGGCCTCTAACTGGGCCTCATATGGAGATAGTCACTTTCCAGGGATATTCCTTCTGGTTATACGACATTCTGTTCTGTTTCAGCCGCTCTGACTAACTCTTTGATTTCTTCCGTCGGTATCGCATTTGTCGCGCCAATATAGTTGATCTCGTCTCGGAGCTCGGCAAGTTCGACCACTTCATCTGCGGTGAGTTGTCGACCGGGTCGGAGCAGTTCCAGCGCGGCTCGCCAGCTCAGATATGCGTTGTGTTTCGCTGCGCTCTGGAACTCCGTGGAAGGGTTTTGCTCGAGGTACTGGTCGATAAGTTCGATCAGTTCGCGACACTCGGCTCGGCTTGAGATTACCCACTGATGGCCCTTCATCGTCGTATTGACCGTTCCTAATCCGTAGAGCTGACACTGATTCTCAAGTAGCTCTTGCTCCTTCTCGCCCATTGAGATGCTGAACTTGGGACCGTAGTAGACATCGTGTGTGTACCGATCATCCCGGCTGAACGTGATGAAGAAGCTTGATTCGCCAGCTATCAGCCCCATAGTGTAGGCCAGATCTGTCTCGCTATAGTTGGTTGGTGATTGCATTGATTGTGTGTTTCCGCTGTTCGTAGGATGGTGCCGCCGCTCGTCGACTGTGGGTGTTTATTCCTGTATTATAGTAGTCACTAACCGATATTGTAACCGCTGATAGCGGCTGTGTGAGGGGGTCTTATTTCCATGTGTCATAGTATTCACAATAAAGCTGAAATGCCACCACGGGCGTCTGTCGGGCTCCTATAGCAGATATAGACTAAGAACCAGAGGCAACTGAAATGCGGGTAACCGTGAGCCCGAGATTACATATCAATGCCAATACGTACCGTAAGAAAGTCGACAGTTTGATGATCTCGCTCAGTGTTCTACACACAATGGAAGAGTTCGTTTTTCGCCAGTCACTCGGTTCGGATGAGATTACCACTCGATACGCCAGCATCGATATTGAGTGCAATTCCCTCGATCCGACGAGCGGCCGGACAGTTGCAATCGGGATCGGTCTGAAGGACACCGTGGCTGGCGAGCAGTCTATCGACGTGCTGACCCTTGGAGGTGCACTCGGTGATGAGGGAACCATGATTCGTCGAGCGTTTGAGCGCATAAACGAGTTTGATCCCAACGCACTCGTGACATACAACGGCGAGGCCTTCGATTTGGACTATCTATCAAAACGCATCGAGTCGCTTCAGTTCCGTCAGCAACCCGAGCTCAATTGCGCGAAGAACCACGTTGACCTGTTTGTCCCTCGGAAGAGGTCAGCCGACGAAGCCGGTGTGAAGTGGCCTTCGTTGGAAGAAGTGCTTGACAAACACGGTCTAACAGTTCAACCGACACTGTGGCGCGGCGAGGAACTCACAAATACGCTGTTTGGTGAAGAGCTTGCTCCCGAGTACATCCAAGCAATTACAGAGGATCGTGCGGCCACCATCGACGAGCTCGAGACGGTGATCCACGAGTACGTGATGAGCGATATCGAAGCGAATCTCGCACTATATGAGGCCGACACAGGCCGCCGTTAGAGTATCGTACTTTATTGATTGCCTGTCAGCAACTTATTCAAATTATCTGGATCTTTTGATCGAGAGGAGTTATTGGATTTGTATGGATTCGGCGAGTTTACCTTCCTACTCCTTCGGCTGGAACGCCTCTTCTTACGTTTGGAGCGTGATTGGCCATCTTGTGGACTATACGATTCATAGGTATACTCCTCATCAAGACATCGAGCCCATATACCATTCTCTGGAATGAAACGAACCTTCTGACCTTCCGCAGATCCATCAATTGGTCCTAAATTGAGTTCTCCGTTACCATCGGGCAAATCGACGATCGCATTGCCACTTCCTCCACTCGTTACTCGATCAACCACTCCGACATATACTTGATCTTCTGAAAGACTACTCGGCGCAGAGGCACTGCACTCCGATATAGAAATCACGTCTGGCATCTCTTGTTCGTCGTCCATTTCTACTTCTGTTTCTTCACTGGGTTCCTCATCCTGTAGCTGGGAACCGGGAGACCACTTACCAATATCCGAGTCCTCTTCTGACAACCACTCTTTATCGACCATCGCGCTGAGGGTGTCTCGGATTATGAGCTCACTCACATCCCGGTCAATCGAATCTTGGATTTCTATGAGATCGAAAGACTGCTCTGTAGTTGCGTACTGGAGGGCCTGATCCCACACCATATCTCGCTCGGTGTGTTGGCTCATATCACTCTATTAACAGTCTCTATTAAATAGTCTTCCCTGAATAAAATAGGATTTTGACATCACGGATTCATTTTGAATTTTCTCGTATAGGCTGTATCACGTGGACGAGACCGAAAAAGAATTTGCGGGACATGGCCTCGCAGTTCAGTCGGCATCGTGGCGGGGCAAGGCACTCACAACAACTGTCCCAATATTACTAACGTGAGTGGGTTGAAAAGCAGTTGATGTCAAAAGAAACCATACTGACACTCTTACAGGTGGTGGCGTTGGCACTTCCTGCGGTTGCACTTTATTTACAAGCCTTGAGGGATCTCCATAGACCCAGACCAGACGCAGAGATTGGCGTTGACAGTACGGACAGTATGTTAGACTTCAATTTAGCCAAGTCTGGTATATTGATTATAACTATTTCCGGGATAATCAATGTATTATATCTGCTTGGCTCTGTTGAAATCCTATTCTTCAGATATATTCTCGCCTGAAACAGCCGGTCGATGAAAACTGCGTATTTAACACTCAATACAGCCCGTTACCGCGAGCCGTACCGGTCTACTGACTGTCAGGGTCTACAACGATTACAGGATCTGCGATGGTCAGCGCTATGCCGAAAATGAATAGCCCGAATCCCACAATTCCTACTGCGACTGACTGCTGTAGCAGGCCGGTTGTGCTTCCAGCGCTGATACCGGCGCCAATCATCCCGATCTTCCGTGACTCGCCACGCATAGTTTGTTGGAATTTTGTGAGATTGTCGAGCATGAGCTCTGTTGTCGCCCCGTATATGAACGGAATCACTACGAGGACGCTGAGACTACTGCCACCGACGATTACCACCGGCGTCATCACTCCCAGACCGACAACCGTCGAGAGGGCGTACCGAATCGACCGTCGCATAGTGGCCGTTCGCTCACACTACACTTTACTGGCCGGGTTGTGCGTCAATCCGCGCAGGTGCTGTACTGACCGCGACTGGGTGAGAATATATCACTTGCTAAGGATTTCAACAGAGCCATCTGCTTATAATTGAAACACCTTCCTTAGGCACGGGTCTTGGTCCGATTATACTCCCTTCGTTGCTAATTCTGTCTCTTATTCTTATAGGATTCGGCCTATTCTTATTTGTTGGTTCAGTTTATTTTTCATTCGGAGTTAACATTATGATTGGTCAAAATCCATCGATGAAAGAGACTATTTCGAGCTTTCTATCGTTTTTATACAAACGAATCGATCCAAGACAAAGTCTGGGCCCAGAACGTTAGATAGTATATCAGTTTAGTATTATAAACGCTTGTCTGATTTTTCACTCTTAAACTTTGTATTAGTAATAGCCCGGAGATACAATCAGACTCGGTTCAAATATCGTCGAGGTACTCTTTCCGTAACTCCGCTTTCTCGCGTTCAGTCCGCTTGTCGTAGTGCTTGTCGAGGACATCACCGCTCATATCCATCCGTTCGGAGGCGATCTCTTTTGGAACGTCCTGCTTTCGGTGCTCGGTCACAGCACCTTTCCGGAGTGCGTGTGGTGAGACGCTTGTCGGGCATTTACTGGCGGTGTTGTAGCTCGTTGCTTCGCACTCTTGCATGTCTCTGTCGTGCGGGCACTCGTTCGTGTAGTGGCACGGTCGGGTCAGTGTGTAGATATTCCGTTGGAGCGTCGTCTGTTCCATTCGTCCGGCGCGGGTCCCGATGAGCGGCGTACGCCCGTGGTCGTCGTCAACGTATGGGTGGTGCATGTCGAGGTGGTCTTCGATCAGGGTGACGAGCTCGTCTGCGATGACGACGTCCCGCTCGGTTCGCTGTTTGTTTTTCAGCGGCGTGTCGCTCTCTGGCCGGTGTCTGATAGATAGGAGCCCGTTGTGGCTGTCGAAGTCGCTAACGTCCAGTCCTCGGAGTGCGCCGGAGCGCATTCCTGTGTGCCAGAGGATGTGGAAGACGGTGTGTCTGAGCGTCGCGTATTCGTATTTCTCGCAGTAGTCGAGGATTCGGTCGGCTTCTTTGGCCATCAGGAACGTGTCGTTGACGTCTTCGCCGAGTTGCATTGTGGGAAGCCGTATTTTCCTTCCGACGCCCGTGGACACGGTGTTGGTGTCTTCGCAGAACTCGATGAATTGGCGAAGGGTGCTCAGGTGGTTCTTGAGCGTCACTTTCGCGACGGTGCCTTGCTTCCAGGTTTTGAACTCTTGGAGTTTCCGCCCGGTGATGCTGTTCATGTCGTCGATGCCGGCTTCGTCGGACCACTGGATGAATTGTTCCAGCCTGTATCGGTGGTTTGCGACGGTGGTTGCTGCGAGTTCGTGTTTGATGTCGTCGATGTAGTTTTCGACGGCTTCTCGTGGTGCGGTTGGTTCGAGCATGGATGTTGCTGTAACCGTTCACACGAGCTCCGTTGTGCGGTGCGGCACCGATGGCCGAAGGCCGAGGGATGGACGAGCGGGCGATTTGAACCGAACCCGTGTGCCCCTTTGCGGCGCGGTGCGGAAGGTTGTGAGGCGCGAAGCGCCGAACCTTCCGAGCAAGGCAAAGAGGCCCGGGGTTCAAATCCCCGCGAGTCCACTCGACTCACTTCGTTCGTCTCGTTTCCTCGCGTGCCCCCGCTCGCTTCGCTCGCGGGGACCCCGCGAGTCCATAACTGTTGGTTATCTTTTCGAAGGTTCCTAAATTCGACAGCACGGGCTCTTTCTCTCCAAAATACTCTATTTAGAATACGGAACTAACTCACTCCGGAACGGAGAGTTCACATCTACCGTATATCCGGGTCCTCGCTGTCTGCTGATTTCATCGAGGGAAATCGGGGTGATCTGCGTGAATCAGCCGAGCGAGATGTCCAGATAGAGCATGACGATCGTCCCGAATATCGTCCCCAGGGTGGCGACCCGTTCGTTCCCCTCCATGTGGGTCTCCGGAACGATCTCATCGCTGATGACGAACAGCATGGCCCCGGCGGCGAATCCCATCGCGTACGGGAGCAGCGCCGACACCGTCTGGACGGCGTACGCGCCGAGAATCGCGAGCGGGATCTCCACGATACCGGATCGGATCCCGGTGAACACCGCGTAGAACCGCTTGTCCAGGCCGGCGTTGATCGCCGCCACGGACACCGCGAGCCCCTCGGGGATGTTCTGGATCCCGATGGCGAGCATCAACGGGATTGCGTTCTCCAGGTCACCGCTGCCGAAGCCGACGCCGACGGCGAGCCCCTCCGGCATGTTGTGAAGGGTGATCGCCAAGATGAACAACACGACGCCGGCGAGACGGTCGTCGTCCACGGGAAGGTCATCGCCCGGATCCGCCGCGTCCCCTCGGCGCCGCCCCGAGAGGAGAAAGTGGGCGTGCGGGATGAACACGTCCGAACGGTCCAGAAACAGCGCACCGAGAGCCACCCCGATGAGTACCGGGAGCGGGCTTCCGCTCGGGGTATACGTCTCGATACCGGGGATGATGAGACTCGTGAAACTCGCGGCGAGCATGACGCCCGCCGCGAATCCGAGCGCGCCGTCCATGGCGCGCTCCGAGGGGTTCCGCCAGACGAATATCAGGGAGGCACCAAGGAGGTTGAGGGTGGCGATGACCAGGCCGCCCACCAAGCCGTGGACGACCGGGTTCGTGCCGAACGTCTGGGAGAACTGCTCGACTATCACGAATCCATCTCCTCGGATCTCTCTCGACGGACCGTATCGTACGTACCGCCATGAGTTTTGGGTCGTGTCGACGATAAGATTTTACCGACGTCATCGCTATCACCCCGCATGACCGACCGAACGCCCGACGACGTCTCCGACTCGATCCGCTATCAGGGGAAGGCGGTCGACGACTCGTCGTGGATCCCGGAGTTCCTCGCCGAGCAGGAGACGGGGGTGCTCGGGCTCGTCGACGACGACGCGCCGCACCTCGTGACACAACTCTTCGTCTACGATCCCGAGGCGGGCGCGATCTACCTCCACGGCGCGCAGGCCGGGCGGGCACACGATCTCGTCGAGGACGGCGACGGGCCGAAGGCCAGCTTCACGACGAGCGAGAAGGGCCGATACGTCCCGGCCGACGAGCCGGTGAACTTCACCGTCGAGTACTCGAGCGTCGTCGCCTACGGCACCGTCGGCTTCGTCACGGAACGGGCGGAGAAACGACGCGTCCTCGAGCGCTTCATGGGGAAGTTCGCCCCCCAGTTGACGCCGGGGGAGGACTACGAGGAGATGGCCGACGAGTCCATCGACCGGACCGCCGTCTATCGGCTCGACGTGGACTCCTGGAGCGGCAAGGAGGGCTGGAAGGAGCCCGACCACCCGGACGCCTACGATCTGAACGCGGTGGAGTGATCGCCGGCGAATCGGCTCCCGGCGAGCGATCCCCGGCGACCTCAGTGCCCGCCGGACGCGAGGTGGAGGCCGACGATACCGGCGACTATCAGGCCGATACACCCGGCACGGACGAGCGTGGCCGGTTCGTCGAAGAGGACAACTCCGAGGGACGCGGTGCCGACGGCCCCGATTCCGGTCCACACCGCGTAGGCCGTGCCCACGGGGAGGTCCTCGACCGCCCGCGCTAAGAGGACCATACTGACCACGATGGCGACGCCGGTCGCGAGGGTGGGAACGGGTTTGGAGAACCCTTCGGAGTACTCGAGTCCGACCGTCCACGCGATCTCGAAGAGCCCGGCGAGTATCAGGAGGTACCACGACATGTCGGGTGGGCGTTCCCGGTCGACCGCGCTGTGACATCCTCCTCGCCGTAAACGGCGAGGCTTCCCGTGCCGCAGGTGGGATATTTGCTGGTCTACGACACGACCTGTTCTCTCGTGTGAAACGTCCCGCTCTCGCGGTCGAACAAGTGTGTCGATGGCTGTGCCACACAGCCGTTACTCCTATCCTCGCCGTGAGGACTCGGAGTTATCTTCTGACGCATATTCTCCGCCCCGTTACAATCCGCGTTGGCTACCAACTCGCACGACGAGCAGACGTACAAGCCACGTTCGACACGGTTCGATCTCGTATCGTCTCCACAGCGGGAACACGTTTTCGAGGTATTCCACTCGTTCTCTTTCAGCACCGCAACACCCCGCATCTCGCCTTTGTATTCGAGGTACTGGTAGATGCGGTCGAACGCCCACGAGTGTAGTTTCTTATTGCCGGTTTTGCCCCAATCTGACTCACGCACGTCTTCAGGCCAACTCACCGCGAGCGTGCCAACACCGCGTTCGACACACTCCGTGATGATGGCGTCCGTCAGCGTGTGGTAGAAGTGTGTCTCACGTTCAGAGAGTTTCCGACGCGCCCACCTCGACTGCTCTGACGGGCCGTTCTCTCCCTCGGTGTCGTACTCGGCTCTGGTGAAGTAGTGTTTGTCTTCTTTGAGCGAGTTACCGGGATACAACACGTATTCATCGGGGAACGCGACCGTGGCGATGTTTGTGATGCCGAGGTCGATCCCTGCGATGCCGTCGCCAGCCGAATCCACTGTTTCGAGTTCGACCTTACAGACGAAATGAAGTTCCCATTCGTCACCGTTCCAGACGGCACGAACGTTCTGTACGCTGTTGACTTCCGAGAGGTCAACGTCTGGCCGGGTCTGGTACTCGCAAAGCAGGAAGTCTGAGAAGTGTTCTTTCAGATTCGAGCCTTTCGAGAGTCGGACCCGATTGTTGTCAGGATCGTGTCAGCGTTGTCGGATTCACTCCCGGCGTAAACGCCGGGATTCTCTCCTCGTGGAAAGATAGGTTCGGGTTTCCATCGACCGACCGATCCGCGTCGCCCGCCTCGTCCGACCGATCTGCCTCGTCCGACCGATCTGCCTCGTCCGACCGATCTGCCTCGTCCGATCGGTCCGCGTTCACGAGTTCGACCGATCTGCCTCGTCCGACCGATCTGCCTCGTCCGATCGGTTCGCGTCCACGAGTTCGACGACGAACACCGACCCCTTGGGATCGTTGTCCTCAACCCACACCTCGCCGCCGAACTGGCTCGTCAACACGTGAACGAGATACAACCCGATGCCGGTTCCGGGGCTCTCCAGTCCCTTCTCGCCCTTGCCGAAGACCTCCTCTTTCCGCTCGTCGGGTATCCCCGGCCCGTTATCCCGCACCGAGATCCTGACGGTCTCGTCCGTCGTCTCGACGGCGACCGCCACCTCGGGGACCGCCTCGTCGTTGTGCCGGACCGCGTTCTCGAGGAGATTCCGGAGGACCGACGAGAGCATCTCGTTGCCGCGAACCCGCACGTCCGGTATCTCGCCGTCGACGCGGAACGTCGCGTCGGGGAACGATTCTCGAACGGCCGCGATCTCCGCACCGACCGTTTCCCGCACGTCGATCGGGCGGAGGTTCGTCATCTCGCCCTCCGAGAGGGACTCGACGAAAGCGCGGGCGTTCTCGGTGAGTTCGACGACGTGCGTCCCCTTTCGGAGGACGCGGTCGAGGACCGGTTCGAGGTCGTCGTCGACGCGCCCCTCGAACGTCTCCATCCAGCCGAGGATCACGGCCATGTCGTTCCGGATGTCGTGTCTGACGACGCGGTTCAACGCCTCGAGCTGCTCCGTTTTCACCTCGAGCTGTCGCCGGTACGCCTCCCGGTCGGTCACGTCCGTGAGCGTCACGAGCCGTCCGGTCGGAACGTCCCCGACGGTGAAAGGGGTGTTCACGACCTCGTAGGATCGCGGATCGCCGTCCCGATCGATCGAACACACCCCGTCCGTTTCCAGGCGTTCGGCGACGACGGCGTTCACCGACGCGAGCGGATCTCCGATCGAGTCCGCGAGAGACGGAAGGATCTCCCGTGCCGCGGTGTTGTAGTCGCGAACGCGGCCGTCGGCGTCGAGGTAGATCGCCGGCTTGTCCGACGCCCCGGTGAGCCGGATCGTCTCGAGGCGGTTGCTGTACACGAAGAGCGTTCCGACCGCGAACAGCGCGACCCCCGGCGGCTCGTACATCAGCGGGAGCAGCCACTCCACCCGGTCGCCAAAGAGCGTCGCGGCGACGGGGATCGCCGTCACGCCGACGAGGACCGCGAGCGGACGGCTGTCGGCGCCCGTGTAGTGGAACCGCTCGAGCAGCATGAAGAAGCCGATGGCGATCACGACGTACGACAGCCCGAGGACGAGCCAGTAGAGCACCTGATGGCGGATCGCGAGGTGGGGAAACGGCTCCGTTGCCCACGCGGTCGTGAAGTAGAGCCCGTGAAACGCGTTCGTGACCTTGAGGGCGGTGAGGACCACGAAGACGGCGATCGCGACGTTTCGGTACGGCGCCTGTCTCGGGGGGCGTCCGGTGTAGGCGGCACAGAAGTACAACCAGGCACCGACGGCGACGAACGCGAACACGAACCCGACCGTGTACCACGTGATCTTGCCCGCGGCCGTCGGAGCGAGCAAGTACCCGACGTAGCCGACCGACCAGACGGCGACCGAGAGGAGGAGCGCCGCCAACCCGCGACGGGTATCGGCGTGGCGGATGCTCCGCACGTGCGGGAGGCTCGCCACGCAGGCGAGCGCGGAGACGGCGAAGACCGCCACGTGGCTGAGCAGGACCGGATCCATTCTCGAACCTCGAGTTCCTCGCACGCCCCGAAAACGGTTGGGGTACGCGAGCCGCACGACGCCGCCGTCCCGGCAACTCCGTCATGTACCCTCGGGATTATGCCCGCCCCCGGTAAACGTCGGGTTCACATGGACGCGAACGAGCGACGCATCGTCGCCTTCACGGCGAGTTCCCACGGGCTCGTCCACACCTACGAGCTGTCCATCCCGATCCTACTCACGGTGTGGATCGCGGAGTTCTCGACCACGGCCGCGACCCTCGGAGCCCTCGTCACGGTCGGCTACGGGCTCTTCGGCGTCGGCGCGCTCCCCGGCGGCGTGGTCGTCGACCGCTTCGGCTCGAAGCCGGTCATCATCGCGTGCCTGCTCGGGATGGGCGGTTCGTTCCTGCTCGTCGGGGCCGCTCCGAGCCTCCCGGTACTCGCGCTCGCGCTCGCGGTGTGGGGCGTCACCGCGAGCGTCTACCACCCGGCGGGGCTCACGCTGCTCTCGAAGGCGGTCGAGCGCCGCGGAACCGCCCTCGGCTACCACGGCATCGGCGGCAACCTCGGGATCGCGCTCGGCCCGCTCGCGGCTGTCCTGCTGCTCCTCGCCTTCGACTGGCGGGTCGTCGCCGCGCTGCTCACGGTCCCCGCGTTCCTCGTCGCGGGCTACGGCTTCACCGTCGACGTCGACGCCGCGCTCGCGGCCGCCGGCGAGACCGACGAGGAGGGCGGAGACACGAACGAATCCGCGAACGTCACCCTCGGCGACTCGCTCGCCGGCTTCGTCGGCGACACGCGGGCGCTGTTGACGCTCGGGTTCGCGCTCGTGTTGGTGTTCGTCACGTTCAGCGGGCTCTACTACCGGACGTTCCTCACGTTCCTCCCGGGCCTGCTCGGCGACACGCTCGGCGGGTTCGCCGACCTCCAACTCGTCGATCCCGAGGGCCCCTACGCCGAGGAGTTCGACCCCGCGCGGTACCTCTACGTCGCGATCCTGATGGTCGGCATCCCCGGGCAGTACCTCGGCGGCCGCATCGCCGACCGGATCCCGCCCGAGCGCGGGCTCGTCTACTTCATGTCGATCCTCGCCGCGCTCGCGCTGGCGTTCGTGCCCGCCACCGGCCGTATCTGGTCGTTCCTGCTCGTCTCCGGACTGCTCGGCGTCGCGCTGTTCACGGTCCAGCCGCTCTCGCAGGCGACCGTCGCCGCCTACTCGCCGCCGGGAACGCGGGGGCTCTCGTTCGGGTACACCTACGTCGGGATCTTCGGCGTCGGATCGCTCGGGGCCGGCCTCGCCGGGTTCGTCCTCACGGTCGCCGGCACCCGGGAGCTGTTCTTCGTGCTCGCGGGGATCGCCGTCTGCGGCGCGCTCGCCTCCGGCTCCGTCGACCGGTTCGGCGAGTCGCGAGAGTGACCGTCGAGCGCCGTCGCGCTCGCGGCGATCACGGGCCGAGAACGGCCCCCGGAAGGACTTTGTCGCCGGCGGCGTCCCTCCTCGTATGGACGGCGAATCCGGAGGAACGGCGTCCTCCACCACGAATGGAGACGACCCGTACGCCCTCGCGAACGCGGCACTCGATCGCGGCGGGTTTGAATCGGACCCGGTGGAGACCGCCGCCCGCCTCGACGCGGACGACCCGCTCTCGGGCTTCGCGGACCGGTTCTCGGTTCCCGGCGACGTGTTGTACATGGACGGCAACTCCCTCGGTCCCGCGAGCGACGCCGCGCTCGCGAGCCTCGACCGCGTCGTCGACGAGTGGCGCGAGCTGCTGATCGGCGGGTGGACCGATGCGGACCCGCCGTGGTTCGAGGTCGGCGAGCGGATCGGGTCGGCGCTCGCACCGCTCGTCGGTGCCGACCCCGCGGAGGTCGTCGTCGGCAACTCGATCACGGTGAACGTCCACACGCTCGTCGGAACCTTCCTCGACGAGTTACTCGCGGGAAACGGCCCGGATCGAACGGAACACGCGGCCGCCGACGGGACGTGGGCTCCGGGCGGGAACCCCGACGTCGACCCCGCGGTACTGGTCAACGACCTGGATTTCCCCTCCGATCACTACGCGATCCGCGCACAGCTCCGCTCGCGAGGGATCGATCCGGAGGAGAAGCTCCGGACCGTCGAGAGCCGGGACGGTCGGACGATCGATCCCGCCGACGTCGAGGCCGCGCTCGCGGAGCACGACGACGTGGGGATCGTCTTCATGCCGACCGCGCTCTACCGCTCGGGCCAGCTGTTCGACGTCGAGCGGGTCGCGCGAGCCGCACACGACGCCGGCGCGTACGCGGGATTCGACGCCGCCCACTCGGTCGGGGCGGTGCCGCACGCCTTCGCCGACGCGGGCGTCGACTTCGCGGTCTGGTGTACGTACAAATACCTCAACGCCGGACCCGGCTCGATCGGCGCGCTGTTCGTCGCCGAACGACACCACGGGCTCACCCCCGCGCTCGCCGGCTGGTGGGGCCACGAGAAGGCGACGCAGTTCGAGATGAACCTGACGTATACCCCCGCCGACTCGGCCGGTGCGTGGCAGATCGGCACCCCGCCGCTGCTCGCGGCGGCCCCGCTTGAGGGCTCCGTCGAGACGCTTCGCGAGGCGGGTATCGAGCGGATCCGGGCGAAGTCGCTCGCGCTCACCGACTTCCTGATCGCCTCGGTCGACGAGCGACTCCCCGACGTCTCGGTCGGGACACCCCGAGACCGCGACGCCCGGGGCGGCCACGTGGCCCTGGAACATCCCGACGCCGAGCGGCTGAGCACGGCCCTGACGGACCGGGGAGTCGTCGTCGACTTCCGGCCGCCGAACGTCGTTCGGGTGTGTCCGGCCGCGCCGTACACCTCCTTCGCGGACGTCCTCGAGGTCGTCGACCGGATCGAGGCGATCCTCGAGACCGGGGCGCACGAGGCGTACGCGACGAGCGAGGGCGGGGTGACGTAGCGAAAACGACGGCGATACGGCGGTGGCGGTCACGACGCGTCCCGCGTCAGCGCTCGCGGATCCGCATCGGCACCGGGTGATCGGGATGCATCGTCAGCGACCCGCGAAGCGAGAGGTCCGGCCCTTCGTACTCGAGTTCGTAGCGCGAACAGACGCACGCGAGGATCAATTTCGCCTCCAGAAGCGAGAACGCCTTCCCGATACAGTGGCGCGGTCCGCCGCCGAACGGGAAGTACGCGAACCGCGGGCGCGCGCTCCGTCGCTCGGGACTCCACCGGCTCGGGTCGAACGCGTTCGGATCGTCGTACCACCGCGAGGAGCGGTGGACCACCCACTGCGAGCACATCAGGGCGGACCCCTCCGGGATCCGGTAGCCACCGAGTTTCACGTCGAGTTTCGGCTCGCGGAACAGCGTGTAGACGGGCGGGTACAACCGCATCGACTCCGAGAGGACCCGGTCCGTGTACGTCATCTTCCTAGCGTCCGCGGCGTCCGGCGGCCCCGAGTCGGTCGCGGCCATCGCCTCCCGCTCCACGCGCTCTCGAGCCGTCGGGTGCTTCGAGAGGAGGTAGAACGTGTACGTCAACGCGAGCGCGGTCGTGTCGTGACCCGCCAGCAACATCGTCACCAGCTCGTCGCGCAGGTTCTCGTCGGTCTGCTCCCCGCGCTCGCGCGCCCGGAGCAGGACGGACAGCAGGTCCATCGGCACGTCGCCGTCGGGGTCGCCCGGCGGACCGCTCACGGCGACCCCCTCGGGACCGGCCGGGTCGACGGCGGGGTCGCGCTCGGTCCCCCGTCGGCGATCGACGATCCCGTCGATCACCGACTCCAGCGTGTCGACGGCGGCGGCGAACTCGCGGTTCTCGCGCGTCGGCACCCAGTTCGGGATCAGGAAGCGGCGCGGGTCCGGTTCGAACCGCGCGCCGAGCGGCTCCAGACTCTCCTGAACGGTCCGGACCTCCTCGTCTGTGACGTCCGCGCCGAACATCGCCGAGACGATGATCCGAACCGTGAGCCGCGCGATCTCGAGTTGGACGTCGACGACCTCGCCGTCCTCCCACTCGGCGAGCTGTGACGCCGTGTGCTCGACCATCGTCCCCGCGAGCGCGCCGATCCGACGGCTGTGAAACGACGGGTTCGCGAGTCGCCGCTGTCGACGCCACGTCTCACCCTCGCTCAACAACAGCCCCTCACCCAGTAGCGTCCCCATCGCGTCGTCGCCGAACTGGGGCTTGCGGTACCGCTCCGCCTCCGCGACGAGCACCCGTTCGATGTCGTCGGGGTTCGTGAGCAGGTACGTCTCGCGCGGACCGAGGTCGAACCGCACGACGTCGCCGTAGCTGTCGGCGCAGGCGCGCATGAAACCGAACGGATCGTCGGCGTACTGGCGACCGTTGCCGAAGAGGGGATCCCCGACGGGTCCGGGCGGCGTGGCGGACATACGATTTCTGGGTCCTGAACGGTGTTAAACGTTCGGCAGTCCGCGTTTCGGCCGGTCCGAAAACGGGACGATTCGTCGCTCAGCGGGCGGCGTCGAGCCGTTCGACTCGCGCTATCAGCTCCGCCACCACGGCCTCCTGGTCGTCGGTCGCGTCGACGATCCGTTCGGTCGCCGACTCCGTCCGGTCCGAGCGGTCGCGGACGCTCTCGAGGGTCGCAGTGAGCTCCTCGACGGTCGCCGCCTGATCGTCGGTCGTCCGCGCCACCTCGGCGACGCCGTCCGCCGCCTCGTCGACCGCGTCTGCGATCTCCGACAGCGAGTCGAGAACCGTCTCTATCTCCTCGCCCGCGTCCTCGATCCGTTCGTGCGAGCGCTCGACGGCCGCCGACGTCTCGTCCGACTGCGCCTGAAGCTCGGCGAGGCTGTCGGTGATCGCCTCGGTGTGCCCGCGAGTCTCGTCGGCCAGCTTCTTCACCTCCTCCGCGACGACCGCGAACCCGTTGCCGTCCTCGCCCGCGCGGGCGGCCTCGATGTTGGCGTTCAGCGCCAGCAGGTTGGTCTGTTCCGCGACGTCCGAGATCACCTCGATCACCTCCTCGATGTCGTCCATCCGATCCGAGAGCGCGCCGACGCTGTCGACCAGCTCGTCGCCGATCTCCACCACGTCCTCCGTCGCCTCGCGGGCGTCGCTACTGGCGTCGAGCCCCTCCTCGGCGGCCTCTCTGGCGTTCGAGGCCGCCGCGTCGACCTGATCGGCGGTCGCGGCGACCTCCTCCATCCCGGCCGAGAAGGACTGCATCTCCGCGACGCCCTCCTCTAACAGCCCGTTCTGTTCGTCGACGTTCGTCGCGATCTCGCCCGCCGCCGCGCTCGCCTCCTCGACGGTGTCGTCGATCTCGCGAGCCTGTTCGTGGACGCTCCGGGAGAGCTCCTCGAGGTTCGCGGCCATCCCGTTGACCGCGCCCACGACCCGGAGCAGGTCGTCGTCGAGCCGTTCGAAGGAGTCCCCACGAGAGATCCGAGCCTCCAAGTCGCCCTCGCCGATCGCCTCTGCGGTCCCTCGGATCTCGGATATCAGCGCCGCGGTCGCCTTCCGTCCCTCGACGTTCTCCGTTCGGTCGATGACGACCTCGGTCACGCCGACTACGCCGCCGTCGTCGTCGTACAGCGGGGTCGCGGTGAACTCGATGTGTCGCTCGTCGCCGTGGCGGTCGACCATCGTGCTGGAGTCGCGGTAGCGGTTCCGGACGGAATCGTGGCGCTCGACGTCATACGCCTCGTCCGTGTTCTCCGGCGCGTCGAGCACCTTGTCCGCGAGCGTGTCGGCTCGACGACCGTCCGGGTAGAACAGCTCGGAGACGTGTCCGTGACCGATCGCGTCCTCGCGGTCCACGCCGGTGAGCGTGGCGATCGCCTCGTTCCACTCGGCGACGTTGCCCTCACGGTCGAGAACGAACGTCGGGACGCCCGTCGCGTTGAACATCTGCTCGAATCCCGCGTCCGCGAGCGTCTCCGCGCGGTTGACGCCGTCCTCGTCGCTGACCGTGTGGCGCTCGTTCGCGCGTTCGTCCGTCCCGGTCCCCGCGTCCGCCTCCGGAAAGTCCTCGCCTGACGCCCCGTCGACGACGACCCCGCCGTCCGGGACCGATCGTGTTCCCCGGTCCCGTCCGAGCACGCGGCGGAGGAGCCCTCGAAATCCCGTCATGTTCATCCGAACCTCGCCGAACCGCCCATATAAGATCCGCCTCCGAAGAATCAAATCTGATACTCGCGTGAGGAGTACGAATCACGTCGACGCTGCGGGTGCCGCCCGCAGCGTTCAAGCGCGTCCGACGGCTACGTGTCACCGATGGACTCTGACGTCGTGAGATCCCGTGCGGGCGATCTCCCGACGGAACCCGGCGTGTACCAGTTTCGGTCCGGTGAGACCACGCTGTACGTCGGTAAGGCGGTCGATATTCGGGACCGAGTTCGGTCGTACGCCGACCCCAGATCGGCCCGGATCCGCGGCATGGTCGAGCGGGCGGATCGGGTCGAGTTCGCCGTCACCGACACCGAAACGCAGGCGCTGTTGCTCGAGGCCAACCTCATAAAGCGACTCCGACCCCGGTACAACGTCCGGCTGAAGGACGACAAGTCCTACCCGCTCGTCGCCTTCTCCGACCACGAGATCCCGCGGATCGAGGTCACACGCGACCCCGAGGAGGGCGCGGTCGCGTACGGTCCGTTCACGGACAAGGGCCGCGTCGAGACGGTCGTGAAGGCGGTCCGCGACGAGTACCGGCTCCGCGGCTGCTCGGATCACAAGTACGCGAACCGCGACCGCCCCTGTCTCGACTACGAGATGGGGATCTGCTCGGCCCCCTGTACCGGCGAGATCGACCACGAGAGCTACGCTGAGGACGTCGCCGCCGCACGTCGGTTCTTCGAGGGGGAGACCGGCGTGCTCGCGGAGCCGCTCCGCCGCCGAATGGAGGCGGCCGCGGAGAACGCCGAGTTCGAGCGCGCGGCGAACCTCCGCGACCGGCTCGAGGCCGCCGAGGCGTTCCACGGCGAGGGCGGCGAGGCGGTGAGCGACCGCTCCGACGACCGCACCGTCGACGTGCTCGCCGCCGCGGTCGAGGGCGATACCGCCCGCGTCGCGCGGCTCCACAGCGAGCGCGGCCAGCTCGTCGACCGGAGCCGTCACGGGCTCGACACGCCGACGGCGGAGGCGGCGGAGGCGGCGATCGGCGGCGCGGAGGGCGGCGACGTCGGCAGCGACGGCAAGACCGACGAGAGCGACGGCGACGACGCCGTCACCGAGGACGCTGACACCCCGGCGGCGGTACTGTCGGCGTTCCTCGCCCAGTACTACGCGGAACGCGAGTTCCCCGACGCGGTCCTCCTCGCGGAGCGCCCCGCCGACCACGACGTGGTCGACTGGCTCGAACGCGAGGGGGTTTCGGTCCGCGTTCCGGGTGCCGGCCGGGAGGCGAAGCTCGTCGAGCTCGCGCTGAAGAACGCCCGGAAGCGCGGCGGCCGCGACGATCCCGTGGGCGCGCTCACCGACCGCCTCGGGATCGACCGCCCGGCGCGGATCGAGGGGTTCGACGTGAGTCACGCGTCCGGAACCGCCGTCGTCGGCTCGAACGTCTCTTTCGTCGACGGGAGCGCGCGGACGAGCGAGTACCGCCGGAAGAAGCTCACCGACCGCAACGACGACTACGCAAACATGCGGGAGTTGGTCCGCTGGCGTGCGACCCGAGCGGTCGAGGACCGCGACGACCGTCCGGATCCGGATCTGCTTCTGATCGATGGCGGCGAGGGACAGCTCGGCGCGGCTCGCGACGCGCTCGCGGAGGCCGGCTGGGAGGTGCCGGTGATCGCCTTAGCGAAGGCCGAGGAGCTGGTGGTGACGCCGGACGGCCCGTTGCGGTGGCCCGACGACGCGCCGGAGCTCCACCTGCTCCAGCGCGTCCGCGACGAGGCTCACCGCTTCGCCGTTCAGTACCACCAGACCGTCCGCGACGAGGTGAAGACGGTTCTTGACGACGTCCCCGGCGTCGGTCCGGAGACGCGGAAGGGACTGCTCCGACGGTTCGGGTCGGTCGAGAACGTCCGCGAGGCCTCCTTCGAGGACCTCGTCGACGTCGACGGCGTCGGCGACACGACGGCCCGACGACTTCGAGAACGGTTGTAGCGGACCCTCCGGTCGTCGGTACCGATGGCGAACAGGCGACGCGTCACCGTCCCGGAACGACCGCCGCGCGACCGCCTCCCGTTCCGGGCCTCGATCAGGCCACGGGGACGGTGGCCGCGGCTTCGGTCATAAACGCTCGCCTCTCGAGTCGGTGAACGCTCAGGCGTCGTTCTCGTTCGCGACGAGCTCGTCGTACCGCGCGCCGGTCTGTTTCAGCGTCTCCGTCGAGTAGAGCCGCTCGTGCTCGAACGGGAGGTACTCCGCGGCGAGTTCGTCGATCTTCGCGTCGACCGCCTCGGCCTCGCGGCCGTGGATCATCGTGAACAGGTCGTACTCCCACCCCTGCTCGGGACGGCGGGGACGGTGGTAACAGAGGGTGACGTACGGGAGGCTCCCGACCGCCTCGCCGCGCGCGTCGAGTTCGTCGTCGGGCACGTCCCAGACGACCATACAGTTGTTCGTGAACCCGGTGACGACGTGGTTGACGACGCAGCCGATGCGCTTGATACAACCGTCGGCGAGCAGGCAGTCGACCGCCGCGAGCACGTCGTCGACGTCGGCACCGATCTCGCGGGCCACGTCGGCGTACGGGGTCGCCGACAGCGGGAAACCGTCCTGGATCGCGACGAGGAGGTCGGCCTCAAGTGCGGTGAGATCGCCGCGGGCGTTCTCCGAGATGCGAGTCGCCGACACGTCCGTCCGTTCCAGCGACTCTCTGGCGAACCGGTCACCGTTGACGACGGGGAACTCGAGGTCGATGTAGTAGTCCGTCAGCATCGGGAGGTTCAACACCGCACAACCGGTTCGCTCCTCGATCTCGGAGAGGATCGCGTCTCGCTTCTCGCGGGAGCCGGCGGTGACGACGAACCACTGGTTCCACTCGTGGTCCCGGCGGTAGTTGTGGTTCACCTGTCGGTAGCCGTTGATGACCTCGGCGATCTCGTCGAACCGATCCTCGGGAGCCTGAACGGCGGCGAGCGTCGAGGAGCCGATGACGGGCGGGTTGAGCACCGCGCCGAACCGCCGGAACACGCCGCGCTCGCGGAGGTCGCGGACGCGGTCGAGGACCTCGTCGCCGTCGACGTCGACGCCCGTTTCGGTCGCGATCTCCGCGGCGACCCGCTCGAACGGCTGCGACTCGACGGGGAAGCCGCTCTGGTACTCGTCGATGAGGACGGCGTCGACCGGGTCGAGGTCGGCCCGCCAGTCGGCGTCCAGACTCATTATCGGTAGCAGGGGCCGCGGGTACGTACGGGTTTCGGAGGGTGTCGATCGTTCCGAAAGGTACGCGTCGTTCGGGACGCAGGAGTCTCAGTCGTCGTCGGGGGACCGAGGGGAGACCGGCGCGAACGCCCGCGCGCTCTCCTCGAGCTGTGCCGCGGAGCAGCCGCCGACGGTGGCGGCCTGCTCGAGCGTCAGCGTGCGGGAGCGATACAGCGTGAGTGCGGTCGCCACGGATTTGGACGTCATCGGGTACGATCTCCCACAGAATGGACGCACATATAGTTCTAACTGATTTAGCACCCCACTACACACCTATTAGCCCAAAATAAATGAAAGAACAGATTTTATAGAAGTAGAATAGAAACGCTCGATCGGTTGTGTTGTGTGATCGGTTGGCACGGATCCCGCGGGACGCGTTCCGTCGATCCCGGCCTCGGCCCGCGCGCGTCCGAAACCGGGACCGCGTCGCCGCCCGCCCGTTCCCGTCGCGCGGGAGTCGAGCGGGAGGCTTTTCGTTCGAGAACCCGAACGGCGCGTATGGCTCAGGCGACCCAGGAGTTCGGCGAGTGGCCCCTCAAGCGGCTGATGACCGAGGTCTGCGGCTCAGGGCACAAGTCGGCGGACGACCTGACGCGCGCGCAGGCGACGGAGGCGTTCGAGCGGATCCTCGCGGACGAGCCCGACCCGACGACGCTCGGGGCGTTCTGGCTCGCGAACCGCTGGAAGCGGAACACGCCCGAGGAACTGGGCGCGTACGTCGACGTGATGTGCGAGCGCGTCGAGTACGCGGAGCCCGACTGCGACCCGGTCGACTGCGGCGCGAACTACGACGGAAAGGGCCGGACCGCGGTCTTAGGCGTCGCGGCCGGGGCGGTCGCGGCCGCCGCGGGCACGCCCGTCGTCGTCCACTCGGGCGACCGCGTCCCCACGCAGAAGCAGGACGCGTACAAACACGTCCTCGACGAGCTCGGCGTCCACACCGAGCTGACGCCCTCCGACTCCGCCGACATGGTCGACGAGACCGGCTTCGGCTTCTACTACCAGCCCGCGTTCAACCCCGCGATCGACGAGCTGTTCGAGCGCCGCGACGCGATGGGCGTCCGGACGTTCGTCAACACCATCGAGACGCTCGCGAACCCCGCGGGCGCGTCGGTCCACCTCGGCTCCTTCTACCACCTCGCGTTCGCGAAGAAGGTGGTCGACACGTTCGTCGAGAGCGAGTTCCACGACCTCGACCGCGTCCTGATGTTCCAAGGGATGGAGGGGTACGACGACGTGCGGCCGGGGTACACCAAGGTCGCCGAGTGGGACGCGGAGGGTGACGACGCGGGATCGGAGGGCGCGTCCTTCGACGACTTCGAGATCGAGACCGCCGAGTACGGGATGGACCTCGAGGAGGCCGACCTCGCCGTCGACGACGTCGCCGCCGAGTCGGCCGCCATCACCGAGGAGGTCCTGTCGGGCGATCGGGACGGCGCGTTCGCCGACGCGGTCGCGGTCAACGCGGCGCTGCGGATCTACGCCCGTGAGGACGCGGACTCGATCGAGGAGGGCCTCGAGATGGCCCGTACGGCCATCGACGGCGGTTCCGCCTACGAGGTCCTCGAGGCGCTCCGCGACTTCTAACCGCGCGGGCTCGAGCACGCTTTCGGTCCCGCTCACGCGACCGATCCCGCCGATCCGGGTCGAATTTTGGACGGAATTCGGAAAGCGGTCTTGAGTCTCCGGAGCCAAGGGAACGTGTACCGAACATGACCCACGATACCTCGACACATCATGCCGACGTGTGAGCACTGTCAGGCGCACGTCTCCGAACGGTTCGTCCGGGTGTTCGCGGACGCTCGCGGCCGGATACACGCGTGTCCGAACTGCTCGGCGAACGCCGGGATCGCGGAGGTCGCGAAGGAACGGGCACACGACGCCTGATCCGCGCGGATCCGAACGGAGGGACCGAAACCGACTCCGCTACGGTTCCGGCGCCGGCGGCATCGATCGCTTGTGCGCGCTTCCCTCGTACAGTTCGACGACCCGGTCGACGGCCTCCTCGGGGACGCCCAGCTCTCGAACCGTCGCCGCCCGCGAGAGTCCGCCGTCGACGTGGACCGCGAGGATCGCGTCGACCGTGTCGTAGTCGAGACCCATCTCCGCGGCGTCGGTCTGTCCCTCCCACATCCCGGCCGTCGGCTCCTGCATCACGAGGTCGCGGGGGACGCCGACGCGGGCGGCGAGCTGGCGCACCTGCTGTTTGTAGAGGTTGCCGATCGGGTTACAGTCGACGGCCTGATCGCCGTACTTCGTGAAGTAGCCCGTCATCGCCTCCGCGCGGTTGCCGGTTCCGAGCACCACCCGATCTTCCGCGTTGGCGACGAAGTAATTGAGGACCGCGCGGGTCCGGACGTAGACGTTCCCCGCCGCCGTCCGGTCCTCTTCGGCCTCCGGGAACGCCGCGAAGAAGGACTCCGCGATCGGCTGGATCTCGACCATGTCGTACTCGATCCCGAGGTCGTGGGCCACCCGTTCGGCGTCGCTCATCACGTCCGGGTCGTTCACCTCCGAGGGCATCGTGATCCCGTGGAGACCGTCCTCTCCGAGCGCCTCGACCGCGAGGTGAGCCGTCAGCGTCGAGTCGATCCCGCCCGAGAGACCGAGGACAGCCCCCTCCGCGCCCGCGTCGTCGACGAGGTCGGCGATGAACGAGACGATACGCTCGCGCGTCTCCTCCAGTTCCGCCTCCGAGAGCCGCAGGTCGATCGGGGGATCCTCCGACAGCAACACGGACTGCTCCGGCGTCTGGCTCATGGAAGGAGGATGGGGCCGCGCCGACTAATAGCTCCCCGTTCCGGAGTCGAACTGGACGTTCGTCGAGTTCCAGTCGACGACGGTGAACGACCCCACGGTGGACGAACCGATACTCTCGTGCTCGGCGCTAGTCTCGTCGGCGGCGCGCGCCTCCGAGCGCCCGAAAGGGCGCGAGGAGCCCGCGCGAGGGAGGTCGAGAGGACCCGCCGGCGGTTCCGGCGGGTCGTCGAGACCGAGGCTGGGGAGGCGTGAGGTGCGGTGCGGTCGCCGGCAGGACAAAGAAGGGAGATCCCCGACGGTCGTCGCCGCCACGGCGACGACGGCGCGCTACTTCAACATCCCGTCGCGTTCGGCCAACAGCAACCCCTCCAGCGTCGCGTCGTTCGTCGGCGTTTCGCGCGCGAGCACCAGCGCCTCGTCGATCGGAACGGTCCGCGGGACGAGGAACTCGTTGCTGTCGTGGTCGACGTCGACCGGCTCCAACCCCTCGGCGAACACGTACCCCCGGCGGTGGCGCAACACGCCGGTCGAACACCACACCTCCTGGAGCAGCGTCGTCGACGACGGGGAAAACCCGGTCTCCTCGGCGAGCTCGCGAGCTCCCGCGGCGGTGTAGGACTCGCCGGGCTCGACGATCCCTGCGGGTAGCTCTAGCTGGGTGTTCCGCACCGTCGGGCGGTACTGCTCGACGAACAGGACGAGGTCGTCGGCGACCGCGACCACGACCGTCGCGGGCGGCAGCTCCGCCCAGTAGTAGTTCTTCTCCGTCCCATCGGGCTGTTCGACCCGGTCGTATCCCCCGACGAACCAGCCGGGGTCGTACTCGACGGCGACCTCCCGGACCGGCCACTCCGGCTCGCCCGGCAGCGAGTGGAGCCGCCCGTCCGAGAAGGCCGGCAGGTCGCGCAGGTCGCTCGCGGCGCGGTCGTCGTTCGCGGGCGCGTCCGTCTCCGGCGGGTCCTCCGCGGGTCCGTCGTCGCTCATGTCGGGGACTGCGTCACCTCGACGTAATACGTTTCCCCGTCGCGCTCGATCCGGACGCCGCCGTCGGTGCCCGCCGCCGGCGCGCGCCGGGTGAGCGCGTCCACTTCGTCGAACGGCGTGTGGGTGAACCACTCTTTCATGCCGTACGGACCCATCAGGTACGGCTCCGAGCGGCCGTCCTCGCTCCCGATCGCGCCCGTCAGGTACGGGTAGCGGCGCTCGGAGAGGCCGGTGGCGTTCGCGGTCGGCTCGTCCGTCTCGATCGGTTCGGCGGTGAGGTAGTAGGGGTCGCCGCTCCCGAGGTAACTCGGCAGCGCGCCCAGCGCCAGCAGCGCGAGCGCGATCACCGCGAGCGCGACGAGGAGGTTCCGCGTGACCGGGCGCATGCGCGAGTTAGGAGTCGGCGTCGAATACGGGTTTCGGCCGCGGACGGAGGGTATCGACCCCGCCGCAGGCCGACGCGTTTTACCTCTCGGCGACCCTCGCCCGCACATGGAGTTCCGGTTCGAGCTGGCCCTCTGTGCGGCCCTCGAGTCGTCCGACCGGGTGGTCGCCCGGCAGCTCGGCGCGGGCGTGACGCGGCCGGGCGCGCGGATCGTCGACGTCTGCGTGCTGACGCCGGGACCCGGCTTCGACGCGCGCGCCGCCCTGACGCCGGATCGGATCCCGGACGGGGCGATCGAGGCGCGCGTCGGCCCCGGCGAGGCCGTCCCGGTCGCCGAGGCGTTCGACTTCCCGCCGGAGCGGGCGAGCGCGGCCGCCGACGCCGCCGTCGAGGCCGGCTATCTCGAGCGCGAGCGTCGCGAGGGGCGACCGGTTGTGCGCGCGACCGCCCGCTACCCCGACGACTGGGTCGGGTCGCTGACCGCGATCGAGAACAAGCCCGACCTCGGGACACCGGGCGACCTGGCGGCCCAGCTCCGGTACGACGCCGCGCTCGGGCTCTTCGATCGGGTCGTGCTCGCGACCGCCTCCTACGTCACCCGCGCGCACCTCAACCGGATCCCCGACCCGGTCGGAGTCTGGCGGTTCGACCCGGAGACGGGCGAGCGCGAGGTGGTCCGGGAGCCGACCTCCCTCGACCCGGACGCGCCGGGCGTCGAGATCCGCGAGGAGCGGTCGCTCCGGACCGACGTCGCGCTCGTCTCCCCCGAGGCGAAGGCGCGGAAGCGCCGACGGATCGCCGAGCGGGCCTACGGCAAGGGGTGGCGACCGGAGCCGCCCGCCTGCGCGCACGCGACGGCTACGGACGACGGTCGACCCAACTGCGAGCGGTTCGACCGCGTCGTCGATCCGGGTCGGGAGTGCGGTCCCTGCTGTCCCGAACGCGACCCCGACGATCCCCCGGTGATCGACCGCGACCGCCTCCGCGACGACCGGACGGCGTGGGTCGCGGAGCCCGACGGCAACGGCCCGCGGAGGCAGTCGGGACTCTCGCGGTTCCGGTGAGATCGCGTTCGGATCCGGCGGGATCACCGGTATCCGCCGTGAGAACGCTTATACGGCGACGGCGGGATCCATCCGTATGAACGACATCGAGGACGTCTTCGTGGCTCGACTGATGACGACCGACCTCCACACCGTCGCCCCGGACACGCTCGTCGAGGACGCCGCCGCGGTCCTCCTCGACAACGACATCAGCTCGGCGCTGGTCGTCGAGGACGGCCGGTTGGTCGGGATCCTCACCACCACCGATTTCGTCGAGATCGTCGCGAAGAGCCAGCCGAAAGCCGAGACCACGGTCGAGCGGTACATGACGCCTGACCCGATCACGGCGGGCGCACAGGACGCCGTCTCCGCGGTCGCGACCACCATGATCGACCGCGGGTTCCACCACGTACCCGTCGTCGACGACGAGGGGACCCCCATCGGGATCATCACCACCTCCGATCTCGCGGCGTACGTCTCCAGCTCCTCGCCGCTCGCGTCGTAGGCGACGGCGTCGAGACGGCCACGCCCGAGCCGTCGGCGGCGTGCGCCGCTCACAGGAGCGTTCCGCGCGGCAACCAGAGGAGATCCGCGGTCGACCGCGAGCGGATGGTTCGGTCGGGTCCCTCATGATTATTAAGTAAACAGCTATCGTTAACACGTCGTATCTGCCGCCCCCGGCACCGTTAAGTGGTTCACGCGTTAGACACCAGATGACGCTTCGCTTGGAGGGCCGAAGCGTCAGCGGGGACCTACTGAACGACCCCGCGTGCCACCTTTTGCCGGCACGCGGGGTCGTTCGTTCCTTTCGAACCGCGAGCTACGGCCTCGTAGTCGCCGTTCAGAGCCCCTCGTACTGGTAGTCGCCGTCGTACGTCCCGTCGTGATCGGCGCGCGCGAGTACCAGCTGGGCGATCCGCGCGCCGGGTTCGACCTCGAGTTCGTGTCCCACGTCGAGCCGCCCCTCGCCGACGCCCTCGTAGCCGGCGTCCCACACCGCGGTGTCGAGCGTACACGAGTTGCGGAGTAGCGTCGACCGCGGGAGGACGAACCCGACGTGTCCCTCCGGGATCCGAACCGGCTCGCCGTACCGGACGACGTACGTGCCGCGGTCGAGTCGATACGCGTCGTCGTCGACCTCGAGTGCGGTCCGGTCACCGACGCGTTTCCCCTCGCGGCCGACGCATCCCGGTTCGGTCTGTCGAAAGACGGCCTCCACCGTGAGATCGACTCCGTTCGGCTGTCGCTGTTCCGGCCTGAGCGTCGCGCCCGCCGCCTCCAGGGCGGCCGAGACGAATTCCCCCGATTCGAACATGTCACCTCTGAACCGCGGCGCGGGCAAAACCGTGTCGTCCGCGCGTCGTGGACGCCGGAACCTCCCGCCGAACGAGGCGCGTTCGGTGTGTGATCACGGGCACGTTCACCCAATTCTTGCTGGATCCGGCGGTTCCACACGGTCGATCCGGCGGAACACTCGCGGGTTTTATATTCACGGGACGGCCATCTTCGACCGATATGGGAAAGACGATTACGGAGAAGATCCTCGGCGATCACCTCGTCGAGGGCGAGCTGACTCCCGGAGAGGAGATCGGCATCGACATCGATCAAGTGCTCACACAGGACACCACGGGGACGATGGTCTGGCTCCAGTTCGAAGCGCTCGAGCTCGACGAGGTACAGACCGAGCTCGCCGCGCAGTACTGTGACCACCAGACGTACCAGTTCGACTTCAAGAACACCGACGACCACCGCTTCCTCCGCTCGGCCGCCGGCACCTACGGCGCGTACTTCTCCCGGCCCGGCAACGGGATCTGCCACCAGGTCCACAAGGAGAACTTCGCCGCGCCCGGCAAGACGCTTCTCGGCTCCGACTCGCACACCCCGACGCCCGGCGGGCTCGGCCAGCTCGCGATCGGCGCGGGCGGGCTCGACATCGCCGTCGCGATGGGCGGCGGCCCCTACTACGTCGAGATGCCCGAGGTCGTCAACGTCCACCTCGAGGGCGAGCTCCCCGAGTGGGCGACCGCGAAGGACGTCGCGCTCCACCTGCTCGGCGAGCTGACCGTCAAGGGCGGCGTCGGCAAGATCTTCGAGTACACCGGCCCCGGCGCCGAGAAGCTCACGATCCCCGAGCGGACGACCATCACGAACCTCGGCACCGAACTCGGCGCCACCTCCTCGATCTTCGGCACCGACGAGAAGACCAAGGACTGGCTCGCGCGCCAGGACCGCGAGGAGGAGTTCGTCGAACTCTCGCCCGACGAGGACGCCGAGTACGCCGAGACGATCGAGGTCGACCTCGGCGAGCTCGAGCCGCTCGTCGCCGCGCCGTCGATGCCCGACAACGTCGCCCCCGTCAGCGAGTACGAGGGAACCGACGTCGAGCAGGTCATCGTCGGCTCCTGTACCAACGGCGCGTACGAGGACATCCTCCCGAGCGCGAAGATGCTGGAGGGCCGCGAGGTCAATAAGGGGACGGAGATGATCGTCGCGCCCGGCTCCAAGCAGGCCTCCGAGATGCTGGCCCGCGAGGGCTGGACCGCGGAGATGATGGCGGCCGGCGTCAACTTCTCCGAGGCGACGTGCGGCGCCTGTATCGGCATCGGCCACGTGCCCGCCTCCGACTCCGTCTCGCTGCGCACCTTCAACCGCAACTTCGAGGGTCGCTCCGGCATCGAGGACGACTCCGTCTTCCTCTGCTCGCCCGAGGTCGCCACCGCGGCGGCCATCACCGGCGAGATCGTCGACCCCCGTGACCTCGCGGAGGACCTCGGCGACCTCGAGGCGCCCGGCCTCGAGATGGGAACGAAGTACGGCCCCGGCATGGGGAAATCCGACTCGGACATCATCTCGCCCGACGAGGCGATCGATGACGGCCTCGTCAAGGGCCCGAACATCGGCGACGTGCCCCTCAAGGACGGGATCGACGTGGACGGCGGCGAGGCGCTCCTCAAGATGGAGGACAACATCACCACCGACCACATCATCCCGGCGACCGCGGACATCCTGAAGTTCCGCTCGAACATCGAGAAGCTCTCCGAGTTCACGCTCTCGCGCGTCGACGACACGTTCGCGAAGCGCGCGCTCGACGCCGACGGCGGCGTCCTCGTCGCCGGCGAGAACTACGGACAGGGCTCCTCGCGTGAACACGCCGCGCTGTGTCCGATGTACCTCGGCATCGAGGCCGTCTTCGCGCAGAGCTTCGCGCGAATCCACAAGGCGAACCTGTTCAACTTCGGGATCGTCCCGCTCGCGATCGACGCGGAGACGTACGAGAAGATCGACCAGGGCGACGACATCGAGATCGTCGACGACGTGCCCGCGGGCGTCGACTCCGGCCAGACGGAGTTCACCGCGCGCGTCAACGACGACTGGGAGTTCACCGCCGAGCTCAACGCCTCCGAGCGCGAGCGCGACATCCTCGCGGCCGGCGGCAAGCTCTCGTGGGTCAAACAGCAGCACGACGGCGGCTCCGGCGCCGCCCCCGCCGACGACTGAAGACCCGTCCGTTTCGACGTTTTCTCTCTTCCTCTCTTTCGTCCGTTCCACCGAGCGACCGCTCTCCGTGGTCGTCGGCAAGGATGCGTCTCGACGGCGCAGTCGCTCGCGGTTTCGAGGATCTCGAGAAACGGAAAACCGCCCGTCGCTCGGTCGCCCGCGTCAGCGGGCCGCGGCGGCGACGCGCTCGCGCTCCTCCTTCTGGGAGATGGAGTAGGAACGGTCGGCGTCGTAGTCGGCGGCCGCGATCAGCTCGTTCGCGAGCGCGTCGGCGGCCGAGGTGCTGGATTTGTACGTCGCGTTCGCGACGCCATCGGAGATGAACAACAGCGCCTGGTCGACGCGGCGCTGGGGCGCGACGTCGACGGCCTTCGGGACGGAGATCCCGCCGTACTTCAGGCGGACCGTCTCCTCGCGGGGCGCGGCGTTCTCGACGGCGCGCACGAGGATCTGAACCGGGTTCTCCTCGGTCCGATCGTGGATCACGTCGAACGCGTCACGGACGATCCGGGTGGTTTGCTGTTTCTTGCCCGTGTTCTCGTCGGTCTGCATCAGCCGGTTGATCAGCCGCTCGACGAGCGAGATCTCGCTCTTCTGGAACTGCTTGGACGCGTGTCGCCCCATCGTGTGGGCGATCGGCGTCACCGTCATGTACCGCTTCGTCGAGGGGTCCTCGTAGGCGATCTCGGTGACGTCCCAGACGCCGAACAGCTCGGCGTTCTCGTTCGCTGCCTCGCTGGCGGCAGGCGCGTCCGGATCCGGCTCGTCTGCGGCGACGTCCGCGTCGGACTCCGCCTCGACTTCCTCCCCGCTCATCGGACCGGTTTCTCCGCGTTTCCGCGAACCAGTTCGATCATCGAGACGCCGTTGACCTTCTCGACCTTGTAGTTGACGCCGGAGAGGTCGCCCATCGCGCGACCCTTCGCGCCGCCGATCCCCGCGATCGTGACCTCGTCGTGCTCGTCGATGAAGGAGATCGCGCCGTCGCCGGGACAGAAGGCCGTGACCTGCTTCCCGTTCTTGATGAGTTGAACCCGGACGCACTTCCGGATCGCCGAGTTCGGTTGCTTCGCCTCGATCCCGACCTTCTCTAAGACGATCCCGCGAGCCTGCGGGGCGCCCTCGAGGGGGTCGGACTTCTTCTTGAGCCCGCGCTCTCGCCGAGCGTACTCGGAGTCGGACCAGCGGCGCTTCTGCCGGTCCTGTTTGAGCTTACGGGCGGCATATTTGCCGTTCGCCATCGTACGTCTCCTTCCCGACGGAGCTACTTAAGCGTCGTCTTTCCGCTCGAAGAAACGCGCGTAGATCGCTCGAGCGGTACCTCTCGTCGGATCTGCGCGCGTTTCTCAGATCGTGAACGGCGGACGCTCGCGACCGTTGAACCGATAAGCCACCCTGAGAGGCCGTCGTTGACCGGAAACAGACGTCGTCGCCGGCCGCCCTGCCGGCCCGTCTCAGCCCGCCGTCTCCTCGCGGGCCTCCTCGGCCCACTCGGGCGCCGCGACCGTCGCGCCCCGGTCGCGGTACGCGATGTCGACCTCGACGGTCGCGGTGCCGCCGTCGTGTGGCCCCTCCCACGACTGCTCGATCCGGGGGACGAACCCCGATTCGAACACGTGGACGGTCGCCGACGCCGTCTCGACGGTCGCCGGAACGTCCCGGTCGCCGTCGAAGGAGTCGGCGACGAAACGGGCGGTCGCTCGCCCGTCGACTTCGCCTTCCCCGTCCGACTTCGGGCTCCAGTTCCCGAGTCCCGCGTACGTCGTCTCACCCGAGTCGCCGTTCCCCTGGGGAACTCGGATCCCCACCAACGCCTCCTCGCGAAGCGCTCTCTCGAAGTCGTCCGCCGTTCGATCGACCGCCTGCCGACCGTAGCGCACGTCCTCGCCCGCCCGTTCGCGAACCAGCGCCTCGCCGTCCGCGACGTACCGTTCGAGCACCTCCGGCTCCTCGCCGCCGGTCAGCTCCCGTCTGAAGTACCATCGGCCGTTCTCGAGGTCGTAGCGCGACTCGTACTCCTGTGACGGGAGCCACGGGCTCGGGTCTCCCTCGCCGTCGAACGTCGTCTCCGCCGTCGAGAAGAGCGTCACGCCGCCGGCCTCGACGGCCAACTCGACGTGGCTCTCGGCCAGCGTCGCGACGTCGAGCCCGTCGTCCTCGCGCCAGTCGGCGTCCGAGAAGGGACCGTCGACGCTCCCGCCGAGACACCCCGCGAGGCCGACGCCGGCGGCCGCGCCGATCGCCGCGAGAACTCGCCGCCTGTTCGTGTGTCGTTCGTCCGCGCGTCGTCCGTTCATACCGGCTCGTGGCTGTGGATCGGAAAAAGCTCGCCGGAGTCGACGGCCGCTCGCGGTCGAGCGGAGCCGCACCGACCCGATCAGGTCAGCTGGATGTCGTCGACGTCGTGGTGGCGCTTCGCCAGCGTCCGCGCGGTCTCGATGTTCCGACCGTCCGCGCCGATCGCGACGCCGCGGTCCGGTTCGGGAACCTCCACGTAGGCGACCCGATCGTTCTGCTCCGAGACGGTCACGGCGTTGACCGCTGCCGGCGCGAGCGCGCTCGCGACGAACGCCTCCGCCGTGTCCGCGTCCTCGACGAGGTCGATCGACTTGCCGAGGTCCCGCTCGGCCGCCTCGACGGTCTCTCCCGCCTGGCCGATCGCCGCCGCCATCTCGCCCGCCGGCAGCAGGAACACGAGTCGGTCGCCCTCCACGAGGCAGTCCTTCGGCGCCACGCCGGTCAGCTCGTCGAACCGGCCGATGTAGCGCCGCGCCTCGTCGGAGAGCTCGACGCGCATCAGTCGTCGCCCACGACGCGTGACCCCATCCGGAGGTCGACGTCGCCGGTCCCGATCGAGATCGGCTTGCCGGCGATGACGTTCTCGATGACGCCGTCGAGCTCGTCGTACTCGCCGTGGACCGCCGCGTCGAGGAGGTGATTGACCGTCACCTCGAAGGCGGCCCGGGCGAGCACGGAGTCCTTGGATCCCGAGATCCCGTGTCGGCCGATCGACTCGATCTCGCCGTTGTTCGTCATGATGTCTGCGACGAGCATGAGGTGTCGGACGTTCACGTCGTCGAGCCCCTGCTCTTCGAGCGTGTTCTTCGTCTCGTCGATGATCGTCTCGCGGGCCGCCTCGACCCCGAGGTTCCGGTAGATCTCGTGGATGTTGTTACACGTCGTCCGCGAGGCGTCGACGCCCTCGATCTCGAGCACGTCGCCGAAGGCCGACCCCTCGGTGTAGAGGACGAACTCCTCGCCGTCCTCGAGCTGCTCTTTGCGGATCACGACGCGCTCGACCTCCTCGATCCCCTTGAACACGATGTCGCGGAGCCGCTCGACGAGCTGGAGCAGCTCGCGGTAGCTCGGCTCGTTGGGGCCGAACTCGATCACGGTGCCAGCCTGTCTGGCGTCGACGCCGAGGGAGTCCTCGATCGTCTCCGCGATGATCTCGGCGATCTCGGTGGGGTCGGTGTGGGTCGGCCACCGCTCTAAGAGGGTGTCGTCGTTGAGATCGATCCGCACCAGCATGTCCGCGACGTTGGTTGAGACGTCCCCGAGCGCTAAGATCCGCGTCGACTCGATGGACCAGACGACCTCGTGGGCGCGCTCGCGGTCGGTCGCGTACTCGCCCTCGAGGTGGACCGTCATCATCGGCGTGTCCGGCGTCTTCCGGGCGTCCACTAACTCGATGAGCCGGGGGAGCCCCTGCGTGACGTCGATCTCCGCGACGCCGGCGTAGTGGAAGGTGTTCATCGTCATCTGCGTTCCGGGTTCACCGATCGACTGCGCGGAGACGGTCCCGACGGGCTCTAACGGGTCCACGCGGGTCTCGATGTAGCGGTTCTCGACGCCGGTCACGATGTCGGTCGCCTGCTCGATGGTGATCTCGCCGTGATCGTCGGCTTTCGCCTCGAGCGTCTCGTACACCTTCGTCTTCAGCCGCTTCGGGAGCTCCGTCGCCTCCACGACGGCCTCCATGTCGTCGGTGACGTGTTCGTACTCAGTCATCGGATTCCACCCCCAGCTCGTCCGCCTTGTTCAGGCCCGGACCCGCGTGCTCCGAGAGGTTCGTCGGCGGCGCACGCTCGCCGAGGAACCGCTCCTTCTCGTCGTCGGAGGCGAACTCCGACTCGAGGACGCGGTCGGCGATGCCGTCGACGTCGATGCCGTCGCCCTCGCCGGAGGAGACCTTGATCGGCGAGGTGCCGTCCTCGCCGAACTCGAACTGGACGATCCGTCCGGAGGTGTCCCGGACGGTGCCGTCGTACTGCGCCTCCAGTTCGGAGAGCGCGTTGATGAGCCGTCGCTGGAGGTAACCGGACTTGGAGGTCCGGACCGCCGTGTCGACGAGCCCCTCGCGGCCGCCCATCGCGTGGAAGAAGAACTCCTCGGGCGTGAGCCCGCCGCGGTAGGAGTTCTCCACGAAGCCGTGCGCCTCCGCCGAGAGGTCGTCGGCCTCGTAGTGCGCGAGCGTGCGGTCCTCGTAGCCGCGGTTGATCCGCTCGCCGCGAACCGCCTGCTGGCCGACGGAGCCGGCCATCTGCGTGAGGTTGAGCATCGACCCACGCGCGCCGGAGCGGGCCATCACGACCGCCGGGTTGTCGTCGCCGAAGTGCTGGTCGGCGATCTCGCCGGCGGAGTCGCGGGCCTTCCCGAGCGTCTGCATGATCTTCATCTCCAGCGTCTCGTCGACGCTGCGGCCGGGCAGCGACTCCAGCTCGCCGGCGCGGTACGTCTCGATCAGCTCGTTGACGCGGTCGTACGCGCTACCGATCGCCTCGTCGACCTGCTCTTCGGCCGCCGGCGGGATCGACTCGTCGTCGATCCCGATCGAGAAGCCGAAGTGCATGATCGCACGCATCGCGAGCGAGGCGATCTCGTTGATGAAGACGCGGGCTCGCGTCTCTCCGTACTGCTTGGTGAGCGTGTCGACGACCTCGCCGCCGAACGCCCCGACCGCGTCCTCGTCTATCGTCCCCTCGATCAGCTGACCGTCCTCGATGACGACGGCGTCGCCGGTCGAGGACGTGAACTCGAGGTTGAGGTCGTCGGGCAGGAGTTCCGAGAAGAGCGTCTGCCCGGTCCAGAACTCCCGGCCGTCGTCGTCGACGCCGTCGGCCTCGGGCAGTTCGTCCACCCGCGTCGCCCGGAGCAGGTCGAGCGCCTGCGTCTCCGTGAACTCGGGATTGGCGTGGGTGAGCAGGTACGTCCCGGAGATGTGGTCCTGGATCGCGCCGATGATGTTCCCGCCGAACCGCGGCGAGAGGATCTGCTCTTGGACGCGCATGAGCACCCGCGCCTCGGCGCGGGCCTCCTCGTTCTGGAGCGCGTGCATGTTCATCTCGTCGCCGTCGAAGTCGGCGTTATAGGGCGGACAGACGACGGTGTTGAGCCGGAACGTCTTGTACGGCATCACGACCACCTCGTGGGCCATGATGGACATCCGGTGGAGCGAGGGCTGCCGGTTGAAGATCACGATGTCGCCGTCGACGAGGTGTCGGTTCACCTCCCAGCCGGCCTCGACCTTCTCGGCCAGCTCCTCGCAGTTCTTCTCGGTCACCTTCAGCCGGCGGCCGTCGGGCCGGCGCACGTAGTTCGCGCCCGGGTGCGCCTCGGGGCCGTTCCGGACGTACTGGCGCGCGTCCTCGACGTTGCGCTCGGTGACGTTGAGCGTCTGGGTCATCTCCTTGGCCACGCGGTCGGGGACGCCGACCTCGTTCAGCGAGAGCGTCGGGTCCGGCGAGATGACGGTCCGCGCCGAGAAGTTGACGCGTTTCCCCGAGAGCGACCCGCGGAAGCGACCCTCCTTACCCTTCAGCCGCTGGCTGAGGGTCTTGAGGGGTCGCCCGGAGCGGTGTCGCGCCGGCGGCGTCCCGCTGATCTCGTTGTCGACGAACGTCGTGACGTGGTACTGTAACAGCTCCCAGAGGTCCTCGATGATCAGCTGAGGCGCGCCCGCCTCGCGGTTCTCCATGAACCGCTGGTTGATGCGGATGATGTCGACGAGCTTGTGGGTGAGGTCGTCCTCGGAGCGCTGGCCGTTGTCCAGCGTGATGGAGGGGCGCGTGGTGACCGGCGGCACCGGAAGCACCGTCAGGATCATCCACTCGGGTCGGGAGTGTTCGGCGTCGATACCGAGCACCTCCAGGTCCTCGTCGGGGATGTCCTCGAACCAGTCGCGGACGTCCGAGGGCATCAGCTTGTTCATGTCCTCCTCGGTGAGGTCGACGTCGAGCGCCTTCTCGATGGCGCGGCGGTCCTCCTTGCGCGGGCGGAACTCGCCCGCCATGATCTCGTTGATCCGCTCGAGGGAGATGTCCGTCTTATCGGCCAGCTCCTGGGGGGAGGTGCCCGGGTCGTCCTCCTCCTCGTCGGGCTGCATCGCGGCCGCGATGTGCTCGGAGTAGTCGCCCGAGAGCACGTCCTGGACCTCGTAGTAGGTCGTCGGCTTCTCGTGTTTGATGTCCGCCTGCGGCTCGCCGCAGTACGGACACGTGGACGCCTTCCGGGCCTGCCGGACGGCCGCCTTCAACACGTCGTGGGGGTCCTCGCCGAGCTCCTCGGCGCGTTCCAATCGCTCTCCGAACTCCTCGCGTTCCGCCTCGGTGAGCGCCAGCTTCCCGCACTCGCGACACGTCGACCGCAGCAGTCGACGGATGAGCTTCGTGAACCCGACGTGGATGACGGGAGCGGCCAGTTCGATGTGTCCGAAGTGACCGTTACACGAACCGGAGTGGGAGCCGCAAGTCCGACACTCCAGTCCGGGGTCGATGACCCCGAGTCGCGGGTCCATGAGCCCCATGTCGATCGGGTAGCCGTCGTCGTCGTACGTGTCCGCCGTGATCACCTTCGTGGCCGACATGTCCCGGTACGTCTCCGGGTCCATGAGGCCGAAGTCGATCCCGCCGAGCACCTTCGGTGTTTGCATTGACATTTAAATCGCGTCCTCCAGTTCGAGTTTCGGTCGGATGCCCAAGGCGATCATCTCGTCGAGCAGCAGCTTGAACGCGTAGCTGACCTCCAGCTCGTGGATGTCGTCCTCGTCGCCCGTGACCGGGTCGTACACGCGGCGCTGCTCCCTGTCCTCGACGGCGACGAGGCCCGTCTCCGCGGAGACGTACACCTGTTCGGCGTCCGAGGACTCGAGCAGTCGTTCGTTGAGCACCATCGACGCGCCGTGGCCGATGATCGTGTCCCGCTCCATCTCCCCGACGCGGAGACCGCCCTCGCGGGCACGCCCCTCCGTCGGCTGGCGCGTGAGCACCTGGACCGGCCCGCGAGAGCGGGCGTGGAGCTTGTTCGACACCATGTGGTACAGCTTGTGGTAGAAGATCGTCCCGACGAAGATCTCCGCGTCGATCTTCTCGCCGGTGACGCCGGAGTACATGACCTCCTTGCCGGAGGACTTGAAGCCGTGCTCCTCCAGCCCGCCCCGGAGTTCCTCCTCGTCCTCGCCCTGGAACGGCGTGCCGTCGACGCGCGAGCCGCGAAGCGAGCCGACCTTGCCGCCGAGCATCTCCAACACGTGACCCACCGTCATCCGGGACGGCAGCGCGTGCGGGTTCATCACGAGGTCGGGGACGACACCCTCCTCGGTGAACGGCATGTCCTCCTGGGGCGCGAGGTGGCCCACGACGCCCTTCTGGCCGTGTCGGGAGGCAAATTTGTCGCCCAGTTCGGGCACCCGCTGGTCGCGCACCTTCACCTTCGAGAGCTTCGAGCCGTCCTCGCCCTCCATCAGCGTGACGGTGTCGACGACGCCGGACTCGCCCGAGCGCATCGTCACCGACGTCTCGCGGCGCTTCTGCGGGGAGAGCCCGCCCATGTCGTCGGGCTCCTCGAGGAAGCGCGGCGGGCTGGTCTTGCCGAGCAGCACCGAGGACTCGTCGACCCGTGTCTCGGGGTTGACGAGGCCGTCCTCGTCGAGGTGGGTGTACGCGTCCTCGCCGCGCGCCCCGCGAACGTCCTGATCGGGGATCTCGAAGCGGTCCTCCTGGCCGCCGGGGTACCGGCGCTCCTCGCCCTCGTAGGTCCGGAAGAAGTGCGAACGGGTGAGCGCGCGGTCGACGGAGCCCTGGTTCATCACCAGCGCGTCCTCGATGTTGAACCCCTCGTAGCTCATCACGGCGACCACGAAGTTCTGGGCGGCCGGCCGCTTGTCGAAGCTGATCTGGTCCGACGTCTGCGTCTTCACCATCGCCAGCTGCGGGTAGTGGAGCAGGTGCTGGCGGGTGTCCGGCCGGATCCGGTAGTTGGCGGAGGGGAGTCCGAGCGACTGTTTCATCATCCCCGCGCCCATCGTGATCCGGGGGCTCGCGTTGTGCTCGGGATACGGGATCATCCCCGCGCCGATGCCGAAGACGAGCTGCGGATCGATCTCGAGGTGGGTGTGACCGTCGGTCACGTCTCCCTCGTCGACCGCGACGAGGATGTCCTCCTCCTCCTCGGCGTCGATGAACTCGATGTAGCCGCGGTCGACGAGGTCCTCGAAGTCGACGTCGCCGCGCTCGAGGGCGGCGACCTCCTCGTCGCCGAGCAGCGGCTCGCCGTTCTCGACGACGATCAGCGGACGACGGGCCCGCCCCGCGTCCGCGTTGACGATCACCTCGCGCGTTCGCTCCTTCACGGAGACGTTCACCATCTCGCTCACGTCGCCGCGTCGGCGCGCTTCGCGGATCTGATCGGCGAGCTCGTGCGGGTCCGGGTGGGTCCCGACGAGGCTCCCGTTAACGTACACCTTCGCTTCGCGTTCTGCTTGTGCCATGTTAGTCGTCCGCCGTCTGTCGTTCGACGCCCTCGATGCCGGGGATCCCCTCGACACCCATCGACGCCAGTTCTCGTTTCAGCCCCTGTTCGTCCTCGACGGTCTGTGACAGCTCCATCGCCTGCGCGAAGTTCTTCACGAGCCCGCAGTTCGGCCCCTCCGGCGTCTCGGAGGGACAGATGCGACCCCACTGGGTCGCGTGGAGGTCCCGCGCCTCGAAGTGCGGCTGCGAGCGCGAAAGCGGCGACCGGAGGCGCCGCAGATGAGAGAGAACGCCCATGTAGTCGGTCCGGTCGACGAGCTGGGAGACGCCGGAGCGTCCGCCCACCCAGTTGCCCGTCGCGATCGGGTGTTCGAGCCGCTCGGTCAACACGTCCGAGCGGACCACCGTGTTCACGGTGAGCTGGCGGTTCCGCATGTTCGCGCGCTCGAGCTGGTACTTCACGTCGCGCGCCAGCTTGTTCAAGGCGGTCCGGAACAGGTCGCGCATCAGGTCGCCGGAGACCTTCAGCCGCTTGTTCGCGTAGTGGTCCTTGTCGTCGGCCTCCCGGCGGTCCAAGGCGAGCTCGAAACACGCCTCGGCCATCCGGCAGAGGTAGTACGCCTTGTTGATCCGCACGTCCTCTTCGTCGACGCCCTCCTCGTGGAGGTGCGGCAGGAGGTAGCGGTCGATGACGTAGTTCGCCCGCTTGAGCTGGTAGTTCTTCCCCTGGCCGCTCGCGACGCGCTCGCCGAGCGTCTCGATGGCCTCCTCGGTAGTCTGGACCGAGGCCTCCTCCAAGTTCTCCAGCATGAACTTCACGATCTCGGGGTCGTCCGAGACGCGGTGGACGATCTCCTCGTCGGACTCGAGCCCGAGCGCGCGGACGAGCGTCACGAAGTCGATCGAACCCGACACGGACGGGAACGAGACCTCGAGCAGCCCCTCGCGGTTGCGCTCACAGAGCACGAGCGCGCGGTAGCCGCGCCGTTGGGAGAACGTCTTCGCGACCTGGATCTCGTCGCCGTACTTCGAGTCGTACTCGGCGAGGATCTTGTTGGGCGCGAGGTCCTCCGAAGTCATCAGCACGCGCTCGGAGCCGTTGACGATGAAGTAGCCGCCGGGATCGACCGGGTCCTCGCCGATGTCGATAAGCTCCTCGTCGGTGAAGTCGGCCATGTTACACTTATCCGAGCCGACCATGATCGGCATCCGGCCGACCTTCGTCTCCGTGCTGTCGACGACGGTCTCGGGTTCGTCCTCGCCGCCGCGCACGATGGACATCTCCATGAACACCGGCGCGGAGTAGGTGATGTTCCGTAGGCGGGCCTCCTGTGGGTACAGAAGCTCCTCGGAACCGTCGGCCTCGCGGACTCGGGGCGTGACCATCCGCACGTCGCCGAGTTCGACGTAGACCGGCTCCTGGCCCTCCTTGTCGCCGATGTCGGTCTCGATCGTTTCCTTTTCGTCGACCACTTCCTGCATCCCGCGACCCAGGAAGTTGTTGAAGGATCGGAAGTGGTGTTCGGCGAGTCGTTCGTCGGAGAAGTACTCGCGTGACACCACGCGTCGGTCTTGCCTGTTCATGAGACGACCAGTCGGAACACGACCGCTTGATCCGTCGTGCGCGAATCACGGACGATCTTCACCACGTCCCCGACTTCGGCGTCGTCGGGTGTCGCGGGGTCGGTGCGTTTGATCTTCGGTAGGTTCGTCTTCTTCACGTCGTACTCGGCCAGGACCGCCTCGATCTCCTCGGGATCGTCGATCAGGACGTGATCCGGAACGAGTTCGTGTTGGCTTACGTCTACCATGGGTGGTGGTGGTGGGGAAAAGCTATCACGAGATACTACAGTGCGTTACCGACTCCAGTCCCATAAGGTTTGCCAACTCCGCCGCGCACGGCTCTCCGCGCCGGGGCGTTCCACGTTCTCACGCTCGGGAGTGACACACAAAAACGTACCGCCCTCCCTGTGAGCGGTCACCATCGCCGCCGCCGATGACAAGCCTTATTTGCCAGACACGGATACGACAGGTTGCGACGCGCCCGGATGGTGTAGTGGCCCATCATACGACCCTGTCACGGTCGTGACGCGGGTTCAAATCCCGCTCCGGGCGTCCCCCTCTTTCGGGGCTTCGTCGCTGTCTGCCCGGATGGTGTAGTGGCCCATCATACGACCCTGTCACGGTCGTGACGCGGGTTCAAATCCCGCTCCGGGCGTTCTCGACGAACAACTCGGCGAGCGTAGCGAGCCGTTCGTCGAGAACGCTTCGATAGGGGTTTGAACCAGGGAGTGAAGCGAGCGTAGCGAGCGGAACGAGTGGGGTCTCGCGGTCGGGTTCGCGAGTGCTGACGCACCCGCTCACTGGCGCAGGGCGAGAGCGAAGCTCTCGCTTGACGCCGGCGGCAGAGCCGCCGGCGACAGCGAGGCGCTACGCGCCTCTGGCAGCCGGCGCAAAGCGCCGGCGACGCCACCGCCAGTGCGAGGGACGTCGTCGGTGCCTCGACGGGCGAACGATCCCGGCTACAATCCCAGCGCCGACTGGAGGTCGGCGACCCGGCTCTCAGTCTTCTCGCTGGGGTCGTCGTCGGGATCAACCGGCGTGCGGCCGTCGTACGTCTCGTGGACCATCGAGACGCCCTCGGCGAGCGTGTCGAGGCCGTATCCGCCCTCCAGGACGTACGCCACGGCCGCGTCGATTCCCTCCGCCACCGATCGGATCCGATCGGTCAACAGCGCGTACCCCTCCGAGGAGACCCGCATCCGCGAGATGGGGTCGTGGCGGTGTGCGTCGAACCCCGCCGAGACGATGACCAGATCGGGAGCGAACCCGTCGAGCGCCGGCTCGATCGCCTCGTCGATCGCGTAGAGGTAGTCGGCATCGCCCGCGCCGGCTGCGAGCGGGAGGTTCACCGTGGTACCCTCTCCGTCGCCCTCGCCCGTCTCGGTCAGCTCGCCCGTCGCCGGATAGAGTCCGTCCTCGTGGATCGACGCGTACAGCACGTCTCCTCGGTCGTAGAAGATGTCCTGCGTTCCGTTGCCGTGGTGGACGTCCCAGTCGAGGATCGCCACTCGGTCCGCGCGGCCGGCCTCGAGGACGCTCTCGGCCGCGACCGCGGCGTTGTTGAAGAAACAGAAGCCCATCGCGTCGGCGGTGACCGCGTGGTGGCCCGGCGGACGACCGATCGCGAAGGGCGTCTTTCGACCGTTTTCTCCGTCCAACGCCGCGTCCGCCGCCCACTGTGCCAGTCCGGCCGCCGAGAGCGCGGCCTCCCACGTCCCCTCACCTGCGACGGTGTCCGGATCCCAGTTGCCGCCGCCGTCCGCACAGAACGCCTCGAGTTCGGCGACGTAGTCGTCGTCGTGGACGGCGGTCACCGCCTCGCGGTTCGCCGGTGACGCCTCGGTGTACTCGACGCCGTGTCGCTTCGCGAGGCCTCGCCGTATCGCGCGCAACCGGTCCGGGTTCTCCGGATGCCGATCGCCCGGGTCGTGGTCGAGACACCGCTCGCTGTAGCCGAAGCGCATCTATTCGAACAGCGCGAAGTACGTCTCGATGTCCTCTGCCTGTACGGTCCGGCGGTCCGCGTGACGGGCCAGCGTCGCGGCGGCGCTCGCCACGTTGTCGGCATAGTCCTCGAGAATGTCGGCCAGCGCGATCCGCGCGTCGACGCCGACCCGATACCGGTCGTCGATACGGAGCCGCGCGATGCGATCGATGGGCGCGACGGGAAGGGAGAGTTCTTCGCGGGGGATGACCTGCTCGACGCCGAAATCGGACGCCATCAACGTCTTTCGTCCGTCGGCCGTCGCGCGCTCGGCCGCGTCGATCGCCAGTTCCGCGCCGTGCGACTGGATCCGCCGAGCCAGTTCCTCCGCGGCGTCGGCGCTGACCCGGAGTTCGCCGGCGTTCCGCCGGATGATGGTATCGACCGGCGCGAACGGCAACTCGACACTCATACACACAGTCGGGTTCGTCCACCGTATAACGCTTTCCGTTACCGGCGTTTACGCGCCCGAACGACGGCCTCCAAGCCACTCTGCGGGTCGTTTCGTCTCGGATCCGTCGTGGCCTTCCGGCGTCCCTCCGACGACTGAGTTCCCGTCACCGTGTCTCAGAACACGTCCTCGGCGTGGATCGTTCCGTCGCGCTCCGGGCCGCGAACCGTGATCTCCTCGCCGAGGCGCAGGCTCGCACCGGTCTCGACGCTTTTCGTCCGCTCCCCGTCGTCCAACACGACCGGGTCCCCCGTCTGGACGACCGTTCCCGTGAACTCCACTTCGTCCGAGGTCGCGGGGTCGGCGGTCGCCGCCGCGGTGCCGTCGCCGTCGGTGACGGCCCCGTCCCCGCCGGTGGCCGCCTCGACCTCGTCGTCCGCTCCCGGCGAATCGGCGAAGGCACCCAGACCCGCGTCGGCCGCCGTTCCGTTCGTCGCGTCCGCCGCGCCGGCATCCGGTCCGTCGTTCGACCGGCCGGCTCCCGCTCCGTCACCGTCGGCGTCGAGCACGGAGACGGTCGACCGCCAGTTCGCGGACGCCTCCAGGTCGTCCTGCCAACCGTCCTGGATCTCCACATCGGTGAAGACGACCCGATCCGCCAACTCGATCTCGCGGTCGGCCTTCTCGCCCCACAGCGCGACGCGGATCTCCCCGGTGTCGTCTTTGATCCGGACGTTTCGGACCTGACCCTCGGAGCCGTCGTCGCGGTCGAACGTCCGTTTCGGGTCCGTTTCGATGACGCCGCCGGCGACGTCGACGGTCTCGCCGATCTCCAACTCGGCGATGTCCGTCGTCTCCGGGACGTACTCGACGTCCTCGTCGACACGGTCGACGGTGCCGCGGTCGCCGACGTGTAACTCGAGGTCGCCCTCGCGCTCGCGGACGTAGCCGTCGCCCACCTCGACGACCTCGCCCGATTCGAACTCCGCGACGAGGTCGGCCTTGTCGTCCCACAGCGTGACGCGGACCCGGCCGGTCTCGTCGCCGACGGTGAGGTTCGCCACTCGACCCTCGCTCCCGTCGTCGCGGTCGAACGTCCGGACCGTGTCGGTGTCGAGCACCTTCCCGACGAGGTCGACGTCGGAGGCCCCGAGCGTGAGGTCCTCGACGCGGTAGGTGTCGAGCACCTGGACGTCGACCTCGGCGTCCTCGTCGGGTTCGACCTTGTCGGCGCTGACCTCGAGGCCGCTGTACCCCTCCTTCGGCCGGCCCATGACCCGCAACACCTGGCCGACCTCCAATTCCTCCTCGGCCGCAGTCGCCATCTCGTCCCAGAGGGCGACCCGAACGGAGCCGGAGGCGTCCGCGACGTCGACGTTACAGACTCGTCCCTCCTCGTCCTCGTCGTCGCGCTCGAACGTGCGGACGTCGCCGATGGACGTGACCTTCCCGAGGAACTTCACGTCGTTCATGCCGGGCTCGATGTCGGCGATGGTGTCGGCCTCCTCGTCGCGGAGCTCGTGGGCGATGAGCATCGCGGCGGTCTCCTCGTCCGCGAGCCCGCCCATCTGCTCGACTTTGTCCTCGACGGCGGCCGCGAACTCCTCGAACTCGACGTCCGTCTCGAGGTCCTCGTAGACGTCCTCTATGGCTCCCATACGCGTACCTGATAGGGTCGTCGACTCCGCGGATAAGCGTTGTCCTTGCGTCGTTTCCGTGCCCTCGCCGGTCGCGTCCTCCGCCCGCTTTCGGGTCGCGTTTTCGCTCGGCATACCCCGCACTCGTCCCGGTTCGGTACAAAAACGTTCAGTCGTCGCCACCGGCCGGTCGGCGTCGGCCCCGGCCGCGTCTCGATCGATCCGTGCGACCGTCGGGCACGGCGCACGACGGACCGTAACCGTCTTAAGTATCTCGGCGATACGTGTAATCGAGTCCTGGTAGGGTAGTGGACTATCCTCTTGGCTTGCGGAGCCAGGGACCGGAGTTCAAATCTCCGTCAGGACGTTTTCGGACACACCAAACGGCGAGCATCGCGAGCCGTGCGTGTGTCCGAAAACTCCGTCAGGACGCTCACTTTGCGGCTGTCTCACTTCGTTCGACAGCCGCCGCGTTCGCGTCCTAACGTGCCCCACGCTCGCTCGTTCGCGGCTTCGCCGCTCACTTTCGAGGGCTCCCTTCGATCGCCCTCGCTCCGCTCGCGTGGGACTCCGTCAGGACGCTATAGAACAACTCGTGTACGTTCTCCGTGGGACCAGATCGGTCAGTACAGATCAGGGACGGACCATTGAATTCCCGTATCGGTCTATCAGCATGACTCGAAAAATGAGCGTAAAGTTACTCTTGAATGTCTAACTCCCCCTCCTCAGCAGTGGCGGCTTCCCGCCACCATACCAGTTCAAACTCGATACTCTGTTTGGCCTCTGTATCCCCTTCAGACCAGTCTGATTCGCCCTCGAGTTTGAAGGTTACAGGCTCTGTCGGGTCTAACTGTACTCCCGTTCCCCCGAGATCGAGAGTCACGTTCCCGCCACTGTCAAGTTGGTCAGCCAAGTCCCGGAGATAGGTAGCGATCTCCGCTCGTGTTTTCTCCTCCTCCGTTTCGAGTTCTCCCATACCCAATAGTACACCGTGATCCGGGATAACTGTTATTGGGGGTCTATCAGGAAATCGGAACGTTGCCGGATCAACACGTTCGCACTCGAGGTATACCGACCGTTTCAATTCGCGTTACATCCGAAGGATCGGATTTCAACAAAGCCATTACTGCTACGATCGAAACCGCCGGCTATGCGCCGTCGCGCATTCCTCGCGTCCGCACTGACCGCCGCCTCCACCACCGCTGCGGGGTGTAGTGCCGTCGAATCCCGGATCGAACACGCGGATCCGACGGTACAGACCGACGACGGTCCCCGGGATGACGGGAAGTATCTCGAGTTTCGCGGAGACGGCGACGATCTCGCCACGGTGGGCGTTGACCCGAGGTTTGCCCCACTGCCGAAACACTTCCACACGTCGATCTCGCATCCTGAAGAGACCGAACTCCAGTCGCTCACACAGCGGTTCGTGGCACTCGGCGGCGACGGCACCCCGCCACGGGTCTCGCTTCAAGGCCCGTTCATGGGTGACCACGAACCACATCCGTCCGTGTCGCTGTTCCGAGAGGGGACGGCCGCGGTCGTCGAAGTCCATCGGTTCGGCGAAGTCGCCGACGAGACCGTATTCATCGATCTTCCGGTCACCCGATGGCCGGAGTCAGCCCATCGCTGTGTCGTCGAAAACACCGTCGAACTCGTCGAATCGGGGCTGACCGACCGAACACACGTCCTCGACGGCCGACTCGAATTCGAGATCCCTACCGACGCTGAAACCGGCGGTTGACGTCCTCCCGCCCTGAGGAGCTTTCGCCTTGGAACGCCGACTCCCGACGGCCTAGTCGTGTGGATGGAACCGGTTCATCGCCCGCTTGACGCCGTCGGCGTTGCCGATGAACGTGACGTGGTCCCCGTACTCGAGCACGCTGTCCGCCGACGGCACGTGGTTCTCGCCGTCCCGGCTGACGACGGCGACGAACACCCCGTCGGGGATGTCCGAGTTGAGGTCCCGAATGCTCTTGCCGGCGAACGCCTCGGAGGTCACCTCGACCTCCTGGACGTCGTGGCTGTCGCCGAGTTCGTTCATCCAGTGGGTGAGCGCCGGGCGCTCGATCTCGTCGTCGATGGCCACTGCCGTCGCCGTCGAGGCGTCGATGGCCTCGACGCCGATGCTCTCGAACGCGTCGACGTTCTCCGGCTCGTTCACGCGGGAGTACACCGACGCGACGCCGAACTTGGTGATGGCGAGCTGGCACGCGAGGAGGTTGATGTCGTCGTCGCCCGTCGTCGTGACGAACCGCTTCGCGTCCTCGATGCCGGCCTTTCGCAACGCCTCCGCCTCGCTGCCGTCGCCCTCGTGAACGGTATATCCCTCCGCGCGCGCTTGCTCGACCACGTCCTCGTCGGACTCGACGATGACGACGAATTCGCCCCTGTTCTCCAGTCGTGTGGCGAGCGCCTGGCCGATCCGACCCCCGCCGATGATTATCGTACGCATTGGTGACACTCCGAGGTACTCGCCGATCTGCCGCGCCAGTCCCGCCTCGATCGCGACCGTCGCGAAGATGACGGCGAAGACCGTCCCGACGAGCAGCTGCCCGGCCGCGACGTTCCCCGCCAGCTCCAGCTCGATGGCGAAGAGCGTCGCCACGCTCGCCGGGATGATCCCGCGCGGGCCGACGGCCGCGACGAACAGCCGCTCCGCCCGCGTGAACCGCTCGACGCCGAAGGTGGCGATGAACGCCCCCAGCGGACGCAACACGAGCATGATCACGAGGACTAGCCCGATCGCGCCGACGCCGAGCCCGAGTATCGCCTCCACGTCGATCAGCGCGGCGAGCGAGATGAACACGAACGAGAGCACGATGAGCGTCGTGTTCTGTGCGAACCGCTCGATCTCCTCCCTGTTGTCGATGTCGGCGTTCCCGAGCAGCATCCCGCTCGTCGCCGCCGCGGCGATCCCCGCCTCGGCCGCGACGGCCTCGGCGGCCGCGAACGACCCGACCGCCGCGGCCAACACGAGGAACTGCGACGCCTGAACGTCGCGTTCGGGAACCAACTCGCTGTCCAGGAGGAGGTAGATGACGACCGTCGCGAGCACCCCCGCGGCGACGCCGGTGCCGAACCGCTGGACGAACGACACGAGCGTCGCCGGTACGCCGAGGTCGTCGAGCAGCAGCGTCTCGAAGACGACCACCGCGACGATCGCCGCGGTCACGTCGTTGACGATCCCCTCGGTCTCCAAGGCGGTCGCGACGTGGTCTCTAACCCGGACGACCTCGAGTATCGGCGTGATCACCGTCGGGCCGGTCGCGACGAGCAGCGCCCCGATGAGCAGCGCGATCTCCCAAGTGGCCCCCTCGAGGGTGCGGACCGCGACCGCGGTTCCGAGGAACATCACGGCCGCGCTGACCGTGACCAGCCGGAGCGACACCGTCGAGGCACGTCGGATCCGGTCGATCCGCAGCGCGAACGCCCCCTCGAAGACGATGATCGCGACGCTGAGGCCGACGATGATCTCGAGGCCGTCTCCGAACGTATCCAGCGTCACGAGTCCGAGCACTTCCGGACCCAGAACGACACCGATCAGGAGATAGAACACCACGCTCGGGACCTTCAGCCGGTGTGCGAGCAGCTGTACGCCGAGCCCCGAAACGAGGATGATCGCGACGATCGGCAGGAGGCTACTTGACACGTCTATCCGATTATTGTACCCACCGCACATTACCGTGTTGGTTCGGCGGCGGCCGAACTCGGGATTTATTCGTCTCCCGGCCCGAGAGACGGGCGTGACGCGCGACGACCGTGGCGACCGTGGCAACCGTGGCGACCGTGGCGATGACGTCCGTGACGATCACGAGGCCAGTGACGACGACCGTGAGGGGCCGGTCGTCGCCGCGATCGAGGCGGGAGCCGCCCTGTACAACGCCGGGCACGTCCTCGCGGCCCGCGGTCTGTGGGAGTCGACGCGGGGCGCACTCACCGATCGGGACGGGCCGGGTCTCGACCGGCGCGAACCCAACACCGACGCCGACGGTGACGACACCAAGCACGGGGACGACCGGCTCCTTCGGGGGCTGGCCGCGGTCGCGACCGCGACCGATCACGCGCGAGACGGGGACCGATCCGAGGCCGCGGACCACGGCGGCCGCGCCGTGAGCCTCCTCGAGGGGATCGATGAAGGGTATCGCGGCATCGCGGTCGAGCCGATGCGAGAGCGATGTCGCCGGCTCGTCGCCGATCCCGGGGCGGCCGATATAACGTCCGAGACGGCCGCCACCGAGCCGCCGCCGATCCGGGTCCACGGCGTCGCGGTCGGGTTCGAGGACCTCGATCTGGCGGCGACGCTCTCCGCCGCACCCGCGCTGGCGACCGCGGTCGACGCCGGGGACGAGGGGACGCTGTCGGCGGCGGCGAGGCTCGCGCGTGAGGAACGCGGGACGGGCCGGACGCAGGTCACGGAGCTCGTGTTCGCGTTCCTCCGGCGACCCGAAGCGCGCCCGCAGATCGCGGCGCGGATCGCCGACCACGTCGACCTCGACCGTCGCGAGCAACGGGACGTGTCGGGACTCTTCGAGTGAACGGGAGGGAGGAATCCGTCGAGCGAGCGGCCGCATCGGGAGCGATCGAACGGGCAGAGCAGTCGAACGGGCAGAGCGATCGAACGGACGGGACGTCAGGGCTCGTCGGTCGGCGGGTCCTCGGCGATCGGTTCGCCCTCGAAGGTGTAGTTCGCGGAGTTGTCCTGCGGGTCGTATCCGAGGACCTCGCGGGCGCGGTCGATCGAGTAGTACTTCCGGTCGTTATCGGAGATGCCGTAGACGATCTCGAAGCCGTAGTCGGCCCGGAGACAGCGGTCGAAGAGGTGCGCGCAGTCGCCGTGTGAGAGCCACATCGCCTGTCCGCGCTCGTACTCCCGCGGCGGGTGGTCCTTGGTGAGGTTGCCGATGCGGACGCAGACGACGGACATCCCGGTCTCGTCGTGGTAGTACCGGCCCAGGAACTCGCCGGTCGCCTTGGAGACGCCGTAGAGGTTGCCCGGTCGGGGGAGTTCGTCGCCGTCGAGCCGGTAGTCGTCGTCGGGGCGGTAGAGGTCGGGCGTCCGGTCGTCGGTCTCGTAGCCGCCGACGGCGTGGTTCGAGGAGGCGAACGCGAACTTCTCGACGCCCGCCTCGGCAGCGGCGCGCATCACGACCTGCGTCCCGTCGATGTTGTTCCGGAGGACGGAGTCCCACGGCGCGGTCTTCCGCGGGTCGCCCGCGAGGTGGATCACGGCGTTCACGCCCCGCACGGCCTCGCGGACGGCGCGCTCGTCGGTGATGTCCGCGACGTACTGGTCGGCGTCGGTCACCCGATCGGGTACCTTCGCGGCCGGGAGCGGCTCGCGGTCGAGGAGGCGCCAATCGTACTCCTCGCCGATGCCATCGAGGATGGCCTGGCCGACCCGCCCGCCCGCGCCTGTGAGTAGGACCGGATCGTCCATTCAGCCTACCATGGGCGCGAGGACGGCATATATGACACGGTTCGACTGCCGAGAGCGTCGATCGCCGACCCGCGCGCTCGCTGGGCGGTTTCCCACCCGCGCGCGAGCGGCCCGCGCTCAGGAGAACGTCCGACGGGAGATCAGGAGAGCTTGCGACGGGAGACGGCGACGCCGGTCGGCGCGATCACGAGCTGATCGTCGCCCTTCTGGACGATGTCGCCGTCGACCTCCTCGGCAACCTGGCGGAGCTCGTCGATGATGTGTTCGACGGTCCGGTCCGACGTGGAGTGGCGGGTGATGTCGGCGATGACGAAGTCGCCGTCGTACACCGCGTCCTTGATCGGGATCACGTCGCTCTGGTCGCCGATCTCGGCGATGTGTACCTGCATACCCGTCTCCGCGCTCGCCTCGGCGAAGTCGTCTATATCGAGTTCGACGTAGTCGTCGACGGAGCGCTGTCCGCCCCCGCCGAGGATCTTGCTCATAATACCCATACCCGTGTTACGACGAGGTCACACATTAGTTCTTACGTCAGACGCGGTCGTCGGCTCCTCCCGTCGACGGTCATCGAATCCGTCCCTCGAGCGCGAGGTCGGGGGAGTCACTCCCCCTCGTCGAGTCGATCCTGCCACTCCTTGACCCGCGAGAGCAACTCCACCGGCGCGGTCGACGCGACGTCGACGTCGGCCAGCTCCTCGATCACCGCGCGCGTCTCCGGGTCGAGTTGCGGCCGATCGTTCGGCCGTGCTTCCTCGACGGGCGCGGTCGTCGTGCCGACCGATCCGTCCCCGCGGTTTCTTCCGTCGTCACGGTCGGGTCCGTCCGCGTTCCGTTCGCCGCTCGCTTCGTCCCCGTTTCGCGCGCCGCTCGCTTCGTCCTCGCTCCCCGCGAACGACCCGGTCGAGAGGTCGAAGACGGCCTGTTTCGTCGCCGATCCGTCGACCCCGTCCCGCGGGCCGTCCGCGGACCCTTTCGCCTCGATCGCCTTCTCCTCGCGGAGTCGGTCGAGCACCCGGTCGGCGCGGTCGACCACCGGCTCGGGAACGCCCGCGAGGTCGGCGACGTGGACGCCGTACGAGCGGTTCGTCGGTCCGTCCCGCACCGTCCGGAGGAACGTCACGTCCCCGTCGCGCTCGTCGACCGCGACGTGGACGTTCGCGACGCGCGGGAGGTGGTCCGCGAGCGTCGTCAGCTCGTGGTAGTGGGTCGCAAACAGGGTCCGGGCGCGCACCTCGTTGTGGAGGTACTCCGTGGCCGCCCAGGCGATCGAGATCCCGTCGTATGTCGCGGTGCCGCGGCCGACCTCGTCGAGAATGACGAGCGACTCCTCGGTCGCGGAGTGGAGGATGTTCGACAGCTCCTGCATCTCGACCATGAACGTCGACCGACCCTGTGCCAGTTCGTCGAGCGCGCCCACGCGAGTATAGATCCCGTCGACGAGTCCGATCTCGGCCGAGCGCGCCGGGACGAACGATCCCGCCTGCGCGAGCAGTTGGATAAGTGCCGCCTGCCGCATGTACGTCGATTTCCCGCTCATGTTCGGCCCCGTGACGATCAGGAAGCCGCGCTCTCCGTCGAGTTCGAGGTCGTTCGGGACGAAGTCGGTCGTCCGCTCGACCACCGGATGGCGGCCCGCCTCGATCGAGAGCGTTCGCGACTCGGTCAGCGTCGGACGGGTCCAGTCGTTGCCCGCGGCGTGGGTCGCGAGCGACGCGAGCGCGTCCAGCTCCGCGAACGTCCGGCCGACGTCCTGTAACAGCGTCGCCGCCCCGGCGACCCGCTCGCGCAGCTCCTCGAACAGCTCGTACTCCAGGTCGCCGCGCGCCCCCTCCAGCCGAAGCACCTCGCGTTCGCGCTCCTCCAGCTCGTCGGTGACGAACCGCTTCGAGTTCTTCAGCGTCTTGATCTCCCGGTAGTGTTCCGGCACCCCGTCGGCGACCGATTTCCCCACCTGGATGTAGTAGCCGTCCGTCTTGTTGCGGTCGACGGTGACGTGTGAGAGCCCGTGTCGCCGCTTCTCGCGCTCGGCGAGGGTGTCGAGCCACTCGAGCGCCTCCTCGTGGCGCTCGATGAGGTCGTCGAGTTCCGGGTCGTATCCCTTCCGGAACAGCCCGCCCTCGGTCTTCGTCTTCGGCGGGTCCTCCGCGAGCGCCCCGTCCAGCTCGTCGTGGAGGTCGCGGGCGCGGGCGCGGTCCGGCCGCCGGAGGACCTCGGCGACCGGCGAGTCGGCGAGCGGCGTCCCCGCCACCGCCTCCGCGAGCGCCGGCAACAGCGCGAGGGTGTCCCGGACCGACGACAGCTCCCGCGCGCCTGCGCTCCCGCTCGTCGTTCGGGCGGCCAGCCGCTCGAGGTCGTAGGCGTCGCCGAGCGTCTCGCGGAGTCGATCGCGAGCGAGCGCCGCGGACGCGAGCGCCTCCACCGAATCGAGTCGGCGGTCCAGCCCGTCGCGGTCGCGCTTCGGGCGCGTGAGCCACTCGCGGAGCAGTCGCCCGCCCGCGGCGGTGACCGTGTGGTCGACGGCGTCGAAGAGCGTCCCGTCGGCGTCGCCGCGCATCGTCTCCGTCAGTTCGAGGTTGCGCTGAGTCGTCGCGTCGAGCTCGACGTGGTCCGCCGCGGCGTACGTCGTCAGCCGGGTCATCGACGCGAGCACGCCCGCGCCCGTCTCGGCCACGTACGACAGCGCCGCGCCGGCCGCCCGCGTCGCGGGGTCGGAGTCGAGCCCGACGCTGTCCGCGGTCTCCGCCCCGAACTGCTCGCGGACCGCGTGGGCCGCCCGCCCCGACGCGAACGCCTCCGCGTCGAAGACGGAGACGGACCCCGAGAGGTCCTCGCGGACCGCGCCGAGGAAGGCGTCGTCGTTCCGGAGGTCGGGACCGGGCAACACCTCCGCGGGATCGAAGCGGTACAGCTCCGCGCGGAGGTCGCCCCGGTCGGCGAGCTCGGCCGCGAGGAAGCGGCCGGTGGTGACGTCCGCGAACGCGACGCCGTAGGGGCCGTCGTCGGCGTCTCCGCCGTCTTTCCGGCGCCCCTCGCCGTTCACGCCGCTTCCGCTCCCGCCGGTGCCGCGCCCCGCGCCATCGCCGCCGCGCACCACGGTCGCGAGGTATCGCGCGTCGTCGTCGCTCGTCTCGAGCAGGGTACCGGGCGTGACGACTCGGGTTATCTCCCTCGCGTGACCGTCGTCCGTCTCGTACTGGTCCGCGACGGCGACCCGGTAACCGCGCTCGACGAGCGCCTTCAGGTACGGCGTCAGCTCCGAGAGCGGGACGCCCGCCATCGGGTACGACGACCCGTGCGAGGACTTCTGTGAGACCGTCAGGTCGAGCTCGTCGGCGACCAGCTCGGCGTCGTCGGCGAAGAACTCGTAGAAGTCGCCGCACTGCATCGCGAGGACGTCCGCGTCCGTCCCCTCCTTGAGTTCGAGGAACTCCCCGACGATCCCCGTTGGCATACCCGTACTCCCGCCGTCGGCGGCTAAAACCCTACGGGTCCATCGCGGTCGGGTTCACCGCCCCCGGCCCCTCGCCCACGTCGTAGCCGCGCCGGATCGTCTCGCCCATCCCGTCGACGGCGTCGGCGACGGCCGCCTCGAGCGGCTCGCCGCGGGCCAGCCGCGCGGCGATCGCGCTCGACAGGGTACAGCCGGAGCCGTGGGTCGCGTCCGTGTCGATCCGGGGGTTCTCGATCCGGCGTACGCGCGGGTCCTCGTCGTCGCTCCCGTCCACGATCACGAGTGTGTCGACGACGTCGCCGGCGTTGCGGTCGGCGTCGTCGCGGTCGGCGTCGCCTTCGACCGCGAGGTGTCCGCCCTTCACGAGCGCCGCGTCGGCACCGCGGTCGACGAGTTCGCGACCCGCGCGCTCGGCGTCGGTCGGCGTCTCGACCGCGCTGTCGACGAGGATCGCCGCCTCGTCGGCGTTCGGCGTGACGAGCGTCGCCGACGCGATCAGGTCGTCGTAGGCGGCCTCGGCCCCGGCCGACAGCAGTCGGTCGCCGGTCGCGGCCACCATCACGGGGTCGACGACGACGGGGCCGTCGAACGTCTCGAGGGCCCGCGTGGTCGCCTCGACGACCTCGCGCGTCGCCAACATCCCGGTCTTGACCGCGGCGGGCGCGAAGTCCTCGACGACCGCGTCGTACTGGGCGGTCACGTGCTCGGCCGACAGCGGGACCACGTCGTGGACCCCGCGGGTGTTCTGGGCGGTCGTCGCCGTCACGACCGACGTGCCGAAGACGTCGTGGGCCGTCATCGCCTTCAAGTCGGCCTGTATCCCCGCCCCGCCGCCGCTGTCGCTGCCGGCGATCGTCAGGGCGACGGGAGGTGAGACGGGATCGAAGGGAGGCGTCATGCTCCGGTGGTATTCATTAGTTGTACTAGTGGCTGGCGATCGCCGCCGTCGAACGGGCTTTCCGCCTCGAGGCCGGAGAACGGGTATGACCGACACCGACCCCGTCACCGTCACGGTCTTCTCGGACTACGTCTGCCCGTTCTGTTATCTGGGCCGTCACTCGCTCGAGGGGTACCGTGAGTCGCGCGACGAGGAGACGGGCGAGTTAGAGATCGACTGGCACCCCTTCGACCTCCGGAGCGGGAAGCGGCGACCCGACGGGACCATCGACACCGACGTCGACGACGGCAAGGACGAGGACTACTACGCACAGGCCAAGGAGAACGTCCGGCGGCTTCAAGAGGAGTACGACGTCGAGATGGACCTCGAGATCGCGACCGACGTGGACTCGCTCGACGCGCAGGTCCTCTCCTACTACGTGAAACAACACCACCCCTACGAGACGTGGCTGGCGTTCGACGAGTCCGTCTTCGCCGCGTTGTGGCGCGAGGGCGAGGACATCGGCGACCGCGACCTCCTCGTCTCGCTCGCCGACGACGCCGGCGTCGACCCCGCCGAAGCCCACTCCGCGCTGGACGACGACGCGCTTCGCGAGGAGGTCACGGGCCGGTTCGAGGAGGCGAAACGTCGGGGCGTCACGGGAGTCCCGACGTTCGCGTACGACGGCCACGCCGCCCGCGGCGCGGTCCCGCCCGAACACCTCCGGCGGCTCGTCGAGGGCGCGTAGCTCCGTCCCGCCACGTTCAGGCGTTCGTCTCCCCGCTTTCGGGTTCCGAGTCGTCGGATTCCGAGTCGTCGGATTCCGAGTCGTCGGATTCCGAGTCGTCAACTCCGCCCCCCTCGTTCGGATCCACGTACCAGTAGGCGGCGTACACGCAACCGAGCGCGAGCGCGGTCCCGAAGACCACGTCCGTGAGCCAGTGGATCCCCAGGTACATCGTCGAGACGACCACGGAGCCGGCGATCCACCAGGCGATCGGCGTCCACGCGGGATACTCCTCGCGGGTGAGCGCGGCGAAGGTCGCGACCGTCACGGACAGCGAGGTGTGAAGCGAGGGGAACACGTTCGTCTCGACGTTCACCTCCCCGGTGAGCGTCTGGAAGTTCGGGTTGAACGTGTACAGAAGCGAGGTCACGGCGTCGGGCATTACGTTTCGCGGACCGTACGCCAACACGACGGTGTACAACACGAGCCCGATCGCGTAGTTGAGCGTGTACGCCACGATCAGCCGCTTCAGGGTCGTCGAGTTCGGGAGCGCCGCGTACGCGATGAACGGGAACACGAGCAGGAACGCGTACCCGAACACGTAGACCGACGAGAAGTACAGCGTCAGCCGCGGGCTCTGGAAGGTCCCCTGAAGCCACGCGACGAAGTCGCCCTCGAGCGCGAGGATGGCACCGGTCAGCCGCAGGCCGAACACCTCCGAGACCGACTGGAGCGCGGGCCGACCGACCCCGCTCACGACGAGCACGGCGAGCAGGACGGCGACCTCCCGACGCGATTCGCGGAGATACGGGACGAGGTTTCCGCCCACCCCGTACAGCCGCCGCGGCCCGATGATCGCCACACCCGCGACGAGACACATCGCGGCCACCCAGAACAGGACGTTCGTGACGACCGGCAGGAGCGGATTCATTGATCCCGCGCGAGCAGCCTGTCGGACTCGTCGAACCGATACCCGATCTCCCGGAAGGCCTCGCGCGCTTCCGCCACGTCGACCGACCCGTCCTCCCCGCGGAACGGGTGTACGGGGTCCGCGTCGCGGTCGGCGTCCCATTCGAGGTCATCGGGAACCCACTCGGTCGAGGCGGCGAGCGGGGTGCTCGCCGGCCGGGCGTACCCGGCAAACGCGTCGTCGACGACCGTCGCCTTGTCCAGAAGCGACGCGACGATCCCGCGGAACCGCGGGTTCGAGAGCGGCGCGCGTCGCGCGTTGTATCCCACGTAGTAGAACGCGGCCGACCGCGTGCTCACGAGGCGGGTGTCGCTCTCGCGACCGATCCGCGGAACGGAATCGGGTCCGAGGTTCGAGGCCGTCCCGTCGGCGTACCCGTCCGCGACCCACTGTACCGCCTCGACGTCCGATCCGACGATCGCGACCTCGAGCCGGTCGAACGCCGGCTTCCCCAGGAAGCGTTCCGGGACCGATCCCCCGCCCCCGTCCTCGGTCGCCGAGTCGGTCCGGTTCCCGTCGCTTCCGGCGTCCTCGGTGCTCTCATCGTCATCGACGCTCCCGGCGTCGGCCGATCCGTCGCGAACGAGGAAGTGGTCGGGGTTCCGCTCGAAGACGACCCGCTCTCCGGGGGTCGATTCGACGAACCGTACTGGACCGCTCCCGACGGGGTTCTCGTTGGCCGTGACGAGCGCCTCCGTGGTCTCGATGTCGAACTCGAACCCGCCGACGGTCGCCGGTTCGGCCCGCTCGCTCCAGACGTGTTTCGGCAGTATCGGGACTTGAAGCGCCCGTTCGGCCACGGTCTCGTCGGTCTCGTCGACGACCAGTCGGACGGTCGAGTCGTCGACGGGAAGCGCCGACTTCACGATCGACCCGCGCCCACGGAACTGCGGGGCCGGAACCGGCGACTCCGCGTTCCCCATCGAGGTGTCCCGGAGGAAGGCGTACGTGAACGCGACGTCCGCCGCGGTCAAGGGCTCGCCGTCGTGCCACGTCGACTCCCGCAGCTCGAGTTCGAGCGTTTCCGGCCCGAGCCACTCCCACCCGCGGGCGAGCCACGGGACGGAGGTTCCGTCGTCGGCGATCGCGAGCCGGTCGTACAGCATCGACATGAACGTCCCGTACCGGCGATACTCCGCAGCGATCGGGTTCCGGTTCACGGAGATCCGTCCGTCGGTGGTCGCGAGACGGAGGGTGACCGGCTCGCCGTCGTCCTCCGTCCCCTCGTCGACGTAGTCCATGCCGAGCAGCCCGCTCGCGGAGATCGGCGGCCCCATCTCCCAGCCGACGAACCGGTCCGTTCGCGCCGCCGCGAGCGCGTCCGGGAACGCGACGACGGTGAACGGCTGTTTTTCACACACCGACCGCTGGAGCTCCGAGACGACCTCGGGCCGATCCGGGCCGCCCGCGGCCCGCTGCTTCTCGAGGAGGTCGTCGACGTCGAGGTCGGTGAATCCGAACGGGTTCTGCCACCCCGCCTCGGCGGTGAACCGCGAGTGAGTGAGCCCGTAGAGCACGTCGGGATCGAACGGGAGCACCTCGGTGTACTGGCCGACGTACACGTCGAAGTCGTGGTTGAGGAGCACCGTCCGGTGGAGGTCGGTCCCGTTCATCGTCTCGACCCGCGCGTCGATCCCGACGGCGGCCAGGTTCTCCGCGAGCGACCGCGCGATCCGGATCCCGTTCGGGTCCTCGTCGGCCGGCGTGGTCCGGATCTTCAACACGAGCTGTGAGGAGCCCTCGCGGCCGGCGATGTTCCGGGCCCGTCCGGCGCAGCCGGCGCTCCCGACCGCGAGACCGATCCCTGCGAGCGCGCCGCGCCGACTGATCCGTCGCGTCATTCTCCAGCCGGAATCGTCTCCGGAACCATATCAGTTCTATGGTGCTGCCGCGCGCGATCCGTCGGCCGGCTTTCGGTTCCCGCGCCGGTTCGAGCCGCCTCAGATCACGTCCGCGAGCGGGAGCGCCAGTCCGACGACCCACGCGAGCGCGCCGGCGACGAGAACCGGGCGGTCGCTCGTGGCTCGACCCACGGCGACCAGTCCGAGCGCGGCGAGGATCGCCACGCGGTGAACGATCAGTCCGGGCGGCACCGCCACGCCGAGCGCGGCGAAGTCGAGGACGAATCCGGCGCCGAGCCCCAGCACGACGCCGAGGAACGCGGCGGTCGGGTCCGACCGTTCGGTCCCGGAGACGACGAGCGCGGGCAGCCCGACGGCGATGACGAGATACAGCGGCGCGGCGATCGCCTTCGGCGGGAGGGAGAGATACGCGACCTCCAGGGCGACCGCCACGTGCCGGATCGAGACGAACACCCCCGCGAGTGCGACGGCGAGGACCACGTCGAGCGCGTGGCGGTCAGCCTCCCGACGTAGCCGCATCGACGTCTCCGCGACCGCCTCGCGGGTTCGTCGGCTGAGGAGCGCCCCGACCGTCGGGAGCAGGAGCGCGAGTTCGATCACCGACAGCCACCCGTCGCTCCAGCCGCCGTCGATCCCGCGGTACTCCCGGCTCACCTCCGCGGCGGTGGGGTTGTCGATGAACTCGTCCTCCAGCCGGGTGGCCGGCTCGTCGATGCTCGGGACGGTGTGACGCAGGCGGAACCAGTCGTAGTACTCCTCGTGGACCTGTACCGCGGTGTACTCGCCGTCGGGGGACTCGTACGCCCGAACGTGGTCGCGCGTCCCGAGGTACGTCCCGTCGTGGAGCTCGAACGTGACGCCCTTCCACACGCCGCCGTCGGGCCCCCTGAAATAGGAGTACCGGTCGGACCCGGTGGCAGTCTCCCAGTTGCCCTCGACGATGTCCCGTACGGGGTCGGACCCGTTGCCGTCGCGGGTCTCCGAGATCCGGTCCGCCCCGGCGTCGCCGTATCCCTCCCCGAACTCGTCCGTCTCCTCCGAGGCGTTCGTCTCCTGCCAGTCCGTCTCCGGATCCGCGGTGAGCGCCCGCTCGACCGTCTCGGCGTCGTTCAGGAACACGACGTTGATCGCGAGCGTCTGTCCGTACACCGACCGGCGTCGGCTCGTGTACGGCCACAGCTCGTGGTCGCCCTCGACCGCGATCAGCGACTCCGCGGGGACCTCGCCGGGGTCCGGGTGTTCGGCGGTCCCGCCGAGTGCCCCCGAGAGAACGAGTCCCGCCCCGACCACGAGCAGGGCGACGACGACCCGCTTCCGTTGCATGTCACTCCCGCACGCGACGGAGGAATAAAAGCTCCCCCGCCGGTCACCACGTCTCGACGTAGCCGTCCCGGACGTCCTCGGCACACCCCTCGCAGTCGGCGTGGCCCGACTCGAAGCAGTCCGGGCGGCCCTCGGCGTCGACGGTGACCGCCCGCCGCTCGGCGTGTCGTCGACAGACGATCCGCGCTCGGCCGTCGTCGGTCGGCAGGTCGTACAGCTCCGCGCCGACGTTCGATCCCTCCCGGTCCCCCCGACCCTCCGTGTACGCCTTCTTGGCCTCCTCGAACTGCCGTCCGGCCTTCCGGAGCTGCTGGCGTATCACCCGTTCGAGCCGGTCGTCCATACCTCGGCTTCGGCCGCCCGGAGTATAGGTCCGTTGCCGCCCGCAACACATCGCTGTCCACGGCCCGACCGTCGTCCGTGAACGCGACCCGTGTGACCGTTCCACTCGAAACGGAGCCCGCGCGCGGCTGACGTTCGTCAGACTCTCGTCCGACGCCCGGTCGAAAACCGACCGATGACGGCCGATCGATTCCGGTCGTGCGGTCACTTTCACCGCGGTCACCGTCGTTTTAATATCATGAGGAACCAACCGTCGTACGCCTCCCATTGAAACACGACCGGAGGCGAGACACCCATGAGCGAACTGCGACAGGAAGCGGAAGCGATAGCGGAACAGTTCTCGGACCACCTCGAGGTGGGTCCCGACGAGATCGAAGAGCGGCTGGAGAACCTCGTCAACGAGTACCGCGTGCCGCTCGAGGAGGCGCGTCGGAGCGTCACCAACAGCTACCTCGACGACGCCGGGATGGAGCGCGACGAGCTCGGTCGCGGCGGGACGGAACGGGTCCAAGTGAACGACATCGACGAGGACGAACAGTGGGTCGACCTGCGCGTGAAGCTGGTCGACCTGTGGGAGCCGCGAAGCGACTCCATCTCGCAGGTCGGACTCGTCGGCGACGAGTCGGGCACGATCAAGTTCGTCGCTTTCGAGACCTCCGATCTCCCCGAACTGGAGGAGGGAGCGTCCTACGAGCTCTCGAACGTCGTCACCGACGAGTACGAGGGGAGCTACTCGGTGAAGCTCAACCGCACGACAGGGATCACGGAGATAGACGAGGAGATCGAGGTCGGCGACAATGCCGAGACGGTCGAGGGCGCGCTGGTCGACATCCAGTCCGGCTCCGGGCTGATCAAGCGCTGTCCCGAGGACGACTGCACGCGCGTCCTCCAGAACGGGCGGTGCTCCGAGCACGGCCAGGTCGAGGGCGAGTTCGACCTCCGGATCAAGGGCGTCCTCGACGACGGCGAGACCGTCACCGAGGTGATCTTCGACCGCGAGGCCACCGAGGAGCTCACCGGCATGGGTCTCGAGGAGGCCAAGGACATGGCGATGGACGCGCTCGACACGACCGTCGTCGCCGAGGAGATGGGCGAGGACGTCCTCGGCCGCTACTACCGCGTCACCGGGCCGACGTTCGGCCGGTACGTCCTGGTCGACGAGCTGGAGGAACCCGGCGCCGTCGACGTCGAGAGCGCGCTGATCGAAGCGAGGTCGATCTGAAATGAGCCAGTCAACCCCCACCCGAGAGGTCGCCCGGCGCGTGTTCGCGAGCGAGTTCAACGACGCCGGCTACACGTTCAAGGAGTCCGACGACGAGCGCGCGCCCGTCTACCTGCTGTTGCCGACGGGTGAGTCCGCCAACCGCGTCTTCTTCGTCGGCACCCTCACCGAGAAGGAGGACGTGGGCGAGGACTCGGAGTACTGGCGGGGTCGGGTCGTCGACCCCACCGGGACGTTCTTCGTCTACGCCGGGCAGTACCAGCCCGAGGCCGCCTCGAAGCTCCGGGACCTCGAGCCGCCCGCGTACGTCGCGGTCGTCGGCAAGCCCCGGACGTACGAGACCGACGACGGGACGGTGCGCGTCTCAGTCCGTCCCGAGTCGATCACGGAGGTCGACGCGACCGTCCGCGACCGCTGGGTCGCCGAGACGGCCGAGCGGACGATCGAGCGCGTGGCCGCTTTCGACGACGAGGGGAACGAGTACGCGCGGATGGCCCGCGAGGAGTACGACCTCGACCCCGAGACGTACAAGGCCGCGGCGCTGTCGGCGCTCGAGGACCTCGACGACACCGACGAGCTCGCGGACGGCAGAGACGGCGGGGTCACGGACGGGTCGACCCCCGAAGAAGACGCGGTCGAGGATGCGGAAGCGCCCGACGCGACCGGGATTTGATCGCCCGACGCGACCGGAATCCGACGCCGCCTCGACGTTTCTATTTCCGGAAATGACGCGAGCGGACGTCTGCCACCGTCTGACAAATGTTTAAGTAGTCCGCGCGACGATCGGGTCGTGATGGGCAACAAGAACAAGACGATCTCGTTCCGCGTCAACGAGGACGCCTTCGAGACCCTCCGGGACATCGCCGAGGAGCGGGACATCTCGCTTTCGGCCGTCTTCCGGGACTACGTGGATACGCTCGTTGCCCACGACGGACAGGTCCGCGTCATTCCCGAGGCGGAGCTCGAGAGCATGGGCGACAGCGGCGAGTCGTTCCCCCCGAAGATCGAGGTCCCCAAGAGCTTCGTCCGGGAGCACGAGCGCCTGGAGCTCGAGGCCGACCACCTCCGCGAGCAGCTCGAGGAGCACAAACGCTACGTCAACTACCTCCGCGAGCAGCTCGAGGACGAAGACGAGGACGTGATCCAACTGGAGGACCTCGACGGCGAGCCCGACGAGCCCTCCTTCCGGCTCGGGTAGCGATCCCTCCGACCGAACCTTCTCCCCCGTCTCCAGTCGCTACGCGGACGGATCTCCCCAATCATCACGTTTGTTCAGTATGTTCGCCGAACTCGGGGATTCGACGAAAGGATTGCCGCTCTCGCGGCGTATGGTTTACGAATCATTGGTTATAGAGCAGTATAATAGATATATATTCGTACTACCTGCTGATTTTTGTCCATTATAAACCGACCGACGAAAAGGATATTACCCGGGCGTCGGACTGTACTGACATGAAGGGGTGGCTCCGACCGTGAGCGTGTTCGACAGGGCGTACGACGATCCGGTTCGCGTCCTCGACGAGGACGGCACGGTCGTCGGCGACGTGCCCGACCTCGACGAGGCCGAACTGGTCGGGATCTATCGCGACATGCGGCTGGCCCGGCACTTCGACGAGCGGGCGGTGAGTCTCCAGAGACAGGGGCGGATGGGGACGTACCCGCCGCTGTCCGGACAGGAGGGCGCACAGGTCGGGTCGGCGACCGCGCTCGGCGAGACCGACTGGATCGTCCCCTCCTACCGCGAGCACGGTGCCGCGTTCGTCCGCGGGCTCCCTCCGGAGAAGACGCTGCTCTACTGGATGGGCCACGGCGACGGCGCTCGCGCGCCCGACGACGTCAACGTCTTCCCGATCGCGGTGCCGATAGCCTCGCAGGTTCCACACGCCGTCGGCGGCGCGTGGGCGTCGAAGCTTCGGGGCGACGGCGACGTCTTCGTCTGTTACTTCGGCGACGGCGCGACGAGCGAGGGCGATTTCCACGAGGCCTGTAACTTCGCGGGCGTCTTCGACACACCCACCGTCTTCTTCTGTAACAACAACCAGTGGGCGATCTCCGTGCCGCGCGAGCGGCAGACGCGGAGCGCGACGCTGGCACAGAAGGCCGAGGCGTACGGCTTCGCCGGCGTCCAGGTCGACGGGATGGACCCGCTCGCGGTGTATCAGGTCACGGAGGCGGCCGTCGAGAAGGCGCGCGACCCGCCGGACGGCCGGCTCCGACCGACGCTGATCGAGGCGATACAGTACCGCTTCGGCGCGCACACCACCGCCGACGATCCGACCGTCTACCGCGACGACGACGAGGTCGAGACGTGGCGGCGCAAGGACCCGATCCCCCGGCTGGAGCGGTACCTCCGCGACGAGGGGATCCTCGACGACGACCGGATCGAGACGATCGAATCGGAGGTCGAGAGGCGGGTCGCCGACGCCATCGAGGCGGCGGAGTCTGCTCCCAGACCGGAACCCCGGGCGCTGTTCGAGCACGCCTACGACGGGTTACCGCCCGAACTGGAGACGCAGTACGCGGCGGTCGAGACGCTCCGAGAGAAACGCGGCGACGCGGCCTTCCTTGGTGAATAAATGAGCGACACACGAAACCTCACGCTGGTACAGGCGGTCCGGGATGGGCTCCACACCGAACTCCGCGAGGACGACGACGTCGTCGTGATGGGCCAGGACGTCGGGAGGAACGGCGGCGTCTTCCGCGCGACCGAGGGGCTGTACGACGAGTTCGGTGGCGACCGCGTCGTCGACACCCCGCTCGCGGAATCGGCCATCGTCGGCTGCGCGGTCGGGATGGCCGCCATGGGGATGCGGCCGGTCCCCGAGATCCAGTTCTCGGGATTCATGTACCCCGGCTACGACCAGATCGTCTCGCACATGGCCCGGTTCCGGGCCCGCTCGCGGGGGCGGTTCACGCTGCCGATGACCCTGCGCGCGCCCTACGGCGGCGGGATCCGCGCGCCCGAACACCACTCGGAGTCGAAGGAGGCGTTCTACGCCCACGAGGCGGGGCTGAAGGTCGTGATCCCCTCCACGCCGTACGACACGAAGGGCCTCCTCGCGGCGTCGATCCGCGACCCCGACCCCGTGATCTTCCTCGAGCCGAAGCTGATCTACCGCGCGTTCCGCGAGGAGGTCCCCGAGGAGCCGTACACCGTCCCGATCGGCGAGGCGGCGACCAGACGCGAGGGCGACGACGTCGCCGTCTTCACCTACGGCGCGATGACCCGCCCGACCCTCGAGGCGGCCGAGACGCTCGCCGAGGACGGTATCGACTGTGAGGTGCTCGACCTACGGACGATATCGCCGCTCGACCGGGAGGCGATCGTCGACGCCTTCGAGCACACCGGCCGCGCGGCCGTCGTTCACGAGGCTCCGAAGACGGCCGGGCTCGCCGCCGAGATAACGGCGATCCTCCAGGAGGAGGCGCTGTTGTACCAGGAGGCCCCGATCGAGCGGATCACCGGGTTCGACGTGCCGTACCCGCTGTACGCGCTCGAGGACTACTACCTCCCGAGCGCAAAGCGCATCGAGGAGGGTATCAGGGAGGCCGCGGAGTTCGAGCCATGACGATAAAGGAATTCAGACTGCCGGACGTCGGCGAGGGGATCGCGGAGGGAGAACTGGTCTCGTGGCTGGTCGCGCCCGGCGACCGGGTCGAGGAGGACCAGCCCGTCGCCGAGGTCGAGACGGACAAGGCGCTCGTCGAGGTGCCCTCCAGCTACGACGGCGTCGTCGAGGAGCTGTTCGTCGAGGAGGGCGATATCGTCCCCGTCGGCGACGTCATCATCTCGTTCCGCGTCGACGAGGCGGACGAGGGAGCGGTCGACGCGGATCCCGCCGACTCGGAGCCGACCGACTCGGATCCCACCGAACCGGAGCCGACCGAACCGGAGCCGACCGAACCGGAGCCGACTCCCGTCGAGAGCGACGAAGCCGGGTCGTCGTCGGATCGCACCTTCGCGCCGCCGTCGGTCCGTCGGCTGGCGCGCGAATTGGGTGTCGACCTCGTGGCCGTCGACGGGAGCGGCCCCGGCGGCCGGATCTCCGAGCGCGACGTTCGAGAGCACGCCGAGGGCAAGGGATCCGCGAACGACGAGGGCGACGACGACGCCCCCGGTCCGAAACCGGTCGACGTCGGGTCCGGCGACCGGAAGTCGGCGGTGAGCAAGCGCGGCTCCGCGGAGGAGACGGACGCAGCGACCGCGACGGAGTCGGGTTCGAGCCCCGAAGCCGCCGACCGAGATCGGACGCTCGCGACGCCGTCGACCCGGAAGCTCGCGCGCGAACTGGGCGTCGATCTCGACGCCGTACCCACCGACGAGACGCGCGAGGGCGAGGCGTTCGTCGACGCGGATCGCGTCCGAGCGTACGCCGAAGCGACTCCGCGGTCGGACGCCGAGGCCGAGCCACCCGCGGACGACGCCGAGTCCGAGCCGCCCGTGGACGACGCCGAAACGACTCGCGAGACGATCCCGTATCGGGGCGTCCGTCGGACGATCGGGAAGCGCATGGCGCAGTCGAAGTTCACGGCCCCGCACGTCACGCACCACGACACCGCCGAGGTCGACGACCTCGTCGCGGCCCGCGAGCGACTGAAACCGAGGGCAGCCGAGGAGGGGGTGACGCTCACCTACCTGCCGTTCGTGATGAAGGCGGTCCTCGCCGGACTGCGGGAGTATCCGATCCTCAACAGCGAACTGCGCGAGGAGGACGAGGAGATCGTCTTGAAAGAGGAGTACCACTTCGGCGTCGCGGTCGCGACCGATGCGGGACTGATGGTTCCGGTGGTCGAGGACGTCGACGAGAAGAGACTCTTCGAGCTGGCCGCCGAGGTGAGGGACCTCGCGTCGCGTGCGCGCGATCGATCGCTCTCGCCGGAGGAACTGCGCGGCAGCACGTTTACACTCACCAACTTCGGCGCGATCGGCGGCGAGTACGCGACGCCGATAATCAACTACCCCGAGACGGCCATTCTGGGGCTCGGCGCGATCGAGCGGCGGCCCGTCGTGCGGGACCGATCCGAAGGTGGAGCCGAAGACGAGGTCGTTCCGGCCTCGACGCTGCCGCTGTCGCTGTCGATCGACCACCGGGTCGTCGACGGGGCAGTCGCCGCCCGGTTCGCGAACACCGTGATGGATCACCTTGAAGAGCCGCTGCTGCTGTTGAACGAGTGATGGTGGTCGGAGACATCTCGACGGGAACGGAGGTACTGGTGATCGGCGCGGGGCCGGGCGGCTACGTCGCCGCCATCCGCGCCGCACAGAAGGGGTTGGACACGACGCTGGTCGAGAAGGACGCCTACGGCGGGGCGTGTCTCAACCGCGGTTGTATCCCCTCGAAGGCGCTCATCACGGCGAGCGGACTCGCTCACGAGGCGGGTACCGCCGAGGAGATGGGGATCCACGCCGACCCGGCCGTCGACCTCTCGCGCATGATCGAGTGGAAGCAGGGGGTCGTCGACCGGCTCACGGGCGGGGTCGAGAAGCTGTGTAAGGCCAACGGCGTGAACCTGATCGAGGGGACCGCGAGCTTCGTCGACGACCACACGGTCCGCGTCGCTCACGGCGGCGACGGCCAGGGCTCCGAGTCGATCGAGTTCGAGCACGCGATCGTCGCCACCGGTTCCCGGCCGGTGGAGATCCCCGGCTTCTCCTTCGCCGACGAGCACGTCTGGGACTCCGCGGCCGCGCTCGCGGCCGAGAGCGTCCCCGACCGGCTCGTCGTCGTGGGCGGCGGCTACATCGGGATGGAGCTCGCGACGGTCTACGCGAAGCTCGGCGCGGACGTCACGGTCGTCGAGATGCTCGAGGACGTCCTCGATCCCTACGAGGACGACGTGAAACGCGTCGTCCGGAAGCGCGCCGGAGACCTCGGGATCGAGTTCCACTTCGGAGAGGGTGCCTCGGGCTGGTCGGAGGCGGGCGACGGCGGCTACCTGATCCACACCGAGACCGAGGCGGGTGAGGAGTCGACGTACCCCGCCGACAGGGTTCTCGTCGCGGTCGGTCGCGAACCCGTCACCGGCGGGGTTGGCCTCGAAAAGGTGGGGATCGAGACCGACGATCGAGGATTCATCGAGACGGACGACCGGACCCGGAGCGCCGTCGAGCACGTCCACGCCGTGGGCGACGTCGCCGGCGAACCGATGCTCGCACACGCCGCCTCGAAGGAGGGGATCGTCGCCGCCGAGACGATCGCCGGCGAGCCGGCGGCGCTCGACCAGCAGGCGATCCCCGCCGCCGTCTTCACGGATCCCGAGATCGGGACCGTCGGGATGACCGAGGCCGACGCCGAGGAGGCCGGCTTCGACGTCGCGGTCGGCGAGATGCCCTTCCGCGCCTCCGGCCGCGCGCTGACGACCGGCCACACCGACGGCTTCGTCCGGATCGTCGCCGACGCGGACGAGGGATTCGTCCTCGGCGCACAGATCGTCGGCCCGGAGGCCTCCGAACTGATCGCGGAGGTCGGACTCGCGATCGAACTCGGAGCGACCCTCGAGGACGTCGCCGCGACGGTCCACACCCACCCGACGCTCTCGGAGGCCGTGATGGAGGCCGCCGAGAACGCCCGCGGACAGGCGATCCATACGCTGAACCGCTAGGAAATTTTTCTCGTATCTCCGTTTCCGCCCGACCGACGCCGTGAGCGTCGTCGGCCACCTTCGCGATGAGTCGTGTCGGTGTGAGCCGCCGAGAGATGATTTTATATTGCGCTATGAGGTTTATTCAAGGGTCACATCCGGATCTCCGGAACGAGGATACGCCGGCGCATCCGCCGATCACGTCGCCGTTCGGGTCCGATTCTCGTGGATCGACCGGCTTTTTCCCCAGTGGTCCCTCGCTCCCGCCATGGCCGACGAGTTCGACCCCGAGAAGTTCGAGGACAAGTACGTCCACTACTTTCCCGAGCTCCAGCGGGCGTACAAGAACGCGTTCAACCAGATGAACGAGCGCTACGACTCCGAGCTGATCCACGGGATCGACCAGATGGTGCTCAACGAGTCCGAGCCGATGTACGAGGACGGCGAGTTCCGCGTCCAACTGCCCGAGAATCCCCGCGAGCGGCTCCAGGGTGTCCTCGTCGACGACGAGAAGTTCGAGGCCACCCTCGAGGAGTACGTCGACCGGATCGAGACGGAACTCTACCGCACGCTCGGCGTCGAGGCACCCGAATAGCCGGGAGATATACCCGAACCAAAGGCATAAGCCGACCGACCGCCAACTCGGAGGTATGAGCACGGATACGAGCGACGCGGACAACGATCTCCGCGAGCGGATCACGAACTTCCTGCGGCGCAACTTCCCGCAGATCCAGATGCACGGCGGGAACGCCGCGATCAGCCACCTCGACCGCGAGAGCGGCGAGGTCCAGATCCAGCTCGGCGGGGCGTGTTCGGGCTGTGGCATCTCTCCGATGACGATCCAGGCGATCAAGTCCCGGATGGTCAAGGAGATCCCCGAGATCGAGACGGTCCACGCCGACACCGGCATGGGCGCGGGCGCCGACGGCGACCTCGGCGGCACCGGCGGCGGGAGCGGCATGTCTCCCTCCTTCCCCGGCGAGACGACCGACGGCGACGACGAGGGGCCGCAGGCCCCCTTCTAACTGCGAGAGCGTTCTCGGTCGGTTCTTCTCCCGTTTTCCTGTTCGAGAGCCGATAGCGACCGCGTTCGTTCGATCTCCCTATCCGTCCCGAATTCGCTCTCGTGTGAAGTCATAAATTGTATATCGCGATATGAAAACAGCATCCGCTCGGTCGACTCGGACGACTGAAGGCTTTTTGTCCCGTGGCCCGTCACCGGTTCCTATGCAGTACCGCGAAGTCGAACCGACGGCGGAGTACGTCGCGCGGTTCGAGACGGGGGCCGACTGGCGTGAGGAGATCGAGGACCTCGCCCGCGAGGAGGACGTCGACGCCGGGTGGTTCTCGGCGCTCGGCGCGGTTCAGGACGCGGAGGTGTGGTTCTACGACCAAGAGGAGACGGAGTACCGGTCGGTGACGTTCGACGAGCCGCTCGAGGTCGCAGCCTGCGTCGGCAACGTCTCGCTCCTGGAGGGAGACGTGTTCGCGCACACCCACGCCGTGCTGTCGCGACCGAGCGGACAGGCGCTCGCCGGCCACCTCGACTCGGCGACCGTCTGGGCCGGCGAGTGTCACCTCCGGGCGTTCGCCGAACCGCTCGAGCGCGAACACGACCCGGTCACCGACCTGGACCTATGGCTCTGATGTCGGGACCGAGGGCTCCGCGTAGGCGGCTGCGATGAGACCGGACGACGAGCGCTACTTCGCGCGGCTCGAGGAGCGGCTCGACGAGGCCTTCGAGGTCGCGGAGACGGCGAAGGCACAGGGAAAGGATCCCGAACCGGAGATCGAGATCCCGGTCGCGCGCGACATGGCCGACCGCGTCGAGAACATCCTCGGGATCGACGGCGTCGCCGAGCGCGTCCGCGATCTGGAGGGCGAGATGTCCCGCGAGGAGGCCGCCCTCGAGCTCGTCACGGACTTCGTCGAGGGGACCGTCGGCGACTACGACTCCCGCGCCGGCAAGATCGAGGGCGCGGTTCGGACCGCCGTGGCGCTGCTCACCGAGGGCGTCGTCGCCGCGCCGATCGAGGGGATCGACCGCGTCGAGCTGTTACAGAACGACGACGGCACCGAGTTCATCAACGTCTACTACGCGGGACCGATCCGGTCCGCGGGCGGGACCGCACAGGCGCTCTCGGTGCTCGTGGCCGACTACGCGCGGGCGCTCCTGGGGATCGACGAGTACCACGCGCGGACCGAGGAGGTCGAGCGGTACGCCGAGGAGATCGCCCTCTACGACCGCGAGACCGGGCTCCAGTACACGCCGAAGGATAAGGAGTCGAAGTTCATCGCGGAGAACCTCCCAATCATGCTCGACGGGGAGGCGACCGGCGACGAGGAGGTCTCGGGCTTCCGTGACCTCGAGCGCGTCGACACCAACTCCGCGCGGGGCGGGATGTGCCTCGTCGCCGCGGAGGGGATCGCCCTGAAGGCCCCGAAGATCCAGCGGTACACCCGCGACCTCGACGAGGTCGACTGGCCGTGGCTTCAGGACCTCATCGACGGGACGATCGGGAAGGACGGAGCCGACGGCGAGGAAGGGGGGAGCAACGACGGAGACGACGGGGACGGGGAGACCGACGACGCGAACGGTGAGGACGAGCAGGCCGGGGACGCGAACGACGACGAGGGCGACGACGACTCCACCGGCCCCACCGGCCCGCTCCGTCCGAAGCCCTCACAGAAGTTCCTGCGGGACCTGATCGCCGGGCGGCCGGTGTTCACACACCCCTCGGAGGACGGCGGGTTCCGGCTCCGATACGGTCGCGCGCGGAACCACGGCTTCGCGACCGCGGGCGTTCACCCGGCGACGATGCACCTCGTGGACGACTTCCTCGCGACCGGGACGCAGATCAAGACCGAGCGTCCGGGGAAGGCCGCGGGCGTCGTCCCCGTCGACTCCATCGAGGGGCCGACGGTGAAGCTCGCGAACGGCGAGGTCCGGCGGATCGACGACCCGAAGGAGGCGCTCGCGGTCCGCAACGGCGTGGAGGCGATCCTCGATCTGGGCGAGTACCTCGTCAACTACGGGGAGTTCGTCGAGAACAACCACCCGCTCGCGCCCGCGTCGTACGTCTACGAGTGGTGGGTCCAGGAGTTCGAGGCGGCGGGTGCCGACGTCCAAGCGCTCGACGACGACCCCCACGTCGACCTCGAACACCCGGAGCCCGGCGAGGCGCTCGAGTGGGCGGAGTCGTACGACTGTCCGCTCCACCCGGAGTACACCTACCTCTGGCACGACGTGTCGGTCGCCGAGTTCGAGGCGCTCGCGGACGCGGTCGCGGGCGGCGAGGTCGTCGAGGGCGTGCTGGCGATCGAACGCACCGACCGGGTGGCGAGCGCGCTCGAGAGCCTGCTCGTCGAGCACGCCGCCACGCCCGACTCGCTCCGGATCCCGACGTGGCGGCCGCTCGCGCGCTCGCTCGGGATCGACGACGGGCTCCGGAAGGAATGGAATCCGGCGGACCTCCCACGGCAGGTCCGCGAGTGGGACGGCGGCGACAACGCCGTGAAGGCCGTCAACGCGGTCGCCCCCTTCGCGGTCCGCGAACGCGCGCCGGTCCGGATCGGCAACCGGATGGGCCGCCCGGAGAAGTCGGAGAGCCGCGACCTCTCGCCGGCGGTCCACACGCTGTTCCCGATCAACGAGGCCGGGGGGCCCCAGCGCGACGTGGCGAAGGCCGCGTCGACGATGGACGACCGCGGGCGACGCGGCCGCCACGAACTCGAGGTCGCGGAGCGCGCGTGCCCCGACTGCGGCACCCACACCTACCGGTCGGCGTGTCCGGACTGCGGCGCCCACACCGAGCCCCACTACGAGTGCGGCGACTGCGGGACCGTCTGTGAGCCCGACGAGGCCGGCCGCGTCGAGTGCCCGCGCTGTGAGTGGGAGGTGACCGCGGCCACCTATCAGGAGGTCGACCTCAACGACGCCTACCGCTCGGCGATGGAGGTGGTCGGCGAACGCGAGTCCGCCTTCGAGATCCTGAAGGGGGTTCAGGGGCTCACGTCGACGAACAAGACGCCCGAAGCCATCGAGAAGGGGATCCTCCGCGCGAAGAACGGCGTCACCTCGTTCAAGGACGGGACGGTCCGGTACGACATGACCGACCTCCCGGTCACGTCGGTCCGCCCGGAGGAACTCGACGTCACCGCCGACCACTTCCGGGAGCTGGGGTACGAGACCGACATCGACGGCGACCCGCTCCGGCACGACGACCAGCTGGTCGAGCTGAAGGTACAGGACGTGGTGCTCTCGGACGGGGCGGCCGAACACATGCTGAAGACCGCCGACTTCGTCGACGACCTCCTCGCGCAGTTCTACGACCTCCCCCGCTTCTACGAGGTGAACGAGCGCGACGACCTCGTCGGCGAGCTCGTCTTCGGGATGGCCCCGCACACGAGCGCCGCGACGGTCGGGAGGGTGATCGGGTTCACGTCGGCCGCGGTCGGGTACGCACACCCGTACTTTCACGCCGCGAAGCGTCGAAACTGCGATGGTGACGAAGATTGTGTGATGCTTCTCATGGACGGTCTTCTCAACTTTTCGAAAACTTTTCTCCCGAACCAGCGCGGCGGGAAGATGGACGCGCCGCTCGTGATGTCCTCGCGGATCGACCCCTCGGAGATCGACGACGAGGCGCACAACATGGACGTCGTGCGGCGGTACCCGCTGGAGTTCTACGAGGCGACCCGAGAGATGGCCGACCCGGAGGTCGTCGAGGACCGGATCAAACTCGGCGAGGACACGCTCGGGACCGACGACGAGTACCGCGGGTTCGACCACACCCACGACACGACCGACATCGCGATGGGGCCGGACCTCTCGGCGTACAAGACGCTTGGCGACATGATGGAGAAGATGGACGCGCAACTGGAGCTCGCCCGGAAGGTCCGCGCGGTCGACGAGACGGACGTCGCCGAGCGCGTCATCGAGTACCACTTCCTGCCCGACATCATCGGGAACCTGCGGGCCTTCTCCCGCCAGGAGACGCGGTGTCTCGACTGCGGGGAGAAGTACCGCCGGATGCCGCTTTCCGGCGACTGCCGGGAGTGCGGCGGCCGGGTGAACCTCACCGTCCACGAGGGTTCCGTGAGCAAGTACGTCGACACCGCCATCGAGGTCGCGGAGCGGTTCGGCTGCCGGCCCTACACCAAACAGCGGCTGAAGGTGTTGGACGACTCGCTGGAGTCGATCTTCGAGGACGACACCAACAAGCAGTCGGGCATCGCGGATTTCATGTGATCCTGTGACGCCGACTTCATGTGATCCTGTGAGACGGTCGGCGCGCGCGGAACGAGCGGCGGAGCCGCGAGTCGCGCGCGAAGGAGTTGCGAGCGCTTGAAAAGCGCGAGCAACGAGGCTGGGGAGGCACGAGGTGCGGTTCGGCTGGGGCTTTGACGCTGTGCGCCGCACGGTCAGCGATTATAAACGATCCGTCCGGTGAACCGATCACCTCGCGCTCCGGCTCATAGGTCGAGTTCCGTCGCCGAGTCGACCTCGAACCGCGTCACCCGCGGTTCCCCGGCGAGCAGGTTCGGGAGCGCGGCCTCGAACGCTTTGAAGTGGTCGGTCTCCGTGTGCGCCTCGAACGCCGCCGCGTCCTCGTACTGCTCGAAGAACCGGAGGGTCGTCCCGTCCTCGACGTCCGTGGCCGCACAGTACTCGATGGTGCCGTCCTCCTCGTTCGACCCCTCGACGAGCGTCTCCGCGTGGTCGAGCGCCTCGTCGAGTCGGTCCGCCTCGATCGGGAAGACCGCGTGGAGTACGATCATCGACGGATGGAGGTGTCCGGCGACGGCTCCGAAAACGTTCCGGTCGCGGTGGTCCGTCACACGAGCAGCACTCGCTTTCCCTCCTCGTTCCGCTCTCGCCCGACCCCTTTCCGTTCCGCTCTCCCGCTTTCTACCCGTCCGCTCGCGCGTCCTCGACGATCCGCGTGAACTCGCGGGCGGTTTCCGTGATCGCCTCGTAGTCTCCGCGCGCGGCCGCGTCGTAGTCGACGAGGGCACCGCCGGCACCGACGGCGAACGCGCCGGCGTCGATGAAGTCGGCGGCGTTGTCGGGGCCGACGCCGCCGGTCGGCATCATCGGGATCTGGCCGAGCGGCCCCTTCATCGCACCGACGTGATCCGGACCGACGGTCTTCGCGGGGAACACCTTCACGAAGTCCGCGCCGGCCTCGTAGCCGCGGACCGCCTCCGTCGGCGTCATGACGCCTGGCGCGCTCACGGCGCCGTACCGGTTACACGTCTCGATGACGTCCTCGTGGAGGCTCGGCGAGACGACGAACTCCGCGCCGGCCATCAGGGTCGTTCTCGCGGTCTCGCTGTCGAGGACGGTCCCGGTGCCGATCACCAGTTCGTCGTCGCCGAACGATCCGGTCACGTCCCGCAGGAGATCGGCGACGTCCGGCGTGTCGGCGGTGATCTCGACCGCGGTGACCCCGCCCTCTCGGAGCGCCTCGGCGATCGCGATGAGTTCGTCGGCCGGGACCCCGCGCAACACCGCGACGACGCCGCTGTCGACGATCCCCGTGAGCGTCTCGTTCATGTCTCCTCCTTTCCGACCGGTTACTTAAATCCGTCCGAGGCGGTTCGGAACCGCGGCGTGAGGGCCGTGAACCGTGCGAGCGATCGACACGAAATCGGCGTGGATCGGCCCCGATCCTCCACGAAACGGCCGCGGAGAAACACTACCCTTTTGACCCTGCTGTCGGTAACACGCGGTATAATGGGCCGACGCAAGAAGATCGTCCAAGAGTGTGAGCGGCTGATGGACAACCCGGAGCACATCCGGAACATCGCCATCGCCGCCCACGTCGACCACGGGAAGACGACGCTCTCCGACAACCTGCTGGCGGGCGCGGGCATGATCTCCCAGGACACCGCGGGCGAGCAGCTCGCGATGGACACGAAGGAAGACGAACAGGAGCGTGGGATCACCATCGACGCGGCGAACGTCTCGATGACCCACGAGTACGAGGACACCAACCACCTCATCAACCTCATCGACACGCCGGGCCACGTCGACTTCGGCGGCGACGTCACCCGTGCGATGCGCGCGGTCGACGGCGCGCTGGTGGTCGTCGACGCCGTCGAGGGCGCGATGCCCCAGACGGAGACGGTGCTCCGGCAGGCGCTCCGAGAGGGCGTGAAGCCGACGCTGTTCATCAACAAGGTCGACCGCCTCATCTCGGAGCTCCAGGAGGGTCCCCAGGAGATGCAAGAGCGGCTCATGTCCGTCATCGCCGACGTCAACGAGCTCATCCGCGGGATGGCCGAGAACATGGACGACATCCCCACCGACTGGACCGTCTCCGTCGAGGAGGGGACGGTCGGGTTCGGCTCCGCGCTGTACAAGTGGGGCGTCTCGATGCCGTCGATGCAGCGGACCGGCATGGACTTCGGCGACATCATGGAGCTCGAGCAGAACGACAAGCGCGACGAGCTCCACGAACGCACGCCGCTCTCGGACGTCGTGCTCGACATGGTCTGTGAGCACTTCCCGAACCCGGTCGACGCCCAGCCTCGCCGCGTCCCGCGCATCTGGCGCGGCGACCCGGACTCCTCGCTCGCCGAGGGGATGCAGCTCGTCGACGAGGACGGCGAGGTCGTCTTCATGGTCACCGACATCTCGATGGACCCGCACGCGGGCGAGATCGCGACGGGCCGCGTCTTCTCCGGCACGCTGGAGAAGGGCCAGGAGCTGTACGTCTCCGGCACCGCGGGCAAGAACCGCATCCAGAGCGTCGGCCTCTTCATGGGATCGGAACGCGAGGAGGTGGAACACGTCCCGGCGGGGAACATCGCTTCCGTCACCGGTCTGCGTGACGCCATCGCCGGTTCCACGGTCTCCTCCGTGGAGATGACGCCGTTCGAGTCGATCGAGCACATCTCCGAGCCGGTCATCACGAAGTCCGTCGAGGCCCAGAACATGGACGACCTGCCGAAGCTCATCGAGACGCTCCAGCAGGTCGCCAAGGAGGACCCGACGATCCAGATCGAGATCAACGAGGACACGGGCGAGCACCTCATCAGCGGGCAGGGCGAGCTCCACCTCGAAGTGATCACCCAGCGGATCCGCGACAACCAGGGCATCCCGGTCATCACCGGCGAGCCGATCGTCGTCTATCGCGAGCAGCCCCAGGAGGCGTCCCGCGAGGTCGAGGGCGTCTCGCCGAACCGCCACAACAAGTTCTACCTCACGGTCGAGCCGATGGCCCAGGACATCGTCGACGCCATCCAGCTCGGCGAGGTCTCCATGGACATGCCCGAACTGGAGCGCCGCGAGGCGCTTCAGGAGGCCGGCATGGACAAGGACACCTCCCAGAACGTCGAGGACATCCACCGGACGAACATCCTCATCGACGACACGAAGGGTATCCAGCACCTCAACGAGACGATGGAGCTCGTCTTAGAGGGCCTCCAGGAGGCGCTCGACGACGGCCCGCTGGCCGCCGAGCCGGTCCAGGGGTCGCTGTTCCGGCTCCACGACGCGAAGCTCCACGAGGACACCATCCACCGGGGTCCCGCGCAGGTCATTCCGGCCGTCCGCGACGCGGTCCACCGCTCGCTGATCGACGGCGAGGTTCGCCTGCTCGAGCCGATCCAGGACGTCCGAATCGACGTGCCCAGCGAGCACATGGGCGCGGCGTCCGGCGAGATCCAGGGTCGTCGCGGCCGCGTCGACGACATGTACCAGGAGGGCGACCTCATGGTCGTCGAGGGCATCGCGCCCGTCGAGGAGATGATCGGATTCTCCTCCGACATCCGCTCCGCCACCGAGGGCCGCGCCTCCTGGAACACGGAGAACGCGGGCTTCCGCGTGCTCGTCGACAACCTCCAGCGCGAGAAGATCATGGAGATCCGCGAGCGCAAGGGGATGAAGCTCGAACTGCCCAGTTCGATCGACTACATCTGAACTAACGCGTCGAGTTCGATCGCGGTTCTTCTCTCCTCGTTCTCTCCGCTTTCCGACCGAGGTGAACACCGCCAAACCCCGGCCGTGATTTCCGCGAGCGTAAGCGGATCGGGGATCGCGGCTGCCCCGTTGAGTCCTACCCGCCCAGCACAGCCCGCACCTCATGCTTCCCCAGCCTCGTCGCCGGCGACGCCACCGCAGAATCGCTCAGTCTCCACTCGATATCGAGCACGTCAAACGTGTTCACATGACTCGAAGGCAACGACTGCCATCGCCGAAGGCTTATACCGATCCCACCGACTCCTTTCGGGTATGCAGACGGGCACGATCCCCGATCGACGCATCGGTACGGAGCAAGCGAGCGGCCGCTCCGCGCCGACAGGAACGTGCCTGACGGCGGCGGGGTCACCGGAGGTGGTCGCGTGAGCGACACTCGAGACGGCGCGCCCGAGGCGGCGGCCGGATCGGACCCGGCGGCCGACGGCGGGCACGATCCCTCCTCGCCGTCGACGCACACGGTTCGACTGGAGCTCGTCGACGAGCCGGGACAGTTGCTCGCGGCGCTCCAGCCGATCGCGAACAACGGCGGCAACCTGCTGTCGATCTACCACGAACGCGGGAACAAGACCCCGCGCGGCCGGATCCCGGTCGAGGTCGACTTCGAGGCGACGCCGGAGCGCTTCGAGGGGATAGTCGAGGCGCTTCGCGCGGAGGGGATCACGGTGATGCAGGCCGGCACGGAGCGGTACGCCGAGGAGATCACTCTGGTCCTGTTCGGTCACCTCATCGACACCGATCTCTCCGATACGCTCTCGCGGATCGAGGCGTCCGCGTCGGCGTCGGTCGCGGACGTGTCGCTCGCGGCCCCGCAGGGGACGGAGGAGGTCTCGAGCGCCCGGCTTCGTCTGGAGGCGCGCTCGGGCGAGACGGCGGAGGCGATCGCGGCGGTCCGTGAGATCGCCGACGAGAAGGAGCTTCGCGTCGTCGCGCCGCTCGCGGGGGTGGAAGCGTGAGGCTCGCCGTCATCGGCGCGGGCGCGGTCGGTCGGTCCGTCGTCGAACTGGCCGGCGAGCACGGCCACGAGGTCGTCGCCGTCGCGGACTCCTCGAGCGCGATCGTCGCGGGTTCTTCCGACGGCGTCGACGCCGAGGCGGTCGTCACGCGTAAGGCGGAGACCGGGATCGTCGGCGACGACGACCCCGCGGACGCGCTCGCGGCCGACTACGACGTCCTCGTGGAGGCGACGCCGACGACGCTCGGCGACGCCGAGCCGGGCTTTTCACACGTCCGGACCGCCCTCGAGCGGGACCGTCACGTCGTGTTGGCGAACAAGGGGCCGGTCGCCGAGCGGTACGGCGATCTCCAAGCGCTCGCCGCCGACAGCGCCGGCGACGTGCGCTTCGAGGCGACGGTCGGCGGGGCGATCCCGGCGGTGTCGACGGTCGAGGACATCGAGCCGAGCCACGTCACCGCGGTTCGGGGCGTGCTCAACGGGACCGCGAACTTCATCCTCACGCGCATGGCCGCGGAGGGGCTCGATTACGATCACGTGCTCTCGGAGGCGCAGGACCTCGGCGTCGCGGAGGCGGATCCCTCCTTCGACGTCGACGGGACCGACGCCGCCCTGAAGTGCGTCATCCTCGCGAACGTGCTCTCCTTCGGCGGGGCCGACGACCCGGCCGACGCCCGGGAGTTCTCGCTCGAGGACGCGTCGGTCGAAGGGATCCGCGACGTGCCGGGGTCGGTCCTCCGACTCGCCGCCGAGGACGGCCGGACGGTCCGGCTGATCGGCGAGGCGACGGGAGAGACGGTGCGCGTCGCTCCGCGGCTCGTCCAGGAGAACGGGACGCTCGCGGTCTCGGGCACGCAGAACATCGTTCAGATAGAGACCACGCACGCGGGGCGGCTCAACATCTCCGGACGCGGCGCGGGCGGCCCCGAGACGGCGAGCGCGATCCTCGGCGACGTGGGTCGGCTGGGCTGACGCCGAGGAGCGGGAAACGGCCTCGAGGCGATCGCTTCGCGATCCTTCGGTGAACGGTTCCCGACCGTGCGTCGGTCTGCCGTGTTCCCCGATCACAGGAATCAGGTGACGGCGTCGCGATCGGCCGTAAGCCGTATCGAAACCGTTTTAGTGGAATCAACCGAAAACGTACTCACAGAGCGCCTTAGCGCGTGATTACCCCATGAGTGACAAACCGCACCAGAATCTGGCCATTATCGGCCACGTCGACCACGGCAAGAGTACGCTCGTGGGCCGACTCCTCTTCGAGACGGGGAGCGTCCCCGAGCACGTAATCGAGCAGCACCGCGAGGAAGCAGAAGAGAAGGGCAAGGGCGGCTTCGAGTTCGCCTACGTGATGGACAACCTCGCCGAGGAGCGCGAGCGTGGCGTCACGATCGACATCGCCCACCAGGAGTTCGACACGGACAAGTACTACTTCACCATCGTCGACTGCCCGGGCCACCGTGACTTCGTGAAGAACATGATCACGGGTGCCTCGCAGGCCGACAACGCGGTCCTCGTCGTCGCGGCAGACGACGGCGTCGCGCCCCAGACCCGAGAGCACGTGTTCCTGGCCCGCACGCTGGGCATCAACGAGCTCATCATCGGCGTCAACAAGATGGACCTGGTCGACTACCAGGAGTCCTCCTACGACGAGGTCGTCGAGGAGGTCAAGAACCTGCTCAACCAGGTTCGCTTCGCGACCGACGACACGACGTTCGTGCCGATCTCGGCGTTCGAGGGCGACAACATCGCCGAGGAGTCCGAGAACACCGGCTGGTACGACGGCCCCACCCTGCTGGAGTCGCTCAACGACCTGCCGGAGTCCGAGCCGCCGACGGACGCACCGCTCCGACTCCCCATCCAGGACGTCTACACCATCTCCGGCATCGGGACCGTCCCCGTCGGACGCGTCGAGACCGGGATCCTCCAGACGGGGGACAACGTCTCCTTCCAGCCGTCCGACGTGGGCGGCGAGGTGAAGACGGTCGAGATGCACCACGAGGAGGTTCCCAAGGCCGAGCCCGGCGACAACGTCGGGTTCAACGTCCGCGGTCTCGGCAAGGACGACATCCGTCGCGGCGACGTGTGTGGTCCCGCCGACGACCCGCCGAGCGTCGCCGAGACGTTCAAGGCGCAGGTCGTCGTCATGCAGCACCCGTCGGTGATCACGGCCGGTTACACTCCGGTCTTCCACGCGCACACGGCGCAGGTCGCCTGTACGATCGAGTCGATCGACCAGAAGATCGACCCCTCCTCGGGCGAGGTCGCCGAGGAGAACCCGGACTTCATCAAGTCGGGCGACGCCGCGGTCGTCACCGTTCGCCCGCAGAAGCCGCTGAGCATCGAGCCGTCCGGCGAGATCCCGGAACTCGGCAGCTTCGCCATCCGCGACATGGGTCAGACCATCGCGGCCGGGAAAGTGCTCGAAGTCAACGAGCGATAATCGATGCAGCAGGCACGCGTCCGCCTCGCCGGTACCAGCCCCGAGGACCTCGACGCCATCTGCGACGACGTCCGCGAGATCGCGGACTCGACGGGGGTCGCCCTGTCGGGCCCGATCCCGCTCCCGACGAAGACGCTGGAGATCCCGTCGCGGAAGTCCCCGGACGGTGAGGGGACGGCGACGTGGGAGCACTGGGAGATGCGCGTCCACAAGCGGCTGATCGACATCGACGCCGACGAACGCGCGCTCCGTCAGCTCATGCGCGTCCAGGTGCCCAACGACGTCAGCATCGAGATCGTTCTCGAGGACTAAGCGCTAAGGCGCGTTCGCGCCACGCTCTCCGTTTTCGTTTTTCATCCCGGACAGCGCCGCCGTCCTCGGTCCGTCACCGCGGTAGCGGCCGCTATCTCGTGTGGTCGTACTCCAGCAGCCGCGCGCGTCCGGCGAGAAGCCCGACGAACGCTCCGGCGGCGTGTGCGATCAGCGCGACGCCGGGTGCGGCCGTCGCGAACGTGAGGAGGACGGCGAGCCCGGCGAAGAGGACGAACTGTGCTCGGACGGAGAGTCGCAGGCGGTCGAACAGCGTCGCGCTCACGACGTTGCTGGCGAGGAGATACCCGCCGAGCGCGAAGACCGCGCCGCTGATCCCGAGCACCGCGGTCGACGGGCCGACGAGCCCGCCGATGACTACCTGCGTCGTTCCGGCGAGCGCACCGGTGGCGACGACGAAGGCGTGAAACCGGAGCCGGGTCGTCCGGTGCTCGACGAGCGGGCCGACGAGGAGTAGACCGAGCGCGTTCGCGAGCAGGTGGCTCACGGAGCCGTGTGCGTACACGCTCGTGAGAACCGTCCACGGCGCGACCGACAACGGGGTCGAGAGCGCCAGCGACGACCCGAGACCGACGAGACTCAACGCGGCCTGTGCGAGGCCGACGACGCAGACGATCACGAGCGTCTCGAGCGTGGCGCGCATCGATCGTCCCTTCGGTCCGAGTCGAATTAAACTCGATCGCCGGACCGTTCGGGCCGGCCGGCGGACCGGGAGTCGCCGATCGAACCGCCAGCGTTATATGTTTTAGGCATGCCTAAACGAGTGTATGTCAGAGGAACGGCTTCGCGACCGGCTCTCCCGCCGACTCACACGCGGCCGACTCACCCTCGTCGGGACCGTCGTCGTCCTCGTGCTCGGCCTCGCAGTGCTCTCGCGGACCCTCGACGCGGACACGGTTCTCGCGGCAGTCGCCGAGGCGGACCCGCGGCTCCTCGCGTTCGCCCTCCTCGCGTACCTGCTCTCGTGGCCGCTCCGCGGGCAGCGGTACGGCGACGTGCTCGCGCCGATGGACCGTCGACACGGCGTCGGCTTCCTCACCGCGGCCGTGTTCGCGAGCCAGACGGTGAACCTCGTCGTCCCGGCGCGCGCCGGCGACGGGGTGCGGGCGTACCTCCTCAAGCGCCGGCACGAGGTCCCCTACCCGACCGGCGTCGCCTCGCTGGCGGTCGAACGCGGCTTCGACCTCGTGGCGATCGTCACGCTCGGCGGGACCGCCCTCGCGACCCTCCTGCTCGGGGACCGCTCGGTCGGGACGGCGGGTGCCTCGACGCCCCTCGCGGCTGCGGGCGCGCTCGCCGTCGTCGCGGTTCTCCTCGCCGTCTCGACGGTCGCGGTCGCGCGGAGCGACCGGGAGTTCGGCTCCGCGCTCCGCGCCCGCGTCGAGGATTCTCGGCTCTCCGAGAGTTCACGACTCTCCGGGATCGTCGACGCCGCGGTCCGGTTCGGCGCGGCGGTTCGCGTCGTCGCCGTCGCGCCGCGCGGGCTGGCTCGGGTCTACGCCGGGAGCCTCCTCGTGTGGGGGCTCGACGTCGTCACCGCGGTGCTCGTGCTCGCGGCGCTCGTCGGGGGTGTCGGCGGCGGGTCGGTTCCGACGGTGACGCTGGTGACGGTCGGGACGCTCGCGGTCAGCGCCGGGAACCTCGCGAAGGTGCTGCCGCTCTCGCAGGGCGGCATCGGACTCTACGAGGCGGCGTTCGTCGGACTCGTCGTCGGCACCACCGCGATCCCCGTGGAGACGGCGGTCGTCGCGGCGGTCCTCGACCACGCGCTGAAGAACGTCGTCACGCTCGGCGGCGGCGGGCTGGCCGCGCTCGCGTTCGATCGCCTCCCGACAGCCGGCGCCGAGGAGGGAGAGCCCGCGACCGGCGAGGGCGACCCGTCTGCGACCGGACCGCCAAGTTTTTAGGCTGGCCTAAAAACTTGGAGACATGGACGAACGCAGCACACGAGGGGACACGCGGGACGTCTGCGTGATCGTTCCCACGATCCGGGAGTACGAGTGTATCCGCGCGTACGTCGAGAACGCCCGCACGCACGGATTCGACGTCTCACGGCTCCATTTCGTGTTGATCACCGAGGACTTCTGTGAGGTCGAATCGATGCGCGAGATGCTCGACGATCTGGCCGTCTCCGGCGAGGTCTTCGACGGAACCGGTCGCGAGGAGTGGTACGAGGCCAACGGGGTCGCGGAGTACGGCCACGTCGTCCCGGCCGCCAGCCACGCGGAGACGAGCTTCGGCCTGCTGTACATGTGGGCGAACCCCGAGTTCGAGTACGGGGTCTTCATCGACGACGACACGCTCCCGCACGACGATACGGACTACTTCGGTCGTCACATGGGGAACCTCGCGTTCGGTGGTTCGATCGAGCGCGTCAGTTCGGACGAGAACTGGGTGAACGTCCTCTACGACAACGCCGACGAACACGGTCTCTACCCCCGCGGCTACCCGTACTCGGCGATGGACGAGACGGTCGAGACGGGGACCGCCGAGGTCGAGCCCGGCGAGGTCGTCGCCTCGCAGGGGCTGTGGACGAACGTCCCCGACCTCGACGCGGTCCGGATCCTGATGGACGGCGACCTGGAGGGGCAGGCGCAGACGCGGACGACCGCCGACGACTTCGACGAGGACTTCGTCGCCGCGCGCGGCAACTACCTCACCGTCTGCTCGATGAACCTCGCGTTCCGCCGCGAGGTGATCCCGGCGTTCTACCAGCTGCCGATGGACGACAACGAGTGGGACGTGGGGCGCTTCGACGACATCTGGTCGGGCCTCTTCTTGAAGCGCGCCTGCGACGTGCTCGGCAAGCGTATCTACAACGGCGGGCCGCTGTGTGAGCACAACAAGGCCGCGCGCTCGACGTTCGACGACCTCGCGAACGAGGTGGCGGGGCTGGAGCTGAACGAGCACGTCTGGGAGGTCGTCGACGAGGAGGGGGACGACGCCGACTCGTTCGCGGCCGTCTTCGCCGAGACGGCCGACGCGCTCGCGGAGGGAGACTTCTCCGAGTGGAACAACGGCGCGTTCCTCAACCACTGCGGCGAGTACATGCGCGACTGGCTCGACTGTCTGGACGCGATCCGGCGGACGCCGGCGCCCGCGGACGATTGAATCGACACGATTAAACGTATTTAGGCAAGCCTAAAACACATGACTGGACACGAATTCAACGGACGCGACGAACGCGACGGCGGCGGACGCGACGACGGGAGAAACGTGCGACGACGGCGGTTCCTCGCCGCGGCCGGCTCGGTCGGCGTCGCCGGGATCGCGGGCTGTTCCGGGAGCGGCGACGAGGACGCGAGCGGCGACGGCGAGGCCGGTGACGGCGGTGGCGGTGGCGGTGGCGGCGATCCCGAATCGGCGGTCGGCCAGATCGGTTCGGGTCGCGAGGGTCGCGGTGCTCCCGGTGGGACGCCGATGGCCGAGATGCCCGATCTGTCGGGCGAACTCACCGTCTACTCCGGACGCGGCGAGTTCCTCGTCGGCGAGCTCGTGAGCTACATCGACGACCTCTACGACGACTTCGATCTGACCGTCCGATACGCCGGATCGACGGACCTCGTGAACCAGATCGTCAACGAGGGACAGGGGTCGCCGGCGGACGTGTTCTACTCGGTGAACGCGGGGTCGCTCGGCGCGCTCGCCGACGCGGGGCGCACGCAGGCGCTACCCGCCGACGTGGCCGAGAAGGTCCGCTCCGAGTTCCGCACGGAGCAGTGGGTGGGTACCTCCGGGCGGGCTCGGACGGTCCCGTACAACACCGACGAGTTCGACGAGAGCGACCTGCCGGACGACGTCATGGCGTACCCCGAGGAGTTCCCCGGCGACCTGGGGTGGGCCCCGTCGTACGGTTCCGCACAGGCGTTCATCACCGCGATGCGGCTCATCGAGGGCGAGGACGCGACGCTCGAGTGGCTGGAGGCGATGGTCGAGCGCGGCGCGACGACGTACCCGGACGAGTTCCGCACCTGTCAGGAGATCGCCGACGGCGCGATCGACGCGGCGTTCACGAATCACTACTACATCCAGCGCGTGCTCGACGGTAACCCGAACGCCCCGATCGCCACGGCGTTCACCGAGGGCGACGCGGGCGCGGTGTTCAACGTCGCCGGCGCGGCGGTCGTCGACACCGCGAGCGACGCCGACCTCGCGTCGAACTTCGTCCGCCACCTGCTGTCGGCGGAGGCGCAGGACTACTTCGCGCGCTCCACCTTCGAGTACCCGCTCATCCCCGACGTGGAGCCGATCGGCGACCTCCCGACGATCGACGAGCTCGACGTCCCCGACATCGACCTGGCCGAGCTGTCGAACCTCGAACCGACGATCGACCTCATGCGCGAGGCCGGCGTCCAGATCTGAACGCTCGTTCCACCGCCAGATCACCGTTCGTGTCAGTTCTTCCCCCGTCCGTCCGTCCGCGCCGACTCGCGACTCGTCTCCGCCAGCGACTCGCCCGTGCTGACCGAGTCACCGCGGCCGCGGCGCTCGTCTCGCTCACGGCTGGCGTCCTGACGTTCGCGGTCGCCGCGACCGTCTTCTCACACCACTCCGCGAACCACGACGAAGGCGTCTACCTCACGCAGGCCGCGCTGCTCTTGGGCGGCCAGCTGGAGTTCCACGCGGGACCGCTCGCGGACGCCTTTCACCCGTGGTTCTTCATCGAGGACGGCGGCCGGCTCTACCCGAAGTACAACCCCGTTCCGGCGGCGACGTTCGGGGTCTCGATGCTCCTGTTCGGCGAGCCGCGCGTGACGCTCGCGGCGGTCGCCGCCGGCAACGCCGCCTTAGTGTACCTGCTCGGGTCGCTCTCGTTCGGCCGGCGGGCGGGTCTCGCCGCGGCCGTCCTCTTCGCGGCGTCGCCGATGGCGATCGCGACCACCTCCACCTTCCTCCCGTACGCGCCGACGACCTTCTTCAACCTGGTCTTCGCGGTCGCGTACCTCCGGAGCGTCCGCGACGGATCGCTCCCGGCCGCCGGACTCGCGGGAGTCACGATCGGGATCGCCTTCTTCGCGCGCCCGTACACCGCGGTGCTGTTCGCCGCCCCGTTCATCTGTCACGCCCTGTGGCGGGTGATCTCGGCGACCCGGCGGTTCGGCGCCGAGTCGACGAGGGCGACGCCACGCGCGCTCGTCGTCGCCGGCGTCCGCGGGCTTCCCGACCCGGTCCGTCGGCACGGGCTCACGGCGCTTTTGGGCACCCTCTTCGTCGCAGTCACGCTCGCGTACAACGTCCGGATGACGGGGTCGCCGCTCACCTTCCCCTACCAGGCGTTCGCGCCGATGGACGGACCCGGCTTCGGCGAGCGGCGGATCCTGGGGCACTCAGTCGAGTACACGCTCGGACTGGCGCTGGAGTCCAACGGTTACGCGCTCGCCGAGATCGCGACCCGGTGGCTCGCCGGCGGCTCGCTCGGGACGGCCCTCGCGCTCGCCGGCGGCGCGGTCGCGCTCCGCGGCTGGTTCGCGAGCGGGGACCCGAGCGATCTCGCGGCGGCCGACGGCGACGGCGGTGGCGAATCCGCGGGTTCCTCGACCGCTCCCGGCTCGCCCCGATTCCGCCGAACGGCCGCCCTGCTCCTCGTCGGCGTCGCGGTCGCGGTCGTCGTCGGCAACCTGTTCTTCTGGGGGACGCACAACGCGCTCGCCGACCTCGCGGACCCGACCGACGGGCTCGCGTCGCTGTTCGGTCCCTTCTACCACTTCGACCTGCTCGTGCCGCTGTCGGTCTTCGGCGGGCTCGCCGTCGCCGCCGGGTGGCGGGCGCTCGCCTCGGCGCGCGAGCGGCTCGTGCGTCGGGACGTCCCTCCCACGGTCGCCCGCGTCGCGGTCGCGGTCGTCGTCGTCAGCGCGGTCGCCGTCGCTGGCGTCGCCGCCGTGGACGCGGCCTCCGAGCCGATCGACCGGAACGCCGCGGTCGACGCGAAACACGAGGCGGCGTACGCGCCGATCGACGCGACCGACTTCGAGGACGGGCTCGTCTTCCTCCCGACGCCGTACGGCGAGTGGCAGAACCACCCGTTCCAGTACCTCCGGAACGGGCCGGGGCTCGACGGCGACGTCGTCTACGCGCTCGGCCGCGACCCGGTCGAGGACTTCGCGGTGCTCGACGCGTATCCCGACCGGACGCTGTACCGCTACGGCTACCGAGGTACCTGGACCCCGAATCCCGACGTGTACGTCACGCCGAAACTGGAATCGCTCGACCGGCGGTCCGGCTCCGAACTCGCCGCCGAGACGACCGTCGGCGTCCCGGACCGCGTCGCTCGCGCGCAGGTGCGCGTGGACCCGCGTCGAGGCGGCGAGGGCGGCCCGGACCACGTCTCCTACACGGTGACTGACCCCGACGACTCGCTCGCTGTCGGTTGGACGGTGACGCCGGACGGCGTGCGACTGCCGGGTGCGGGAGGCGCGGCGGCGGACGCGGCCGACGGCTCGGCCGAGTCGGTCCCGTTCGACCCCGAGGGCGACGTGGTCGCCGTGACGGTGACGCTCGTCGACCCCGCGGGCGCGACGTACACCTACCGGCAGGAGGTCACGGTTCGGGTGACGGAGGGCGGCGAGGCGGGTGAGGACGGCGAGCGCGTCGAGGCCGTCTGGCCGCCCGAGCGCTCGACCTGTCGGCTCGTCACCGAGTGCGGGAACGAGGGGACCTACCTCCCGGACGAGCCCGACACCCACCCCGAGTGGGTCGTCTTCGAGACGGACGCGGAAGCGGCCGAGGAGTGAGACGAGTGTTTCGGTGACGACTGGTCGTCGCCGCCGCTCACGAGTTTAAAAACGTCACCGGCGGCGGTCCGGGATGCCCACTGTGTGTGGACCGCCGTCCGGTTCGAAATCGAGGCGGTCCCGTCAGAACCGCCGCAGCTGCTCCTCGAGACAGACGGTGACGATCGATTTCGCGATGGCCGCGCCGCCGCCGATCGGGTCGAGCTTCGTGTCGCCGAGCCGCTCGGCGTAGTGGATCGGGCGCTCGCGCACGTCGTAGCCGCGCATCAGCGGGCGGATCAGAAGCTCCGCGGACAGCCCCGTGTTCTCCGTCCAGCCGATCTCCTCGACGACCTCGCGGCGGTACGCGCGCATCCCGGTGGTGGTGTCGTGGACGCGCTCGCCCATCAGCAGGCTCGCGACGGCCGCGAACGCGTGATTCCCGAGGCGGTTGAACGCCGGCATCGCCTCCGCGCCGTGGTAGAGCCGGTCGCCGCTCACCACGTCGGCCCCGTCGTTGACCTCGGCGAGGAACTCGGGCAGCGCCTCCATCGGGTAGGTGTCGTCGCAGTCGGTCGTGACGACCACAGGGCGGTCGGGCGTCAGGATCGCCTCGCGAACCGCCACGCCGTACCCCTGTGGCTCCTGCTCGACGACGCGCGCGCCGTGCTCGCGGGCGATCTCCGGCGTCCGGTCGTCGGAGCCGTCGACGCAGACGATCTCAGCCTTCCCGTCGGTGACCGACTCGACGTCGTCGAGGACGGTCCCGATCGCCTCCTCCTCGTTGTACGTGCCCATCACGACGCTCAGGTCGTCGAAGGTGTACTCGTCGGCGTCGCCGGCGTCGCCGGCGTCGTCGTCGGACGTGATGGCCGCGTCGGCGGCGGCGCTCGCGGCGTCATCGGTCGCGTCCGTCGCGTCGATCGCCGCATCGGACTCCGTCTCGACGGAAGCCGCGGTCCCGTTCGTCGCGTGTACTGAGTCGCTCATTACCCGCAACTCGATCCACACGCACTTGAATTTTTAGGTTTGCCTAAAAAATCTGTGAATCAGGTCATACGCCAGTGAAACGCGCGTTCGTTCGGTTTCACGTTCCCGCGAGCCGCGCGTCTACGTCGTCGGCGACCCGGAGCGCGAGTGCGGCGATGGTGAGCGTGGGGTTCATGGCCCCGCTCGTGGGGAAGACGGAACTGGAGGCGATCCAGCAGTTCTCCAGGTCGTGTGCCCGGCAGTCGGCGTCGACGACGCCGCGATCGGGGTCGTCGCTCATCCGCGTCGTCCCCATGTGGTGGTAGGCGGGGCCGGTCGCGTCCGGGCCGGCGACCCACTCCACGTCCGCGCCGAGCTCCTCCAGAATTTCGACCTGTATCTCGTTCGTGCGCTCGATCGTGTCGAGCGCGCGGTCGTCCACGGACCACTCGATCCGGGGGACCGGGTTGCCGTGGTCGTCGGTGTGGTCCTCCGCGAGCGTCACCCTGCTGTCCGCCTGCGGGGCCTGTTCGACCAGTCCACCCATCGCGACGTGATTCCCGTAGCCGTCGCAGAGGCGCTCTAAAAGCGGATCGCCCCAGTCCTCACCCGACAGCGCCATCTCGACCGGCGAGGGGCCGGCGTAGTTGAAGAACTCCAGTTTGAACGGGGCTCGGCTCTCGTCGGCCTCGTCGTAGAACTGGTCGCACGCGCTCGTGTAGAATCCGACGTGGTTCTGTCGGGTCGGCTCGTCGAGCGTGCCGCCCGCGCCCGTGAACAGGTGGTCCATGAAGAACTCCCCGACGTGGCCGCTCCCGTTCGCGAGGCCGTCCGGGTAGCGCTCGGAGGCGGATAAAAGGAAGAGCCGCGGCGTCTCCACGCCGCCGGCGGCGACGACGAAGGCGTCGGCCTCCTGTCGGTGCTCCTCGCCGTCCGGGGTCGCGTACACGGCCGCCGTCACCCTGTCCTCGTCGTCGTGCTCGAGCGTCCCGACGTTCGCGCGGTCGATCACGGTCGCGCCCTGCTCTTCGGCGCGCTCGACGTGGACGGTCGCGTCGTATTTGGCCCCCGAGGGACAGACGGGCTGGCAGGTGCCGTAGCCGACGCAGGGCGACCGGCCGTCGTACGGCTCGGAGTTGCGCGCGTTCGGCACCGAGTGTATGTCGATCCCGAGCGACTCGCAGGCCTCGGCGAAAAGCGAGTCGCTGTAGGAGGGCTCGAAGGCTGACATCGGGTGCGGCTCCTCACGGGGCGGCGCGTAGGGGTTGTCGACGCCGCTCCCGCCCGCGACGCCCAGCTCGCGCTCGGCCTCGGCGTAGTAGGGACGCAGGTCGTCGTAGTCGATGGGCCAGTCCGGGCCGACGCCACGGACCGTCCCGGAGTTGAAGTCGTCCTCGTGGAGGCGCATCACCATCCCCTGCCAGTGGAGCGTCGACCCGCCGACCCCCTTCACGCGGGCGTGGTTCAGGGGGTACGCCCGCTCGCCCGCGTTCTCGTGAGCGTCGCGGTCGCCGCCGACTCCCCACACGTCCGGGCGGTCGTAGAAGGGACGGATCGCCCGCTCCTGTCTGGCGAGTCGTTCGTCGGGGTCGAAGCGCGGCCCGGCGTCGAGCACCACGACCTCGTGCTCGCCCGCCAGTCGATCCGCGACGAGCGCTCCCGCCGGCCCCGCGCCGACGACACAGACGTCCGCGTCCGGGACCGGCGTGCGGTCGACGCCGTCGCCTCGCGACCCACCTCCGGCGTCCGATCGACCGTCTCCAACGCTTTCGGCGCCGCTCACGGTGGCCCCCGCGCGTAGCTTTCGGCCCCGCCGGCGTACCCCTGCGGGTTCTCGATCCCGACCAACTCGCCGCCGGTCGGCGAGGCGTACAGCGCGAGCAGGAGCTCGTTGACGACGTAGTACCGCACCCGCTCCGCGGTCGTGCCGTGCGGGTTCTCCTCGGCGGTGTCCGCGCCGAGTCCGCGTAGCAGTTCGTCGCGGTCCGCCACCGAGAGCTCGGCGACGGGGGCGTCGTACCACGACCGCGCCGTCGACTCGAGCTCGGCGACCGCCGCGCGGATCCCCTCGCCGTGTGCCGAGCCGTCGAGTCGACCGTCGAGGAAGCCGTCGACGAACGCGTCGACGCCCGAGACCGCCTCCGGGTAGACCGTCGTCGCGATCGCGGCCATCGCCTCGCGGACCGCCCCGTCGTCGGGGAGTTCCTCGCCGCTTTCTCCGTCGCCGACGGCCCCGTCCGCGCCGCTCGCGCTCCCGTCGCCCGCTCGACGGACGCCGAGCGCGACGCCGCCCGTCGCGCCTACCGCGGCCAGCGCGGCCGCCGCGTCGCGTCGCGTCAGTTCCATGGAAGATTTTAGGTGGCCCTAAATCCTTATATCCGTCGGAGCGCGTCCGCCGGACGATCGGAACCCCTAACGCCGGGCGCGCCCTCGCTTGGAGGCAACGACTCCGCTTCCCGCACCATGACCCTGCGACACCGGATCCGCGACCACCTGACCGACGGGGAGGACCGACTCCCGCTCGGCCTGACGCTGCTGTGTGCGGCGATCGCCGCGACGCTCGTGTTCCCGCTGGCGTGGCTCGTCATCGAGGCGGCCGCGGTCGAGCGGGAGCGCGCGACCGACTTGCTGTTCAGTGCGGCCACCGCCGAGGTGCTCGTCAACAGCCTGCTGTTGATGGCCGGCGTCACCGCCCTCTCGATCGCGGTCGGCGTCCCGCTCGCGTACCTCACCACGCGGACGGACCTCCCGTTCCGGCGGTTCTGGTCGGTCGCCGTCGCGCTCCCCCTCGTCGTGCCGAGCTACGTCGGCGCCTTCTCGTTCGTCTCCGCGTTCGGCCCGCAAGGCGAGTTCCACGAGGTGCTCGCGCCGCTGGGTGTCGCGCGCGTGCCCGAGATCACCGGGCTCTCCGGCTCGATCCTCGTCATCGCGCTGTACACGTACCCGTACGTCTACCTGACGACGCGGGCCGCGCTGCTGTCGTTCGACACGACCCTCTTGGAGGCCGCGCGCACGCTGAACCACGGCCGGCTCGCGGCGTTCCGCCGGGTGACGCTCCCGACGATCCGGCCGGCGATCGCCGCCGGATCGCTGCTCGCGGCGCTGTACGCCGTCTCCGACTTCGGAACGCCCTCCATCATGCGGCTGCCAGTGTTCACCCGCCAGATCTACGTCGAGTACAACGCGTTCGGCCGCGACTACGCCGCGCTGCTCTCCTTGCAGCTCCTCGTCGTCGTGCTCCTCGTGCTCGCGCTGGAGTGGGCCGTCCGATCGGACCGGAACGCGACCGGCGACGACGCGGGGCGGACGAACGACCGCGTGTCGCTCGGCAGGCTGCGCTGGCCGGCGACGCTGCTTCCGGCGGGCGTCTCCGGGTTCGCGCTGATCGTGCCCCTGTGGATCCTCGGGCTGTGGCTGGTCCGGTCGGAGGCGGGTCGGCGCCCCTCGATGGCGTTCGAGCCGGTACAGGTGCTCAACTCGGTGTCGGTCTCCGCGGCGGCGGCCGTCGTCGCCGCGCTCGCGGCGATCCCCGTCGCGTACTTCGCCGCGAACCACGACTCGCCGCTCGCGACCGTCTTCGAGCGGGCGACGTACGTCGGGTTCGCGGTTCCGGGGATCGTGTTGGCACTCGCGTTGGTCTACTTCGGCTCCGGCTACGTGCCGTGGCTCTACCAGACGCTCCCCCTCCTCGTGTTCGCGTATGTCGTTCGATTCCTCCCGCAGGCGGTCGGGTCGACCCGGACGTCGATCCTTCAGGTCGACCGGCGGCTCGTCGAGGCGGGTCGCACGCTCGGGGAGTCGCCGACCGGCGCGTTCAGGCGCGTGACGCTCCCGCTCACGCGATCGGGGATCGTCGCCGGCGCGGCCCTCGTGTTCCTCACGACGATGAAGGAGCTGCCCGTCACCCTCGTGCTCCGCCCCTCCGGGTTCGACACGATCGTCACGCAGATCTGGCGCGCCCAGGAGACCGCGCTCTACCAGTACGCCGTCGTCCCGACGCTCATCCTGCTCGTCATCTCCGGGCTCTCGATGGTGGTCATCCTCGCACAGGAGGGCGAAGAGGGGATCTGAGGCGGCGCGAGTCGAACTCGCGTCTCACCGCCCTCTACCGCGGTCTCGCCCTCCGTCGATGACCCGCTCGACCCTCACCGGTCAACATAGTCGAAGAACTGTTCAGTACAGAGAATCCGAGAGGAATTCTTGACTTATGACCAGATATTTTGCTGATGGGTTGAGTGTGTAGGTATGCAGCGAAGGCGAATTCTCCGGAGGATTGGAACTTGCTCTGGTATGCTATCACTCGCAGGGTGTGCGAAAATGCTCCCAGGCGGTAATACGGCCCCTGAGTATCCGGGTGGGACATTAGTTATTGAAAATACCGGTGACAGACCTGTGAGAGTCTCGGTAAACACTAAATTAGAGCAGTTTGATGCCGAAGTTGACACCGAAGTCGCTGGCGGTGAAACGGTTGTCCGTCGTGAATTTGTCACCGCCGAATCGGGTGAGATCGTGACTCTAGAAGCTCTGCTCGGAGAGACTGGCGAACAAATCAGTTTCCAGTTTCTCCCCGCAGGCGGTGGTGAGGATTATCCGCCAGAAGTAGCTCACCTCACTTTCGAGACTGCTGTCGAAGCGAGCGCAACCTGGACTGCGACAAGCGGGACATGAATCAGTTCAGTACAGACAAGGGATCTAGTGAATTCTCCTGCCTTTGAAGCATCAATACGGCATTTTGAGTTTAATGCGCCGGTTATAACAGCCGGTATAGTCACCTGTGCGTATGGCCCCTGAATGGTCACGACGGAAGACCCTCCACCTCTCCAGTGTAGCAGCCCTCACTGGCCTTGCTGGTTGTAGCGCCGTGGGATTCGACGCTCAGCCACAGGTTAATTCATCGCTTGGAACGACTGCCTATGATGCGGTTATTGATGACCAACCAACACCCGAGGAGGGTGTCCCCGCGGCCTGGGGAATAATACTCGGGCATCCGGATGCCGCGCGCAAACTCATCGACTGGGGAGAACTCACCCCAGCAGAGGGTGACAGCGGCCCCGGAGCGGAGTTCCGCACGTTTGAGCCGGACACGCAGTTTATGTCGGTCATTGTCGGCGTCCTTCCAACTGGTGACGCCCTCGTGGACTATAGCGAAGAAACCGAGAATGTCGTCGAAGATGTCGTCGATGACTTCACCGACCGCTCAGTCTACCGAAACGGGCAACTCCGATACGACGTAACCTCATACCAAGCGTTCCCGCCAGACCCGGACACCCCTGAGTATCATTACGACTATTCGTTCACTCTCTGGCATCTGAACGGTGCCGACCGACCGACTGAGATCACCGTCGATTATCACGCCCCCTGAGAAGAGCCAGTAGTTCCGATGACCACCGTAGAGTTTCGGTGAACAATACGCATTCGAAATATAACGGCTGTTTCACGCGAAAGCCCGCCGGAAGGATCCGATCTCGACGAACCCACACACATGTATTTGTGCCAACCAAACCACTTATGGATCCGATACCACACGGTCGATCCGTCACTGAGCGATCCGACATGTCACTCGCCGACGCACACAGACCTTCGACCCGTCGTGAACGGTACCGCCTGATGGCCGACGCCGCGAGCCGACCGTTCGCGGTCGGCGCGATCGCGGTTCCCCTCCTCTTGCCCGTCGTCGGCTACCTCTCCGGCGACGTCCGGGCGATGTTCACCGTCCACCTCTTCTTGGGCGCGTTCTGGTTCGGCACCGCGGTGCTCGGCGCGGTCGTGTTAGGCCCCGTGATGGGGTCGCTCTCGGAGGAGGCGAACGTCGAGTTCGCGTCGGGGTTCGTCCCGCGGATGAACCTCCTCATGGAACCGATCTCGCTCGGCGTCGTCGGCTCCGGGATCGGGCTCGCCTCGATGATGGGACTTCTCTCCTCCCCCTCGCCGTCGCTGTGGGCGGCGCTCGTGCTCGCGGCCGCGCTGCTCGTGCTCGGGTTCGGCCCCCTCCACGCGTTCACCTCCGGGATGTTCGACGAGATCGCGGCCGACGACACCGACCACGAGCGGCTCGCCGAACTGAACGAGAAGTACGGCATGTTGAGCATGGTCGAACTCCTCTTGATGATCGCCATCCTCGGGACGATGTCCGGTATCCGCTGGGGGTTCTGACTTCGGAAGTCAGCCGGAGTTCCGATCCCCGGGTGCCCGCAGAGAACGCTCCGAACCGCCCGCCCGTCCGAATCCCACACGTACTTACCCCACACCCACCACGGATTCGTATGGATCTCGCCGATTCACGCGTGCTGGTCACGGGCGGAGCGGGGCTGGTCGGGAGCCACCTCGCGGCCCGTCTCCTCGAGGCGGGCGCGACCGTTCGAGTGGCCGACGACCTCTCGAAGGGTGAGCGCGACCGCGTCCCCGAGGGGGCCGAGTTCGTCGAGGCGGACGTGACCGATCCCGACGACGTCGCCGGGATCGTCACCGCCGACCTCGACGTGGTCTTCCACTTCGCCGCGTACACGGACACGAACTACGAGGACGACCGCGAGCTGTTCGAGGCGAACACCGAGATGACGTACAACGTCTTAGAGCGCGTGCGCGAGGTCGGCGTCGACCGTTTCGCGTTCACCTCCTCCTCGACCGTCTACGGGGAGGCGCCCCGTCCGACCCCGGAAGACCACGCGCCGATGGAACCGATCTCCATCTACGGCTCCTCGAAGCTGGCGGACGAGGCGTTGATATCGACGTACGCGCACTCCTACGGAGTCAGGTCGTGGGTGTTCCGGTTCGCGAACATCGTCGGTCCCCACCAGCGTGGCAACGTGATCCCCGACTTCATCGAGAAGCTCGAGGAGGACCCGACGGAGCTCGAGATCCTCGGGGACGGCCGCCAGGAGAAGTCGTACATGTACGTCACCGACTGCGTCGACGCGATCCGCCACGTCGTCGAGCACGCAGACGACGATCTCAACGTGTACAACCTCGGGACGCGGACGACGACCTCGGTCACCGAGATCGCCGACATCGTGAGCGAGGAACTCGGCGTGGACCCGGAGTACGCTTACACCGGCGGCGACCGCGGCTGGACCGGCGACGTGCCGAAGATGCGGCTGTCGATCGAGCGCCTCGCCGCACTCGGCTGGGAGCCCTCCATCGAGAGCGACGAGGCGGTCCGCCGCGCGGCGCGACAGCTGATCGACGAGATCGTGGAGTGAGGGCGAGTTCGGTCGGTGTGTGCCGATCCGATTCCGCGTTGATCCGGATTTTTCATGTTTCGTTTTCATACTGGCAGTATGATTGACGGCGAAAGCTCAACTCCCGACGCACTCGATGGCGGCGGGGGTGATCCCGGGATCGGAGTCGTCGATGACGCCGAACTCTCCGTCGAGTTCACCGACGACTTATGGTTAGACGGAGTAGCACGGAAGATCGGGTTCGGCTGGCTGTCCGAACGGCTCCCGGGAGAGATACGACCGTCGTATCTGTACGCCGTCGTGATGATTCTCACCGTCGAAGTCTCGTTACAGGGAAGAACGTACCTGACTACGGGAACCGCACACGTCCTCGAGAACCCGTTTTTCCTTCTCCAACCGATCGGGTTACTGTACGCGGTGTACGGTTCACACGCACTGCGCCAGCGCTATCACCAGGTGATGTGGGAGATGGACGTCTCGGAGCGAGCGAGCGATCCCGAACGACTGATTCAGATCGTTCCGAACTGGCTCCCGTGGGGGTTGTTTCTCGTGACGGTCGCCGTGACGTACATTCGAGTTCTCTCGCTCGGCGGACCGGTTGCCGTGTATCGAGACTACGGTCTTTCGGGATTTCTCGGATTCACGGTCGCCAACCCGATCTGGTTGAGTATCGCCGCTCAGTTTCTCGCCGTATACGTCTCTGTGGTCCTGCTCGCACCATGGCGTCTCTGGCGCTCAGACGTGGGAATACACTTTCTCGATCCCGAACGCTTGGGTGGACTCCGACCGCTCGGTGAACTGATCAAACACGCGTACTATTACCTGGCCGCCGGTCTGATCGCCCTCGCGCTCGTGATCTATGAGCCGATCCTCTCGGATCCGACGGTCGAGATCACTGCGGCGACGAACCTGTTTTTCACGCTAGCGTGGGTCGGAACGATCGCAACGATCGCGTTTGGTGTCTTCATCCTCCATCGCTTCATGCACCGAGAGAAGCGACGTGAGCTTCACCGATTGGAGCAAGCCAGACGACAGCACACAGAGGATCCATGGGACGTCGCGACGTATTCCGTCCCACGAGACAACCGGGATATCATCGACGACATTCAACATCGAATGAGCCTCGTGAGCGAAACCAGAGAGTACCCAGCGACCTTCAGTATCTGGTCACAGCTGTTGCTCAGCATCGTGCTTCCCAAGGCGATTCAGATGTTCATCGCCAATATTTGACCGGATACGTCGATCGGCGACGAACGTCTGATCCGAATCGGTAAACTTCGACCCGTTTCTCGGAGTTCCCGTCACTTACCCCATCCACAGAGATTCCCGAGCGAGATCGTCACCAGCGACGTGGGCGGATTCATGATCTCGTTGGTGCTGTGTCTTCTCGAGTACGTGCTCCGATCGGACGATATCGGACGTTGGAGTACATAGGATGTTCCCTCTTGAATCCCACCGCGGACCACACCGTCCCATCCGATCGCCGACACTACGGGCTGGTCACAGACCGGAGTTTCCGGCTCGCTCTGCCTGAGAGTGTACCACCGCACGGGTGGTTCTTCCGTTCGGACGATCCTACTCCAGCGATTTTTCCGTCGAGGAACATGGCGGATCCGCTCCGAGCAATTATCTGTTGGTAATCAAATATTGCGAATATGAAAGGTACACGACGGATCGAAAACGACGTCTCGACGCCTGAACATTCAAATAACACGCCTTCGACCGACAGACGCGACCTGTTACGCGTGATTGGCGGTGGAACGATCGGGGCGATCGGACTCACAGGAACGAGTGCGGCACAATCTACCCCCGATGTAGACGTCCTCTGGGAATTCGAGACGGGGGCTCACGTGCGGTCGTCCCCGACGGTGAGCGATGGGACCGTCTACGTTGGATCTAACGATCGAACACTATACGCGGTCGACGCGGCAACTGCCGAAGAGGCGTGGAGCTACGAAACTGACGGGGAGATCCATTCGTCTCCGACCGTGGCCGGAGGAATCGTCTACGTCGGATCCAAAGACGGTACGCTGTACGCTCTCGATGCGTCTTCAGGGGAGGAGGAGTGGCGGTTTACCGAGCCATCGAAAGCCGTCGATTCATCACCGAACGTGGTGGGTGGAACCGTCTACGTCGGTGCCAACGACGACACGCTGTATGCCGTAAACGGAGAGACAGGGGATCGAGAGTGGGAGTTCACCGACCCGGAGGGACCCGTTCATTCCTCTCCGACAGTCGTCGACGGCGTCGTGTATATCGGCACTATGGACCATCCGGGAACGCTATACGCGATAGACGCGACAACCGGGGATCCGATTTGGGAGTTCGAAGCGATCTCTTCGATCAATTCGTCGCCTACCGTGGTGGACGATACGGTTTATGTCGGAACTGGCGCGACGCTTGATGCGATAAACGTACGAACGGGAAACGAAAAATGGTCTTACACCACCGCCTCAGACGAACGTGTCGTAGGAGGATCCTCTCCGACGGTCGCCGACGGAACTGTTTGCATCGGATCTGCCGATGCCGTTTACGCGATACGTTCGGAGACGGGTGAGGAGGAGTGGGTGTATAACCGACCGAGGGGGCAGGTGTTTTCGTCTCCGACGATAGCGAACGGAACCGTCTTCGTCGGGAGTTGGGCGGGTGGTGTATACGCGATCGACTTGGCCACCGGAAAAGAGCGGTGGTCACTTACGGAATCGATCCAGGGGACTCACTGTTCACCAACCGTCGTGGACGGAATCGTATTCATCGGGAGTAGGAGCGGTTCTCTCTACGCACTTGATGCCGGTGTAGAGGGATCGAGTGAAGGATCGAGGGTGAGACTACGAACGCTCGGTCATCACGGCGGACAGGGACAAGCCATAGACATCGTATCGAACGGTTCCGGGAGTTCATCCGAAAACACATCCGAAGCGACGGCTCCGCCAGAGGAAAACACATCCGAAACGACGGCTCCGCCAGAGGAAAACACATCCGAAACGACGGCTCCGCCAGAGGAAAACCCCGAAGCGACGGCTCCGCCAGAGGAAAGTTCTGAGACGACTGATGATAGTATTCTTACGGTTCCCGGATTCGGGATCGGAACTGCCCTTGCGGCCCTTGGAGGTACGGCAGGCTACCTGTCGACACGAAATCCCGACCGAGAAGGTTAGCGGCGGAGTCACGTCCGTTCACTCTGCCGAGTCGCTTCGGAAGGCCCTTTTAACCGGCCCGACGAACGGACGGTATGTTCAGACAGTTCCGGTCGGAGGTCGAGGCGGCGCTCTCGGACGCGCTCGCTACCCTCGACCTCCCGACCGACGACCTCGGCATCGAACGCCCGCCCGACGAGATGGACGCGACGCTCGCCTCCAGCGTCGCCTTCCGGCTCGCGGGCGAGGTCGGCGACGCGCCGCCGAACGTCGCGAGCGACGTGGCCGAGGCGGTCGACGTCGACCCCTACGACTACCTCGTCTCCGTCGACACCGCCGGACCGTACGTCAACTTCCACGTCGGCGAGCGCTATCTCGCGGACACGCTCGATTCGGCGGCCGGAGACGCCGAATACGGGACGCTCCCGGACCGGGATACCTCGGTCGTCGTCGAACACACCAGCGCGAACCCCACGGGGCCGGTCCACGTGGGGCGCGCCCGCAACCCGATCGTCGGCGACGCGGTCGCGAACCTCCTCGAGTACGCCGGCTACGACGTGGACCGCCACTACTACGTGAACGACGCGGGCCGCCAGATGGCGGTGTTCACGTGGGCCTACGAGACGTTCGACGAGTCGGACCTCGAAGGCGAGCCCGCCCACGATCGGATCGAGTACGACCTCGTGCGCTACTACCGCCGCGGGAACGCCTATCTCGAGGAGGCCGATCCGGACGACGTCGAGGCCGCGGAAGCCGAGATCTCGGCGATCCTCCAGGGGTTGGAGGCGGGCGATGAGGAGACCTACGAGCGCGTCGGCGAGGTCGTCGACGCGGTGCTCGGCGGGATGAAGGACTGTCTCGCCCGGCTCCCCGCGGAGTTCGACGAGTTCGTCAAGGAGACGCGGTTCATGCGCGACGGCTCGACCGACGAGATCGCGACGCGGTTGAAGGAGACGGAGCACGCCGTCTACGAGGAGGACGCCTGGCAGCTCGAACTCGACGAGTGGGGGATCGACAAGAACCTCGTCTTCTTACGCTCCGACGACACCAGCCTCTACACCACCCGCGACCTGGCCCACCACGAGTGGAAGTTCGCGAACTACGACCGCGCCGTCACCGTCCTCGGGGAGGATCACAAGCTCCAGGCCGACCAGCTCGACGCCGCGCTCGAACTGCTCGGCAACGACACCGACGCGCTCGGCCACGTCATCTACTCGTACGTCAACCTGCCCGACGGGAAGATGTCGACCCGGCGAGGGACCGGCGTCATGCTGGACGACCTGCTGGACGAGGCGATCGACCGCGCCCGCGAGGCGGTCGAGAGCCGGATGGACGACCGGATCCGCGACGACGACCTGACCGACGAGGACGTCGAGCGCATCGCCCACCAGGTCGGGATCGGCGCGGTGCGGTACGACATCGTCTCGAAACAGCCCGCGAAGGCGATCACCTTCGAGTGGGAGGAGGCGCTCGACTTCGAGGCGCAGTCGGCCCCGTTCGTCCAGTACGTCCACGCGCGCTGCTGCGGGATCCTCGATGAGGCGGCCGACGCGGGGTTCGACGTTCCCAAACCGGGCGAACCGACCGACGTCGACGCCGCGGCCCTCGAGACCGCGGAGGCCGAGGCCCTACTGCGGGAGGTCGCGCGCTTCCCGGCCGTCATCGAGTCGGCCGCCGACGACTTGGAGCCGCACACGATCGCGACGTTCACCCGCGAGTTCGCGGACGCGTACAACGCCTTCTACCGGGAGTGCCCCGTCCTGACCGCCGAGAGCGACGAACTGCGGGACGCGCGGCTCGCGCTCGTCGCGGCCGCGCGCTACACGATGGCGAACGCGCTCGACGCGCTCGGCGTCTCCGCGCCCGAGTCGATGTAGGACCGGGTCGACGGGCAGGTCAAAGGTTACTTACACGCACGAAGCCGTATTGAAGACAATGAGTAGCGACGCCCAGGAGACGAGCGCGGACCGGCGGAAGTACGAGTTCCGCAAGGTCATCGAGGAGCTCAAGGACTTCGAGGGCTCCGGCACGCAGCTCGTCACCATCTACATCCCCGAAGACAAGCAGATCTCGGACGTGGTCGCCCACGTCACCCAGGAACACAGCGAGGCGTCCAACATCAAGTCCAAACAGACCCGGACGAACGTCCAGGACGCGCTGACCAGCATCAAGGACCGGCTCCGCTACTACGACACCTACCCGCCCGACAACGGGATGGTGATCTTCTCCGGCGCGGTCGACTCCGGCGGCGGCCGGACCGAGATGGTCACCCGGACGCTCGAGTCGCCGCCGAACCCCGTCCAGTCGTTCCGCTACCACTGCGACTCCGGGTTCCTCACGGAGCCGCTCGAGCACATGCTGGCGGATTCCGGGCTCTTCGGGCTCATCGTCCTCGACCGCCGCGAGGCCAACGTCGGCTGGCTGAAGGGGAAACGCGTCGAGCCCGTCAAGTCCGCCTCCTCGCTCGTTCCCGGCAAACAGCGCAAAGGGGGCCAGTCCGCCCAGCGGTTCGCCCGCCTCCGGCTCGAGGCCATCGACAACTTCTATCAGGAGGTCGCGGGGATGGCCAACGACCTGTTCGTCGACAAGCGCCACGAGCTCGACGGCATCCTCGTCGGCGGCCCCTCGCCGACGAAAGACGAGTTCCTCGACGGCGACTACCTCCACCACGAGCTACAGGACAAGGTGCTCGGAAAGTTCGACGTGGCCTACACCGACGAGTCCGGACTGAAGGACCTCGTCGACGCCGCCAGCGAGGCGCTCTCCGATCAGGAGATCGTCGAGGACAAACGCCACATGGAGGAGTTCTTCGAGAACCTCCACACCGGCGAGGAGGCCACCTACGGCTTCGAACAGACCCGGCGCAACCTGATCATGGGCTCCGTCGACCGGCTGCTCATCTCCGAGGACCTCCGCTCCGACGTGGTCGTCTACGAGTGTCCGAACGGCCACGAGGAGTTCGAGGTCGTCGACGCGCGTCACTCGACGCCCGACCACGAGTGTTCCGAATGCGGGGAGGAGGCCGCCGTCGAGGAGCGTGAAGACGTCATCGAACACCTGATGGCGATCGCTGAACAGCGCGGCACGGACACAAAGTTCATCTCCACGGACTTCGAGAAGGGCGAACAGCTGCTCGACGCCTTCGGGGGCATCGCGGGCATTCTCCGGTACTCGACCGGCGTATAAAACGTCGAAACGTCCTCGTTCTCCCGTCCTACTGCTCCGGCTCCGCCGGCACCGCCGCGACCTCCAGACACGCGCAGGCGTCCGTCTCGGGGTCGAAACAGTCCGGACACTCGGGCTGCCGGTCGATGATCGTGTCCAGCCGGTCGGCGACGGTGTCGTCGATGACCGCCTCCAGCTCGTGAGCCTCCTCGCGGAACTCCTCGACGGCGAGCACGTTCGCGAGGAAGCGCTCGATGATACAGTAGGTCTGGAGCGCGTCGCGCGCCTTCACGATCCCGTCGTCGGTGAGCCGGACGCCCTTGTACTTCTCGTGTTCGGCGAGTCCGCGCTCCTCGAGCTTGCCGATCATCTCGTTCGCGCTCGCCGGACTGACGCCGAGCGCGTCGGCGATCGACCCGGTCGAGGCGGGGCCGTCCTCCTGTTTCTGTACGACGTAGATCGTCTTGAGGTACTGGTCTGCGGTGTTCACGGTTCGCCTCCGTCTGTGATCGTCGGCCCGCTCGCTCGTCCCGTCGGCTCGGTTCCCCAGTTCGTCGGTTCGGTGCTCCGACTCATCGCCGCTCCATGACCTCCGTGACCTCGCTCACGCCCTCGGCTTCCTCCTCGCGGATCGACTCCAGGGTGTCGAGCAGTTCGGCGCGGTCCAGCGAGAACTCGGCGTCCGACCCCTCTATCGCCTCGATGAGGTCGTCGTAGAACTTGTAGGCGGTCTCTTCGTTACACAGCTGGTCGTACAACACGCCGTCGAAGTCGTCCGGCTGCGTCCGCCCGTACCGCGCGTCGACGAGCGACTCGATCTCGTCGAACGGGACGCTGTCGACGCCGAGCCCCTCGATGAGCCCCTCCAATCGCGCGCGGTGCTCGGCGGACTCCTCGGCGGCGTCGGCGAGCAGCGTCTCGACCTCCTCGTCGAGCTCCGCGTCGAGGCTCTCGTAGTGGTGGTGAGCCCGCGCCTCGACGACCTCCTCCAAGACGATTCCGATCTGTAACAGTCGGGCGAGCTGGTCGTCGGAGGTGATCCGCTGGCTGACGCTCACCTCGACCACCCGTCGCCGTTCGATACGCCCGTTCGCATACGTGTCACGTCGGAGCCTGCCCGACTTAAGCGGTTCCCTCGGGGATCGGACTCTTCGGGGATCGATTTATACGCCCCACCCGAAGAGGGTCCCTATGAGCGTGTTCTACAAGTGGGGCGCGGGCCGGGACCCCGGACATCCCGAGATCGTCGACGCGTACGACTCGACGCTCGTGACCGCCGAAGGTGAGGAGATACTCGACGCGGCCGCGGGCGCGGCGGTCGCCAACCTCGGTCACTCGCCGCCGGACGTCGCCGACGCCATGGCCGAACAGGCCGAGCGGGTCGGCTACGTCTCGACGTCGCACTTCTCGGTCCCGTCGGTCGAATCGGTCGGAGAGAAGCTCGCGTCGATGACGCCGGATCCGTTGAACGCAGCCTTCTTCGTCAACTCCGGCAGCGAGGCGGTCGAGTCGGCGATCAAGCTCGCCCGCGACTACCACGTCGCCCGCGGCGAGCCGACCCGGGAGGCGGTGATCGGCCGGTGGGCGTCGTACCACGGCTCGACGCTCGGCGCGCTCGCCGCCTCGGGCAACACCGGTCGCCGGACGACGTACGACCCGCTCTTGCGGGACTGGCCGAAGATCGGCCCCGCGTACCCGTACCGCTGGGACCACGAGGGGTCACCCGAGGAGCAGGCGATCGCGGCCGCTCGAGAGCTCGAACGGCTCGTCCGACGGCGCGGTCCCGAGACGGTCGCGGCGTTCATCGCCGAGCCGGTCGGCGGGTCGAGCATCCCCGCGACGCGTCCACATCCCGCCTACTACCGCGAGATACGGCGCATCTGTTCGGAGTACGGGCTCCTCTTCATCGCCGACGAGGTGATGGTCGGGTTCGGTCGAACCGGGGAGCCGTTCGCCTGCGAGGGGCTCGGCGTCACGCCGGACCTCATGGTGCTCGGGAAAGGACTCTCCGCCGGCTACGCGCCGATAAGCGCGATGATGGTCGCCGACGGCGTCGTCGAGACGCTCGAGGAGCACGACCACCCCTTCCAGCACGGTCACACCTACAGCGGCAACCCGATCTCGGCGGCGGTGGCAGACCGCGTCCTCGACCGTTACACCGAGGACCTGTTCGCGGCGGTTCGGCGGCGCGGGCGGCGGCTCGAGGAGACTCTGGAACCGCTCGCCGAACACCCGATCGTCGGCGAGATCCGACGAGTCGGTCTCCAGGTCGGCGTCGAGTTCGTCGCCGACCGGGAGACGAAGGCCCCGTTCGACCCCGACGCCGACGTCGCCGACCGGATCTACGACGCCGCGCTCGCGAACGGCGTGTACACGTATCCCGGCGGCGGCAGCGTCGACGGGCAGGCCGGCGACCACCTCATGCTCGCGCCGCCGCTCACGGTCGGCGACGGCGACATCGAGACGATCGGCGAGACCGTCGTCTCGGCCGTGAACCGCGTCGCCGACGAGGAGGGATACTAACGGCGTTCCCGGAGGCGGTCGCGAAAAATCGAATCCCCGTGAGTCTTTGCTGCGAGCGACCCGCTACTGGAGCCGCTCGATGACGAGCTCCTCGACGTCCTCGCGGAACTCGTCGACCGCGATCTCCTCTAAGACGGGAACGAAGAAGCCCTCGACGAGCATGTTCCGAGCCGTCTTCGGGTCGATGGAGCGACTCTCCAGGTAGAAGAGGTCCTCGGCGTCGACCTGTCCCACGGTCGCGGAGTGTGACGCCTCCGTGTCGTGGTTGTGGATGATCAGCTTCGGCGACGCGTCGGCCTCGGCGTCGTCCGACAGCATGAGCGTGTTCTCGCGCTGGTAACTGGAGGTGTTCCACGCGTCACGGCCGACGTCCTGGACGCCCTCGTAGACCGAGCGCGCCACGTCGTCGAGCACGCCGCGCGTGACGAGGTCGGCCGTGGTGTGTTCGGCCTGGTGCCAGACGCGGGCGTTAACGTCGAAGTGCTGGTCCTCGCTGCCGAAGAACGTCCCGACGATCTGGCTCTCGGAGCCGTCGCCGTTCAGCTCGGTCTCGACGTCGGAGCGGGTGAGCTTCGAGCCGAAGTTGCTCTCGATCCAGTCGATCGTGGCGTACGTGTCCGTGACCCCGCGTTTCAGCGAGTAGGTGTAGGTGTCGTCGTCGAGGTTCTGGAGCGATCCGAACTGGACGTCGGCGTTCTCGCCGCCGACGACCTCGACGAGGTTCGAGAAGTACCGGTCGCCCTCGATGTCCGAGGCGGCGGCCTCGCTCCCCGACTCGATCGACTCGAGGATCGTCACCGACGACGACTCCTCGGCGACGACGAGCGTCTGGCTGAACAGCGAGCGGGAGTTCATCTCCGCGCGGATCTTCACGTCCTCGACGTCGACTCCCTCGGGGACGTAGACGAACGTGCCGGTGGTGAAAAGCGCAACCGACAGCGCCGTCAGGTAGTTGTGCTCGGGGTCGAGCACGCTTCCGAAGTGCTCCTCGAGGACGTCCCCGTGCTCGGCGAACGCCTCCGTGAACGGCGCGACGACGACCTCGTCGTCGCCGGCGGTCCGCTCCGTCGCGTCCGACTGGTTCAGTGGGTCGACGAGCGCCTCGAAGTCCAGCGCCTCCAGATCCGTCCAACGTCGGCCGGGCGTCTGGATGACGTCGGGCAGCTCGGCCGTCTCCAGCGCCTCGAGCGCGTTCAGACGGGTTTCCAGGAGCCACTCGGGCTCGTCGCGTTCCTCCGCAATGTGTCGTACCGTGTCCTCCGAGAGGCTCTCGATTGCTTTCGTGCTCATGTTATCCGAGCGAACCCTCCATCTCAAGCTCGACGAGCCGGTTCAGCTCGACGGCGTACTCGATCGGCAGCTCCTCCGTGATCGGCTCGATGAACCCCGAGACGATCATCTGTTTGGCGTCGTCGTCGTCGAGACCGCGCGACTGGAGGTAGAAGATGTCCTCGTCGCCGATCTTCCCGACGGTCGCCTCGTGGGCGACGTCGACCTTCGACTCGTTGATCTCCATGTACGGCATCGTGTCCGACGTCGACTCGTTGTCGAACATCAGCGCGTCGCACTCGACGGCCGTCGAGGAGTTCTCGGCACCGTCGGCGATGTGGACGAGCCCGCGGTAGTTGGTGCGGCCGCCGTCCTTCGAGATCGACTTCGACTCGATGGTCGATTTGGTCTCGGGCGCGTTGTGGTACACCTTCGCGCCGGTGTCGATGTCCTGGCCCTCGCCCGCGAAGGCGATGGTGATGTGGTTGTCGGACGCGCCGCGGCCCTTCAGGATCGTCGAGGGGTACAGCATCGTCGCCTTCGACCCCATCGACCCCGAGATCCACTCCATGCGCCCGCCCTTCTCGGCGATGGCGCGCTTGGTGTTCAGGTTGTACGTGTTCTTCGACCAGTTCTGGACGGTCGAGTACTGGACGTGAGCGTCCTCGCCGACGAACACCTCCACGCCGCCGGAGTGGAGGTTGAACGCGGAGTACTTGGGCGCGGAACAGCCCTCGATGTAGTGGACTTCCGACCCCTCCTCGGCGATGATGAGCGTGTGCTCGAACTGGCCCATCCCCTCGGAGTTCATCCGGAAGTACGCCTGGATCGGCATCTCGACCGTGGTGTCCTCGGGGACGTACACGAACGACCCGCCCGACCAGATCGCGCCGTGAAGCGCCGCGAACTTGTTGTCGCTCGGCGGGACGGCCTTCGTCATGAAGTACTCCTTGACGAGCTCCTCGTGCTCCTGGACCGCCTTGTCCATGTCACAGAAGACGACGCCCTTCTCCTCCCACCGCTCCTGCATGTTCTGGTAGACGATCTCCGACTCGTACTGCGCGCCGACGCCGGAGAGCGCGTTCTTCTCGGCCTCCGGGATGCCCAGCTTGTCGAAGGTGTCCTTGATCTCGTCGGGGAGGTCCGTCCAGTCGTCGACGCCGCCGCGGACGTCTATGTCGGGGCGGATGTACGGGACGATCTGGTCGATGTCGACCTCCGAGAGATCGGGTGCCTCGGGCCAGTCGGTCGGCATCGGCATCGCCTGGAACTGCTCGAGCGCGCGCAGGCGGCGCTCCAGCATCCACTCCGGTTCGTCCTTGTCCTCCGAGATGACGCGGACCGTCTCCTCGGTGAGGCCCTTCTCGCTTTTGAAGGCGGACTTCTCCTCCTTCTTGAACTCGAAGCGGGCCTCGGTGTCGGTCTCTTTTAGGTGATCTTGTGAACTCATATCAGTTGGTTACGCCTCTGGTTGTATATCGTTGGTGTATAACCACGATCGGTTACGCCGCTCCGTAGACGTCCTCGCGGACCCAGTCGTACCCCTCGTCCTCGAGCTTCTCGGCGAGCTCCGGCCCGCCGCTCTTGGCGACCTCGCCGTCGAGCATTACGTGGACGTGGTCGGGCTCGACGTAGTCGAGGATGCGCTGGTAGTGGGTGATCTGGAGGATGCCCGTCCCCTGCTCGTCGCGGAGCGCGTTGATCCCCTTCGAGACGTCCTGGAGGCGGTCGATGTCGAGCCCGGAGTCGATCTCGTCGAGCACGGCGATCGCGGGCTCCAACATCGCGGCCTGAAGCACCTCGTTCTGCTTCTTCTCGCCGCCGGAGAAGCCGGCGTTGAGGTACCGCCGCATGAACTTCTCGTCCATGTCGAGAAGCTCCATCTTCTCCGAGAGGATCTCCTGGAACTCGGCGACGCCGATCTCGCCGTCGTCGGCGGGACCCTCCATCGGGGAGGTGTCGTAGCCCGCGTCGTCGGCGTCGGCCTCCTCCTCGTCTTCCTCCTCGAACAGCTCCTCGCGCTCGTCCGCCTTCGCGTTTAGCGCCTGCCGGAGGAAGTTCGTCATCGTGACGCCCTCGATCTCCGCGGGGTACTGGAACCCGAGGAAGATGCCGAGCGCGGCGCGCTCGTTGGGCTCGAGTTCGAGCAGCTCCCAGTGGTAGTCCTCGTCGTCGAGGTCGGCGTCGATGTCCTCCACGTCGGCCTCGTCGAGGTGGAGCGCGACGCTCCCGTCGGTGACCTCGTAGGCGGGATGACCGGCGATGACCTTCGCCAGCGTCGACTTCCCCGAGCCGTTCGGACCCATCAGTGCGTGGATCTCCCCGGACTCGACTTCGAGGTCGACGCCTCGAAGGATCCGTTCTCCGCCCTCTTCGGCCACCCGCACGCGTAGGTCGCTTATCTCGAGAGTTGCCATATGTAGGGTTCTGCCTCGTGGGTGTAACGTGGGGGTTCCGGAGGTTAATAGTTACGGATATCCCGCCGAAAATCACGAATTAGAGAAGAATATTTTCAGGAACGAAAACGTAGATTCGACAGATCACATGAACGAGCCGAGGCCGGTCTGCTCCTGGCCGGTCTTGACCTCCTCCCAGGAGGTCCCGAGCGCCTCGATGACTCGCTCGATGGGACCTTTCAGCGTCTTCTCGAGCATCTTCTCCCAGTCGACCTCGAACTCCTCGGGAATCTGGTCGGCGTACTCGAAGCAGATCACGTCCGGGTCACGCTTGAACTCGCCGTAGAGCCCGTTGCGTTGGGGGTCGAGTCCCTCCTCGGACTCCATCCGCTCCCAGAAGTCGGGGTGGACCTTCCGCAAGTAGAGCCGTTTGGGTTTCGAGCCTCTCCCGAAGTTCGTCCCCAAAAGCTCGTTGGCGTACTGTGCGCCCCGGACCTGGGCGGTCGGCGTCTCGTAGGCGTCGAGCCGCTTGCCGATCCCGCCGGGGATCCCGACCTCCTCGACGTCGACGTTCCCCGCGAGGAAGTCGTCGATGACCTCCGAGAGGTACGTCGTGATCGCCTCGAGGTCCTCGTCGATGTCGTCGCCGGTGACGATGGTCTCGATGACGTGCTGTTGGACCTCCTTCGTGATACCCGCGATGTCCGAGCGCTTGTATTCGAAGCCCGTGATGTCGATGTCGTCGACGTCCTTCCCCTCCTTCCAGACGATGTGGCCCGCGTACCGCTTCTTCTTGCCCGCCTGGAAGAACCGCCGGTAGAGCTTCTCGAACTCGATCTCGAAGCGGTGGAACTCGGCGTTCAACTCCTCGCGCGCGAAGTCGTCGTAGCGGTCGTTGATGTGTTCCTGGATGTCGAAGGAGGTCTCGATCGCCCTTTCTTTCGATAGATCACCAAGAGAAAGCATAACAGAATCGGTGTCACCATATGTGACTTTTCTGTCGAGTTCTTCGGTCACGCCGGCGGTGAAGTCGATCACCTCGCGGTTGGTCGAGGTGACGCCCGCGCTCATCTCGCGGTCGTACAGGCGGAACCGATCCCATCCGAAAACGCCGTACAGCGAATTCATCAGAACTTTGACAGCTCCCTGCTGGCGGTCGTACTGCTCGTACGCCTCGGTTCCCGGATCGTGTTCGTTCCGGAGCGCCTTCTTCTCCTCGCGCTCGTCGAGCAGTTCGTTCACCATCTCCCGGATGATGCCGTCCGGTTCCTTCCGGAAGTGGACGCCCGTGGGGGTCCGATACGTCTCGCCGTCGTACTCGTCGGGATCGACCTTCGTCTCCGGCGAGGCGTTGATCGTCACCATCGACATGGGGTAGAGGCTCTTCAGGTCGAGCACGCTCACCATCTCGCGGACGCCGGAGATGGGGTCGAACACCGCACCGCCCTCGAACTCCTCGGCCTCCTGTTGGCCCTTCGAGGGGAGCGCGAAGTTACCGAACGCCATGTGGAGCACGTACATGTCGACCGCGTCGCCCGGCGTCGTCGCGTCCTCCAGTTTACAGCCGACGATCTTCCGGGCGTCGTCCCAGAAGGCGATCACGTCCTGCGCCCGGTCGATCTCGACGCAGAGTTCCACGTCGCGGATGCTGTACTCGAGCAGGCGCTCGGGGTCCTGCTCCCAGAGGTCGCCGATGTCGCCGGCGTACCGCTCCTTGCCGACGCCGAGCTCGCGTTCTCCCACCGCGTCGAGCCGGTACGACTCCAGCTCCGTGAACATCGTGCGCTTGTAGGCGTACAGGAGGTCGAAGACGACGCGACCCTTGACGTCGGGGCCGCCCCAGCCCGAGCGCCACACCTCGCCGATCCGGGAGAGCCGGTCGGGCGAGAGGTCCACCTCGACGTCGTCCCGTTCGTCGAGCACCTCCATGCGGTCGAGCAGATAGGGGGCGTCGAAGTCCTCGAAGTTCCACCCGGTCATGAGATCCGCGTCCGTCTCGTCGATGTAGTCCACGAACGCGTCGAGCATCGCGGCCTCCTCCTCGAAGACGCGGACCTCGAAATCGATCTGCCCGTCCTCGACGATCCCCTCGTAGTCGGGCAGATCCTCCGGCGGCGGCACCTCCGCTTCGGGCGCGTCGTACAGCCAGACGACGTACTCGTCGTCGTAGGAGTCGTGGCTGGTGAGACAGATGATCGGCTCCTCGCCGTCCTCGGGGAACCCGCGGCGGTCGTCGACCTCGATGTCGAAGGTGTTCACCCGCATCTCGGCGTCGACGTCGGCGGGTTCCAACATCCCCTCGTGGACCTGGATCGTCCCCTCTCCGTCGTCGAGCCGGCGCTCCTCGACGCGGAGGCCGCCGTTGAGCCCGTTGTCGATCAGGAAGCGGTTCGGAAAGAGGATGTCCGCCTCGAAGGTGGTCTCGAAGTCGTCGCGGATGTTCCCCACGTCGCGGGGAGTTCGGGCGACGATCCGGGTGAGCGGCTCGCCGCGGATGCTCTCGTAGGGCTCGCCGTCCGGCCCCTCCTCGCGGGTGCCGATCACCACGTCGTACGCCTCGACGGGATCGCGATCGAGTTCGGCGGTCGGGACGTAGAAGTACGGCTCGACGCCGAGCACGCGGAGGTGTTCGACCACGTCGTGGTCCGCGTCCCCGTCGACGTGTTCCGCCGGCCGCCGGCCGAAGACGTGAACGACGGGGTACTCGTCGCTGCCGTACCCCTCGACGGCGTAGTCGATCTGGGTGATCATCAGATCGACGGTTCCGGTCGATTCCGGGAACTTCGCCTCGTCGACGTCGACGACGTCGCTGACGCGTCCGTGTCCGCCGCCCGCGACGACTCTCGCCTCCTCGGCGGCGAGGTCGTCGCGGGCGCTGTCGTCGCCGTCGGCCTCCGTACCGGCGGGCGACGAGAAGTCCGTGAGCCCCGACTGAGTCATAGGCTCCGTTCGGCGCACCCGGCTAAAAGACCGGCGTTCGTTCCCGGACCCGTCGCTCGCCGGTCGTGCTCGAGCGGCGGTTATCACGAGCGGTGGCAACCCCGACCGGTGACACTCACCCCCACGGAAAAGCATATATCATGTAATGACTTACCACGGTCCATGCCCTCGAACCCGCTTCGGGACGACGGGACGCACCGCTCGGGCGACCACGACGCGGCCGACGCCGAGGTGGAGGTGTACGAGGACGACGGCAACGTGGTGCTCTTCGAGGCGGAGAACCCGCTCGCGTGGGTCGAGGCCAGCCGAACGGTCCGGCTCGCCGACGCGGCCTGAATCGCGTTTCGGCGCGTCCGACCGTCATCCTCCGCGACCGCCGGACACAACCCCTTTGACCCGCCGTACCGTACCGGCGGACGTGTTTCCCTTCGACGAGGACGACGAGGGCGAGGTCTCCTTCGGGGAGAGCTCCGACGCCGAGCGCGAGATGACGCCGGAGATCCCGAAGGCACCCTCGGTCAAGTCGTTCGACGACGACGGGGACTTCTCGGCCGCCGGCGACGTCGACGGCGGCACCCTCCGCGCGTTCGTCGTCGCCGTGATCTATGCGAACGTCGCGGTGCTTTTCGTCAGCCTCGGCCCGCTCGTCTGGTTCTTCGAGGGGTGGAGCCGGATCGGGATCGGCCTGACCGTCGGGGGGCTTCTCGCCGGAGTCCGCACCTACCAGACGTATCGGTCGTGGGATCGGTCGCGGGGGGACGACGAGGTCGGGGACGCGGCCGCCGCCGAACCCGAACGCGTCACCGACGGCGACGGCGAAACGGCCGATTTCGACGACGACGGGGACGTGGCGGACGATCCTGACGACGCCGACGCCGACCGCCCCGCCCCGGAACCGTAATCCGTCCAGTCTCCCTTCTCCGATCCATGCGAACGGTTCGAGACGCGGACGGCGACACGTACCTCCTCGTGAAACGGTCCGGGGAGTCGAGCCGGGTCCGCGACCCGGAGACGGGCGAGGAGCGGTACGTCGAGAACGCCGACCTCGAGGCGGTCGAGGGGGAGTCGTCGCTCGCGACCGCCGCGGCGGGTGTTCCGGAGCCCGTCCGGCGGACGATCCGGGCGACTCCCGACGACCGGGCGCTCGGGCTCCTGATCGACCTCGTCGACCGCGGACCGCTGTCGGTCGTCGAAGTCATGGACGCCTACGACATGTGCGAGTCCGACCTCCACGGCCGGCTCGCGGAGTTCCGCGTCGCCGAACTGATCGAGGAGGTCGACGTCGGCGGCCGCCGAGGGTACGCGACGACGCCGACTGCCGAGGCGGCGGTGCGACTGCTGCGCGGGGACGTGGAGAGCGCGGAGACCGTGGACGACGAGTCGTAGGAAGTCGATCGATCGTCGACCGCCGACCGCTGACCACCGACCGCTGACCGCACCTCACGCCTCCCCAGCCTCGGCCTCGGCGACCCGCCGGATACGTCGGCGGGCCGCCTTCGACCTCCCTCGCGCGAGCCGTTCGCGGCCACCGGCCGCTCACGGGCGCGCGCCACCGCGGACGTATGGGAACCGGGATACCCGAAAACCGGTACCCGACGAGCTCAGTCGTCCGCGAGCGACGCGACGTCGATCCCGGCGGCGTCCTCCCGGGTGACCGTCGACCGGTTCGTCCGCGGGTCCTTCTCGACGGTCACGAGCTCGTCCGCGGCCCCGACCAGCTCGTCGTCGTGGCTCACGATCACGATCTGTTTCACGCCGAACCCGCGCATCTCCTCGACGAGGTCGACGAGCCGGGAGACGTGTCCTGAATCGAGGAAGACGGTCGGCTCATCGAGGATGAGCGGGGGGGTCGGTGCGGCCCCCTCTATCCCCTCCGCGAGCAGCCGGTAGATCGCACAGCGCAGCGAGAGGTTGAAAAGCGCCCGCTCGCCGCCGGAGAGCTGCTCGGGGTCGAGCGCCTCCCCGTCCTTCTGGTAGACCGTGAGCGCGTACTCGCCGTCGAGCTCGATGTGCGAGTAGGCGTCGTTGCCGTACACCAGCTCGAACGTCTCGTTGAGCGTGCGCTCGAGCTCCCGGACGTTGCGCTGGCGGAGCTCCGCCCGGAGGTCGCCGTACGTCGCCTCCAGCTCCGTCGTCTCCTCGTGAAGCGACTCGAGCGCCCCGACCGTCTCGGCGAGCGCCTCGCGCTCCTCGCGGAGATCCTCCAGCGCCTCTATCTCGCCGCGTACCCCACCGATCGCGTTCTGGAGTTCGGTCCGCCGGTCGTCGAGTCCGTCGAGTTCCTCGACGACCTTCTCGAGATAGTCCTCGGCGTCCTCCTTCCGTTTCTTCGCCGCCTCGACTGCCTCCTCGTCGACGACCTCGCGAAGTTCGTCGCGCCGGGCGCGTTTGTCCGCGAGTCGGTCGCGCCGCTCGTCGTTCACGGCCTCCAGATCCGCGCGCTTCTCGCGCCGGCGCTCGATCTCCGCCTCCAGCTCGTCGATCTCCGCGAGCCGCTCCTCGACTTCGTCGATCGACTCGCGAGCGTCCGCGACGCGGTCGAGCGCGTCCTCCGACTCCTCGATCCGCTCTCCGGTCTCCGTCGCTTCCTCGCGTTTCTCCTCGGCGACCTCCCGCGTCGACTCGGCCTCCCGGCGTTTCTCGGTCGCCGCCTCGCGCTTCTCGGTCGCCGCCTCGCGCTTCTCAGTCGCCGCCTCGCGCTTCTCGGCGACTCGTTCCTCGAGCATCGCGATCGTCTCGTCGATCTCCGAGAGTCGCTCGGCGGCGTCGGCGAGCGCGGAGGCTTCCTCGAGCCGGTCGTCGAGGTCGCTCGCACGCTCGCGAGCGGACGCCAGATCCGCTTCGAGTTCCGTGACTCGCTCGCGGTCCGCCTCGATCCCCGTCGCGTGCGGGGAGTCCTCGACCGGCTGACCGCATTCGGGGCACTTGCCGGCGGCGAGCAGCTCCTCGGCCTCCGCGACGCGCTCGCGGGCGTTCTTCAACTCCGCGGACAGCTCCGCGATCCGCTCGCGGACCTCGCCGCGTCGCTCCCGAAGCGTCTCGCGCCGCTCCGCCGCGTCGTCTCGATCGACGTCGACGTCGGCCGTCTCGAACCGATCGCGGAGCGTCTCGGCCTCCTCGCGAAGCTCCTCGATCGAGGCCTCCCGCTCGTCGGCCTCCCGTTCGGCAGCGTCGGCCGCCTCGGCGAGGTCGTCGGCCTCCTCCTCGAGCTCGGCGGCGCGCTCCGCGAGGTCGTCCGCCTTCGTTGCGAGGTTCGTCGCCTGGTTGCGGAACGCCTCGGCGTTCACCCGTCGATCGTCGAGTTCCTCCCGGACCTCCGCCTCCCGGTCGTCGAGTTCCGCTCGGCGCTCCGCTATCGCGTCGCCGGTCGCGACCTCGAGCCCGGCCGCGTCGAGCCGGTCGTCGATCGCTGATTCGACCTCCTCGATCCGCTCGCGGGTCTCGCGGATCGCCTCCCGATGCCCCTCGCGTTCGCGCTCCGTCTCCCGGATCGCCGTCTCGATCGATTCGACGTCCTCCTCGACCGCCGCGAGCTCGGCTCGCTTCTCCTCGTGGGCCGAAAGCGCCTCGGCCGCCTCCGCACGCGTCTCCTTCGCGCGATCGCGCTGGGCCTCGTAACGCTCGATCTCGTCGGTCACCTCGGCGAGGTCGCTCTCGAGCCCGTTGAGCCGCTCGTGGAGGTTCTCGTCCTCCTTCCGATCGATCCGCGCCTCCTTCTCCTCGAGGACTGCCCGTTTCGCGTTCAACACGTCCTCCACGCCCAGGCGGGCGTCGCCCGCGCGCTCACGGTACTCCTCGAGTTTGCCCAGCTGGAGGAGGTCGTCGATCACGTCCTGCCGCTGGCTCGGCGTGGCGTTGATGAGCGCGTTCACCTCGCCCTGCCGGACGTACGCGCAGTTTACGAACGCGTCGGCGTCCATCCTGAGCAGTTCGGTGACGAACCGCCTCACCGCCGTCGCGCCGTCGCGCGTCACGTCGCCGCCGGCGGTGGTCTCGAGGGCGCAGTCGTGATCGACGCGGTCGTCGTACCGGCGGAGCCGTCGCTCGACGTGATAGGAGGTCCCGTCGTGGGTGAACCAGAGGTCGATCTCCGTCTCTTCCTCGCCGTTCGTGATCACGTCCTCGAGGGTCCCCTCGAGCGCCTTGGAGCCGTACAGCGCGAAGAAGCAGGCCTCGAGCAGCGACGACTTGCCGCTGCCGTTGATCCCGTGGATGACGGTGACTCCCTCCGAGAGCCGGAGGTCGGCGTCGCCGTACGGCTTGAAGTTCGAGAGCCGGATCCGGTCGAACCTCACAGGTAGTCCTCCATTGAGACCTGCCCGTCCGCCGGCGTGGACCGGTCGGATCGCTCGTTTTCGTCGTCGGTCGAGCTCTCGTCGTCGAGCGCGTCGTCCCCGATCGGCCGCTCGTCGTCGATCGCGTCATCCTCGGTCGACTCCTCACCGTCCGCGCCGTCCTCACCGCCCGCGTCGTCGATATCGGTCGATTCGCCGCCTTCCGACGCCTTCTCGGGGTCGTCGGGTTCCGCGTCGCCCTCGCCTTTCCCGTCGTTCGCGGCGACGAACGCGGCGGGGTCGTCGAGCCGCTCCTCGACGCGGCCCTTCACGGTCTCGCGGACGTTGGCGTCGGCGATCGAGTCGGACCGGACCGCGTCGTCGACGTCGAGCCCGGCCGCCGAGAGCCCCATCTCCTCGATCCGCTCGCGGACGGCCGCCTCGGGGTCGGCGAAGCTCACGTCGAACTCCTCGTCGGTCTCCACCGTCCGCCGGTCGGTGACGCGCGCGACGAGCGCGCCCTCGGCGTCCGCGAACTCCTCGATCGCGGCCGGGGTGACCGGGTCGCCCTCGCCGGTTATCTCGACGAGCACGACGGCGTCCGCGAGATCGTGTTCGCGGACCCGCTCGCGGACCCGTGCCTCGCCCTCCTCGGGTCCGAGTTCGACCGGTACGAAGACGAACTCCCGAGTGTCGAGCGCGCGGCGACGGATCTCCACGCGGTCGTCGCCGCCGACGGCCGTCTCGTCGAAGGTCACGAGGTTGTAACCGCGTCCCTCGCGCTCGCTCGCGCTCGCGCGCTCGGTCGATCCCGGATAGGTGACCCACGTCCCCGCGACCTCGGCGCGATCGGGGGTGTGGTTGTCGCCGAGGAGCATCGCGTCGAAGTCCACGTCGCTCTCGGCGAGGACGGTCTCCGTGTCCCAGTCGGCGTGTGCGAACGGCTCGAAGAGCCCGTGTGCGACGAGCGCCGCGTAGTCGGCGTCGTGCGGCTCGAACGCGTACTCGAGGTCGTCGCGGCGGGAGACGGGGACGTGATCGAGCCCATAGAAGGCGACGTCGCCGACGACGGTCGGCGCGTCGCCGAGCCGGGTCGCGAGCCCCAGCCGCTCGAAGAGGTCGACCCACTGGCCCCCGCGGGTCGACTCGTGGTTGCCCACGACGGCGAGGAAGGGGATCCCGGCGTCCGCGAGCCGCCGGAGGACGGCGATCGTCCCCATGAGGTCGGGGAGCTCGGGTCGCCGGTCGTGGAAGAGGTCGCCCGCGTGGACGACGGCGTCGACGTCGTCGTCGACCGCGTCGTCGACGACGGCCCCGAACGCGTCGAGGAAGTCCTGGCGTCTGACCGGCGAGTGGTACTGCTGGTACCCGACGTGGGTGTCGCCGGTGTGGATCACCCGTGTCATCGGCTCGACGGTTGGCCCGTGTCGGGTTTAGGGGTTCCGGGGCTGCCGGGTGGGTCGGATCGCTTCTCGGACCCCGAGGCGACGGCCCGGTACCGACGGTACGCCTCGAGCGACTCTCGCCCGCGAGCGGCGAGGTCGGCGTCGCCGTCGCGGTCCGCCTCCGCCACCGCCTCCGCGAGCCGGTCGAGCCCGACGGCCTCGACGAACCCGGCCGCCCGGCGGAGGTCCGAGCGGGCGGCGTCGGCCTCGTCGATCACCGCCGCATAGGGTCGGGTCGCGGTGTCCGTCCGAGTCGCGAGCGCGGCGAGCGCTCGTTTCACGTCGTCCGTCGAGACCATGGCGGCGGCTGGGTCGGCATCTGATTTAGACCCTCGGAGGGTCGCGGGCGGAGCGTGAAGGACTCCGGACGGGGACGGCGAGAGCTTCGAACGGCGGCGAGGGATTCGGACGGAAACGGCGAGAACTCCAGGCGATAGCGGCCGACGGACCGGAACTCACACCGCCAGCGAGTACAGCCGCTTGCGGGCGTCGGTGAAGGAGAAGCGAGAGTCGATCACGTCCTCCTCCTCGAGCCGAGAGAGGGCGTACCGGACGGTTCGCGGGGGGAGCAGCGTCTCCTCGGCGAGCTGGCTCTGAGTCAACGTGTCGTTGTAATCGAGGACTTTCGCGACGAGCTTCGCGCTCGGCGGCAGGTCGCGAACGGCCTCCCAGCGGTCCGGGGCGTCCTCGTCGGCGGCGACGGCTTCCGTGGTGCTCATGCGTGGTCGTCAGTACTTCATGCCGTTAGATAATATTTACTATCCTATTTTATTACTATTAAGAATTATTTTGCCGTTCGACGGGTCTCGAGTGCCCCCACCCGAAGCCTCTTATCCGCGAAACGCTTTATTACAGCCAATGAGTGACACCGTCGACGACGTCGACATGCCCTACGACGAGGGATCGGCGTCGAGACAGGAGAAGATCGAGACCCTCCAGGATCGGCTGGAGGTCCTCGAGACGCAGAACGAGGAGATGCGCGACAAACTCCTCGACGCCAACGCCGAGAACAACAAGTACCAACAGAAGCTCGAGCGGCTCACCCACGAGAACAAGAAGCTCAAGCAGTCGCCGCTGTTCGTGGCGACCGTCCAGGAACTCACGGAGGACGGCGCGGTCATCAAACAGCACGGCAACAACCAGGAGGCGCTGACGGAGATAACCGACGAGATGCGCGAGCGGATCGACCCCGACGACCGGGTCGCGGTCAATAACTCGCTGTCCGTCGTCAAGAAGCTCGAGAAGGAGACGGACGTCCGCGCCCGCGTCATGCAGGTCGAACACTCTCCCGACGTCACCTACAACGACATCGGCGGTCTCGAAGAGCAGATGCAGGAGGTCCGCGAGACCGTCGAGATGCCGCTCGAGCGCCCGGGGATGTTCGAGGACGTCGGTATCACGCCCCCGAGCGGCGTTCTGCTGTACGGCCCGCCGGGGACGGGCAAGACGATGCTGGCGAAGGCGGTCGCCAACGAGACGGACGCGACGTTCATCAAGATGGCCGGCTCCGAGCTCGTCCACAAGTTCATCGGCGAGGGCGCGAAGCTCGTCCGCGACCTCTTCGAGGTCGCCCGCGAGAACCAGCCCGCCGTCCTCTTCATCGACGAGATCGACGCGATCGCCTCCAAACGGACGGACTCGAAGACGAGCGGCGACGCCGAGGTCCAGCGGACGATGATGCAGCTACTCAGCGAGATGGACGGCTTCGACGAGCGCGGCGAGGTCCGGATCATCGCCGCCACCAACCGCTTCGACATGCTCGATCCCGCCATCCTCCGGCCCGGTCGCTTCGACCGGCTCATCGAGGTGCCCAAACCCGACACCGCGGGCCGGGAGATCATCTTCCAGATCCACACCCGCAAGATGAACCTCGCCGACGGGATCGACTTCACCGAACTCGCCGGCATGGTCGAGGACGCCTCCGGCGCGGACATCAAGGCGATCTGTACCGAGGCCGGGATGTTCGCGATCCGCGACGACCGGACGCAGGTCACGCTCGAGGACTTCCTCGAGGCCTACGAGAAGCTCCAGGAGACCGACGAGACCGACGCCGACGATTCGCTCGCGTTCGCATAGCGCGAGACCGCCGCCCCGACCGAAAGCCGGTGGTTTATATCGCCCGCCGCCATTTTTCGACCAACGAGGGACCATCGTGACGACCGCAGAGTTCTCGTGTCCGGGCTGTAACCAGACCATCGAGGTGAACGACGAGATGCGCGAGACCATCCTCGAGGTCGGCTGTCCGGTCTGTACGACCGCCGTGAGCGACGACGACTTCGCCGAGGCGTAGCCTCGGGTCGTCGGACTCGCTCGCCGACCGCTCATCCCGTCCGCGTCCCTCCGCTCTCCGTCCGGCTTTTTCTCGAGCGCGCGCGAAGCGGTCGCATGGACGACTCCCCCGGTCTCGAGACGAGCCGGCTCGACGAGCTGACGTGGCGCGAGGTCGAGTCCGCGCTCGAGCGGACCCGCACGCTGTTGCTTCCGGTCGGCAGCGTCGAACAGCACGGCCACCACCTGCCGCTCGGCGTCGACGTCTTCATGCCCGAGGCGATCGGCGAGATGGTCGCCGAGCGCGTCTCGGCGCTTCTCGCTCCGCCGGTCCCGTACGGCGTCACCCCGCACCACACGTTCAAGCCAGGGACGGTCACGGTGTCGACGGAGACGTTCCAGCGGTACGTCTTCGACGTCTGCGACTCGGCGGCCGACTGGGGGATCGAACACGTCCTGCTCGTCAACGGCCACTACCTCGCTCAGGACCCCGAACTGGAGGTCGTGGTCCGTCGTCTCCGGACCGAGAGCGACGTGGAGGCGTTCCACGTCCCGCTCGTGGAGCTGTTCGCCGACGTCGCCGAGGAGGTCCGGACGGGCGAGGTCTCGTTTCACGCCTCGGAGTTCGAGACGAGCATCGCGCTCGAACTGTTCCCGGAACTCGTCGACATGGACGCCGCGACCGCGGTCGACCCGCCCGCGGAGTCGCTCCCGCTCACGGACTACGACGCGCTCGGCGAGAACCGGGTCGGCTGGGCGTTCACCGCCGAGGAGATGGCGTCCATCACCCCCGCGGGCAACGTCGGCGACCCGACGGTCGCGACGGCGGAGAAGGGGGCGGCGCTCGTCGACGCGGCGGTCTCGGACGTGGTGACGCTGATCGAGGAGCTCGAACGACGGCGACGGGCGGAGTGAACGAGGGCGGAAGGGTCGGGAGGAGGCGGGGGAAATCGCGGCTTACTCGTCGCGGTCGACGACGATCTCCCGTCCGGTCAGCCGGTCGGGAGCGAGCCGGTAGAGCTGGATGTCGAGGTCGGGCTTGTCGTCGGCCCAGACCTCGAAGAGCGGCCGACGAGTCTCGCCGTACTGGGCGATCCGCTCGGGAGTGAGCGTCGCGGGGTCGACTCGTTCGAGGGTGCCGATGGCGACGACGCTGGTGTAGGTGCCGTCCGCCTCCTCGTACACTACGATCCGCGCGTCGGGGTCGGATCCGAGGAACTCGCGTTTCTCGCTGTCGACCGTCGAAACCAGCCGTAAGAACGCCTCGCGAGTGTCCTCGTCGTAGCCATAGGAGATCGGAATCGCGTACGGGGCGTCGTCGCGGGCGAGCGAGAGCACGCCGGTCTCGTGGCGGGCGAGGAACGCGTCGATCGCGGACGCGGACATCTCGGCCTCGCGCTTCGTCGTCATACGCAACGTCTCTACACACGGGGGCATAAACCACACGAGACTGGGCGACGCGAAACCGGCTGACGGGAGCGAAAGCGACCGAAGGAGTCGGCGGTGGGAGCGAGCGAGCGCGTCACTCCACGGTCGGCGCGGTGAGGTCGGCGTCGACGACGGGCGCCCCGCAGACGACACAGCCGACCTCGAGCAGCGCCTCCCGCATCGCGTCGTCCACCTCGAACGAGCGGCGACACTCCGGGCAGGCGAACGTGTGTGTGGACGTCGTCATGAATGGAGGTAGGACGACATTCCCTATCAAACGATCATCGAGTTCCCACGCCGTCGGAATTCGATCGGTCGTACGCCCTCCGTGCGATCAGTCGAGCACGGTCGCGAGGATCTTCCGTTGGGCGGCCGCGATGTGCTCGCTGAACGTCGATCGATCGATGCCGAGACCCGCGGCGACCTCGCCGGCGTTCGCGCCCTTCGGGTGGTCGAAGTAACCGGCGTCGTGGGCCGCCGAGAGGACCTCGCGCTGTCGTTCCGTCAGCTCGCTTCGGTCGAAGGTGACCAGATCGCTCTCCTCGGGCGTCGACGACGACTGTAACAGCCGCAACACCTGCATGTCCGCACACGACTCCTGGAGCTCCTCCAGGACCGTCCGCAGCGTCGGCAGGTCGGACGCGTGAAACGTCACGAGGAGCCGACCGTCGCGGACGACCGTCTCCGTCGCCGGGACGCCGTGGCGGTCGAGCACCGAGAACGGCGACTCGTCCGCACACGGCACCTCGAACCGGTAGGCTGCCTTCCGGCCGTAATCGAACACCGTCTCGACGCCCTCCGGGACCTCGAGGTCGGCGTCCGCGAGGAACTCGATCACGACGGTGTCGACGGCGGCGGCGGCGTCGACGGCGTCGGTGGCGGCGGTGGCGGCGGGATCCGCGGCGTCGGCCGTCCCGTCGCTTCCCTCGGCCGTCTCGTCCGTACCCGTCGACTCGGGGACGAGCCGGCTCCGTGCCACGCTGTAGATCGGGGTCGACCCGTCGAGAACGCCGTCGAACGGCGACGGCGACGACGTCGGCAGCGAGACCTCCGCCCTGATACCGGCTCCCATCGTTCGTTTCTCCCCGCCGCCGGACAAAACCTTGACGGCCCGCCCGTCGCCGTCGCTCGGGGGAGGAACGTACCCCCTTGGTTGCCCGGCGATCCCTCGGTCGCTTATAAAACACCCCCTATATACAGGGACGGGGTTCGGGGGGACGGAGCCCCGATCAACGAACATGAAACGAGACACGTCCCGTGTGGGCGGACCGACGACGCTGACGGAGGCGGACGACGACCTGGACACCGCGTTCGGCGCGCTCTCGGACCCCGACTGTCGGCGCATCCTCGCCGCGGTCGACGAGCCGATGACCACGAACGAGATCGCGGACGACTGTGACATCGCCCTCTCGACGGCGTACCGAAAGGTCGAGCGGCTGAGCGAGACCCCGCTTCTCGCCGAGGGGGTCCGGTTCGACCCCAGCGGCGACCACGCGGCCGAGTACTCGCGAGGCGTCACCGACGCCACCGTCGAACTCACCGACGCCGGCGTCCGACTGACGGTCGAATCCGAGGAACCCGACGCGCCCGTCGCGACCTTCGACGCTCCCGGCGTCTCCGCGGACTGAACCGGTCGGGAACGGCCGCGACCGTCGTTCGAACCGTGCTTTTCGATCGTGATAACCGGACGGCTATCGTTATATGTCCCGTTCCGAGAGGGTTCGCGTATGACCGAGGCACCGGACGCCGCGGCCCTTCTCGACCTCACGAACGAGGCAGTCGTCGTGGTGGACGACCGAGGGTCCTTCCGGTACCTCAACGCGGCGATCGAGGGCGTTCTCGGGTTCGAGCCGAGCGAGCTCGTCGGTCGGGACGCGTTCGCGCTCGTTCACCCCGACGACGGCCCTCGGATCCGAGCGATCTTCGAACGCGCCGTCGCGGACGGATCGGTCCCGAACGAGCCCTTCGAGTACCGGTGCCGGACCGCCGACGGCGACTGGATCTGGGTTCGGAGCGAACTGTTTCCGCCCGAGGAGACCGGCGTCGAGGGCAACGTCCTGCGCGCACGCGACGTGACCGAGGAAGTCGAGTCGAGGCGGCGTCTGGAGACGATCGTCTCGAAGTCTCCGGACGTCCTCTGGATGTTCGACGCCGACTGGTCGGAGCTACTCTTCGTCAACGAGTCCGTCGAGGAGGTCTTCGAACTCACCGTCGGGGAGCTTCGAGCGGACCCACGTCGGTTTCTCGAAGTCGTCCACGCCGACGATCGTCCGCGCGTCGAGCGCGCGATGGCGCGGCTCTCGGCCGGCGAGACGACTCGCATCGACTATCGGATCGAACCGTCCGACGGGGAGATGAGGTGGCTCCGCGTTCCCGGCGAGCCGGTCTTCGACGACGACGAGGAGGTGATCGCGGTGTCCGGATTCGCTCGCGACGTCACCGACGAGTACCGGCGAAACCGCCAGCTCACGGTGATGGACAACCTGTTGCGTCACACCATCCGGAACGACATGAACGTCGTTTCCGGGATCGCCGAACGGATCGCCGATCGGACGAGCGACGAACTCGCGGCCGACGCGGAGACGGTCCGGCGCGTCGCCGGGGACCTCCTCGAGACCGCGGAGAAGCAGCGCGATGTGATCGACCTCCTCGGCGAGGACGGCTCTCCGCGTCCGACTCCGGTCGAACCGATCGTGTCCGAGGCGATCGGCCGGGTGCGAACTCGCGACCCGAACGCCGAGTTCGACGTCTCGTGTGCGTCGGAAGCGACCGCGCTCGCGATCCCCGAACTCGGCCACGCGATCGGCGAGCTCGTCGAGAACGCCGTCGAACACGCCGAGTCGCCGCCGACGGTTCACATCGAAGTCACCGACGACGAGGACCACGTCGAGATCGCGGTCAGGGACACCTGTCCGCCCATCCCGGTCGAACAGCGGCGTGTCATCACCGACGAGTGGGAGATGGATCGGCTCAGACACACGGTCGGGATGGGACTGTGGCTCGTCTACTGGATCGCCGAACGGTCCGGCGGCGAGCTCGCGTTCGATACCCATCGGAACGGGAACGTCGTCACCCTCACCGTGCCGAGCGCCCGCGGCGAGGCGACGTCCGAGCCGGCAGACCCCGTGAACCGACTCCGGATCGAACGCGGGCGGCGGGACGGGATCGCCCCCGAGTGACGTCGATCCGCGAACGACACCCGACCGATCTGTGGAGCGGATTTCACGACGCGGGGAACGGCCACCGGGGTTAAACCGACCGTCCGCGTAGGTGAAGCCGATGGGTACGCTCAACGAACTGTTCGACCCGGATCGGGTCGCGGTCGTCGGCGCGACGGCTCGCGAGGGCGCTGTCGGCCGCGCCGTCACGTCGAACCTGCTCGCGGACTTCGACGGCGAGACGGTCCCCGTCAATCCGAACTACGACGAGGTGCTCGGGACGCCCTGCGTCGACGCGGTCGACGAGGCCGAGGCCGACGTCGCGGTGATCGTCGTCCCGCCCTCGATCGTGTTGGACGCCATCGAGGCGTGCGGCGAGGCGGGGGTGCGGAACGTCGTCGTGATCACCGCGGGGTTCGGCGAGACGGGCGAGGACGGCGCCGACCGCGAGCGTCGCCTCGCCGAGCTTGCCGACGAGTACGAGTTGAACCTCGTCGGCCCGAACAGCCTCGGGATCATGTCGACGCCGTCGGGGATGAACGCCACGTTCGGGCCGGAGAACGCCCTGCCGGGCGGGCTCTCGTTCATGAGCCAATCGGGTGCGTTCGTCACCGCGGTCCTCGACTGGGCCAACGACAACGGCGTCGGCTTCAAGGACGTGGTCTCGCTCGGGAACAAGGCCGTCCTCGACGAGACCGACTTCGTCGACCACTGGGGCGACGACGAGGACACGGACGTGATCATCGGCTACCTCGAGGGGATCGAGGACGGCCGCGAGTTCATCGAGACCGCCCGCGAGACCGCCGCGGAGACCCCGATAGTGGCCGTGAAGTCCGGCCGGACGAGCGCGGGCGCGAGAGCGGCGTCCTCACACACGGGCACGCTCGCCGGCTCGGAGAAGGCCTACGAGGCGGGCCTCGACCAGGCCGGCGTCATCCGCGCGGAGTCGGTCGACGAGCTGTTCGACGCCGCCGGCATCCTCGGCAGCCAGCCGCTGCCCGAAACCGACAGCGTCGCGATCGTGACCAACGCCGGCGGGCCGGGCGTGATGGCGACCGACGCGGTCGGCGACGCCGGCCTCGAGTTGGCCTCGTTCACGGGCGAGACCACCGCGGCGCTCCGCGAGTCGATGCCCGAGGAGGCGAACGTCCACAACCCCGTCGACGTGATCGGCGACGCCGACGTCGACCGCTTCCGCGAGGCGCTCGAGACCGTCATCGCCGACGACAACGTGGGGGCCGCGCTCGTGTTGGCCGCCCCGACCGCGACCCTCGAGTTCGATGAGTTGGGCGAGGCGGTTCGAGAGACCGTCGCGGACACCGACGCGCCGGTGGCCGCCTGCCTGATGGGCGGCGACCGGACCCGCGAGCCGAAACGGAAGCTCCAGGCGGCCGGGATCCCCTGTTACTTCGACCCCGCCCGCGGGATCGAGAGCCTCGCGACGCTCGCGGAGTACCGCGACATCAGGGAACGCGAGTACGCCGACCCGATGTCGTTCGACGTCGACCGCGAGCGCGCTCGCGAGGTGCTCGCGACGGTCCGCGACCGCGAGGACAACCGTCTCGGCGTTGAGGCGATGGAGCTGCTCGACGCCTACGGGATCGCCACGCCCGCCGGGGAGATCGTCGACTCGCCCGAGCGCGCGAGCGAGGTCGCCGCCGAGATCGACGGCGACGTCGTCATGAAGATCGTCTCGCCCGACATCCTACATAAGTCCGACATCGGCGGCGTCGCGGTCGGCGTCGCCGACGCTGACGTCGCGGACACCTACGAGGACCTGATCACCCGGGCGCGGAACTACCAGCCGGACGCGACGATCCTCGGGGTCCAAGTACAGGAGATGGTCGACTTGGAGGACGGCGTCGAGACCATCGTCGGGATGAACCGCGACCCGCAGTTCGGCCCGCTCGTGATGTTCGGTCTCGGCGGGATCTTCGTGGAGGTGATGGAGGACACCGCCTTCCGCGTCGCGCCCGTCTCCGAGCCGGAGGCCCGCGAGATGACCGAGGAGATCCAGTCGGCGCCGCTGCTGCGCGGCGCTCGCGGCCGCGACCCGGTTGATCTCGACGCCGTGATCGAGACGATCGGCCGGCTCTCACAGCTCGTCACCGACTTCCCCGCGATCTTGGAACTCGACATCAACCCGCTCGTCGCACTGCCCGACGCCGACGGCGACGCGAACGCCGCCGCCGTCGACGTCCGACTCACCGTCGACCCCGAGGAGCTCGACCTCGAGGGCCCCGACGCCGACCCCGAGAGACCCCACACCGAGGAACCCCACCAATGACAGACACAACCACCACACTCGTCACCGCCACCGGAGAGGGAGCCGGAAAGACTGCGATCACCGTCGCGCTCGCGCGGCTCGCGGCCGACCGCGACCGGAGCGTCGGCTACATGAAACCGAAGGGGACGCGGCTCCAGTCGAACGTCGGCAAGACGCTCGACCGGGACCCGATGCTCGCCCGCGAGGTGCTCGGATTGGACGCGGAGATACACCAGATGGAGCCCGTCGTCTACTCGCCGACGTTCATCGAGGGTGCGGTCCGCGGCACGGAGGACCCCGGGGCGCTCCGCGAGCGGATCCGCGAGGAGTTCGACGGGCTCGCCGCCAACCGCGACCACGTCTTCGTCGAGGGCGGCGGCGACTGGACCACGGGCGGCGTCGTCGACCTCACGGACGTGGACGTGGCCGAACTGCTCGACGCGCGCGTCGTGCTCGTGGCCGACTACGAGACGCCCGGCGACCTCGACGCGGTGCTCGCCGCCGCCGACGCGTTCGGCGACCGGCTCGCCGGCGTCGTCTTCAACAAGGTCGGGGACGCCGCCTTCGACTCGCTCGATCACGACGGGATCCCCTTCCTCGAATCGCGCGGTATCCCCGTCTTCGGGGCGCTCCCACACGAGAAGGAACTCGCCGGCGTCACCGTCGCCGACCTCGCCGACGAGCTCGGCGCGGAGCTGCTGACCGACGGCTCCACCGACGCGTTCGTCGAGCGGTTCCTCGTCGGCGCGATGGGCGGCGACGAGGCGCTCCGGCACTTCCGGCGCGCCCGCGACGCCGCGGTGATCACGGGCGGCGACCGCGCCGACGTCCAGGCCGCCGCCCTCGACGCCTCGGGCGTGAAGTGTCTCGTGCTCACCGGCGGCCACCGCCCCTCGAGCGCGGTGCTCGGGCGGGCCGCCGAGGCCGGCACCGCCGTGCTCGCCGTGAACACCGACACCGCCACCGCGATCGACCGCGTCGAGGCCGTCATCAGCGGCGGCCGGACCCGCGACGCCCGCACCGTCGAGCGGATGGCGGAACTCCTCGAGGCCCACGCCGACGTCGACGCGCTCGTCTGATCGAGCGGGCGCGGTCGACCGCCGGCGATCGGTGACGACCGACGGGCGATGACGACCGTCGTCGGTCGGCGATCGGCCCCGTCGGTCGGCGATCGGTCCCGTCGGGTGAGCGCCCCCGATCGCGTGAGCGTCTGACGTACTGTTTTCAGGGTGGCCGACGAAGGGGGCGTATGACCAGTCTCTCGGAGGCGTACGGGGGGAAGGGACGCTCCGAGGTCGACCCGCGGCGGCTGTCGCTCGGTGCGGGACTGTTCGTCGGCGGGACGCTGCTCCTCGTCGCCGGGATCCTCGTGGCCGCCGAGGTGCTCGTTCCGAGCGGGTACACCTCCGGCGCGGCGAGACGCCTCGGCGGGATCCTCGGCGGATTCGGCGTCCCGCTCGTCACGCTCGGCGTGATGACGGTCCTGCCGGCCGACCGGCGCACCCGTGCGGCGGCGGTCGTGGGCGCGGCGATCATGTCGCTCGGCGTCGCGCTGTTCTCGCAGGCGTACCCGAACCACTGGGTCGGCGGGCCGCGCCCGGAACTCGTGGATCTCACGCTCCCGACCGCCGGCGTCTACTTCCTCGGGGCCGCGACGACGATGTGGTGCGTCTTCGTCGGCGTCGCGAACTTCAAGACCCGTAACGACCCGGGAGGAACGGTGACGATGGAGGTGACCCACAAGGGAGAAACGAAGGTCATCGAGGTCGAACGCGACCAAGTTCGAGGGCTCGGCGGCGGCGTCGGCCTCCTCGGCGGGACGCCGAACGGAGACGTCGAGACGCAGACGAACCGGTCGGAGTCGGCGGCTTCCGGGGACGTCGGGTCCAGTCAGACGGCCGGTTCACTCGACGTTTCCTCGCCGACGCCGTCGGGCCGCAGCGACGGGGGAAGCTCGACGACCGACATCTCCTCGCCGCTCGACGCGCCGACGGAACCGAGGACGCCGGCCGCGCCTGACGGGCCGAGCAGACGGAACGGATCGGACGGCTCGGGAGGCCGGTCGACAACGGACGCGACCGCACGCGAGGGTCCGGGGGACACGTACTGCGGGAACTGTGCGGAGTTCGATTACGTCAAGACCGACGACGGGATGCGACCCTACTGCGGTCACTACGACGAGGTCATGGAGGCCATGGAGCCCTGCGAACAGTGGACACCGCGGTGAGTCCGCCGGCCGCCCGTTCTTTCACGCCGGGTCGCCGGACGGGACCTGAGACTCCGCGATAGCGAACATGAGCGTACTCAACACGCCGAGCAGCGTCCCGGCCGCGAGCGCCATCGCCAGGTCCGCGAGCGCCAGGGACGTCACGCCCGGAGCCGGCGGGAGGAAGAACCCCGAGACCGCGTACAGCACGACCGCGATGGCGACGACGTAGAACGGCGCGTTGAGGTACCGCCACCGGAAGCGGCCGGCGAGGTACTCGTCGGTGATCTGTCCGAGACTGGAGGTCACCCCGGCGACCGCGAGCCACTGGACGAAGCCGTGGACGAATGCCGTGAGCGTCGCGCTCGGCGGAAGGGGTCCGGCAGTGACGCCGCCGACGGCCTCGACGGTCTCGGTGCCCTGGACCCCGCCCACGAGGATCAACGCGAGCGCGACGACGTACGTGATGAGCGTCACGCGCCCGGCGTAGAGCACGTTCCGGACGGAGTCGGCCGCGCCGTCGACGGTCTCCTCCAACCCCAGCCCGCGGAACAGCGAGTAGAGGCCGACGCCGCCGGAGATCAGTCCGAGCACGGCCGCGCCCTCGACGTCGAAGAGGTTGGCGAGGACGACGAGCGGGTAGATGAGGAGGAGAATTCCGAGCGGCACGAGGATGGTGCCGCGGGTCTCGGGGTCCGCGAGCACCTGCTTGATCGTGTAGTACAGCGACTCGAGGTCCTGTGCCTGTCGAACGACGACGCGGCGGACGCCGTCGATCCGCATCCGCGAGCGGATCACGGGGAGCACCGACTCGTCCTGTGCGCCGTCGGTGATCACGATGGCCGAGACGTCCTCGCCGGTCGACAGCTCCGCGAGGACGCGGTCGACCTCCGCGCCGACCGCGCGGTTGGCCTTCACGTCCGGGCCGTCGACGCCGGTGACGGCCGCGACCTCGACCGCCTCGCCCTCGGCGGCCAGCTCGTCGTGGACGGTCACGCCCTGGAACAGCACGTTCACGTCGGAGTCCTCCGGGTCGGCGGTGGCGAGCGCGACCGCGGCCTCGGTGACGTCGTCGTCGCCGATCACGGGGGTAGGGATCCCCGTCTTTCGGCCGAGGTCGTCGTCGAGGTCGACACAGAGGACGAGCAGCATTCACCGGGGGTATGCGAGGGGTCGGCATATGCTTTCGGCTCGCGGCCCCGACTCCGATGAGACTCCCAGCAGGTGAGAGATCCTGACCTTCCCGTGATCAATGTAGTTGGCGTACTGAATGCTCCCAACGTTTCGTACCAGACGCGTACTAGAGGGCTGGGAGGCCAGTCCGGAACGTGGGTCAGTTCCGGAATGTCAGAGGCTCTCCCTGACCCCAACCGACATTCGGTTCGCGCTTGGATATACTCCGACAGTTACTCTCATTCTCACAAACATCTCAACAAGGACGCTCTAATGGTCGGCTCGGTCGCGCTGTCCGAGGTCCGAAAGAGCGGATACGACGGGATCTCTCTCCCTCTCCCGCCGACCCCTTACTCCCCGGGATGTTCGACGCCGTTCAACAGCCGCCGGACGTTGTCGCCGTCGCTGATGGCCGTCGGATACCCGCCGAGACAGACCACGAAGTCCTCGCCGACCTCGATCGGCTCCGTGACGTGGAGCGTCAGATCGACGGTGACTCCGGCGTCGGCGACCTCCGATTCGGCCTCGTACTCCACGACCGTCGTCTCCGATCCGACCACGTCGGTCGCGTACTCCGAGACGCGCTCGACGTCGCTCATTCCCTCGTAGCGGTCCTGGAGCATCGTCGCCAGCTCGTCGGTGTCCATCTCGGCGACGGGGTTGAACGTCCGCCCGAGGACCTCGACTTTCGGGGTCGAGAGCGCCGCGAACACCGCGCCGCGGAAGCGCTGGCCGAGGACGTCGACGCCGCGGTCGTACTCCGCGATCCGGTTCGTGACCTCGACCTGTCGGGTCTGGCCGGCCACCTCGAACTCCCGCGTGATCACGTCGTCGGTGACGCCCTGTGACTCGTAGCCCGTCTCCTCGAGCGCGGCGTCCGAGACCGTCGCGGCCTCCGCGGCGAACTCGACGGGGTCGCCGCCGGTGACGACGTCGAGCGCGGTACAGCCGGCGAGACCGGCGATACCGAGCGACCCGGCGACCGCGAGCGCCCGACGTCTGGTGGTCCCGCGGTCGTCCCGGCCAGTCCCGTCGTCGACGGCGTCCCGGTCGGTCCCCTCCGAGGCGATCGCGTCGTGTTCCATACCTCCCCTCCGGACGAGCGGCGGTACATACTTTGTGTTCGCGATCGGCGGGCACCCGTACCGCCGTGCGGACGGCTCACGCCCGCGAGAACGCTTCGGACGCTTTTTCACGCCGGAGCGAGTATCGGGCCGTAGATGATCTCCAAGGGCTGTGAACAGTGCGCCAAGGGCGGCAAGATGGTGCTCTTCGTCTACGGCTACTGTGACCAGCGGGACTGTTTCTACTGCCCCCTCGGGGAGAACCGGAAGAACGTCACCGACGTGTACGCCAACGAGCGGAAGGTGGAATCCGACGAAGACGTGATCGAGGAGGCCAAGCGCATGAGCGCGCTCGGCACCTCGATCACGGGCGGCGAGCCCCAGGAGGCGATGGCGAAGACGACTCGCTACCTCGAACTGCTCAAAGACGAGTTCGGCGAGGACCACCACACTCACCTGTACACCGGGATCCCGGGCGGCCGCGAGAACATGCGCCGGCTGAGCGAGGCCGGCCTCGACGAGATCCGCTTTCACCCGCCCCTCGAACTGTGGGGCGACATGCACGGCACGGAGTGGGAGGAGATACTGTATATCGCCCGCGAGGAGGGCCTCACGCCCGCCTTCGAGATCCCCGGAATTCGCGCGGAGCCGGAGTTCCTCGAGTTCTTAGACGAGGGCGCAGCCGAGTTCTGTAACGTCAACGAGTTCGAGATGAGCGACGGGAACTACCGCCGGATGCAAGAGGAGGGCTTCGAGCTACAGGAGGGCCACATGTCCGCGGTCGAGGGGTCGAAGGACGCCGCGATCGTCGAGGAGATGGCGAGCCACGAGAAGGTGTACTTCTGTACGTCGGTGTTCAAAGACGCCGCCCAACACCGCAACCGGCTCAAGCGGATGGCCCGGAACGTCCGCCGCGAGTTCGACGAGGTCACCGACGACGGCACGCTCGTCTACGGCAAGGCGTTCGCCGCCCCCGAGCGGTTCGAGTCGCTCGGCGTCCCCGAGGAGTTCTACACCGTCAAGACGAATCACGTCGAGGTCGCCTGGTGGCTCTTAGAGGAGATGGTCGAGGACGGCGACCTCGAGGAGGGCGAGATCGTCGAGCAGTACCCGACCGTGAACGGGACCGTCGTCGAGCGGACGCCGGTCGCGTAGCGTTCTCGATCCGAATTCCGGTCGACTCGCGTGGGATTTTTACCGGATCGCTCACAATTCGGGAGCGATGCCCTCCGCCCTCCCCGAGGATCCCAGCCTCCGGCGACGCCTGCTCGTCGCCAGCGCGCTGGTCGCCGTCCTCCCGTTCGCGTTCATCTACGCGTTCGTGTTCGTGACGAACCAGGTCCTCCTCCCGCTCTTGGAGTCGCAGGGGAGCGGCCCCTACCACGGCCGCGTGTACGTCGACCCGCTGTTCGCGGTCGTCGTCGTCGCCGGCGGGCTGGCGCTTCAGGCGTGGAAGGGTCCGGACGTCGTGCTCGGCAGCGTCGGAGCCCGGCGCGTCGGCCCCGACGAGTACCCGGAGCTCCACGCGCGAGTCACGAGACTGGCACAGACGGCCGATATCGACCCGCCGGACGTCGCGGTCGCGCACAACGACGCGCCGAACGCGATGGCCGTTCAGGGACCTCACGGCGCGTCCGTCGTCGTCACCACGGGGCTGCTCGACGCCCTCGACGAGCGCGAGCTGGAGGCGGTCCTCGCCCACGAGGTGTCACACCTCGCCAACGACGACGCCACCGTGATGACCGTGGCGTGGCTGCTGCCGACGGTCACCTACTACGTCGCGGTCGCGGCCGCGTACGTCCTCTACGGACTGGCGCGAACGGCGGGTCGCGGCGGTGACGGTGACGGCGGCGACGGCGCGGCGAAGGCGATCCTCGTTCTGCTCGTCACCGCGGTGGTCACGCTCGCGGTCTCCGCGATGTTCTGGGCGGCGAGCGTGCTGATCCACCGGGTGCTCTCGCGGTACCGCGAGCACGCCGCGGATCGCGGGGCGGCGGCCATCACGGGGGATCCGACCGCGCTCGCGAGCGCGCTTCGGAAACTCGACGACCGGATGGCGGACGTGCCGGATCGGGACCTCCGGTCGCTCGACGGCGGCGCCGAGGCGCTGTACGTCGCGCCCCTCGAGGGACGGGCGTTCACCGACGCGGAGCTGGTGTCGACGGACGTGTTCCCGGCGACGCACCCGCCGACGGCCGACCGGATCGACCGGCTCCGGGAGATGGCGGGGGAACTCGAGTGACGATGAAACGACGGCGATTGCTCGCCGCGGTCGCGACGGGAGCCGCGGCGAGCCTGGCGGGGTGCGGGTACGCCTACGGCGGCGGTGACGTTCGCGACGTCGAGTCCGCCGGCGGCTCGAGCGTGTTCGCGTCCAATTGGAGCGCCCACGCGATCGCCGGCGATCGGATCGCCTTCGCCGAGTCGGGCGATTCGCCCTTCGAGGGCGAGCGAACCGCCGTCGAGGTGATCGACCGCGGTGCCGAGGAGATCGGGACGTTCCGGCACGACGGGTTGAGCGTCGGAATGGCCGCCGGTCCGGACGCGGAGCGGGTGTACCTCCGCGAATCGACCGGAGACATCGTCGCCGTGACGCCCGCTGCCGACGACGAGGCGGGCGAACCGTCCGGGGCCGGAGACGACACCGACGGGAACGCGAGTTCCGACGACGACACCGCCACCGACCGCGTCGACGACCCGGACGATTGGAACGGTGGCGACCCCGAGTTCTCGAGGGTCGACGCGCCCGACTGGCAGGCGTCGATCGCCGACGTGCTCGGGGAGCCGGCGAAGGGGACGGACCCGGTCGAACGCCGGGAGTCCGAGCCGATCGCGGCCGACGGACTGGGCGCGTACGTCGCGAGCGGGCCGCTCGTGATCGCCGCCCGCGAGGGAGAAGTCGACTGGACGGTCGAGGTCGGCGGGGACGTCCGCGGGCTGTGGTGTGCCGACGACGAGGGTCCCGACGGCGTCGTCGTCGCGGCGGGCGACGCGCTCGTCGCGCTCGCCCCCGACGGCTCCCGCCGGTGGCGTCGCGAGTCCGGGGCCGGATCGACCCTCGTCGTCGACGGCGACCAGGTCCTGCTCCGCGAGGGCGACGACCTGCTCGCGCTCGACCTCGCGGACGGCGAGGAGGCCTGGCGGACCGGGGTCGGCGGCGACGGCCCGCCGCCGACGGTGACGGGCGACCGAGTCGCCGCCGTGAACCGGGGAGCGGTTCGCGTCCTCGACCGGGAGGCCGGCGATCCGCTGTGGCGCGCCGGGCTCGCGCCCGGTCGCGACCGCCACCGCTCGCTCGTCGTCGACGCGGCGCGGGCGTACTTCGTCGATCGGGACGGCGAGGCGGTCGCGGTCGATGCGACGGGCGACGCCGCGGACGACTCCGGCGGCGGCCGGGCCTGGACGCGGGATCTCGAGGTCCGTTCGTCGACGGTCGTCGACGGCTGGATCGACGGCGGGGCGGTCGCGTTCGCGTTCGACACCGGCGAGTTCGTGTGGCTCCAGCGGTACGACGAGGACCCCGGGCTGCTGTAGCGTTCCCTCCCACCACGTTTTTCGCACCCCGTCGCCTACGTCGACGCGATGAACGCAGTCACGCTGGGCCCCGCCGGGACGTACTCCCACCGCGCGGCGCGGGCCGTCGCCGCCGAGGTGTCGTTCCGCGAGTCGGTCACCGCCATCGTCGACGCCGTCGCGAGCGGCGAGTTCGAGCGCGGGGTCGTCCCCATCGAGAACAGCATCGAGGGGTCGGTCTCCGAGAGCCTCGACGCGCTCGCCGACCACGACGTCGCCGTCACCCGCGAGGTCGTCACCCCCATCCGCCACGCGCTGCTCGCGCAGTCGCCGGAGTTCGAGCTCGTCGCCAGCCACTCGCAGGCGCTCGCGCAGTGTCGCAACTGGCTCGAGGCGAACCACCCCGACGCCGCGCTGGAAGCGGTCGCCTCGACCGCCCGCGGGGTCGAGCGCGCCCGCGAGGACGCCCGCGTCGCCGGGATCGGTCACCCCGACAACGCCGGCGACGACCTCGAGATCCTCGCCGCGGACATCCAGGACCGCACCTCGAACGCGACCCGCTTCCTCGTGGTCGGCCCGGAGAGCGCCCGCTCGGACGCCGGCGGGAAGACCACGCTCATCGTCTACCCGAACGCCAACTACCCCGGACTGCTGCTCGAACTCCTGGAGGCCTTCGCCGACCGCAACCTCAACCTCTCGCGGATCGAGTCGCGCCCCAGCGGCGAGCGCCTCGGCGACTACCTCTTCCACTTCGACGTCGACGCCGGGCTCTACGAGGACCACATGGCGAAGGCGGTCGAGGACGTCGAGGCGATCGCCGACAAGGGCTGGGTGCGCGTGCTCGGATCGTACGACACCGAACACGTCCTCGAGTAGGGCGTGACCGTCTCGGAGGCGGCGCCACCGCACGGCGGACTCGATCCCTTCTCGCCGCGGAACCCAGAGTCCACCTCGCAGATCACTCGAACCGGTAGCTCGCGCCGTCCGGGCCGTCCTCGATCTCGACGCCCACGTCGCGGAGGGCGTCACGCAGCTCGTCGGCGCGTTCGTAGTTGCCGGCCTCGCGCTCGGCCTCGCGGACGTCCAGGACGAGTTCGACCACGTCGCCGGCGAGGTCAACGTCGCCGTCGGTCGTCGACTCGAACTGGAGCCCGAGCACGCCGCCGCCGAGTTCCTCGAACACCTCGACGGCCTCGCGGAGCCCGCGGTAGTCGTACGGAGGCTCCGCGTCGACGTGGCGGTTCACGGCGTCGGTGAGCGCCAAGAGCGCCGCGGTCGCCTCCCGGAGGTTGAGGTCGTCGTTCATCGCCGCCTCGAAGTCGGCGCGGGCGTCGGCGACCGCCTGCCGTAACTCCTCGTCGACCGTCTTCGCGTACGCGTCGACGGAGTCGAGGGCGTCGACCGCGCGCTCGTGGGCGCGAGAGAGCCGATCCCACCGTTCCTCGGCCTCCGCGATCGCCTCCTCGGTGAGCGCCTGCTCGGATCGGTAGGCCGCCCCGGCGTAGAAGGTCCGGATCACGTTGACGCCGAGTTCGTCCAAGGCGTCGGGAACGGTCCAGAAGTTTCCGATCGACGAGGACATCTTCTCGCCCTCCATCGCCAGCAGGCCGACGTGGAGCCAGTGGCGGACGAACTCCTCGCCGGTCGCCGCCTCCGACTGGGCGATCTCGTTCTCGTGGTGCGGGAAGACGAGGTCGCGCCCGCCCATGTGGACGTCGAGGGTCTCGCCGAGGTGCGTCGTCGACATCGCGGAACACTCGACGTGCCAGCCGGGACGCCCCTCGCCCCACGGCGACTCCCACGTCTCGCCCTCGGGGACCGCCTCGCCGTGGTCGTGTTTGGCGTGCTCGCGGGCGGCCGCCTCGCTCACGCCGCCGGCCTTCCAGAGCGCGAAGTCGGCCGGGTGACGCTTCTCCGACCGCTCGTCCGGCTCGCCCTGTGCCTCCAGTTCCTCGACGTCTTGGTTCGAGAGCTCGCCGTAGTCGTCGAACGTCGTGACGTCGAAGTAGACCGAGCCGTTCGACTCGTAGGCGTACCCCTTCTCGACCAGCGTCTCGACGAGGTCGACGATCTCGGGGACGTGTTCGGTGACGCGGGGGTACACCTCCGCGCGGAGCAGGTTCAGCCCGCGCATCGCGCCAAAGGTGCTCGCCGTGAACGCCTCGGCCACGTCGCGCTCCTCGTTCCAGTCGTCGCGCTCGCCCACGCGGGCCGCGATCTTCTCGTTGACGTCGGTGACGTTCTCGACGTGGCGCACGTCGTAGCCGAGATGGTCGAGCCACCGGTGGAGCACGTCGGCGTGGAACCAGAGCCGGGCGTGTCCGAGGTGGGGGTCGTCCGACACCGTCAGTCCACAGACGTACAGCGTGACGTCGCCGTCGGCCGTGAACTCGACGCGCTCGTCTTCCAGGGTGTCGGTGACGACGAGACTCATTACGCGCCGGTACCCGCGCGGAGGCTTTGAAATCGTCGGATCGTCGCCCCGAAGGCTACAACGCGGGTGTGAGTCATCCGACGGGTTATGAGACCGCGACCGAAACGTCGATCCACCATGGCCCAGCACGCCGGAGCCGACGCCGACGCCGACGAGGCCGCCGACGCCGCCGACGAGGACCCGGGCCTCCGAACCGACGCGGTCGACCTCCCCGACGGCCGCGAACTCGCCTACTCCGTCTGCGGTCCACCGGACGGCTCGCCCGTCGTCCTCCATCACGGCACGCCCGGCTCGCGGCTGTTCGCGGCGCTGCTCGCGGACGACGCCGTCGACGCGGGAGTCCGGCTCGTGGCTCCCGATCGACCCGGATACGGGCGCTCGTCGCCGCCGCCGGACGGCTGGGGACTGGACGACTGGCGCGAGGACCTGCTACCGGTGCTCCGTGCGGAGTCGATCGACCGCGTCGGACTGCTCGGGTTCTCCGGGGGCGGCCCGTTCGCGATCGCGGCCGCCGGGGGCGACCGGGCGACCCGGCTCGGGCTGGTGAGTACGGTCGTTCCACCGAGCGACGCCGGCCTCGCCGGACTCGCCCGGATCCCGTACGCGATCCGAGTTCTCTTTCCGCTCTTCGGCGCAGTCGCGTCGGTATCGGGACCGGAAGCGGTCGTCTCCCAGTACACCGACCGATCGGTGTCGCCGGCGGTCGCGCGGGCGATCGCCGCGGATTTCCACGAGGCCCTCGGCGGCGCGATCGGCGGCGGCGCGAGCGCGGTCGAGCGCGAGAGCCGGTCGTTCGCGACCGGATCAGTCGATTCCGAATCCCTCGATCTCCCGATTCGCGCGTGGCACGGAACCCGCGACGACAACACGCCCCTCCCGTCGGTGGAGGAGTTCGTGGACGACTGCGGAGGGACGCTGACGACCGCTGGCGGCGACCACCTCGGGACGCTTCTCGATCACGGTTCCGACGCGCTCCGATGGGCCGCGCCCGAGTAGGCGGTCTCGATCCGCCGCGCTACCGCCGGGAGCCGACGTCGGTCCGGGAGGCAACTCCGTATCCCGCCTCGCGGACCGCCTCGACGACCCGCTTCATGTGAGCCGGACCGTTCGTCTCGACCTCGAAGACCAGGTCGGCGTCGCCGACCGGGAGGTCCGGGCGGCTCCGCTCGTGGCGGACGGTGCGGATGTTCGCGCGCTCCTCGCCGATCAGCGTCGCGATCTCGCCCATCTTCCCCGGCGTGTCGTCGATGCGGACGGTGAGTTCGACCAGCTGGTGGCGCTCGACCAGCGCGTGGGTCAACACCTCCTGGAGCGACGTGATGTCGATGTTGCCGCCGCAAAGCAGCGGGACGACCGTCTCGTCGGCCAGCCCGAGTTTCGAGACGAGTTCGTCGTCGAGGAGCGCGGCCGCGGCGGTCGCGCCCGCGCCCTCGACCATCTGTTTCGCGCGCTCCAAGAGCAGCAGGATCGCGGCGGCCACGTCGTCGTCGCTGACGACCACCACGCCGTCGAGGTGCTCCTCGAGGAGGCCGAAGGTGAGGTCGCTCATCCCGCCGGTGGCGATCCCGTCGGCGATCGTGTCGGGCTCCTCGCGCATGACTAGTTCGCCGGCCGCGAGGCTCTCTGAGAGCGTCGAGGCCCCCTCGGTCTGGACGCCAATGACCCGCACGTCCGGCGCGCGGGCTTTTATCGCGGTCGCGATCCCGCCCGCCAGCCCGCCGCCGCCGACGGGGACGAGCACGGTGTCGACGTCGGGAGCCTGCTCGAGCACCTCCAGCCCGATGGTCCCCTGTCCGGCGACGACGTCCGGGTCGTCGAAGGCGTGGACGAACCGCGTCGCGGGGTCGTCCACGAGCGTCCGCGCGTGGGCCATCGCCTCGGCGAAGACGGCCCCCTCGAGGACCACGTCGGCCCCGTACGACCGCGTGGCCTCGATCTTCGCGCCGGGGGCGGACTCGGGCATCACGATCGTCGAGTCGAGGCCCGCCGCGGTTGCCGCGAGCGCGACTCCCTGCGCGTGGTTTCCCGCGCTCGCGGCGACGACCCGCTCGGCCGACGGGTCCGACTCCACGAGCCGGGAGATCGCGTTGTACGCGCCGCGCGGCTTGAACGAGCCGGTGCGCTGGAGGTGTTCCATCTTCAGTCGGACCTCCGCGCCGCACCGCTCGGAGAGCGACCGGCTCCGCTGGACGGGGGTGCGCTGGACGATGTCGGCGTCGGCGAACCGCGCCGCCGCGGCCTCGACGTCGTCGATCGTGACTCTGGACATGCGGAGCGAATCTACGCCCCGCACCGAAAAGGACCCGGTTGCGGAACCGGGTTCTCCTCGCGGCGGCGCGTGCCGTGAGCGGCCCACCGGGCCGCGAACGACCGCGCGAGGTCGCCGGCGCTACGCGCCGGCTGCCAGAGGGACCGAAGGTCCCTCGCTGGAGGCGACCGACCGGAGCGAAGCGGAGGGCGGGCGCCGAGGCTGGGGAGGCGTGAGGTGCGGTGCGACGCGTCCCCGCGAACAGGGAGGGACCGGAGACGCGTAGCGCCTCGCGACCGAGGCTTCGGAAGGGTTCACCGCAACCGCATTTCTCGCTTCACGCTCTCGATCGGTCTATTTTCCCTCTCGATCGGTCTATTCGCCTTCGACCCCCGGGATCGCGGCCAGCGCGTCCTCGACGACCCGCAGTGCGCCCGCGCCGTCGCGACGGTCCACGATCACGACGAGCGAGCCGTCGTCGCCTCCCGCGACCGCGACGCCCGCGGCCGCGACTGCGACGTCGACCGCGTCGAGCCGGCGGAGCACGGCCGAAAGCGCCGCGGAATCGACCCCACCGGTCGCGAGCAGCGCGGTGTGTGACCCCTCGAGGACGACCGCCGCGCCGCCGACCCGGAGGAGGGGGTCGCGGTCCGTCCCGTCATCTTCCTTCGCATCGTCGCCTTCCCGCGCTCCATCGCCCACGACCCCGACGCCGCTCCGCATCGTGACGCTCGCGGTCCGGTCCGCGGTCGCGTACGTCGGGAGGTCCTCGCGGAACCGGCGGAGCGCGGTCGCGACCGCGTCGGCGTCGCCGTCGAGCCCGCCGCGCTCGACGAGCCACGCGGCGGTCGCACTGTAGTTCAGGACTCCCGCGCGGAGCGCGTCGAGGAGGAACGGGTGCTCTCGGACCGCCTCGCGGGTGTCGGCTGCCAGCGACATGCCCGCCCGTGTGCGCGCGGTCGGCATGGCGGTTTCGGTCGGGTGCTGTCGCCGTTCCGTTGGACCCGTTCTCACCGCCTCGCAGCCTCCGAAGTCCCTAAGAACGGCGCGCCCCCAGAACGGGTATGCAGTCGCTCGTCATCGTCGCGCACGGCTCCCACCTCAACCCGGAATCGAGCGCGCCGACGTACGCGCACGCCGACACGATCCGCGCGTCCGGCGCGTTCGACGAGGTGAAGACCGGCTTCTGGAAGGAGGAACCGCACTTCCGAGAGGTGCTCCGCACCGTCGAGGGCGACGAGGTGTACGTCGTCCCGCTTTTCGTCTCGGAGGGCTACTTCACCGAACAGGTGATCCCCCGCGAGCTTCGGCTGGAGGGCTGGGACGTCTCCGAGTGGGACTCCGACGGGCTCTCCGCCGACCAGGCCACGCTCGTCGCCGCGGACGTCGACCGCGAGGTCCACTACTGCGGCCCGGTCGGCACCCACCGCGCGATGACCGACGTGATCGAGCGGCGCGCGGAGTCGGTCACCGGCGACCCCGACGTGGGCGAGGGGTTCGGACTGGCGGTCGTCGGCCACGGGACCGAGCGCAACGAGAACTCGGCGAAGGCGATCGAGTACCACGCCGACCGGATCGCGGAGCGCGGCCGATTCGACGAGGTCCGGGCGCTCTACATGGACGAGGACCCCGAGGTCGACGACCTCCCCGAGTTCTTCGAGAGCGACGACGTCGTCTTGGTCCCGCTGTTCATCGCCGACGGCTACCACACGCAGGAGGACATCCCCGAGGACGTGGGACTCTGTGAGGACCACGCGGAGGGGTACGACGTGCCGGAGACGGTTGACGACATCCGGATCTGGTACGCGGGCGCGGTGGGCACCGAACCGCTGATGGCCGACGTGATCTTGGAGCGCGCGGCCGACGCCGGCGCGGACCTCGGCGACGCGCTCGCGGCCGTGCGTGAGACGACCCGCGTCGCCGCGGGGGACTGACCGTGAGCGACCCCGAGTCCGTGAGCGACCCTGAGACCGTGGCGGCGGCCGAAAGCGACGACGAGCCTGCAGTCCCCGAGATCGACCTCCCGAGCGACGCGTTCGACGCGGTGCTCGACGCGCTCGCCGGCCTCGCGCCCGACGAGCGGATCCGGTTCGAGGGGTTCTCGGTCGGCGTCGCCGGCGACGACCGCGCCGCCGACGCGGACGCCCACTACGTCCTCGAGCCCGCCGGCGACGACCCCCGAACGGGTCTGAGCGAGCGCGACCTCCACGCGGCGCTCGCCGACCGGGCGGCTGCCGTCACCGACTGGTACGTCTTCGAGCGCGTCGTCGGCGAGTTCGGCCCCCGACGGGCGTTCCTGCGCTGGATCGAGGACGCCGACGGCGCGACGGTCGCCGAGCGGTACGCCGCGCTCACGGCGGGGATCGAGCGCGCGTGGGGGCAACTTCGGATCACGGCCACGGTCACCGACCGCGGCGAGCGCCGGTACGAGGTGCGCCACGAGGCGGACGCGGGCGCCCCCCGCGGGGAGCTGACCGCCCGCGACGACCCGCTCGACGCCCGCGAGATCGTGAAACTGGACGGAAAGGGACGGTATCGGCCGCTCAAGACCGCTCCCACGCTGCGTCGCGGCTGGGTCTTCCCCGACTTGGGGCCGAGGGAGGTCTACGAACTCGTCGAGACGATATATCCCGCGACGGTCGCCAACTGGCACCGCGAGCGCGAGGGCGAACTCGACGTGAGCCACTGGCGCGAGACGATGGAGCGGCAGTCCGGCATCTACGGCGTGATCAAGACGTGGGACCGCGGCGAGGGCCACGAGCACGTGAACTGGGTCGCCGAGGCTTGCTGTGACGACTCGCAGTGTCTCAAACGTCGAGAGTGGGAGTACGACGACGAGACCGACCTCGACGTCGACGGCGGCGACGGGGTCTTCCCCTGCCGGGAGCCGTGTTCGGTCGTCGTGAGCGCGGCCCGCAAGTGGACGCGCTTAGAGAGCGAGCAGCCCCGAACCTACGAGTTCGATCTGACGCCGAGCGAGAAGGAGCAGCTCGAGGAGATGATCGACGCGGTCGCGGACGGCCGGATCGACGAGATCCGCGAGGCGGACACGAAGGAAGGGGCGAACCGCTACCGCGCCCGGTTCCTTCGCGCGAAGCTGTTCGACGACGAGGGGAACCTCGGGGGCGTTCCGACCGACACGGACGACCCGGACAACGGCGAATAGCGGTTCGGAGGCGTCACTCGACCCGCGACGGTCACCTCACGCCACCTGTTCGCCGTCGTCGTCGTACACTTCGATGGCATCGACGGGACAGGCCCGCGCCGCGAACTTCGCGTCCAACTCCTCGCCGTCGGGGACTTCGACGACGAACAGGTCCTCCTCCCGCTCCTCGCCGTCAACGAGGTCTGCCTTCCCATCGTTCAGGTCCTTCTCGAAACCGTCCCACTCGGCGACACACTGGTACATCCCGATACAGGTGTCCCGGTCGAACTCGACGCGCATACCCGGGCTACGCGAAGCGGGTACAAAGCGGTGGCGGGGTTCGTCCCGTTGGCACGTCCGACGCTCGTTCCCGCGCCTCGGGATTTCTCCCGGACGGTGAGGGTATGTCCGTGCCGACCCTGGGGAAAAACGCCCGCTGACGCCGACGCCCTCCGTCGTTCTCGGTCGGGCCGTTTTTAACCGTACCGTGTGGTTTACTCCCATGGGATCGGACAGAAGTACGCTCCGGGACGTGCTCCACAAGCGCGCGGACGTGTTCCGGACGCTGGAAGAGTCATCGGCGAGCAAGCCGGAGCTCGTCGAGCGGCTGTCGAGCTCGCGATCGACCGTCGATCGCGCGATCGACGATCTGGCGGAGATGGACTGCGTCGAGTCGCGCAACGGCACCTACTCGCTTTCCGCCACCGGCCGGGTCGCGCTCTCGGAGTACGACCGCTACGCGGCCACGACGCGGACCGCCGAACGGGCGAGCAGGCTTCTGAACAATCTCCCCGAGGGGACGACGCTCCCGTCGGTCTTCCTCGAGGACGCGACCGTGAACGTCGCTGACCCACACGCACCCTCCGGCGCGTCGACGGCGAGCAGCCGACTCCTGGAGCGGGCGACCGCGATGCGGGGGTTGGCCCCGACCGTGCTCAAATCGGACGTGTTCATCATCGACCGCGAGCTCGACCGCGACCCGCTCGACGTGTCGGTCGTCGCCGAGCCGGCGGTGGTGGAGGCGCTCTCCGAGCTGTCGGACACCCCCGTGGCGACGCTTCTCGCGCGCGACTCCTTCGATCTGTACCGCAGCGCGGGGTCGCTCCCGTACGCGCTGTGGGTGATGGAGACGCCGGAGGGGGACCACGCGGGGATCACGTTCCGCGGAACGGGCGACGTCACCGGATTGGTGACGAACGACTCGGCGGACGCGGTCGCGTGGGCGGACGCCGAACTGGAGGCGTACCGGGAGCGGGCGACACTCGTCGACCAGCCGGGGTAGCGGCGTCGCGGGTCGACGACCAGCCGGTTTAAGGCCGTCGCGGGCGACGCTCCGACGATGACCGCAGTCTGGCTCGTCGACCGGCAGTTCGACTCGAAGGGACTCGTCCGGCTGACGTACGCGACCGAGGACGGCGAGCGCGTCCACACCAAAGAACTGGCCGAACAGCGGCTGGTCACGGGCGGCGGGGTGACCGCCGGACGCGACGTCGACGAGGACGCGCTCGGCGAGGTGCCGGCCGAGGAGGTCGAGCGGTTCGCCGCGGAGGCGTCGCGGATGGCCGCCGAACACGACCTCGACGACGCGGTGTAGCTCCGCGAACGGGGAGCCGTCGCGACGGTCGACGGCGCGCATCGCGATCGGCGCGATGTGTCGTACTCGACACCACGGATCGCACTCGACACCGCGGATCGCACTCCGGCGTCGCATACCGCAGTCAACGCGGTGTACCACGGGAGTCGCGGGCGCGATCGTCCCGCCCCGCGACCGCACCTCACGCCTCCCCAACCTCGCAGCGGCCGCGCTGCCGAGGGTTTCCGGCGGCGCGGCCGCTGCTCCCTCGCGCGCGTTCCTCGGGATTCCGCCCCTCGTCTCACGCGCGCCGAACCGGGTGTTCGGGAAACGTCGTCGCCGGCCCTTCCGCCCCGTTCCGACGGTTTAAATCGCGTCGGCGACCAAGGGACGTCAATGCAACCGACCGCCCTCTCCGGGCTCCCCGCGGGCGTCGGCGAGGCGCTCGAGGCCGAGGGCGTCGCCGACCTCTACCCGCCACAGGAGGCCGCCGTCGAGGCGGGCGTCCTCGACGGCGAGAGCCTCGTGGCGGCCGTCCCCACCGCCTCCGGAAAGACGCTGATCGCCGAACTCGCCATGCTGTCGGCGATCGAGCGCGGCGGCAAGGCGCTGTACATCGTCCCGCTTCGCGCGCTCGCCAGCGAGAAGAAGGCGGAGTTCGAGCGGTGGGAGGAGCACGGCGTCACGGTGGGCGTCTCCACCGGCAACTACGACTCCGACGGCGAGTGGCTGGCGACCCGCGACGTCATCGTCGCCACCTCGGAGAAGGTCGACTCGCTGATCCGCAACGGCGCGCCGTGGATCGACGACCTGACCTGCGTCGTGAGCGACGAAGTCCACCTCGTCGACGACGCGAGCCGCGGCCCGACTCTGGAGGTCACCCTCGCGAAGCTCCGCAAGGTGAACTCCGGCCTCCAGACCGTGGCGCTGTCGGCCACCGTCGGCAACGCCGACGTCATCGCCGAGTGGCTCGACGCCGAGCTCGTCGAGTCGGAGTGGCGGCCGATCGACCTCCGCGTCGGCGTCCACTTCGGCAACGCGATCGACTTCGATGACGGGAGCAAACGGGAGGTGCCGGTCGACCGCGGCGAGGAGCAGACCGCCCGGCTCGTCGCGGACGCGCTCGACACGGAGGAGGACGGACAGGGCGGCTCCTCGCTCGTGTTCGTCAACTCCCGGCGGAACGCCGAGTCGTCGGCCCGCAAGCTCGCGGACGTGACCGGCCCGCGGCTCACCGGTGACGAGCGCGACCGGCTCCGCGAGCTGGCCGAGGAGATCCGCGGCGTCTCCGACACCGACACCTCCGAGGACCTCGCCGGCGCGGTCGAATCGGGGTCCGCCTTCCACCACGCCGGGCTCGCGGCCGACCACCGGAGCCTGATCGAGGACGCGTTCCGCGACCGGCTGATCAAGTGCGTCTCCGCGACCCCGACGCTCGCGGCCGGGGTAAACACCCCCGCGCGCAGGGTCGTCGTCCGCGACTGGCGGCGCTACGACGGCGAGTTCGGCGGGATGAAGCCGCTCGACGTGCTCGAGGTCCACCAGATGTGCGGCCGCGCCGGGCGTCCCGGGCTCGATCCGTACGGCGAGGCGGTGTTGCTCGCGAGCGACGCCGACACGAAAGAGGAGCTGTTCGACCGGTACGTCTGGGCGGACGCCGAGCCCGTCCGATCGAAGCTGGCCGCCGAACCCGCGCTGCGGACCCACGTGCTCGCGACCGTCGCCTCCGGGTTCGCCTCGACGCGCGGCGGCCTCCTCGAGTTCCTCGACAACACGCTGTACGCCACCCAGACCGACGATGCGGGCCGGCTCGCCGCGGTCACGGACAGCGTCCTCGAGTACCTCGCGGTCAACGGCTTCCTCGAGCGCGACCGCGAGGGCGGAAGCGAGTCGCTTTCGGCGACCGGGATCGGCCACACCGTCTCGCGGCTCTACCTCGACCCGATGAGCGCGGCGACGATGATCGACGGCCTCCGGAACGCGTGCGCGGCCGCCGAGGCGGACGAGGGGGCGGCCACCGGGAAGTACGAGCGGTCGATCGCCGACGCGGCCGACGCGGCTGGCGCGGCGGACGACGGCGAGGAGCCCGGATTCGGGACGTACAGCCGGGTCGGCGGCAGTGACGGAGGCTCCGGCGGGACCGACGCCGGCGACGACGATGCCGCCGGCGACTCCGGGACCGATATCACCCCGCTCGGGCTGTATCACCTGGTGAGCCGGACGCCGGACATGTACGAGCTCTATCTCAAATCGGGGGACCGCGAGACGTACACCGAGGTCTGTTACGAGCGCGAGACGGAGTTCCTCGGCGACGTGCCCTCGGAGTACGAGGACGTCCGTTTCGAGGACTGGCTCGCGGCGCTCAAGACCGCCCGTCTCTTGGAGGACTGGGCCGACGAGGTCGACGAGGACCGGATCGCGGAGCGCTACGGCGTCGGTCCCGGCGACATCCGCGGGAAGGTCGACACCGCGGAGTGGCTGCTCCGAGCGGCCGAAACGCTCGCGGCCGACGTGGACGGCGTCGACGGCGACGCGGTCCTCGCGGTCCGACGGGCCAGAAAGCGGGTCGAGTACGGCGTCCGCGAGCAACTCCTCGACCTCGCGGGCGTGCGCAACGTCGGGCGAAAGCGCGCGCGCCGGCTGTACGAGGCGGGCGTCGAGACTCGATCCGACCTCCGGGACGCGGAGAAGGCCGTCGTGCTCGGCGCGCTCCGCGGCCGCGAGCGGACTGCGGAGCGGATCCTCGAACACGCCGGGCGCGAGGACCCCTCGATGGACGGGATCGACGCCGACCGATCCGCCTCCGCGGCGGCGACCGCCGGGAGCGGCGACGGCGACGACGAGGGACAGGCCAGCCTCGGTGACTTCCGATGACCGGCTCGTCCGAGCCGGGCGAGCCTCCCGCCCGCACGGCGACGCCGAACCACCCCGCGTCGCGCCCGGAGACCCGCCTCGTCGAGGGCGTTCTCGCCGTCGACGATCTCGACGCGTTCCTGGCCGATCTCGAGGCGATCCGCGAGGAGACGGGTGCGGTCGTCCAGGCGTTCGACGCCGACCGCGTCGTCGACGCCGCACACCTCCGGCTCGCGACGCGGCTCGCCGCCCGCTCCATCGCGCGCGGCGAGGCGGTCGCGCGCGACCCCGCGGTCGAGATACTGGTGTACGCCGCGGGGCGTCGGCAGATCGACCGCGCGCTCGACCTCGGCGTTTCGCCGGGAGCGCGACGTGCCGCCCTCGTGGTCGCCGACTTCGGCGACGTCGCCGGCGCGGACCGTCCTCCGGCAGATCTCGACGCGGCTGTGGCGTCCGTCGAAGGACTGCTCGCCGCGAGCCCGGAGCCGACGCTCGGCGAGTACGACGACGAGGCGGTCCGAGGCTACTACGGAGTCACCGACCGCGAGCTCGCGGCGACCCTCGGCGACCTCGCCGACGTCGTCCACGAGCGCGTCGCCCTGCTCGACGTCGAGAAGTGAGGACGCTGGGCCCTCGCCGATCCGACGATCTCCCGAAGACCCGTCACGGACCCGGCGTCCGGGAGCCACGGCTTTCCGTCACGACATCACATACCCCTTCACTTCGATTGGAAACCGCAAGACTGCGCGGACAAACTATTCCAGTAGAAACAAGCGAAACGGCGGTATCGCGACACGTCGGGAAGGCGGAATCGGCGAGGTTGCGGAGAAGGCGGATAGTCCATCCTGGATTCGAACCAGGGTCGAAGCCCCCAGAAGGCTTCAGGATTGGCCACTACCCCAATGGACTGTGCGCACCATCGCTACTCCACGCGTGTTTGTAAGCGTTGCGCGTCGCGTTCTCCCTGCCACGCGCTCGCACACGACTCGGGCCGGATCGCCGCTCGTTCCCTCAAGCGACCCGCGGCTGTCGCCGGACGTGGATCGATCGACGTGTTTTAACCGGACGATTACCCACGGCCGTGTATGTACATCGGACGGTTCGTCGTCGTCGGCCCCGGCATCGGCGCGTATCGAGTCTCCTCGCGGTCGTTCCCGAACCGACGAGTGGTCGATCGGGACGGAACGCTGACCGTCGGCTCGACGCCCGGCGCGCCCGAGACGGACAACCCGTACGTCTCGTACAACTGCGCGCGTCGGGTGGCGACGCCGACCGGCGAGCCGCTGGCGGTCCTCGGGAACGGCTCACACGTCGACCCGATCGCCGAGAAGCTCGAACTCGGCTACCCCGCCCGCGACGCGCTCGCGACGCCGCTCCTCGCGCTCGACTTCGAGAAGGACGACTACGACACCCCGCGGGTCGCCGGCGTGATCGGAGCGGAGACGGCGACGATCGGCACCGTCCGGCGCGACGCGCTGCTCGTCGAGGCGGTCGAGTCGCCGACGCTCGTGGCGACCTACGAGCGGGACGCACCCGGCGCCTACGACCTGGAGGCAACGGACGCCGGCGCCGCCGCGAGCGAGGTCCTCGACGACGACTTCGAACATCCCGTGTGTGCCGCCGGCGCGACCGTTGACGACGACGGCGTCTCGCTGGCGTTCGACAACGGAGAGTGACCGACCGAGCTCCCTACGCCTCGTCGGGGTCGAACGCGTCGATCGACTCGTGGACCCCGGCGACCCACTCGTCGAGCGCGTCGTGGAGGAGCCGCTTCGCCTCGGGGACGGGCACCGCGGTGTACTGATACACGTACCCGCCCGAGTCCAATAGGCGGCGACGTCGCTCGACGAGTCCCTTCTCGCGGAGCGTCGACAGCGATCGGTTCACGTTCGAGCGGTCGCGATCGAGCACGTCCGCGAGCTCGGCGACGGTGCTTCCTCGATACTCGATGAGCGTCAGGTACGTCCGGCTCTCGTGGTCTCGAACACCGAAGACGCACGAGAGCACGTGTTCGAACGACGGGGAGACGTCGCCGACAAGGTCCTCGATCTCTGCTTCGGCCATGGAGACGCGTCGTCCGCGACGGGATTAAAGGGTCAGTCTTCGGCGGCGTATCCCATGCGGTCGAGACAGGCGCGCATCTCCGCCTCCTCGGTGTGTCGGTGGAGGCTCGTCGGTGTGTCACAGTGGAACGTCTCGCCGTCGTACCGGAGCACCACCTCGTGAGGGGCTCCGGCCACCTCGACGTCGAGGACGACCCGCCGTCCCTCCCGCAACGCGGCGATGATCTCGTCGGCGGGGCGCTCCCCGGGCTCGATCCGGAGCGGAGGCGTCATGGACGCGGTTTCGGGGGGTCGATGGATAAAGCTCCCGTGCCGCGTCGACCCCGGTCGTCCCGGGTCAGGTCATCGTCGACTCGGGACCGCCCTCCTCCTCGGGCGGCTCGACGCCCTCCGCGGCCGCGACGTCCTCGGTCCACTTCTCGGTCTCGACGTGCCAGCGGTCGATCTCCGACTCGTACTCCGCGAGGATGTCGCTCACCTCGGCTTTCATCTCGTCGTCGTTGACGTTCACCTCGAACTCGAAGGCCTCGCCGTCGTCGCCGCGAGCGACCTCGGTGACGTTGGCGCTGATGAGCTCGTTGTCGAAGTAGTACGGGGCCATCTGCGTCATCACCTTCCGGTACACCGTGTCCTCGACCTTCCGGATCGCCTTCCGGCCCGCCGAGTCGGCGGCGCGGGCGACGTGGTTTATCGACTCGCCCCAGCGCTCTACCGCCCCCTCCGTGTCGTCCGCCTCGACCTTCTCGTAGGACTCCGTGAGCTTCTCGCCGGCCGTCTGGAGGTCGTCTCCCGGCGTCTTGCCGGCCTTCTCGCCGTTGCCCTCGCTCACCGACGCCTGCTTCGCGGTCTTCTCCGAGACGTCCTCGTCGATCCGCTCGTGGGTCTTCGGCCGCCAGTCGTCGAACTCGTGGAACGCGTCGCCGTCCGCGCCGGCCTCCCGGAGCGCGAGCGTGATCCGCTCGCCGTGTTCGACGACGTCTCCCCAGTCCCCGCGTTGTTTGAACCCGGAGATGCTCTCTTCCATTGGTCGTGAAAACGGACGTGTCGGACGACTATAAGTCTCCCCGTCGGCGTCTCGTCGTCGACGTCGGACGTGCGACTCCGCGACGGCGACGCTCCCGTCGCTGTCGAAGCGCGCGAGGTTCCTACTTCCCGTAGGCGATCCGCCGCGCGACGTCGTCGATCCGCGATTTGAGGTCGCCGAGGAATCCGGCGGGCGACACCCGACGGATCGCGGACTCGTCGACCTCGATCCGCTCGCCGGCGAACGGGTCGCGCTCGGCGCGCTCCTCGGGCGACTCGTCGCCGTTGACCGCGTCGACGACGGTCGACATCGAACACCGGCCGCACGCCTCGGTCCGTTTCGCGTTCGTTTCGTCAGTCATGTCGCGGTCTGTCACGATCGTGTGTTCGAGTTTACTAAACCGTGTCGGCGGTGCGCGAGGCGCGCACGACCGATTTCGGGCGGTTCTGGAGTCGTCGCGTCGCCCGACGCGTTTTTATGGGGCGTCTGGTATGGCCACGCATGGGATACCGCGTCGTCGACTCGGAGTCGGTCGAACCGAAACCGGATCGACCCAGCGAGTGCCGGAAGCTGACGGAACCCGCCGGGCTCGAGGAGGTGGCGCTGAACCGCTTCCGCGCCGAGCCCGGCGAGCAGGTCCCGCTCGCGTACCACTACCACGAGACCCAGGAGGAGGCCTTCTACGTCCTCTCCGGCACGCTCGCGGTCGAGACGCCCGACCGCACCTTCGAGGTGGCCGCCGGCGAGCTGTTCGCCGTCGACCCCGGAAGCCCACAGCGTGCGCACAACCCCGCGGACGCCGACGGGGCGGTCGAACTGCTCGCGATCGGCGCGCCGCCGGTTGACGGCGACGCGGTCGCGTACGATCCGACGGCGGACGGTCCGCCGGCGAGCAGGGACGCCGATAGCGACGACGACGGAACAGACGACGACGGAACAGACGAGTGACGATGGCCGGACACGACTCGAGCGGCAGCGAGGACGACGGGGGGAAACCGGGGACCGCTCCGCGTCACGACCACGAGGAGTTGCCGGCCGAGATCCGCGAGCGCGTCCCCGACTACGACGACGAGTACCTCGACCGGGTCTCCGACCGGCTGATGTACAGCTACGACCTCGAGACCGACTACGCCGTCGACGGCGAGCGCTTCGATCTGTACGCCGAGATGCGGATGCGAAACCAGAAGCAGTTCCTCCACCCCGCGTTGAGCTACGCGGATCACGAGACGAAGGAGTACCTGTTCGCCCGGCGCGTCTCGACTCCGACCGTCGGGGAGCTGGAGCGACTCGTCGACCTCGGCCACGCGGTCGTCGACGAGCGCGTCGAGGGAGACGAACAGCACTACGGCACCGACGTCACTTTCGTCCTCGTCAGTGATCGGGTTCCGGAGGAGGTCGTCGAGTTCGTCGACGGGTTTCGCGATCGGACCCTTCTGAAGTTCGGCTACTACGGTCACTACGAGGTGAATCTGATCGTCGTCGCGCCCGAGCCGGAGACGATGGTCGCAAGCGAGGCGGCGGGCATCGCCGACGCCTTCCGGCTCTGGGAGCCGGTCGAGCCGCCGAAGGAGGGGTTCCTTTCGCGGTTCGCCAAGCGCTTCTGGCGGTAGCGGTTCGGTCAAAAAAACGGGTCGCACGAGCGGTCGCCCGTCGCGGACGTTCGATCGTCCGCGGCTCGGTCGGCGACGGCTCAGTCGTCGCCCGGCTCGGCGGCGGATCGGCTCCCGCCCCGAACCGATTTCAGGTTACCGTACCCGAGACGGACGAGCGACAGCGCCAGTCCGATGAGCACGAACGCGAGGATCATCTGGACGCCCGAGGACACCTGTGCGCCGATCGTACCGGCGCCGCCCTGGATGATGTTGAGATAGAGGTTCTGGAACAGCGCCAACCAGAGCAGCCCGAGCACCGTGATCGTCACCATAACCGCCATCGGGACGCCGGTGGAGACGAGCTGTTTGGAGTCGTCCCAGTTGGCGATCCAGACGGTCGCGGTCAAGAGCGCCAGCGCGGCGAGCAGCTGGTTCGCGCCGCCGAACAGTGCCCACAGCGTCGCCCACTGCCCGGAGATCACGAGGAGGTAGCCGAATCCGATCTGGATCAGCGGGTTGGTGTACCGCCCGCGGGCGAACGAACCGATGCCGCCCGAGAGGCCGGTGTCGGTCGTTCCGCTCGGCGTGCCGACGATCTCCTCCATCATGTAGCGACCGAGCCGAACGGCCGTGTCGGTGGACGTGAGGAGGAAGCTCACGAGCACGAGCGCCATGAACACGGAGCCGACCGCCTGGGGGATCCCGAAGCTCGTGAGGATGATGCCGCCGCCGGTCGCGAAGTTCGGGAGCGCGCCGCCGATCCCGCCGGCCGCCGCGTCGCCGGCGAACCCGGCGACCGCGAGCGTCGACAGCGCCAGCGCGGCGAGTAACCCCTCGCCGAGCATGCCGCCGTAGCCGATGAGCCGGGCGTCGCTCTCCTTGTTCAGCTGTTTCGCGGTCGTCCCCGAGGAGACGAGCGAGTGGAACCCGCTTATCGTCCCGCAGGCGATGGTGATGAAGAGCAGCGGGAACAGCGGATACAGCCCCGCGGCCTCAACGCCCCAGAAGCCCTGGAACGGGGCGATCGACGAGTCGACGACGAGCGGGACGGAGGACGTCGCGAACAGCGTGCCGACGATGATCGCGAGAACCCCGCCGCCGACGCCGGTGTACAGCAGGAACGACGAGAGGTAGTCACGCGGCTGGAGCAGGACCCACACCGGGAGCGCGCTCGCGATGGCTCCGTACACCATGATCACCGGGACCCACGCGGCGGTGTTGCCGCCGAGCGCGGCCGCACCCGGAACCCACGAACCGGTTCCGCTGAACAGCACGAACGTCCCCGGGTCGTGGCTGGCCTCGCCGGCCAGCTCGAACAGCGCGAACGGGAACTGGATGCCGACCCAGATGCCGGCGAAGACGCCGGCGACGAAGAGCACCGTGCCCGGGACGAACGGGCCGTTGAGCTGGTAGAGGTACACTCCGAAGCCGAGCGCGAGCAACACGTACACGAAGCTCGCGGTCGTCACCTCCGGGAACGCGTTGAAGACGATGCCCACGACGAGCGCGAACACCGCCACGACGAGGATGATCGTGAGGAACGCGAACCACAACAGAAGGTCCTTCCCTCGATCGCCGACGTACTGGCCGACGATGTACCCGATCGACCGCCCCTCGTGGCGGATCGACCCCGAAAGCGAGATGAAGTCGTGGACCGCGCCCATCAGCGGGTTGCCGATGGCGACCCACAGGAGCGCCGGGACCCACCCCCAGATGGCCCCAGCCGTGATCGGGCCGACGATGGGAGCGCCGCCCGCGATGCTCGAGAAGTGATGCCCCAGTAGCACCGGCTTCTTGGCCGGTACGTACTCCTGTCCGTCCTCGTATTTGTGTGCCGGCGTCTCGCGGTCGTCGTCGAGGTCGACGAACCGCGAGAGGTACCGCGAGTATCCCATGTACCCGACGGTGAACGTCGCCAACACGGCAGCTACGATCCAGATTACACTTGTCATAGGTTCTGCCTCGTGCTACGCGTTTTCGAACGACGTGTTAAATATTACCATCAACCCTGATAGTTGCGGGGACGGCGGCGGCGTAATCGGGTTCCACGACCGCACCGACAATTGATTCCGATTAATTATAAGTTAATTCTAAATGAAGGAGGTCGATCTGAATCACGCGCGCTCGGGTGTCGCGGGATCGACGTCGAGCTCGGCGGCCACCTCGGCGAGGAGATCCCCGCGGACCTCGCGAGTGCGCGACTCGATGGCCGCGAGCAGCGGCGGGTCGAACCCCTCCTCGACCTGCTCGATCCGTTCGCGTTCGGTGGCGACGCGGTCGCGCAGGTATCGGGCCCCGCGACCCTCCTCGTCGTCGTCGGGTTCGGGGGTCAGCTTGTTCGCGACGAGCCCGCGCACCGCGAGATCGCGCTCGGCGAACGCCCCGATCGCCCGCTCGGTCTCGTTGACCGACAGCTGGTCTGGGTTCAACACGAGGAAGAAGGCGGACTCCTCGCGGAGGGCCTCCCCGGCGTACTCGAAGAACTCCTTTCGGTCCTCCAACCGGGCTAAAACCGGATCGCCCTCCATCACGCGTCTGGCTTCCATGTCGCCGATCGCCGCCTTCTCGAAGAGGTCGATCGACTGTCGGCGCTTGTACATCAGCCGGTCGATCCAGTCGCCGAGGAACTCCGGCAGACCGAGGAGCCGGAGCGTCGAGCCCGTGGGAGCCGTATCGAAGACGACGCGGTCGTACGGATCGCTCTCCTCGCGCATCACGCCGACGAACGCGTCGAAGAGCGCCGCCTCGTACGCGCCGGGCGTCCCGTGGGACATCTCCAGTTGACGGTTGATCTCCGAGACCATCGCGGCCGAGACCTGCTCCGAGAGCCCCTCGCGTATCTCGTCGAGGTGCCGTTGGACCTCGTCGTCCGGATCGATCTCCATCGCGTCGAGCCCGTCGATGCCCTCGACCGAGGCCGGGTCGTCGTCGAACCGCTGGTCGAAGACGTCCGACACCGAGTGGGCGGGGTCGGTCGAGACCACGAGCGTCCGCAGGCCCGCGTTCGCACACTTGTACCCGTACGCACACGAGACGGTGGTCTTGCCGACGCCGCCCTTCCCGCCGAAGAACACGAACCGGTCCATCAGAAGTGGTACTGCTGGCCCTTGCGCTCGATCAGGCTCTCACGGTCCCACAGCCGGCGCTCCCACGCCTCGAACTCGTTTTCGAGGTACGGCAACAGCTCGGCGGTGTAGTACGAGACGGGCGAGGGGATACCGAACGCGTCGGGGAAACACGCCAGCATGAAGGCGTCCTCGGCGTCCTCGGCCTCCTTCTCGATCTTCTCGTAGGCCGGGTGGGTGAACATCCCGTGGTAGAGGCCACGGAACCACTCCTCGAGGGCGGCACGGAACGCCGCGATCCGGTCTGCGACTGTCATCGTCGTTCATGGCCGGGCGAGCGCCGTAAACCTGTCGCGGACGCGAACCGGCACGCGGAGAAAAGCGGGGTCTCTCGAGCGGATCGAAGCCTCAGACCGAGCTGCCGTCGGTGACTTCCGGCTGCTCCTCCTCGTCGTTCCGGTCGGCGAACGCCGGACGGTCGTCGTCCAGATTCGGGGCGTGAGTCCCGTCGCCCATCGAGAGCCAGACGAGGTACAACATGGCGAAGACCATCGATACCGTCGCGACGATCGCAGCGATCCCGGTGATGGGAACGAGGCCGGTCATGCGCGGCTATCGGTACGGATGGCGTATCAACGTATCGGCTTCTACTGGGAGGGACCGAATCGCTCGCGGGCGTGCGGTGCCGGGGAGTTGAAGGGAGTTCGGCCTCGATTTCCGCCCATGAACGACCGGATCCCGGTGACCGTGCTGTCGGGCAGTCTCGGGGCGGGGAAGACGACCCTTCTGAACCACCTGCTTTCGAACGCGGGAGACCGCGAGATCGCCGTGCTCGTCAACGACATGGGAGACGTGAACGTCGACGCGGAGCTGATCGCGGAGGGGTCCGAACTCGACGTCGACGACGGGGTCACGGAGCTGTCGAACGGCTGTATCTGCTGTGAGCTACAGGACGACCTCGAGACCGCCGTGGTGCGGCTCGCGAACGAGCGCTCCTTCGATCACCTCGTCGTCGAGTCGTCGGGAATCTCCGAGCCCGCGCCGGTGGCCCGGCTGTTCACGACCGAGTCGCGGGCGGCCGCACGCTACCGCGTGGACGCGCTCGTCACCGTGCTCGACGCCCGGCTGTTCCTCGACTCCTTCTCCGATGCCGAGTCCCCCGAGCGCCGCGGCACCGACGCGGAGGGTCGCCCGCTCTCGGACCTCCTCGTCGAACAGGTCGAGGTCTCGAACGTCGTCCTCCTCAACAAGGCCGACCTGTGTACCGACGCGGAGCTCGACCGCGCCGAGGAGCTCGTCGCCGCGCTCCAGCCGGACGCGGCGACGATCCGCACCGAGTTCTCCGCGGTCGACCCGGACCGACTGCTCGGCGTCGACCTGTTCGACGAGCGGGAGGTATCGACGCTTCCCGGCTGGAAGCGCGCGCTGGAGGATGCCGGAAATGAAGGGAGCGGAGACGAAGGGAGCGGAGACGACGGTGGGAGCGAGGGGCACGACCGCGACGATGCGAGCCGCGATCCGACCGGCCACGACGACGGTCACGCTCACCGCCATCCGGACGAGGTGTACGGCGTCACCTCGTTCACCTACCGCCGCCGCCGCCCGTTTCACCCGGCGCGGATCGCGGCGGCCCTTCGCGACCTCCCCGACGGCGTCGTCCGGTCGAAGGGGACGCTGTGGATCGCGGGCAACGACCGCCGCCAGCAGGTCGGACAGGCGGGACCCTCGGTGCGCGTGACCGCACCCGGCCCGTGGATCGCGAGTCGGCCGACGGTCGAACGCGACATGCTCCGGTCGAACCGCCCGGAACTCGACTGGCACGACGACCACGGCGATCGCGAGACCGCCTACGTCGTCATCGGAACGGACTTCGACGAGGCGGAGCTCGTCGACCGGCTCGACGACGCGCTCGTCACCGACGAGGAGTGGGACCGCGTCGAGGCCAGCGAGTCCCTCGACGGACCCGATCCGTTCCCGACCGAGGACCGCGGGGAGGTCGTTCTCCGGGAGCCCTGACCGATCGACTACCGGAATCTCGATCGATCCCGCTTGGAACCTTTCGATCCCGCTCGGAATCCTTCGATCCCGCTCGGAGCGGTCAAAACAGCGGCACTGTCAGTCCCGCGAGAACCACACCGAGCGCGATCCCGGCGTACAACAGCCGTTCGACCCGGGGTGCGATCGGGAGCGGACCGGCGTCGACGGGGGGCGCGTTCCTGATGAACTGGACGTACGCCACGACCGCTGTCCCGGCGAACGCGAGGCCCGACAGCGCGAGCGACGCCCCCAGCGGGGCGCCGTAAGCGAGCCCGTAGATCGGGCCGATCGAGAAGGCGAGCATGAACGCGAGACCCGCGCTCACGAGGAACGGGACCGGATCGACGAGTTCGCCCCGCCGGTTTCGCGGGCGTCTCGATCGGTCCGATCGGCTCATACCCGTTCCGTGGGTCCACACGGACAAAAGAGAGCGGTGCGCGCCGGATCGGACGAGGTCGCGGGAGGATCGCGTCCCGGAGACGGCGGAATCGGTTACCCACCGGGAAAGCGGCGAGAGTGAACGGTCGGCAACCGAACGCCCTTTTCCCTCCGCCGGCAACGACTTCGTATGGAAACGAGGGGCGTGTTCGCGCCGGCGACGCGCGAGGAGGCGAGAGAGCGCTACGAGGAGGTCGGCCCGGCCGCGCGGGTGATAGTCCGGGAGACGGCGAAGGCGATGGAGTTCGACGCCGACGAGTACGGCGAGCGCGTCACCTCGGCGGTGATCGAGACCGCCCGCGACGCGACATTCGCCGAGCTGCTCGCCGTCCACCTCGCCGAACGCGAGGAGTACCGCGAGTGGCTCGCGGAGAGCGAGTTCGACGCCGAGGACGTCGTCGAACTCGGCTCCGAACACGTCGACCGGGTCGCGTGGCACCCCGTCCCCTTCGCCGACACCGTGGTCGCGACGACGTTCCAGGACGGTCCCGACGCGGCCGCGAGCACTCTCCGACGCAACGCGTTCGGCCGGGTGTACCGCGACGTCTTCGACGACGACTCCGGCGCGGGTGACGGGTCCGACGCCGACGGGTCCGACGTCGACGCTGACGCCGACGAATAGCTTCGATCGACCCTCGCGGTCGTTCGCGGCGGGGATCCGACACACACCTTAGGTAGCTGTGGGCCGTAGGCGACCCATGCCCAACCGATCGACCGCGGTCGCCCTCCTCGCGGCGGTCGCGGCCCTGAGCGCGGTCGCCGTCCGCCCCGTCAGCGCGCACGTCGACTACGTCACCGAGGACTCCGGCGATCCGGTGGACGCGGTCGCGTTCCTCCTCGAGGTGCTCTCGGACCCGTTCAACGCCGCGGTGTTCGTCGGCTCCGGGCTCGCCGTCGTCACCGGGATCGCGGCGTACCTGTGGGTGCGGCCGACGATCCGCGACGTGGTCGTTCTCCGGGAGACCCTCGTCGGGTACGGCGACTTGGTCCCGTGGATGCTGCGGCTCTCGATCGGGCTCCCGCTCGTGGGGGCCGGCTTCCAGGGATACCTGTTCGCGCCGACGCTGACGTTCGAGCCCGCATCGAGCCCCGTCCTCCGGGTGCTCTTCATCGGGATCGGCTTCTGTGTCCTCTTCGGGCTCGCGACCCGGATCGTCTCCGCGGTCGGCCTCCTGACCTTCGCGTGGGTCCTCCTCGCCGTCGATCCGGGCGTCGTCATCGCGATGGAGTACGTCCCCGTCCTCCTCGCGCTGCTCGTCCTCGGCGGCGGCCGGCCGAGCGCGGACGACATGCTCTTGGAGGTCGCGAGCACGCCCGGCACCTACTACGGTCGGATCGATCCGATCCACCACCTGAAGGCGTTCCTCGACGAGTCGACGGCCCCGCTCCGCGAGTACGTCCCGACGCTGCTCCGGGTCGGCATGGGCGTCACGTTCGTCTACCTCGGGTTGATCCAGAAGCTGTCAGACCCCGCGAGCGGCCTCCTCGTCGTCGAGAAGTACGACCTGACCGCGGTCGTCCCCGTCGACCCCGGCCTCTGGGTCGTCGGCGCGGGCGTGACCGAGATCGCGGTCGGTCTGGCGCTGATCGCGGGCTTTTTCACCCGCGGCGCGGCCGCGGTCTCGTTCGTCCTCTTCACGACCACGCTGTTCGGGCTCCCCGACGATCCCGTGTTGGCCCACGTCGCGCTGTTCGGGCTGGCGTCGGCCGTCTTCACGCTGGGATCGGGACCGCTCTCGTTCGACCGGTGGTTCGGCCGACCCGCCCTCGCCGACGGCGAGTCCGTGATCCCGGCGGATTGAGTGCGGTGTGTCGATCTCGCGCCAACGTCTCCGAACGACCGTCCGCGCCAACGACCCACGCTTATGACCCGCCGGGCTGTCTCCCCCGTATGGACGTGGACATCGGAAACGCCCTGGAGACCCGGCCGGGGCTCACGGAGGAGACCCTCGATAGACTCGACGACCGCGTCGCGGACGCGCACGACCGGATCGCCCGCGGGATGGCCGACGACGAGTTCGGCTACGCCTCGCTGAACTTGCCCGAGACGGCCGATCCGGCGGCGATCCGCGCCGCGGTCGAACCGTTCGGGGAGCCGGAGGCGGTCCTGACCGTCGGCATCGGCGGGAGCGCGCTCGGCGCGGCGACGCTCGCGGACGCCCTCGAGAGCGACGTGGACGCGCACTTCCTCGACAACGTCGACCCCGACGCCGTCGACGCGCTGCTCGCCGACCTGTCGCTCGCCGACACGGTCGTCAACGTGGTCTCGCGATCGGGGACCACGGCGGAGACGCTCGCGAACTTCCTCGTCGTTCGCGACGCGATGGACGACGCGGGCGTCGACTGGACCGAGCGCACGCTCGTCACGACCGGCGAGGAGGGAAACCTCCGGCAGCTCGCGGAGACCCACGACCTCCCCGCGCTCGACGTGCCGGAGGGCGTCCCCGGTCGCTTCTCCGCCCTCTCGACGGTCGGGCTCGCGGTCACGGCGCTCCAGGGCCACGACGTCGAGGCGGTGCTCGCGGGCGGGCGAGACGGGATGGATGCGCTCTCGGGGTCGCTTTACGAGTCGCCGGCGTACGCCTACGGCGCGACGACCTACGCGCTCGCGGAGCGCGGCGCGCTCACCAACGCGTTCATGCCCTATTCGGAGTCGCTGGAGACGTTCGCGGAGTGGTTCGCCCAGCTGTGGGCCGAGAGCCTCGGGAAGGACGGGCTCGGCCAGACGCCGGCGCGCGCGCTCGGCGCGACCGACCAGCACTCCCAGCTCCAGCTCTACCGCGCCGGCCCGGCCGACAAGCTCGTCACGCTCGTCCGGCCGACCGAGCGCGCCGACGCGCCGATCCCCGAGACCGATCTCGAGGGGCTCTCCTACCTCGGCGGCTCTTCGCTCGGCGACCTGCTGGACGCGGAGTTCGCGGCGACCGAGGCGAGCCTCGCGGCCGCCGACGTCCCCAACGTTCGGGTCGAGATCGACCGGGTCGACGAGCGCGCGCTCGGCGAGCTCCTGTTCGGGATGGAGGCGGCCTGCGTGCTCTACGGCGAGCTCGCGAGCGTCTCGACGTTCACGCAGCCGGCCGTCGAGTGGGGCAAGAAGGCGGCTCGCGGGCTGCTCGGCGGCGGCGACTTCCCCGAGGCCGAGGCGGTGGCCGACAAACGCGAGTTCCGGATCGACTAACACCGCGGGTCGCGTACCTCCGGCGATGACGGAGAACCTCCCCCCGGCGCTGGACCGGGTCGTCCGCGTCGCGAGTGCGGCCTTCGCGATCGTGTTCGCGCTCGTCGTCGCGAGTGCGATCGCCACGCCGGTCGCGGACCTCGCGGTCCGGATCGGGCTCGTCGCCGACGGCGGAAACGGGTGGCAGTTGCTCCGGACGCTCGGCCAGTTCGCGGGCTTCCTCGCCGCCGTTGGCGGCTATCTCGTGTTCACCGACCAGCGGGACCTCCTCCGGGTCGCACGGCCGTCGCTCCGGGAGGTCGGGATCGTCGTCGGCGCGGGGGTCGCCCTCTTGGCGCTCCAGTACGGCGCGCTTTTCACCCTCCGACAGGTCGGGCTCTCGACCGGACAGAACCAGGCGGTCGTCCCCGCCGGCGACCCGGTCGGCTACTACCTCGCGATGGTCGCCGTCTCGCTTCTCGTCGTCGGCCCGGTCGAGGAAATCCTGTTCCGCGGGGTCGTTCAGGGCGGACTCCGGCGGGCGTTCGACGCCGCCCCGGCGATCCTGATCGCGAGCGCGCTCTTCGGGCTGGTTCACCTCTCGGGGATCCAGGGGACCCGCGCCGAGCAGTGGGCGTACGTCGGGGTCGTCGTCGTGTTGGGGTGCGTGCTCGGCGTCCTCTACGAGCGGACCGAGAACGTACTGGTTCCGGGACTCGCCCACGGCGTGTACAACGCCGCGATCTACGCGGTGTTGCTCGCGAACGCGCTCTGAGGTCGAGTTCGGCTGTTCTGCGAACGATCTCTCCCGGTGCGGTGGCGTCGCCGGCGCTACGCGCCGGCTTCACGCGAGAGCTCTGCTCTCGCCCTGCTCCGGTGAGCACCCGGAGGCACGCCGACCGCCTGGATCAGCGGTCTAGTACCGGTCCTTTCCCCACCGGTGGTCGTCGTAGGTCGCCTGCTGGTCGCTGTCGAACCGCTCCTCGAACTTCCGGCGCAGGGCGGCCTTCTCGGTCGCGTCGATCCGCGCGAGCGCGTCCGCCTTCCCGACCGCCGCGGGCGGCCCCCGCGTCGTCGCCACGTCCGCGAGCACCTGCCGGGTCAGCCGGTCGCGCGTCTCCGCGTCGCGAGTGAACGCGTAGGGGGCCTCAAGCTTGTAGGTCACGTCGGTCCGCGGGTCGTACAACACCATGAACGTCGGCTCGTACAGTTCGGGGTCGAGTTCGCGGTCGATCCCGAGCGCGTCGGCGTCGGCCGCCATCGTCCCGTCCGCGCCGCCGCGGCTGTGGAACCACGTGGTGAACGTGAGGTCGTCGTCGAGGCGGGCGTCGCTTCTTCGATCGTCGTCGCGTCCGCCACTCGCGACGGTCCCGTCCGCACCGCTCCCGTCGCCGCCGTTCGCTCCCTCCCGCCGCTCCAGGAGCCGAGTGAATAGCGCGGTGTCGTCGGGCCAGGGGGACTCGAACCCCTTCCGGGAGAGCGTCCGCACGATCGTCCGGCTCGAGGGGTTCTTCACGAAGCCGGTGAGCGGCACGTCGCGCTCGACGAACCGCTCGACGAGCCGGACGTACTTCTCGACGACCGCCTGGGGTTTCGCCTCCCGAGCGAGCTCGCCGAGCTCCGGGTCGCGGTCCCCCCAGGTGAACAGCTCCTTGGGGTAGATCGGGCCGTCGAGGACGAGCAGCTCCTCGACCCGGTCGGCGTGGTCGAGCGCGTGGGTCCCCTCGGCGAGGTAGAGCGCGAGCGCGTGGACGACCCCCTCGGCGTACCGGTTCACCCGCGGCGCGTGGAGCACGCGCTGGCGGGTGTGGCCGTCGTCGCGTCTCGTCCACGCCCCGTCGAAGTCGGCGGTCGAGTCGCCCGCGTGGACGGTCGCGACGATGGTGCGGTCGCGGTGGAGGTCGAGGTCGGTCGGCTCCGCGGCCATCGCCGCGTGCGCCACGTCGACGACGAGCCCGTTCTTGAACGTCGTCGGGTTGATCGTGCCGGAGTCGAGCCCGTGGACCGTCCCGAAGGGCCGATCTGCGAGCGCAACGTCGTCGATGGGCGCTCGGCGGCGCTCGTGGCCGGCGACAGGCTCGATCACGGTTCGACCCTCCCGCCGGAGTCCGGTCAGCCAGTCGTTCCACACCCGTCCCGCGAGGTCCTCGTGGTCCGTCGTGTCCACGTCGCCCGCGATCCCGTACGCGAGCCGCGCGATGTTCTCGACGTGGATCGGATCGAGGGTCACGCCCGTACTGGGTCCGGATTCGTATAAAAGGCGTCGCCCGCGTGGTCCCGTCGGAGCCGAACCCGGTCGCGTTCGACCTTCGTCGATGAACCAGCGAAATTGACCGCCGGTCGCGGTATTGGCGTGTTCCCCGACGACTGTCGGTACGGGAGCCGTCGCTCCCGATGGGGAAGTATCAGTGATAATATTCGGAGCCGAGAGTATTTCATCCGGTACGACGATCGACGTTCATGACTGAATCAGCGATCAGATCGCCGTCGGGCGGCCGCGATCCAGCGAACGGGGCGAGCGGGGGAACCGCAGGGGCGTTCGCCGGGATCAGAGAGGTTCTCGGGTACGTCCCGGACGGGACATCGATGCCCGAGGAGATGTGGCGACCGCGTCACCGCAACATCCAGATCGCGATCGCGGCGCAGATCCCGATTCTAGTCGCGTTGGGCGTGTACTCGGGTACCGAACCGTTCACCGGGGCGCAGATCCCGAACACGCCGACGTGGATGCTCGTCGGGGTGCTGGCGGTCATCGCCGCGACCGGGCTGCTCGCGACGTGGTCGGGGTTCGACCGCCGAACTCGGACCGTGCTCGCGACGTTCAGCGGGCTCACCATCTCGATGGCGCTCGTGAAGCTCTCGGGCGGGTACATCGAGGCGCACTTCCACTTCTTCGTGTTCATCGCGGTGGTCGCAGTGTACGAGGACTGGCTCCCCTTCGGACTCGGGATGGCGTACGTCGCGGCCGGCCACGGGCTGTTCGGCCTGATCGACGCGAGCCTGGTGTACAACCACCCCGCCGCGATCGCGAACCCCGTCGTCTGGGGCGGGATCCACGCGGTGTTCGTCACGGCGCTCGCGGGCGCGCTCGTGGTCAACTGGTACTCGATCGAGAAGTCCCGCGAGGAGGCCCAACGTCAGCTCGAGCTCGTCTCCGAGCAGCGAGCCGAGATACAGGACGTCGAGGCGGCCAAAGCCGAGGCCGAGAAGCGCCGCGAGGAGGTCGAACGGCTCAACCGACACCTCGAGACGAAGGCGGACGACTACCGCGCGACCATGGCGAAGGCGGCCGACGGCGACCTCACGGTCCGGCTCGACGCCGAGAGCGAGAGCGAGCCGATGGAGCGGATCGGCGTCGCCTTCAACGGGATGATAGACGACCTCGAGTCCACCGTGCGGGAGGTCCAGTCGTTCGCCGAGGAGGTCTCTGAGGCGAGCGAGGAGACGATGAGCGGCGTCGAGGCCGCCGAGGAACTGAGCGAGGACGTGGGCCGATCCATCGCGGAGATCGCCTCGGGAGCGGACGATCAACGCGAGATGCTCGAGGAGGTCTCCGGCGAGATGAGCGACCTCTCCGCGGCGATCGAGGAGGTCGCCGCCTCGACCGAGACGGTCGCCGACGCGGCTCGGCAGACGGCGTCGATCGCCGACGAAGGAGAGGAGACCGCCGACGAGGCGATCGAGAGCGTCCGAGAGTCGCGGGAGGCGATCGACTCGACCGCGGAGACGGTCAGGGACCTGGACGAGCGGATGACCGACATCGGCGACATCGTCGACCTGATCGGCGACATCGCCGACCAGACGAACCTGCTCGCACTCAACGCCAACATCGAGGCCGCCCGAGCGGGCGGCGGCTCCGGAACCGGATCGAGTGACGGCTTCGCGGTCGTCGCCGACGAGGTCAAACAGCTGGCCGAGGAGACGAAGGAGGCCGCGGGCGACATCGAGGAACTCATCGCGGGGACGCAGGCCCGGACCGAGGCGGCCGTCGACGAGGTCCGGACCGCGGAAGAGCACATGGAGACGGGTGCCGACGCCGTCCGCGACGCCGCCGACGCGTTCACGCGGGTGGCGGAGAACGCGGAGGAGACCGACGACGGGATCTCCGAGATCGCCGAGGCGACCGACGATCAGGCGGCGAGCACGGAGGAGGCGGTGGCGATGGTCGAGGAGGTCGCTGGTATCAGTCGGTCGACCGCCGACGAGACGGACGACGCCTCCGCGGCGGCCGACGAACAACTCTCCGCGATGACGGCCGCCGCCGCCGAGGCCGGAACGCTCAGCGACCGGGCGGAGCGACTCCGCGGGCTCCTCCGGAAGTTCGAGGTCGGGGGGTCGTCGACGGCGAGCGAGCGGTCCTCGCCGGAGTCCACGCCGGTCGCGGTGGGCGACGGCGGGACGGACTGAGGTCGGCGCGGGGGCCTCCCCTCCGCGACACTACGCGTTATCGCCGCCTTCCACGACGGTCTCCAACGCCGGCAGCGCCCGTTTCACGTCCGTGCCGTCCTCGAGGAACACCAGCGTCCGCGGCGGGCGGACCGCCTTCGGCCTGACGCGCAGGCCCGCCTCGACGGCGGCGTCGGCGACCGCCTCCGGCGCGCGACGGAACTCGATCCGGGCGCGGTCCGGCTGGACGTACACGTCCGCGAGGGCGTCTCCTTCGCTCGGCTTCTCGCCGTCGTCTTCGCCGGCGGTCGCCCCCGTTTCGTCGCCGCCGGTCGCTCCCGGGTCGTCGTCGCGGTCGTTCTCGTCCCGGCCGGCGTCGACCTCGACCAATCGAAACGCCAGCGCGCCGTCGGGGGTCGGCTCGACGTCGGGATCGGCGTCGGTCACGTCGACCTCTCGGAGGCGGCCGCGGTCGCCGGTCACCTCGGAGGCGAAGAGTTGGGCGATCCGGACCCCGTCGGTCAGGCGGCCCGCGACCATCACTCCGCCTCCGCGAGCTCCGCGCGGACGTCCTCGACGAGGTGGTCGACGCGCGCCCCCTGCTCTTTCGCGTAGAGGACCGCGGCCGCCTCGATCGTCACCGCGAGCGCGCGCTGACGCTCGTTGATCCCGGCGACTGCCCGTTGCTTCTCGACGCCGGCGTCGACGACCGCGTCGAGGGCGGTTTCGAAGGTCGACTGCTCGCGCAACACGTCCTCGTCGGGCCGGAAGTCCTCCGGGACGGCGACCTCATCGGGATCGAATCGCGCGACCAGCTCGCCGTCCTCCTCGTCGACGAGCCCGCGCCCCACGGCCACGTCGACGAGCCGCTTCGCCTGGTCCGGCGAGAACCACTCGCGCTCCAGCGAGAGCGCGACGACGAACTCGCCCTCGCCCAGCCGATCCGCGGCGTGTCGCTTGAACGGGGCGGCGACGGTGGCTTTGAGGCTCATGTCCCACCCGCGGCCGGCGACCGGGGTAAACGTACCGGGTTGCCTCGTCGGCGTCGGCTCACTGGTCGGCGTGGACCCGCCAGTCGGCGCCGGTTCGCTCGTCGGTGTCTGCTCATCCGTCGGCGGCGTCTCGCTCGCCGGCGTCGACGCCCGCGACCAGCCGCGTCGCGGTCGCCTTCCAAGAGATCCACACGTCCGTTCCCGACCGGATCCCGAGCCGTTCGGCGCTCTCGTCGGTGACAAGCGCCCGGACGGCGTGGACCGCCTCGCCGCAGTCGGCCCCCTCGACGCGGATCCGGACCGCGTGGACCGTCTCCCCGCGGTCGACGCCCTCGACCCGGCCGCGACGGCGGTTCCGCTCGCTCGTCGCGGTCGGCTCCCCGTCGTCCCCCGCCGCGCGGACCGTCACGGCGTCCGCGCCGATCCGAACCTGAACGCGGTCGTCGACCGCGAGGTCGTCGTGGAGGCCCCACACCGCCCCGATCGGCGTCTCCACCTCGGCCAGTTCCCCGTCGACCGTCTCGACCGTTCCCGCGAGGACCGTCTCGGGGACGCCGGCGGTCGCCTCGATCGCGGCCGACAGCCGGTCGTAGCGCCCGAGGATCCGACCCCCGCGATCGGTCAGTCGACTCCCCCCGCCGCCGCTTCCGCCCCGGTGACGCTCCACGAGGTCGCCGAAGGCGGATTCGAGCGTCTCGATCCGCGAGAGGGCTCGTGCGCGTGAGCGACCGAGATCGGTCGACGCCCGCGCGACCGACCCCGTTCGCGCTATCGCGCGGAGCAGCGCGGCGTCCCGTCCGTCGAACTCGACGTCGTCCTCGACGAGCGTCGCGCGCCCCCGGCCGGTCGCTTCGTCCATCGGCGAACGCTACTCGTGGCTGGCGGTTAGTTCCTCGGACGGACCGGTGGGTGCGGATCGACGACGGACCCGCGAAGGCGGGGGCCCGTTCGTGGCCGCGGTCGACGACCGCGGCTCACTCGAAGAGCGTTTGGACCTTCTTGGCGGTGAACTCCGTGTACACGTCGTCGTTCGGGTCACCCATGTCGACGCCTCGCCGGAGGTCGCGGAACTCCCGATCGAGGGCGGCGTACACGCCGCTCGACTCCAGTTCCTCGAGGGTCATCTTGGCCTCGAGCGTCGCCATCTTGGAGGCGAGCGCGACGATCCCGCGGATCGTCTCGTCACACGAGTTCCGGACGATCATCCGCGAGACAGCGTCGCGGAGTATCTCACCCGTGACCGGTTTGACGAGGTAGTCGTCGAAGGGGAGATCGAGGACGTCCGTGTCGGGTTTGATCGCCGTGACCATGACGACGCGACAGCCGATGCCACGCGCCCGGATCGTCCGCAATACCTCGTCCCCGGAGATCCCCTCCATCCGACGGCCGAGCAGTACGACCGAGACGTCCGCGTCCAAGTGGTCCGGATCGAGCGCCTCCTCGCCCGAGTATGCCGTGCGGGTCGTGTACTCCTCGGCCAACAGCTCCGCGTAGAGGTCGGCCATCTCCGGGTCGTCGTCGACGACCAACACGGTCGGCCGTTCACCGCCGGTATCTGAGTCACCCATAACATCACAACATCTCCGACACGGGTAATGGTTTTGTGAGAGTTCCAGTGAAATTTTCAGACCGGATCGGTGTATCCGTGGCTCGTGTCGGACGTCGCGACCGGCCCCCTCAGTACACCAGTTCACCCTCGATGAACCGTCGGGTCCGCGGATCCCGCGGGTCCTCGAACACCCGATCGGTCGGGCCGACCTCCGAGATCCCCCCGTCGAGAAGCACCGCGACGCGGTCCGCGACCCGCTCGGCCTGGTGCATGTCGTGGGTCGCGACGACGACGCCGATCCCCCGGTCCCGCGCCTCGTCGATCGCGTCCTCGATGACCGCGGTGTTCCGCGGGTCGAGATCCGACGTGGGTTCGTCCAGCAGCAGGACGTCCGGGTCGTAGGCGATCGCGCGCGCGAACGAGACTCGCTGGGCCTCGCCGCCCGAGAGCGACTCCGCGTGCTGGTCCGCCTTGCCCGCCATCCCGACGACGTCGAGCGCGTCGCTGACGGCGGCGGCGGTCCCGTTCGACCCCGCGATCGACTGGAGTTCGTCCCGGAGCCGTTCCGACCACGACCGGCGTATCCGGAGCCCGTACTCGACGTTGCGGGCGACCGGGGCGTCGAAGAGGCTCGCCTCCTGAAACACCATTCCGACGCGCCGCCGGAGGGCGAGCCGCTCCGCCTCGTCGAGGCTCCACACGTCGGTGCCGTCGAAGGTCACGGTGCCGTCGTCGGGCTCGCGAGAGAGCGCGAGCATCCGGAGCAGCGTCGTCTTCCCGACGCCGGAGGGCCCGATGACCGCGACGACCTCGCCGGACTCGACGTCGATCGAGAGGTCCTCGAACACGCACTCGTTCCCGAACGAGTGGCCGACGCCGGTCGCGCGGAGCATCAGCGCACCCCCCGATCACCGAAGCGGACGACGACGGCGTTGACCGTCAACACGAGCGCGACCAGCACCGCGCCGAGTACCATCGCCGTCTCGTACTGGCCCTGTCGGGCCTCGAGCTGGATGGCGGTCGTCAGCGTCCGGGTCTTCGAGATCCCGTCCGCGCTCGTGATGTTGCCGCCGACGATGAGCACGGAGCCGACCTCGCTGATGGCGCGGCCGAACCCCGCCAGAACCGCGGTCGCGATCCCGTAGCGCGCCTCCTTGAGGACGACGAGCGCCGCGTCGATCCGGGTTCCGCCGAGGGCGCGTGCGGCGTCGCGGACGTCGTCGCCCACGCCCGTGATCGCCGCGAGGCTGATGGCGGTGATCGGCGGCGTCGCGAGCACGAACTGCGACATGATCATCGCCTCCTTCGTGAATATCAGCTCCAGCGACCCGAGCGGCCCCTGATTGGAGACGGCGAACAACACGATCAGTCCGACGACCACGCTCGGAAATCCCATCCCGGTGTTGATCACCGACTTGACGAGCCCCTTTCCGGGGAAGTCGGTGAAGCCCAGGAAGATCGCCACCGGGACGCTGAACAGCGTGCTCAGAGTCACGGCGACGAGGCTCACGTACAGCGAGACGTAGATGATACTCGAGACGTACCCGTCCCTGAACGGGAGGTCGACGAGGGCAACCGCCGACTTCGCCCCGGCGGCGAGCCCCGTCGCCGACTCGAGCAGGGAGGCCGCCGGCAGGACGACCGGTTCGAGTGGCACGCTTACGCGTCCGAGGACTCGCTACTCCAGCCTTCCGGAACGTACTGCTGGAAGTCGGGGTCCTCCGAGACGGCCTCGGGGAAGAACAGCTGTTCCCCGTTCATCTGGTAGTTCGAGATGGCGTCCTGGGCTCCGGGGCTCGTGATCCACCCGATGTACGCCATCGCGAGGTCGTAGTTGGTGTCCTCGTGGACGCCGGGGTTGACCGCCATGATCCCGTAAGGGTTCGAGAGGATCTCCGGGCCGCCCTCGATCGGTCCCTGAACCAGAATGACGAGGTCGATCTCCGAGCGCTGGGAGATGAACGTTCCCCGATCGGAAAGCGTGTACGCGCCCTGCTGGTTGGCGTTGTTCAGTGCCTCCCCCATTCCCCCGCCGATCTCCTGATACCAGTCGCCGCCCGGTTCGGTGCCCGCGGCCTCCCAGAGATTGAGTTCCTTCGTGTGAGTCCCCGAGTTATCCCCTCGAGAGACGAACGGCGCGCCCGCGTCGGCGATGGCGGTGAGCGCGTCGGTGGCCGAACCCATTCCCGATATCCCGGCCGGGTCGTCCTCGGGACCGACGATGACGAAGTCGTTGAACATCAGGTCGCGGCGGTTGACCCCGTAGCCGTTGCGCAGGAACTCGTCCTCGAGCCCGCGGGCGTGGACCATCACCACGTCCGAGTTGCCGTTGCGCGCCGATTCGAGGGCCGCGCCGGTCCCCTGGGCGACCGCGTCGACGCTCACGCCGTACAGCTCCTCGAAGCTCCCGTGGATCTCGTCGAGCAGTCCGGTGTCGTAGGTGCTCGTCGTCGTCGTGAGCGTGAGCGTCTCGCCCGTCACGCCAGCCGACGCTTCCTCCTCGCCGCCGCCCGTGATCCCCGAACAGCCGGCGAGGCCGGCGAGCGTTCCAGTCCCCAGTGCGGTGAGCACCTCACGTCGTTGTATCGGCATAGAAACATCGACGACGGCGACACGAAAATAGGTTGTGGTCGTCGACGGATCGACTTCGGACGTGGTCGCCGGCGTCTGGTCGAATCCGCCGAAAACCACGTATAAACGCGTGTATCGGGCCGTTTCGTTCGACGCACGGTGCGGGCGGCGACCCCTCGGCGATCCGCTCTGTTCTCGGAACGTAGCCGAAATCGGTTACGCTGATCGGACTTGGTGGGGTCGGTCGTGGCGATCGGTCGTGGCGATCGATCGACCTAGCGACGGCGCGGTTCCGGGACGTTTCCGTTCCGCGATGATTCCGTTCCGGGATCGCGGTTCCGGAGACCCCGATCCGTGCCGCGCGGTGTCGTGGAGCCCCGAAACGGACGCGCTTATACGCCTCGGCGGGGAATACCGGGGTATGATATTCGAGGGCCTCCCGACGACCCCCCGTTCGGAGGAGCTCGTCGACAAGGCGTTCTCGCGGGCGGCCCGCGCCGGTCGCGCCAAGCGCGGCCACGAGGCCCAGGAGTCGATGCTGCGGACGGCCGGCAACGTGCTCTCGGACAACCTCGAGAACGTGGTCGTCTCTTGGCCCGACTTCGGCTTCGACGTCGACCCGTTCTACTACGAGCTCGCCGACGCCATCGTCGACGTCGACCGCCTCCGACAGGCGCTCTCGCAGGTGATGTGGGCGAGCCGGCAGATCGAATCGCTACGCGACGAGTACACGACGAAGATCCGCAACTCGGACGTCGACGCCGCGCGGAAACACCGGAAGCAGGCGTTCGCCCGCATGGCGGACGTGATGGACCAGATCGAAGACGACCTCCGATACATCGGCGACTCCCGCGACGACCTGCGAGACCTGCCCGACATCCGGCCCGACGAGCCCGCGATCGTCGTCGCCGGCTACCCCAACGTCGGCAAGTCGTCGTTCGTCAACCGGGTCACGCGCGCGTCGAACGAGATCGCGGAGTACCCCTTCACGACCCGCGGCGTCCAAGTCGGCCACTTCGAGCGCGACCACGTCCGCTACCAGATCGTCGACACGCCGGGGCTGCTCGACCGGCCGGAAGACGAGCGCAACGACATCGAGCAGCAGGCGGTGAGCGCGCTCGAACACCTCGCGGACGTCGTCCTCTTCGTGCTCGACCCCTCCGGCGACTGCGGTTACCCCCTCGACGTACAGCTCGAACTCCGCGAGGAGGTTCGGGCGCTGTTCGACGAGTCGATCCCGATGCTCACCGTCGCGAACAAACACGATCGCTTCGACGCCGTTCGCGCCGAGGCCGTCGATGCGACGATGAGCGTCACCGACGACGAGAACGTCGAGCGGGTGCTGGACATGGCCGTCGAGGCGGCCGCCTTCGAGCCGGACCTCCCGACCCGCGACCGCGAGGAGTAGCGTTCCGCGTCGTCGCCGGGATCGCGGCGTCGATCACGTCGAGTTCGGTTCGTCGTCGTCGGGGTCACCGCCGCCCGCCGCACCGCCCGCCTCGCTGTCGTCATCGTCGTCGGCATCCTCTCCGCCCCCGTCGGGATCGGCGTCGGCATCCTCTCCGCCCTCGTCGGGATCGTCGTGGTCGGTTATCACCGCCGGTTCCGGCGGTTCGTCGTCGCCTTCGCCGCCCTCCTCTCCGTCCTCGTCGGGGTCGTCGTGGTCGGTGACGACCGCCGGTTCCGGCGGCTCGTCGTCCTCGCTTCTCCCGTCCCCACGGTCCCCGTCGGATCCCTCCGTCGGCGACTCGTCGTCGGTCCCGCGGACGTCCGTGCCGCTCGATCCGTTCGCTTCGCGCTCGAGGGCCCCGTTCGGCGGCCCGGCCTCCCGTCGTCCCGAGCCGAACAGCCGGTCGCGGATCGAGCGGCGACTGGGCCGTTCCGCGAGCAGCACCGAGCAGTCCACGTCGTGGATCACGTCGAGGTGAAGCGAGTTCGAGACGAGCCGCGAGAGCAGCCCCTTCTCCGTCGCGCCGATGATCACGAGGGTGCTCTCTTCGGCCTCCCGGACGATCGCCGCCTCGACGTCCCCGCCGTCGTCGACGATCCGCTCGGCGTCGCCCACGTCGTTCTCCTCGGCCCAGGCCGCGAGGAAGTTCTCGCCTTCCTCGCGGTCCTCGGGGCCGTCGACGACGTGTAACAGCGTCACCTCGGAGCCAGCGGTCCGCGAGAGCACGCTCGCCACCTCCGCGCCGAGTCGGGAGTCCGGGCCGCCGGAGGTGGGGAGGAGGACCCGCGAGGTGTCGAGATCCGTCTCGCTCAGGATGAGGAAGTCACACGGGAGCTGGTTCGTGAGCTCGTCTATCGGCCGCTCCGCGCGGGCCGCGTTCCAGAGCTGGTCCTCGCCCCAGCCCATCAGTACGGCCTCGGGGCGGGTCCGGCGGGCCATGTTGAACACCTCCTCGAAGGAGCGGTGCGAGACCACCGTCGAGGTGGAGACCTCGACGTCGTACCCCTCCGCGGTCTCGCGCAGGCCCGCCATCCCCTCCTCGGAGACGTCCGCGATCCGGCCCGCCCCCGCCGACAGCGACATGCGCTCGGGGGCCTGGACCACGTGGACGACGTGGACGAGACCGTCCTCGTGATCGCTCGCGAGCCGGCTCGCGAGCTCGACTATCGGCCCGTCGGTCCGGGGGTTCGAGATGGGGACCATGATCCGGTGGCCCTCGCTCGCGAACAGCGTCGCCTCGGTGGCGTCGAGGATGGGAACGTACGACCGGCCGGCCGCCCGTCCGAAGACCCACTCGGGTAGCGTGAGCCGACGATTCATCCCCTCGAAGCGCGCCTCCTCCAAGCGCTCCTCGCTCGTCTGGAAGTAGTTGACCAGCGTGACGAGCACCACACCGCCGATCGTGTTGCCGAGAAGCACCGGGAGCACGAACCCGATCAGCCCGCCGTACAGGGTGAGTCCGCCGACGTCGACTCCGAGCGTCCCGGCGAAGAGCAGGTACATCACCTCGGTGAAGGAGATGACGACGTGGTAGAGGTCGCCGAGCGGGATCGCGAGGAACGCGAGGTAGACGACGAGCAGCCGGGTGACGGAGTTCGTGGAGGCGAATCCGACCCAGACGACGCCGGCGACGATCAGCCCCGCCACGGCCGCTTTGAAAAAGAGCGGCCAGAAGTCGACGGAGAGTCCCCCAGTGGAGATGTACACCGCCGCGTCGACCGCGTCGGCGGAGAAGACGCCGCCGTACGAGAGCACGAGCGCGCCGACCGCACCGCCGACGAAGTTCCCCGCGAGCACGATACCCCAGTGACGCAACAGCGTCGGGACGCTGGCGAGTCGTTCGAGCGTCAACGCCACCGGCGGGAGCGTGTTCTCCGTGTAGAGCTGGTAGCCGCCGATGATGATGTAGATGAACCCCAGCGGGTACAACAGGACGCTCAAGATCGGGTGACCGTCGGTCGCGGCGGTCAACGAGGCGTACAGGAGGAACGTGATCGTGAGCGCCAACCCCGCGGCGACGCCGCTGAAGAACAGTTCGCGTCGCCCCGAGGTCACTTCCTCGTCGGCCGCGGCGACGATCCGCTGGAACACCTCGTCCGAGGAGAAGCGGTCCCGAACCGCCTCGCCGACCGCGGGCGCGCCGCTGCGCGATCGCTCGACCACCTCCCGCATCGAGTCGTCGTCGGGTCCCGTGGGGTCCGTCACTGCCCTACACAGGGAGGCGCCGATAAAAAGGAGTTGCTCTTCCCGCTACCGCTCGATCGCACGCGGTCGCTCGGGCCCCGTCCGGAGACGAGTCACGACCGATCGACGGTCACCAGTCACGACCGATCGACGGTCACCAGTCACGACCGATCGACGGTCACCAACCGGACCTCCACGCCGGGTTCCTCGCCGGTCACTCGCTCGATCCGCTCCTCCAGCGTCGTCGCCACGCCGTCGATCGAGACCCCGGGCGGCGCGCCGACGGTGACGATCACGCGGTCGGTCTCCCGCGGCGGGATCGTGCCGGTGCGTTCGATACGCAACTCGAGTAGTTCGGCCGCCGGATCGAGCGTCGCCAGCTCGTCGCCCACCGCGTTCCGAACGTCGCTCTCCGTCGTGGACGCGACGTAGCTGTCGTAGGTGACGCCGCCGAGGAACACGCTCAACACCGCGATCGCGGCGACGAGGACGGCGACGCGTTTCACGACCGTCGCCCGCGCGTCGTCCTCGCGGAACCAGCGCTCGGGACGGTACCCCTCGTACCACAGCATCACGAGCGCCGCGAGGTTGATCGAGAGCACGTTCACCGCGACGATCACGCCCGCGCCGAGCACGAGCCGCGGGATCCCGAAGGCGATCCCGATGCCGACGGCGGCCGCCGGCGGGATCAACGCGACCGCGATCATCACGCCGACGAGCGTGGCGGAGACGCCGGTCATGAGCGAGACGATCCCCGCGACGCCGGCCCCGATCGCCACCGCGAGCACGAGCACGTTCGGGGCGAGCCGCTCCGCGACCTCGGCGAGCTCGAGCGGGTCGAGTCCGGGCGGGACGAGCCCCAGCGTCCGGAGCGACACGGCGAACAGGGTCGCGGCCGCGACCGCGACCGCGACGCCGAGCACCTGCATCCGCACGCCCCGTCGGAACATCTCCTCGTCGTCGACGACGGTGCCGATGGCCGCCGACATCGCCGGCCCGATGAGCGGCGCGATCACCATCGACCCGACGACCGTCGCCGGCGAGTCGAGGAGCAGTCCGGCCGTCGCGATCACCGCCGAGATCACCGTCATCAGGACGTACGTCCCCATCCCGGAAGCGAGGTCGTCCGCCTTCGCCTGAAGTTCCTGTCTCGATATCCGGTCTTCGTCCCGGTCGGACTCCTCGGCGTACTCCGCCTCCAACTCCTCGAAGCGCCGGGAGATGACCGTCTCGGCGGCGACGATCACCGTGTAGGTCCGCTCGTCGATGCCGGCCTCGCGCAGGCGCTCGAGGACGGGTTCGACGGCCGCCTTCGGCAGCGGAAACGTCGCGACGCCCGTGTATTCGCGGTTGCTCGTCTCGTCGGTGACGACGTAGTCGACCCCCTCGTCTTCGAGCGCGCGGACGACTGCCGCGCGCTTTCCCGCCGGGATCATGACCTGTACGAGTCGCACGATCCGTGCTCTCCCGGACGAGTCTTATATGCGAGGGATCGAGTCAGCCGATCCGACCCGTCGGCAGAAACGGAACTTTAATGCGAGGATCGCTCCCATTTCCCGACGAGATGCTCTCGCCGCTGTTCATCGACACGTTCCTGCTCGATTATCACCTCGGGCACGTCCTGTTGCTCGCGTTCGTCGCCTCGCTTCTCGGCGTGCTCCCGCTGAAGTCACAGAAGCTGGTCGCCGCGGTGATAATCAGCTTCGGGCTGATCTTCTCGATGTCGCCGTTCACCACCATGCCGGCGACGTACATCCTCCTCGGGGTCGGGCTGGTGATCGTCGGGCCGCTCCTGTGGACGACGGCCGACTCGTAGCCGTTCTCCTCCCCCGATTCGTTCTTCTCACCGCCTCCGTTCTCCCCGTCGCACCGCCTCCGTTCTCTCTCCGGTCTCCGTCCGCCACGCTCGCGTCCGCACCTCGTCCCGCGTTCTCGCCTCGATCGCGATCCCGCTCCTTTTTGACGCCCCGGCGTAACGCCTCGGCATGGTAACGGTACGGGCACCCGCGACCAGCGCGAACCTCGGGAGCGGTTTCGACGTCTTCGGGGCGGCGCTCTCGCGGCCCGCGGACGTCGTCACGGTCGAGCGGGCCGACCGGACCACCATCGAGGTGACCGGCGTCGGGGCCCAGTACATCCCGGAGGACCCCGAGGGCAACACCGTCGGGGCGGTCGTCGAGGCGCTCGACGCGCCCGCGCACATCCACATCGACAAGGGGGTCCGCCCGGCCTCGGGGCTCGGCTCCTCGGCGGCCAGCGCCGCGGGGGCCGCGGTCGCGCTCAACCGCCTCTACGATCGGGGCTACTCCCGAGAGGAGCTCGTCCCCATTGCCGCCGAGGGCGAGGCGGTCGTCTCCGGCGTCGCCCACTCCGACAACGTCGCCCCCTCGATCCTCGGCGGCTTCACGGTCACCACGACCGACGGCACCCACAGCGTCGACGCTCGAGTCCCGCTCGTGGTGTGTCTCCCCGACGTGGCGGTCTCGACGCGGGACGCCCGCCGAGTCGTCCCCGAGACCGCCTCGATGGACGACCTCGTCGAGACGGTCGGCAACGCCGCCACGCTCGCGATCGGGATGTGCCGCTCGGACCCGGCGCTCGTCGGCGCGGGCATGAGCGATCCGGTCGTCACCCCGGAACGCGCTCGGCTCATCACGGGATACGACGCGGTCCACGACGCCGCGCTCGCGGCCGGCGCGACCGGCGTCACGGTGAGCGGGGCCGGTCCCGCGGTGGTCGCCGCCTGTCGCCAGGGGAACCGACAGAGGATCGCGGCCGCCATGCTCGACGCCTTCGCCGAGGCCGACATCGACGCTCGCGCCTACCAGACCCGGATCGGCGGGGGCGCGACGGTGCTGGAGGAGTGAGGCGTTCTACGCCCGCCGGATCGGCGAGGTCATACAGTGGATCCCGCCGCCGCCGTTCGTGAGCTGATCCGGGTCGAGACCCTCCCCGTCCGGTAACACCTCGACGCCCGCGTCCTCGAGCACCTCGACCATGCGTCGGTGCTCGCGTTTCGCCTCGCACACGGAGAACGGCCGGGCGAAGTGGTTCGGTCCGGGATCCATCGCCCCGATCGCCGCCTCGATTCCGGGCTCGTGGACCCGCACCGCGCGTAGCGTGTCGTACTCGGCCTCGGCTGTGGGCTCCCGCATGTGACGGTGTCTCGTACCAAACTCCGAGGAATAAACGGATCGGGATCGGTCGGTACAGTCCAAACAACGATCGCCTGAGCGGTGGCGTGCCTCCGAGCGCCCAACGCGCGCGAGGAGCCCGCGAGGGAGTCGGTCGCCGGAGGCGACCGACGAGGCTGGGGAGGCGTGAGGTGCTGTGCGGGGTGGGACTCAAAGGGGCAGTCGCGATTCCCGCGAGCACAGCGAGCGGGAAGTCGAGAGACGAAGTCTCTCGGAAGGACGAAGCCCGGCGAAGCAAGCACCGCAGTGAAGGAGCGACAGCGACTGAGCGAGGAGCGCAGCGAGCCGCGCGAGTCCTCGTGGCTGGGGCTTTGGACGTGTTCACCGCGCCAGCAACTACTCCCTTCTTCTCACCTCGATCACTTACGAAACACCCGCCATATAAGCATACGGAGTATACGATCCGGGAAGGTCACTTTTCGTTGTCGACGTCCGCTTCGTTGTCGTCGTCGGCTCCGTCGTGTGCGTCTCCCTCGCTCTCCGTCCCGTCGTCGTCCTCGTACATCTGACGGGTCAGTTCGCGTGCCTCCTCGAAGGCGGCTGCCGTCTCCGGGTCCACCTCACCGGACCCGCCTCCGTGACCGCTGGCGTGACCGTGGTCGTGACCGGAACGGTGGTTGTGACCGTGCTCGTGTCCGGAACCGTGCTCGTGTGCGTGTTCGGCGTGGGCGTCGCTCGGGTTGCCGCCTATCTCCCCGTGGCCGGCCAGATCGGCGTCCACCGCCGGGCGACCGCGGTCGGTCGTGTCCTCGAACACCTCGTGATACTCCGCGGGTTCGGCGTGCTCGACGACCACCTCCGCCAGTCCGGCGGGATCGGCCGTCTCCCACTCGGGAGCGTGGTCGTCGAGCCACGCCGCGTGGTCGTCGCCGTGGAGCATCGCCGTGAACGCGAGGTGGTGCGCCAAGTGCTCGCCGTCGCGCTGCGGAGTCGCACACACCGGACACGCGTATCCCATCGTGGCGTCGGATACGGGCGTGAGCGGTAAATCGGCGTCGGAAGGGCGTCGCGCGCCCCGATGGAGGCGGATCGGCGCGAAACGGGAGCGACGAGGAGTCCTGACGCCGCTATAACAGCAACTTTATCACTCGCACGGGGCGAAAATCCGGGTAAGACTGCTCCGTTAGGAGGTTCAACAGTGACCCAAGCCAACACACAACCGGAGGTGAACATCGGTCTCGTCGGTCACGTCGACCACGGGAAGACGACGCTCGTACAGGCGTTGTCCGGATCGTGGACCGACCAGCACAGCGAGGAGATGAAACGCGGGATCTCGATCCGGCTCGGGTACGCGGACGCGACGTTCCGCCGCTGTCCCGGCGTCGACGAGCCCGAGTGTTACACGACCGACGAGGAGTGTCCCGACGGCTCCGAGAGCGAGCCGATCCGGACCGTCTCGTTCGTCGACGCACCCGGCCACGAGACGCTGATGGCGACGATGCTCTCGGGCGCGTCGATCATGGACGGGGCCGTCCTCGTCGTGAGCGCGACCGAGGACGTCCCGCAGGCACAGACCGAGGAACACCTGATGGCGCTCGACCTCATCGGGATCGAGAACATCGTCATCGCCCAGAACAAAGTCGACCTGGTCGACCGCGACCGCGCCGTCGACAACTACGAGCAGATCCAGGAGTTCGTCGAGGGCACCGTCGCCGAGGGCGCGCCGATCGTCCCCGTGTCGGCGGGCCAGGAGGTCAACCTCGATCTGCTCATCCAGGCGATCGAATCGGAGATCCCGACGCCCGAGCGCGACCCCGACGAGGACGCCCGGATGTTCGCGGCCCGGTCGTTCGACATCAACCGCCCGGGCGCGACTGCGGACGAGTTGAAAGGCGGCGTCGTCGGCGGCTCGCTCGTCCAGGGCGAGCTGTCGGTCGGAGACGGCCTCGAGATCCGCCCCGGCCGCGAGGTCGAAGAGGAGGGACAGACCGAGTGGCGGCCGCTCGAGACCTCGATCCGGTCGCTTCAGGCGGGCACGCAGAACGTGGAGTCCGCGAAACCCGGCGGCCTGCTCGGCGTCGGGACGGGGCTCGACCCCAGCCTGACGAAGGGGGACGCGCTCGCCGGCCAGGTCGCCGGCGAGCCCGGAACGCTCCCGCCGACCCGACACGAGTTCGAGATGCAGGTCGACCTCCTCGACCGCGTCGTCGGCAAGGAGGACGACGAGAGCGGCGAGAGCGACATCGAGGAGATCTCGACCGGCGAGCCGCTCATGTTGACCGTCGGCACCGCGACCACCGTCGGCGCCGTGACGAGCGCGCGCGACGACGAGTGCGAGGTCAGCCTCAAGCGACCGGTGTGCGCCGAGGAGGGCGCACAGATCGCGATCAATCGCCGCGTCGGCGCGCGGTGGCGGCTGATCGGGGTCGGAACGCTGTCGTAGCGTGTCCGACGAGGCCTCCGAAGGTGAGACGCGTCCCGTCGTCGCGCTCGACGCGAGCGCGCTGATGGCCCCGGTCGAGGCGAACGTCCGGCTGTTCGAGGAACTCGACCGGCTCCTCGGGAGCTACGATCCGGTCGTGCCGTCGGCGGTGCTCGAGGAACTCGACGGGATCGGGTCGGGCGCGGGGAAGGCGGCGACCGCGGCGAGCGTCGGCGCGGACCTCGCGGAGCGCGCCGAGACAGTCGACGTCGAGGGGGCGTACGCGGACGACGCGCTCGTCGACCTCGCTCGCTCGGGTCGGGTCGCGTACGTGGTCACGCTCGACAGGCCCCTCGTGGAACGGGTACTGGACGCGGACACACCGGTAATCTGTTTACGGGGGCGGGACACACTCACGGTAACGGACCCGTAGCCGAGAGGAACCGGCGGAGAAACGACGGAACGGACGCGACGCGATCGGATGCCGCGGACGAACACACGCGATCACAGACACAACCCACGCACATGTACAAACGAGTTCGACTCAAGGACACGGTCGAGGTCCCGCCGGAGCACCTGGCGGACGTCACCGACGAGCGGGTGAAAGCCCTGCTTCAGGACAAGCTGGAAGGACGAATGGACGAGGACGTCGGCAGCGTCGTGAGCGTCATCGAGGTCCACGACATCGGCGAGGGCGCGGTGCTTCACAACCGACCCGGCGTCTACTACGAGGCCGAGTTCGACGCGCTCACCTTCGATCCCGACATGCAGGAGGTCGTCGACGGGACGGTCGTCGAGACGGTCGAATTCGGCGCGTTCGTCGGGATCGGGCCGGTCGACGGCCTGCTCCACGTCTCGCAGATCACCGACGAGTACCTCACCTTCGACGGGGCGAACCAGCAGCTGGCCTCCTCGGATTCCGATAAGAGTCTCGGGGTAGACGACGGAGTCCGGGTGCGGGTCGTCACGAAGAGCGTCGACGAGCGGAACCCGCGCGACTCGAAGATCGGGCTCACCGCCAAACAGCCGGGGCTCGGTAAACACGAGTGGCTCGAGAGCGACCGCCGCCGGCGGGCCGAGGCCGGCACGACCGGGGAGGACGACTGATGGCCGAGGATCGGCTCGCCTGCCGGGAGTGTCACTACGTCAACGACCCGGACGCACAGACCTGCGAGCACTGCGGCTCCTCCTCGCTGACGGAGGACTGGGCGGGCTACGTCATCATCACGAACCCCGAGGAGAGCCAGATCGCGGAGGAGATGAACGTCTCGAAGCCGGGATCGTACGCCCTGAAGGTCCGATAGCCACCCCGATCGACCGCACGATTCTTCACACGACGACGCCGTACGGTTCGGTATGCCGAACCCGATCGTGACCCTTCCCGACTCGCTTCGCGACGCGTTCAAAGAGCCGATGGGTCCGGTGACGACCGACGCCGACGAACTGCTCGCGGCCGCGGCCGAGACTCGCGAGGAGTACGGTGCTCCCGACGCGCCGATCGTCGCCGTCGGCGACGTCGTCACCTACCACCTCCGGGAGGCCGGTCGCGTTCCGGACGTCGCGCTCGTCGACGGGAAGACCGAGCGAGAGGCGGTCCGGACGAAGATCTCGGACGCACTCGCGGCCGGCGACGAGAAACGAGTACACGTCGAGAACCCCGCGGCGACGCTCACCGTCGCGCTCCTCGAGCGGCTCGTCGACGCGCTCACCGACTCGGATCCCGTCACGATCGAAGTCGACGGCGAGGAGGATCTGGCCGCGCTGCCGGCGATCATCGCCGCTCCCGACGGTTCGAGCGTCGTGTACGGCCAGCCCGGCGAGGGGATGGTTCGGGTCGCAGTCACCCCGGAGGCCCGAGAGCGGGCCCGAGAACTGTTCGAGGGGCTCGACGGCGACGTCGACGGCGCGTTCGACGCGCTCGGGCAGTCCGGATGACCTCGATCCGATCGCGTCCGATGGATGGCAACCTCAGGGAGCGATCCGCACGACCGATACTCCGGAGCGAAAGTGTTCGTCCGGGGTCGAGGAGGCCGCCATCGGATCGAGGATCGCCGTACTGAAGCGGTTCGTGCCCGATCGACGCCGAGAGTTCCAGTGGAAGGCAAGGGGTTCACGCCCAGTGGAAGGCAAGGGTTCACGCGTCGCCGGGTGGCTCGAACGGACGAACCGACGGTAGAACCGTTCGGCCGGCCGTCCACCCGCTTCGAAATCCTTTTACAGCGTTCGGAGGGTAGTACACGTAACTGAACCATGGACGTCGACATCATCTCCGAGGAAGAAAACCCCATGTTGCACCGGACGGACATCCGATTCGAGACGGTCCACGACGAGGCCACCCCCTCCCGGCTCTCGGTCCGCGACTCGCTCGCCGCCAAGCTCGACAAGGCCTCCGAGGAGGTCGTCGTCCACGAACTCGACACGAAGTTCGGGATGCGCAAGACGATCGGCTACGCGAAGGTGTACGACTCCGCGGCTGACGCGCTCGACGTCGAGCAGGACTACATGCTCGAGCGGAACAAGATCGGTGCCGAGGGCGACGACGGCGAAGAGGCCTGAGACAGCGACCGAATGCGGGTTCTCGGTATCGAAGGGACGGCGTGGTGTGCGAGCGCCGCCCTCCACGACACCGAGGCCGACTCGACCGTTATTGAATCCGATCCGTACGAACCCGATAGCGGCGGCATTCACCCGCGCGAGGCCGCAGAGCACATGTCCGAGGCGATTCCCGAAGTCGTCGGGACGGTGCTGGACGCCGCCGAAGCGGAGTACGGCCCGGACGCGATAGACGCCGTCGCCTTCTCGCGAGGCCCAGGACTCGGACCGTGCCTTCGGACCGTCGGGACCGCGGCGCGCTCGCTCGCCGGCGCGCTCGACGTGCCGCTCGTCGGCGTCAACCACATGGTCGCACATCTCGAGATCGGCCGCCACGAGTCGGGATTCTCGAACCCGGTGTGTCTGAACGCCTCGGGCGCGAACGCCCACCTGCTCGGCTATCACGACGGGCGGTATCGGGTCCTCGGCGAAACCATGGACGCCGGCGTCGGCAACGCGATAGACAAGTTCACGCGACACGTCGGGTGGAATCACCCCGGCGGACCGAAGGTGGAGGCCGCCGCCGCGGAGGTCTCCGGAGACGGCCGGGGACCCGAAGCGGCCGACCTGCTGGAGCTGCCGTACGTCGTCAAGGGGATGGACTTCTCGTTTTCGGGGATCAGCTCGGCCGCGAACGACGCGTACGACGACAGCGAGCCGGTCGAGGAGATCTGTTTCTCGCTTCAAGAACACGTGTTCGGCATGCTCACCGAAGTGTCCGAGCGCGCGCTCTCGCTGACGGGAGCCGACGAGCTCGTGTTGGGCGGGGGCGTCGGTCAGAACGACCGGCTCCGCGAGATGCTCGCGGAGATGTGTTCGGCCCGCGGCGCGGCGTTTCACGCGCCCGACCCGCGATACCTCCGCGACAACGCCGGGATGATCGCGGTGCTCGGCGCGAGGATGGCGGCCGCGGGCGACACCCTCGAGATCCGCGAATCGCGGATCGACCCGAACTTCCGGCCGGACCAGGTGCCGGTGACGTGGCGGGACGACGAGTCGTCCGTCGCGCGGGTCGGAAACGGAGACGGAGGCGACCACGACGGTCGAGGGGCTGAGGCGGTCGTCGAGGTCGTCGACGCCGACGACGACGGACTCGTCGAGGGGATCGTTGACCGACCGATCGTTCGGAAGCGTCGGATCCCCAAGGAGTATCGGCATCCGGCGTTGGACCGTTCGCTTCGGCGGGATCGGACGGTCGCCGAGGCCCGATTGACGAACGAGGCGCGGCGGGCCGGCGTGCCGACGCCGCTCGTGTACGACATCGACGTGCCAGAGGCGACACTGACCCTCCAGCACGTCGGGGATCGCGACCTCGCGGCGATCCTCCACGGAGGCGGTGAGAGCGGCGGGAGCGACGGGAGTGACGAGGGCCGATCGGACCGGACGCTTCGGGCGGTCCGCTCCGTGGGTCGACACCTCGCACGGCTCCACCGTGCGGGATTCGTTCACGGCGACCCTACGACGCGAAACGTCAGGGTCGGGAGCGGGAGATCCGGCTCCGAAGGGGATCGGGGCGGCGATCCGGCCCCCGATCCGACGTACCTCATCGACTTCGGACTGGGGTATCACACCGGACACGTGGAGGACCACGCGATGGATCTCCACGTCTTCGAGGGGTCGGTAACCGCGACGGCGACGGACTCCGATCGGCTCGTCGACGCGTTCGAGGACGGATATCGGGAGGAGGGCGACGAGGTGGTCCTCGATCGGCTCCGCGAGGTGCGGCGTCGAGGGCGATATCGCTGAGTGGCCCCCGTCGACACGATTTTTATGCCCGGAGCGTGAGGTACGGGTATGGGAGACAAACCGTCGTCGGGAGAGATACTCGGGATCCCGTACAACTTCGATCGACCGAGCCTCGGTCGGCTCCTCTCGTCGTACTGGCAGCCCGAAGAGGGAATGTTGGTCGAGAAGCCGTTCGGGATCGGCTACACGCTGAACCTCGCGAACTGGCGTTCCTGGGTCGTTCTCGCGGTCGCCGGCGGACTCTACTGGCAACAGAAGGGTTCGGAGACGGGCGGGTCCGGAGGAAGCTCGAGCGAATCCGAGAGCGAGGACTCCGGTCCCGTCGAAGTGATCGTCGACGACTGAGACCGTCGCCGCCTGAGATCGGTGACGCCGACGACGTGTCGGTGGAGAACCGACGTTTCGGATGAGAAGTGACGTCCCGGATGGTTTTCGTCGGATCGGTGGAGTCATCATCCCGAGAGGTGACTCGAGGGTCGGGCGATGACCCGGAAGCTTATGACCGGAAACCGCCAAACCCGGCACGATGGACCCCGAAGATCGGCCGGCGTCGAGCGGGGACGACCCGATCGGCGACGATCCGGCCGACGGCGGCTCGGACGGAGACGATCCTGTCGGCAACGGAGATCACCACGGCGACGATCCGGTCGGTGGTGGTCCGGATGGTACCGATCCGAGCGGTAATGATCCGAACGAGACCGATCCGACGACGGAGGTCCGGATCGACGACGAGGAATCGGGGCTGTTCTACCGGTTCCGTCACGATATGGAAGGACCGCTCATGTGGCTGCGAGAGATGCTCTCGAGCGTCGCGGTCGTGCTCCTGATCGGATTGATCCTGTTCGCGGTCAGCGGGGTGTGGCCCCCGATGGTCGCGGTCGAGTCGCCGAGCATGGAACCCAACATGAACACCGGCGACCTCGTGTTCGTCACGGAACCCGGACGGCTCGCCCCCGACGTCTCCGACAACGATATCGGCGTCGTGACTCACGAGGCGGGCGAGGAGAACGGATACCGAACCTTCGGCGACTACGGGTCGGTGGTGATCTACCAGCCGCCGGGGAGGCAGGCGTCGCCGATCATCCACCGCGCGATGTTTCACGTCGAGGAGGGTGAGAACTGGTACGATCGAGCCGACGAACGGTATCACAACGCCGACGACTGCGGGGAGCTTCGGAACTGTCCCGCACCGCACGCTGGGTTCGTCACGCTCGGCGACAACAACCGCCAGTACGATCAGGCGAACGGGCTCGCCGAGCCAGTCGCCGCCGAGTGGGTGATCGGAGTAGCCAGGGTTCGAGTGCCGTACCTCGGCTACGTCAGGCTGATCACGACCGGACAGGCGGAGGTGAGCGACGTGCTCGGCGTGGTCGTCGTATCACCGGAAAACGAGGCCTTCGCGTCGGCGACTACCGGGATCGAGATCGACGTCGGCGAACCACGGAGCGTATCCGTAGATCCACCGGTAGCCGGCTCCGCCGCCGCGTGATCCGGTTGCCGAGTTTTCGTCGCCGAGGTCAGTTGTCGAAGCGGGCCTGAACGAACGGCTGTGCGTTCTCGATGTCGCCGAGCCGCGAATCCGACAGGAGGACCGCCTCGGTCTCCTCGACGGGCACGGAGAGGCCCATCTCCTTGGTTCGGCCGTAGCGTCCCTTCGAGACGACGACCGCGTTGACGATCCCCAGCATGTCGAGTTCGCTGATGAGGTCGGTGACCCGCCGCTGGGTGAGTACGTCGGCGTCGATCTCCTCACAGAGGCGCTTGTAAATGTTGAACACCTCGCCGGTGTTGATGTTGTGAACGCCGTTCTTCTCCAAGAGGATCACGGCGAATAAGACGATCTTGCTCTGGGTCGGCAGCGTCCGGACCACCTCGACGACGCGGTCGAGTTCGATCTTGTCCTGGGCCTGTCGGACGTGCTTCTCGGCGACGATCTCCGCTTGGGAGCGCTCCGCAAGCTCGCCCGCGGTCCGGAGGAGGTCGAGCGCGCGGCGCGCGTCCCCGTGTTCCTGGGCGGCGAAGGCCGCACACAGCGGGATCACGTCGTCGGTGAGCGCGTCCCGTTTGAACGCGATGTCGGCGCGGTGCTGGAGGATGTCGCGGAGCTGGTTCGCGTCGTACGGCGGGAAGACTATCTCCTCCTCGCCGAGACTGGATTTGACTCGCGGGTCGAGGAAGTCGGTGAACTTCAGGTCGTTCGAGATCCCCATGATCGAGATGCGGGAGTTGTCGAGTTCGGAGTTCATCCGCGAGAGGTTATACAGGGTGTCGTCGCCGCTCTTCTCGACGAGCTTGTCGATCTCGTCGAGCATGATCACGACCACCCGTTCGTGGTAGTCCACCGCCTCGAAGAACGTCGAGTAGACGCGGTCGGTGGGCCACCCCGTCATCGGGACCTCCTCCATCTCCTCGGCGTCTGCCTCGAGCGTTTCGATGCGATCGTCCAGTTCGTTGACCGAATCGAACTCGGTGTCGGCGAGTGCGGCGGCGGCGTCTCGCATCGCGTCCGTGGCGTCGTGCGTCGCGTCCGTTGTGACGTCCTCCGCGTCCGCCCGGAGGTCCTCGAGCCGGGCGAGCCGGTCGGCGATGACGCCCTGATTCTCCTCGATGAACGTGTTCGCGAGCTGGGCGAGGACTCGATACTGCGTGTCGGTCACCTCACAGTTGATGTACTCGACCTCGCAGGGGACGTCGTACTTCTGTGACGTCGACTCGAGCTCCTGAGAGACGAACTTCGCCGAGGCGGTCTTTCCGGTCCCCGTCTTCCCGTAGATGAGGATGTTGGAGGGGGTCTCGCCGCGGAGTGCGGAGACGAGGATCGTCGCCATCCGGTTGATCTGATCGTTACGGTGGGGGAGTTCGTGAGGGGTGTACGACGGCCGGAGGACCTCCTTGTTCTCGAATATCGGCTCACCGGAGAGGAGGTCGTCGAACAGTCCTTGATTGTCATCGTCGTCGTTGTCGAGGACGACGCCGTCGAAGTCGACGTCGGGAGACGAGCGGTCTCGACCACCGTTTCCGATTCCGGACGTTTCGGATCCGGCCCCGGACGGTCCGTCCGCGTCGTTGGACGGGACGGAATTCACGTCAGCGTCGTCGTCGTCGAGAGCGAACTCGGAGCTGCTCCCGTCCCGTACGTCGGAGTGTGGCTTCGTTCGATTCGGTGCCGATTGCTCCGTTCGATCCGGTGACGATGAGGGAGACGGCGACGGAGACGGCGAACCTGCTGAATCGGCACTATCGTCGGATTCGTCCCCGTCGGATTCGTCCCCGTCGGACTCGTCGCTATCGGACGGTGTGGTATCGCCGTCGGACCCCGGTGTATGCTCGCCTTCGTCCATGTGAACCCCCTCGTTTCAGGTGGAGACAGTCATCGCAAGTGCGGGCTCAGGCTATCTCCCGCCTGAAACGCGAAACCGCGGTCGGATTCGACGCCGACCACGTCCAGTTGATACAGTCGAACCGGATGAAGAGGAGGTACAAAAATGTTCCTCTCTCGAGTTGAAACGGTCCCCCTTCCTTCGCCTGCGGAACTAGCTGGTGACACTCCTAGTGTCGTTTATGGAAGATTCAAGGCTAAAATCCCGTCCAGAAGGGCGGGGAGGATGTCAACGAAGTTTCGAAGTTCAAGGAGAAATACCGTGCTCGAAGCGCGGGAGATGTCAATCACCGACATCACCCGTGTGAGATGGCCTCGATTAGTCGTATCGTGGATCGCGTACGGTCGGCTTCAGAGTCGTAAACTGACGAGATCGAGTGACAATCGACCGGCGATCGGACGGCGGTCGACCCGCGAGCAAGCGGCGAGTGAGTTTCTCAGCACGAACTCATTCTGCCGTCGTCGATACTCGGATAGTGACTCGTGTTACTATACGTACTCTCGGCTCTCGTATCTCGATTCTCACGATCCCCCCCACCCCTTCGTTTCGGGTGGAACGCTCAACAGGTGGGGTGGGGGGTTGAGGCGTGTATTTAGTACCGGTGGGTTTATTATACTATACCCGAAATAGTGCCCTCGACAATCCTCGAAAATAAATATTGTTTGTTCATATGTTAATTATAGTCTATAGTGATTGGAACTATATTCTATCGAGTTGATCACGGCAGTACGCTCTCCGGGATCCCCACCCACCACCCACACCGTCCTCCCGTTCCACCCGAAACGAAGGGGTGGGGGGCAAGAGGATCGAAGACGACGGCATAGCCGTGACGGTCATCGTCGACAGTTATACCATCCGGTAAACAAACGATAGGCCACACATGGTACGAATCCACATATCGAACGAGACGATACGGTACGGATGGGAGACGATGGCACGACGAACGGTGACCCGATGAGCGATGACCCGATGGACGGTGACGAAACGATGACCGGAGAGAGTGGATCCGATGCGCCTCGATCCGGCAAGATCCTTGAAGGAGTTACCGTTCTCGATCTCTCGACGTTCGTCACCGGCGGATTCTGCTCGGCGATGTTAGCGAACCAAGGAGCGGAAGTCGTCAAGATCGAGCAACCCGGATACGGCGACGCCGTTCGGCACTCCGGCCCGCCGTTCATCAAGGGCGAGTCGCCGTACTACTGGACGCTGAGCTACGGTAAGAAGAGCCTCGAACTCGACCTGAAGAATCCGAAAGCCAAGGAGGCATTGTACGAACTCGTAGAGGAGGCGGACGTCTTCATCCAGAACTTCCGTCCGGGAACTGCCGAACGACTCGACGTCGACTACGACACGCTCACCGACCACAACGAGAACCTGATCTACCTCGCGATATCGGCGTTCGGACAGACCGGCCCGTGGCGCGAGCGCTCCGGGTACGACCTCCTCATCCAGGGGATGAGCGGGATAATGAGCGTCACGGGCGAGGCGGACCGCCAGCCGGTGAAGGTCGGCCTACCGATGACGGATCTGATCACGGCGATGTGGGCGGCGTTCGGCGCGACGACCGCCCTCTATCGACGGGAACAGACCGGCGAGGGCGAGTACATCGACCTCGGCATGTTGGAGGCCGCGCTCCCGTGGCTCACCAAGCAGGCGGGGATGGTCTTCGCGGGCGAGGAGACGAAGCGGATGGGAACGAAGGACCCGGTCCTCGCCCCGTATCAGACGTTCGAAACGAAGGACGGGTTCATCAACATCTGTATCCTCAACGAGAAGCTCTGGGGCGAGCTCTGCGAGGCGCTCGATCGTCCCGACCTCCCGGAAGACGAGCGTTTCGAGATGAACGCCGACCGCGTCGAACACCTCGACGAGCTGGAGGCGGAGATCGAAGCCACCCTCGCAGAGGGGACGACCGACGAGTGGATCGAGGTCATCGCCGAGGACGCCGGCGTCCCCGCCGGCCCCGTCTACAGCGTCGAGGAGGCGCTCGAGAGCCCGCAGATCGAGGCCAGAGGGACCATCACCGAGATCGACCACCCCGAACTCGGCGAGGTGCCGGTGATCGAACACCCGCTCAAGTTCCGTAACGCCGAGAGCGGCTTCGAGCTCCCGCCGCCGCTGCTCGGCGAGCACAATCGGGAAGTGTTCCGCGAACACGGCTACTCCGAGGCCGAGATCGACCGGCTCGCCGAGCTGGGCGTGTTCGGTGATCTCGACGAGGATGGGAACTGACCACGGGCAACCGGTGTTCTCGTGGTCGGTAGCTATTCAGTTCGCTCCAGCGACTCCAGGATGAATTCGTCCATCGCTTGCCGCGCCTCCTCGGGAGCGTCCTCGTGGCCGAGCGAGATCCGTCGACCGCGGGCGGCGTGGATCACGTCGGTCACCAGCTGTCCCATCCGTTCGGCGTCGACGTCGCGGAAGACGCCCTCCTCGATGCCCTCTTCGACGACCTCGACGATGCTGCCGCGGATCCGCTCGTAGTGGTCGTTGAACACCTCGCGGTGTTGCCCGTCGTTTTGCGCCTGCGTGTACAGCTCGTGGTACACCTTCATCCGGTCCCAGTGGCCGAACTCCTCGAACTCGGGGCCGAAGAGGCACTGATCGACGCGCGCGCGAAGCTCGGTCCAGGGATCGGCGTCGTGGTCGACGACCACGCTACCCTCGTACTGGTCGATGATGTGTTCGAGAAACGAGGACATGAGGTCGTACTTCCCGTCGAAGTGGTAGTGGATCACCTGCCGCGTGAGGTCCATCTCCTCGCCGATGTCGCGCATTCGGAGGTCCTTGTAGCCGTGCTTGCTCAGCGCTCGGAAGGTAGCCTCCATGATCACCTCCTTCGTGTCCTTCGAGGAGACCACGTCGTCCGCGGTGGGCTCCCCGGAAGACGATCTCTCGGAGGCGGATTCGGCGGACTCGTCCGCCGATCCGCTCGATGATTCGCTCATACCGATACTCTACGGGTGGGGAACATAATACGATTGCTCCGCTCCGATCTTCTTTACTGCCCGGTAACGATCTTCTTTACCGCCCGGTAAACTTTTACCCTCCTGGTCAAACCCTATTATCGAACATGACACAAACGATCGTGCGAAACGGGACCGTGGTCTCGCTCGACCCCGATGTGGGCGATTTCGACGAGGCAGACGTCCTGATCGAGGACGGCGAGATCGTCGAGGTGGGTCCCGGACTCTCGGCGTCGAACGCCGAGGAGATCGACGCCTCCGACCACGTCGTCGTCCCCGGTTTCGTCGACTCGCACATCCACCTCGCACAGACCCAGGTCAGGGGCATCGCCGGCGACTGGTCGCTCATGGGCGAGTACTTCGACCACATGCTCGGCAACATCACCGGACTCTATCAACCAGAAGACATGTACCTCGGCGGCCTCTTCGGCGCCTTCGAGAAGCTCCACACGGGAACGACCACCGCCCTGGACTGGTCGTACCCCAACACGCTCGAACACGGCGAACGCGCCGTCGACGCGCTGAAGGACGCCGGACTGCGCGCGGTGTACACCTACGGCCCGCCGGGCGACGACGCGGCGAAGTGGTGGTACGAGAGCGACGTCGGCCTCCCCGAAGCGAAGATCCGCGACCTCAACGAGGAGAAGATCCGCGACGACGACTTACTCGATCTGGGTATCGGACTCCGCGGTCCGGACTTCTGCGTCGACGAGACCGCTCGCGGCGACTTGGAACTGGCCCGCGACCTCGACGCGCTCGCGACGATCCACATGGGTGCGGCGCTGTGGCCCTCCTCCGTCTACGGCGGGGATTACCAGGGCTTCGGCTGTCTCGAGGACCTGCTCGGTCCCGACGTCAACGTCGCGCACGGGAACCACTTCACACAGGATGACGTCGACCACGCCGTCGAGCAGGGAGTCTCCTTCTCGTCGACGCCGGAGGTCGAGATGCAGATGGGCCACGGAATCCCCGTCACCGGGAAGGTGCTCGAGGCGGGCGGCCGCCCGACGTGGGGCGTCGACGTCTGCTCGAACGTCAGCGGCGACATGGCCAGCCAGATGCGGATCGGCATACAGCTCCAGCGGATGTTCGACAACCAGGCGGTCTTAGAGGGCGACGAGGAGGTCACGGAGGTGAGCATCACTGCGCGCGACACGCTCGAAATGGCCACCATCGAGGGTGCGAAGGCGCTCGGCATGGCCGACGAGATCGGCACGATCACGCCCGGAAAGCGCGCGGACCTCGTACTCGTCGACGCCTCCGACTTCATGACCGCTCCCTCCCACTCGCCGGTCCAGACGGTCGTGTTCCAGTCGGACCCCTCCCACATCGACACCGTCCTCGTCGACGGCGAGGTCGTCAAACGCGACGGCGAGCTGACGAACCCCAAGGTCCGCGAGGAGTTCGACCGCTTCGTCGCCTCCGGCGAGCGCCTCATCGACGAGGCCGGCATCGAGCTGTAACTACCGGATCCCAACGTTTCACTACCTCCGCCACGGTATCATTACCCACACTCATGCGAATCGGACAATACCGAACGACGGACGAAGCGTCACCTCGGGTCGGCGTATCGACGGACGACGGCGCAGTCGTCGATCTCGCGGAGGCCGGTGAGGCCGCCGGAATCGACATCCCCGAGCGAACGAGCGACCTCCTCGCCGACTGGCAGTGGCGCCGGAAGGTCGATCTCGCGGTCGAGTACGCGGAAGAGACCGGCGTCGGAACCCGCGACCCGGCCGACCTCGACCGCGCCGCGCCCGTCGACGACCCGCAGAAGGTCGTCTGCGTCGGGCTGAACTACCGCGACCACGCCGAGGAGGGTGACAACCCGATCCCCGACGAGCCCGTCCTCTTCTCGAAGTTTCCCACCTCCGTCGTCGGCCCGGACGACCCGGTCCGGTGGGATCCGGAGTACACCGAGAAGGTCGACTACGAGGCGGAACTCGTCGCCGTGATCGGCGAACGCGCCCGCCGGGTCGATCCCGAGGACGCCATGGACCACGTCGCTGGCTTCACCGTCGGCAACGACGTCTCCGCGCGCGACCTCCAGCACGGCGACGGGCAGTGGGTCCGCGGAAAGAGCCTCGATACCTTCGCGCCGATCGGTCCCGACCTCGTCACGACCGACGAGATCGACGACCCGCACGACCTCGAGATATTCGCCGAGATCAACGGCGAGCGGCTTCAGGAGTCGTCGACGGCGAATCTGATCTTCGGCGTCGACGAATTGATCTCGTTCTGTAGCCGGGCGTTCACGCTCGAGCCCGGCGACCTCATGTTCACCGGCACGCCGCCCGGCGTCGGCGTCTACCGCGAGCCGCCGGTGCTGCTCGGTGACGGCGATAGCGTCACGATCGGCGTCGAGGGGGTCGGCGAACTGACGAACTCGTTCGAGACCGAATAGTAGTCGATACCCTACTCCGTTTCATTCCCCGATTGCGCAGCGATCCGGTGTCGCTCCTGCGGGGATCACCTCCAAAGCCCCCGCCTCACGGCTGCCCTTTCGAGTCCCACCCCGCACCGCACGCCCGCCCCGAACCCCCACACCGCACCTCCACACCGCACCTCACGCCTCCCCAGCCTCGTCGCTCGCCGGGGGCGAGCGACTCCCTCGCGGGCCGGTCGCGGGCCAACCGCCCGCGACCGGGCGCGCCGACCGCACTACCGACCCCTTCCGCAGATCGCCTACTCGCCCAGTCCGAACACGTCCCGCGGGTTCTCGTACACGACGGTGCGGATGTCGTCGACGTCGATCCCGTAGCGGTACAGCTCGAAGATCGCCCGTTTCACCGCGTACGGGTCGGTCCGGAGCACGTTCGCGCAGTCGGTGTCGATGGTGATCCGCTCGGGACCGTACTCGTCGATGGCGTTCGCGACGTCGGCGGCGTCGACCCCGATCAGCCACGAGTGGCCGATGGTGTAACTCAGGTGGCAGTCCGTCTCCTCCATGAGGTACTCGGTGTTGTTCGCGTCCGCGTGCGAGGCGACGATCCGATCCTCGTCCAGACCCGCGTCCGCCGCCGCCTCGAAGTCGCGTTTCACCGCCTCCAGCGCCGGGTTCTCGCCGTCGAGGACCGGCTCCGCGCCGAGCCCCGCGTTCTTCTCGTAGCCGGGAGTCACGCCGAGGTCGTCGCGGTACTCGCGCTTCGACTCGCTCGACGTGTTCGGCGTGTGGAGGAGGACTGGGAGGTCGTGGTCGGCGGCGAGTTCCATCTGCGCCTGAACGACCGCCTGCTGTTCGTCGGCGTCCCAGCGCTCGACGTGCTGGCTCGGCGTCACTCCCGTCTCGCCGACGGCGACGACCTCCTCGAGCGCGCAGTAGTCGTCCATCGCCGCGAGCAGCTCGTCGGGGTCCTCGATCCGGACGCCGGTGTGGACGCCGAGCCCCAGTTTCGCCTCGAAGAAGTGGTTGCGCTCGATGGCCCGTCTCCGGTTGATCGCGTCGTCCCACAGGAAGCGAACGTCGCTCGCCTCCACGGGCTTGTACGGGGTCCAGTGGTACCCCGACGACACCATCATCATCGACCGACAGCCGGAGAGCGCGTACCGTTCCCGGTCCGACCACGAGAGCGTGTGCGCGTGGTTGTGCGGGTCGATCCACGGCAGGTTCAGCAGCTCGGACGGGAGTTCGGAAGTCGCTCCGTCGGCGTCCGGCGCCGATCTATCGTCGAGGTACGCGGCGTCGGTCGGTCGTTTCGTCGGATGGGGCGCGGGCGGATCGGATCGGGACGGATCGGACGCGGGCATGAGTTCCCCGTTGTGACCCCGGCCACTTAGCGTTTTACGGCTTGGTAAAACTTTAGTATGCGTCGGACTCTCGTACCAACGTATGACACTTTTGATCGGGACAGATCAGGGCCTGTACCGAGCCCCCGACGTGCCGTTCGACCGCGACGAGCTCGAATTCGTTCTCGACTGCGGCGTGGTCACCGCCGTGAAGTCGTGGGACCACACCGAGGGCACCTTCGTCGCCTCCTCGACGGGCGCGTACCGCTCGGTCGACGGCGGCGAGACGTGGACGGACCTTGAGGTCCCCCTCGGCGACCGCTTCTGGCACGCCGGGCAGAGCGAGGTGTGGGCGATCCTCGCGACCGCGGACGGCGCGCTCTACGCCGGCACCAACGACCCCTACCTCTTCCGCTCGGTCGACGGCGGCGAGACGTGGACCGAACAGAAAGGGTTCCGCGAGCTCCCCTCCCGCGGCCACTGGGAGTCACCGATCGACCCGCACTACGCGCGTCTTCGCGCGCTCGAGACGGTGCCCGGCCGGCCCGATCACCTCATCGCGGGCGTCGAGGCCGGCGGGATCCACGTCAGTCGCGACGGCGGCCGCACCTGGTCCGACCACCGGGATGCCATCGTCGACGACGTCCACCAGGTCCTCCCGATCTCCGAGGACGTCTGGCTGGCGACGACCGGCTACCTCGACCACGACCTCGAAAACCTCGGGCTCGGCCACGCGGTCGGCGAGGGGGGCCTCTGGCGGACGACCGACGCCGGCGAGTCGTGGACCCGCCTCGACGTCGGCAACGACTTCTCGTACGTTCGGCGGGTGTTCGTCCACGACGGTCGGGTGATCTTTTGCGGCGGCGAGGAGGCACCCCCCGCCTGGGTGAACGACGACCACGGGGTCGCGCTGTTCGAGTCGACGAACTTCGGCCGCGACTTCGATCGCGTCCCGTTCCCCGGCGAGCCCCACGAGGTGATAGAGACGTGGGCGGTCCACGACGGCGACGTGGTCTGCGGCTCCGGCCTCTTCGACGTGCCCGACCAGCGCGACGACGTCGAGGGGCGGATCATGCGCCGCGCCGACGGCGGTGGCGACGGCGAGACGGGCGACGATGGGGCGAGAGACGGCGAGACCCCGACCTACGAGACGGTCGGCCGCGTCGACGCGAACGTCAGCCGGATCGAGGTGGTGTGAATGGGCGACGAGACGGACGCCGGATCCGCCGACGTCGACGAGGACGGATCCGGCCGCGACGCCCCCTCGCTCCTCGGACGGTCGCTGTACGGCGGCGTCCTCGCGTACATGGCCGTCGACGGGTTCCGGAACAACGACAAGCGCGTCGCGGTCGCCGAGGAGAAGGGCGTCCCGATGCCGGACGTGTTCGTCCCGTTCGTCACGGGGATGCTGTTCGTCGCCAACCTCGGGATCCTCCTCTGGCGGCTGCCGCGGGCGGCCGCGGGCGCGCTGGTCGTCTTCTTTTTGGGGACGACGCCCGCGATCCACGACTTCTGGAACATGGAGGGGAAAGAGCGGCACGGCAACAAGATCAACTTCCTGAAGAACCTGGCGCTGCTCGGCGCGGCCCTCGTCTTCCTCGACGTCGCGAGCGACCGCGACGAGGAGTGAACGACCACGCCTATTCGCGTTTTTCGCGGCCACGTTCTCTTCCGTTCTCGCGGCCGCGTTTTCTCTCCACTCACGGCCGCGTTTTCTTCCCTTCTCGCGGCCGCCGTTCTCCCTCCCGTATCCGAGTTTCGCGGTCGTCCGGTCGCGACGCGCCCGATCGGGCACGTCTGACGCAGTTCTTAAGTGAGAGGGGTGTGGAGGATACCGTAATTCCCCGGACGGGCGTCGGGCGCTCGGGCTGGCGGCATCGGATCGCACACCGCTTCGGGAGAGAACACAGGACCAAGGGTCAGAATGGGATTGTTAACGAGCCTCAGAGACAGCATATCACGGGTCACGGACGGACTGTTCGCGGCCGACGAGCCGAAGCGAATCGGGATCTACGGGCCGCCGAACGCCGGGAAGACGACCCTCGCCAACCGTATCGCGCGCGACTGGACCGGCGACGCCGTCGGACCGGAGAGCCACATTCCACACGAAACCAGGCGGGCTCGTCGCAAGGAGAACGTCGAGATCGAACGGAACGGCCGGAAGGTCACGATCGACATCGTCGACACGCCGGGCGTGACGACGAAGGTCGACTACAAGGAGTTCCTCGACCACGACATGGAGAAGGAGGACGCCGTCCGCCGGTCCCGCGAGGCGACCGAGGGCGTCGCGGAGGCGATGCACTGGCTCCGCGAGGACGTCGACGGCGTCATCTACGTGCTCGATTCCACGACGGACCCGTTCACCCAGGTGAACACGATGCTCATCGGGATCATCGAGTCACAGGACCTCCCGGCGCTCATCTTGGCGAACAAGACGGACCTCCCCGGCTCGGACGTTCAGCAGATCGCCAACGCGTTCCCCCAACACGAGACGATACCCCTGTCGGCGTTAGAGGGCGAGAACATGGACGAAGTGTACACGAAGATCGCGGAGTACTTCGGATAATGCCGGGTGCTACCCCAGACGTCGACGGGGGTGACGACCCCGACGACGACGGCGTCCGAATCGACATGATAAGCGGGGCCCGGATGGAGGGGCTCACGAGCATGGAGAAGATCCGGCTCATCCTCGACGGGGTCCGCGAGGGCAACATCGTCATCTTAGAGGAGGGGCTCTCGCCCGACGAGGAGTCGAAGCTCATCGAGGTGACGATGACCGAGATCAGTCCGGACGACTTTACCGGCATCGAGATCGAGACGTATCCCAAACCGGACTCGGGCAGCCAGAGCTTCCTCGACAAGCTGATGGGACGCGAGTCCACACAGAAGCTCACCGTCATCGGCCCGGCCAACCGGATCGAGACCCTCCACAAGGACGAGAACCTGATCAGCACGCTCGTCTCCAGGAAATAATGCCTCACCAGTGTATCGAGTGCGGCCGGACGTTTCCCGACGGCTCCAAGGAGATGCTGTCGGGGTGTCCCGACTGCGGGGGTAACAAGTTCCAGTTCAAACCCGGCGGCGTGACGGAGTCGCCCGATCCCGAGGCGACGCCCGCCTCCGAGACTGCGACCGGCTCCGAACCCGCCCCCGATTTCGACTCGAGTTCGGACGTCGACTCCGAGCGATCGTCCCCCGATCCCGCGAGTCCGGTCGACACATCCGATTCGCTCGATTCGCCCGACGGAACTGACGCGCCGGGTCCCGTCGATCGGCGGCCCGAGCGGGCGGTGTCGTCCGGCACGGCGGATCCGGACACGACGGACCCCGTCGAGGGGGACGCCGAACGCATCGACGACGAGGAGGCAGAGGACACCGCCCAGGCGAGCGCCCGCTCCGACGTCGTCACCCCCGACGAACTCGACCGCGCGACCCGGGAGGCGGGGGATCCGGCGATCGAGGCCCCGGCGAACGGGTCGGAATCGGCGGAACCGCCGGGGTCACAGCCGGGCGTCGACGAACTCCGCGACGAGCTGAACGAGCAGTTCGAGAGCATCAAGATCGTCAGCCCGGGCCAGTACGAGCTCAACCTGATGGAGCTGTACGACCGCCAGGAGTACATCATCTCGCTACAGGAGGACGGTCGGTACGTCATCGAGATGCCCGACGCCTGGGGCGTCACGGACGAGTAGGGGTCGGATCGTCGCGAACGGGCGACTCCGTCGGATCCTATATTTCGACGACATATTGTGTGAAACGGCCGTTAGATCTTGATGGCTTATATGGCGGGTGTTTCGTGAGTGATCGAGGAGAATAGAAGAGGATCGTTGCTGGCGCGGTGAACGTCTCCAAAGCCCCAGTCGCGAGGCGGGCGCACGCTCGCTGCGCTCCTCACTCGATCGTTCGCTTCGCTCACTCTCTCGTTGCGGTGCTTACGTCGCCTGCGCCCGCCTCGCGACTGCCCCTTTGAGTCCCACCCGACCGCCCCGCAACCGCGCCTCACGCCTCCCCAGCCTCGTCGCCGGACTACGTCCGGCTGCCAGAGGCGCGGTGCGCCTCGCTGCGGCTCGCGGTTTCACCGCTCGCCGCGTCCCTCGCGGGCGGTTCGCGGGCCTTCAGCCCGCTCACCGGCGCGCCGCCGCATTCGGTCGTTGCTTCGCCTGTTCCGAGCGTATCGTATCTGTTCCCATCGCCGGACGGCTTGGGGCGACCCTTGTCGAAGTGGACACAGTTATCCGGTCCCCTCCGTTACGGGGTCGCATGTTTGGTGACAGCCATACCGTCTCGAGCTCCCGACCGGGGGACGTCGCGGGCTCTTCGGCCGCTCTGCGAGTTCGACGACGACCGGAAGACGAGATCGATGAGACCGACGGACTCGGGGGTCTCGCATGCGCGTAGTCGCGAAGTTCGGCGGCACGAGCCTCGGGAGCGGCGACCGGATCGACCGCGCGGCCGACTCGGTCGCCAACGCGGTCGAGGCCGGCCACGAGATCGCCGTCGTCGCGAGCGCGATGGGATCGACCACCGACGACCTCCTCGACGACATCACCTTCGAGACGGACGACGCGGACCGCGCCGAGATCGTCTCGATGGGCGAGCGAACCAGCGTCCGAATGCTGAAGGCCGCCCTCTCGGTCCGCGACATCGACGCGGTCTTCCTCGAGCCCGGCCACCCCGATTGGCCGGTGATCACGAACGAGCTCGGCGAGGTCGACGTCGAGGAGACGCGCCGGCGAGCCGAGGCGCTCGCCGCCCGACTCGACGGCGTCGTTCCGATCATCACCGGATTCCTCGCCGAGGACCACGACGGCAACGTCACCACGCTCGGTCGCGGCGGCTCGGACACGACGGCTGTCATGCTCGGCAACTACATGGACGCCGACGAGGTCGTCATCGTCACCGACGTCGAGGGCGTGATGACCGGCGACCCGCGGGTCGTCGAGGGCGCGAGAAACGTCGGCCGGATCACCGTCGACGAGCTTCGGAACCTCTCGTTCCGCGGGGCCGAGGTCGTCGCCCCGTCCGCGCTCTCGTACAAGAGCGAGAAGCTCGCGGTCCGCGTCGTCCACTACCAACACGGTGACCTCCTCAGAGGCGGAACGCGGATCGAGGGGCAGTTCGAGAACCTCATCGACATGCGCGAGACGCCGCTCGCGTGTCTCACCGTCGCCGGCAGGGCGATCCGCAATCGGCCGGGGATCCTCTCGAACCTCTCCGACGGTCTCCAACGCGAGGAGATCAACATCGACGCGGTCGCCTCCGGGATGGACTCCGTCACCTTCTACGTCGACGTCGACGTCGCCGAGCGCGCTGAGGCGGTGTTACACGAGACGGTCGTCGAGGACGAGACGCTCTCGTCGGTGACCGTCGACGACCCGATCGCGGTCATCCGCGTCACCGGCGGCGAGCTCCCGAACCAGTCCGGCGTCATCCAGGACATCATCGGCCCGCTGGCCGAAGAGGGGATCAACATCATCGACCTCATCACGAGCGCGACCTCCGTCGCGGTGTTCGTCGACTGGGACGACCGCGAGGCGGCCCTGGAGATCGTCCAGTCCGGTTTCGACTGAGCCACTCGATCCCGTTTCGAGCGAACTACCCGGTCCGTCCCGAGCGAACTACCCGTCCAGGTGCTCGACGACCGCGTCGACGTCGTTGGGGACGGGCTCCGGGTCGCCGCCGGCCTCGTAGGCGGCGTCGGGGTCCTTCAGCAGGTGGCCGGTCGTGAGACACACCACGTTCTCGTCGTCGTCGACGACGCCCTCGCGCCGGAGCTTCTTCAGGCCGGCGAGACTCGCCGCGGAGGCGGGCTCGACGCCGACGCCTTCGCCCGCGAGCTGGCGCTGCGCCTCGGTTATCTCGTCGTCGCTCACGGCGACGGCGGTGCCGCCCGTGTTCCGGATCCCGGGAATGGCCTTCGGCGCGTTGACCGGGTTGCCGATGCGGATCGCGGTCGCACGCGTCTCGACCTCCTCCCACCGCCGGATCTCGTCGTTGCCCGCCTCGATCGCCTCGACCATCGGGGCGGCCCCCTCGGCCTGAACGCCGGTCAGCTTGGGCACGTCGTCGACGGCGAGCGCGCCCGACTGGACGAGTTCGCGGAACCCCTTGTACAGTGCCGAGGTGTTACCGGCGTTGCCGACGGGGAGGACGATCCGGTCGGGGTACGTCCCGTGGTCGGCATGGAACTCCTCTAAGATCTCGAAGCCGATCGTCTTCTGTCCCTCCAGACGGAACGGGTTCAGCGAGTTGAGGAGGTACGCCTCGCCGCGGGCGGCGAGCGCCTGGACGATGTCGAGGCAGGCGTCGAAGTTGCCGTCGACCTCGAGGATGCGCGCGCCGTGGAGACTCGCCTGGGCGACCTTCCCGGCGGCGACCTTCCCCTGCGGGAGGAGCACGAGCGTCGGCATGTCGGCGCGGCCGCCATAGGCCGCGAGCGCGGCGGAGGTGTTGCCGGTCGAGGCGCAGGCGAGCGCGCCCACGCCGAGTTCCTCCGCGACGCGGACGCCGACGGTCATTCCTCGATCTTTGAACGAGCCGGTCGGGTTCATTCCCTCGTGTTTGATCCGGAGCGCGTCGACGCCGACCGACTCCTCGATCCGGGGGACGCGGTGGAGCGGGGTGTCGCCCTCCGGAAGCGTCACGCCGAGGTCGAAGGGGAGGCCCTCGCGGTAGCGCCACACGCCCCGCTCGGGGCCGTCGGTCGACGCGCCGGCGCCGAAGTCGTCGAACGTCGGCGGGTCGGCGTAGCGGACCTCGAGCAGGCCGTCGCAGTCGTCACAGGTGTAGCGGACCTCCTCGAACGGGGCGAACGTCTCTCCGCAGGCGATACAGGCGAGCCAGGTCCCGTCGTCCGCACGGTCGGGCGCGTCGGGGGTCGCGGCGTCGATGGCGAGGCTCATTGACTCACCGTCCGTCCCGCCGTGCCTTAAGCCGGCCGGTGGGAACCGACGTTGCCTCGGGTCGCCCGAACGACGATCCCGAACTCAGTCGACGATGATCTCCGAGTCGGAGCCGTCCTCCCGCCCGGTCCCGCCGCCCATCTCCGCCTGGTAGCGCTGGATCCAGTCGGCGAAACACTCGGGACAGAGCCGCTGGGTGTCGATGTTCGCCCGGTCGACGCTGAGTCGAACCGTCCGGGCGAGCGCGTCCGTCGTCGGCTCCCCGCAGGCGTCGCAGGGTTCGGTCGTCGGCGCGTCGCTCATACGGGTCGCTCGCGGCGCGAGCCCTTAAAAACTCGTCACGGGCGACGAGACGTCGACGCCGAGCCCGTCACGTCGTCCGGAACGCGCGGTCGCCGGCGTCCCCGAGTCCGGGGACGATGAAGCCGTCGTCGTCGAGGCGGTCGTCGATCGCGACCGTCAGCAGGTCGGCCTCGGGGAACGCCTCGCCGACGCGGACCAGTCCGTCGGGCGCGGAGACCGCGGAGAGCACGAACAAGTCCTCGAAGTCGTCGGCCTCCGCGAGGATGTGCTCGAGGACGGCACACATCGTCGACCCGGTCGCGAGCATCGGGTCGGCGACGATCACGGTGTCGTCGGGACCGATCTCCGGGAGCTTCACGTAGTCGATCGTGATGGGAAACTCCCCGTCCTCGTTCATGCCGGCGGTCTCGTCGCGGCCGGCGGAGATGATCCCCTGTTTCGCCCGCGGGAACGCCTTCAACAGCCCCTCGACGAACGGGGTCGCCGCCCGGAGTACGTTGATTATCACCACGTCGTCCATCCCCTTCACGCGCTCGCCGGTCGTCTCCGCCAGGGGGGTCTCGACGGGCACGTACTCGGTTCCCATCGCCCCGTCGATGACCTCGTAGCCGCAGATCCGACCCAGCTTCACCAGCCCCTTCCGGAAGGCGACCTGCTCGGTCTCGACGTCGCGGAGTCGCGAGAGGGTGTCCTTCGCCAGCGCGTGGGTGATGAGGTACGCGTTATCGCGGTCTTCGATGGTCATTACCGGAGCGTGGTCGCGTTCGGATTAAAAACTATCACTGTAACACGACGACGTACGTCAGCGCGAACAGCCCGAGCGAGACGCCCGCGACGGTACCCAGTCCGTACTCCAGCACTTCGAGGAGATCGAGACCCCAGACGATCGTCCACCCCAGCCACAGCGACAGGACGGCGTTCATCGCGAGCAGCACCCGCGGATCGCCTCGCGACTCCTCGACGCCGTCCGAGAGTCCCTTCTGCTCCTCGCTCATACGTGGAAACGAGAACGACCGGCACTTAGGTCTTCCACCTTTTTCTCGTCGGGTGCCCTCGCTCACTGCGTTCGCTTCGGGAACCGCTCCTCGAAAAACCTGGAGGGAAAAAGCCGCCGGCTCGGCGTTCGCCTCGCCGGCGGTGAATCGCTCGCTACAGAGTGACTATTTAGAAACGAACGGCCCTGTCGAACTATTCACCACTCTTTTCGATCAGATTTTTGATTCGAGCGGGGATCTTCGCCTTACAATTCGGACAGCTGTAGCTGAGAGAATCGGCAAGAACGTGGATGAGCCAATCGTCGTTAATGCGGCTTTCGTAGCCGCACTGAGGGCAATAGAGCATCGACCTGTCGGAGGGCAGTTGCTTAGTAGCGGAAGTGGAGGACGCCATTTCCCCTCCTTCGGTCTGGCCAGGAATAACCGTTCGCATTACGACCCAAATGCGGAACGCGAGTCACCCGTGCCAATCGATCCCCAGTTCGGTCGATAAGCACTCGAAATATAACGGCCGAATCATCGTCTCGATAACGAAAACAACCCGCATGGGATGATCTCCGACCTCCCCCGATACCGTCCGATCCCAGATCTAGACGCCGCGGCCCTGGAGCCGCTCCTCCTCGGGCAGCGACTCGTTCGACTGTCCCTTCATCCCCTTGCCGATCCCGCTCGCGATGTCGGCGAGCTCGTCGGGGTCGTCCCAGTTGTTGACCGCCTCGACGATGGCGTTGCCCATCTCGACGGGGTCCTCCGCGCCGAAGATGCCGGAGCCGACGAAGATGCCGTCACAGCCGTGGTACATCATCAACGCGGCGTCCGCGGGCGTCGCGATCCCGCCGGCCGCGAAGTTGACGACCGGAAGTCGGCCGAGGTCGGCGGTCTCGTGGACCAGATCGCGAGGCGCGCCGTGTTCGCGCGCCCACTTCTCGCGCTCCTCGTGGTTGAGTCCGGAGAGCGTCCGGATCTGGTTTTTGATGGTCCGCTGGTGTTTGACCGCCTGATTGACGTCGCCGGTGCCGGCCTCGCCCTTCGTGCGGATCATGGCCGCGCCCTCGCGGATCCGGCGGAGCGCTTCGGGGAGGTTCCGCGCGCCGCAGACGAACGGCGAGGTGAAATCTCGCTTGTCGGTGTGGTACTCGTCGTCGGCGGGCGTGAGCACCTCGGACTCGTCGATCATGTCGACGCCGAGCGACTCCAGTATCTCCGCCTCCTTGCGGTGGCCGATCCGCGATTTCCCCATCACCGGGATGGAGACCTCGTCGATGATCTCCGTCACGTTCGCGGGGTCGGGCATCCGGGCGACGCCGCCGCGCTTCCGGATGTCCGCCGGGACCGCCTCGAGCGCCATCACCGCGACCGCGCCGGCGTCCTCCGCGATTCGGGCCTGTTCGCGGGTGACGACGTCCATGATGACGCCGCCCTTCTGCATCCGCGCGAAGCCGCGCTTGACGAGTTCGGTCCCTCGCTTCAGCTCCTCCAGATCAGTCGCCTCGGACATGACCAACGGTATGACAGCGCACCACTTAACGGGTCGCTTTCGACGGACTGGTACCCGTCGCCGCGCCGTTTTCGGTCTCCGTTTCCGCCTCCGTTCCCGCCTCCATTCTCTCCTTTCGTGCCTCTCGCTCCGGTATTCGACCGATCCGGCCACCGCAAACACGAAGGCCGTCGCCCGCGAGGACTCCGGTATGCCGACCGGTGCCATCATCGCGGGCGGGCGGTCGACGCGCTTCGGCGACGCCGACAAGTCGGTCGCCGAGCTCGCGGGAACGCCGATGATCCGCCGGGTCGCGGACCGGCTCGCGGGCGCGGACGACCCGGTGCCGCCGGGCGCGGCGCGGGCCAGCGGCGGCGATCCGGTCGTCGACGACCTCGTGGTGAACTGTCGCCCGGACCAGCGCGCGGCCATCTCCGAGGCCTTGGACGGATACTCGCTCCCGATCCGGTGGGCGCTCGACGACGAGCCGGACCGCGGGCCGCTCGCCGGGATCCGAAACGCGTGCCGGGCCGCCTCGGGCGAATACGCCTTCGTCGTCGCCTGCGACGTCCCGTTCGTCGATCCCACCTTCGCCGAGACGCTCTTCTCGGACGTGGTCGACGCCGGGGCCGACGCGGCGATCCCGCGGCTCGAGGACCGGTGGTTCCAGACGACGCAGGCGGTCTACCGGGCCGACGCGACGGCGGCCGCCTGCGACCGCGCGCTCGCCCGCGGCGACGGGAAGATCCTCGCTGCGGTCGACGAACTGTCGGTCGTCCGCGTCGACGACGCGACCGTCCGCGAGCGGACGACGGAACACACCTTCACGAACGTCAACACGCGCGAGGAGTTCGAGGCGGCTGAGGCGCGCCTCGCCGAGTACGTCTGAGTGAGAGAGTCAGAATCAGTCAGTCAGGACCTCGTAGGCGCGGTTCAGCTCCTTGAACGCCTCCTCGTCGCCGTCCTCGCCGTCGGGATGGAGCCGCTTGGCTCGCTCGCGGTACGTCGACCGAACGGTCTCGGCGTCGGCAGTCGGATCGAGATCCAGCGTCGCGTACGCTTCACGCTCAGACATCCCGTGCGTCGAGGCCGCTCGGTCGCGGGGGTCGCGGGAGCCACCACCGAACCTGCCGCGCGACGCGCCGGCCCGGGCGCGCCCGCCGCGCCCGCCGGCCGCCGATCGGCCGGACCCCGCCGCGTCGCTCCCGGCGCCGCGATACGCGTCCCGTCGGTTCTCCGCGGCGCGGGCGCGCTGTCTCGCGCGCTCCCGATCCGTCGGTCCGATCCGGTCGGCCTCGCGGCGCACCCGCTCTCGGAGCCGACCGCTGGCGTGAAACCACATGAGGTACGCCGCGGCTCCGAACGGGACGGCGACGGCCAACAGCAGGGGGTTGACGACGACGCCGGCGACGACGAGAAGCGCCGTCAGCCCGACGAACGTCGCCGCCATCCCGACGAGGATCGTTCGGTTCGCCACGTCGGATCGTTGGGGGTTCCAGAACCCTAAGCGTCTCGGGGTGCCCGGTGGGTGTCGAGCCGGATCGCTCCTCGCGCTCGCGGAGCGTCCGGTGAGCGTGTCGTTTATACTCGCGGGCGACCCGCTTGCGGGTATGTCAACCGCGGATCGGGAGACGGTCACGGGAGTTCCGCCCGGGATCGCGGCGGCCCGCGAGGACCTCACGCCGATGCTCTCACAGTACGCGGAGCTGTGTGCCGCCCACGAGGACGCGCTCGTTTTGTTTCAGGTCGGCGATTTCTACGAGGCGTTCTGCGAGGCCGCCGAGGCCGTCGCGCGCGTGTGCGAGGTGACGCTCACCGAGCGCTCCGACTCGACCGGCGACTACCCGATGGCGGGGATCCCCATCGACAACGCCGCCTCCTACCTCGAGTCGCTGCTCGACGCCGGCTACCGCGTCGCGGTCGGCGACCAGGTCGAGGACGCCGAGGCGGCCTCCGGGCTCGTCGACCGCGCAGTGACGGAGGTGATCACGCCGGGAACCGTCGTCGAGGACGACCTGCTCGAGTCGGGGACGACCAACTACGTCGCCGCGGTGACGCGCGAGGCGGGTGACCCCTCCGACGCCGATCCGGACTCGGCTCCGACCCTCGGGCTCGCCGCCGTCGACGTCGCCACCGGGGAGTGTCTCGTCACCGCCGGCGAGCCGGAAACGGTCGCCGAGGAGCTCGACCGGATCGCCCCCGCGGAGGTGATCGTCGGGCCGGGGGTGGCCGGCGACCGCGCGACGCGCGACGACGCCGAACGTGGCTCGGCGGAGTCCGAACCCGCCTCCATCGAGTTCGACCCCGCCGCCGGCGACCCGAACCGGACGGTCCACGGTCACGACCCCGGCGCCTTCGAGCGCGCGGCCGCGGTCGATCGGCTGGAGCCGTACCTCTCCGCGCCCCAGCGCCGATTCGACGCCGACGCGGGGCTTCGGGCCGCGGGCGCGGTGCTGGCGTACGCGGAGTACACGCAGGGCGACGACGGCCCGCTTGAGTACGTCTCACGGGTCCGGCGGTACGACCCGCGCGACCGACTTCGGCTGGACGCGGCCGCCCAGCGCAGCCTCGAACTGTTCGAGAATCGCGGGCTCGGCGCGAGCGACACGCTGTTCGACGCCCTCGACTCGACGAACTGTGCGCTCGGGAGGCGGTGTCTCGAGCGGTGGCTCCGCCGGCCGCTCGTCGACGCCGGGGCGATCTCCTCGCGTCACGACGCGGTCGGCGAGCTCGCGGACCGGACCCTCGTTCGCGAGGGGATCGCGGACGCGCTCGCGACCGCCTACGACCTCGAGCGACTCGTCGGTCGCGTCTCGCGCGGCCGCGCCGACGCCCGTGACCTCCGGTCGCTCCACGCCACGCTCGCAGTCGTCCCCGAATTGAAGGCGACGCTCGCCGAGGGGAGCGAGGTAGGCGAGGGAGGAGAGGGAGGCGAAGGGGGCGAGGGTGGCGAGAGATCTGAGGAGGGGCGCTCCGGAAACCTCCCCCGAACCGACCACCTCCGAGACCTCCGCGACCGGCTCGACGAACTGGAGGAGGTCCGCGAGCTGATCGACGCGGCGGTCGCGTCCGATCCGCCCCAGGAGATCACGGAGGGCGACGTGATCCGCGAGGGGTTCGACGACGACCTCGACGCCCTCCGCGCGACCGAGCGCGAGGGTCGCGAGTGGGTCGCGGACCTGGAGGCCAGGGAACGCGAGCGCACCGGGATCGACTCGCTGTCGGTCGGGCACAACCAGGTCCACGGCTACTACATCGAGGTGACCGACGCCAACCTCGACCGGGTGCCCGACGACTACCGCCGCCGGCAGACGCTGAAGAACAGCGAGCGCTACTACACGCCGGCGCTGAAGGAGCGCGAGGAGGAGATCGTCGGGGCCGCAGAACGCGCGGACGCCCTGGAGTACGAGCTGTTCGTCGAGGTCCGCGAGCGGGTCGCCGAGGAGACCGAGCGGGTCCAGGCGCTCGCGGACGCGCTCGCCGAGCTCGACGCGCTGGCGTCGCTGGCGGCGGTCGCGATCGAGCACGACTATGTCCGGCCCGAGATGGTCGAGGACCCCGACGCGGGAATCGAGATCGAGGGCGGTCGCCACCCGGTCGTCGAGCGGACCGAGGACGCGTTCGTCCCCAACGACGCGGACCTCCCGCGCGGCTCGATCGCGGTGATCACGGGGCCGAACATGAGCGGGAAGTCGACGTACATGCGGGCGGTCGCGCTCGCGGTCGTGCTCGCACAGACCGGCTCGTTCGTCCCCGCGCAGGCCGCCCGGCTTCCGGTCTTCTCCCGGCTTTTCACCCGCGTCGGGGCCTCCGACGACATCGCCGGCGGCCAGTCGACGTTCATGCGCGAGATGAGCGAGCTGACGGAGATCCTCCACGACGCCAGCCCCGACTCGCTCGTCCTCCTCGACGAGGTCGGCCGCGGCACGGCCACCACCGACGGCCGGGCGATCGCCCGCGCGGCTGCGGAGTTCGTCCACGACGAGCTCGGCGCGACCGCGCTCTTCGCCACCCATTACCACGACCTCACCGACCTCGCCGAAGAGCGAGAGCGCGCGTTCAACCTCCACTTCACCGCCACCCGCGAGGACGGCGAGGTGACGTTCCTCCACCGGGTCGTCCCCGGCGCGTCCTCCTCGTCGTACGGCGTCGAGGTGGCCGAGCTCGCCGGCGTGCCCGCGGCCGTCGTCGAGCGCTCGCGCGAACTCGTCGCCGAGACCGAGGCGGGGGCCGGCGCGACTCCCGGTCCGGAGCGGACGGACGACGGGATCGGTCCCGAGCGCGGACCCGACGCCGACGCGGAGGACGTCTCGCTCCGTGAGTTCCTCGCCGAGGAGGAGGCCGAAGAACTCCCGGCGATCGAGCCGGCCGACGACGCCGAGGAGTCGGACGGCGCCGACGTGTCCGCCGACTGTGACCCGGATTCGGTCGCCGATCCGGCAGCCGACGCGTCCGGCGACCTCCCGCCGTCGGTCGCCGCGGAGTTGCGCGATCTGGACCTCGCTCGCACGACCCCGATCGAGGCGCTGAACGCGCTTCACGACCTCCAAACCCGGCTCGAGAGCGATGACGACTGAGCGGAAACGGACGGATGAGGGAAGCGACTCCGACGGCGACACGGGAGACGTCGAGGGCGCCGACCGCGTCCGCCGGCTCGACCCCGCCACCGTCGACCGGATCGCCGCCGGCGAGGTGATCACCCGTCCCGCGCGGGTCGTCGCCGAGCTGGTCGACAACGCGCTCGACGCCGGCGCGTCGCGGGTCGACGTCGGCGTCGACGGCGACGGCACTGACCGGATCCGGGTCGCCGACGACGGCCGCGGGATGGACCGCGCCGACGCCCGCCTCGCGGTCGAGCGCCACGCGACGAGCAAGCTCGCGCCCGACGCGGACCCGGTCGGCGTCGCCTCGCTCGGGTTCCGCGGGGAGGCGCTCGCGGCCGTCGCCGACGCCGCGCGCCTCGAGGTGACGACCAACGACGGTGGCGCGGACGACGCGGGCGACGTCGCCGGTGCGGTCGGGACGCGGGTCGTCGTCGGCCCGCGGAGCGACGCGGACGCGGACGACGAGCCCGAGGTGGGAGACGCCGGGCGCGCTCGCGGGACGACCGTCGTCGTCCGTGACCTCTTCTCGACGCGCCCCGCCAGGCGGGAGTCGCTCGCCGGCTCGCGCGCCGAGTTCGCGCGGATCTCGACGCTCGTCGCCGACTACGCGCTCGCCAACCCGGAAGTCGCGTTCACGCTCGAACACGACGGGTCGACGACGCTGTCGACGCCCGGAACCGGGGTCACCGACGCGCTGTTCGGCGTCTACGACCGCGAGACGGCGAGTCAATCGACCGAGGTGTCGGCGAGCGTCGGGATCGAGAAGGGAGGGATCACCGTCGAGGTCTCCGGCGCGCTCGCGTACCCCTCGGTCACCCGCGCCGCGAGGGATCACCTTCGAGTCTCCGTGAACGGCCGGCCCGTGCGCGACGACCGGCTCGCGGGGGCGGTGCGGGCGGGGTACGGTCGCCTGCTTCCGGAGGGCCGCGAGCCGGTGGCCGCCGTCGACGTCGCGGTCCCGCCCGCCCGCGTCGACCCGAACGTCCACCCGGCGAAACGCGAGGTCGGGTTCCGGGACGCCGACGCGGTCGCCGAGGCGGTCGAGTCCGTCGTCGCCGACGCACTCACCGGCGCGGACCTCCGGCGGAAGGCGACCGTCGACACCGACCTCGAGACGGCGCTCGAGCCGGTCGGCGAGGGGGACGGCTCCCGGTCGGCGGCGTTCGCGGACGCGGAGCCGATCGGGACGTTCCGCGACCTCTACGCGCTCGTCGAGTCGGGCGACGAACTGCTCGTGATCGACGCCCACGCCGCCCACGAGCGCGTGAACTACGAGCGACTCGCCCGCGCGTTCGCGGACGAGCCCATCCCGACCGCCGCCGTCGACCCGCCGGCGACGCTGTCGCTGTCGGCCGGCGAGGCCGCCGCCGCGGAGGCGCACGCCGAGACGCTCGACGCGCTCGGGTTCGAGACCGAGCCCTTCGGCGGCGGGACGGTCCGGGTGCGGGCGGTCCCCGCTCCGTTCGGGCGGACCGCCGACCCGGGCTCCCTGCGCGACGCCCTCGCGACGCTCTCGGAGGGGGAGTCGCCGCGTGACGCTCGCGAGCGGCTTCTGGCCGACTTGGCGTGTCACCCGTCGCTGAAGCGCGGCGACGCGATCGACCGGGAGGCGATCCGCGCGCTGCTCCAGCGGCTCGACGAGTGCGAGCGGCCGTTCGCGTGCCCGCACGGCCGCCCGACGGTGCTCTCGGTCGACGAGGCGACGTTCGCCGCCGGGTTCGATCGGGACCGATAGCCCTCGGCGGTGTTCGGCCGCTCCCCGCTCCGGAACCGTTTTGACTCGTTCCCCCCTCCGTCGGTTCGTGCCGCTGGAGTCGAACGCGCGGATCGTGGGCGAACTCGCCAGCCGTGGCTACAACGCCGAACGCGAGGCCGTGACCCTCCTGGCCGGTGCCGACGACGCCGCCGCGGCGCTCGAGGCCGCCGTCGAGGCCGCCCCCGACGACGCGCTCCGGATCACGACCGACCACGTCCGTGCCGCCCTCGACGATCGCGGACCCGTCTCGAACGACGGCTCGGACGGTGCTCCGTCCGGACAACCCTCCGCTACGCCCGTCAACGACGACGGATCTCCAGTTGAAACGAAGGGGTCAGGGGTCGCGAACGAGACGGGGCCGACCGCGGGCGTCGGCGCCGACGACCGAGCCGGCGGCCGCGATGACCCCGGAAGCGACGAGGACCACCGCGGCGCCGCCCACGACCGCGACCCGTCTCGCCGCGAGCTCGCGGTCGGCAACGACATGACGGGCCACAGCACGGGAACCGGCGAGTACGCCGACTTCGTCCGGACGTTCCGCGACCGTTACGAGCGACTCTCCGGGCTCTTACGCGGCCGCGTCAACCACCGACCCGCGGAGGCGATAGCCGACATGCCGGGCGGCAGCGACGCCGCGATGATCGGTCTGGTCAACGACGTGCGCTCCACCAAGTCCGGCCACTGGCTGATCGAACTCGAGGACACGACCGGAACGTTCCCCGCCCTCGTGATGAAGGACAAGGGACTCGCCGACGTCGTCGACGAGATCCTCATGGACGAGTGTCTCGCGGTCGAGGGGACGCTCGCGGACGACTCGGGGATCCTCTTCGCGGACTCGCTCCACTTCCCCGACGTCCCGCGTACCCGCGTCACCGGCGGGGCCGACCGCCACGTCCAGGCCGCGCTGATCTCCGATATCCACGTCGGCAGCGAGGAGTTCGTCGCCGACGCCTGGAGCCGGTTCACCGACTGGCTCCACACGCCGGAGGCCGCGCCCGTCGAGTACCTGCTCATCGCCGGCGACATGGTCGAGGGCGTCGGCGTCTACCCCGACCAGGACGAGGAGCTGGACGTCGTCGACATCTACGAGCAGTACGAGCTGTTCGCGGAGTACCTCAAGGAGGTCCCCGCCGACACCGAGATCGTGATGATCCCCGGCAACCACGACGCCGTCCGGCTCGCGGAGCCGCAGCCCGGGTTCAACGACGAGATCCGCGAGATCATGGACGTCCACGACGCGCGGATCGTCTCGAACCCCGCGACGGTCTCCGTCGAGGGCGTCGAGGTGTTGATGTACCACGGCGTCTCGCTCGACGAGGTCATCGCCGAGCTACCGGAGGAGAAGGCCAGCTACGACGAGCCACATAAGGCGATGTACCAACTCCTCAAGAAGCGCCACGTCGCCCCGCAGTTCGGCGGACACACCCGCGTGGCCCCCGAGGAGCGCGACTACCTCGTGATCGAGGACGTGCCGGACGTGTTCCACACCGGCCACGTCCACAAGCTCGGCTGGGGGAAGTACCACGACGTGCTCGCGGTCAACTCCGGCTGCTGGCAGTCACAGACCGACTTCCAGAAGTCCGTCAACATCGACCCCGACGCGGGTTACGCGCCGATCCTCGACCTCGACACGCTGGAGATGACGGTCCGGAAGTTCACCTGAGGATCCGCGTCGCCCGCGCGGTCGCGGTCCGCATCGGCGTCCACACGTTTATCCCCGAAACCGAAGCCAGAGCCGGCGTGACCTGATCGTCGCCCGCGGCGCACTGGACGGGAGCGCGACGCCCCGCCGCGGGACCACGTGACGCCCCGCGTCGCCTGTCCGCCATCTCTCCCCGAGCGACGTTTCGCCGACTCGGTTCGGCCGACGCTCGCCGGTCGATCTCGGCCGGTCTCACCGGTCGATCTCGACCCGCCCGCTCGTCGCGTCGTTGAGCCGCTCCACCAGCTCGTCGACGTCGCCCACCGGCATCCGAAGGTCGAACCGGACCCGCTCGTCGTAGTCGGCGTCGAACTCGACGCCCGTCGACTCGATCACGCCGCGAACCGTCCCGGAGTCGTCGTAGTCGGTCCGCACGACCAGCCGGCGGTGCGGTCGCTCCTCGACGACGCCCGCCTCGTCGACCGCGTCCTTGACGGCCCGCGAGTACGCGCGGGCGAGCCCGCCCACCCCGAGGTTCGTCCCGCCGTAGTACCGCGTGACCACGCTGGCGACGTTCCGGAGGTCCCGCTTCTCGAGGACGTTCAACGCCGGCTTCCCCGCCGAGCCGCTCGGCTCGCCGTCGTCGTCGCCGTACTCGCGGAGCATGACCTCCGATCCGGGCGTCCGTTCGGAGGCCTCGCCCGCGGGCACCCGGTAGGCCGGGACGTTGTGCGTCGCGTCCGCGTACTCGGCCCTGACGGCCTCGATGAACGCCTCGGCCTCCTCGACGGTGTCGGCCGGCGCGACATGGCCGAGGAACTCGGAGCCGCGGACCTCGAAGGTCGCCGTCGCGCGCCCCGCGACCGTGCGGTAGGTGTCGCTCACTACCCGTCGATCCGGGGCTCGGCTAATAAGTCGTGTCGGTCAGCCGTCCTCCGATCCGCCGTTCTCCGGCTCGCCACCGTCCGGCTCGCTCCCCTCGAACTCGTCACCCGCTCGACGAGCCACAACGACGCTCGTCGGCGGCGCGAGCCGGTAGAGCGCCAGGAACGCGGCCACGCCGACGACCTCGGCCGTCTTCCCGACGATCGCCAGCGGATCGGCCGAGAACGCCGCGGCCGTCCCCCCGCCGTGCCAGGCCACGTAGCCGACGAGGTAGGCGGCGAGCGTCCCCGCGCCGAGCGCGTACAGCCGTCGGTACTCGTCGGCTCGCAGCGTCGCGGCCGCGACGACGGCGGTGAAGGCGGCCGCGAGCACGAAGACGTACGGGCGGGGATCGGCCGGATCCGACGGACCGGTCAGTCGCGGCCACGCCCACAGCAGGTGGGTCGCCGCGCTCACCGTCGCCGCTTGGACCGCCACGAGCCGGAACGCGCGCTTCCGGCCGCTGCTCTTCGAACGCCCGGATCCGTCCGTCCGGATTCCGTCTCCTGCCATCCGATCACTCCCAGGGATGCCGCCCGGGAGCGTCGGGCCACAGCGGGTACCAGTAGGACTCGTCGTCCTCGAGTCCGAGCTCCCCGTCGAGGACCGACTGGAGCTTGAACTCGGCGCGCTGATTCCGGTCGCTCGTCCCGTCGGGCGCGAACGGGTAGTACGCCCCGCGGCGGAACGAGTAGATCCAGTAGGCGCGACCGTCGCCGTTCTCGAAGCCGAAGACGGCCGCGAGGAGCCGCGAGCCGAACCCCTCCTCGATGAACTGATCCGCGGCGAAGTGGACGCTCGTCACGAGGTCCTCGGGGTCGTCGTCCTCGAGGACGAACCAGTGGTAGCCGTGGTCGTCCTCGTGGCGGTGAAAGCCCGTCCCGGTCTCGATCTCGCCGGCCGCGAGGATCTCCTCGACCATCGAGACGGCGTCGTCGAATCGGGTGCTGTCGACCCCGGAGAAACAGAGCGCGGCCTCGCCGACGTGGTCGTAGCCGAGATCCGCCTCCATCGTCACGTACGCCGTCGACATCCCGAAGAGGTCCTCGGGGTCGGCCTCGCGGGTCGCGTCCGTCTCGGCGCTCGTCCCGAACACGGCGCGGATCGTATCGAAGATGCCCATCGGTTGGACCCACCTAGGCGACGGGGGGATTAGGGCGTTTCTCCCCGGTTGAGGAACGCCAGGACGCCACGGGCGTTCAGGCTCGCCTCGGCGCGGGCGCGCTCGGGATTCCAGAACTCGACGTCGGTGCTCGTCTCCTCGAAGTGTTCGACGACCGCCCCGTCGTCGTCCAGCTCCTCGCGTTTCGCGCGGACCGCCTCCACCCACTCGACGTACGCCCGCTTCGCCTCCTCGAGCAGGTCGGGATCGTACTCGCGCGGACCGAAGTGGCCGAAACAGAGGTACTCGGGCTCCAGGTCGGCTATCATCGCGATGTCGCGGAGGCACTGATCGAGGTCGAACTGCGGCGGCGGGGTCGTCTGGCGGACCGAATCGATCTCGGGGACGTAGATGCCCGCGGCGTCCGCGGTGAAGACGACGCCGGCGTCCGGGTCGTGATACACCGCGTGGTGGGGCGCGTGTCCGGGCGCGCCGTGGACGACGAGCTCGCGGTCGCCCAAGTCGATCCGGTCGTCATCGGCGAGCCCCGTGATCCGCTCTTCGGGGACGGGTTCGGGTTCGTCGTAGTACGTCCACTGCTCGCGGACCGCCGACTTCGTCCCGGCGACGAGTCTGTCCGGATCGACGAGGTGTCGGACGCCCCGCTCCGGGACCGTCACCTCGGCGTTCGGGTACCGCGCGGCCAGGTGGCCCGCGCCGCCGGCGTGATCGAGGTGGGCGTGCGTCGGAGCGATCCACGCCAGCTCGTCGACGCCGATGCCGATCTCATCGATCGTCTCGAACAGCGCTTCCCGGTTCGCCCCCGTGCCGGTGTCGATCACCGCGGGACGCTCGGCGTCGTACACGTACACCGACCCGTATTCGTCGGTGTCGAACATTCCCGTGTCGTGGACGTACAAGTCCGGTACGCCGCTAACCGGCTCGAACTCGCCAGCGTTCATACGGGTCCGCCGACGGCCAGGCTCTTTTACTGATCGGTCGACCGCCGATCCTGCTCCACTGGGCGGTCCTCGACCCGTGCGGGGGCTTATGGTCGCGCCGACCCTCCACCGAGTATGCGCGTGCTCGTTACCGGCGCGACCGGGTTCGTCGGGCGTCGGCTCGTCCCGGCGCTGCTCGACCGCGGACACGAGGTAGTCACGATCGTCCGCGACGCAGACGGGTACGTCCCGCCGGCGGGCGTCCGGGTCGTCGAGGGCGACCTCCTGGATCCGGGGAGCCTCCCGCCCGCGTTTCGCGTCGACGGCGGATCCGTCGACGCCGCCTACTACCTCGTCCACTCGATGGACGGGGGCCCCGGATACGAGGAACGCGACCGGAACTGCGCGCGGAACTTCGCGGAGGCGGCCTCCGCGGCGGGCGTCTCCCGCGTCGTCTACCTCGGCGGGCTCGGCGAGGACCGCGACGGTCTCTCCGAACACCTCCGCTCCCGACGCGAGGTCGAGCGCGTCCTCGCGGAGGGGTCGTACGCGCTGACGACGCTGCGGGCCGCGATCGTGATCGGCGCGGGCAGCGCCAGCTTCGAGGTGATCCGCGGGCTCGCCGGCCGGCTCCCGCTCATGATCACCCCGAAGTGGGTCGACACGCTCTGTCAGCCGATCGCGATCGACGACGTGGTCGCGTATCTCGCCGGCGTCCTCGAGGTCCCCGAGACCGCCGGTGACACCTACGAGATCGGCGGGCCGGAGGTGTTGACGTACGCGGAGATCCTCCGACGGACTCGCCGGCAGTTCGGTCACGGCCTCCGTATCGTTCGCGTGCCCGTGTTGAGTCCGGGACTGTCCGCCCGGTGGCTCCGTCTCGTCACCGACGTGAACCCCTACCTCGCGCGCTCGCTCGTCGAGGGGCTCCGCAACACGGTGGTCGTCGAGGACGACCGGATCCGCGAGCTGGTTCCCGTCGAGGCGACCCCGTTCGACCTCGCCGTGGCTCGCGCGCTCGACGCCGAACGGGCGGCGGGATCGCCCGCGCGCGAGTCGGAGGAGACCTCGTGAGCCGGAGCTACGGCGAGACGTGGGTGTACGAGAGCCTCGTCGGGGGGATCCCCGGACTGTCGATATCGCGGCGCGCCGCTGTCGCCATCCAGTTCGTCCTCTTCGAGGCCGCCGTCCTCGCTCTCGGCTGGTACTACGGGCTGTGGAACGCGGTGCTCGCGGGGACGGTCGCGGTGCTCGTGGCCGCGGTCGGCAGCGTCGAGATGCACCGGCTCGGCGAGAGCAACCGACTGCTCTCGACGCCGCCGGAGCACAAGCGGCTGCTGTTCGGGTCGAGCATCGAGATTGTGTTGGGGGTGCTCGCGTTCATCGCGCTGGTGACGTACCTCTTCGTCTGGGACGGGCCGCTGCTCGGGCGGCTCTTCGGTCCGCGCCCGCCCGCGCCGGTGGTGTACGTCACCCTCCTCGTCCTCTGGGATCTCACCTACCGGATCGGCACCTCCTGGTGGAGCGCGGTCGTCGCGCTCTGGCGGGCGGTCCACGTCGACCTCTCGCCTGAGGACGCCGCGATCGCCCGGCGCCTCGACGCGGAGAACGTCGTCTTTTCGGCGGTACAGCTGGCGCTGACTCCGTTCCTCCTCGAGGAACCGATCCTGCTCGGTGCGGTCGTCGGCCACGTGCTCGCGGTCGCCGTCGTCTGTTCGGCCGCGATCCTCCTCACCAGCCGCTGATCGTCGAAGGAATCGCCGAAACTCCCGAGAAAACCGGCTTCGCCTACTCGCCTTTCATCTCCTGGAACTTGTCGAGGAGTGCCTCCGCGGAGTCGCCGGAGTCGTACGTGAGCGAACCCGAATACTCCGGCCGCTCGGCGTCGAAATCGGCATCGACGGCACTCGTCTTCTGCTCACGACGCTCGTGTTCCGCTTCGTCATAGGCACCCATTGACATGGTACAGCTTCACTTAGCAACTCTCATACATATACCTGTCGGCGAATTCGCGTACGTTTCTCATCCGTGATATCTTCGCGATCGGCTCACCGGAAGCCCTTAGCCGAGCCGCGCGGTAGCGGACGCGTGGCACAACCGCTCCGATTCAGGCGCGCTCCCGGTCGGTGGGACGGGAACCGGGCCCGCTCGCGGATCGAACGCCCGCTCGACGAGAACCTCGGCGCGACCGCGAGCGACCCGTGGTTCAAGTCGCCCGCTCGGTACGAGGCGCGGCGGTTCGACATGGACGACGGCTCGTGGGCGCTGTTCTGTTGGACCGACGACGACGCCGACCCGCCGTCGGGCGCGAGCGGCGGCCCCGTCGGCTACTGGCTCGGCAACACGGAGACGCCGAGCGACCTCTGGCGCACGGAGAAGTACGGCTTCGGGGAGGTACCCTACCCCGTCTCGCGGTGGGCACAGCGGGAACTGCTCGCCGGCCTTCACGACGACGAGCCGTGGCTCGCCGACTATCCGCACGTCTCGTGGTTCTTCCTCCCGGTGTTCTGCTCGAAGGACGGCGCGGAGACGACCAGGGCGTTCTTCCGTGACCACGCCGCCGGCTTCCCCGACGCGACCCGCGAGGAGGGTACCGGCTACGTCGAACGGCTCCTGCGCCCCGGCATCCTCGACGAGTACCGCGAGACGATGGCGGGCAAACTCGGCACCTCCACCTCGATGGACCTCGTCCGGATGAGCGCGACCGTCGCGGAGTTCACGGCCGCGAAGCTCATCTCGGATTCGGGGTACGCGTTGACCCCCGAGATAGAGGTAACGACCGGCCACTCGCTCGACTTCCGCGCGACCGACCCCGACACGGGGACCGGCTCGCTCGTCGAGGTCACCCGGCCGCAGCCGGTCGCGACTCGGTCGGCGTCCGGACCGGTCGCCGCCGTCCGCGACACCGTGGAGACGAAGACCAGCGGCCAGCTGGAGGCGCACGGCGGCGGGGCGACCCTGTTCGTCGACTGCTCGTCGTTCCCCGACGACGACTGGGCCGCGGTCCGCGACGCGCAGCCGGACGTGCGCCACCGGCCCGCGGTCGTCCTCCGCGCCCGCCCGAGCGGCCGGATCGAGGCCTACCGGAAGGGGTCGGTGCCGATCGACCTCTCACCGGCCGTCGAGTGGATCGACTGAACTCCACCTTTTTCTCGTCGGGTACCCTTCCACCTTTTTCTCGTTGGGTACCCGGCGCTCACTGCGTTCGCTTCGGGAACCGCTCCTCGAAAAACCTGGAGGGAAAAAGCCGACTCCGCCGTCTTCGACGGCTCCGTCGGTGAACCGCTCGCTCCGCTCGCGGATGCTCGATCCCTACTGTTCAATACAGGTGAAGGAACGAGCGATCGCCGATGCGGTGGCGTCGCCGGCGGCTCTGCCGCCGGCTTCAAGCGAGAGCTTCGCTCTCGCCCTGCGCCGGTGAGTGGTCGCCTATGGCGACCACGAACCGCCCGCGAGGGACGCGGCGACCGAAGCGAAGCGGAGGAAGCCGCGAGGCTGGGGAGGCGTGAGGTGCTGGGCGGTTGCGGTCGGGTGGGACTCAAAGGGGCAGCCGCGAGGAGGCCGTAGGCGACGTAAGCACCGGAGGGAGCAAGTGTAACGAGCGACCGAGGAGCTCAGCGAGCGTACGGCCTCCTCGCGGCTGGGGCTTTGGAGACGTTCACCGCGACAGCAACGCTCTCATTCTATCTATCCGATTCTCTCATGAAACACCCGCTCTATAAGCACGCCCGTTCTACCGGGCGTTTCATCCGTAATCGGATTCGAAAATAGAACGTCAGCGGACGCGATCGGGTGGCTCCGCTGGACTCGGTTCACTCGACCGTCGGTGACGGTACTGCGGCTCGCCGTGAAGCGTCGCGAAAAACGAACCGATACGGCCGTCGCGGCCTCAGAATGAGACCGGCTGCGGGCCGTTCTCCCCGTCCGTCGTCGGGTCGCGGTCCGAGTAGAACCGTCGGCCGACGCCGCGGTGACAGACGCCGGCCCGCAGCGTGTCGAAGACCTCCTCGGGCGCGTCGAACGTCTGATCGCCGAACCGCTCGAGCACGTCCCCGATCCGCTCCGAGCCGTCGGCGAGCTCTACGGTGGCGTTTCCGTGAGCCGCGATCAGCTCTTCGGAGGTAGTCGGGAACTGGTGCCGTTCGATCCGGTCGTCGACGCCGTTCAAGCGCATCAATTACGCCGAATCGCCGGAGGTTCTTAATGATTGTCCATGATCAACCTTAGTCGGATGTTACTTCCTTATACGTCATAATACCGCGTGCGACACACGTCATGAATTCGCACGACTGCGCCCGATTCGGTTCCGCCGTTGCTTAGTGGACCCGGCGAGAATCGGCGGTATGACCGCCGAAACATCCGGCTCCGTGACCAACGGCGATCTCGTCGCCGACCTCCACACCCACACCACCGTCTCCGACGGGACGCTGACCATCGACGAGGTCCCGGCGGCCGCCCGCGAGGCCGGACTCGACTGGGTCGCGGTCACCGATCACGACCGGATCCACCCCGGCATCGACGCGCCCGTGGTCGAGCGCGACGGGATCCGGATCGTTCGGGGGATCGAGCTCCGCGTCGACGCCGGCTTCGAGCGGCTCGACCTGCTGGGGTACGCCGTCGAGCACACCGACGCGCTCGACGCCGAGACCGACCGGCTCCAGCGGGATCGGAGGGAGCGCGGCGCGGCGATCCTCCGGCGCGTCGAAGAGCGGCTCGGCGTCGACCTCGACGTGGAGCCCCGCCCCGGCCTCGGCCGGCCGCACATCGCCCGCGCGATCGAGGCGTCGGCCGCGCCGTACGACTACGGCGAGGCCTTCGACGAGCTGATCGGCAACGACGGCCCGTGTTACGTCGCCCGCGACGTGACCGGTCTCGACCGGGGCGTCGAACTGCTCCGGGAGGCGTGCGCGCTCGTCGGGCTCGCGCACCCGTTCCGCTACGAGGACGTCGACGCCGCGCTCGAGATCGCCCGCGATCTCGACGCGATCGAACGCTTCTACCCCTACGGTCGACCGGTCGACGCCGACCGAATCGACGCGGTCGTCGACGACGCGGACCTGCTTGCGACGGGTGGGAGCGATGCTCACGAGCGGACTCTGGGCGCGGCCGGACTCGCCCCCCCGGCGTTCGCGCCGGTTCGCGAGCGACTGCCGGACCCCCGCTGAGCGGCCTTCGGGCTCCCGCGAGAAGCGGGAGACTTCGACCGAGGAACAAGGTTAACTCTCGGCGCGACCGAGGGATCGACATGCGGTGTCACTACTGCGACCGCGAGGCCGCCTACGAGGCCGAACAGGCCGGCGTCGTCGTGGGGCTCTGCGCCGAGCACTTCCGCGATCGCGTCGAGGAACTGGCCGACGACGAGGGGCTGGCGGCGCTCTCGGACCGACTCGACGTCGAATCTCGAGAGAGCGAGTGACGCGTCCACAGACCGGCTTTTTCGATCCGGTCGTGCGCGAACGAACGCTAAAAGACGGTCCGCGACCAACCCGCCAGTATGTATCCCACCGACCGCCCGCGACGGCTCCGTTCAGACGGGATCCGCCCGCTCGTCAGCGAGTCGTCGCTGTCGGCGTCCGACCTCGTCGCGCCCGTCTTCGTCGACGCGACGACTGACGAGCGCGTGCCGATCGAGTCGATGCCGGGCCACGAGCGCGTCCCCGTCGAGGAGGCGGTCGCGCGCGTCGAGGAGGTCCGCGATACGGGAGTGGAGGCGGTCATCCTCTTCGGGATCCCCGAGACCAAGGACCCCGAAGGCACCCGCGCGTACGCCGCCGACGGCGTCGTTCAGCGAGCGATCCGCCGGATCTCGGAGTCGACCGACGCGTACGTGATCGGCGACGTCTGCCTGTGTGAGTACACCGACCACGGCCACTGCGGCGTGATCGAGGAGGATGCCGAGACCGACCCGACGCTGACGGTGCGGAACGACGAGACGCTGGAACTGCTCGCCGAGACCGCGGTGTCGCAGGCCGACGCCGGCGCGGACATGGTCGCACCCTCGGCGATGGCGGACGGACAGGTGGGGGCGATCCGCTCGGCGCTCGACGACGCGGGTCACGAGGACGTGGCGCTCATGAGCTACGCCGCGAAGTACGAGTCGGCCTTCTACGGGCCGTTCCGCGACGCCGCCGACGGCGCGCCCGCCTTCGGCGACCGCCGGCACTACCAGATGGACCCCGCCAACCGCCGGGAGGCGCTCCGGGAGGCCCGACTCGACGCCGAGGCGGGCGCGGACGTGCTGATGGTGAAGCCCGGGCTCCCGTACCTCGACGTCGTCTCGGACCTCCGCCGGGAGTTCGACCGGCCGATCGCCGCCTACAACGTCTCCGGCGAGTACGCCATGCTCCACGCCGCCGCCGAGAAGGGGTGGCTCGATCTGGAGGCGGTCGCCTACGAGTCGCTCCTCTCGCTCAAGCGCGCCGGCGCGGACCTGATCGTGACCTACTTCGCGGAGGACCTCGCCGACCGGCTGTAAGCGGCCCGTCGGTCGCGACGGTCTCGTCGATCGATCCCGTCACTCGTCGCGTCCGAGCCGGAACCGCGTCGTCGCTCTCCCCTCGAAGCGCGGTCCCGATCCCGCGGCCGCGAACCCGGCGGCCTCGAGGGCGTCGGCACGGCGCTCCTCGCCGTCGACGACGACCGCCTCCACGTCCATCCCCTCGCGTCTCGCGAACCGCTTCGGCTCCTCGATCAGCCGCTCGAGCGCCGGACGCGTCCCGGCGAGGTCGGTCACGTGGACGGTCCCCGCGCGGACGTCGAACGCGACGAAGCCGTCGATCTCGTCCCCGTCGCGATCGTCGATCGCGACCCTGACGGTTCGGTCGTGTACGGTGTCCACGAGCACGTCCGCCGGTCGGTCGGTCGCGTCGGCGAGCGCCTCGGCGTCCGACTCGAGCGCGTCACGGATCCGCATACCCGTCGTCTCTCGGCCGGCCGGTTAAGTCCGCGGGCGGACGCCTCCCCGAACGCCCCCCGCCGCACTACCTCACGGAGCGCTCGCCGCGGTCGCCGACCGAATGAATTTAACACGCCGGCGCGCACGTCTCCACCATGAGCAAATCCACCAAGATCGTCCTCGGCACGGTCGGGATCTCCGCCGCGCTCGCGGTGCTTATCATCCTCTCGTACGTCTTCGGGACGGCCGGGTGATGTTCTCGGCTCGCGATCTCGACGCCGACCTGGCGGCGGTTCGCGACCGTCACGCGCCCGGATCGCCGGTCCTCGACGTCGACGCCGAGTTCGAGACGCTGCCGCCCGCGGCCGCGGAGGACCTCGGACTGTTCGTCGACGGGCTCGCACCGTTTTCGTGTCCCGACGACTGGCTTCCGTCGGACGCTCCGGAGACCCTCCGCCGGTACGCGGGACCGACGTTCACCGTCGGGCTTCCCGGAGCCGGGACCGCGGTCCGCACGACGCAGACGGAGCCGCAGGCGGTCCTCCTCAAGCGCCGCGCGGAGGGGACGCCCGAAGACTTCCTCGCCTTTCTGATCGCCGACCGGCTGGTTCAGGTCGGGATCGAACCGGCCGCGGGGACGGTCGCCTCGTCCGAGGAACCCGCTGACCGGCTTCCCGAGACGTTCCTCCCCTTCTTCGGGCCGCGATACCGCGACCTCGACGCGGCGGTCCGGCGACCGGATTCGGGCGCCGCGGAGGTCTTCCAGGTCGCGACCGCGCTGTACGACGCGTGGATCGGCCTCCACACCCGCGAGGTCTTCGCCGGGTGGGAGGGGGAGTCCCCCCGGCTGTACGACGCGTGGACCGACGCCGGCGAGCGGCTGGAGGGACGGCTCGCCGACCTCCCGAGGGAAGTCGCCCGCGGGGAGACCGACTTCGCGAGCGCGACCGAGTACGCCTGTTCCGCGGTTCGACACGGGCTTGACCTCCCCGCGCCGTTCGCCGCGCTGGACACCGCGGCGTACCGCGACCGAGGCGCCCCCTACGCGGTGAAGTGGGCGGAGAAGACGTTCGCGTCGATCCGCGAGGAGTAGCGGAGCAGTCGGCGGCTCAGAGGTCCACGTCGACGTCGCCGTCGCCGTCGAGCGAGATGACCCCGTCGAAGAGCTCCCGGAAGCGGTCGAGCGTCGCCACCTCGTGGACCTCCTCGGAGAGGTGGAAGATGCCGACCGCGTCGTGTGCTTTCAACAGGTCGAGGATCTCCGCCGCGGCCTCGTAGACGGCGTCGTCGTCCGCGTAGTACGCCATCTCGGTGAGCGAATCGACGGAGACGCGTCGCTTCCCCTCGGTCTCTTTCAGGAACCGCTCGACGCGGTCGACCACGCCGTCGAGGTCGTCGGGGGCGGAGACGTAGTAGACGTCGTCGGAGGAGCGCCGGGAGTACCCCCGCTCGACGGAGAGGGTGTCGAGGATCGTCGCCTTCTCCTCGTCGACGTCGTAGTACTCGAGCTTCTGTTCGACCTCGCGCGCCGTCGTCCGCGTCGAGACGACGAGGAACGCGTCGGTGTCGGTCTTCAGGAAGTCCGTGTCGATCCGGTCAGTCTCGCCGATGCTCGGGTGGACGAGCAGGAGTCCCGTCCCCCCTGGGATCGTTTCGGGTCCGTTCTCGACGGCGAGCGCGTAGTCCATACACGGGGAACCGGCCGGATCGACTTAACGGTGCGGTCCGGAACCGATCCGTCTGACCGCTCCCCGACGCGCCCGCCGCCGGACGGCTTTTCACGACCCCTCTCGTCGGTACGTCCGCATGGACGGTCACGAAAGCGCGCGGGAGATCTACCGCCAGGCGCTCCCCGTCGTGCTCGTCAGCCTCGTCGCCGGGCTGTTCGCGGGCACGATCCTCGGCTCCGAGACCATGCGTTCCGGCATCGAGAGCGTCCCCGGCATTCTGCTCCTGCTCCCGGCGTTTCTCGCGACCCGCGGCGGCGTCTACGGCTCGCTCGGAGCTCGGCTCTCGACGGGCCTCCACCAGGGGGTGATCGAACCGACGTTCGCGCTCGACCGGCGGCTCACGAACGCCATCGTCGCCTCCTTCATCAACGGGATGTCGGTCTCCGTGTTCATCGCGGTCATCACGTCCCTCACGCTGGTCCTCTCCGGCGGCCGGGGGAACCTGCTCGAGCTCGTCGGCATCATGCTCGTCGCCGGTTTCCTGTCGGCGGTTCTGATGCTCTCGGTGTTGATCACCGTCATCTTCGCCGGGTACCGGCGCGGGCTCAACCCCGACAACGTGATCGGCCCGGTCGTGACGACGCTCGGTGACGTCTTCGGCGTCTTCTTCCTGCTCGTCGGGATCTACGTCGTGGGGGTGATCACGTGAGCGACGCTCCCGAGGGACCGGGGTCGTCCGATGAACTCGCGGCCTCCGGCACCCCCGGCTATCCCGACGGGTCGACCGTCGTCGACGAGTGGTCGATCCGCCGCATCGTTCGGACGATGATCCCGCTTCTCGCGGGGCTGTCGATCCTCCAGCTGGTCTCAGGTACGGTCCTCGACAGCTTCGAGGCGACCCTGCTACAGTACCCCGCGCTCCTCGTCCTGCTCCCGGTCCAGATCGGCACGGCCGGGAACCTCGCGTCGATCACCTGCTCGCGGCTCACCACGCAGCTGTACCTCGGGACCTACGAGCCGCGGCTCTCGAACCCTGACGTCCGCGCCAACGTGACCGCCGTCTTCGCGCTCGCGGGGACCGTCTTCGGGCTCGTCGGCGTCGCGGCGTGGGCCATCGGCGTCGCGCTCGGCGGGACGCTCGCGCTCGCCCGCGTGCTCCTGATCGCGCTCGTCTCAGGGATGCTCCTCGCGGTGCTCGTCGTGGTCGCGAGCGTCGTCGCCGTCGAGGTCTCCTATCGGGCCGGGCTCAACCCCGACGACACGACGATCCCCGTCGTGACGAACGTGTGTGACGTCGCGGGCGTACTGATCCTGTTCGCGGTCGTCGCCGTCGTGGTGTGAGCGCGTCCGGTCGGGCGGCGACCTCGGGTCAGAACACGCTGTCGGCGGTCGCGGCCCCGACGACGCTGAAGACCGCGCCGACGGAGACCGCCTTGGCGGTCGTCACCCACAGATCCGTCCCCGTAACGCCCCGCTCGATGAGGAACGTGTCGGGCGCGTCGAAGAGGACGGCGAGCACGATCACCGACCCGAACGAGACGGTCATCAACGAGAGGAACCGGATCGGGATCCCGATGACCTCGGGTTCGGACTCGGGGTCTCGTCCGGTGTCCGCGCGGTACAGCGTCGCGTACCCGATCGCGGCGACCATGACCGTCGTGAGGAGCGCCTGGAGCCCGTTCATCCCGCTCGCGAGCACCCACACCTCCTCGGTGACCACGAACGGCCCGGCCAGGAGGAACCCGCCGACCATCTGCTGGGCGGAGTCGGCGACCCGGAACCGCGGCCGTCGGAGGTTCGGGCGTTTCATACCCCGACCACCCGGCCTCGGGAGAAAAACGCGTCGCTCGCGCTGTCGCCGTTCGCGTCGGCTCCCCAGCCGCCGTCGATCCGGTTTTGTCCCCTGCGGCCGTCCTCCGCGTATGAGCGTCAGAGAGGAGTTCGACGAGTGGGCGGCCACCGGGAAGGACCGCGGGATGGAGGACCGCCACTGGCACACCGCGAAACACGTCCTCGCACGCATGCCGGTGGAGCCGGGCGACACTGTCCTCGATCTCGGAACCGGCTCCGGCTACGCGCTCCGGGCGCTCCGGGAACGCGACATCGGCCGCGGCTACGGTCTCGACGGCGCGCCGGAGATGGCCCGGAACGCCCGCGAGTACACCGACGACGACGCGGTCGGCTTCCTCGTGGGCGACTTCGACGCGCTCCCGTTCGCCGAGGACTCGGTCGATCACGTGTTCTCGATGGAGGCGTTCTACTACGCGACGAACCCGAAAAACACCCTCGAGGAGGTCCGTCGCGTGTTGAAACCCGGCGGGACGTTCTACTGTGCGGTGAACTACTTCGCCGAGAGCGAGCAGACCCACGCGTGGCAGGAGAACATCTCGATCGACATGACGCTGTGGAGCCGCGCGGAGTACCGGGAGGCGTTCCGCGAGGCCGGGCTGTACGTCGCCGAGCAGGACGCGATCCCCGACCAGGAGACCGAGATCCCGGAGAAGTCGGCGTTCCCGACGGAAAACTGGGAGAGCCGCGAGGCGATGGTCGACCGCTACCGGACGTGGGGGACGCTTCTGACGGTCGGCGTCGCGCCTTGATCCGAACGTCGGTTTCGAAGCATTGGACGGTTCCAAAGTCCCAATTGCTCGGCCATAGGTCGTTTCTGTCGCAGTGAACACCCACAAAGCCCCAGCCGCTCGGCTATACTCGGTTGCTGGCGCGACGAACACGTCCAAAGCCCCAGCCACGAGGAGGCCGGACGCTCGTTGCGCTCCTCATCGCTCGCGTTGCTCGCTCTCTGTGGTGCTTACGTCGCCTCCGGCCTCCTCGTGGCTGCCCCTTTGAGTCCCACCCGCCCAGCACCGCACCTCACGCCTCCCCAACCTCGGCGAGCCGGCCGGCACGAAACCGCACCGCAACTGCGCCGGCCGGCCCGCCTCCCTCGCGCGCGTTGCTCGCGCGCGCCAGATCAATCATCACAATCACACCGACCGCTGTTACACCGACCGCCGCGGTTCCGGCGTAACCGAGGCCGTTAAGAGGGAACCACGGGAAATCCCACCCGATAATGCCCAGCGGAGAGTACGACCCCGACACCGCCGAGCCGCACTGGCAGCGGCGATGGGTCGACGAGGAGACGTACGCGTACCCCGACGACCCCGTCGATCCGAACACCGCGTTCTCCATCGACACCCCGCCACCGACCGTCTCCGGGAGCCTCCACTGGGGCCACGTGTACGGCTCGATCCTCCAGGACGTCGTCGCCCGGTTCCACCGCATGTACGACAGCGAGGTGTTCTACCCGTTCGGATACGACGACAACGGCATCGCCTCCGAGCGGCTCACCGAGCGCGAACTCGACGTCCGCCACCAGGACTTCGAGCGCCGCGAGTTCCAGCGAAAGTGCCGGGAGGTGTGCCTGGAGTACGAGGAGGAGTTCACCGAGAAGATGCAGGGGGTCGGCCTCTCCATCGACTGGAACAACACCTATCGCACCATCTCTCCCGAGGTCCAGCGCGTCTCCCAGCTCTCCTTCATCGACCTCTACGAGAAGGGTCGCGAGTACCGCCAGGAGGCCCCGGCGATCTGGTGTCCCGAGTGCGAGACCGCCATCTCGCAGGTCGAGACCGAGGACGACGAGCGCGACTCGCACTTCCACGACATCGAGTTCGGGGTCGCCGGAAGCGCGGACGCCTTCACCATCTCCACCACGCGACCCGAACTGCTCCCCGCCTGCGTCGCCGTCTTCGTCCATCCCGACGACGAGGGGAACCAGGACCTCGTCGGTCGCGAGGCGGAGGTCCCGCTGTTCGGCCACGAGGTCCCGATCATCGCCGACGACCGCGTCGACATGGAGACGGGCTCAGGTATCGTGATGTGTTGTACCTTCGGCGACCAGAACGACATCGAGTGGTACCAGGCGCACGACTTGGACCTCCGGGTCGCCATCGACGAGTCCGCCCACATGACCGACGTGGCGGGCGAGTACGAGGGGCTCCACTCCTCGGAGGCCCGCGAGGCGATCGTTTCCGACCTCGAGGAGGCCGGCGCGCTCCTCGACCGCTGGGAGATCACCCACACCGTCAACGTCCACGAGCGCTGTGAGACGAGCGTCGAGTTCCTCGTCACCGAGCAGTGGTACATCGAGGTGCTCGACAAGCGCGAGGAGTACCTCCAGGCGGGCCGCGAGATGGAGTGGTTCCCCGAGAAGATGTTCACGCGGTATCAACACTGGGTCGAGGGACTCCAGTGGGACTGGCTCATCTCCCGCCAGCGCTCCTCGGGGATCCCGTTCCCCGTCTGGTACTGCGCCGACTGTGACCACGAGATCGTCGCCGAGAAGGCCGATCTCCCCGTCGACCCGCTCTCCGACGACCCGCCAGTCGACGCCTGTCCGGAGTGTGGCCACGGGGAGTTCATCGCCGAAGACGACGTCCTCGACACGTGGGCGACCTCCTCTCTCACCCCACTGATCAACGCCGGCTGGGACTACGACGAGGCGGCCGGCGAGTTCGGCATGGAACGCCCGGAGATCTACCCGATGGACGTCCGACCGCAGGGCCACGACATCATCTCCTTCTGGCTGTTCCACACCGTGATCAAGTGTTACGAGCACACCGGCGAGGTGCCGTTCGAATCGACGATGATCAACGGGATGGTGCTCGACGAGAACCGCGAGAAGATGTCGAAATCGAAGGGGAACGTCGTCGACCCCGACGCGGTGTTGGAGGAGTACCCCGTCGACGCCGCCCGGTACTGGGCGTCCGGCTCCGCGATCGGCGACGACCTCCCCTACCAGGAGAAGGGACTCCGCGCGGGCGAGAAGCTCATCCGGAAGCTGTGGAACGCCTCGAAGCTGGTCGAGTCGCTCGCGCCCGAGCCGTACCCCGACGAGCCCGAGGGCGGCCTCCGCGAGATCGACCGCTGGCTGCTCGCGGAGCTCGACCGCGAGATCGAGACGCTCACGGGGCGGCTGGAGAACCGCGAGTTCTCGAAGGCTCGCGACGGGCTCCGGAGCTTCTTCTGGAACACGTTCTGTGACGACTACCTCGAGATCGCCAAACAGCGCGAGGACGCCTCGGCCGCGTACACCCTCCGGACCGCCCACCGCCGGTTCCTGAAGCTGTTCGCGCCCGTGCTCGCGCACGTCACGGAGGAGCTGTGGCAGGACATGTACGCGGACGCCGCCGAGGGGAACGCCACGAGCGAGGGCGCGACCGACTCGGTACACCTCGCCGACTGGCCCGTGCCGCTCGGGCTCGATGCCGACGCCGACGCGGGCCGCGCCGCGATGGCGGTCGTGGGCGCGCTCCGCCGGTACAAAAGCGAGAACCAGCTCCCGCTCAACGCCGACCTCGACGCGGTCGAGGTGTACGCCGACGTCCGCGGGTTCGAGGACGACGTCACCGGTGTGATGCACGTCGAGGATCTGGAGGTCCACCCGGACGCCGAGGCGCCCGTCGAGACGGTGGTCACGGGGATCGACCTCGATTACGCCACGGTCGGGCCGAAATACGGCGACCGCGTCGGCGACATCGACGCCGCGCTCGCGGACGGCGACTACGAGATCGACGGCGACGAGCTCCACGTCGCGGGCGTAACGCTGGAGGACGGGGAGTTCTCGATCGAGGAGGAAAGGCAGTACGCCGGCGAGGGCGACCTGCTCGACGCCGAGGACGTCGTCGTCATCGTCCGGAACGCGGTCGAGGCCTGATCGCCGGCTCCGCCCCGATCACTCGAGGTCCGCGCCGACCGCGTCCTCGACGGTCTCGAACCCGTCGCGGTCGAGCAGGTCGAGCAGTTCCCGATTGATCGCACGAGCGAGCCTCGGACCCTCGTAGACGAGGGCGGTGTACAGCTGGACCACCGACGCCCCGGCACGGATCTTCTCGTAGGCGCCCGCCGCGTCGGAGACGCCGCCGACGCCGACGACCGGCACGTCGGTCTGCTCCGCGACGAACCGGACCAGATCGGTGGAGACGTCCTCGATCGGCTTCCCCGAGAGTCCACCTCGTTCCGCGCGGTTCGGGCTCTCGAGCGTGTCCGGACGCGAGACGGTCGTGTTCGTCGCGATCACGCCGTCGAGGTCGAGGTCGTCGACGACGGCGAGCGCGTCCGCGATCGCTTCCCGCGGGAGATCGGGCGAGAGCTTGACCAGAAGCGGAGACGCGCCCGCCTCCGAGAGCGTTTCGAGTATCTCCTCGAGCGCCTCGCGGTTCTGTAGCTCGCGGAGGCCGGGCGTGTTGGGACTGGAGACGTTGACGACGAAGTAGTCGCCCGCACCGGCGACGCGCTCGTAGGTGTACAGGTAGTCGTCGGCCGCCTCAGAGAGCGGCGTCGACTTCGACTTCCCGATGTTGATACCGACCGGCACGTCCGGCATCGGCTCCCGGTCGAGGCGGTCGCCGACGGCGTCCGCGCCCTCGTTGTTGAACCCCATCCGGTTGATCAACGCGCCGTCCTCGCGGAGCCGGAACAGCCGCGGTCGGGGGTTCCCCGGTTGGCCCTCGGCGGTCACCCCGCCCACCTCGACGTGGCCGAACCCGAGCGCGGCGAGCGCCCGCGGCACCTCGGCGTTCTTGTCGAACCCGGCGGCCACGCCGATCGGATTCGGGAACGAGAGGTCGAAGGCGTTCACCCGCAACCGCTCGTTCTCTACCGTGTATCGTTCTCGGATGACCGACTCCATCGGAGTGCCCTGTACCTCTCGGAGGAGGCGGTGTCCCGCGGTGTGTGCCGTCTCGGCCGGCAGCGCGAACAACGCCGGCTTCACGAGGTCGTAGAGACCCATCGATCGGTTCTCGTCGTCGTCCGGTATCAATCCGCCGACCCGCCGATATCGCAGCCGCGGAGGTGTTCGATCCGAGCGCGGCAAGGAGATCCCCGGAAGCGGCGGCGGATCGCGATGGTCTCAGAAGTCGTGTTCGAGCTGTTCGGGGTCGGAGTCGGCCTTCTGAATGATGATCTTCCCGTCGCGGACGCGAACGAACACCTCGTCCCCGATCTCCATTCCGGCGACGGCGAGCTCGTCCTCGTGGAGGTTCACGTGAACGTTGTGGTACTCCCCGTCGTCGTCTTTGGCGCCACTCGGACTGAGCTTCTTTTTGCGAACCATCGCGGATGTATGGCTCGCACTTCGCCACAGGAGACATATAAGTGTTGTTTACCAGAATTGATGCGAGAACGCTCCTCCTCCGGAAGCGACCACCGGGAGCGCGCATGAGGGATCGCACGTCCGGTTTCCGGTGTTCGGTAGATGCTGCCCGTCCCGAGCGGCCGATCGTCGACTCCGTCTCGAAATCGCCAGCCCACCCGGACGTAGTTATAAATGACGTGCCGATCAGCTTTCATTTCGCCGATATATTTATTACGGGCTGTGTGTTGAGTTGACACGGAGGTAAAACCATGGTACGTGAAGACGGTAAGCGAAATTTCGCTCTCCGAGAGGAGGACGGGTCGGAACCGAGCGAGTTCTCCGGGAACATGCCGAGACAGGCCGCGCTCAAGGCAGCTCGAACCCTTGATCCCGGCCCCTCAGAGGAAGAGGCGGAACGAATCACGCTCAGACTTCGTGAGAAGGGGACGAAGAAGGTCCACGAGTATGAGGGGTGGGCGTGGAAGGACAGCGCTCCCGAGGTCGACGACGCCGACGAGGACTTCTGGCTCAACGACCTCGACGACATCACGAAGGCGAACGTCTCGAAACAGGGTATCGAGTACCTCGACGAGGAGTAGCTCGTCCACCCGTCCGCTCCCGTCGATCCGTGTTTCTTTCACCTCGACCGGCCAGCCACGCGTCGGGGGAGCCCTCACCCGAGCCGTCTTTCGCGCCATGAAACCGCATGACGTGGCGGGTTCGGTTCGACGGGGTTAAGTGTACACCGCGATTCGAATGGAATGCGAAGGCCCCCGCGGTGGGGGTAGCGGCCGGCCGCTTCGGCGGCCGGTCGACGCGTTCCGACGGGGTTAAATGTATACCCCGATTCGAATGGAATGCGAAGAACGCATCGCGAACTCGGGCCGTTCAACTCGGCCCGGTTTCGCAGGACCGACGGAGTCCGATGGGTTTATGACCCATGCTGGACAACACTCAGGTCCGCGAAGGATGAGGATTTCGCCCCCTGCGCTCCGGCGTAAGAGGAGATCTGATGTGAGCCGTGGACGTTCGGTGTCATCCGGGTCGCCGGTGAGACCGGACTC